>JAXHLO010000036.1:0-32694 GCA_034522075.1 Gammaproteobacteria bacterium | reverse complement strand
TATCGGCGCCGTTGTCAGCCGGCAGCCGGCCGTCATCGGCGAACCGAACCAAGGCTTCCCAGCGATTCAGGCTGTAGTCGATTGCCTTGGCGATGGCCGTTCCATCCGTAGCCTTTTGTCGCTGCAGCACCAGCCAGGCGCGCAACGTATCCAGGATCGGCTTGGTTTTCAGCGTGCGCAGTCGAGTGCGCTGATCGACATCGAGCGACTGCGCGGTTCGCTCGATGTCGTAGATCGCGCTGTAGAACCGCAGCGCTTCTTCGGCCACCGGGCTCTTGTGGTTGGCCCACAGATCGAAGAACTTGCGCCTCGCGTGAGCCAGACATCCGGCCTCTGTCACACCGCTGGCGAACAGCGCTTTGTAGCCCTTGAAGTCGTCACAGACCAACTGGCCACGCCAGCCTTCCAGAAAGCGCCGGGCATGTTCGCCGGCGCGGCCTTCGGCGAAGTCGTAGACCACCGCCTGCAGAGAATCGTAGGCCGTTGTGCCATAAGTCCAGACGTAGGCCCGGTGAGTCTTGCCCTTGCCGGGCACCAGCATGGGTACCGGGGTCTCGTCGGCGTGCAGGACCGCGCACTCGAGCATGAGCTGGCGCAGAGCGTCCACCAGCGGCTGCAGCTGCACACCGCACTGTCCGACCCATTGCGCCAGGGTCGACCGCGGGATCTCGAGACCGGCGCGACCGAAGATGCCTTCCTGGCGATACAGCGGCAGGTGGTCGAGATACTTGGCCACCAGCACCTGCGCCAGCAGCCCCGTGGTCGGTAGGCCCTTGTCGATCACGTGCGGCGGCACCGGCGCCTGGATGAGCGTCTCACAGCGAGCACAGACCCATTTGCCGCGGACATGCCGCTCGACGCTGAACACCCCCGGCACATAGTCGAGCTTCTCGCTGACATCCTCGCCGATACGCTTCAGGTCACAGCCGCAGGCACAGACGGTGGTCTCCGGTTCGTGTTGTACCTCGGTGTGGGGCAGGTCGGCAGGCAAAGGCGCACGCCGCGGCTTACCCTTGGGCGGCGTGCGCTGCTCAACGCTCTTCAGTGCCTCGATTTCGAGACCGATGGCCTCGAGATCGGCTTCGAGCATCTCCTCGAACAGGTGTCGCTGGGCCGGGTTCAACTGCTCGCTGCGCGCAGCGAACTTCCAGCGCTTCAGGATCGCCATCTCGTGGGTGAGCTGGTCGATCTTCTGCTGCTTCAGGGCATTGTCGCGGCGGCTGTCGGTGACTTCGGCGATCAGCTGAGCGGCCAGAAAACGCAGCGATTGTGCGTCCATCTGAGCGAGTTGATCGGCCGTGTGCATGGCTGATAGTTTGCCACAACACGCAGCCGAACGGGAGCGTTTACAAGCAAAAAACCTCAGGAAAGGCGGATAGCGACCGTATCTCTCAGGCGCTGCCACGGCAGCCCGACCACCAGCGCCTGCAACTGCTCCCCCGTGAGTTCGACCGCGGCGCCCTCCCGGGTACCGGCCCCGATGAAGCCGCCGCGATGCAGGCGCCTGGCGCACAGCCACAGGCCGAAGCCATCATGCACGAGCACCTTGATGCGGGTGGCCCGCCGGTTCATGAACACGTAGGCGTGGTGGGCTCGAGCCTCACCGAACACCTTGATGACGCGCGCCAGAGCCGTATCGGGGCCGGCCCGCATGTCGAGCGGCTCAACCCCCAGCCACATCGCGTCGATGCGGATCACTTCAGCACCTCGCCGAGCCACCGGGCGCAGGTCTGCGCACTGGACACCGGCCACTGGATATCCAGCGACGTACTTCCGCGCCGGATCGAGATGCGGATGTCCCCAACCTCGGGCTCGGCCTCCGGTAGGATCGGTAGCGACACAAACTCGGCGGCCGGAACTATGTCCTTCCGTGCCAGATGGCCTTCCTCAGCCCGCCGGCGCCACTTGTGCACTACGTTCGCATTCAGCCCGTGTTCGAGCGCGACTCCCGCGATCGACGCGCCGGGCTGACTGCAGGCCTCCAGAACGCGCGCCTTGAACTCCGCGCTGTGCCGCCGACGTCGCAATACCGATCCTTCCATGTTGGTGTCCACCTATGAGTTAAGTGGACACCATCGTCAGGACCCGATCCCGAAATCGCCAGATGGGTTCCCCGGACGCTTACGGCTAGGCTGCCCGATCTCGGCTTGAATTGTTTAAGCCTTTGCCACGATTTAGTGAACAGGTTCTTTGCCAGATTGGCATCTGGTCCACTAGACACCTCCAGGCTATGATTGGACTTTTCCTCGCCGCATTAGATGCACCGAGGCGATCACGCCAAATGGACACCTAAGCCTCGGCGCTCCTGGATGACGCTACGGCCGTGGCTGAGGGGTTCGCAGACAAGTTTAGTCGACGACACCGGCAGGACTGTCTGTTGCCATAACAGTTACTCTGATGGATGCCTATATTGACCGGCAAGAGGAAGCAGCCACCTGGTGGTCGAGATTTTTATGTACCCGGCGACCACAGCGAGGATCGAACCAGAGGTGCGTTACTGCAGGAATCGACCATGACGTTGTGCTAATCCAGACGCGTGCCCACTCCGCAAACGCTCCTGCTCTGTTGTAGAAACAGAATATGTAAACCTTATGGCTCTTTTGTCTGCCGAACCGGGAGAGCAAACCGAACCATATCAAGCGCGAGAGCTCGCCCCGAAGCCCGTGAACACCCAGCTCCACAATTGGCGATTTTCCAACCTTCACTCCTCGCGGAGCCGAACCGACACCCCATCCGCCCTCCTGGACCATAGCTCAGCTACGGCGAACTCCACCGTATCAAGCGCAACTGCAATCAATCCTCTATGTCGAAAAATTACGGTGGCTCATGACCTGACGTTGATTTTATCCCGCATAGCAGTATCCATTGTGCTTCAACTGATCTTCGACTTCCAAAAGAATGCTGGATCCAAGCACCATGGCCATTTGCGCCACTCGAACATCCTGTAGGCGTTGTCCTTGGTTGTGAAGTCGCCCGTACAGCTGAATGTCACCCATCGACTAGGGCAGTCCAGACCATACCCAGACAAATCCCGATCGAGCAGCGCCATACAGCCGCCCCACCTTCCATCATCCGCCACTAGAACACGTATAATAAGGCCATTAACATGAGTTCGAGCGATACCGGCTTCGAGCGCAAATGGCCACCAGTAAGCCGAATCAATCTTTTCATAACATTCGCTCCCTAACATAAGATCAATGGTTTGCACGCCTGAGCAGGTCGAGTTTCCACAAACCTGCACCACCACACATCCAACCCGGACAATCCGAACCATCAAGCGGATCCAAACCATTGGCGACCTCATAACCATCGTCAACGCCGTCCCCATCACTATCGCGATTTCCAGGATCGGTCCGGTTCTGATACTCCTCCAGATTGCTCAAACCGTCTTCATCGTCGTCCTGACCAGCATCCGCAGCGCTGTTCGGATTCAGACTGAACGCTTCTTCAAACACATCCGGCATGCCGTCGCCATCGGTGTCGGTGTCGTCCGCCGCCGCCGCGATCGACACATCGCGCTGGAAGAATTCGTTCAGCGCCGGCGTATCCGTGCGTGCACGCATCGACAGGGTCAGGCCCTCGTCGTAAAGGATGTCGGACCGTGCGAGTGTCTGCACGGTAAGCGTCGCTTCCTCTCCGATGTCGAACAAGCCGAACTCACAGCGAAAGCCGCCCGCCCGCGGCGAACAGGCTTCGCTGGTGCTCCCGTTATACGCCACGGCGTCGGAGCTGAACGTACCCTCCAGCACCACGTTCTCGGCAATCAGCCCCCCTGGCGCCGGAACAGAACGCATGGCGAAGTTGGTCAGGGCCACGTCTATCGACGCAGTGCTGCCGGCAGGCACGGTCAATTCCTGGTCGGAGACATCCAGTCCCAGGTTTACCAGAGATTCCACCGTGAACGAGTGCTCCGCGCATACATCCTGGATTCCGTCCCGCAAGCAGAATCTCACCGTTCGCGGCCCCGTGGCGGTATACAGGTGTTCTGCTACGGCCTGCCCGACACCGTCGCCATTGGGCGGCTCGATGAGCTTGACGCCTTCCAGCTCTGGTCCGTCCGGTCCGTCGACGTAATCACCCTGGTAGCTCAAGGAGCCGTCCCCCCATTGAACCCAGGTGTCCAGGCTGGACGATCCATCGTCGAAGTAACGCGCCCTGAAAAACAGTGGGTGCCCCATACTGACGCGATCGGGCAGCAGCACCTCCAGGTCACTGGGCAGATCGTTGACGGCGTTGACCGTAATCGCGACAGAGACGGGTTCTGAATCCTCATTGCCGTCGTTCACGACATAGGTGAACGAATCGTCACCGAAGTAATCCGGATCCGGTGTATACGTTCGATCCGGCCCTTCGCCGTCCGACACCGTGCCGTTGGCGGGCCCTTCCAGGATCCGGTAGGTCAGCGTGTCCAGGCCGTTGAAGTCCTCGCCCAGAATGCCGTCCGGGTCGTCTCCCTCCAGCACGATGTCCAGCGCCACGTCCTCGTCGGTGGTGAGGATCTGCGGAAACGCCAAGGGCTGTCGGTAGTTTCTCGCTACGTTGACGAACACGGTGCCGACATTGCTGTCATCGAGACCGTCGCTGGCGACGAACTGAAAGCTGTCCGTGTCGCTGTGGAAATCGAAGTTCGATACGTAAGTGACAGTCGCCGAGCTGTCGGTGATGTCTTTCAGCGGCGTGGTCTCGAAGACGTGCACGAAAGACTCTTCCTGGTCGACGACAAAGAAGTGGGTCGAGTTGACCGAAACGGCCTTGACCGTGCCCAGGTTGCCTAAGATGAAGCCGGGGCGTTCGCCCTGGTTGACACCCGAACCCGTCGACCGGGCCTCGCCGCCGAAGGTGCCGTCGGTGGCGAACCGCTGCACCCTTCCGCCGGCACCGGGGGCTCCGGAATCCGCCGCGTACAGCACGCCCTTCGGATCGAGCGCGATGAACGCTACACCGGCGAATTGTCCCGGCTCCCAGCCGACGGTGCCCCGTCGTGTCATGCCATCGTCCCAGTCGCGATAGTCAACCACGCTGCAGGTCTCATCCGTACAGGAGTAGCCGTAGCTGGTGCCTTTTTCCTCGTCGCAGGCGTTGTTGGTGCTCGTATCGCAGCGGCCCATCCAGCCCACGTAGTCGCCCATCACGAACTCGCCGGCGTCGTCGAAATAAGAGGGCGTGAACTTGTGGATGCGGTCGTTGCCCGAGTCAGCGACGTACAGGCTCCCCTCCCCGTCCACCTCCATGGAAAACCCGGTCCAGGAATTTCCCCAGTTGCTGCGCAGAAATTCCTCGGCGTTCTTGAGCGCGCCGAGATACTTGTCTGACATGGAATTGTCGTTTGCATCGACGCCGTCACTGAGGTCGGAGCGAATATCGAACACGAACACGCGCCGCCGGTCGGTCAGGTAGAGCAAGCCCTCGCGGCTGTCGATGCGTGCATAGCTGAGCGACGGGGACGAGATCGGGTCATTCAGGCCCAGTTCGTCGTTCTGAGTGGACGCGAAGTTGAACCGCCAGGAGTCCGCGCGGGGGTTGGCGCCGCCCAGCTCCTCGAAGTTGGTCCGATTCTGCGCGAGATACAGCGTCGTGCTGGATCCCGCACCGTTCCTCGACAGGGTGTACAGGAAGCCATCCTGGTCCATCACGAACGTGTCGTTGGTGCCGTTATAGTTCATCTGGCCGATGTAGTTGCCGTCCTGATCCCACTTGGAGATGCGCTTTTCGCGGCTGGCATTGCTGGGGCCGCAACGCCAGTAGTGGTCGATCATGAAGTTGGTGCCGTCGTCGGTGACGTGGACGAACTCCGGCTGGTACACCCAGTCGACTGGAATGCGCTCGTTGTAGGGCAGCGACGAGCCCTGGCAGACGTTGTCGTAGAGCCAGTTGCTTCGGTTACCGGACAGATAGAACTCCTCCCCATAGGGGCCTTCCGGACTGGTCCGGTAGTCCTCGATGAAGAACGGGAACAGCGGCGCGATGAAGTCGCCATTGTCCGGGCGGTCGATCAGCCGGAACGACAGCGGATCGAACATGCCGTCGATGAAGTCGTTGTCAGACCCGTTCAGCACAATGTCGATCGGGTCGGAGGTGAGCGTGCTGGCGGCCACGTCAGACACCACTGGCGCCGTGTTCTCGCCCTCGCCTGCTTCAACCGTGACGAGCTCGATTTCGCCTCCGTCAGGTTGCCCGAGGCGTCGGTGGCACTCCACAGAACCGGTGTGCGGCTGTCCTTGGGAAAGTAGTCCGGAACCGTGTTTGACACCGTCGGGGAAGGGTCTGCCAGATCTACCACCCGGGGGGCGCCCACGTTCACGCTCGCGCCGTCGATACCGGAATCCAGCGCGGGCACCTCGATCACGAGGCTCGGCGGCGGCACCATCAGCGGGCCCTGGGTGTCCTGCACGTAAATGGTCTGGGTCAGCGTGCGGCTGTTGACGCCGCCGCTCGGCGTGGGCCCCAGGTCCCGCACGGTCCAGGTCAAGGTCGTTGCGCCGATCGGCAGAAGCGGCGGGTGATCGTTGCTGAGCTGGTGCGGCCGGCCGCAGGCGTCGGATGCCGATACCGTGGGGCTGACCTCATCGGCGACCCGGTCCCAGAACACGCCGCCGAAATCGGTCGCCTCGAACTGGTGCACGTCCCGCGTCGACCAGATCGAGGGCGGTATCACGTCGTAAACCGTGATGTCCTGGGTGCGCTCGTGGGCAACGGTGGGACGGCTGCCGAACAGGCCGTACTGGTCGCCGGCGACAATGCCTGCTTCTACTGCGATGTCAACCATGATCTGCTGCGCCGCATTCATGCGCGCAGCCTGGCGCGCCGCCGAGGCGCCAACGTCGGAGAAGGCGGCCCCGTAGTAACCGACGTTGAAGCCCAGCATCCAGGCAGGAATGATCAGATCGAACGCATCCGAAATCCTGGTCTCGGCCCGCCAGAAATAGGTGTGGTTGCCTGCCGGAATGCGCACCAACTGTGGGGCCTGGTCTGAGGTACGCCCGGCAAGCACGCCAGGACCGGTCAGCGTCAGATCGACGTCGGAGTTGGCATGATAGGTATCTACGACACCATCGCGCGTGAACTCTCCCCAGTCGCCCGCCAGAGGCCTGATATTCACGAAACCGAGAAGGTTGCTGTACTCCGACAGCGACTGGCCAAGCGCGAAGTTGAACGTACATTGATCGCTCGAATTCGGGTGCTCGTTCCAGCCGGGAGGAACCAGCAACGGCGGCTCGACATACTTCAAGCCGATGTTCGCGCCGTAAGTCACGATAGCTGCCGGAATGCCGACGACCGGGTCCGGTACGAAAGACGGCGGCAGCGCCGCATTGTGCACGCCGATGAGGGCCGCCATCTCCTCGACGAGATCGTCGTTGTTGAGCGCCTCGGCACCGTGCGCAGCCGTGGCTGCCAGCATCAGGCCGCTCGCCAGAATCCCGCGCAACCCCATTCGAATCCCCTGTTCCAGTCTCGGGTCCGAGTATGGGCACAGCCTCCACCGCCGCGTAATAGTACGGATCTACTAATTTGCCCTGAGCGGCGCAGAAACCACGCCTCGCGGCCTTCCCCAGGGGCCGGTTTTGCGAAACACTTACAATCCAACGTCACGGGAGGGGTCAGAGCTGTCGGGAGGCATCCAATAATCCTTCCCGTAGCGCGTACGCCATCAGCTCGGCCATGGAATGAACGTTGAGCTTTCGCATGATGCTGGCGCGGTGATCGTCGACGGTGTTGGTGCTGATGCTGAGCGCGTCGGCGATTTCACCGTTGCTCAAGGCCGCCGACGATGAGGCTGAGCACCTGGAGCTCGCGCCGGGTGAGGCTGTCCTGGTCGGCCGCACCGGCCAGAGCCTCGGCGGCCTGGGCAGACACGTATTGCTCACCCGAAAGTACCTGGGGAAGCGCGGCGAGAAACTCCTCGGTTTCACCACCCTTCAGGAACACCCCGTCTATGCCGGCATCGACCAGACGCTTGAGCACGCCGGCAGACGTCATGCCGGTCATGGCGATGATGCGTGTGTTCGCAGACCAGCGGCGGACTTCGGTGAAGACCTCGATACCCCGTGCGTAAGGCATGGGCGCATCGACGCCAGCAGTTCCGGGATGCAGCGCCTTGGTTTGCGGATGGCTTCGATACCGTTCGCGGCCTGCCGAGCGATGTCGACGCCGCGGCCTGCAGCCGCGGCGATATGTCCAGCGTGGCCTTTATGCCCTGGCGCACGACGTCGTGGTCGTCCGCGATCGCCACCGTCCAGCGCGCGCCGCTTCTGCCATCCAATGTCTCCCGCCCGATCCCCCCGGGTCAGGGAGAAACTCGGCGTGAACTTCCACGCTGCGGCATGCAAGGCGATGTTGGGTCTCGTTATGCTGCAATTCGCTGCGGCCTCATGGGGCAACGACACCCTGGTGCTGGAACGTGGCGAGCACTACCGGGACGTAGCGCCGTATATCGGCTTTCTGGAGGATCCGGAGGGTGCGCTGACGCTGAGCGACATCCGCCATCGCGCAGAGCGCCACACGCTTCAAGCCGATCCCGGCGACCGGGTCGACTTCGGCTTTTCGAAATCCACCTACTGGCTGCGACTGCCGTTGCGCAACGGCGAAGATACGGAGATATCCCGACGGTTGTCACTGAACATTCGCTTCATGCAGGAACTGGACATATGGATCGTAGGTGATGAAGAGCCGGCGTTGCTGCTGCATGACCATGCTGACCTGCCCTTCGGTGAGCGGGAAATCCGCTATCGCCACCTGGTGAGCACATTCGAGCTGGCGCCCCGCGAGTCGGCGGTCATCTACATCCGCTACGCGTCCGCAAGGGGCCACGGCGATTCCCCTGTCCATCGAGACCGACCTGAGCTTTTCAGAGCTCGCCGGCTTCCACAGCACCAAGAACGCAGCGTTCTACGGCTTCATTGCGTTCATGTTTGCCTACAGCCTGATGTACATGGTGATGATGCGCGAGCGGCTGTTCTTCTTTTACAGCGTCTACCTGCTGTCCATTGCGCTGCATCTGTTCCACATGGACGGGCTGGCGTTCAGTTCCTGTGGCCCGACCGTCCGGGCTGGAACGCTTTCGCGGCCCTGCCGCTGGGCCTGAATCTCACCGTCGGCGCCGCGTTGTTCTCGCGGGAATTTCTGCAGTCCCGGACCAAACACCCCATCATGGATAAGGTGCTGCTGAGCGTGCTCGGGGCCACCATCATCATGATGATCAGCCCGCTGGTGCTCGACACAAGCTTGCTCAAACAACTTGCTTTTCCCTGGACCTTCCTGGCAACCCTGCTGTTTCTGGGCTGCGGCATCGTTGCCCTGCGCCGGGATCGGATCGGCAACCGCTTCTACGTGGCTGGGTGGACCGGCCTGACAATAGCCGCCCTGATCTCCACCTTCGCCCACTGGTCGCCGGGTATGGTCGCTGTGGGGCTCAGCTTCGAGACCATGCGTATAGGCGTGCTGCTCGACGCCACGATGATGGCGCTGGCCATCATCGACCGCATACGCGGCCTGCGGCGGGAGCGCGACAACGCCCTCGCCCACGAGTCGGTGATGATGCAGGAGATGCTGGATCTGCACGACCGCTTTCTCACCCTCGAGAACCGCTACGCAATGGCCAGGAACCTGGCCGAGGCCCGCGGGCTGCAGCTTGCCACCACCGGCCACGACCTGCGCCAGCCGCTGGCGTCCCTGCGTTCGGCCATGCAATCGTTGAAGAGCGGGCGGCGCGACAGTGATCTTCGGACCACAGACCAGCTACGGGGTACCCTCAGCTACCTCGAGCAACTGGTGGATGGGGTCATGCAATCGGCCACCGGGGAGGCGCCGCAACAGCGGTGCGATGCAGACTCGGGCGACGATTCAGGGCCCGAGGATTTTCCAGTGCAGCTTGTGTTCGACAACGTGCAGCGCATGTTCGACGAAGACGCCCGCGCACGGGGGCTGACCATTCGCTGCGTGCCCACCAGTCTCCAGGTTCATGCCGACCCCCTGGTGGTGATGCGCATGATGGCCAATCTCACGTCGAACGCGGTGAAGTACGCCACGGGCGATCGCATCGTGATCGGCTGCCGGCGGGGCCCCGCAGACGTGCGCTTGATGGTCGTCGACGGCGGCCCGGGCATTCCCGAAGCCGAGCTGGAAACGCTGTCGGAAAACTATGTGCGCGGCGCAGCCGCCAGGGAGACAGCCAACGGCCACGGCCTGGGTCTGGGAATCGTTGCCGAGCTCGCGCGGCGTCATGGCTACCACTACAGCCTGAAGTCCCGTGAGGGCCACGGCACGGCGGCATGTATCACACTGCCCAGGGCCCCTGGGATGTGATCAACGATTAGTAGGTTCGTACTATGCATGCGGCCGGGCATCGGTCGTAAGATTGTCGGAATTCCTGGCAGGGTATGGCGCATGAGACGGCCGTCGCAGATGCGATTCACGTTGCTGACCGGTGCTGCAGTCAGCGCTGCAGCGGTGCTGTTGGCGGTGTGGGTCAACCAGCAGGCGCAGCCTGAGAAAAGCGCCGTCCCGGCAACCACTGTCGACGCCGCCCCAACTGGGGACCCTGCGTTCGTCAGCCCGGTGAAGGACGGGGTCTGGCCGTCGGCCGTGATCTCCGAGCAGATGCGCGAGGCGCTGGAAAGGCGGGCCGAGACGGCGGACGACAACGCAGGCGCCCATGCGACCGCAACCCGATGGCAACGAACAAGGTGTCGATTCGTCGCCCCGGGATATCGGAGAGTTCCTCGACCCGGATGCGCCGCAGCTCGGCGCCGCCGGGGCTGCGCCCAGGTCGATCGGCGACTTCCTGGACCCGGATACGGCTCAGCTCGACTCGAAGGCCGGTGAGCCAATCGAACTCGGCGAGTTTCTGGATCCAGATGCGCCCCATGACACTGCAGCGACAGGTCGAGCAGCCTGTGTCGATCGGTCGATATATCGATCCTGACGGAGGGGCCCGAAGGCCGGGGTACGAAGCAACCGAACGAATCGACATCGGCGAGTATCTCCCGGTGGAGAGCCCCTGAGCCACCGACTTCATCCCGTTCGTCGCCGCCCTTCCGGAGCCGGCTTAATTGGTCAGCTCACCGGCCCACAGTCGAGTCACGAACTCGGCTGCCGGCAGAATCTCGATGCCGTCGTCGGTCATACGCGGCTTTGGCTCCCGGCAGACAACCATGCGCCGGCCGACGCCCGGATGATCGTCGATAAGCGTGCGCAGGCCTTTCAGATGATCAGACGTGATGCGTTCGCTGCTTTTGGCTTCCACAGCGATCTGCATATCACCGAGCACGAAGTCCACTTCCTGGCCGCTGGTCAGCCGCCAGTAGCTGAGCGCCCCGTCGTATTGCCGGTAACTCACGAACGCCGAAAACTCGTGAAAGACCCAGTTCTCGAAAGCCTTGCCATAGTTTTCCGACCCGGCCGCCAGTTCACCCCGGCGGGCCAGCCGGTTCACCACACCGACATCCGCAAAGTAGAACTTCGGCGCATTGACGACGCGGCGCTTGGGCCGCTTGCTGTAGGCCGGCAGCCAGCGCCCGAGCAGGGTATCTGCCAGTATCTGGAAGTAATTCTTCGCGGTATGGCTCGAGACACCGCATTCTCGCGCAACGTTCGAGAAATTAATCATTTCGCCGTCACTGAGCGCCGCCGCGTCGAGAAATGCCGAGAACGTCGGCAGATTGCGAACCAGCCCTTCCGCGGCAATCTCCTCTCGCAGATAGTCGGCGATATAGGCATCCAGCATCTGCTTTGCGCGGCTGGCCCCGTAAATGCGCGGCAGATAGCCATGATTCAGGAGGATGTCGAGATCGAACGCATCGCCGAGCTCACTGGCCGACAACCCGTACAGTTCATAGCGCATGGCCCGCCCCCCCAGCAGGTTGGCATTGCCGCGCTTCACCTTGCGGGCGCTCGACCCGCACAACGCAAAATGCAGGCCGCGATTCTCGATCAGCCAGTGCACTTCATCGAGCAGGGACGGTACCTTCTGTACTTCGTCGATGACGATCTGGCCCTGGAAGGGGTGCGGTAAGGCGTCGACCTCCTGCCGCAATAGCTCGGGACGCGATACGTAACGCCGGAACTCCTCGGCCTTCAGCAGATCGATCCAATACCCGTCTGCATAAGCCTCGCGCAGCAGTGTACTCTTCCCGGTTTGACGCGGGCCCCACAGGAAAAACGTCTCGACACCGGGGTCCGGAAGCTGGAGACTTCTCTTGAACATGCATTTCAAATTATCATGATATTTTGAAGTGTCAATTCAAATTTTCCGGAGCGCCCCATGCCCACCCCCCACAGATTCTCACCATCGTCGATAAGCCCAAACACGAGCAGACTGCCCTGCAGCGTTCGCTCAGCCTGCAGGAGCGGGCCGGCGGCCACGTCCACCTGGCCGCATTCGCCTATCACCCCATGTACGACCAGAAGGACGTGTTCGCGGTGAGCCAGCGGCGTGCCATCCGCCGCTCCATCATCCGCGAGCGCACCGAGTGGCTGCGCGACCAGGTGCGCGACGCCCAGGGGCTGTTCAAAGACCTGAGCCTGGAAGTGGTGTGGACCAAAGACATCGCCGAATGGGTGACCGGGCGGGTCGCCGAGCAGGGCGACGAACTGGTGGTGAAATCCATCAATCAGAGCCAGACCCTGCTGCACACGCCCCTCGACTGGCAACTGCTGCGCCTGTGCCCGACGCCGCTGCTGCTGTGCACGGCCACTCCGTGGCGGCGCAAGCCGAAGGTGCTGGCGGCCGTCGACCTGCGGGTGGACGACCGGGCCCACGAGGCCCTCAATCAGAAGGTGCTGGCTTCAGCCCACGAGATGGCGGCCCTGTACGACGGCGAGGTGCACTGCGTGTATTCGGTGGACGTGGCCAACACCTTGAGCGAGCTGAACATTCCCGACCCGCGCGGCTTCAAGCGCGAGGCCGTGGTGCGCGCCCAGGAACGTCTCGCCGAGCTCACCGCGCCCTACAAGATTCCCAAGGAGCGCCTGCACGTGCCCATGGGCAAGGTGGGTCATGCGGTGAACCGGCTGTCCGCCAAGCTCAAGGCCGATCTGATGGTCATGGGGACCACCGCGCGGCGCGGGATGGCGGCGCTGGTGGTGGGGAATTCGGCCGAGAAGGTGCTGATGAAGGCGCGCTGTGACGTGCTGGCGTTGAAGCCGTAGGGTCAGGGGCCGGCACCCAGGTGCTGGCGGGCGGCCGCCGCCAGGCGGCGATCAAACGTGGCCAACGGCGCTTGCAGGTGCTGCGCCAACCAGAGGTACGCGGCGTCATAGGCCGACAGGTTGTAGGCCAGTGCCAGTTGATACTGGGCTGCCACATCGGTCTGGCAGCGGGTCAATTGCACGCGGGCCAGACCGGCAAGACCCTGACGCGCCACGTCTTCCAGCCCGGCCAGGGACTTTTTTGCAGCGACGCTGACCATTTCATGGTCAATCAGGCTGGGCGCGAACAGATCGCAGCCGCGCAGGTTCTCAGCGGCAACGTCGCCGTCGGGTTCATCGAAAAGCACGGCCGCGAGCACGCTGCAATCGGCGACCAGAGGCCGGCGCGGCTGATACCGCCCGGCAGGCTCTGCGACGTACAACCTGGTAGTGGATTCACCGGGCATCCCGGTCCGCTCTGATGATGTCGACAGCCCTGGGCCCCTGGGTGACCGGCTTGTCGCGCCGCTGTCGAT
Organism: Gammaproteobacteria bacterium; assembly: GCA_034522075.1. Taxonomy (GTDB): domain Bacteria; phylum Pseudomonadota; class Gammaproteobacteria; order Pseudomonadales; family Azotimanducaceae; genus UBA7803. The sequence continues at coordinate 19,033 of JAXHLO010000036.1, read as the reverse complement.
GCTCCGCAGCAATCGACTCGATGGGCACCGTACCGGGTTCCACCGACCACGGCGTCTGCGCCGGGCCGTCGCCCCGCTCCACCGCCTGACAGACCAGGGCCATCAGCTCGCCCTGCATGGATCTGTGGTTGCGCTGGGCGCGTGCGCGGAGGCCGTCAACGACGGTTTGGGGTACGTTTTTGATTGAGAGGGTTGGCATGGGGGTTTGATAATGGTTCCAGTTTGGCTCTACTATAGAACCAATTTGGTTGTATGAACAAGCTATTCGAGAGGCGCTACCCTTTGCCCACGACAGATTCGTGCGGGTGCATCGTTCGCTCAGGGTGATTCCCGCTATGAAGCAGGGAGTAGCGCCCTCAGCGAGGTTGCTGACCAATCTCGTTGAGAGGGCACTTGAAGAATAGGGCCAGGAGCCGTAGCCCCTGGCAGGCGGTGGTTATTACGCCACCGGGATGAAAGCGTGTGAATAATAGGTGTGCAAACAGTGAATATCAAGACTCGAGTCGCTTGTTTCGTGGACGGCTTCAACCTCTACCACGCCATAGACGACCTCAATGACAAGGCGCTTCTCTGGCTGGACCTGCGCAGGTTGATGGAAACCTTCACCGATCCATCCACACACCAGATTGTTAACATATTTTACTATTCGGCGATGGCTTCCCATCGGCCGTCTGCTGCCAAACGCCACGTACGGTACATCAAGGCGCTGCGACACAGCGGTGTGACCGTGGTGCTCGGATCATTCAAGCGAAAGCCGCGCAAATGCCAGGACTGCGAGCACACGTGGTTCGGTTATGAAGAAAAGCAGACCGACGTGAATTTAGCCATCGGACTGGTAGGCGGGGCCTACAAGAATCACTACGACGAGGCCTTCTTGGTGACCGGTGATTCTGATATAACCCCTGCCGTGCAGCTGGTCAAAGAACTGCCGAAACCCCGGAGCATAAAACTGCTGTCTCCACCGGGCCGCAAGCACAGCAAAGAGATAGCGCAATATGCCGACCGGCTCGCTTCGATAAAGCAAATCCACATTGAGCGCAGCTTGTTCCCTGACACGATCATCGATTCGTCCTCGAGCAGGATCGTCGCGACGAAACCAACCCGCTGGATGACTCCATCGAATTAGGGCACTGGTGAGACGCTTGGATGCATAGCGACCATCGAGGGGAGACAAGGTCTGGTTCATCGACCACACCGGGTAAGCGCTGCCCACGAAGCCCTCGGAGAGGTACAGCAATGAAAGATACCACCAGGTACGCAAAAGTCGTCGAATGGTCTGACGATGATCAATGCTTCATCGGCAGCGCTCCGGGTCTGGTCATCGGCGGCTGCCATGGCGACAACGAGATTGAAGTGTTCGAGGAACTGTGCCGGATTGTCGACGAAGTCGTCGGAATCTACCGGCAAGACGGCAAACCATTACCGCCAGCCACCGCCGGCTGTGATTCAATTCTGTATTGAAGAATAATCCGATCAGGCCTAGAGTTCGTTCCTCCACCCGGTACCTACGGGTATCGGACGGCGGCTCCTGCGGGGGCCGTTTCTCTATATGTACACCCCAATCCCAGGTCATTGTCTACGTAGACGGCTTCTATCCGAAGTTAGCGACCAGGCCGCAATTGCAAACTGCCGCCGTTGCAGGAAAAATGCGTTTGTGACGGTTCAGATAACCATTCGGAATGTGCCGGAGTCCGTGCGCGCCGAGCTTGCCTCGCGTGCCGCCCTTCAGGGCAAGTCCATGCAGGATTATCTGCGGGGCGAGCTTGAGCGCCTGGTATCCCGGCCTTCCGTGGAATCCTGGATTGCGACCATCCGCGAATGTAAGGCGGTAGCCGGTATCCGCGTCGACGCAGCCACGATCCTTAAGACTCGAAAAACCGATCGTCGATGAACCCATACGAACTGACGTTCTCGAGGCAAAGACTCGACTATCCGAACTGATCCGCACCGCGCAGGCCTCGCCTGAAGGATCAATGAATGAAATTTCGTGTCGTTATTGGAAAAGGTGAATTGAGCTGGGGCGCTCATGTGCCGGACCTGCCCGGTTGTGTGGCCGCCGGCGAATCTCGCGAAGAAGTCATAGAGCTGATTCGAGAGGCCATTGATTCGCATCTCGAGGATCTGCGAGACAAGGGCGAATTACCGCCCAGCTGATGCAGTGCTGCGTCACTGAGGAGGAACAGGCCATGAAAGACGACATTTTCAAAAAAATTACTGAAGGGGCGAAAGAAGCGATCGCCATCGAAAAAGGCGAACTTGCGCCCGCTCGCACGACTGTGTATCGCGGGGCGAAGGCGGCAGCCGGTACCGGCGTGGATGCGGCCACGATCATTACGGCTCGAAACACCGATCGAAGATGAGCCCATGCGAATCGAAATTCTCGAGGCAAAGAATCGATTGTCCGAACTGATCCGCGCCGCGCGCGGCGGGGACGAGGTCATTATTGCCAATCGCGGCAAACCGGTCGCCAGGCTGGTAGCGCTGCATGAGTCAGAAGACAGCGCGCCACGGGGCAGCGGCAGCGCCATTCTTGACTGGCTCGACCAGAATCCAACGCCAGTGGCGATGCGCCGCAGTGTGAAGCAGATTGATTCCTCGATCGAAGAAGAACGCGAATCGTGGAGTTGATTTATCTGGATGCGTGAGTCGCGATCACATGGGTCAATACAGATGAGCGATATCCCAGAGCTTTCGGACGATCAGTTTAGTAGCGCCATTCCGGCGAAGCTTCGGGCTCGGCTCGTACGTGGAGGCGCGGCCTCTGGAGAAGACATTGCTGCGCTGAGACGCTTCGTCGGGCTCAGCCAAGCGGAATTTGCCCGCGCCATGGAGATCAGTGTCCATACCCTGCGAAATTGGGAGCAAGGCCGCAGAAAGCCTGACGGTCCGGCGCTCGCGTTGCTTAGAATCGCAGCGCGCCATCCAAGGATCATCAGAGAGAATCTTGACTCCGCGGCATAGACAATCAGTTCGCTCTAGCCCGATCAGCAGAATCAAGGCAAGGGCACCACGAGCCATGTGCCGGAGTTTGTGCGCGCCAGGATTGAGCGGGTCGTGAGATTGATCGATCTGGATGCCCTGCGCCTCGCTCGCAAAGTTCTGGCGCGAAGTGCCGAGCAGTAACTCACGGTCTGAACACTGTTACTGATAGCCCCTCGATGACCTGATAATGCTTGGCATTGCCCGTCAGCAGGGTCTCGCCTCGCTCCGCCGCGGTCGCGCCGATCAGGGCGTCTGCCAGGAACAGCGAACTCGATAAGGCATGCTGCTCCACCAGATAACAGGCACGCGACGATGTTGCTGCATCTACCTGAATGATCTGGGCCTGCCAGAAATGCAGCGCCTGGCGAAGCACGCGCAGCTCCGCCTGATTCCGCAGGCCCTGAACCAGTTCCATATAGCTCACAGCGGAAATCGAGAAGCCGCGGTTCGCATCCAGAGTCTCAGCAGCCTTCGGATTACCCCGCAGATTCCAGATCAGAACGTCGGTGTCGACCAGCATCACTGGAATTCACGGGGCTGACGGATACGGCGTACTTCGCCGGCGACATCGCCATTGCGATCGGACCAGAGCCCAAACGCCGGATTCCGCGCTTCCCCCGCCGGTTCGTCGGCCGGGCTCTGCCAACGCGTGAGCACCGCCCGGCATCTGCCGCGATAGGTGATGACCACGGTTTCGCCACGATCGGTAGCCGCCAGCACTTCGTTGGTGTGCAGGCGAAGGTCTTTGGTCGTTGCCTTCATCGGTCACTCTCGCTGAAAGTTACACTTCAGAGTGTAACCACAATGGGCTGGGCATGGCTATAAGACAAAGCCGGTAGTAAGCGTGAGCGGCAGCCCGGAAACCGGCGGCCTCGCCTTCCGCGGAAGACGAAAACGGCCTCCCGAGGGAGGCCGTCTTTGTGGTGGGTTGTGGTTTTAGGAATCGGGCTCTGGAGAGCCCTCCCACAGGGAGAGCCCTCCTACAGGCTGAGGGTCAGCGTCCGCCGCCGGTGTTGTCCAGCCACTCGTCGAGGAAGCTGCGCAGGTGCTCGGAACGGCTCGGATGCCGCAGCTTCCTGAGCGCCTTGGCCTCTATCTGGCGGATGCGCTCGCGGGTGACATCGAACTGCTTGCCCACCTCTTCCAGGGTGTGGTCGGTGTTCATGTCGATGCCGAAGCGCATGCGCAGCACCTTGGCTTCGCGCGCGGTGAGGCCGCCGAGCACTTCCCGGGTGGCTTCGCGCAGGCCTTCGCCGGTGGCCAGATCGATCGGTGAGCCGATGGTCATGTCTTCGATGAAGTCGCCCAGGTGCGAGTCTTCGTCGTCGCCGATGGGCGTCTCCATGGAGATCGGTTCCTTGGCGATCTTCAGCACCCGGCGGACCTTGTCTTCCGGCATTTCCATGCGCAGGCCGAGTTCTTCCGGCGTCGGCTCGCGGCCCATCTCCTGCAGCATCTGCCGGGATACCCGGTTCAGCTTGTTGATGGTCTCGATCATGTGCACCGGAATGCGGATGGTGCGCGCCTGGTCGGCGATGGACCGGGTGATGGCCTGGCGGATCCACCACGTGGCGTAGGTCGAGAACTTGTAGCCGCGGCGGTATTCGAACTTGTCCACCGCCTTCATCAGGCCGATGTTGCCTTCCTGAATCAGATCGAGGAACTGCAGGCCGCGGTTGGTGTACTTCTTGGCGATGGAGATCACCAGCCGCAGGTTGGCTTCCACCATGTCTTTCTTGGCACGGCGGGCTTTCGCCTCGCCCATGGAAATGCGCCGGTTCAGCTCCTTGATGTCGGTAACCGTCAGACCCGTGTCGCCGGTGAGCTGCTTCAGCTTCTTCTGGCAGCGCACGATCTCGTCTTTCTGGGCTTCCAGCGCGGCGGAATAGTCTTTCTTCGCCTTGATGTGCTTGTTCACCCAGGCGATGGAGGTTTCCGAACCCATGTATTCCTTGCGGAACACGTCGCGCGGCATGCGCGCACGGCGCACGCAGGACACCATGATGGCCCGCTCGTGACGGCGCACCCGGTCGAGGCCTTCGCGCGGCAGGTCCATGATTTCATCGAAATGCCGCGGCACCAGTTTGAACGGCGAGAACGCATCGCCCAGCTTGTCGAGCTGCGCCTGAGCTTCTTTGCTGTGCCGGCCCTTGTCTTTGATGGTCTTCTGGGCCTTGTTGTACTGACGCTTGAGCGCGGTGAAGCGCCGCTTGGCTTCCACTGGGTCGGGGCCCTTGGGGGCTTCTTCCTCGTCTTCGTCGTCTTTCTCAGCGCTCGGCGCTGCGGCCTGCACCTCTGCTGCGCGCCTGGCGGGCACTTCGGTCGCGTCGGGGTCGCAGATAGCCCACCAGCACGTCGGACAGACGCTCTTCCCTGGCGGCCTCGGCATAGACGTCGAGCAGATATTCCACGGTGCCCGGGTAGTAGGCGGCCGCGTGCAGCATGTCGCGGATGCCTTCCTCGATGCGCTTGGCGATGGCGATCTCGCCTTCCCGGGTGAGCAGTTCCACGGTGCCCATCTCGCGCATGTACATGCGCACCGGGTCGGTGGTCCGGCCGGCTTCGGTTTCCACGGCGGCGAGCGCAGCAGCAGCTTCCTCGGCGGCCAGTTCGTCGGCCGTGTTCTCTTCCGAGTTCAGCAGATCGTCGGCGTCCGGTGCCACTTCGTACACCGTAATGCCCATGTCATTGATCATGCGGATGATGTCTTCGATCTGATCGGGATCGGAGATATCGTCGGGCAGGTGGTCGTTCACCTCGGCATAGGTGATGAACCCCTGCTCTTTACCCTTAGCAATGAGCTCTTTCAGGCGCGATTGCTGCTGTTCGATTGGCGTACTCATGGCACCTCGGTTGTGGTATGAATGACGTATCTCACCGCCGCGCAGGGCAGCGAGACGTTCCCCCGGCCAAACGGGCAATTATAGCGGGCTATGTGGGGGCTCACCACTGCGATTACAACTACCCCTTATACCGGCCTTAGACCGGCATCCCCCGCAAACGTTGCCTCAGGGCTGCTCCCCGTCCGGCACACTGCCGGCTAGTGCCCAATACCGGGCAAATTTCTCCCTGGAAGGCTCCTGACGCACTTCGGCCAGGGCCGCACGGCGTTCCGCCTGGCGTTTCAGAGCCAGATAGCGCTCCACGCCTTCGGTGAGCTCTGCCTGCAGGGCCGCTTCCGGCAGATCGGCCTGGCGGTCGAGCAGGCCCAGCAGCACGCCGTGCTCCGCGGTGCCCGACCAGCGGCCCAGCAGTTCGGCCGTATCCGCCTCGGGAATTTCATCAAGATATTTGATTATCTGCGTGAACAAATCGTCGTCGTCGCTGGCCGAGAGCTGCCGGCGGTCCTCGGACGGCAGACTGTGCAGCAGTTTGGGCCGTTGCACCAGCAGTGCCAGCAATCGTTTCGCCAGGGCCGAGAGGCGGGCGGCCGAATGTTCGCTGCCGGCCGCGGGCTGGGTGCGCACCGGCGTGCGCGGCGCCGCCGGGTTCAAGCCGGTCAGGTCGTTCAGCCGCTGGGACATGAGGCGGCGCAGGTAACCGTCCGGGACTTTGTCGATGTGCGGCATGGCCAGGCTCGCCAGACGCGCCCGGTGGTCGAGGCTGTCGAGATCGAGGCCTTCCGACAGCCGGGTGAACAGGTATTCGATGGCCGGCTGAGCGTGGCCGGCCAGTTCCTGGAACGCGCCCTTGCCGCGCGCCCGCACCAGGGTGTCCGGGTCTTCGCCTTCCGGCAGGAACATGAAGCGCAGTTGCCGGCCGTCCTTCAGCACCGGCAGGGCCGATTCCAGCGCCCGCCAGGCGGCCTGCCGGCCGGCATTGTCGCCGTCGAAGCAGCACACCACCTCTTCCGTGTAGCGGTAGAGCTTGTGGAAGTGCTCCGGGCTGGTGGAGGTGCCGAGCGTCGCCACGGCGTTGGCGATGCCGGCCTGGGCCAGGGCCACCACGTCCATGTAGCCTTCCACCACCAGCAGCCGGTCGAGGCGGCGCAGCGCCCGGCGCGCCTCGAACAGGCCGTAGAGCTCGCGGCCTTTGTGGAACACCTCGGTTTCCGGGGAGTTCAGGTATTTGGGCCCGCCGTCGTCGCTGCCGAGAATGCGCCCGCCGAAACCGATGACGCGCCCGCGGGTATCGCGGATGGGGAACATGACCCGGCCGCGGAAGCGGTCGTAGATGCGGCCGTTGTCGTTGCGGATCAGCAGGCCCGCCTCCAGCAGGCGGCCCTCCGGCACGTCGGCCAGGGCTTTGCGCACACCGTCCCAGGCGTCCGGCGCATAACCGATGCCGAAGTCGCGCGCCACCTCGCCGGACAGGCCGCGGTTCTTCAGGTACGCCACGGCATCCGGGGCATTGCGCAGCTCGCGGCGGTAGAACCGCTCTGCCTGACCGAGCACGTCGTAGAGATCGCTGTGATCTTTGACCGGCGCGCCGCCGCTCTCCCGCGGCACTTCCACGCCGGCCATGCGCGCTAAGGTTTCCACCGCCTCGACGAACTCCATGCGGTCGAATTCCATCAGGAAGGTCAGCGCCGTGCCGCTCATGCCGCAGCCGAAGCAGTGATAGAACTGCTTGTCCGGGCTCACCGAGAACGACGGCGTTTTCTCGTTGTGGAAGGGGCACAGGGCCTGATAATTCTTGCCGGCCTTTCTCAAGGTCACGCGCGCATCCACCACATCGACGATGTCGACCCGATTGAGCAGATCGTTGATGAAAGACTGGGGGATGCGGCCCATGGGGGCAATTTACCATGGCGGCGATAGTAGGAGCGATCTCCAGATCGCGATCTGGCTGTAGGAGCGGCTTTTAGCCGCGATTCCGGGCATCCGTGACCTGGCGCGAACTTCGCTCACGTCCGGCGAGCTTTGCTCACCCGAGGTCGCCCCAACAACCAGTTCGCCATTCAGGCCTGCGGAGATTACAGCTCATGTTCTCCGCAAAATCTGCGAAGAATAAGTGAAAGGTATTGGGCGACGCTTTGACGCTTTACTGCAGAATCGCTCGGCTCGCGCCAGATCGAGACGCTCCCACAGTTTGTTCGAACGTTGAGTTTCGGCTCGAAGCATGATATCAACATTGATACTACCTTGCATTGACTTCAATACTTGAGGTCGTGGGCATTCGAACGACTCGAGAGCAGTGATGACCAGGACCACTGATCGATACACATACCGCGTGACGTGGTCTGAGGAAGACCAAGAGTACGTCGGGCTTTGCGCCGAGTTTCCGAGTCTCAGCTGGTTGGCAGACGAGCCGGAGGCTGCGTTTACCGGGATTTGTTCGCTCGTGAGTGAAGTGGTGGACGATCTCGCGCGAAACAAAGAGACCGCACCGGAGCCGATCTCGCTACGCCGCTTCAGCGGCAAATTCATGGTCCGGGTGCCGCCGGAAGTCCATCGCAAGCTGACCTTACAGGCAGCGGAATCCGGAGTCAGTCTGAACAGGCTGGTGTCGAGCAAGTTGTCGTAACATTTGCAATGAGGGTTGCAATGGGGCTGCCGTTTCGGCAACTCCAAAGCTCAAGTTGTTTCTTCAAGAGCGGGCCGTCAGGCCGCTTTGGGCAGAGTCAACTCAAATGCGCTGCCCTGGGACGAAAAGCGCTTTCCATCACTTCCGACCAGACGCCTGAAAAAAGTTCGAAGCCGGACCCAACGGAACTGCAAGCGCTGTTCCATAGGAGCCTTTCGAGAAAGAAACCGCGACTGCTCATCCTTGGGGAGACTCTGAACATACGCCAGGTAGTCCTCCACCTGGGCCAGCATTGCTTGCTGTGCCGCATCGGGGGTGTCGCCTCTGGCCGCAAGCGACAGATCGATACAATACGCTTCCCAATACCCCTCGGGCTGGCGGACCGTGAAGCAACGGAAATATGATTGCTCAGCCATAGCCCTCAGCGCCCGTACTGATCCTCGAACCGCACGATGTCGTCTTCTCCCAGATACGCCCCCACCTGCACCTCGATCAGCTCCAGAGTCAGCTTGCCCGGATTGGCCAGACGGTGGGTGACGCCCAGCGGAATGTAGGTGCTTTCGTTCTCGGTGAGGGTGAACACGTCGTCGCCGCGGGTGACCTCGGCCGTGCCGCGCACCACGATCCAGTGCTCGCTGCGGTGGTGGTGCATCTGCAGTGACAAGCGCTCGCCGGGCTTCACCTTGATGCGCTTGACCTGATAGCGCTCGCCGACGTCCACGCCTTCATAGCTGCCCCAGGGGCGGAACACCTCGGTGTGGTTCAGGTATTCGGAACGGGCGCAGCCCTTGAGCTGCTCCACCAACTGTTTCACGTCCTGCACCCGATCTTTGTCGGCCACCAGCACGGCGTCGGCAGTCTCGATCACCACCAGGTTGCTGACACCGATGGTGCCCACCAGGCGGGTCTGGGCCAGCACGTAGGAATCCTCGGTGGCGTAGGACAGCACGTCGCCCACCAGATGGTTGCCGTCGGCGTCCTGGGGCGAGGCTTCCCAGATGGCCGACCAGGAACCCACGTCGCTCCAGCCGAAGGCCACCGGCAGCACCATGGCGTGGCGGGTTTTTTCCATGACCGCGTAGTCCACCGACTCGGCCGGGCTGTCCAGAAACTCAGCACCGGGGCGGAAGAAATCCAGATCCATCGCGCCGCCGTCGTAGGCGCTGCCGACCTTGGCGCGCATGTCCGGCTGCCAGTGACCGAGCTCGTCCAGGTAGGTCTTAGCGCCGAACACGAACATGCCGCTGTTCCAGAAATAGTCGCCGGAAGCGAGGTATTCGGCCGCGGTGGCAGCGTCCGGCTTCTCGACGAACGAACGCACCGCCACGGCGCTGTCGCCGGCGGTGGCGCCGGGCGCTTCGATGTAGCCGTAGCCGGTTTCCGGTGCTGTAGGCTGCACGCCGAAGGTCACCAGGGCGCCGCTCTGCGCTGCGGCGGCCGCCTGCTTCACGGCCTGGACGAAAGCGCCCTCGTCGGCGATCAGATGATCCGACGGCAGCACCAGCAGAATGCCCTCGCCGTGCGCCTGACAGACTTCCAGTGCGGCCAGGGCAATGGCCGGCGCGGTATTGCGGCCTTCCGGCTCGAGGATGATGCGCTGCCAGCCGATGCCGAGCGCGCGGCACTGTTCGGCCACCAGAAAGCGGTGTTCCTCGTTGCACACGATGATGGGCGGATGCTCGGCGGCGAGCCCGGCGCGGCGCAGGGTGTTCTGCAGCAGCGAATGCTCGCCGAACAGGGCGTGGAATTGCTTGGGAAACAGCTCCCGGGAAAGGGGCCAGAGCCGGCTGCCGGTACCGCCGGCGAGGATGACAGGAATGACCGGTTGCATGAGCCCGCGACTCCGACTTGTTCTGTTGTGGATGGTGCTGGATGACTCTGACCTGTGGGAGCGATCTCCAGATCGCGATCTTCAAAGTCGCGATCTGGAGATCGCTCCCACACCAGTTACCAAAGCATAGCCTACCCGTTCAGCCTCGCCTTGACCTTGCCGCTCACGGCGCCCATGTCGGCGCGGCCTTCCACCTGGGGCTTCAGAATGGCCATGACCTTGCCCATGTCGCGCATGGATTCGGCGCCGCTGTCGCGGATGGCGCCGGCGATCAGGCCGTCGAGTTCGGCGTCGTCGAGGGGCTCGGGCAGAAACTCGCGCACGATGTCGATTTCGTAGCGTTCCTGCTCGGCCAGATCGTCACGGCCGGCGGCCTCGTACTGGCTCAGGGAGTCCTGCCGCTGCTTGACCATGCGCGTGAGGATGGTCACCACGTCGGCATCGGACAGCTCGCGGCGTTCGTCTACTTCCACGCGCTGAATATCGGCATTGATCAACCGCAGCACGGCCAGGCGAGCCTTTTCGCGGGCCTTCATGGCTGCTGTGGTGGCGTCACCGATGGTCTGCTTGAGCGCCGACCCAGCCATGACTCACCTCCAGAACAGTGTTATCGGGGAATCAGAAGCTCTTTTCGAATCGGCGCGCTTCGCGCTGCAGCTTCTTGGCGTGGCGCTTCACGGCAGCGGCCGCCTTGCGCTTACGCACGGACGTGGGCTTCTCGTAGAACTCGCGGCGGCGCACTTCGGAGAGCACCCCGGCTTTTTCGCAGGAGCGCTTGAAACGGCGCAGCGCCACGTCAAAGGGCTCGTTCTCTTTAACTTTTACACTCGGCATCGGTTACTCGTATTGGGTTTGATATAGGCACAGGATGCCACCGATCCGACCTGGATCGTCAAGGGCGGCGAATTCTAATGGGAATTCCAGCGCTTTGCAAAAGCCCCCACGACGCCCGTGCAGGGGTTAACATGCGCCCATGCTGGTGCTGGGTATCGAGACTTCCTGCGACGAGACCGGCGTGGCCCTGTACCACGCCGAGCACGGTCTGCTGGCCGATGCCCTGCACAGCCAGGTGGAGCTGCACGCCACCTACGGCGGCGTGGTCCCGGAACTGGCCTCCCGCGACCACATCCGCAAGCTCATCCCGCTCACCGAGGAGATTCTCGCCCGCGCCGGCAGGCAACTGAGCGACCTCGACGCCGTGGCCTACACCGCCGGGCCGGGGCTGCTCGGCGCCCTGCTGGTGGGCGCCACGTTCGGCCGCTCCCTGGCCTGGAGCCTGAACATTCCGGCCATCGGCATTCACCACATGGAGGCTCACCTGCTCGCCCCGCTCATCGACGACCAGGACCCGCCGCTGCCGTTCATCGCCCTGCTGGTCTCCGGCGGGCACACCCAGCTCGTGCTGGTGGAAGGTCTGGGCCAGTACGAGCTGCTCGGCGAGTCGGTGGACGACGCCGCCGGCGAGGCCTTCGACAAGGCCGCGAAGATGCTCGGCCTGGGGTATCCGGGCGGACCCCATCTGGCGCGCTGCGCCGAGACCGGCGACCCGGGCCGCTTCCGCTTTCCGCGGCCCATGACCGACCGGCCGGGGCTCGATTTCAGCTTCAGCGGCCTGAAGACCTTCACCCTGAACACCGTCGCCGCCCACCAGCCCCTCACGGATCAGGACCGCGCCGACATCGCCCGGGCCTTCGAGGAAGCGGTGGTGGATACCCTGACCATCAAGTGCCGGCGGGCCGTCGAGCAGACCGGCGTGCCGCGCCTGGTGGTGGCCGGCGGGGTCAGTGCCAACACGCGTCTGCGCGAACGCCTGGGCGCCGGCCTCGACGCCGAGGTGTTCTACGCCGCACATCGCCTGTGCACCGACAACGGCGCCATGATCGCCTATGCCGGTTGCCGCCGGCTGATGGCTCAGGGCCAGGCAGAGCGGCCCGCCGATGCCGGCGCCGAGCTGGCCATCAACATCCGGGCCCGCTGGCCCCTCACTGAACTGACCGTACCGGGAGGTTGATCTGGATACCGTCTTCGTCCGCTCGCTCACCATCAACGCCATCCTGGGGGTGAACCCCCAGGAGCGCGAAACGCCGCAACCGGTACGCATCAGCTTCGCCATGGCCACCGACGCCAGCACCGCCGCCCGCGAAGACGACATAGCCCACACCGTGGATTACGCCGTCGCCGCCGGGCGCGTGGCCTCCCTGGCGGTGGAGGGCAAGTTCAAGCTGGTGGAAACCCTGGCGGAACACATCGCCCAACTGCTGCTCCACGAGTTCCCCATCCACCGCGTCCGGGTTGAAGTGGAAAAGCCCGAGGCCATCATCGAGGCGGAAAGCGTGGGAGTGAGCATCGAACGGCGCCGGCAGCGATGAGAGCGCGCGGGGTAATTCGTAGGAGCGGCCTCCAGGCCGCGATGCCTGCTCTGAAGGTTCAAGAATCGCGGCCTGGAGGCCGCTCCAACAAGATACTGCTCCTCCTGCTCTTTCCCCTCTGCGCCCTCGCCGCCCCGGCCGCCGCGGCGCCAACGGACCTCACCCGCTACAGCGCGGTCGAGCTGCGCGACGCCATGGCCGCCGGCGACCTGAGCGCCCTGGACGTCACCGAAGCCTTCCTCGCGCGCATCGCCGCCATCGACCGGGCCGGGCCGGAATTGAACGCCGTGATCGAGCTCAACCCGGACGCCCGGGACATCGCCGAAGCCCTGGATGCCCGGCTGGCCGTGCACGGACCGAAGGGCCCCCTGCACGGCCTGCCCGTGCTGCTCAAAGCCAACATCGACACCGGCGATGACATGGCCACCCACGCCGGGTCGCTGGCCCTGGCAGACCACCACGCGCCGACGGACGCCCACTTTGTGGCGCGTCTGCGCAACGCCGGCGCGGTGATTCTCGGCAAGGCCAATCTGAGCGAATGGGCCAACTTCCGCTCCACCCGCTCGAGCAGCGGCTGGAGCAGCGTGGGCGGGCAGACGAAGAACCCTCACGTGCTCGACCGCAATCCGTGCGGGTCGTCGAGCGGCTCCGCCGTGGGGGTGGCGGCCCGGCTCGTGCCGCTGGCGGTGGGCACGGAAACCGACGGCTCCATCATCTGTCCGGCGGGCATCAACGGCATCGTCGGCATCAAACCCACGGTGGGCACCGTGAGCCGGACGGGCATCATTCCCATCTCGCATACCCAGGACACGGCCGGCCCCATGGCCCGCACGGTGACCGATGCGGCCCTGCTGCTCGAGGCCATGGCGGGTTTCGACCCGGACGACCCTGGGGCGCGGCGCTACCTCGAGACCGACCAGACGCTCACGCCGGACCCGGCACGCCTCGATCTGGCGGGCCTGCGCATCGGCGTATTCCGCGATTACTATGGCGCCGGCGACTACCCGGACGTGGACGCAGTGTTCGACGCGGCGGTGGCGACCCTGCAGAAACTCGGCGCCGCCACCGTGGACACTCTGGAGGTAGAAACAGACCCGGCCATATTCGACGCGGAATATCAGGTCATGCTCTATGAGTTCAAAGCCGGGCTGAACGACTATCTGACCAACCACCCGGTGCCCGACGACCGCGATACCCTGGCCGAACTCATCGACTGGAACCGCCGCCATGCCGACGGGGTCATGCCTCACTTCGGTCAGGAAATTTTTCTGGCAGCCGAAGAAAAAGGCAGTCTGGCCGATGACGCCTACCGTAACGCGCTGGCCAACGGCCCCGAACGCATGCGCCTGCTGCTCGGCGAACTGCTTGCTGACAACGACCTGGACGCCCTCGTCACCGTTGCCAACTCCTTCGCCTGGAAGACCGACTGGCTGGCCGGCGACCGCTTCATGGTGGGCAGCTCGTCACTGGCCGCCATGTCCGGCTTCCCGAGCGTCACGGTACCCGCCGGTCACGTCAAAGGGCTGCCGGTGGGGGTGAGCTTTGTCGGAGAACCATTTGCCGAAGCGGCATTGATTCAGATCGCCTATGCCTTCGAGCAGACCGCGCGAGCCCGTCTGGAACCCGTCTATCGCACGACTCTCGAGTGGACACCCGCGCGCTAACGCGCGCTAAATGGCCTGCCCGCGGACCCACTGCCACGCGCCGGCAGCCTCGCGGATGACCCGGATGCTGTCGTCGGCGTAGCGGTTGTTGGTATAGGCCTGAAACACGCGCGACATGCCGTAGGCGAGATCGTCCTCCACCAGAATGCCGATGCGCCGGAAGCGCGGCATCCCCACCGCCCCGAAACCCGCGTGGTTGCGCACGTCGTCCGGCGTCAGCGCGAACTGGCTGACGCGGCGCAGATCGAACAGCAGGCCGAGCGACGGGTCGTAAGCAACATGGTTGTCGACGAAGTCGCGATGAGCCCGTAAGTCGGCCAGACTCAGAGCGCCGCGGGCAACGGAAACCACCAAGCCTATATCGGGGAGGAAGCGGGAACGGATCGGCATCATGACACCCCCTTTCAAGGAGCGAGAGTGAATTCTGCTGCGAAGCCTGCACCACATCAGCGACGCTGACAAGCAGGCGCGTAGCACTCTTACATGGACGTAACAAAGCCGCCGGAGAGCAGCTCGCGCAGTTCGCCGGGATCGAACGGCGCATCCGCATTGCCGCCGCTCTCCGCGGCATAGATACCGTCCGCCAGTGCCTGTTTGCGCGCCTGCAGGGCAAGAATCTTTTCCTCTACCGTACCTTCCGTGACCAGCTTGTAGACGAACACGGCCCGGGTCTGGCCGATGCGGTGCGCCCGGTCGGCGGCTTGCGTCTCCACCGCCGGGTTCCACCAGGGATCGTAGAGAATCACCGTATCCGCCTCGGTGAGGTTCAGGCCTACGCCGCCGGCCTTGAGGCTCACCAGCAGCAGATCGACGCTGCCGTCGCGGAAGCGCTGCACGGCGCCGTCGCGGTCGCGGGTGCGGCCCGTGAGCTTGCTGTAGTCGATGCCCCGGCCCTCGAGCTCCGGCTCGATCAGCTCGAGCATGCTGGTGAACTGGGAGAAGACCAGCACCCGGCGCCCCTCCTCGAGCAGCTCCGGCAGCATCTCCATGAGCAGTTCCAGCTTGGCCGACGACTGCACCCCGCGGGCGGCCTCCAGTGACAACAGCCGCGGGTCGCAACAGACCTGGCGCAGTTTCAGCAGCGCATCGAGAATGCTGATGTGGCTGCGCGCCAGGCCCTGAGCTTCGATGACCCGGCGGACTTTGTCCTCCATGGTCAGGCGCACGCTTTCATAGAGCGCCGCCTGATCCTCGTGCAGGGTCACGGTACGCAGAATCTCGGTTTTCGGCGGCAGGTCGTCGAGCACATCCAGCTTGCGCCGGCGCAGCATGAACGGTGCGAGACGCCGCGCCAGCGCCGCGCGTACCGCCTCGTCGCCGTCCTCTTCGATGGGCTTGCGCCAGCACCGGCGGAACGTATCCGCATCGCTCAGAAAGCCCGGCAGCAGAAAGTCGAACTGGGCCCACAGTTCGCCCAGGTGATTCTCCATGGGCGTACCGGTCAGGCACAGGCGGTGGCGCGCCTGCAGGGTCCGCACGACCTGCGCGGCCTGGGACCGGGGATTCTTGACGGTCTGGGCTTCATCCAGAATCAGTGCGTGATAAGCGTGTCGACACAAAGCCTCCTGATCGCGAGGTAACAGCGGATAGGTAGTGAGCACCACGTCGTACTCGCCGATGCGGGCGAAGTCAGCGTGCCGGCCCGGGCCATGCAGCACCAGCACCGACAGACCCGGGGTGAACCGCGCCGCTTCCCGGCGCCAGTTGCTCATCAGACTGGTGGGCGCGACGATCAGCGCCGGCCGGTCGAGCCGGCCGGCGTCCTTTTCCACCAGCAGGTGCGCCAGGGTCTGCAGGGTTTTGCCGAGGCCCATGTCGTCGGCGAGTACCCCGCCGAGTTCGTAGCTGCGCAGGAACTGCAGCCAGTCGAGGCCGTGCTGCTGATACTGCCGCAATGTTGCCCGCAGCCCGGGCGGCGGCGGCACGTGTTCGATGCCTGAAAAATCCGCCAGCCGCTGTGCCAGGCTGGTGAGCGACGCCGGCGCCCGCAGGGGCGTGCCCCCGGCCTGCAGGCGGGCCAAGGCCGCGGCGTCGAAACGCGACAGAGTCAGGTCAGCCTCGCCGGCGGCCTGCTCCGGCGCGGCGCCGTAGAGATCGCGCAGGGTTTCCAGAAACGGCAGCAGCCGATCGGTGGGCAGGTCCACATAGCAGTCGTCTTCGCTGCCGCCGTCGGCTGTGGGCGAGAGCGGCAGGCTGATCCGCGCCGGCAGCGGGCCGTCGAAACCGCGCTCGAGCAGGGGCACCAGCAGCGGCAGCAACGGCACATGCCGATCCCCCACGACCAGGTCGAAGCGCAGGGAAAACCAGTCGTTGCCGCCGTCCTCGAGTGCTGTCACCTCCCCCTGCCAGGCAGCACTTTCGAACTGCATGCGGAAGCTCTCGTCGAAGGCCACCTGCCAGCCGTCGCGGCGTAATCCGGCAACCTGCTCGTGCAGAAAACCGGACCAGCGGCTGGCGGCATCCACCACGGAATCGTCACCGCCATGCAGCCGAATCACGTCGGCGGGCCTGTTGGCGAGTCTGTCAGCCTCGGAGGCCACCGCGAACCCCAACGCCGTCAGCCGCGCCAGCGCCTCGCCTTCTGCCTCCGGATCGCGCTGCACCCGCAGCGCGCCGTCCGGGGTTTCGATCAGACTGCGCGGCGCCGCCGGCAGGGCCGGGACACGATGGCCGCCGTACTCGAAGCCGAGATGCAGCACATGCCGGGCGGTGTCGCCGGTTGGCTCGCGGGTCAGCAACAGATGCGGCACCAGCGGATGGGCTTCCGCCGACGCGGCTTCCGCCCCCGCCGGCAACGGCAGGGACAGACCGGGAAATTCATTGGTGAGCAGCCGCGCCAGTGCGCGCGCATCCCCCGCCACCAGGGTGGGGGCCGTCTGCAACTCGTCGAGTTGAGCGGCGCTGATGGGCCCGGGGTCCACCGGACCCAGCCGGGCCTGCTCGACGTCGAGGTAGACGGGCGGGTCGGTGGCCAGCACGATCGCGTCACCGGCGCTGATGTCCAGACGCAGCCGGCCTTCGGCGGTTTCGAACCAGTGCACCTCCATGGGCCGGCTCTCGCCCCAGTCGAGCAATGGCCCGTCGGCACGCCCCAGGGCACAGCGGCCGGTGGCCAGCATCTGCTCCAGGGTCAGGTAGCCCACCCGGCCGTGGAAGCGCGGCCGGAAGTCCCAGACCTCCGGACACAGCGCCACCAGCAGACGCAACACCTGTTCGTCTTCGGCGACAACGCTCGGGGGCCGGCCGGCGCCCTGGGTGAGCCGGTCCAGACGCACCAGGCGGCCCTTGCCGGTGCGTCCATCGGCTTTGCGCGGGCGCGCCACGCGCAGCTCCACGGTCAGGCCCGTGGCGTCGTCGCGCGGATTCAGCACGTATATCAGCCGTTCACCGCTTTGCTCGCCGTCGCCGGCAGCCTCGGGGTCACGGCCCGCGGCATCGATGCGGGCGAGCCAGCGGCGCAGACGCTGATCCGCGGCCGCGCTGTCCGCCGCGTCATCGGCATCGGGGTGACTGGCCAGATACCGGCGCACCATCAGACACACGGCCACCACGTGCTTGCAGTCGTAGCCGATGGGACACGAGCAGGCACTGAACACATCCAGCGTGCCGCCGCGCCATTCCAGATCGATCTCCTGAACGTATACCGTGCTGCCGCGTACTTCCGCACGCACGCTCAAGCTGCCGTCGTCGCGTTCGGTGACCTCGAAAGCACGCACCCGGCCCTCTTCGAAATAGTGCCGGCCGCGTTCGAAATCCCGCGGCAGAAACACCTCGCGAACATGGCGCAAAGAGAACCGCGGAAACACGCCGGCTACCCCCGGCCCGCCTGCTGCTGGGCGGCCGTGAGCAGATCGCGGCGTGCGGCGTCGATGGCTTCGCCCAGCGCCTTGCCGGACAGGCCCTGATCCTGGAAGGCGGCGGCACTGACGGCGGCCAGGTCGGCGATCACGTGCCGCAGAGGCGTCAGATCCACGACAGCGCAGGCTTCCACCACCGCCAGCGCCGGAGCCGGATCGCGTTGCCCGCCCAGCGCACCGATGCTGCCCAGAGCGTCCAGCAGCGCGGTGCTGTCGGCATCGCGCCAGTCCGCCAGGGTCCGGCCATGGGCCGCCACCTGTTCCCCAGGCGCTGCAGGCGCTTGGGTATCCTGCAGCGGCGGCAGAGCGCGGTCACGTCGCTGGCCGGCATCTGCCAGGCCAGCGCGCCGAAGCGCAGGTCCGGCGCATCCAGCGCGGCCGGCAACACGATGTCCAGATCGATGAGTTCGTCGAACCAGGGCCGCATGGCGTCCGCCGCAGCCAGAACCTCGAAAAAGCGCCGGGGCGCCGCCGCGCCCAGCGCCTTGTAGAATTCCTGCCAGACCCGCTCCGCGGCCAGCTCCGCCAGGGCCCCGTCCTGTGCCATGCGGCGCATGAGGGCCAGCGTTTCCGGCGCCACCTCGAAGCCATCGAGTTGCGCCGCAAAGCGCGCCACCCGGAACACGCGCAGCGGGTCTTCGACGAACGCTTCGGAGACATGGCGCAGCACGCGGGCGTCCACATCGGCCCGGCCGCCGAACGGATCCACCAGGCTGCCGTCGTCGCGTTGCGCCATGGCGTTCACCGTGAGGTCGCGGCGGCGCAGGTCGTCTTCCAGCGTGACGTCGGGGCCCGCGTGGCAGACGAAGCCGGTGTGG
Source organism: Gammaproteobacteria bacterium (assembly GCA_034522075.1). Lineage (GTDB taxonomy): Bacteria > Pseudomonadota > Gammaproteobacteria > Pseudomonadales > Azotimanducaceae > UBA7803. The sequence goes on along the minus strand of JAXHLO010000036.1, from coordinate 46 downwards.
CCGGGCCCGGTCTTGCGTTCGGTGCGGGCCAGGGCGTACTCCTCGT
>JAXHLO010000035.1:0-315374 GCA_034522075.1 Gammaproteobacteria bacterium | reverse complement strand
TTTGCGGTACTGGAGTTCAGTTACGTATTGCTGTATCGGTGAAGTGATAGTCGAGGCCGAGTTCGAATGTGGTGTTGTTGCTGTCGAGGTCGCCGAACACGGTCATGTTGGTGGCGGCCATCGCGCTGATGGAGGGTACCGTACTTGGATCCTAGCACGATCTGAGTGCCGTACGGCTCGCCCGGATTGCGCTCGAAGGACTTCTTCTCACGGGTATGCCGCACGCCGACAGTCAAATTGAGATCAGGCGTGAGCGCATAGATGGCCTGGCCGAAGACGGCTCGGCTGTCGCCGTCCTGGCTGCCATAGTCCGCAGAGGATGGGTTTCCCAGGGTTGGAAACGACTGCACCAGTTCATGTTCCTGCTCGAAATAGAACAGTCCCACCACGAAATCCAGATTGCCCAGAAAGCCATCCCGGCCTGCGTAGTTGGACTGCAGACGCAATTCCTGACTGAATTGATCGTGTATCTGGTCGCGGAACGTGGGGAAGAAAGGAATCTCCGTCTGATCGTAGTCGCTGGCAATGAAGCCGTCGGTTTCTACCCAGCCGGTGACGGACGTCAGGGTGTAGTCGCCGACTTCCCAGTTCATGATGCCGGTAAGGCTGTTCTGATCGGTATTGTGAAATTCCAGCGCATCGCGGCCCACGGTAAAGGGGCCGTCATCGGGTTCGCCGGTCCAGAAGAAAGGCGGGCCCTGGAAGAGGAACGACAGAAGCTGGTCCGGATCAGAGGCATCATCGCCGCCGGGCGCGTCACTCCGCTCCTTCAGCCAGCTACCGATGAGGGTCGCGTCAAACGTGTCGGTAGGTGTCCACGACAACGTGGCGCGCACGGTGTCGATGTCCTCGCCGTTCAGATCCTCGCCATTGGCCCGGTTTTCGAAATGACCGTCGTACGGTCCGCAGCATGGCGGACACGCGCATGGACAGCTTGTCCTCGATGATCGGGAACTGGACGGCACCGCGAAGGTCCTGGCGGCCGTAGTTGCCGGCCGTAACCTCAGCCTTGTAGTCGAAGGTGCCGTCCGGCCGGATGGTTTCCACAGCGATGCCGCCGACCAGCGAGTTCTTGCCGAACGTGGTTCCCTGCGGACCGCGCAGAACCTCGACCGACTCTACATCGAAGAAGTCGATGAGAGTCGCGATCGGACGCGACATGAACACACCGTTGATGGAGATGCCGGCGCGCATTTCATTGGTGGACTCGATGTTCTGTGTGCCCATGCCGCGCATGTGCACCGCGGCAGAGTTCGGAAACGTGGTCACCGGCTGAATGCGGACGTTGGGAGAGGCCGGGCCGACGTCCCGCAGGTCCTGTGCGGTAATCTTTTCCAGCATCACCTGATTGAAGGCGGTGATCGAGGTCGGGATGTCCTGCACGCTCTCTTCCCGGTAGCGTGCAGTCACGACGATTTCTTCGATTGCCCGTTGTGCAGAAGCCTGTTCGGCCTGAACGATTTGTGGCGTACTCAGAAATGCGCAAAACGGCAGCGCCGCCCACGCCAGTGGTCTGGTTGATTTCATGATACTTCCCCTGCTTTCTCGAAATCGGGTTTGTCGATTCTTCGCCGTCGCTCCGCGCGACCGCTGCTGTTTCAGATTCCCACCGGCCCTGTTGCGCCGAAGTTTCCTCTCTCAATCGGTGCTCATCGGCTCACAGTTGACGTCGTTTTCATCGAGTTCCCGGGCCCAGGCGGCGAATTCGAGCAGAATGCCGTCGGGATCCTTGAAATAGATGGAACGGACGAAAGTGCTCGGCGTGAGCGTCGGGCTGGCCTGGTTGGGCGAGTCATCGTGATTGACGACATCCGTGCAGTCGATGCCCGCTGCTTTCAGCTTCTGCTGATACTCGTCGACCTTGTCGGCCGGTATGTTGAACGCTACGTGGTTCATGGATGCATGGGCCGACGTGATCGACCCCCGGCCTACCAGGTCGGTTGCATGGGTGACGCCGGGCACAGATTCCGGCGCTTCCGGGAACCAGAAGAATGCCAGTTGGTCGCCGTTGCCGATGTCGAAGAAGAAATGCTGACCCATATCCTGGGGCAGATTGATGGTCTTGGTCAGCGGCATGCCGAGAACGCCGGAGTAGAAATCCACCGTGCGCTTCATGTCCTTGCAGACCAGCGCAAGGTGATTGATGCCCTGAATGTCGAACTTCGCGTTGGATCGGGTGTGCTCCGACATTGCCGCCTCCTGATACTTAGTTGGCTTAGGGTTCGCTCAGACAGAATATCCGTGAGGCTGTGGGTGTCTGTCAAGGTCCCGGCTGCTTTTGCCCGGAAAAATCTGTGCGGGGTAACATGAGCGCCTGACCAGTTGATCTGCACAAGGGGTCGCCTTCCATGGGAGAGCCGGACTTTCGAACTCGATCAGCCATGCGCAAGCGGCACAGAATGCGTGAACGCCTGCTCCAGGCGACCATGGATGTGTGCGGCTCCATGGGGCCGGCCGAGCAGGCTGTCATTGACGATGTGATTCGGGCGGCCGGGGTGTCGCGAGGAACGTTCTACAAGTATTTCTCATCGCTGGAGGAAGCCAGGTCGGCGCTGGGCCAGTTCCTCACCAACGATCTGGTGGAAGGCCTCGGGGCCATGTTCCAGGATGTGTCGGACCCGGTTCAGCGTACGGCATCGGGCTGGATTCTCATCATGGCCCGCGCCGCTATTCACCCGGCGTGGGGTGCCTTCGTCATGCGCACCGAGCATTTCAGCGAAGATTCCGTGTTCATGGCCGCCGTCCGCCGCAATACCGTGGCCGGCATGAGCAACGGCGATTACTCGATCGACTCGGTCACAGCAGCCATCGACTTCCAGATGGGGGTGGCGATTCAGGGTATGCGGCATCTGGTAGAAGCCGCCGAGCCGCCGATTCCCTACATCACGGCAATGACCAGCATGGGGCTGCGCGGCCTCGGGGTGGCGCAACGCCGGGCGGATTCCATGGCACGACTGGCCATGCGCGACGTGACGGCCCGGGCGCCCGATCACCTGGAGTGGTGGCGGGCGCTCGAGTAGCGGCTCCTCGACGTGTCAGAACGGCGTCAGAAGTCCACGGACACTTCCAGACCGAATTCCCGCGGCGGTTGATAGTATTGAATCAAGGGGTTAACACCGGTCCGGATGGCGCCCGACATGACCTCCTTGTCCGTCAGGTTGCGCCGCGTAGCAACCGTACGTCGTATCGATCGCTGCCGTTCTGAAAGGCAATGTGGCCGTTGACCAGAGCGACGCTGTCGCGCACGAAACCGGGATCGTTGTCGCGCCCCCAGGTGTTGTATTCGTCTGTATATCGCACGTCGCCATGGAACTCTACGATCCCCGCAGGAACAGGGAGGTCGTAGTCCACGATAAAACTCCCACTGAATTCCGGTGCATTGGCAAGATCTAAGATCGGGGTCGGTCTACCGCCACCAGGTACTGCGCGGCACCGTTAACTTGTCCCGGCGCGATCGGACCCCCGCAATCGGATTCGAATGGCACAGGCGAAGGCCCGTCTACGTCGTCACAGAATTCGGTGAACTCGCTGTCCAGATAGGCGAGATTGAGACCCAAACGCAGGTTGGCCGTCGCCAGCCAGGTCGTCTCCAGCTCAACACCGGATGTCTCCACTTCGGCGATGTTGGTTGTGATGTTCTCGGTACGAACCGCGCCCTGCCGGGTTACGGAGGATTGCAGATCTTCAAATTCGTCCGGCAACACCGCGCACGGTTAACCGCGGCCGGCCATCGAGCCAATCGCTCTTCAGGCCGATCTCGAAGGCGGTGACGGTCTCTTCGTCATAGGGGCCAATGTTCTCGGGCAGCGTTCCGCGTGAGTTGTAGCCGCCGCCTTTGTAGCCGCTGGAGATCGAGCCATAGACCAGGACGTTGTCGGTCGGCCTGTATTCGGCGGCGATACGCGGCGAAAAGTTGTTCCACGTATCCTCGAGTGGTGCAGTGAACGAGGAAATCACCATACCGTTGACCAGGGTCTGGCTGAATAGAGAGTAGTCCTTCTCGTCGCGGGTGTAGCGGCCCCCGACGGTCAGAGTCACGGTCTCGCTGACGTGGTAGTTGCCCTGAGCAAACGCCGCATAGCTGATGGTCTCCTGCTCGTTGATACCGAACGTCCCTACGACCGGATTGACGGTAACGTTGTTGACCTGTTCCCAGGTGTTCTGAATGTAGTAGAGGCCGGTTACATAGTCGAAGCTGCGGTCCAGCGGGCTGGTGAAGCGCAGTTCGACGCTCTGATAGTCACCGTCGAAGTCCCTCTGAACATCCAGGCCCGGTGTGTTGGGCAAGCCGTCGAAGTCACCCCGGTTCAGGTACTCCATGTCGCGGTGGCCGGCGACCAGGGCGATGTCGCCGTAGCCCAGCGCCCAATTGCCCTGAAACGTCACCCCGGTGGTTTCCGTTTCAATGTATGGGTCGAACGACTGTGCGGATTGGTAGACGTTGCCGTCAATGGCGGGCACGCCCAGGCTGTGGCCGGATGGGCCGTCGGTTTCATCCTTGGTATGGTCGATGATGAGAGTGGCGTCGAAGTTGCCCTTGGGCATATACGTGATCGTTCCGCGCGCGGCACGGACGTCGCTTCCCCCAAGCCGATTTCCCGTTGTGATGTTCCTGGAGTAGCCGTCGTAATCCCGTTTGCTTACGGCCAGTTTGGCGGCCAGGGTATCGTTGGCGAACGAAGGTGAATTGACCTTGGCCCGATAGTGGCGCAAACCATGATCGCCGATGGTTGCGCGCACTTGCCCGCCCAGTTCGCCCGTCGGCCGCGCCGTTGTGATATTGACGGTACCCGCCAGGTTGTTCTTGCCGAACAGCGTTCCCTGCGGCCCTCGAAGTATTTCCACGCGCTCGAGGTCGAACAGGTCGAGCAGGGCGCCGGATACATAAGGCACGTATACGCCATCGATTACCGTGCTGATCTTGGGGTCGCTGTTGGGGTCCGGGTCAGAGTGATTCATGCCGCGAATGGCGAACATGGGTACGTTGGGTACCAGTCCCTCAGTCTGCAATATGATGTTCGGTGCAAGGCCGTTGATCCCGGTGATGTTGTAGGCCCCGGCGGTCTCTACCATTTCGCCTGTGAATGCGGCGACGGATATCGGCACATCCTGCTGGCTTTGAGCCCGCTTCTGCGCCGTGACGACGATCTCCTCAATGGCCGGCGGCGGTGTGGCCGCGATCGCCGGTATGGTCAGGCATAACGCCAATGCAACAGCGCTTCCGCAAGGTAGTTTCATACTCATATTCGGCTCCCCCTATTATGCTTAGAAAACTAACTAAATGGCCCATACAGGGCCGCCATCACGTCGATGTGATGTCCTTGATCTCCCTCAGCGGGTGGAAGTAGGTTCGTACCAGATAGGCGACGACCAGGCGCGTTCCTCGGTCATGCGGTCGGCATCTGGATAGTCTGTGCAACGATCCAGCCGTTCGCAGAGCAGCTTGCTCCAGCGCGGCGTCGGTTGCTCGATGACTCTGGCGTACCAGTAGGAGGGCGCCGCCGGAGCGAATTCCGGATCCTCCCAGACGCGGCAGGCACTGCCTGTGCCATCGTCGAAGTCGGCCACCAGTGTATACCGACTACCCGGACCTCCCCGCCCCTGCACGTCGACTTCGACGATCTCCACGCGGGCCAGCGGCGTATCGTCTTTACCTGCTAGAACCAACATCCTGGGCGGTTCAGGTGAATCTACCAGCACTCCTCCCATCGCGACCTTGAAGTCGACTTCACTGGCGTTGCAGGCCGTTGCCGTTGTGGCATCGGACGCTACTACGCCGAAGCGCAGGCTGATGCGCGGCCCGCTGGTGGCATAGGCCTCGCGGCGCTTGAGGGCGTCGAAAACGGCGCCGCGGGTGTTCTGTTCAGCCCAGACAGCGACGAGGCCGCCGGGGTTGTAGCCGGTGTTGCCAAGCCGTGCTGCGTCGTCCTGCCAGAGCATGGACATACTGCCCCAGTAGCCGTCCTCCTGGACGCGGCCTGGAGTACCCAGATGGTTGTCCGTAGAGCCGATGGCGCCGAGCATGAGCGGATTCAGTGCGCGGTCCGAAGCCTCGAACTCCAGCAGTCCGCGGGTCAGCAGGGAGCGATAGTAGGTTGAGCGCATGCGCTGCCAGCGATCGTCGGGATCCTCGCCGCCCGCGCCGCTCACGTGATCCTGCGCAAAATTGCCCGTCAAGCGTTCGAATGAGCAGTCTGCATTGTCGTCTCCGGGAGTGGCCGGCAGACATTCGCTGTTGCCCTTCTCCTGATGAATCTCCGCCAGGCGTTCATAGCGGGCGCGAAGTGCCAGCTGTTCCGGTGTTTCTTCTGCGACGTCAAAGCCTCCGCCGTCGGACCAGTTGATGTTGTGTGGAATAGCCAGGACATCGCAGCCATCTTCCAGGCGGCAGCTCTGATCGAGCGCGGTCCACAATTGCGCTACCTTTGGGTATCGCCGATAGTCGAAGGCCTGGTCGGGAACCTCCGCAGAGCGGAATATGACGTTCCGGTGCCAGTGTCGGCCCCCGGGGGAAGCAGACCACTCGTAACCGATCAGTGCCGTAAACCGGCAGGGGTCGTCATGCTGGTTGGCGACCTCCTGTACGCGCCGCCACTGCCCCTTGTTGCCCTGCAGGCAGTGCCCTTCAGCGCCGCTGCAGATTTCCGGCTTGCGTCCGGGCGATTGAGCGACGATGGGCAATAGATAGTCAGTGAATATGCGGCGTCCCTCGTGTTCCCGATGCCCGTCGCGTATGGCCCGGCAATAGGCGTGATCGCTGTAGGATGGGTCTGTGCACAGGAACATCACATCGAAGGTTTCTGCATGATCGGTGACGGCAGCAAAATCCAGCGGCCGGTCGATGCGCGTCATCTCACCGTTTCCCAGACGCAGCTCCTGGCCGCGGGCGAAGGCATAGGCATCGGCTGGTGTGGCAATGGCGCCGAAAGCGTAGGCGTCCAATGACCAGGCGGTATGGACATGCAGGTCGCCCCACAACAACTGCTTCTCACCCGGAACCGCGTTGTCGCAACGGATGCTGTCTGCCTCCGCGCGGGCCGGCGGCGCCGCGGACATCAGCAGTGCGGCAAGTAAGATAGTTAGGAATCCTACATTTGTGTCATGATGACGAAGTTATATATTATTAGTAACCTGATCACAATACATTTGCCGGCGACATCCGGTCGTCAGACCATCAAAGGAGGCAACTGCGATGAGCAACGCCATGAACTTTCAAGGGCTGCACCACCTGGCCATGGTGTGCAGCGATATGGAACGCACCGTGCACTTCTATACGGAGATTCTCGGTATGGAGTTGAAGAAGGGGTTCGATCTGGACGGCGGCTACGGCCAGCACTTCTTCTTCGACATGGGCGGCGGCAACGAGCTGGCCTTCTTCTGGTTCCGTGATGCACCCCAGGCGCAGCCGGGTGTGGCGGCAGCCGGTACGCTGGTGGGGCGTCGGCCGGGCAACATCACGTCGGCCCACGGTTCCATGAATCACGTTGCCATCCGCGTGGCGCCGGAAGACATCGATGCCTATCGTGACAGGCTGGTAGCCAAAGACGTGGACTGCACGCCGGTGGTCAACCATGACGATGTGGTAACGGGCAAAGACAGCCGCACGAGCGATGAGATATCCGATAAGACCTGGCTGCGCTCCTTCTACTTTTTCGACCCGGACGGCATCATGCTGGAGCTGAGTGCCACGGTGAACGAAGGAACACCCGATGTGGATCTGCCGGTCAATGCCGACGGCGTGAAAGCCAACGGCGAGCCTATAACCGGCGCGTGAGCGCCGGCCGCGTTCAGTACTGAATTCCAGTCAAGGAGAGAAGCCATGCCCAGACTCAAGCAGGTGTCGCGCAAGGATGCCCCCGACAATGTCCGCAAGTACTACGATGCGCTGTTCGGCGAACGCGATCCCGTAGCCGAGCCGGGAACTGCCACCGGCACTCCTGGAAACTGGTGGACCGTGTTCGCGCTGGTTCCTTACATTTTCGACCATGCCACCAGCCATTTCGGCATGTTCGGCATGTTCGCCGACAAGAGTGTCAGCAATCTGGACGGCAAGGTTCGTGAACTGGGCATCATGCGCGCCGGCTACACCCAGGGCAGTCAGTTCGTCTTCTCCCAGCACTGCAAGGCGGCGCGGCGCTTCGGCGTCAGTGACGAGCAGATCGCGGCCATTCCCGACTGGCAGATTTCCAGCGTGTTCGACGACAAGGAGCGAGCCGTGCTGGCCTGGGCTGACGCTTTGATCCTGCAGGGCGGTCGGGCGTCGGACGAATTGTTCGAAACGCTGCACAGCCATCTGTCCGACGAGGACATCCTCGAGCTGACCTACCATGTGATGGGCTACAACCTGCATGCCGTGTGCTGCAAGGCACTGCGCCTGGAATACGACGACGTGGATGAGCGCATCAAGGAAGTGCCCGTCCCGGAAGGCGGAGTTTCGAACTGGGCCGGGAATGCCTGGGAGCGCGAATGACCGGCGAGACCGACCGGCTCGAGGCTGCGGAATCCAAGCTGCTGTTTCAGGAGGATGCCCTGCAGCAGCTCAGTGACGCGTTGGTGGCGCAGCAGGCGCGCATCGACAAACTGGAGGCGCGGCTCAAGGCGTTGTCCGAGCAGGTGGCGGATCAGGCAGACTCGAGCGACGAAAGCCCCGATCAGCCGCCGCCCCACTACTGAGAGTCCATGGCCGCCGTCATGACGTGGACCGCCGTGAGCGTTCGCTATCCAGCAGGACGCGCTTGCGTTCTATGCCCCAGCGGTACCCTCCCACGCTGCCGTCACTGCGCAGCACCCGATGACAGGGCACCAGTACGGCGATGCGGTTAGCGCCGCAGGCCGATGCGACGGCGCGCACCGCCTTCGGCTGATGGATGCCGGCGGCGACTTCGCTATAACTCATTACCTCACCGTCTCGGATACTCAGCAGAAAGCTCCACACCTTGACCTGAAATGCGCTGCCGCGCAGGTCCAGCGGCAACTCCGGACGGGGCGCTCCGGCGCCCAGATGGGCTTCCAGGGCGTCCAGCCAGGCATCCAGTTGCGGTGAATCCGTTGCCCGGGAAGGATGTAACTCGGCGGCGGGAAATTCCCGTTCGAGTTGGGCAAAGAGGGCGTCGGGGTCTTCGCCGAACTGTGCAAAGCACACGCCGCGGTCGGTAGCTGCCATCAGCAGCGGGCCCAGGCTGGTGTCGCGGCAGGCATAGGCGATGGTTTCGCCGGCACCGCCGGCCCGATAGGCGCTGGGCGTCATGCCGATGTTGCGGGTGGTTGCGCCGTAGACCCGGCTGGTGGAACCGAAACCCGCCGTGTGGATGGCCTGAGTGACGGAATCCCCGGACCGTAAGGCACCTTTGAAGCCGTTCAGCCGCAGCTGATTCTGGTAGGCCTTGGGCGTGACGCCGAAGGCGGCCTTGAAGGCGCGCTGCAGCCGTGCCGGCGACCACGGCGTGCCCTGCGCAAGCTGTGCCAGGCTGATGGGTTCGTCGCTGCGCGCTTCGATACGCCGGGCCACAGCCACCAGGTCGGCATAGCCCGGGATGGGCTCATCCGGGCGGCAGCGCCGGCAGGGCCGGAATCCGGCGGCTTGCGCCGCGGGCCCGTTATCGAAGAACCGGACGTTCTCGCGGCGCGCGGGACGGGCCGGGCACGACGGCCGGCAGTACACGCCGGTGGTGATCACGGCGTACACAAAGCGGCCGTCCAGGCTGGCATCGCGGGCGGCGAGCGCGGCGAACTTCTGGCGTTCGGTGATCATGATTCGTCATCCTTCAGGGTGGTTGCGGAGTGACGATAGCGAAGCGTCCGCTCGGCTGCGCTCCGCTTCCGGTCGTGTCATTCGCGATGGCGGCCGGAGCAACTGTGGGAGCGACTTTCCAGTCGCGATCTGGAGATCGCTCCCACTTCAGGTTTCCCACCTCAGGTCTTCAGCTTGTAGCCGGTCCGGAAGATGATGCCGATGACCACCAGGCAAAGCACCATGAAGCCCAGCGTCATGGCGATGCTCATGAACAGCGAGACATCGGCGCTGCCGAAGAAGCTCCAGCGGAAGCCGCTGATGAGATAGACCACGGGGTTGAACAGAGTGATGGTCTGCCACACCGGCGGCAGCATATCGATGGAGTAGAAGCTGCCCCCCAGAAACGTCAGGGGCATGACCACCAGCATGGGCACGATCTGCAGTTTCTCGAAGCCGTCGGCCCAGATGCCGAGAATGAAGCCGAACAGGCTGAATGTCAGGGCGGTGAGCACCAGGAACGACGCCATGAGCAGCGGATGGGCGATCTCGTAGCTGACGAACAGCCGCGACGTGGCCAGGATGAGCAAGCCGAGAATGATGGACTTGGTGGCGGCGGCGCCGACGTAGCCGATGACGATTTCCACGCTGGAAATGGGTGCCGACAGCACCTCGTAGATGGTGCCCGAAAACTTGGGGAAGTAGATACCGAATGAGGCGTTGGAAATGCTTTCGCTCAGGATCATGAGCATCATCAAGCCGGGGACGATGAAGGCGCCGTAGTTCACGCCGTCGATCTCGCCGATGCGGGAGCCGATGGCTGCGCCGAACACCACGAAATACAAAGACGTGGACAGTACCGGGGATGCGATACTCTGCATGAGGGTGCGCGCGGTCCGGGCCATCTCGAAGCGATAGATCGCCTTGATCGCATGAACGTTCATCCGTTGGTCCTCACCAGGTTGACGAAGATTTCCTCCAGCGAACTTTCCCGCGACTGCAGCGACCGGAAATCGATGTCGTGGTCGGCCAGGCGCCGCAACAGCCCGGCGATGCCCGTGTCCGTCCGATCATCGTAGGTGTAGGTCAGCGCCAGGCCGTCCGCCGACAGCTCCAGCCCATGGCCTGAAAGCTCGGCCGGAATGGCCTCCAGAGGCTGCTGCAGATGCAGGGTGAGCTGCTTGGTGCCGAGCCGCTCGAGCAGCCGGCTGGTCTCATCCACCACCACCAGCTCGCCGTGATTGATGACGCCCACCCGGTCGGCCATCTCCTCGGCTTCCTCGATGTAGTGGGTGGTGAGGATGATGGTGACTCCCCGGTCCGTGAGACCGCGCACCAGGTTCCACATGTCGCGGCGCAGTTCTACGTCCACACCCGCCGTGGGCTCGTCGAGGAACAGGATTCCGGGTTCGTGAGACAGCGCCTTGGCGATCATCAGCCGGCGCTTCATGCCGCCGGACAGGGCCATGATGCGCTCGTCCCGCTTGTCCCACAGCGACAGATCACGCAGCACACGCTCGACGTAGGCATGATCTCTGGGCTTGCCGAACAGGCCCCGGCTGAAGTTGACGGTAGCCCAGACTGTTTCGAAGGCATCGGTGGACAGCTCCTGGGGGACGAGGCCGATGCTGGACCGCGCCGCGCGGAACTCGCGGATGATGTCGTGGCCGTTGACCCGCACGGTGCCCGAGGTCGGATTGACGATGCCGCAGACAATGCTGATCAGGGTGGTCTTGCCGGCCCCGTTGGGACCGAGCAGGGCGAAAATCTCGCCGCGCCGGATATCCAGATCGATGCCGTGCAGGGCCTGCACCCCGGAGGCAAACGTCTTGGTCAGCCCGCTGATGGCGATGACGGTGTCGGAGGTCTGTACCACAGCCTTATGCTACCGTACTCATTGGCGAATCCGCTTGTAACTGCCGGAATCACGCTGTCTCATAGACCCATGCCCATATCAGAGTGCCATCCATGACCGGCGATCCGGCGAATGCAGCAGCGCCCCGGTCCGGTCTGCGCTGGTGGTATCTGATTTTCCCGGCTCTGGTCATCGTTCTCTGGGGCGACACATTCACCCAGCACGGCTTCGCCCACGGTACCCTGTATGCACCGCTGGTCCTGTTCGCCTTCTGGTCGCGGCGCTGGCAGTTTGTGGCCGCCGTCGCCGCGCTCGGTTCGGCCTTTACGATTCTTGGCTACTATATTTCGCCGCCTGCGCCGGCAGGCTTCGACAACGCTTATGTTCTGGCCAATCGGACGGTATCCATTGCCGTCATTCTCGCCGCTTTTGCCGTGTGCGCCATATTACTGCGCACGGTCGGCCGGCTGGCCCGGGCCAATGATGATCTGCTGGCCGCCCGGGAAACTTTGCAGAACAGTTATCGGCTTCTCGAAGTTGCCGGCGAGGCCGGCCAGCTCGGGGGCTGGTCAGTACACCTGGCGGACAATCGGGTCTCCTGGTCGGATGGCCTCTATGAAATGTTCGGACTCGCCAACGACCAGGCGCTGGACCTGACGGTAATCAACGACCTGATCACACCTGAACATCGCCGGCGTATGGCCAGGAGCTTCGAGCGTTGCAGCAAGGACGGAGCGCCGTTCGATGAGGAGGTGGAAGTGGAACGCCCGGACGGCAGCCGCATGTGGCTGCGCTCCATCGGCCGGGCGGTTCGCGACGAAGACGGCCGCATCGTCATGGCGCAGGGAGCAATGCAGGACATCACCCGGCTCAAGACGGCGGAGCTGTCCGTTGTGGAAAGCCAGCATCGCCTGCGCACCCTGGCGGACGCCCTGCCGGTGTTCGTCTGGTCCACGGGCCCGGACGGCCGGGTGACTTACTTCAGCCGCCCGGTTCAGGAATACACGGGCCTCAGCCACGAGGAACTGGCGGCCGATGATGGCTGGCTGTCGCTGGTGCATCCCGACGACCGGGATACCACGGCGGCCGCCTGGGCGGAAGCGCGCCGATCCGGCCGGCCTTACTCGGCCGAATTCCGGCTGCGTAGCGCCGCCGGCGACTATCAGTGGTTCTATGCCAGCGCCAAGCCGATTTTCGACGACGACGGCGTCTTGTCCATGTGGTATGGCAGTGCCATCAACGTCCATCGACTCAAACAGGTGGAGCTCGGGCACCGGGAGCTCACCGAACGGTTGACGGTGACCTTCGAGAGCATTGCCGATCCGTTCTTCACCCTGGACGCCGACTGGCGCATCACCTATGTGAATTCGCACGCTGAACAGCTTGTGGGTAAGTCCCGGGAGGCGGTGATCGGGCGTCGTCTGCAGGACGAGTATCCGTTGATTACTGATGCCGAGTTTGGCCGCCGTCTGCAGGAAGCGGCACAGAGCCGGAAGCGTGCACACTTCCAGATCTATGCGGACTCTCTCGAGCGCTGGCTCGACACCAGTGTTTATCCTGCACCGGATGGTGGACTGGCCATCCACCTGCGCGATGTCACGGAGCGCAAGCGCCTGGAGGATCAGTTGCAGCAGGCCCAGCGGCTGGATTCCATCGGCCAGCTCACCGGCGGCGTGGCCCACGATTTCAACAATCTGCTGACGGTGATTCTCGGTAATGCCGATCTGTTGCGTGAGGCACTCGATCACGAAAGCCGCCTGCGTCCATTGGCGGAAATGATCGGAACCGCGGCGGAGAGCGGCGCAAACCTCACCCAGCGGCTGCTGGCCTTTGCCCGGCGGCAGATGCTGGAACCCCGTCCCGTGGACGTGAATCAGCAGGTAGCGGGCATGGACGAGATGCTGCGCCGCACCCTGGGTGAGCACATCGAGCTGGAGACCGTGTGCGCCGCGGGACTATGGCAGGCGCTCGTAGATCCGGCGCAACTGGAAAATGCGTTGCTCAACCTATGCCTCAATGCCCGGGACGCGATGCCCGACGGCGGCTGTCTGACCATCGAGACCGCCAACGTCACGATCGACGACGACTACGTGCAGAAGCACGCGGAAGCGGAACCGGGACAATACGTCATGCTGGCAGTCTCGGATACCGGCGCCGGCATTTCCACCGACCATCAGCAGCATATTTTCGAGCCGTTCTTTTCCACCAAGAACAAAGATCAGGGTAAAGGCACGGGTCTGGGGCTGGCCATGGTCTATGGTTTCATCCGCCAGTCGCGTGGACTGATCACTGTCTATTCGGAACCCGGTCAGGGTACGACCTTCAAGGTATACCTGCCGCGGGCTCTCGAACCGGCTGCGCAACCGGCGCCGGAGCCGTCCGGTTCCAGCCGCGGCGGTACCGAACGCATTCTCGTGGTCGAAGACGATGAACTGGTCAGACGATTCGCCTGCCAGCAGCTCGAGGACCTGGGCTATCGGGTCGTCGAGGCGGAGAATGGCCAGGAAGCGCTGCGTAAACTGGAAGAGCACACCGACGTGGCGTTGCTGTTCACCGACGTGGTCATGCCCGGCGGCATGAACGGCCGCCAACTCGCCGAAGCCGTGGCGGCCGTGCGTCCGGAGGTGCGTGTGCTGTTCACCTCGGGTTATACGGAAAACGCCATCATTCACCACGGCCGGCTCGATCCCGGGGTCAACCTGCTGGCCAAGCCTTATCGGCGCGAGGAACTGGCCCGCCGCGTCAGGGAAATCCTGGACGATTAGTCATCGACCATCTCGACGATGCCAGGTGCCGCGACGGCGGACCGCCTGCCGCCTGGCAGCGGCCGTCGACCCGCTCAGCGCAGCAGGCGGGCGATCTCCGCCACCGCACTGATGCCCGCCTCGTCGGATTCCGCTATCGGCATGATGTTGAACAGCCGACAGCCGGCGTCCCGGTACGGCAGCAGAAACTCGGCGATCTCGGCGGCCGTGCCGAAGGGGCTGTATTTCTCGAAGCGCTCGTAGGGAACCTGGTAGAAATTCTGCATGGCCTTGGCCAGGCGGGACCGTGCACGGCCCCGGTCGTCGTCCACGCCTACCCAGAACTGCATGCCGTGCAGTTCCGGCTGCGGCCGCGCCAGCTCGGCGGCCCGTTGGTTGACCTGTTCCACGGCCTGGCTGAAACGCCGGGCCGACGACCATACGCCCAGCCAGCCGTCGCCGAAGCGGGCGGCCCGTTCCAGGGCCGCATCGGCACGGCCGCCGATGACCATGGGTATGGGCTCGGCGGGAGCCGGACGGATCCATCCGCGCTGGAACTCGAAGAACTTGCCGTCGTGGTCCAGGGGTTCGCCCTCGAGCAGGCCCTGCACCACTTCCAGGCATTCGTCGGTGCGGCGCCCGCGCGTGCGGGGGTCGACGCCGCACATGGCGACCTCGTTGCGGTCTTCGCCGCCCACACCGACACCCAGAATGAGCTGGCCCGGCGCGGTTTCCGCCAGAGTCGCCAGTTGCCGGGCCACCGGTACCGGATGGCGCAGGGCCAGCAGATAGACCCCGACGCAGACCTTCAGGCGCGGATCCAGCGCGGTCAGCGTAGCGGCGTTGATCAACCCGTCCATGCCCGTGCCGATGTGAAAACTCACATGATCGGCGACGAACACATGATCGATGCCCTGCTCGACGATCTGTGCGATGAGCTCTGCCCGGCGGGCGTGGGGTGAGGCGAGCAGGGCGGGCGAGGCCAGGGTGCCGATGAGCATCAGAGCATGGTCCGCGGATCGATGCCGAGCATGACCTTGCCCACCACCTCATAGGTGGGCTGAGCCACCATGATGTGCTGGGTAGCAACATGAACGTCGCGGAAGCAGCGCTGCAGGACATTGGTTTCGTACACGGAAGAACCTCCGCCCAGGTGATACATCAGATCTACGGCCTCCACCGCGCTCCAGGTGTTGTTGCTGGCTGCCAGTCGCAGGTCGGCCTTGCGTTCCAGAGCGAGGCGGCCGTTCCGTTCGGCCTCGTCCCAGGCCCGATCGATGGCATCGGCGGTGTAGGCACGGGCCGCGCGCAGCAGGGCCCGGGCGCGGGCCAGGTCTTTCTGCGTTCCCGCGCGTTCCGCCAGGGTGCGCCGGCTGCCGGTGGGCGTCTTGGCCGTGGCGAGAGCGATGAATGCCTCGACGGCGTGCTCGGCGATACCCACGGCGACCGCTGAGACGCCCAGCGCCAGCAGGCCCAGGGTGGGAAAACGGTACAAGGGGGCATCGATGTGCGGGCGGCCGCCCAGTACGGTCCAGCGGCCTTCCGGCACGAAGGTGTCGGCTACCTCGATGTCGTGACTGCCGGTGCCGCACAGTCCGGACGTATGCCAGGTGTCGTGGATGGTCACCTCGTCGGCCGGGAACATGACGAGTACGGACTCCGGCAGACCGTTGGCACCCTGCCGGGGTTTGCCGTCCTCCATCACCAGACAGCCGCCGCAGATCCAGTCGGATACCTGGCAGCCGCTGCCGAAGGGCCAGCGCCCGCTCACCTGCAGACCTCCTTCGACCAGCTCGGCCCGGCCCAGAGGCGCGGTGACGCCGCTGGTGATCACGTCGGGGTCGGCTCCATAGATGGTGTCGGCCCATTCTTTCGGCAGCGATGCCGCGAGCAATCCGGTCGTGGCACCGATCATCTGACACCAGCCGGCGGCGCCGTCACGGCGGGCGGTGTCGACCAGCGCATCGAAGAACGTCCGGGGATGCACCTGGGCGCCGCCGTAGCAGTCCGGCACCAGCAGCCGGAACATGCCGGCCGTGGCCATGCGCTGTGCCAGGTCGTCCGGCATACGCCGGGCACGCTCGATTTCATCAGCGCGGCGCTCGATCTCGTCGTGCACGGCTTCGACAGTGGACGTCGCAGCGGCGCTGCTCATGGCGCACCTCCCATTACAGCGGCACGGGCAACTGCAGGTAGCGTTGGTAGATGTCCTGCTGGTGGTCGCGCAGCCGTCGGGTGACCGCCGCCACCACGTCGGCATCGGCGCCGGCATAGACCTCGCGGATCATGGGATGGGCCGGGAGCTGGTCTTCCGGCAACGGGGTCAGCAGATTGGCGAAGGTGGCCCAGTAGATGTCGGCGGCGCTGAGCGTGTCGCCCAGCAGACAGGGCTGCCGTTCGAGTCGGGCGTCCAGCATGCCGAGCACATCGAACACCCGCTGCCGGGCCTGGCGCGTGGCATCAGGTGAGAATCCATACTTGCCGGCCAGACGCGCCGCGATTTCCGGCGGAAAGCCCGGCCCTTCCCCGTGGCCGAGGGAGCGCTCGATCATCAGCAGCCGCACGCACCAGCCGAGACCCATCTCGCCGCAGATCTCGTGACCCAGGCCGAACAGCGCGGCGCGTTGCTCCGGCTCTGCGGGGATCAGCGGCCGCTCGGGCGCCAGGCGCTCGGCCAGCAGCAGAATTTCTGCCCAGCCGGTGCGCAACGGTTCCTTTTCCCAGGCAACCACCGGAATGCTGGAATTTCCCGCCCACTGGGCGATGGCGTCTTCCGGTTCATCTTTGCCGCGGGCCGCATAGCGGCAATCCAGCTCTTTGACATGGAAGATACCGCGGGCGGCCTCGGTCCACGGGCTCGGTACGCCGCGCAGGCCCACCAGGCGCAGGCCGGGGGCGGCACGGGCTTCGGCGATGGTCAGATATTCGGCCATCGAATACCCCCGCTACCAGAGTCCGTACTTCTGGACCTCTGCACGGCCCACCACCATGTGGTGCACCTCGTCCGGGCCATCGGCGAAACGCAGGTGGCGCATGTCGGTGTAGAGGTCCGCCAGCGGCGTCCACTGGGAGATGCCGGTGGCGCCATGGATCTGAATCGCATCGTCGATGATCTGGCAGACTTTTTCCGGCACCATGGCCTTCACCGCGCTGACGTAGACCCGCGCTTCCTTGTTGCCGAGCACATCCATGGCTTTCGCCGCCTGCAGCACGGCCAGGCGCATGGCGTTGATCTCGATGCGCGCCCGCGACACCACTTCCAGGTTCTTGCCCAGCTTGATGATGGGTTTGCCGAATGCCTCCCGGGTGGCGCCGCGCTTGACCATCAGTTCCAGGGCTTTTTCGGCCTTGCCGATGGAGCGCATGCAGTGGTGGATGCGCCCGGGCCCGAGCCGCAACTGAGAAATTTCGAAGCCGCGGCCTTCGCCGAGCAGAATGTTCTCCTTGGGCACCCGCACGTTGTCGAAGACGATGTGCATGTGTCCCCGCGGCGCGTGGTCGTGGCCGAACACCTGCATGCCTTCCAGGATTTTCACACCCGGGGTGTCGGTGGGCACCAGAATCTGCGACTGCTGTTTGCTGGGCGGAGCATCCGGGCTGGTCTTGACCATCACGATCATGATCTTGCAGCGCGGGTCGCCGGCGCCGGAGATGTAGAACTTTTCGCCGTTGATGACCCATTCATCACCTTCTAAAACGGCGCTTGTCGAGATGTTCTTGGCATCGGACGACGGCAGGCCCGGCTCGGTCATGGCATAGGCGGAACGGATCTCGCCGTCGAGCAGGGGCTTCAGCCATTGTTCCTTCTGCGCTTCGCTGCCTACCCGCTCCAGAACCTCCATGTTGCCGGTGTCCGGCGCGCTGCAGTTCAGCGTTTCCGAAGCGAGGGAATATCTGCCCAGCTCTGAAGCGATATAGGCGTAATCCAGATTGGTAAGCCCCTGGCCGATTTCCGAATCGGGTAGAAAGAAGTTCCACAGCCCCGAGGCCTTGGCCTTGTCCTTGGCACCATCGAGCAGTTCGAGCTGGCGCGGATGCCACGACCAGCGGTCGCTTTTCTCGGCATCCAGAGCGAAAAATTCTTCGGTGATGGGCTCCACGTTGTCGTGGATGTGTTTTTGCACCGCATCCAGTAGAGGCTCGGCCTCTTCGGACATGGCAAGGTTGAACAGATCTTTTTCCAGATCGGACATGCG
Source organism: Gammaproteobacteria bacterium (assembly GCA_034522075.1). Lineage (GTDB taxonomy): Bacteria > Pseudomonadota > Gammaproteobacteria > Pseudomonadales > Azotimanducaceae > UBA7803. The sequence continues at coordinate 296,849 of JAXHLO010000035.1, read as the reverse complement.
TGACTTCCCCCGTGGCGGCGCCCCTGGGCGCTGATTCAGTTATCGGTGTTCAGACCGATTCTGCCACATCCGGGGTCCCGCGTGCCTGCAGCAGACGCGGACGGATCACAAAGAGCCACGCCAGCGCCGCCAGGCTGACGCCAAGATAGCCGAGCACCGCCAGTGTTGCCGTCTCGCCCAGCACGTCCTGCCAGTAGGCAAGAGCCGCGCCAGTCAGGCCCAGACGCGCGATCTCCAGGGCGGCAGCCGACTGTCGGCCTTCGAGGAATGCACCCTGGACGAGAAAGGCAAAGGCCAGAAGGGCCACGGCTGTGAGGGTGAAGGCATAGGGCAGGCCGCCGGCGGCCACCAGCAGGGTCAGGGCCGCGCCGGTAACCAGCCAGTACTGGAGAAACACGATGGGCCCGCAACCCGGGACCATGGGCGGGTCGAACTTGGCGCTGCGCCAGTCGTGGGCTTCGGCAGGCAGGTCGTCCGGGCGCCAGCCGGGGCTCGAGAACCACAGTTTCACTTTGTCGCGCAGGCGCCGGGTACGCAGCGTGTCCCGGGCGGTGTCTACCCATACGTGCAGGTTGGCCCAGATGGGATTCCAGCTGGCGAGCTGGTGGGTGATGCCGTAGGTGCAGGGCTCGTCCGCGCGCTCCGGCGTGAAGGTGCCGAACAGACGGTCCCAGACGATGAAGACGCCGCCGTAGTTCTTGTCGATATAGCAGGGGTTTTTCGCGTGATGCACCCGGTGGTTGGACGGTGTGACGAACACCTGTTCCAGCGCCCCCAGATGCGGGACGTGCTCCGTGTGTACCCAGAACTGATAGATGAGGTTCAATGCGCCCACGGTGACGATGACCTCGGCGGGAAAGCCGAGCACGTACAATGGTATGTAGAACACGAAGGTGGATCCGGTGCTGGTCTGACGCAGCGCGGTGGAGAGATTGAACTCTTCACTCTGATGATGCGCCACGTGGGACGCCCAGAACAGCTTCCACTCGTGGCCGAAACGGTGCGACCAGTAGTAGCAGAAGTCGTAGCCCACGAAGGCCAGCACCCAGACCAGCCACGATTGTGCCGGCAGGCTGGAGAAACCCAGATACCCGCGGACCGCCTCGAACGCCACACCGGCGATGCCCAGCTTTACCAGGCCCATGAGGCGCGACAGGGTGCCGAGCGACAGGCTGTTCACCGTGTCGGCCAGGCGGTAGGTATTGCGGCCGCGGGCACGGCCGTAGACGTACTCCACGGCCATGAGCACGACGAAGAATGGAATGGCGTACATGACCAGATTCATGGACCCAGTTTACCTGCTGGCAGCGAATCGAGAACCTGCTTCAGCTTCTCCAGACGAATCGGCTTCGACAGCACATTGAGGATGCCTTCCGGCGCGCTGTCACCCTCCTGCACGGTCTCACCCCAGCCGGTGAGGGCGATCACCGGAAGATCCTGGCCGAATTGCCCGCAAATGCGGCTGGCCAGTTCCAGCCCGCTCATGCCCGGCATACCGACGTCGGTAACGACGACCGAGTAATCGTGGCGGCCCAGCAGCTCCAGCGCTGCCGCACCGCTGTCGGCCACGTCGCCGGTGTGGCCCAGGGCCGCCAGATAGTTGCCGGCGAGGGCGCGGATCTCCGGATCGTCGTCCACCCACAGGACGTTGTGCGAACGGGTGCCGGGATCCGCCGATTCGCCTGCGGCCGCGGAATCTGGCGCAACGCTTGCCGGCAGGCGTACTTCGATGGTGGTGCCGGACCCGGGGGCGGTGTCCGACACCCTGATGACGCCGCGGTGGGCCAGCACGATGCTGTGGGAAGCGCTCATGCCCAGCCCGCGGCCGGCTTCCAGACCCTTGGTGGAGAAGAACGGCTGGAAGATGCGTGTACTGGTAGCGTTGTCCATGCCGATACCGGTGTCGCTGATAGTTACCGCATTGAAACCGTCAGCATGATGCGTGCGGATACGGATCTCGCCATCTGACGGCAGCGCTTCCACACTGTTCTTGATGATGTTGTAGAGCACAGAGCGCAACTCGCTGCGGTTGCCGGACATCGGTCTGAGGCTCTGCGCGAACTGCCGTCGAATTTCGATGTTCCGGCCATGGCGCTGGGCTTCGTCCTTCCACAGCGGCTGAGTCTGGGCAACAACGTCGTCGATCAGTTCATGAAGGTCGAGGTTTTCGAGTTCATTGGTTGCAGTTCCGCCGCTGCGCCCGCGCAGGGCGCGCAGGCGCCTGGCGGCGTCGTCGGCCAGCTTGGCCGCAGCGTTCAGATATTTGTCGAGACGGTCCGGGTCGTTACGCGTGAGCTGGGCGATTTCGATGTTGCCGAGAATGCCCTGCAGAGAGTTGTTGAAGTCGTGGGCCACCGCAGACACCACCTCGTCGGCGGCGAGGACCCTCTGGCTGGCGATCAGGGCCCGCTCCGCCCGGCGGCGGTCGGTGATGTCTTCTCCTGAGGACAGCAGTCCTGCAACGTTGCCGTCGCCGTCCCGAATGATGGCGCTGGCCCAGCTTATGAGCAGACGTTCACCGGAGCGCGTGATCACGTAGTTGACGTTCCGGTTGGCATTGCCGGTGTTCATCATATGCCCCAAGCCGCGGCGGAACGCATCCTGCTTGTCCGGGGCGATAAAAAGCTCGATCCAGTTGCGCCCTGTCAGGCTGCCCTCCGGATAGCCGAGCATCTTGTAGCCTTTCCGATTGAGCAGCGTGATGTTGGCGTTGCGGTCCACAGCGACAATCAGCGCTTCGGCGATGTCGAGAAAATTTTCCGCCCGCTGCTTTTCGGCTTTCAGCGCCTGCTGTTCGTGCTTGGATTGAGTGATGTCGCGTGACACGCCGATGAGGTGAGTACACCTACCCTGCTCGTCGAACACCGGGACCAGCGTGGTATCCAGATAAATGTCGCTGCCGCGCAGGACCGTGCGGGTCTGGTAATTGAAGGGGCCGCCGCTGGCCACGGCTTCATCGTAACGTGCCTTGACGTAGTCGAACTGCGCCCGGGGCAGAATGTCCTCGATGGTGCGGCCAGCCAGGTCGCCGGCCTGCAACTGTGTGCGCTGCAGATACGCCGGGTTGACAGATTCCAGTCGATACGTGCCGTCGGCGCCCACGGCGATCAGGAATACCAGATCGCTGGTGTTGTTGTAGATGAGCTGAAGCTGCTCTTTGGTCAGGTGGTCGGGCGTAGTCATGGGCAAAGCTTCTGAGTCCGTCCGGTATGCCTGTGCGCGCAGATGCAAGCATAATGCAGCAATCCACGACAGGGAGGAAAGCGTGACGAATGCTCGGCGCGGCCACGTGCTCAATCTGCCGGTTTTCCTGAGCTCCGCGGCGGCCATCGTTGTCTTCACCGTATGGACGCTCGCCGCCAGCGACGTTGCCGCCAGGTGGATCGGTGCGGCGGTCACCTGGGTGTCGGCCACCTTCGGCTGGTTCTACATGGTCGCCGTGATTGTCTATCTGGGGTTTGTAGCGGCGGTGGCCGTTTCTCCGCTCGGCCGCATCCGGCTCGGCCCGGATGACGCCAGACCGGAGTTTCCGCTGTTGAGTTGGGCCGCCATGCTGTTCGCAGCCGGTATCGGTATCGATCTGTTGTTCTTCTGTGTGGCTGAGCCGGTAACCCACTTTCTGGCGCCGCCGCTGGGCGAGGGCGGGACCGTCGAGGCGGCGCGCCGGGCCATGCAGCTTACGTTCCTGCACTGGGGCCTGTCGGGCTGGGGCGTCTACACCCTGGTGGGCATGGCGCTGGCGTTCTTCAGCTATCGTCATGGGCTGCCGCTGAGTATCCGTTCGGCCCTGTATCCGGTCCTGGGCCGGCGCATTGACGGCGGGCTGGGCCACGCTGTGGACGTTGCGGCGGTGGTGGCCACGGTGTTCGGAATCGCCACCAGCCTCGGCATCGGCATCATTCAGCTCAACCACGGGTTGAGTGATGTCTTCGGCCTCCCGCAAAGTCCGCTGATTCAGGGTGCGCTGGCCCTTCTCATCGTGATGTTCGCAGCCGTTTCGGCGGCGCTGGGCGTGGCGCGGGGCATTCGCCGACTGTCTGAGTTCAATATGCTGCTGGCGCTGTTGTTCATGGTCTTCGTGCTGCTGGCCGGCGACACGGTATTTCTGCTCAACGCCTTCATCCTCAACGTCGGCGACTACCTGGGCGGGTTCGTCTCCCTGTCGTTCAACACCTACGCCTTTACTGCACCCGCCGACTGGCTGAATGCCTGGACCCTGTTCTTCTGGGCCTGGTGGATCGCCTGGGGACCGTTTGTCGGGCTGTTTCTAGCCCGCATCTCCCGCGGCCGCACCATCCGAAGTTTCGTCATCGGCACCCTCACCCTGCCATTGGCCTTCATGGCGGCCTGGATGTCCATCATGGGTAACAGCGCCATCGAGCTGGTCATGTCCGGCGCGGCGGCTTTCGGTGAGGCCGCCGTGCACACACCAGGATCGGCGCTTTACGGTTTTCTGCATCTGCTGCCGTGGACGGGGGTCACGACGGTGGTGGTGACCGTGCTCGCCGTGGTGTTCTTCGTCACTTCCGGCGACTCAGGCTCGCTGGTACTTGCCAATTTTACCTCGCGGCCCGGTCCTGCGACGGTGGATGCTCCCATCTGGCTGCGGGTTCTGTGGGCGGCCGTCATCGGTGCCCTGACACTGGCTCTGCTCATGGCGGGCGGTCTGCAGGCCCTGCAGAGTGCGGTGGTGGTCATGGGGCTGCCGTTCGCCGTGGTGCTGTTGCTGATGGCCTGGGGGCTGTATCGGGGTTTGCGCGCGGAGCCGTCGGTGAAGACAATCGAGACTCGCAGCGGTAGTTGATTCCGATTACCTTAGGTACCAAAGGGGGAGGGTGTTCATGCCATTACTTGCAGGCGGAGCCTGGCCGCGCCGTTATACCGTCGTGTTTCTGTCGTTCCTTGCGGTGTTCATCTGTTACATCGACCGCGTGAACATATCTGTGGCCATCATTCCCATGGCTGCGGATCTGGACTGGAACGCAGAGATGCAGGGGCGGGTGCTGTCGTCGTTCTTTCTCGGCTATCTGCTGCTGCAGGTGGCCGGCGGCAGGCTGGCAGACCGCTTCGGCGGCAAGATCGTCCTGGGCGTAGGTGTGCTGGTCTGGTCGCTGTTCACGGTGCTCACGCCGCCGGCGGCCTACATCGGCTTCACCATGCTCATCATCGTCCGGGTGCTCATGGGCATGGGCGAGGCGGTGACCTTTCCTTCCATCTATACCCTGTACAGCCGCTGGGTGCCGCTGACCGAACGCTCCCGGGCCGTGGCGCTGGCCAACAGCGGCATTCCGCTGGGCACGGTTTTCGCCCTGATAGTCACCCCGATCATCGTGCAACACCTGGGCTGGGAGTGGGCCTTCTATCTGTTCGGCGCCGTCGGGGTGCTGTGGTTTGCGATATGGCATTTCAGCGTGACGGCCAGACCGGCCGACCATCCGGGCGTTTCCGCCGACGAGCATGCGGCCATTGAAGCCGGCACTGAGCGCCAGCGGGATGCTGAGGTGGTGCCGTGGCGGGCCCTGATGTCGTCCATGCCGGTGTGGGCCATCATCGTTGCACACTTCTGCAACAACTGGTCGCTGTACGTGCTGCTGTCGTGGTTGCCTACTTACGTTAACAAGGGGCTGGGCGTGGATTACGCTGCCGTGGGCTGGGTCACCATGATCCCGCACATTGCCTCATTTCTGTTTCTGAACGTGGCCGGCAATGTGGCCGACCGGCTGATTGCCAGCGGCATGGACGTGGGCCGGGTACGCAAGCTTATGCAGACCATCGGCTTCGGCGGCATCTCCACAGCACTGATCATCGTTGGTCAGGTGGAGACGGCCTGGATGGCCATTACGGTCATGACCATCGGCACGGCCCTGGCTGCCTTCGTCACCGGCGGCTTCGCCGTGAATCACATGGATATCGCACCGCGCTACGCGGGCACGTTGATGGGCATCACCAATACCGCGGGTACCATCCCCGGCATCATCGGGGTGTACATCACCGGGGTGATCCTGGAGCTGACGAACTCCTGGGCGCTGGTCTTCGGCGTGGCGGCCGGTGTTACTCTGGTGGGGCTGGCGTTCTACCTGGCATTCTCCAGCGGCCGCAAGCTGTTCGACTGAGCGCGGCGGCTGCCGCGCACATTGCGTATCATCTGTGCCGGTAAAGTGACCGTGAATGGGAGTCGCATGACCCTGCAGTCCGCACAACACGTTGCCGTGGCCGCCTGGTGGCTGCCCACGCGAGTTTCACCGGGACACACGCTCGACTGCCGTCTGGGCCCGCTGCGGCTGCAGATTCATCGTGCACCCGGCGAGTGGCAGGTGGCCACGTTTGCAGATGCAGAATCCGTCGAGGCCGGGCATGCCGAGCTGGTCAAGTTAGAGGGCGCTATCGACGCGGAGGATTTCCAGCGGTACATGTTCTCTCGAGAGGATGAGGGGCTGCGGCTGGTTCCCGTGCTGCTCGACCGGCCGGTCGTGATTCGCCCGCGTCAGCCGGTGTTTCTGCCGAGCGGTGAAGAGACCACGCTGTACATGTCTTCGCCGGTCATGGTCAGGGTAGAGGTCGGTGAACCGCCGGTCACTTTGTGTGAGATACCCACGGTGCGCCTCTCGGATAGCTGGTTCGGCAGCTCCACCCGGGAAGGCGAGCTGTGCTACGCGGGGCGGACCCATGCCCGCCAGCACGCGGACGAAGTGCCGCGCCGCTCCTACCGGGCTATCACGGCGGCCCGCATCCGTAACGAAGCCAGCACGCCGTTACTTCTGGAACGGGTCAGTCTGCCGATTCCAGCACTTTCGGTGTATGGCACGGCGGAAGGGCAGCTGTGGACCGAAAGTGTTGCGCTGGTCCGCGGCAGTAACTCGGAGCTCGCTGCATTGCACATCGACGATGCCCCGCCGGATCATGCCGGCGCCGCGGAGCGGCTCTGTCCGCCGCGCCACCCGCAATCGCGGGGCACCCTGGTGCGGGCCTTCAGCGCCCTGTTCGGAGACCGCCAATGAGTGAACAGATACTGGCGTGGCTCGGCAGCGAGACGGCGGCCATGGTTGTCCGCGCACTGATTCTGCTGACGCTGGGCCTGGTTCTCGCTTCACTGGCTACCCGTCTGGTCAACCGGCTGGCCAGCCGGCGCTTCTCGGAGCATCACCTGCAGCTCGCCCGGCGGCTGGTGTATTACGGGATCTTGGCGTTGTTCGTGGCTTCGGCGCTGCGCGAACTGGGTTTCAGCCTTGCGGTGCTCATGGGCGCGGCGGGTGTATTGACTGTGGCCATCGGCTTTGCCTCTCAGACCTCGGCGTCGAATCTGATCAGCGGCCTGTTCCTGATCGGCGAACGGCCCTTCGAAGTGGGCGACTACATCCGCGTGGGACCGACTACGGGCGAAGTCCTGTCCATCGATGCACTGTCGGTGAAGTTGCGCACGTTCGATAACCTGTTCGTGCGCATCCCCAACGAGACGCTGATCAAGACGGAAGTGACGACCTTGACCCGCTTTCCCATCCGGCGGCTCGACCTGTCTCTCGGGGTCGCGTACAAGGAAGACATCAACCGCGTCCGCGATGTGCTTTTCGAGGTGGCGGACGCCAATCCCATGTGCCTGGACGAACCGCCGCCGCTGTTCATATTTACCGGCTTCGGCGATTCCGCGCTGACGATTCAGTTTTCGGTCTGGGCCAAACGGGAGAACTTCCTGCCGTTGCGCAATACCATCACCGCAGAGATCAAGGCCGCCTTCGATGCAGCGCAGATCGAGATTCCTTTTCCGCACCGCTCGCTCTATGCCGGAGAAGCGACCAGACCGTTCCCCGTCACGATCGTCGATGCGGCCGGGCCGTCGTCCGTTGTGCAGCAGGACGGAAATCAATAGGCTCTCAGGTTTGCTGCAGCAATGGGAGAGATGATGGATTGGTCGAGGAACAATTCGGTCCGTGAGGGAGTGTGGATCTGCGTCGCCGCTGCGGCACTGGCTATCCTGGTCCTGGGCGCGCCGCCGGCACTGGCGCGGGATCTGCCGATGGGCAAACCGGCCCGGGAAGGATTGTCGGCGCCGCGCCTCGAGCGTATCACCGAGCATATGAATCAGGCCGTGGCGGATGGCGTCATGGTCGGCGGGCTCGGCCTGATTGCCCGCAACGGCCGGGTGGTTTACGAGGAGACCTACGGCCTCGCCGACCGCGAAGCCGGCACGCCCATGCGCGAAGACACCATCTTCCGCATTTATTCCATGTCCAAGCCCATCACCAGCGTGGCCGTGATGATGCTCTACGAGCAGGGCCACTTCTTCCTCAACGATCCGGTGGCCCGTTATCTGCCGGAGCTGGCCGATCTGGAGGTGGCCGTGTCCACGGCGGATGGCGGCGACACGCGCATAACCTCCGACGGCACCAGCAGCCGCACGGAAGGCGAGGGCGACACGAACCGCGCCGGCGAAACCCGCGAGCCGCGCCGGCAACCCACCATCCGCGACCTGCTGACCCACACCGCCGGCTTCACCTATGGCGTGTTCGGCAATACGGAAGTGGACAAGCTGTACCGCGAAGCGCAACTCATGTCCGACGACCTGACCCTGGAAACCTTCGTCGAGCGGCTCGGCGGGATTCCGCTGCAGTATGAGCCCGGAACCCGCTGGCACTACAGCGTGTCGGTGGACGTGCTGGGCCGTCTGGTGGAAGTGGTCTCGGGCATGCCCTTCGGTGAATATCTGGAAAAGCATCTCTTTGCACCGCTCGGCATGGTCGATACCGGCTTCCGCGTGCCGGACGACCAATGGTCCCGTGTGGCGCAGCTCTATACCCCCAAGGGCACCAGGCCGGGGCCGGGAGCCTTCCTGAACCCCAGCACATCCACCGAACTCGAGGTGGCGGACGAGTCGGTGAGCGCCGGCTACCGGTCCGGGCGCGCAGTTCGAAAGCGGCGGCGGTGGGCTGGTTTCCACCGCCGCCGACTATCTGCGCTTCAGCCAGATGCTGCTCAACGGCGGTGAGCTCGGCGGCGTGCGGATTCTATCCCCCAAATCCGTGGACCTCATGACCAGCAATCACCTGGGCGATCTCCCCATGGGATTCGGCCGGCGCGGCGTTGGTTTTGGCCTCGGCTTTGCCGTAGCCATGGATATCGGTGAGATCGGCGAGCTGGGTTCGGTGGGCGAGTACAACTGGGGCGGCGCGGCCGGTACGCGTTTCTGGATCGATCCCGGCCGAGCAACTCATCGGCATCTTCATGGTGCAGAGCATTCCGCACCGCACCCGTCTGGCCGGAGACTTCAAGGTTCTGACCTATCAGGCGCTCGTGGAATAGGGTGCGGTTGTTCAGGCGCTGACGATGAACAGGGCGATGGCAGACCCCCAGCCCACCAGCCACACCAGGGAGCGCAGGCTGGCCAGGTCGGCGATGTAACACACGCCGTGGGCGACCCGGGCGCCGATGAACGTCAGTGCCAGGGCGTTCACGGTACCCTGCTCGGCGCCGACATAGTGCGCTACCAGCACCCCGGCGGCGAACAGCGGAAAGGCTTCGTAGGCGTTCTGTTCGGCCCAGTGGGCGCGCTTGGCGGCGCCTTCCACGCCGGCCAGAAACTGCCGCGGCGCCTGATTGTCGTAACGGCCGCCGGTGGCCTTGGCGTAGGCCACCCAGATCATCGGCAGGAGGCCTGCCGCCAGTACGCACCACAGGGCTAGGGTCATGGTCGTCTCCGTCAGAGGTGGGCGGTAGCTTACCACTGGGTGGGTGAGCGCTGGTATCATCCGCGCCGTTGGTGTGCCGGAGCAGTGTGACAGTCATGCAGGAAGTCCCCAACGTATTGATCATCGGCGCGGGCGGCGTGGGTGCGGCGGCCGCGCACAAGGCGGCGCGCAACAACGCCGACCTGGGCGACATCTGGCTGGCAACACGCCACCCGGCGCATTGCGAGCAGGTTCTGGAAGGCATCCGCCGGCGGTCCAATGTACAGAGCAACTTCCAGCTTCGCGCGGCCGAGCTCGACGCCCGGGATGCCGACGCCGTGGCGCGTGCGATCGACCGGGCGCGGGCGCGCATCGTCATCAATGTGGCCAGCCCCCACGTCAACCTGGCGGTGATGGAAGCCTGTCTGAAGACCGGCGCGCGCTATATCGATACGGCGATATACGAGAGGGAAGGCGAGGTGAATATGCCGCCGCCGTGGTATGCCAACTACGAGTGGCGCTGGCGTGAGCGCTTCGCCGCTGCCGGCGTCACCGCCATTCTGGGTATGGGTTTCGACCCGGGCGTGGTCAACGCTTTCTACGCCTGGGGGCAGAAGCATGTGCTGCCGCAGGTGGACGCCATCGACATCATGGACGTCAACGGCGGCAGTCATGGCCGCTACTTCGCCACCAACTTCGATGCCGAGACCAACCTGCGCGAGATCGCCGAGGACGTGGTGTATTTCGACGAAGGCGAGTGGCGGCGCGCGCCATGCCACAGCCGCCAGTGCCGTTTCGACTTTCCTGAACTGGGCGAGTACACGCTGTATTCCATGGGCCACGACGAGGTGCATTCGCTGGTGGTGAACAGCGGCGCGAAGCACGTCGAGTTCTGGATGGCGTTCGGCGAGCAGTACCTGAAAGTGTTTGATGTGCTGCACAACCTGGGCCTGCTGAGCGTGAACCCGGTCAACGTGGAAGGCCAGTGGGTCGTGCCCCTGAAGATGGTCAAGGCGCTGCTGCCGGACCCCGCCAGCCTGGCTGCCGATTACCAGGGACGGGTCTGCATAGGCACGCTGCTCACCGGTCAGGACGGCAGCGGCCGGCAGCGGCGCGTGTTCCTTTATTCCACGTGCGACCACGAGCAGTGTTTCAGCGAGGTGGGTGCACAGGCCATTTCCTATACCACGGCCGTGCCGGTGGTGACGGCTGCGCTGCTGCTGGCCCGCGGTGACTGGGACGTCGGCCGCATGGTCAATGTGGAAGAGCTCGATCCTGACCCGTTTCTGGCCCTGATGCCGGAACTGGGCATCGACTGGCACGTCCGCGAGGAGGCGGCGTGAGTGGAGAGCACTTCGCGGCACTGGCTATCGAAGATCTGCCGACCCCGTGCTTCGTCCTGGACCGGCTCGCGCTCGCGCGCAATCTCGCCATTCTCGATCGGGTACAGCGGGACGGCGGCGCCCGGGTGCTGCTGGCCCTGAAGGCATTTGCCTCGCCGTGCCTGGCCGATCAGCTCATGTCGACCCTGGCCGGCACCGCGGCCAGCGGACTGTTCGAAGCGCGCCTGGGGCGGGAGCGCTTCGGCGGCGAAGTGCACACGTTCTCCGTCGCGTTCCGTTCCGATGAGCTGGAGCAGGTGCTGACCCTGTCGGATCACGTCATCTTCAATTCCGCCGGCCAGTGGCAGCGTTTTGCCGCCCATGCCGCCGACCGCGGCGTCAGTGTCGGCCTGCGGGTCAATCCGCGGCAGGGCGCTGCGCCGGATCCGCTGTACGACCCCTGCGCGCCCCGGTCGCGGCTGGGGGCGGTGGCCGACAGCCTGCAGGGCCTCGACTTCGAAGCCTTGTCGGGTCTGCACGTGCACGCGCTTTGTGAACAGGGGCTGGCACCGCTGGAACGTACGGTGACGGCGCTGGAGGAACGGTTTCCGGCATTGCTGGAACGCGCCCGCTGGCTCAACCTGGGCGGCGGTCATCTCATCACCGAACCCGGTTACGATGTGGCAAGGCTTGTCGCGGTTGACCGCCGCGCTTGCCGAGCGTCACCAGGTGCAGGTCTATCTGGAACCGGGCGAAGCCGTCGTCTACGACGCCGGTGTTCTGGTTACCGAAGTTCTCGATATAACTGACAATGACGGCCCCGTGGCCGTGCTCGATACCTCCGCCACCTGTCATACGCCGGACGTCATCGAGGCCCGTTACCGGCCGGACGTGCTGGGGGCGGGTGCGCCCGGCGAGCGCGCCTGCGACTACCGTCTGGCCGGGGCCACGTGCCTGGCCGGCGATGTGTTCGGCGACTACAGCTTCGATGCGCCGCTGACCGTAGGCAGCCGGCTGGTCTTCCTCGACCTGGCACCCTATACCATCGTCAAGACCAACACCTTCAATGGCATGCCGTTGCCGGCTATCGCTGTATGGGATGCTCGAACCGACGATCTGCAGGTCGTCAAGGAATTCGGCTACGACGAGTTTGCCGGGCGGCTGTAGCCTTCGGTAGCTTCCGGTTCCACCACCCATTCCGGGTCGTCGAATTCGCCGATGACCCGGATATCCACGAACTGGGCCTGTTCGGCGATGATGGCGCGCACCCGCTCGCTGGGGCGCGCCTCCATCGCATCCCGGGCAGCCTTGGATTCCCAGCTGGCGATCGCCAGCAGCACCGATGGGTCGTCGATCTTGCGGTGCAGCCGGGTGCCCCGGGCGCCCGGCGCCTGCTGGATGATCTCACTGGCGCGCACCCAGGCGTCGGCATACTGTTCGGCGCGATAGCCGGCCTTCACGTGAACCTCGAAGATGAAATACATGGACGACTCCGACTGGCGTTGCCGGCAGCCTACGTCAGACGCCTGCTGCCGGCCAATGGCCGCAAGGGGAGAGGTTTAGTACCCTGATCAGACCAGCCATTGAGGAGAACGCTGCCATGATCGACGTGTACTACTGGCCGACGCCCAACGGCTGGAAAGTGACCATCATGCTCGAGGAGTGCGGGCTGGACTACAACATCGTGCCGGTGGATATCGGCGGCGGCGATCAGTTCAGGCCCGGGTTCCTGCGCATCAGCCCGAACAACCGCATGCCCGCCATCGTCGATCACGAGCCGCTCGGCGGCGGCGAGCCCCTTGCCCTGTTCGAGTCGGGGGCCATTCTCGAGTATCTGGCGGACAAGACCGGCAAGTTCCTGCCTGCCGACCCGGCCCGGCGCTATACGGTGCTGCAGTGGGTGCACTGGCAGATGGCCAACCTGGGGCCGATGATGGGCAATGCCAATCACTTCAAGAACTACGGCAAGAACATCGCCGGTGATCCGGCGCAGCTCGAGTACGGGACCAAGCGCTTCGTCGGCGAGGTTGATCGCCTCTGCGGGGTGATGGATGCGCAGCTTTCCGCCAACCAGTATCTGGCCGGTGACGAATACAGCATCGCCGATATCATCACCTGGCCCTGGGCCATGCTGGCCGGCCGGCTGTTCGACGAAAGCGTCTGGCAGACGTTCCCCAATCTGAAGCGCTGGGTGGATGAAGTGGGCGAGCGTCCGGGGGTGGACAAGGGCTGGCAGGTTCAGCGGGAGCTGGGTCAGCAGGAGCGCACGGAGGAGGAAGAGAAACAGCGCCGCGAGCTGCTGTTCAACCAGACCAACGAGAAAGTCCGCAAGGCCCGGGAGGCGGCAGCCAGGGCGCGGACGTAGCTGAGGCGCTCAATCGCCGGGGGCGTAGTCGACCCCCAGCGGGCAATGATCCGACCCGGTCACCTGGGGCCAGATGAAGGCATCCCGGACCCGGCGGGCCGCCGCCGGCGAGGCGAGCACGTAGTCGATGCGCCACCCCACATTGTTCCTGCGCGCATTGGCCCATTGAGCCCACCAGGTGTAGTGACCCGGTTCGTCGGGATGATGGGCCCGGAAGGTGTCCTGCCAGCCGGCATTCAGCCAGCGGTCGAGCTCGGCCCGCTCTTCCGGCAGAAACCCGCTGGTGCGGGTGTTCGATTTCGGCCGGGCCAGGTCGATCTCCTGATGCGCGGTGTTGTAGTCGCCCAGCACGAAGATCGGCCCGGCGCGTTTCAGTTGCTGCACCCGCTCGAACACGGCGGCGTAGAAATCCATTTTGTAGGCGACGCGGCTGTTGTCCCGGTCGCGCCCGCTGCCCTTGGGGAAGTACACGCTGGCCACCCGCAGGCGGCCGAAGCGGGCGACGATGAAACGTCCTTCGCGGTCGAAACGCTGTTCCCCCAGGCTGGTTTCCACGTCGTCCGGCGGGCGCCGCGAGTAGACGGCCACGCCGCTGTAGCCGGGCTTCTCGGCGGGGGCGAAGGCACTGTGCCAGCCGTCGGGCTGGCGCACGGCGTCGTCGAGCTGCTCGGGGAAGGCGCGCACCTCCTGCAGGCCGACGATGTCTGCGTCGGCCTCGGCGAGGAAGTCCAGATAGCCCTTGCGGGCGCAGGCACGCAGACCGTTGACGTTCCAGCTCAGAATGCGCGTGAGCCGGTCAGCCACGGATTTCGAAATCCGTCAGGTTCCGTTCGGGTTGCACCTCGAAGGTATTGAAGCCGTCCACGCTGGCGCCGGGCGGCCCGCGGCGCGCCCAGTCGAGGAGCTGGCGGACGTTGCGGCTGTCCCCCTGGGCGAGAAACTCCACGGCGCCGTCGGGCAGGTTGCGTACCCAGCCCGCGGCCCCGCAGCGCTGGGCCTCGGCCCGCATGGAGGCGCGGAAAGCGACGCCCTGCACCCGGCCTTCGATACGGCCCTGCATGGCGAGTTGGTGTTCGGCGCTGGTCATGCATGCCAGTTTACCAGGCCGGGGATCGGGCGTGGCCGTATCGATGTCATGGCGGCAGGTGCGGTATTCTCTGCGGACACACAGACGGGGAGAGAGCATGGGTTTTCCGCAAAACGGCCGGTCGCCGGACGACGTGCTGGCCGATCTCGAAGCCAAGCGTGCCGACGATGTGAAATGGCAGGAGGGGCGCGCCTTCGGCATGATCTACGACGGCGGCCCCGGGGTGCACGAAGTCGCGGAGCGGGCGGCGGCCCTGTATCTGCACGAGAACGCCCTGAATACCAAGGCTTTCCCCTCGCTGGGCCAGATACAGTCCGAGGTGGTGGGGTGGACGGCCGATCTGCTGAACGGCCCGGACTCGGTGGCCGGGTTCCTGACCAGCGGCGGTACCGAGTCCATTCTCTGCGCCGTGCTGGCCGCACGGGAACGGGGCCGCGAAGAACGGGGCATCACCGACGGCGAGATCGTCCTGGCGGAAAGCGCCCATGCAGCTTTTCACAAGGGCGCTCACCTGTTCGGCCTGCAGGTGCGCAAGACCCCGGTGCGCGACGATTGGACCGCGGATGTGGACGCTATGGCCCGGGCCGTAGGACCCAACACGGTGCTGGTGGTGGGCTCCGCGCCGCAGTATCCGCAGGGTGTGGTGGACCCCATCCCGGCCATTGCCGAGCTGGCCGCCAGCGTCGATGCCAACTGTCACGTGGACGGCTGTATGGGCGGCTTCGTATTGCCGTTTGCCGAGCAACTGGGGCGTCCGGTACCGCCCTGGGATTTCCGCGTCGACGGCGTGACTTCCATCTCTGCCGACATTCACAAGCTGGGCTACGCGCCCAAGGGCGTGTCGGTCATTCTGCATCGGAGCAAAGCGCTGCGCCGCTACCAGACGTTCGTGTTCGACGGCTGGCTGGGCGGCTTCTATGCCTCGCCCAACCTGCAGGGAACCCGCTCCGGCCTGCCCATGGCGGCGGCCTGGGCGGTGATTCAACACCTGGGGCGGGAGGGCTATCTGGAGCTGACCCGTACGACGCTGGCCAATGCCGATCAGATGCGCGCCGGCATCGCCGCCATCGACGGCCTGCGGGTGCTGGGCGACGGTGCATATCATCTGGTGGCCATGGCCGCGGATCCGCAGGCGGCGCATCCTCTGGACGTATTCGCTCTGGGCGACGCGCTGCTGGCCCGGGGCTGGTTCCACGACCGTCAGGGGCCGCCGGACACCCTGCACTCCACGGTGAGTAACAGCAATACCGGCGTCATCGATCAATACCTGAAAGACCTGGCAGAATGCGCCGCCGAGGTGCGCGACAAACGTACCGACGATCGCTCGACCAACTACGCGACGCTGGAATAGGTTGCCCTGCCGCGCCTAACGGGCCGTACCCGCCGCCGCGTTCCGGTCGTTCTGGGCATCCTGGTCGGCGCGCAGAGTGCGGCCGGCCATCAGATAGTGGAAGGCGCACCAGAGGTTCAGAAAGGTCAGGACCAGCAGCGCCATGGCCAGTGAATGCCGGCCGTAGAGGGGGGCGAACATGTCGGACATGACACCGACGAGCTGCGGTCCGAAGCCCAGGCCGATGATGTTGAGAATGAACAACAGGATGCTCGACGCCAGGGCGCGCATGCGCAGGCTGACCAGGCTCTGTACCAGGGCGAAGGTGGGAGCAAGATAGTAGCCGCCGAAGAAAGCGGGAACGATGTAGAGCCCCAGAGCGACCCAGACGTTGTCCACCAGGAACACGGCCGCCAGGAACGGAATGTAGCCCGCCTTGGCGGCAGCCACCACCCAGGCCCGCCAGCGTTCGTCGCGTTTCGCCAGTACGTCGGCCAGGCGTCCGGCACTGAACGTCCCGAGTCCGCCGACGATGCCGGTGAGCAGGGCCAGGGCGAGACCCACCTCCGTCGGGCTGAGGCCGTGAGAACGGATCAGAAAGGTGGGCATCCACAGCACGAAGCCGTAGCCGATGAACCCCGCCAGCGCCGCACCGATGGTCAGATGGCGCACGGACCGGGTATTCCACATATAGGCCCACACGGTCAGGAATGGCGGCGCGTCGTCGCCCAGCGTCGGGCGGTGCACGTCGGTGGCGCCGCGTTCCGGCTCGATGGTGGTGAAGTAGAGGAACGCGGCGATGACGATGCCCGGCACACCCACCGCCACGAAGGTCATCCGCCAGCCCACGTTGTCCACCAGCCAGCCGCCGCCCAGGTAGGCAATCAGCAGCCCCAGGTTGACGCCCAGGGCGAATATGCCCATGGCGGTACCGCGGGTTTCCACCGGAAACAGATCGGAAATGATGGAGTGGGACGGCGGCGTGGAGCCGGCCTCGCCCACGGCGACCCCGATACGCGCCAGGGCGAGCTGCAGAAAGTTTGCTGCATAGCCGCAGGCCACCGTCATGGCGCTCCAGATGGTGATGGCCGCCGTGATGATGTTCCGCCGGTTGCTGCGGTCGGCGAACATGGCGATGGGCATGCCCAGGGTGGCATAGAAGATGGCGAAGGTCAGGCCGATGAGAAAGCCCATGGCCGTGTCACTGGCCCCGAGCTCCTGTTTGATGGGCTCGAGCACCATGCCCATGATCTGCCGGTCGACCTGGCTCGAGGCGTAGACGACCGTCAGCAGGCCCAGAGCATACCATTTGTACCAGGGTTTGCTGGCAACGCGCTCGCTGAACTTAGATGCCATGGCCGTTGTTCTCCGGGGTCTGCCGATCGAGAATGTGGAACAGCTCGCGCTGAGCATGACTGCCGCCGATGCGGTGCAGGTCATGCCGGAATGTTTCGAAGTGGCCGGCCGCGGCGGCATGATCGGCTTCGTGCAATGCGGCCAGGAACGCCGCCACATGCCGGGCCACGTCCCGCACGACATGCCCTTGAGTCGTATCGCGGCGCGCCCACAATTCCAGCTCCGCCAGCAGCGCGCCGGCCGCTGGGTGGTCGGTCTTCAACAGCGGCATCAGGTAGTGCAGGCTGGCGAATACCAGTTCCGTGTCCCGGCAGTGGTGCTCCGCTACCCGGGCCAGAGGCAGCCAGCGCTCGCCGACGTCGCAGCCGTGGGCCTCCAGACGCAGCAGCAGGGAAGCCGCATTGCACAGATCGAGGTAGAAGTCGTCGTCTACGGCCGGCGCCACGTCGTGGTCGTACAGGGCCAGCGCGGCATCCAGGTCGTGCTCGCTCAGATGGAAGAGCGCTTCGTGCCAGTCAAGATGGAAGCGGAAGTTGTTGGCCGCCTGCCAGCCTGGCCGGAGCTCGCGGATCCAGGCAATACCGTCGGCGCTGCGGCCCTGCATCTCCATCACGTGGGCGACTGCATGGGCAGCCCAGATATCCTGCGGTTCCACGGCCACGGCTTCGCGGCCGTAATGTTCCGCCTGGGCATAATCACCGGCTTCCTCCAGTCCGAAGGCCAGCATGCCCTTCACATAACCTTCCGCGGGATGGCCGGCAAAGGCATTCAGCCGGGCGGCGACCGAGTCGCGCATGCGCCCGGCGTCGCCGTCGTAGAAATACAGATAGTGGAGCATGCGCAGCGCCAGAATGTCAGTGGGGTGCTGATCGAGCAGTGCTTCGAAGTGAGCCATCAGCGCGTGCAGGTGATCGTCCAGCCACAGGCCGAGGGCCTGCACATGGGCGCGTTCCCACGCGCTTGCGGCGCCGCTGTCTACCTGCCGGCGCAGCGCTTCATGCAACGCTCGGGCGCGGGCCGCGTTGGCCGGGTCGCCGGCCAGTCGGGTCAGGTAGCCCATCAGGCAGCGCGCCATGAGATGCTCCGGATCCGTCGCCAGCGCCCGTTTGAGAATGACCGGCGTGTCGGCTCGGGAAGCCAGGTAGCTGGTTACCGCGTCGTCCAGGGCGCGGGCACCCGCGGTGGACGCCCCGCTCAGGGCCCCCTCTGCCAAGGCGCTGATCATGCCGTGCTCCTCCCCCACGAATTCGTGATTCTACCCCGTCAGCCGCCGGCGCGTTTGACCTGATAGCCTTCGCCGCTGAGCAGTGGAAGGGCTTTGTCCCGCTGGTCGCCCTGCAGTTCGATAATGCCGTCCTTGACCGTTCCGCCGACACCACAGTGGGATTTGAGTTTTTTCGCCAGCCGGGTGAGATCGTCGTCGGACAGGGGTAAACCGGTCACGAGTGTAACGCCGGCACCTTTACGGCCCTTGGTCTCGCGCAGCAGGCGCACCACACCGTCGCCGCCGCCGCGCGGCCGCGAGCGGTCGCGGCACACACATTGACCCTGCGGGCGCCGGCAGCCGGGACAGAAAGCGCCTTGATCGGTCGAGTAAACCAGCCCGGTCCCGCCGCGGCGTTTGCTCATGTTTCATCTCCCGCCCGGTGGGCGCAGCCTGATAGCATCCGCGGCAACTCTACGGTGAGGTCCGACTTGGAGGCAAATTTCCGCATGGCCGGCACTCTGGTGCTGCTCTGGCTGGTGGGCCTGTACATGCGCCTGCCCATTCTGCTGGCCCCGCCGCTGGCCCCCATGATCGGTATCGAGCTCGACCTCAACGAAACGCAGATCGGTGCGCTGACCACAGTGCCGGTCCTGATGCTGGCCCTCGGCGCGTTGCCGGGTTCCCTGGCCATCGCCCGCCTGGGGCCGCGCCTGACCGTGGTGCTGGCCCTGGTGCTGCTGGCCGCCGCCTCGGCCGGCCGCGGGCTGGCACCGCCGGGCTGGTTGCTGTTCGCCGCGACGGCCCTGCTCGGCCTGGCCATTGCCGTCATGCAACCGGCTCTGCCGGTGCTGGTGAAGCGCTGGTGTCCGGCCTCGGTGGCGCTGGGCTCGGCGGTCTATATGAATGGCCTGCTCATGGGCGAGTTTCTCGGCGCCGGCCTGACCCTGCCGCTGGTGATGCCGCTGCTCGACGGTGACTGGCGGGCCACGCTGCTGGCCTGGTCGGTACCGGCTGTGGCGGTGGCCCTGGCGGTACAGCTGCACAACGGATCGGCCACGGAACGGGCCGCCGCGGGCGAGGGCATCACCTGGAAGCCGCGCTGGCGGGATCCGCTGGTGTGGCAACTGGGCATCCTGCTGGGGGCGGCGTCCGCCGGATTTTTCGGCACCAATGCGTATCTGGGTTCGGTGCTCGAAGAGCGCGGCCAGGGCGGGCGGCTGGCCTCAGTGCTGTTCGCGTTCAACGTGACCCAGGTGGCCGGATCGTTTCTCATGATTGCCCTGGCCCGCCGCCTGGAGGGCCGCCACTGGCCGGTGATTGCCGCAGCAGCGGCTCTGCCCGCTGGTCTGCTGGGTGTGATCTTCGGGGCTGACCACCTGTTTCTGGTAGCCGTGGTGGTGCTGGGTCTGTCCACCTGCGTGCAGCTCATTCTCATGGTCAGCCTGGTTCCGCAGATCGCCGCGGAGCCCGATACCGGGCCGCTGGCGGCCGGCATGTTTGCCGTGGGCTACCTGCTTGGCTTTGCCGTCCCGCTGCTCGGCGGTGTCCTGGCGGATGCCGCCGGCAGCGCCCGTCTGGCGCTGCTGCCCCTGGGCGTGCTGGCGCTGGTGTCTCTGGCAGTGGCCAGCACGGTGCGATTCGGGCATGGTTCCCGGCGCAGCTCAACCAGCACAGGAGAGAGAGATGTTCGATAAGTTGTTTTCCATAGCCGGCAAGGTGGCGGTCGTGACCGGTGGATCCCGGGGCATCGGCGAAATGATCGCCGCCGGCTTTCTCGCCAACGGCGCCAAGGTCTACATCAGCTCCCGCAAAGCGGAGGTCTGCGATGCGACTGCCAAGCGTCTGGCGGAGCAGTTCGGTGGCGAGTGCATCTCCATTCCGGCCAACCTGGCGGAGCTGGACGGCATACAGACCTTTGCCGACGAGCTGGCCCGGCGCGAAGAGCGTGTGGACATTCTGGTGAACAATGCCGGCGTGTCCTGGGGTGCGCCTCTGGACGAGTTTCCCGAGATCGGCTGGGACAAGGTCATGGACACCAACGTCAAGGGCGTGTTCTTCCTGACCCAGAAGCTGCTGCCGCTGCTGCGCCGCTCGGCCAGTGCCGAAGACCCGGCCCGGGTCATCAATGTGGGTTCCATCGACGGGCTGAAGACGCCGGTGTTCGAGACCTTCTCCTATGGTCCGTCCAAGGCCGCCGTGCATCACCTGACCCGGGTGCTGGCGACCCATCTGGTGAAGGAGAACATCCTGGTCAACGCCATTGCGCCCGGCCCCTTTCCCACGTACATGCTGAGCACCGGGGTAGGCGGCCGCGGCGATGTGGAAAACACTGACTGGGACGCCGTGGGTGCTGCCAATCCCCGCGGCCGCGTAGGCAGCGCCGAGGACATCGCCGGCATAGCCATCTTCCTCAGCTCGCGGGCCGGCGCCTATACGGTGGGCGATGTGATCCTCTGTGACGGCGGGTCCGTGATCTCGTCGTAGTCGAGTGCAGCTCAGCGGACGGCAGCTTCGGACGGTGCGCGCGCCTGTTGCAGGGCCTGGGTCCGGCGGCGCTCGTGAGCCAGCGCCGGGCCGGCCACGGTGCCGCCATTGCCGGTGGTGAGCCAGCGGCGTACCCGGCCGGCGTCGCCGAGGGGGGTGCGCGTGCCGAAGGAGTTCAGCAGCACCATGGCCACCGGGCGCCCGTCCACTTCGGTGACCATGACCAGACAGCGGCCTGCTTCGCTCAGATAGCCGGTCTTGGTCAATGCCAGGTTCCAGCGGCTGCTTGCCACCAGCGGGTTGGTGTTGCCGTAGCCCAGGGCATAGCGCGGCTTTCTGAAACGCGCCGTGTGCTGATAGCCGGTACTGAGCTGGCGGATGGTCTCGTAGCCGTAGGCCGCCTGCAGCATGCGGGCCAGATCATCGGCGCTGGCGTGGTTGTCGGGTGACAGACCAGCCGGATCGACGAAGCGGGTCTGGTTCATGCCGAGGCTTTCCGCCTTGGCATTCATGGCCGCTATGAAGGCTTTGAAGCCGCCGGGATAGTGACTGGCCAGCACGTTGGTGGCCAGGTTCTCCGAAGACATGAGGGCAATACGCAGCAGCTCGCCGCGTTTCGCCTGAGAGCCGATGCGCAGCCGGGAATAGGCGTTCTTCTGCAGATCACGGTTCCAGTCGACGATGGTCAGCCATTCATCCAGGGGCTGGCCGCCGTCCAGGACCACCATGGCTGTCATGACTTTGGTTACCGAAGCCATGGGCACCGGCACATCGGCAAACTTGCGGTACAGGGTTTCGCCCGCCGCGAGATCCCGAACCACGGCATGCACGGAGGCGAGCTGCAGTTTCTCCGGCGAGGGGGCTGCAGCGGACGCGGCGGCTGCCGGCATGATCTGCACGGTCATATACAGCAGTCCGGCAAGAAGGACACGAATTCTCATAGGCTCACGTTTCTCTGCACCTGATCATTTTAGTACAGCCCCCGGCAGTGGCTGGCAGACGGCGGCCGAGTCATGCGAGGATGATCGCCAACATCACTGCATTCAGCAAGGAGGACACCATGGGTTTTGCGCTTTCCGACATGCAGCTCACCAGCTCGGCATTCGATGACGGCGGCGCCATCCCGTCACGCCATTCCGGCGAAGGCGAGGACGTGTCGCCGCCGTTTGCCTGGTCAGGTGCTCCGGACGGCGCCAGGTCGTTCGCGCTGATCTGTCACGACCCGGACGCGCCGCTGGTGAAGCCGGGCCAGTACGGTTTCGTGCACTGGGTGCTGTACAACATTCCCGGCAACGTCTCGGAGTTGCCCGAGGGGTCGGCCGATTACACCAGCGGCAAGAATGACTTCGGCAAGAGCGGCTACGGGGGTCCCATGCCACCGGAAGGTCACGGCAAGCACCACTACTTCTTCTGGGTGCTGGCTCTCGACGACGATACACAACTGGAAGCGGGGCTTACGCTGGCGCAGCTCCTCGAGCGCGTGGAGCCGAATGTGGTGGCCATGAACCGGCTGGTGGGTACCTATACCCGGGCATGACGCGCGAGGCGGAACTCGAGGTGGCGTTTCACCCCCGGCCACTCGCCGGCCAGAACGCTGTACATGACCGTGTCGCGCACACTGCCGTCCGGGCGCGGTGCGTTGTGCCGGATCACCCCGTCTTTGTGCGCGCCGAGTGCCTCGATGGCATGCTGTGAGCGGAAGTTGAAGTTGTCCGTGCGCAGCCCCACCACCTGGCAGCCCAGCGTTTCGAAGGCGTGCTGGAAGGCCAGCAGTTTGCAGGTGGTATTGACGTGGCTGCGCTGCCAGCTTGCCGCGTACCAGGTGTAGCCGATTTCCACGCGGCTCGGCGGCCGACACGATATCGTGGTAGCGCGTGCTGCCGATGACCGTGTCAGATGCCATGTCGCGCACCACCCAGGGCAGCATGGTCCCGGCTTCCTGGCCGGCCAGAGCAGCCGCCACGTAATCTTCGGTGGATTGGGTGCCGCGGCCGCCGGGCACACTGGTGAACCACAACTCCCACAGGCGGCCGTCCTCGGCAGCGGCCTGCAGGGCCGGCACGTGTTCCAGGGCCATGGGTTCCAGGCGGATGCCGTTGGCTTCCAGGGTAACCGGCGCGGGCTGTTGCATGGGTGTTGCTCCTCGTTTGACGCGGCGAGTTTACCCCAGCGGCAGCAACAGCGCGGGCGACGCGTTACACTGGCGCGTTGCCGTACAGCCACACGGGAGGGAGCCAGATGCTGGAAGCCATGGACAGGGTGGTGCTGGTCGCTGAGGACGCGGCACCGGGCCGCGCTTTCGAGTCTTTGCTCGATGCCGCGCCCGCGGGATCGTCGCGGCGCCCGGCACTGGGCGCCCGTGCCCACTACTGGCGCCTGGGCGACGGCCGGGTGGAGGTGCTGACCCCGGACGGCGACGGCATTGTTGCCGAGGCTCTGGCGGCCCGAGGGCCGCACCTGTTCGCCGGCGGCTTTACCACCGCAGACCCGGGCACCTTTGCCGAACACCTGGATGCCCGCGGTATCAATCCCCTGTGGGACGGAGAGCGGCTGATTGTGGACGAGGCCGCCAGCGGCATTCAGGGGCTGCGGGTGATCATCGACCGGCACGATCCGCAACCGCCGGTGGGTCTGATAGACACTTTCTACGAGCTCACCGACCTGGTGGACGATGCTGCGGCGGAAACCGGTCGGGCGGCCGATCTGCTGGGGCTCGACGCGGCCGCCTTTCAGCCCATTGACTCCGCCGACTACGGCTATCGGGGCACCCTGACCCTGTTCCATCCGGATCGTCTCGATCGCCTGGAGATGATCACGCCGGACCGTCCGGACACCACCATGCACCGTTTCTTTCAGCGTATCGGCGGCGGTCTGTACATGGCCTTCGCCGAGTCCGGCAACTTAGCCGAGATCGAGCGCCGGGCGCTGGAGGCGGGGGCCGGGCATACCGCGGTACCCGCGGCCGGGCGCCGCGATTCCCTGGGGGCACATACCGTGTTCCTGCATCCGCGCACCCTGGGCGGCATGATGCTGGGTCTGTCGCGGCGCACCTACGCGTGGACCTGGTCCGGTCATCCCGAGCGGGTGGAGCAGGCATCATGAGCAACAGCATCGACACCCGCGGTGTGCTCGATGTGGCCGATCAGGGCCGGGTGCGGCTGCTGACGCTGACCCGCGAAGAGGCGCTGAATGCCTACAACGACGAACTCTATGATGCCGTGCGCGACGCCCTCGACGATGCCGCCGGGCGCAGCGACATTGCCGCGGTGGTCATCACCGGGCGCGGCCGCGGCTTCTCGGCCGGCACGGATCTGGGCGAACTGGCCGACCCGCCTCAGTACGACGACGGCCAGCCCCATGGCTTCCCTTCCTTCATCGCCACTGTAGAGGCGTTTCCGAAACCGTTGATCGCGGCGGTGAACGGCATCGCGGTGGGCATCGGGGTAACTCTGCTGCCCCACTGCGATGTGGTCCTGGTGGGGGATTCCGCCCGGCTGCGGGCGCCTTTCGTCAGTCTCGGCGTGACGGCGGAAGCCGGCAGCACGTTGCTGCTGCCGGCGCTGATCGGCTGGCAACGGACAGCCGAGTTGATCTATACCAGCCGCTGGATCGATGCCGCTACAGCCCGGGAGTGGGGCCTGGCCAGCCGCCAGTGCAGCGACGAGCAACTGGTGCCGGAGGCCCTGGCGCTGGCCGGCGAGATGGCGAAGATGCCGGTGGCGTCGCTGGTAGCAACCAAGAAACTGCTCCTCGAGGCCCGGCTCGAGGCGGTGCGCGCCGCCCGGGAGCGGGAGAACGAAGCTTTTGCCAAGCTGCTCGGCGGTCCTGCCAACCGGGAGGCGCTGAGGGCCTTCCGCGAGCGCCGGGAAGCCGACTTCAGCGACCTGTAACATCGATATCGGTGCGGCCGGTGTGCCGTGCCTGTGCTACCAAAGGAGCGACCATGAGCGAATCTGTGCCATCAAACATGCGGCAACTGCAATCCACGGTGAAAGCCGACGGTAACCTGGTGCTCACCCTGGCCGACGTCCCGGTGCCGCAACCGGCTGACGATGAAGTACTGGTGCGGGTGGAGGCCACGCCCATCAACCCGTCGGATCTGGGATTGCTGTTCGGCGGCGCCGACATGACCCGGGCAAGCGCCGGCGGTACCGCCGAAGCGCCCGAGGTGACAGCCCCCGTCCCCGAAGGCGCGCTGGCGGCCATGCAGGCGCGCCTGGACAAGCCCATGCCCGTGGGTAACGAAGGTGCCGGGGTCGTGGTGGCGGCCGGCGCTTCTGAGGCTGCGCAGGGTTTGCTGGGCAAGACCGTGGCCATACTCGGCGGGGCCATGTATGCCGAATACCGCTGCGTGAAAGCGGCTCAGTGCCTGCCGCTGCCGGAAGGCACCACGCCGCGTGAGGGCGCCTCGTGCTTCGTCAATCCCCTCACGGCCCTGGGCATGGTGGAGACCATGCGTCTGGAAGGGCACACGGCGCTGGTGCACACGGCGGCAGCCTCCAACCTGGGGCAGATGCTCAACAAGCTGTGCCGCGAAGACGGCATCGATCTGGTGAACATCGTGCGGCGCCCGGAACAGCAGAAGCTGCTCGAGGATCTGGGCGCGAAGTACGTAGTGAACTCCGACGCCGAGACGTTTCTCGACGATCTCACCGACGCGCTGGCGGAATCCGGGGCGACGCTGGCGTTCGATGCCATTGGCGGCGGCAAGCTGGCCGGGCAGATCCTCGGCTGCATGGAGGCTGCGGCCAACCGCAACGCCAAGGAATTCAGCCGCTACGGCTCCGACGTGCACAAGCAGGTCTACATCTACGGCGGTCTCGACCGTGGCCCGACCATTCTGAACCGCAACTTCGGCATGGCCTGGGGCCTGGGCGGCTGGCTGCTGCCGCCGTTTCTCGCGAAGATCGGGCCGGAGGCAGCGCAGAAGCTGCGCGAGCGGGTGGCGGCGGAAATCAAGACCACGTTCGCCAGCCACTACTCCCGGGAGGTATCACTCGAGGAAGCGCTGACCCTGGACGCCATCGGCGAGTACGGCGCGCAGGCCACCGGCGCCAAGTACCTGATCAACCCGCAGAAGTAGGACGGGACATGGCCTACTGGCTGGTGAAGTCTGAGCCGGAAGAGTTCAGCATCGACGATCTGTACCGGCGCCCGAAGCGCACCGAGCATTGGGACGGCGTGCGCAACTATCAGGCGCGCAATTTCATGCGCGACGGCATGCGTAAGGGCGATGAGGTGTTTTTCTATCACTCCAACTGCGAAACGCCGGGCATCGTCGGCATCGCCCGGGTGGTGCGCGAAGCCTATCCGGACCACACGGCCTTCGACCCGGACGACCCGCACTATGACCCCAAGAGCGACCCGGACAACCCGCGCTGGCTGATGGTGGAGGTGCAGTACGTGCGCAAGCTGAAACGCACCATCAGCCTGGCGGAGCTGAAGGACAATCCGGCGCTCGAGGACATGGCCCTGGTGCGCAAGGGCAATCGTCTGTCGGTCATGCCGGTGAGCGACGATCAGTGGCGGACGATACTGGCTATGGAATAGGGCACCCGCTCAGTTCCGCCAGCTCTGATCGGCCGGTTCTGCCGGGTCCGAGCGCAGAAAACGCACCAGGTCGGCGTGAAACCGCTCGGGAATCTCGAAAGCCGGCGCATGGCCGACGTCGGGGTAGATGACGAGCTCAGCGTTCCGCAGGGATTCGGCCACGTGCCGGGCTTCGGCGGGGTAGTCGGCGGTAAGACGGTCTTCGGCACCGCCGATCACCAGGGCCTTGCTGTCGATGTGCTGCCATTCATAGACCACCGGATCCTCATAGAGAATCTGTATCTGCGCGGCGCGCACCCGCGCCATGCGCGGCCAGTCGCCGCCCAGGGTCAGGCCGTATTGAATCTTCACCCACTCGAGGTATTCGTCGCGCCAGCCGGCCGGGTAATAGCGGCGGTGGCCGGCCAGCACGTCCTGGTAGCCGGTTTCCAGCACGTCGCGGTAGACGTCTTCCGGATCGCGCCAGGGGCGGCTGCGGCGCAGGTCGGTCAGGCCGATCTGGTTCACCATCACCACATGGCTGGTCAGCTCCGGGTAGGTAGCGGCAAAGCGGGTGGCCACCATGCCGCCCATGGAATGACCGACGATGGCGGCCCGGTCGACATCCAATGCGTCCAGCAGGGCGCGGGTATTGTGCGCCGGCATATGCAGGTTGTAGTGCACCAGCGGCTTCGATGAACGGCCGAAACCCAGGCGGTCGACGGCCAGCACCCGGAAGCCGGCCTCCCGCAGAGCGTCGATGGTGGTTGCGTAGGCGGCGGCAAAGAAGTTCATGCCGTGGAACAGCACCACCGTGCGCCCATTGGGCGGGCCGCAGGGTGCCACGTCCATGTAGGCCATGCGCAGATCGCGGCCGAACAGGCGCAGGGGCAGGTATTCCACCGGATAGGGGTAGGGTATGTTGCTGTAGTCGATGGCCGTGGCTACCCAGTCCGCCGGCGCTTCAGCCGGGGGCTCGGCTGCCAGGGACACGGCGGCATTCATGGCCAGAAGCAGCATGATCCACTGCCCGCCCCGGCGGCGCGTTGATTGCGGCATGGCTTCCCTCCTCCGCGAGCGGCGTTGTGCTCGCCAATATGCGGCGTGACAATGGGTCTGTGCAAGCGAGGGGAGCAGGGATGAATCTCACCAATTGGATCCGTCGCGGCTGTTTGGCCGCCGCCGTACTGCTGGCCGGTGCCTGTGCCGAGCCGCCGCCGGGCGCCGATCTGGCATTCGAGCATGTCACCGTGATCGACGCCGCCGGGGGCGTGCGCGAGGACCAGCGGGTGGTGGTCAGCGGTGAGCAGATCGTCTCGGTTGCCCCGATGGCAGCGCCGGCACCCTCGGCGGATCGGGTGATCGACGGCCGCGGCCGCTACCTGATTCCGGGGCTGTGGGACATGCACGTGCACTTTCTCTACGATGAATCCCTCACCGAGGCCATGGCGGAGCTGTTTCTTGCCCACGGCATCACCAGCGTGCGTGATACCGGCGGCAACGTGGAAAAGCTGGCCGCGTTGCGCTCCCGCCTCGAGACGGGCGCTGATCCCGCCCCGCGGATCTTCTTCTCCGGGCCGCTGCTCGACGGCGAGCTCGTAGTCTACGACGGCGGCGACCCGGGCCGTCCGCCTCTGGGAACGGCGGTGGTTGCACCGGCCGATGCAGACCCCACCGTAGCGGAGCTGGTCAGCGCCGGCGCTGACTTCATCAAGATCTATGAACTGGTTACGCCGGACGTATTCGAGGCCTTGGTGGCTGCCGCACGCAAGCACGGCTTGCCCATAGCCGCCCATGTGCCGTTGACCATGACCGCGGATCAGGCGGGTCCCCGGGTGGATTCCATGGAGCATCTGCGCAACGTGGAGCTGGCCTGCGCGGGGAACTGGCAGGCGCTGCTCGATGCCCGCCGGCAGCGCATTGCCGAATTCGATGGGGACCGCGGCTACCCGCTGCGCTCGCAGATTCACAGCAACCAGCGCCTGCCCGCCATTGCAGCCTATGACGAGACCCGTTGTGACAGTGTGCTGGGCACTCTGGGGCAGACCACCCAGGTGCCCACCCTGCGGCTCAATGCCTTCGATCTGGCGCGGCCCTATGAGCGGCCGGACTGGTCACAGGCTCTCAGCCGTTTGCCGTCAGCGGTGGCCCAACGCTGGGCCGGGGAGGTGGAAGCGCACCGGGCACAGGCCGCGCAGGCGGATACCACCTTCGCCGAATGGAGTCTGTTCCTGACCGGACGGATGCACGAGGCGGACGTGCCGCTGGGTGCCGGCACGGATACCCCGATCACCCTGGCCATACCCGGCTACAGCCTGCACACGGAACTGGCTTTGCTGGTGCAGAGCGGCCTCACGCCGATGCAGGCCCTGG
The DNA here is from genome assembly GCA_034522075.1 of Gammaproteobacteria bacterium. Lineage (GTDB taxonomy): Bacteria > Pseudomonadota > Gammaproteobacteria > Pseudomonadales > Azotimanducaceae > UBA7803. The sequence continues at coordinate 268,137 of JAXHLO010000035.1, read as the reverse complement.
AGGCCGCCACCCTGGCGCCGGCGCGTTTCTTCGGGCTGCAGGGTGAAATGGGCCGCATTGCCGCGGGGCAGGCGGCGGACCTCGTGTTGCTCGACGCCGACCCGCTGGCGGATATCGACAATACCCGGCGCATCCATGGCGTCCTGACCCGCGGCCGCTGGCTGCCTGCCGCGGCGCCGGCAGCGGACTGAGCCGTCAACTCAGGTCGACATAGACCGGGGCGTGATCCGATGCGGTCAGGCCGTCCTGCTTCTTGCGGAAGTCCCGGTCGATGACCGCGTCACTCAAACGCTGACACACGGCGTCGGTGCCGAGCAGCAGATCGATGCGCAGACCGTGCCCGCGGTGAAAGGAGCCGCCCCGGTAGTCCCACCAGGAAAACGCCTCATCGCCGGGCCTCGCCTGCCGATACAGATCGTGCAGCCCCAGGGCCAGCAAGGCGTCGAAGCGGCGGCGCTCTTCCTCGGTGTGAAACAGACGTGCCGTCGCCGGCTTCGCCGCGCCAGCTGTCCAGAGCCTGCGGGACGATGTTGAAGTCGCCGCACAGCACCACCTGCCCGTCCGGATCATGGTGGGTGCGCCAATGTTCCAGCAGGGCATCGAACCAGGCCAGCTTGCGCGGAAAGTCGTCGTGGTCGAGGGTCTTGCCGTTGGGGCAGTACACGGTCTCGACAACCAGTGAGCCGACACGTGCCGACAGCAGCCGGGAGCCGAAGTCTTCCTGGCCGGCGAGTCCCTGATGCAACAGCTCGGCAGGTTCCCGGGACAGGATGGCCACACCGTTCCAGGCCTTCTCGCCGTGGACCAGGGCGTGGTAGCCGAGCGCTTCGAACGTGTCGTAGGGGAAGGCGTCGTCCCGGGTCTTCAGTTCCTGCAGGCCGACGATGTCGGGGCGGCGTTGCTCCAGCCACAGGCACAGATAGTCGAGGCGGGCCCGCAGGCCGTTGATGTTCCAGGTGGCGATGCGCATGACGCGTACTATGGCAAGGGCGGCTGCCGCAATCCAGCGGCGGGGGTCATATGCGGGCAAAAAAACGGGGCGCCGCAGCGCCCCGTTCAGTTCGCCAATGGCGATGCTTTATGGTTAGTAGTTGCCCAGCTTGTAGCTGACTTCCACGCCGTAATGACGGGGCACCGTGGTGCCTGCCGTGCGGCGGAAGAACTCGGCCTCGTCCTCGCGGAGCACCTGCAGCACGCCCACCTCGTCGAACACGTTGTTGACGAAGGCGCTGACGCCGATCTTCTGATCGGCACTGGTCCAGGTGGCCCGGGTATCGACCCGCTCGTAGCCGTCGGCTTTCTCGGTGTCGCTCTCGAAGGGCGAGTAGAACACTTCGTCCGTGTAGGCCCAGCTTGCCATGAAGTCCAGTGACGAACCGCCGGGCAGGTTGAAGCGGTAGCTGCCCCACAGGGTGGATTTCACTTCCGGCACCTGAATGAGCTGATTGCCCTTGATGTCCCGCAACAGATCCTGCTGCTCAGGAAATATCGAGTTCGGGCGGTCGAAGCCGGCCAGGTCGCTGGCCAGCAGCGACTCGGTGTACTCGCTGGGGGTATAGCTGAAGTTGCCGCCAATGGTCAGGTTGTCGGAGGCCAGCCAGGTGCCCTCAATCTCGACACCGGTCACCTCGGCGCCGGGCACCGTCAGCACACTGTTGCTGGCACCGCCCAGTGAAGTCACTTCCTGTACGACGGTATGGATGTTCTCGTAGTCGTAGTAGTAGGCAGAGCCGTTGAGCTGCAAGGTGCCGTCGAACCAGGCGGACTTCATGCCCACTTCGTAGTTGATCAGCTCCTCGGGATCATAGGTGGGGGTGCTGCTGAAGAACACCAGGTTGTAGCCGCCGGACCGATGCCCTTTGGTTGCCGAGTAGTACAACATGACATCATCGGTGATGTGGTGATCGAGGTTTACCCGCCAGCCCCACTCAGTGTCTGTGCGTTTGAACGGCCGGTAGACCGACAGCGCGAAGGGAATGCCGCCGTTGGTGGCTCTGGGGCGTCGGCACCCAGTTGCCGTCGGCGTCCTGGACGATGCCGCCGTTGACGATGTTCACTGCGGCCAGCCCGCCGTACAGGCCCAGGAAGCCCCGTTCCTGATTCGGTGGCGTCAGCCGGCTGCTTCCGAGTAGCGCCAGAGATTCTCTTCTGCGGTGATTTCGTCTTCGGCGTAACGCGCCCCCAGGGTCAGGCTGAAGGTGGGGTTGATGTCCCAGACCGCCTGGGTATAGGCCGCAAAGGCGTCGCGCTTGGTCTGCGTGGCATAGAGCAGGTCGCTGGCTTCCGTGTTCGGCCCGTGTACCACGTCGAGACGCGGGTCGCTGCCGTCGTCGCCCATCCAGGCGGAGGTCTGCAGATTGTCGTCTGCGAATGGGTCACCGTCCTCATTTTGAAATTCGGGATTGGTCTCGGCGAGTTATTCGAGCTCTTCGTTCGTGAACTGGGTGCGAAGTTGCGTTGGCAGGCTGGGCAGGAGTTTCGACCTGGCAGGCTTCCCGGGCGCTGAACAGGTTGACCATGGGCCTGTCCTCGAATGCCAGGAGCGAAGCTGGCAAGCCCGTAATGGCGTCGGCTACGGCCTGGACGCCGCCCGCCGCGATCAAGGCGGCTTCCGGCGACAGTGCGCATTGTCCTGGTAGGGGTTGCGGTAGCGATCACCGCCCACCGTAGGAGAATAGTCGCCGCGCTGATCGATCTTGGCCCGGTAGGAGAACAACCCGGAGGTAAACGACCAGCTATCGCCGATCTCGTAGAACGCCTGCAGCTCGTGAGAGCTGTAGGTCATCTCGTGATTGACGTAGAACTGCCGGTCCTGGAACGGACTGGCGGTGTTGTCGTCTTCGGTGACCCGCTGATAGGAATAGTCGTGCCAGCCGAACAGGTACTTGAGCTGAAAGCGGTCGGTGACGTCCCAGCTCACGTTGTACTGCACGCCGTCGAGCTCGAAGTCTTCTTCGTTGGCACCGTTGGTGGCTACACAGACGTCGTCGCCGTCGATGCTGCCGGGGAACACACAGTTGTTCAGCGCGTCGATGGATGCCTGGCTCGATTCATTGAAGCCGTCCAGCGATGCGGCGGCGTTCTGGAAACCGTCGAAATCGCCGTAGTCGATGCCGGCCCGGTTGCGCCGTGCCAGCACCTGCTCGCCGGTATTGGGGTCGGTGAATGTCCTGGCTTCGCTGCCGCCATCGAAGCTGCTGTCGAAGAAGTTGGCAGGGTTGGTGTTGCCTTCTTCGACACGGCGCCAGCCCGGCACCAGCGCATCGGTGACCCGGCTGGGTTGGCCGGCTTCGTTCAACACCACCTGGCCGCCGCCGTTGGCGCCGCCCATGATTCGGTCGATTTGCAGATGGTTGACCCGAATATTCATCTCGATGGTGTCGGTGGCGTTCCACTTGAGCTGACCGGCAATGCTGTCGGTGCCCAGCGAGTCGATGTCCGAACCCGGGCCGATGTCGTCGATAACGCCGTCGCGGTCGCGGTAGGCATAGGTCAGCCGGCCGGCCAGCTTGTCCTGCACGAGAGGCCCGGAGATGGCGCCGTAGATCTCGTTGGAGCCGAAGTTGCCGGCGACTGCCTTGATGATCCCTTCGGGTTCGTAGGTGGGCTCTTTGTACTGGATGTTGAATGCGCCACCGACCGCGTTGCGTCCGTACAGGGTGCCCTGCGGGCCGCGCAACACCTCGATGCGCTCGACGTCGAAGAACGTGGCAGCCGTGATGGCCAGCAGGTCTTCCGAATAGATGCCGTTGGCATAGGTCGATACGCCCGGGTCGCCGCCCAGCGCCCGGAAGTTCCGGCCGACACCGCGAACCGTGGAGTCGTAGGGCTGAATGGTGGTGGCGGGTATGTAGTTCTGCAGGTCTTCCTGATTACGGATGCCGAAGTCGTCGAGGAACTCCGCCGTGAACGCCGTAATGGAAATGGACGTGTCCTGGATGCTCGCTTCCCGCCGCTCGGCGGTGACGATCACCTCTTCGATACGTCGGCGTGGTTCTTCGGCGGCATCCGCAGGCGGTGCGGCATAAGGCAGTACGAGTGCGGCGGCCACAATGGGCACACCACGGCGCAGCATGGATCGATACATCTGACTCCTCCCCTGTACGGAAACACGACTGCGGCGCTGGGGGGCAAAACCGCCCTGCATCTCCGTTGGTTCTATGGTTGAACCGCTCCCCTGGAGAGCGTTGTAAACGTCCGCAGGGTGCATGTCAACGCCGGGTGAGGCGGAGGAACCGCCTGACCGGACAATAAAACATGCTGGACGAATCCGCAGCAGGCCCTTGCGGCCGCCTGCGACGGACAGCGCAGGTACGCCGTCTGAATTAGCCGGTAGAATGCCGGAGCCCGAAAACAGGAGCAGAATCCGTGGCACGAATACCCCTGTTGGTGACCCGAAAGCGAGCCGGTCCGAGGGTTGCCGTGATCCTCATCCTGCTGTGTTCGGCTCCAACCCTGGCCGCTGGAGCAGCACTCGATCTGTACGGCCTGGTCGATGCCCGGCTGCAGCTCATGAAAGACGTTGCCGCCTACAAGTGGCATCACGGGCTTGCCATCGAGGATCAGGACCGCGAAGCCGTGGTGCTCGACAGGGCTGTGGCGGAAGCCTTGCAGCACGGTCTGACCACAACCAGCAGCCGGCGCCTGTTCGCCGCCCAGATCGAAGCAGCCAAAGCCATTCAGCGCCACTGGTTCGACGTCTGGCGCGATGGCGCCGCACCGCCCGACGCGCCGGATCTCGAACATGAGCTGCGTCCGGAGTTGCTGCGCCTGGGTGATGCCATCGTGGCGGCCGCAGCAGACATTCGAGAGCCGTTGCACGCGGCCGCGTTCGCCGATGCAGTGATGGTGCCGGGGCTCGATCGGCAAAATCGAGACGCGCTGTTCGACGCGCTGGACCGGCTCGAGCGCTATCCCCACCGGTTGGCGCAGGTCCTCAACAGCGGCGTGCTGCGCATCGGTACGACCGGCGACTACGCGCCGTTTTCGTATCGCCGGGAATCCGACGCCGTGCCGACGGGCATCGACATCGATCTGGGACGCGATCTGGCCACGGCGCTGGGTGTGCAGGCGCGGTTCGTGGCCACGTCGTGGCCGGACCTCATGGCCGATCTCGCTGCCGGCCGCTTCGATATCGGCATGAGCGGTATCTCCCGTACGCTGCAACGGCAGCGCCAGGCTTTCCTTTCTCCGCCGTACTATGTGGGCGGCAAGACGGCCATCGCCCGCTGCGACCGCGTTGCCGATTTCGATTCACTGGATGCCATCGACCAGCCGGGCGTCACGGTGGTGGTGAATCCGGGCGGCACCAACGAACGTTTCGTCGATCTGCACATCCACCGGGCGGAAAAGCGCCTGCACGCGGATAACCGCACGATCTTCGACGAGATCGCCGCGGGCCGGGCGGACGTCATGATCACCGACCGGGTAGAGGTGGAGTTGCAGGCCGGGCGCTATGCCCGGTTGTGTGCGGCCATGGACGATAACCTTACGTATCAGGAAAAGGCCTACCTGCTGCCCCAGGATCCGGTCTGGCAGGCGTTTGTGGCAACCTGGCTGGATCTGGCGCTGGCCGATGGTACCGTGGCCCGGGTGTTCCGCGATCACGGGGTCGAACCGCGGCCACGCTGACGAACCCGCGTCCACTGGGAGTGTCAGACTCGTTATGAATCGTTCCGCACCGCACAGCAGCCGGGTGTCCCTGCTCATCGAACTCGATGATCGTCCCGGCGCACTGGAGGACGTGCTGCATCACTTCTCCACCCATGGCGTGAACCTGACCCATATCGAATCGCGGCCGGCCCATGGGGGACGCTTCGACTTCTATGTGGATTGTGAAGGCCGGCGCGGTCAGCCGGCTATCGAAGGGGTCATCGCCGATCTCGAGCGCAGCACGTTGAAGCTGCTGGTGCTCGACGAGCGCAAGGTGCCCTGGTTTCCGCGCCATGTGGCGGAGCTGGACCGCATCGCCAATCACACCCTGGAAGCGGGCAGCGACCTGCAGTCGGATCATCCGGGTTTCCACGACCGCCGCTATCGCGAACGCCGCGCCATGATCGACGAGCTGGCGCGCGGCTATCATCACGGCGAGCCCATTCCGCAGGTGGCATACACCCCCGAGGAGGTGGCCACCTGGGGCGAGGTGTACCGGCGCCTGGAGGACCTGCACGCACGCTACGCCTGCGCCGAGTACCGGCGCGTGTTCGACGTCATGGCCCGGGAGTGCGGCTATGCCGAGGACAGCGTGCCTCAGGTGGCTGCGGTCAGCGATTTTCTGCGCCAGCGCACCGGCTTCCGGTTGCGTCCGGTGGCAGGATTGCTGGGCTCGCGGGACTTTCTCAACGGCCTGGCATACCGCGTGTTCTTCTCTACCCAGTATCTGCGTCATCACTCCGCGCCCCTGTACACCCCCGAGCCCGACGTGGTGCACGAGCTCATCGGCCACGCGCCCATGTTCGCCGATCCGGCGTTTGCCGACCTGTCGCAGGAAATCGGCCTGGCCAGCCTCGGCGCCAGCGATGCAGAGATCGAACGGCTGGCGCGCTGCTACTGGTTCGCGGTGGAGTTCGGTCTGCTGCGCGAAGGCGGTGAGCTGAAGGCCTATGGGGCCGGGCTGCTGTCGAGCTTCGGTGAGCTGGAATATGCCTGCGCGCCGCAGCGTCCCGCCGGCGGCGTCGACCACTATCCCGATCTCGAAGCCTGGGAGCCGCGGGTAGCAGCGGAGCGTGAATTTCCCATTACCGAATACCAGCCCGCCTACTTCGTGGCGGAATCGCTGCAGGACGCCAAGGCGCGCATGCAGGATTATTGCCGAACCCTGTCGCGGCCGTTCTACGCCCGCTACAACCCGGCCACGGAATCCATCTGGGTGGATCGCGCGGTGAAACGCTCGCGTTGACGGCCGCTGCGGATGTCCGGCGGCTGCGTCAGGCCGGCAGAGCCCGGCTGTGCTTGATCTCCTGCAGGCTGAAGCTCGACTCCACATGCATGACCCCGGGGAACTTCAGGATGCGCTGCATGCACAGCTCCGAGAAGTGACCGATGCTGCGGGCCACCACTTTCATCAGGTAATCGTGGGAACCGCTGGTGGCGTAGCACTCGACGATGTGATCTTCCGCCGCCACCGCGGCAATGAACGCCTGGGTCGCGGCATCGGGCTGTTTTTCCATGCTCACCAGCACGAAGGCGGTGACTTCCAGGCCCAGCAGGCGCTGGTCGACCGTGGCTGCATAGCCGGTGATCAGGCCGGATTTTTCCAGTTGCTTGACCCGGCGCAGGCACGGCGATTCCGACAGGCCCACCTCGTGCGCCAGGTCCACGTTGGACATGCGGCCGTCGTGCTGCAGCAGACGGAGAATCTGCCGTTCCGTGGTGTCCAGTTCCATGATTGGTCCAAGTTGGCAGGAATCTGCTAATAATATCTGATTTATTAGCATGACACATCAAAAGCCGCGGTCTCAGAGCCTGAAATAGGCGAACTCCTGCGCTGGCCTGGGCCTACCATGATGGGTCCGAGAATCTGCAACGAGGCACGACCATGACCGAGCAACCGGACAATCCCCTGGGTCTCGACGGCTTCGAGTTCGTCGAGTTTGCCGCACCGGAACGGGGTGCCCTCGAGCCCGTGTTCGAGATGCTGGGGTTCGTCAACGTGGCCCGGCACCGCTCCAAGGACGTCCACCTGTGGCGGCAGAACGACATCAATTTCGTGGTCAACTATGAGCCGCGCAGCCTGGCCGATTATTACGCCGAGGAGCACGGCCCCTCCGCCTGCGGCATGGCTTTCCGGGTCCGGGATGCCCATCGAGCCTATGAACGGGCGCTGCAAATGGGTGCACAGCCCATCGACATTCCCACCGGGCCCATGGAGCTGCGCCTGCCCGCCATCAAGGGCATCGGCGGGGCGCCGCTGTATCTCATCGACCGCTATGCGGACGGCCACACCATCGCCGATGGCGCCACGATCTACGACATCGACTTCCAATATCTCGACGGCGTGGAACTGCGCCCGCGCGGGTGCGGCCTGCAGGTGATCGATCACCTGACCCACAACGTTTACCGCGGGCGCATGGATCACTGGGCCCGGTTCTACGAGAAGCTGTTCAATTTCCGCGAGATCCGTCACTTCGACATCCGCGGCCAGCAGACCGGACTGACCTCCCGGGCCATGTCCGCGCCGGACGGCAAGATCCGTATTCCGCTCAACGAAGAGGCCGGCGGCAACGGCCAGATCGAGGAATTCCTCATGGCCTACAACGGCGAGGGCATTCAGCACATCGCCTTCCACTGCGACGATCTGATCGCCACGTGGGACGAGCTGCACGGCCGCGGCGTGCCGTTCATGGTCCCGCCGCCGGACACCTATTACGAAATGCTCGAAGAGCGTCTGCCGGGTCACGGCGAGCCGGTGAACGAATTGAAGCGCCGCGGTATCCTCATGGACGGCGACACCACAGGCACTGAAGATGGTGAACCCAGGCTGCTGCTGCAGATCTTTTCGGAAACGCTGATCGGCCCGATTTTCTTCGAGTTCATTCAGCGCAAACGCGACCAGGGCTTCGGCGAGGGCAATTTCCAGGCGCTGTTCGAATCCATGGAACGCGACCAGATGCGCCGCGGGGTACTGGGAGGGACGTCATGAACCTGAAACGCATTCACCATGTGGCCTACCGCTGCAACGATGCCAAGGAGACGGTGGAGTTCTATCAGAACCTGCTGGGCATGGATTTCGTGCTGGCCATCGCCGAAGACCGCGTGCCGTCCACCAAAGAGCCGGACCCGTACATGCACGTGTTTCTCGATGCCGGCATGGGCAACGTGCTGGCCTTCTTCGAGCTGCCGAATTCGCCGCCCATGGGGCGGGACGCAAATACTCCAGAATGGGTTCAGCACATCGCCTTCGAGGTGGAATCCATGGATGCGCTCAACGCAGCGAAGGCCAAGGCGGAGCAGGCCGGTCTGGAAGTGGTGGGCCCAGTGAACCATGGCATCTTCGAATCCATCTACTTCTTCGACCCCAACGGCCATCGGGTGGAACTGGCCGCCAATACCGGTTCCGAGGAAGACATGCGGCGCCTGCACGAGGTCGCCCCGGCCATGCTCGAGGAATGGAGCCGCACCAAGCGGGCCCCGCAGCATGCCGCCTGGCTGCATGAACGGGAGATGTCCGGCAGCGACACATGAAACTGGCGAGCCTCAAAGGCGGGCGGGACGGCCGCCTGGCGGTGGTCTCCCGGGATCTGCGCTGGGCCGTCGTGGTGCAGGACGTTGCGGCCACGCTGCAGCAGGCGCTGGACGGCTGGTCCGAGGTGCGGCTGCGTCTGCAGGCCGTCGCTGAACAGCTCGAAGCCGGTTCGGCAGCCGGTGCGGTGCGTTTCGAAGAAGCCGCCTGCGCTGCGCCATTACCCCGCGCTTTCCAGTGGGCCGACGGCAGTGCCTACGTCAACCATGTGGAGCTGGTGCGGCGCGCCCGCGGCGCTGCCATGCCGGAATCCTTCTGGCAGGAACCGCTGATCTACCAGGGCGGCTCCGATGACTTCATCGGCCCCCGCGACGACGTGCGGCTGGGGTCCGAAGCCTGGGGTATCGATTTCGAAGGCGAGGTGGCGGTGATCACCGACGACGTGCCCATGGGCACGCCGGCGGAGGAAGCCTTGCAGCACGTCAAGCTGGTGCTGCTGGCCAACGACGTCTCGCTGCGCGGGCTCATCCCCGGCGAGTTGGAGAAGGGCTTCGGTTTCTATCAGTCGAAGCCGGCCACCAGCTTCTCACCGGTGGCCGCCACCCCGGACGAACTCGGCGAGGCTTGGCGCGACGGCCGCGTGCACCTGCCGCTGCTCACCTTCTATAACGGAGAACCGTTCGGCCGGCCGGAAGCCGGGGAAGACATGACTTTCAGTTTCGCCGACCTCATCACCCATGCCTGCCGGACCCGCAACCTGGGCGCCGGGACCATCATCGGCTCCGGTACCGTGTCCAACCGGCAGGGCACCGACCACGGCAGCGCCATCGCCGACGGCGGGCTGGGTTATTCGTGTATCGCGGAGCTGCGTACCCTGGAAACCCTGCGCCGCGGCGAGCCGCAAACGCCGTTCATGCGTTTCGGCGACCGGGTACGCATGGAAATGCGCGACCGGGCCGGTCAGAGCATCTTTGGCGCCATCGATCAGCGGGTGGCGGCGGCTACGGACACAGGGCACTGACTCGCCGTACGTCGAGCGGCTCGCGCAGCAAGGGCATTACCTGGCCGAAGATGGCGCGGATGTCGTCGGCTTTGGCGTGCGCTTCCCGCGCCGCGGCGTCTTCGTAGCGTTCCATGAAGTGATAGACGCCAGCTTCTTCGTCGCGATAGGGGGCATAGAAGACCACGCCTGGTTCACGCTCGCGCACCTTGTCGGTGAGGTCCACCACCAGGTCCTCGAACTCGGCCTCCTTGCCCTCCTTCACTTTGAAGGTGGCGATGTAGCCCACTTCGTCGTCCGAGCATTCGAATGCCCACACCGGGGAACTGGCGAGCAGCCCGGCCAGTAACCATATCCTACTGAATCGAATCACACGTTCTCCTGGTCTGTTGAGTGCGCCTTGGGCGTTCAGATTCGCGATGCGGATATCTCCATGTCGGCATGCTGCCAGGCCGTTTCGAAGCGCCCGCGAACCGCGTCGGCCGCTTCGTCATCGCCCCCGGCCCGCAACGCCTGCTCCAGACCGATCAGCGCCCAGCCGTTCTCCGGCATGATGGCCAGATCCTCGCGGTAGGTCTGCTCGGCTGCGGCGGCATCGCCGGCGGCCAGTTGCAGCACACCCAGTGAGTGACGCGCGGGGTAGTACCAGTCCGGCGGCTCGTTGTAGGGCAGGGCGTCTTCCAGGACCACGGCCTCTTCCAGCCTGGCGATGGCCTCGTCCAGATTGCCTTCGGCGGCGTCCATCTCGCCCAGCAGAACCAGTTCGGCGATGGCCAGCAGCGCATCACCGCTGCCGCGCTCGAAGAACGTCATGTCCGCCATGCCGGGGTCGGCGCGCAGGGCCGCCAGCTTGTCGGCTTCAGCCGCGGCGGCCTCCGAGTCCCCCTTGCCGAGGAAGGCGCGGCCGCGGGCGTAGTGCCACACGCCCCGGGCATAGAGCAGGTCGGCGTCGGGCTCCGGACTTTGCAGGATGTCGTCCCAGGCGCCGAAACGCACCTGGGCATAGGCGGGCTGCATGAGGAAGTGCTGCGCCACCGCCATGCCCGGCGCCCGCAACAGCTCCGGCGTCAGGCGCTCGGCAGTGCCCTCGGCCATGCGGAAGGCCTGCTCGCTCCAGCCCTCGATGGCAGCCGTGATCCAACCGAAATGCCAGTTGTGGGGAATGTAGCCGGCCAGATAGATGGGGCTGTTGGAGCGGCAGGCCTGCACGAATGCGGCATCGGCGTCGGTGGCTTTCATATTGTTCAGGGTGGCGTCGTGATAACGGCCGACACGGATGTAGATGTGCGCCGGCATGTGCACCAGGTGGCCAGCAGCCGGGGCCAGGTCGGCCAGCTTGTCTGCATAGGGTTCCGCGCGGTGGGCATCGCTGGATTGCTCCACGGCGTGAATGTAGAGGTGTATGGCGCCGGCGTGGTTCTCATCGAGAGCCAGGGCCCGTTCCAGGGTGTCGATGATCTCCGCCGTCCACGGCCGCTCCTCGCCGTCGGCCAGCCAGAAGTCCCAGGGGTGCAGATCCATCAGGGCCTCGGCGGTGAGGGCCTGCACGTCCGGGTCGTCGGGGTAGCGGGCAGCAATGGCGCGCATGGCGTCGGCGTAAGCTTCATCCAGTGCCGTGCGATCCTCCGGTGCTGTGGGGGCGTAACGCTCGACCAGGGCGGCGGTGAGTGCCTGCTCTTTTGCCGTCGTGCCGGCCGCCAGTTCGGCGGCGCGAGTCGCCAGGCTGTAGGCGCGCTCGGCATTGCCCGGGTCCATGGCGGCGTTGACGTTGGGCCCCAGGACCAGCGCACTGCCCCAGTAGCACATGGCACAGTCCGGGTCGTGCAGGGCCGCTTCGTTGAAGGCGAAATCGGCGGCGGCATGGTTGAAGGCGAAAGCCAGGCTCAGACCCTGATCGAAATACTGCTGGGCCGTTGGTGATGACGTGGTTATGGGAATGTGCAGATCGCCCAGACCCTCGAACAGGGGCTGCCGCCAGCCGGCTTCGGCGGCGGCCCGCGGCGCGTCCAGCGCCTCAGCCGTCTGTGCCGATGAGGCGGTGTCGGCGGATGAATCCGGGGCCTCCTGTGAGCAGCCGGTCAGGAGAGCGAAAGCGGACAGCACAACCGCGGTAAACCAGAGAAACGGGGTGGAATGGTTCATGTAAGGTGTCCCTTGGAGACAGGTACACGGCGGAGCATACGCTTGCCGGCGCGACCCCGGAAGCCTGAGGGGCGATTCTCTACGAGGGACAATCGTCGGCTCAGGAGGCCTCTGCCGTGATGCGCTCCACCTTCCCCCGGAAGCGTCGCTGTGCCTGCCACATGTCATAGTCGCACTGCATGCCATGCCACATGCCGGGCGTGGTGCCGAGCGCCTTGGACAGCCGCAGATCCATCTCTGCGCTGATACCGGCCGAACCGTTGATTATGCGAGACAGCGTTGCGCGGGTGACGCCCAGCCGCCGCGCAGCCTCGGTGACGCTGATGTCGGCAAGCCACTCACTCAGAACCTCGCCGGGGTGCGGAGGGTTATGCATCTTCATCGAATCCACCTCAATGATATTGCTGATAGTCCACCAGGACGGCATCGCCATCGTCGTCGAACATGAATGTGAGTCGCCAGTGGCTGTCGACCCAGACCGCCCAATGGCCCTTCAGGCGGCCCTTAAGCGGATGCAGCCGCCACCCCGGCGCGCCCATATCGTTTGGGCTGGTAGCGCGATTCAAGGCGCCAAGCTGAAGGCGCAATCGTTTGGCGTGCTTCGCCTGAATGCCGCTCGTCACGCCTTTTTCGAAGAATCGCTCTAACCCCTTATGGCGGAACGAACGGATCATGGTCTGAAAGTGTATAGCAGGGCTATACGGTACGCAAACCTGAGCGTCTTCCAGCAACACACGAGCCTGAATTGGAAGATACTCTCTGGCGCCGTGACAGGCTCCGGTTCCATGCGGATAATGCGCCGCTCCTTTCCTGACACCCTGGCTGTTCATGTTCAGAAACCTGCGTCTCTACCGCCTGCACGGCGACTGGCCCGACTCCGAAGCCGCCCTATCCGCCAAGCTGGAGGAAGCCGCTTTCACCCCCTGCGGTTCCTATACCGAGCGCAGCTCCGGCTTCGAGGCACCCACCGGCGACGACGCCGACCCCCTGTGCCGGCGTGTGGGCGGTGCCGACCTGATGCGGCTGCGCAGCCAGACCCGGCTGCTGCCGGCGGCGGCGGTCAACGAGGCCCTCGAGGAGCGGGAGGCCGACTTCCGGGCGCGCATGGACCGGGATCCGAGCCGCCGGGAAAAGCGTCAGCTCAAAGACGAGATCCACGCCGAGTTGATGCCGCGGGCGCTGCTCAAGTCGGAACGGGTACGCGGCTTCTGCCTGCTGCAGGACCGCCTCATCGGCATCGATACGGCCGCGGAGGCCCAGGCGGAGCGCTTTCTCGACAAGCTGCGCGATGCGCTGGGCAGCCTTCAGGTCACACCGCTCAAATTCAAGCAGCCGGCGGGAACGCTCATTCACCGGGTATTTCTCGGCGACGGCCCGCGCGTGTTCCAGCCCGGCCGGGAGTGCCGCATGCAGGACCCGGCGGCCGGCGCTGCCACGGTGAGCTGGCTGGACATCGACCTGGCCGATGAGGACGTGCGCCGTCACGTGCGCAACGGCCTGAAGCTGACCCGGCTCGGCATGGTGTTCGACGACACCGCCAGCCTGGTGCTGGATCAGGATGCGGTAGTGCGCAAGCTGCGCCTGCAGGGCATGGATGAGGCCGAAGATCACGCCGGCGAGGATCCGCTGGCGCGCCTCGATGCCGAGCTCATGCTGCTGACCGGGGTGACCCGGCGCCTGGTTCAGGCGCTGCACAAGCACCTGGGCGGTTTCGACTGAACGTGCCACCCGCCGGCGGCCCGGCGCGGCGGATGATCGCGGCCCGGGATCCGGGTATCCTCGATGTCTGCTGATCCGGAGGTGTGTAGTGAGTCGAATCGATGCGTTGCGCGATGAACTGGGCGGGGCGCACCCGGCGGCGGCGAAGAAGGTCAAAGATCACCTGGAACCCTATGTCCAGGCCTTCATCCGCAACGCACCGTTTGCCGTCATGGCGTCGAGCAGCGCCGACGGCGACTGCGATGCGTCGCCCAAGGGCGGCCGGCCGGGCTTCATCAAGATCGTCGATGACCGGCACCTGCTGATTCCCGACGTGGGCGGCAACCGGCTGTTTCAGAGTTTCCAGAACTTCGAGTCCAACCCCAAAGCCGGCTTCGTGTTCATGATCCCGGGCATGGAGGTGACGGTGCGGGTCAACGGCCGGGTGCGGGTGGTGGAACCGGACGAGCTTGCCGCCATGGACCTCGAGCCGGAGGTGAGTTTTACCGACGAGAACACGGGCCTCATTCAGGGCATTCTGCTCAGCGTGGACGAAGCCTATTTCCACTGCCCGCGGTCGTTCAAGTTCGCCGACCTGTGGAATGTGGACACCATTCAGGCCAACACCGGGCGCTCGCTGAAAGATCTGTAGGCGCGGCCGCTAGAAGTTCCCCTCGGCCACCTGAAAGCAGGCGATGCCCAGCGCCCGCCACATGTTCACGACCTTGTCGCGGTCGTCGAACACACACAGCACCCGGTGACGGATGGGCTCCACCCAGTTGCGCTTGAGTTCCTCGTCCGCCGTGTGGTCGCCGTCGCGGCGCATGAGCAGATGGTCCCAGGGCCCGACGTGGGTCTCGATCCAGCGCTCGGTCTGCGGCCGCACGATGTCGGAACGCCCGGAGAAGATCCACAGCTCGTAGGGTAGCGGGGCGTGGCGGAAGGCCTGATAGGCGGCGATCACGGGCGCGTTGGGTTGATCGTTCACACACGCCTCGAAGAAGGCCTGCCAGCGCTTCGGCCGGCCGCGCACCAGGTGGCGGCGGTGCGCGATGTCCGCCAGGGTGCCGTCCAGATCGAAGATGACGATGTCGCGCTTCACAACTCCGTGTGCCCGTAGGCCGGGCGCCGGTAGCGCAGCATGCGGCCGCTGCCGGCTGCCGTGTGAACACCGTCCCGGCAGGCGATGCGGCCGTTCACGGTAACCAGCTCGATACCCACCGGCGGCAGTTTCGGATCGTCGTAGGTGGCGGCGTCGATTACCTTGTCGGCGTCGAACAGCACCAGATCGGCCCAGTAGCCGGGCTCGATACGGCCGCGGTTCACCAGGCCGAAAGTCGCCGCGGCGAGGGAAGTCATGCGCCGCACCGCTTCCTCGAGGCTCAGGATGCCGCGCTCGCGTACGTAGCGGCCGAGAATGCGGGGAAACGTGCCGAACAATCGCGGGTGAGGGCGGCCGCGCAGGTCGGGGATGCCGTCGGAGCCCACCATCATGTCGCGGTAGCTCAGATTGGTTTCCACGTCGGCTTCGTCGATGATGAATTGAATGCAGATGGTGCGATCGCCTTTCGGCGCCGTCAGCACGTGTTTCACGGCGTCTGTGACGTCCATGCCCAGTTCCGCCGCGATGTCGGTGAGCATACGGCCCTCGTACTCGCGAAAGGCCGGGCAACTGGCGATACGGATCACCTCCGCCAGCTCCCGGTTGGGCCGTTCCAGATCGAAGTATTCGATCATGCGCCCGCTGCCGGCGGTGTAGGGGTAGACATCCAGGCTCACCCGCTGGCCGTCGGCCAGCGCCGAGTCGACCCGTGCCAGAGAGTCGCGCACCTTGCCCCAGTTGGCCGGGCCCGCCGACTTGTGATGGGAAATATGGGCATGCACGTCGGCGGTGCGGCCGATCTGCAGGGTTTCTTCCACGGCGGCCAGCAGGTGGTCGCCCTCGTTGCGCATGTGGGTGGTGTAGAGCGCATCGAAGGGTTTCGCCAGGCGTGCCAGCTCGATGATCTCGTCGGTGGCGCTCCAGCGTCCCGGCCGATAGATGAGCCCGGTGGAGAACCCGCAGGCACCCTGTTCCAGGGCCTGCTCCACATAGCCGCGCATGACAGCCAGCTCCGCGGCGGTGGGAGCGCGTTTGTCCATGCCCATGGCCAGGGCCCGGACCGTGTTGTGGCCCACCAGCATCAGGTTGTTGATGGCCGGCTGCTTCGTCAGCACGGCGTCGAAATAGCCGTCGAGATCGGTGAACTCGCCTTCGAGACCCGCCAGGATGCCGCCGCTGGCGGCCACGGAATCCTGCGCCGGGTCGGCGGGGACAGCACTGAAGCCGCAGTTGCCGCTGACCACGGTGGTCACGCCCTGGGCCAGTTTGAATTCCATGCCGGGATGGCGGAAGAAGGCGCCGTCGTCGTGAGCGTGGGTGTCGATGAAGCCGGGCGCCAGACAATGGCCGCCGCCGTCGATCTCCTCACGGGCGCTGCCCACGTCGCCCACGTCGACGATGCGCCCGTCGCGCACTCCCACATCGGCAGGACGGGCCGGCCCGCCGCCGCCGTCGAGCACCTGAACGTTTCGAATGGCTAGGTCGAGCATGCTGGAGCTCCTGAGTTCTCATTTGTGGGAGCGATCTCTGATCGCGATTGGAAATCGCTCCCACGGTCTGGGTGTTGCTACAACCCATAGCGCGCCGGCCGCGTACGCAGCCATTCGCCGATCATCTCACCGATCATGATACAGCTCAGATTCGTGTTGGCCCGCGGCACCCCGGGCATGATGGAGGCATCGGCCACCACCAGGCCGTCCAGCGCCCGGCAGCAGCCGTGCTGGTCCACCACCGCCATGGGATCGCTGTCCGGCCCCATTTTCGCGGTACCGCAGGGATGGTAACCGCTGCCGGCGAAGCGGCGGCACAGCGCCGCAATCTGCTCGTCGCCCATGGGCCGGGCCGGGTCGGGGAAGGTGACCCGCTCGATGAGGTCGGCCAGCGGGCCCACCCGGGTGAAGGCGAAGGCATCGCGGAAGGCCGCTGCCAGGCGCCGGGTGTCCCGTTCATCCTCGCAGAAGCGGTTTTCCACCACGGGGGCCGCGCGGGGATCCGCAGATTCCAGGCGCAACTCGCCGCGGCCGTACTGATATTCCAGCACTGCGGCGATGGCGATGCGCGGTGGGTCGGTGGGACGCCCGGCGAAACTGAGCTGTTCGATCTGCAGATCGTTGCGTTTCTCGGAATCCGGGGCCGTGTAGCGGGCAATGGTCTGGATGAGCGGCGCCTCGAAGTCGACGATGCCGGGATCGCGCACTTCGCAGGCGATGGACAGGGCCGGGTGATCGGACAGATTCGCGCCTACGCCGGGCAGGTCGTGCAGCAGCGGAATGCCGAGAGATTCGAGCTGGGCGCGCGGACCGAGGCCGGAGCGCAGCAGGATGGCCGGGGACATGATGGCGCCCGCGCACAGCACCACCAGCCGCGCCATGATCCGCTCGGTGCTGCCGTCCGGGTTTTCCACCTCGATGCCCGTGCAGCGCCGGCCGTCGCTGAGCACGCGGCGCACCAGGGTGTTGGCGCGGATGGTCAGATTCGGCCGGATGCGCGCCGGGGCCAGATAGCCCACCGCGCAGGAAATCCGCAGCCGGCCCAGCTTGTTCATGGGCTGCGGCCCGGCACCCCAGCTCAGCGGATCATTGGCGTCGGGGCAGTCCGGATAGCCGAGATCCCGGGCACTCTCCAGAAACGCCTGATGCTGCACCAGCAGTTCATCGGGCGGGTAGCGGCGGATGCTGATCGGCCCGGCGTCGCCGTGATACGGCGCATCGCCGAAGTCCAGATCGCGCTCCAGACGCATGAAGGCGGGCAGGACCTGCGGCCAGGCCCACTCGGTGTTGCCGAGGTCAGCCCACTCGTCATAGTCCTCGTGCATGCCGCGCAGGGCGATACCGGTGTTCACGGCGCTGGAACCGCCGACCACGCGGCCGCGGGGAAAGGCCACCTGCCGGCCCTGAGTGGGCTGGTAGGAGAGCCGCCAGTCATGGTCCCGGTAGGAGTTGTTGTGGCCGTTGACCAGATCGAAAGGTGTCGTGGTGGGATCCGGATAGTCCGGCCCCGCTTCCACCAGCAGCACCTGGCGGTTCGGGTCTTCCGATGCCCGGCTGGCAATCACTGAACCGGCGCTGCCGGCCCCGACGATCAGGATGTCCTGGGTCATTGTCCCTCCATGGGCCATCGCAAGCCTTAGAGGACACTAGTGTAACCCCGTGGCTGCCGCTTCGGCGGCTGCGCAACGGGCGGCGTGGAGGGCCGGGGTCAGATGCTCCAGGTGTCGCCTTCGTGAATGCCGCATTCGCGCTTCAGGCCGAAGAAGCGCGTCTCTTCCAGGCTGTCGGCCTGGTGCAGGGGCACCGTGGTGTGGGTGTCGCCGATGGACACATAGCCCTGTTCCCACAACGGATGGTAGGGGAGGCCGTTGGCGTGCAGGTATTCGTAGACGTCACGGTCGGACCAGTCGGCAATAGGGCTGACTTTGAAGACGTCGTTGCTGAACTGCACGATGGGCGTTTCGGTACGGGTGCTCGCCTGGGACCGCCGCAAGCCCGTGAACCAGGTGCCGGCCTGGAGTTCCTGGAAGGCGCGCTGCAGCGGTTCTACCTTGTTTTCGCGGTTGTAGGCATCGAGGCCGGCCACGCCCTGCTGCCAGCGTTGACCGTCCACGGCTTCCTGCCAGGCCGGGCTGCGCGGGCTGCGATAGATTTTCAGGTTCAGATCGAGCCGTTCGCTGAGTTCCTCGATGAATCGATAGGTTTCCGGAAACAGGTAGCCGGTGTCGAGCACGATCACCGGCATGTCCGGAACTTCCCGGGTCAGCAGGTGCAGGCTCACGGCGGCCTGGGCGCCGAACGATGACGTGAGCACGTGCCTGCCGGGCAGATGATCCAGCGCGCAGCGCACCCGGCCGGCGGCATCCAGCCTGGCCAGGGTGTGGTTCCAGTTTTCCAGGTGGGCCGCGTCGCGGAACGCGCTGCTTTCCACCACACAGTGCCGGTGCTCGGCCGCAGTGCCGCTGCCGGCTGCCGGGTCCTGCGCCGTGGATGGGTTGTTCTGCGTCATGTCCGCATTCCTTTTTTCTGCTGCGCTGTCGGTCATGCCTGGTCCTCCAGCCGGCGGTAGTAGTCGCCGAAGGGTTCGCCGGCGCGGCGCTGCTCCGCATAGCGCCCGAGCATGCCGTCGAGAATCTCGAGGATGCGTTCCTCGCTCAGGTTTTCCTGATACAGGCTGTTCAGGCGCCGGCCCAGGCGGTCACCGCCGAGCATCAGGTTGTAGCGGCCGGGCGCTTTGCCCACCAGGGCAATCTCTGCCACATAGGGGCGGGCGCAGCCGTTGGGGCAGCCGGTGATGCGCACGGTCAGCGGCTCGTCGGCCAGGCCGTGGCGCTCGAGTACTGTGCCGAGGCGGGTCAGGAAGTCGGGCAGATAGCGCTCTGCCTCGGCCATGGCCAGGCCGCAGGTGGGCAGGGCCACGCAGGCCATGGCATCGCGCTCCACCGGCCGCAGGCTCTGTCCGGCATCCAGTCCGTGGCGGGCGGCCAGTTCCTCGATCGCGGCCTTGTCTGCCTGGGCGACCCGGGCGACGATGAGGTTCTGATTCGGTGTGAACCGGAACTCGCCGCGGTGCACGCGGGCCAGTTCGCGGGTGCCGGTCAGGAGCGCCCGGTCATCGCGGTCGATGATGCGCCCGCCAGGAATGAACAGGGTCAGGTGCCAGTAGCCGTCGGCATCCTGCTGCCAGCCGAAGCGGTCGCCGTTGTGCTGGAATTCGAAAGGTACCTGCGGCCCCAGCTCGAAGCCGAGGCGCGCTTCCAGTTCACCTTTGAACCAGTCTACGCCGCGGTCGTCGATGGTGTACTTCAGTCGTGCGTGCTTGCGCTCGCGGCGGTCGCCGAAGTCGCGCTGAACGCACATGATCTGTTCCGCCACGGCCACGGCCTGATCGACGCGGCAGGTGCCGAGCACGGTGCCGAGCCGGGGATAGGTGGCGGCATCGCCGTGGGTCACGCCCATGCCGCCGCCGGCGGTGACGTTGAAACCGGCCAGCTCGCCGTCGCGCTCGATGGCGATGAAGCCTACGTCGTGGGCGAAGACGTCCACGTCGTTCCACGGCGGGATGGCGATGGCGATCTTGAATTTGCGCGGCAGGTAGGTGGGGCCGTAGACCGGCTCTTCGTCGGCCGCCGGGGTCACCCGCTCGCCGTCCAGCCACAGTTCGTGATAGGCACCCGTCTGCGGCGTCAGCTCGCGGGAGATGTCCTCGGCCACCGCCACGGCATCGGCGTGTACGCGGCTCAGCTCGGCTGAGGGCGTGCACATGACGTTGCGGTTCACGTCGCCGCAGGCGGCGATGGTCGACAGCATCATGTCGTTGATGCGGCGGATGGTGGCCTTCAGGTCGCGCTTGACTACGCCGTGGAACTGAAAGGTCTGCCGCGTGGTGACGCGGATGGAGCCGTTGGCGTGATCGCGGGCCAGCTCGTCGAGCTTGAGCCACTGCGCGGGGCTGACGATGCCGCCGGAAATCCGCGCCCGCACCATGAAGCTGTAGGCCGGTTCGAGCTTGCGGCGGGCCCGGTCGCTGCGCACGTCACGGTCATCCTGCATGTAGGTGCCATGAAACTTGGTCAGGGTGCCGTCGGCCTCGGATATGGCGCCGGTGAGGGGGTCGGCCAGGCCCTGCTCGATGGTGCCGCGCAGGAAGTTGCTGTTCAGCTTGATGACTTCCACCGGCGAAACGTCGTCGCGCTCGGCGTTGCTGCTCATGTCAGTACACGTCGCGCTGATAGCGGTTGCTTTGCTTGAGATCGTTCAGGTAGGCCGCGGCGGCTTCACGGTCTCTGCCGAGCCCCGCCTCGATGATGTCGAGCAGCGCCTCGTGCACGTCCGGCGCCATGTGATTGGCATCGCCGCAGACGTAGAGGTGAGCGCCGCGCTCCAGCCACTCGAACAACTCCGTGCCGCGTTCGCGGAGGCGGTCCTGAACGTAGACTTTCCCGGCCTGGTCGCGGGAGAAGGCCACATCGTGGCGGGTCAGCAGGCCGTCCTGGCGGTAGCGGGCCCACTCCACCTGATAGAGGAAATCCGAGGTGAAGTTACGGTCGCCGAAGAACAGCCAGTTGTCGCCGTCGGCGCCCACCGTTTCCCGCTCTTCCAGGAAGGCTCGGTAGGGGGCGACGCCGGTGCCGGCGCCGATCATGACCACCGGTGCGGCGGCATCCTCCGGCAGACGGAACCGCGGATTGGGCGCGATATACACGGGCACGGTTTCACCGGGCTCGGCCAGGTAGTTCGACGCGCTGCCGAAGTGCTCCCGGTCGAAGGCCGTGTAGCGCACCACGCCCACGGTGACGTGAACTTCGTCGGGGTTGGCGTCGAGGCTCGAGGCGATGGAATACAGGCGCGGCGTCAGCCGCTTGAGGCTGTCGGCCAGGGCCTGGGCGGTGAACGGCGCCGGGTGGTCGTGCAGCACGTCGATGATCTGCCGGTCGGCCATGTAGGCGTTCAGCATCGTGCGGTCCTGCGCATCGAGCATGGCGGTGAGCGGCTCGATGGTGAAACGCCGGGCAAAGTCTTCCAGGAAACCGCGGCCGAGCAGGGTGAGTTCGAGTCGGTGGCCGAGGGCGTGGCCCAGGGTCATGGCTTCATCGCCCAGGGTCACGCTGGCTGCGGCGTCCAGGCCCAGCAGATCGAGGAATTGCGCCACCAGCGGCGGCGGATTGGTGGGCCAGATGCCCAGGGCGTCGCCGGGCTGATAGGTCAGTCCGCTGTCCTCCAGGCTCAGCACCACGTGGCGCACGTCCTTGCTGGAGCCGGGGCCGGTGATGGGCAGATTCTCCAGCACCTGGGCGTAGAATGGATCTTTGCGCGAGTGGCTGCGCGTAGTGATGGGCACCAGATGGGGCGCGCCGGCGGCTGGCGATGCCTGTTCGGCGTCCCGGGCCTGGCGCACGTGCTCGAGCACCTGTTGCTGCCAGGCTTCGCTGGGCGCCTCGAAGTCCACATCGCACTCCATGCGCGGTTCCAGGCGCGTCGCACCCAGTTCCGCCAGCCGCTCATCGAGCTGCCGGCCGGTTTCGCAGAAGTCCTCGTAGCTGCTGTCGCCCAGAGCCAGTACGGCGTAGCTCAGGTGGTCCAGTCTGGGGCCGCGGTCGCCGAGAACGAACTCGAAAAACGCCTCGGTGCCGTCCGGCGGATCACCGAGGCCGTGGGTGGCCACCACGAACAGGGCGTGAGATTCCTTCTTGAGCTGTGCCGGGCGGAAATCTGCCAGGTCCACGGCCCGGGCGTCGGCGCCCAGAGCCTGTGCCTCGGCCACCAGCTCGTCGGCGATGCTGCGGCAGTTGCCGGTCTCGGTGGCATAGAACATCGACCAGGTGACGGCTGGGGCATCCTGCGCGGCCGGAGTCTGGGCGCCGCCCGGCTGCGCGGCGGCCAGCCCGGCCAGGTAGCCGCTGGCCCACCAGAGCTGTTGCTGGTCGAGGCGTCCGGCCAGGCCATTGAGGTCGGCGAGCAGGCGCTCGTCGGCGGCGGGTGGCGATTTCTTCAGGGCCGATACGGACACGACGGTATGACACCGGGTTGCTTGGGTAGCTGGGCAAGTTAGTCAGGGCGCGCCCGCGAGGGAAGGATTGATTGGCTACAAGCAAATAACCCCCGAGCCTAGGCTCGCGGGCACAGGCTCGCGGCCACACGCTCACACAGTTAAATTAAAATCTGTTTCAATATAAGCTCTGCAGCCAGCCAGGAGGGGAGAGACCATGGCCTACGAGATCAAACGTTTTCCGTATCCGGGAACCGTGGATGCCGACGGCCACGTGCTGGAACCGCCGGATCTGTGGGACAACTACCTGGAGGCCAGGTATCGCCCGCGGGCCCTGCGCATCGACGTGGACGACGAGGGCTACGAGTACCTGGAAATCGACGGCACGCCGTCCGCGCGGACCAACCGGGGTTCCCTGGGTGTGCTCGGCGCCATGGGCGAGGAAGACCTGCGGCCCAGTCCCGAGCGCCGCTATGCCGATAACATGCCCTTCGGCTCCTGCGACGCCGGCGAGCGGCTGTCGCTGATGGATCAGGAAAACCTGGAGATCAGCCTGCTCTATCCCACGTTGTGTCTGCTGTGGGAAGTGGAACTCACCGATCCGCAGCTGAGTCTGGCCTATGCCCGTGCCTACAACCGCTGGATCGCCGATTTCTGCCGGGATTCCGGCGGCCGCCTGGTGCCCATTGCCATGCTCACTCTGCTCGACCCGGAAGGCTCGGCGGCGGAACTGGAACGGGCGGTGAAAGACGGCTGCCGCGGCGCCTGGGTGAATCCGTTCAACCACAAACGGGTCATCCACGGCCATTCCGATCACGATGTGCTGTTCGCCAAATGCTGTGAGCTGGACGTGCCGCTGGCCATTCATCCAACCTTTACCCCTCACGGCGCTGCCGAAGGCATATTCGACTGGCCGCGGGCGGGGCGGGCCTGGGGTGAGGCCATCTGGCTGCGCAGCATCGTCCAGCAGGCGCTGATTTCGTTCTTTTCCCTGGGAACCCTGGAGCGTTTCCCGGCATTGCGTCTGGGGGTCCTGGAGGCGGGCTCCGGGTGGATCGGCGCCATGCTCGACCGGCTGGATGCCTTCAGCCAATCACTGCATCTCGAGCGCACCAGCGCCACCGAGCTGTTCCGCCGGCAGTGTTTCATCTCCGGCGATCCGGACGAGACCGCCGCGCCGCACATCATCGATCACGTGGGCGCGGACTGCTTCATGTGGGCCACCGACTATCCGCATCCGGATCATCCGCATACCTGGGTGGACGACCTGAAGCGCTATGCCGAACAGCTCTCGCCGCAGACGCGGGCCAAGGTGCTCGGCGACAACGTCAAGCGCATTTATCGGCTGGAGAATGTTGCGCAAGGCGTTGCCTCGGCGACATGATCGAGGTACCGCGCGGCGTCAGCGGGCGCCGTTCGCTGCGGCGGCGATCACCGTGTGCAATGGTGCGGCGTCGGCGGCGGGCCGCGGGCGCTGTTTGTAGAGTACCTTCAGGCGTTTCTGCAGCTCGATGGCGCGTTCGCGCAGCCGCTGGCTGCCGGCCGGCGTGGCCATGCCGCGAAGGGTGACGGCAAAACCATACTGCACCCGGGCTTCCATCTCCTCCAGGGTCAACAGGCCGTTGACCCACTCGATGATGCAGGAGAAGAAGATATGGCCCAGGTTCATGGCGAAAGAGTTGGCTTCCACCGCCTCGTCGAGCAGGCCCGCTGCCGTCGCATTGTTCACCAGGCGGCGCCACATGGCGTGCCGCGGTCCGCTGAACATGGCGCGAAACTCGGTACCGCCGTCGTTGTAGGCGGCGAACAGCACGGCGCGGTAGAAGCCGGGTTCATCGGAGTAAAGCGATGCGGCCAGCGATACCGCCTCGAAGAAGACGTCGAGTTGGTCGGCATCCAGGTTCTCCAACTGCTCCTGGTATTCGGCCAGATCGGCGTCCAGCACGGCGTACATCACCGCCTGCTTGGAGCCGAACAGGTTGTAAGGCGTGGCAATGCTGACACCGGCGGCCTCGGCCAGGGCGCGCATGGAGAAACCGGGCTGGCCGGTCTCCTGCATCAGGGTCCGCGCCGCTCTAACGATGGCGCGGCGGCGTCTCGCTTTGGACTCTTCTCGGGTGGCCATGCGAATGGTCGGGTCCCTTGGGATTCAGTGTACTTTGTGCCACATTCATGCGGCTTTCGCCATCATCCGGTTGGAATCTATGAGTGATCTGGAACATTTGACCGTGACGGCCAACGGCATCCGCCAGCATGCCGTGGTGCAGGGTACGGGGCCCACGGTGATTCTGGTGCACGGCTTTCCCGAATCCTGGTACTCGTGGCGCCGGCAGATTCCGCTGCTGGCCGGCGCCGGCTATCGGGTGGTGGCCGTGGACGTGCGCGGCTACGGGCGCTCGGCCAAGCCGGCCCGGGTGGACGATTACCGGATGCTCAAGCACGTGGGCGACATGGTCGGGCTGGTGGAGGCGTTGCAGTGCTCGAGTGCCGTCATCATCGGTCACGACTGGGGTGCCCCTATCGCCTGGACCTGTGCGCTGCTGCGTCCGGACCTGTTTCATGCCGTGGCGGGCCTGTCGGTGCCTTACAGCGCTCCGGCGCCGGCCTCGGCGCCGCCGCCGACGGCGCGCATGCGGGCGGCTGCCGGCGACGAGGAATTCTATGTGGAATACTTCCAGCAGGTGGGCCGGGCCGAGGCGGAGATCGAAGCCGACGTGCGCAACTGGCTGCTGGGCTTCTACTGGTGCGCGTCCGGCGATGTGCGCGATGGCCCCAACATTTCCCGGGTGGAACCCGGCCGCCAGCTCAGGGACAAGTTCGTCTATCCGCAGACCATGCCGGACTGGCTGACCCAAGCGGATCTGGACGTCTATACCCGGGAGTTCGAGTATTCGGGCTTCTTCGGCCCGCTGTCCCGCTATCGCAACGTGGACCGGGATTTCCATGACCTGGCGGCGTTCGCCGGCCGGCCCATCACCCAGCCGTCATTGTTCATCGGCGGCTCGAAGGACGGCCCGACGGTGTGGGGCGCCGCGGCCATCGACGCTTTCGCCGAGACGCTGCCGGGGTTGTATCTGGCCGAGATCCTCGACGGCGCCGGGCACTGGATACAGCAGGAACGGCCCGATGAAACCAATGCGCTGCTCAAGGAGTTTCTGGCTCAGGTGCATTGATAACCCTTTCCATTTCGGAATATGTTGATTTTCAGATATTCCATTTTCTTGTGTCGCCATCGCTGGTAACTTGCCGCGCATTCCACGGGGCGGCCGCTGCCGGCGTTGTCGTTCCCACCTCAGCCATTACCTACAGGAAACGCCATGTCTGCCTATCTGCAACAGATTGAAGAAGTGAAAGCTCAGATTCAGGACAAGGAGGAGTGGCGGGCCATCAATCCCGAGTACGTCGTGCGCATGCGCATGCAGAATCGTTTCTCCACCGGACTCGAAATCGCCCAGTACACGGCCGACGTCATGCGCCGCGACATGGCGGCCTACGACAAGGATCACACCAAGTACACCCAGTCCCTGGGCGCCTGGCACGGTTTCATCGCCCAGCAGACCATGATGTCGGTGAAGAAGCATCACGGCACGACCGATCGTCGTTATATCTATCTGTCCGGCTGGATGGTGGCCGCGCTGCGCTCCAAGTTCGGCCCGCTGCCTGATCAGAGCATGCACGAGAAGACTACGGTGTCCGACCTGATCGAGGAGATCTATACCTTCCTCAAGCAGGCGGATGCCCGCGAGCTGCGGCATATCTTCGTGGAGCTCGACGAAGCCCGCGCCGCCGGCAAAAACGTGGACGACATCATCGCCAGAATCGACAACTACGAGACCCACGTCGTACCCATCATTGCCGACATCGACGCCGGCTTCGGCAACGAAGAAGCCACTTATCTGCTGGCTAAGCGCATGATCGAGGCCGGTGCCTGCGCCATCCAGATCGAAAACCAGGTGTCCGACGCCAAGCAGTGCGGCCACCAGGCCGGCAAGGTCACCGTGCCCCACGAGGACTTCATCTCGAAGATCAACGCGGTGCGTTACGCGTTCCTCGAGCTGGGCATCGAGAATGGCATCATCGTCGCCCGCACCGACTCGCTCGGTGCGGGCCTGACCAAGCAGATCGCCGTTCAGCCCGCGAGCCCGGCGATCTCGGCGACCAGTATCAATGGCTTCCTGGACTGCCGAGGAGGTCGATGACGTCAGCGAGCTGAAGGACGGCGACGTGACCATTCACCAGAAAGGCCAGCTCGCCAAGCCCAAGCGCCTGGACAACGGGCTCTACGCTTTCCGCGAGGACACCGGCTTCGACCGGGTGGTGCTGGATTGCGTGACCAGCCTGGAGCACGGCGCCGACCTGCTGTGGATCGAGACCGAGCGGCCCAACGTGGAGCAGATCGCGGCCATGGTGGACGCCATTCGCACCAAGCGTCCGGACGCCAAGCTGGTCTACAACAACTCCCCGCTCGCTTCAACTGGACCTTGAACTTCCGCCAGCAGGTGTTCGACAGACTGGGAAGCCGGCAAGGATGTCAAGTACCGGATCCGCCTAAGACCGCGCGAAGCTGATGGGCGTCGGACTACGACGACTCGCGAACTGGCATCGCGGTCGCCGACGAGCAGATCCAGCACCTTCCAGCGCGACGCCGCAGCCCGCGGGCCGGCATCTTCCACCACCTGATCACCCTGCCGACCTATCCACACCGCGGCACTGTCACACCGACAATGCGCTGGCGAAGGCTACTTCGGTGACGAAGGCATGCTGGCTTACGTGCTGGGGGTACAGCGTCAGGAGATCCGCCGTGAACTGGCTGCTGTGAAGCACCAGGATCTGGCCGGTTCCAACATCGGCGACGATCACAAGGAGTATTTCCTGGGCGAGAAGGCGCTGCTGGCGGGTGGTGCGGCCAACACCATGAATCAGTTCTGAGCGCGTGCGATAACTGATGTAGGAGCGATCTCCCGATCGCGATCTAAGGCGCGCTGTTCGGCTACTGCAATCCGGCGGCAGCAAGGGCTTGTCGATACTCGGCAAGTAAAGCCTTCTGGTCGGCTGCAGTCACTCCTTGCAGGAGCCGGCGTGTAGCTGCCGATGGAACGATCCGCCAGCTGTTTGAAATCCGGGGTAGGGGACTCGCGTCCGGCAGCCATTCGGGCGCGATTGGGTTGCTGGTTCGCTGGTGGCTTCCGGAGCCGGCGCGCCCGAAACGGAACGTTCGTCAGCGGCTTCGTCGCTGTCGGCACAAGCGAGCACACCGATGCCGAGCGCGGCGAAGAAGACCAAGTGGAGTTTCATGACACCTCAATCTATCAGTTCCGTGACCTGTGGAATTGGAAAATCGGTCATCGGCTTGCTTCAGCGCCGGCATTGCCGAGGAACGTACGCAGAAAGCTCGAGCCGCTGCGCAGAAAATCCGACGGGTTCAGGCTGACGAAGCGCTGGAAGTCGCGCACGAAGTGGGCATGGTCGTAGTAGCCGTGATCCAGCGCCAGACCCTGCAGGCGTCGGGTATCGTCGGCCATCAGGGCGGCGATGACGGTGTTTATCTGGACGATCTTGGCGTAGTGCTTGGGCGGCACGCCGACCACGGTGGCGAACTGTCGGCGAAACTGGCGGCCGCTGAGGCCGGCTCTGCCGGCCAACTCGTCAATTTTCACGAGCCCTCGGTTGCGCCCGATCTGCGCCACCGCGGCATCCACCACTGAGGTTTTCAGCGCGCGTGCGGCCTGCCGGCGCAGGAAAGCTTCCACACCGGCAATGATCTGCTCGATGGGCCCGTCGGGGTCGAGGTGCTCGTCCAATCTCTGTGCATGATGGGGGAAGACGTCGTGCAACTCGGTGATGTCGTCGGTGAAGGGGTCCGCGGCGTGGTGCATCAGGCGATAGAAGGCCGTGGGACGCAGCTCCACGCCTACCAGGCGGAAGCGCCCCAGGCTCTGCAGCACCGGTTGCTCGAGCCGTAGCTGGCCGCCGATGAACAGCCGTGATCGGGTGTCGTGACTGCGGCGGCCAAAGTGCGCAGCGGCGCGCCGGGAACGTAGCTGAGAAATACTCCGCCCGTGGGGGGTATGCGCAGCCAGTTGCTGCCGTCATCATCGCGCCAGCCGTGCAGGTACCGGTGCACGAAGGGCTTCAGATCGCGGGACGGTTCGAAGGTCGCGTAGTTTGCCTGGTCCTGCTGCTGCAATGTCCCGTCAGACCGCCCGCAGAGCCTGATCGAAATCGGCTATCAGATCGTCGGCATCCTCGATGCCGATGGATATGCGTACCAGGTTGTCGGTGATGCCGAGCAAGCGCTTGCGCTCGTCGGGTACGCTGAGATGGGTCATGGCCGCCGGGTGTGATGCGAGGCTCTCGGTACCTCCCAGGCTCACCGCGAGCTTGACCAGTTGCAGGGCGTCGAGAAAACGGAAGCTCTCGGCTTCACCGCCATGCAGAATCAGCGAGAACGTGGACCCGGCACCCGAGCAGTGGCGGGTCACCTGCCCTGTTCGCTGTCCCGGTCGAGAAGAGCCAGAGTAGGCCGGACGCGCTACCACTTCGGGTCGTCGCGCAGAAACTCTGCACGCCGGCCGTGGGCGTCGGTCTCGGCGCCGGTCGCATGCGCAGCGCGACGGTTTCCAGAGAGCGCAGAAGCATCCATGAGGTATGCGGGTCGGTGATGGTGCCGATGGTGTTGCGCAGGCGCATGATCGGCAGCAGTGCCTCGTTGGAACCGACGATGCCGCCGGCGACCAGATCGCTGTGGCCGCCGGATGGTGCTTCGTCAGCGAATGCTGAATCGGAAATCTCGGCACCGTGCAGGGTCGGCATCCTGGATCAACCGGCCCTGAAGAATGACTGGCCGACCACCGCCGGCGGCAGCTTCCGGGTTTCGTCGGCCAGGCGAGCTCATCGCGCAGCCGGGCGATGCCTTCGATGTCGCCGACCAGTTCCTTGGTCGGCGTCGGCCTGGGCTTCCAGGATCGATGCCGCGACGATGCGCCGCTCGGCGCGGGTCTGCTCGAGCATCTCGCGGATCTCGTCGAGGGAGGCGCTGGCGGCGAAGATCCCGTCGATCAACGTCGTAGCGGCCGAGCCCGGCGGCGTCGATGAGTTTCTCGGTGGCCGCATACAGCGGGCCGGAGTGAATGATGGCGTCGCCGGCCCGCACGTGGGCCATCAGGGCTGTGGTTATGGCCGACATACCTGTGGAGAAAACGGCGGCCTCTTCGGCGCGCTCCCACAGGGCCAGGCGATCCTCGAGAATTTCCTGATCCGGGCCATTGAAGCGCCCATACACCAGCCCTTCCGAACCACCGGGACGCAGCCCCGCTATGTCCTTCGGAGAAGCTGCTTCCGCCGTCATCGCGGCGAGATCGAAGCACAAAAGTCGAGGTGAGAAGAGATCGGCGGCTTAGGGGACCTCGGACAATCGCGG
The DNA here is from genome assembly GCA_034522075.1 of Gammaproteobacteria bacterium. Classification (GTDB taxonomy): domain Bacteria; phylum Pseudomonadota; class Gammaproteobacteria; order Pseudomonadales; family Azotimanducaceae; genus UBA7803. Next base: position 238,115 of record JAXHLO010000035.1, on the reverse strand, counting down.
GTCATACCCGTAGCCCATCATCAACGAGCGGGGCGACAGCTCGTGCTTGCCGATGCGCGTGGTGCGGTGTTTGTCCTGCATGTCGTTCTCCCATCGCTCGCATCTGCTGTACACTCATTATGAAGTGTTGGGATTCGGCTAGCTACGGGGGAAAGGAACGTGGACGACAAGCAATCATTTGACTTGAACGAGACAGTGCGCTGGGCGACCGGCGTGGCGATGAATCCGCATGACACGGCGCGGGCTTATCAGGCCACCGAGGCGCCGTGGCAACGCACCTTTCTGCAGATCACTCTGCCGGTCTATGTAGGTGCAGCTATTGCGGGATTCATCCTGTCGTGGATCTTCGGCCGGCCGTTCATGTTCGGCAGTGTAGCCGGAGCACCGTTGCTGTTCCTGTTTTCGTTTGCCTGGTCGTTGGCGTTCGTGTTCGTGGTGGTGTTCATCTTCGATTTCTTCGCCGGGGTCTTCAACGGCAAACGGAATTACGACGCCGCATTTGCAGCTTTGTCGCTGGCCATGGTGCCGGCCGTGCTCGGCGGGATATTCAGCCCGCTGCCCTGGTTCGGCTGGCTGATCGGTCTGGCCGCCGGCATCTACGGTCTGGTGCTCGTTTATCAGTTCATTCCGGTGTTCATGACGGTTCCGGAAGACAAGCGGGTGGTGCACTTCATCGTCTCGCTGCTGGTGGCCTTCGTGGTGAATATCGTCGTATCCGCTCTGGTGGCGATGACGTTCGCGCCGGATATCTCGGACTACGCCCGCGACATGGACACCTCGGCGCCGGCAGGAACCGGCATCCTCGGCGGCTTCGAGCGCCAGGCGGATTTCGCCGAACAGGCCTCGCGGGACACCTATGATCCGCCGGCCAACGGCCGCCTCAGTGAGGATCAGGTCGCCACGTATGCGCGGACGCTGCAACGTACCGCCGAGTTGCGCGAACGGCTGGGTAAGAAGTTCGAGAACATGGAAGAAAAGGGCGGCGCCTCTTTCGGCGATATCTTCTCCGGCGTCGGCGATGCCGTGCGCCTGGGTACCGCCGAGATGGAGGTCGTCAAATCCGCCGGCGGCAACTGGAAGGAGCACCAGTGGGTCAAAGGCCAGATCGAGACCGCCCGGGTGCAGCGGGACAGTTCGCCGGCTGTGGAACACAATTACGAACTGTTCCTCGAATACCGTGATGAGATCGAAACCTACGAGTAGCGGAACCCCGGCACGGAGGTGCGAATGACCGAGGATGGAGAGCCGCCGAGTCGCTACGTCGATGTCCTCGACAAGCGAATGGCTTATGTAGAGATGGGTCAGGGCCGGCCCATCGTCTTCCAGCACGGCAACCCCACCAGTTCCTATCTGTGGCGCAATATCATGCCCCACGTGGCAGATCTGGGGCGTTGTATTGCGCTGGATCTGATCGGCATGGGCGGTTCCGACAAGCTCGACGATCTCCGGGCCGCACCAGCAACGCCTTCAGCTGAGCACCGCCGCTACTTCGACGCGGCGCTGGCAGCCCTTGGGTGTCGGCAGACGCCGTGCTGGTGGTGCACGCACTCGGGGTCGGCACTGGGCTTCACTGGGCCAATCGTCATCGTGACCGGGTGCGCGGCATCTGCTTCATGGAAGCCATCGTGCGGCCTCTGAGCTGGGACGAGTGGCCCGAGGCGGCGCGCGGCGTATTCGAGGGTATGCGCTCGGAGGCCGGCGAGCAGATGGTGCTGCAGGACAACGTGTTCATAGAGCGCATTCTGCCCGGTTCGATTCTGCGGCCGCTGTCGTCGGCGGAGATGGATGTCTACCGCCGGCCCTTCCGCAACCCGGGAGAAGACCGCCGGCCCACATTGACCTGGCCGCGCCAGATACCCCTCGACGGTGAGCCCGCCGATGTGGTGGAGATCGTGCAGTCTTATGCCGACTGGCTGTCTCAGGCAGATGTGCCGAAACTGTTCGTGAATGCCGATCCGGGGGCCATCCTCATCGGTGCCCAGCGCGAGTTCTGCCGCTCCTGGCCGAATCTCACGGAGGTTACCGTCGCCGGCAGTCACTTCATTCAGGAAGATTCCCCCGAGGACATCGGTGCGGCCCTGCGGCACTGGATTCTGGAGAATCGCCTCACTGACCGGGACTGACAGCCTAAGGCCACATGCACGCCGGGCCGGTTTGAAGCACAATGTGGCGACTCTCATGTCAGGAGGCGTCGATGAGTCGCAAGCCCAAGCTCCACGTGCCGCCCACGCCGGCGCGGCCCGGTGAGGAGCCGGATTTCAGCTACGTCAAGACCTCTCCCGCCGGGGCCGTGGAACGCCCGGAAATCAACGCCCGCGTGCGCGATATGGTGCACCTGTCCGACGAACTGGTGCGCGTGCTGGACGACGACCATAAAGGCAAAGGTCCGTGGGATCCGCACCTCGACGAGCACGATCTGCAGGTGGGTTTGCGCCACATGCTGCTCACGCGGTTGTTCGATGAGCGCATGCAGCGCATGCAGCGCCAGGGGCGGATCTCGTTCTATATTCAGTCTCTGGGCGAAGAGGCGGTATCGGTAGCGGCCGCTCAGGCCCTGGCTCCCTCGGACATGCTGTTTCCCCACTACCGCACCCAGGGCCTGCAGATCGCCCGCGGCCGCAACCCGGTGGACCTCATGTGCCAGTGCCTGTCCAACTCGCGGGACATGTGCAAGGGCCGGCAGATGCCCATCATGTACCACTGGGCCCGGGGCAATATCTTTTCTGTGTCAGGTAATCTGACAGTACAGTTTCCTCACGCCGTGGGCTGGGCCATGGCCGCCGCCATCAAAGGCGAAGACGACGTAGCCGCCGCCTGGATCGGCGAAGGCTCCACCGCGGAAGCCGACTTCCATCACGCCATGACCTTTGCCGCCGTCTATCAGGCGCCGGTGCTGCTCAACGTGGTGAACAATCAGTGGGCGATTTCCACCTTCCAGGGCTTTGCCGGCGGCGAGCGGCGCAGCTTCGCGGCCCGCGGCCCCGGCTACGGCATAGCCTCCATCCGGGTGGACGGCAACGACTTTCTGGCGGTTTATGCGGTGACCCGCTGGGCGGCGGAGCGGGCCCGCCGGGGTCACGGCCCGACGTTGATCGAACATCTGACCTACCGCACCGGCGCGCATTCCACCAGCGACGATCCATCCCGCTACCGGCCGCGCAACGAAGCCGAGGCGTGGCCTTTGGGCGACCCGGTCAACCGGCTCAAGCAGCACATGATCGCCGAGTGCGGCTGGTCCGAGGAGCGTCACGAGAAACTGGTCGAGGAACTGCGGGAGTACGTCAGCGACTGCTGGGAGGAAGCCTGCACCTACGGCACCATGACCGACGGGCCGTTCCTGGACAGAAACGAGCTGTTCGAGGACGTCTACAAGGATATGCCGCCCCACCTCATCGAGCAGCGTGAGCGGCTCCGGGCGTTGGAGGACGAATAGTGCCGCAGATGAACATGATTCAGGCGCTGAACTCCGCCCAGGACATCATGCTGGGCCGCGACCCCGACGTCATTCTCATCGGCGAGGACATCGGTTACTTCGGCGGCGTGTTCCGCACCACCGACGGTCTGCAGCGCAAGTACGGCGAGCATCGGGTCATCGATGCGCCTATTGCCGAGGGCGGCATCATCGGCGCCATACTCGGCATGGCGATCAACGGGCTGCGGCCGGTGGGGGAAATTCAGTTCGCCGACTACATCTACCCCGGCTTCGATCAGATCGTCAGTCAGCTCGCGCGCATCCGCTACCGTACGGCCGGCGATTTCTTCGTGCCCGTGACCATCCGCACGCCGTGCGGCGGCGGCATTCGCGGCGGCCAGACCCATTCCCAGAGTCCGGAGGGCCTGTTCACCCACGTGAGCGGCCTGAAGGTGATCATGCCGTCCAACCCTTATGACGCCAAGGGGCTGCTCATCAGCGCCATCGAGGACGACGATCCGGTGATCTTCTTCGAGCCCAAGCGCATCTACAACGGCCCCTTCGACGGCGACCCGGATAAGCCGGCGGTGCCATGGAGCACACACCCGAAGGGCGATGTTCCGGAGGAGTACTACACCCTGCCCATCGGCCGGGCCGAGGTGACCCGCGAAGGCGAGGATCTGACCATCCTGTGCTACGGCACCATGGTTCACGTGGCCCATGCGGCAGCGGAGCGGGCCGGCGCGGATGCCGAGATCATCGATCTGCGCAGCCTGGCTCCCCTCGATGTGGCAGCCATCCGCAAATCCGTGGAAAAGACCGGCCGTTGTGTGGTCGTTCACGAAGCAACTCGATTCTCCGGTTACGGGGCAGAGCTGACCGCCACCGTGCAGGAGGAGTGTTTCTACTACCTCGAAGCGCCCGTGGAGCGCGTCTGTGGTTGGGATACACCGTACCCCCATGCCTTCGAATGGGATTACTTCCCAGGCCAGAAACGCCTGGCGGCGGCCATCAAACGCGTGCTGGAGGCGGAATGACCGAGTACGTATTCAAGCTGCCGGATCTCGGCGAGGGCACCGTGGAAGCCGAGATCGTGGAGTGGCATGTCAAGCCGGGCGATGAGGTCAAGGAAGGCGACATCATCGTCGACGTGATGACGGAAAAAGCCAACGTGGAGGTGCCGGCCCCGGAGGACGGCAAGGTTCTGCGTACCAGCGGAGAGCCCGGCGAAATCGTGGCGGTGGGCTCGGAGCTCATTGCCCTGGAGACCAAGGCCAAAGCACCGCGGCGGCGCCGGGGCGCAGAGGCCGAGCCAGAGCCAGAGCCAGAGGCGGCTGGAAAGACGGCGGATGTGGAGACGGACGACACATCCGAGCGAGCAGAAAGCCCGTCGGCGGAGGAACCTGAGGGGGCGGCCGAAACGGCCGACCGAGCGTCGGCCGAGCAAGCGTCCGCCGACGAAGCTTCTGACGACGCAACGTCGGGCGACGAAGAGCCCGCGCGCCAGACGCCCTCGCGCAGCGAGCGGGTCATCACCTCGCCGGCCATACGCCGCCGTGCAAAAGAGGCCGGCATCGACCTGTACGAGGTCAGCGGGTCCGGGCCGCGCGGGCGCATTCTGCGCCGGGATCTGGAAGCGGCCCTGGAAGGCGGCAGCGGCACACGGCAGGCTCGCCGCGTCGACGGCGACACCGGCAGTGCCACGGACCGCGACGACATCGAGGAGATCAAAGTCATCGGCGTGCGCCGCGTCATCGCCGAGCGTATGTCCCAGAGTAAGCGCGAGATTCCGCATTTCGCCTACGTGGAAGAAATCGACGTCACCGAGCTCGAGGCACTGCGCCGGCACCTGAATCAGAGCCATGAACGGCGCCTCACGGTGCTGCCGTTCATCGCGGCGGGCCTCATCCGCGCATTGGCGGATTTCCCGCAATGTAACGCCCGCTTTGATTCAGAGCGGGGTGTCATTCAACGGTTCAAGGCCATTCACCTGGGCATCGCCACCCAGACGCCGGACGGCCTGAAGGTGCCGGTGGTGCACGACGCGCACGGGTTCGATCTGTGGCGTCTGGCCGACGAGATCACCCGTGTGGCAGAGGCCGCCCGGGACGGCAAGGCGTCACGCGGCGAGCTGTCCGGCTCCACCATTACCATCACCAGTCTGGGTCGCATGGGCGGCATCGTCACCACGCCGGTGATCAACTATCCGGAGGTGGGCATCATCGGTGTCAACAAGGCCGTGGAGCGGCCTGTCGTGCTGGACGGGCAGATCCGGGTACGCACCATGATGAATCTGTCCAGCTCGTTCGACCACCGGTTCGTGGACGGATTCGATGCAGCCGCCATGATCCAGCAGGTGAAATCCCTGCTCGAGCATCCGGCGACCCTGTTCCTGCCGTCGCCCTGAGGCCTACAGCGAGTCGATCCAGTCACCGACCACGGAAAGGCCCGCCTCGTCGGCCAGGTGGCTCGACAGCGGCGGCATGCGTTCCTGATCCAGCGTCTGCATGCGCAGCCACAGCACGCTGCGCTGGCGGTCGCCGGGGGCGATGATGGCCGCATCAGTCGCCCCCAGGTCGCCGTGCTGCGGCGCCGCGCCCACGGCATTCATGGCATCGGCCGGGGTATCGAAGCGCAGATCGAGATCCGTGGGAGGCGGGCCGCCGGGCCGATGGCACTGCGCACAGTTGATGTCCAGATAGCTGCGCGCTCGTACCGTCAGCGCTGCGCCGGCATCGTTCAGGTCCGGAAATGCGGCGTAATCGGCGGCATTGCCGATATCGGTATCGAACAGCTCGATGTGATTCAGCGCGCGTAGCTGGTTGTCGGTCACGTTGGTGTCGGCGAACAGGGCTTCCCGATTCAACTGCCGCGTCTTGACGCCGAGCACGAAGCCGGCGGCCTCGGTATGGCAGCGCAGGCAATCGGCAGGGCCCGGGTAGTCGTAGCGCTGTTGCCGCGGGCCGCTGGCGGTGTCCACGGTTATCAGTTCCGAGGTGCGGCCGCTGAGCAGATCGGCATCGCTTTCCTGGTCGTTCCAGCGGTAGGTGAAGCCGCGCCAGCCGTCCGTGGACGTGTTGATCAGCACCCGCGTTTCCAGCCGCCGCCGGCTGTCGGGCTCGCCTTCGGTCAGCGCCAGCTCGAAGTGTTTGACGATTACGGTACCCGTGGGAAAGCCCCAGGCGCCGGTGCTCGAGAAGTCGATCTGCAGGTCGTCGGGAATGCCGATCCAGCGCCGTTTCGTGGCGCCGTCGGACCAGAAGGGCTGATTGATCCGGTATTCGATGAGCCCGCGGGCCGGGGTCAGCGACCCCAGGTCGCTGAACAGGCCGGTTTCCGAGAGGTGCTCGGGGAGCTCGCCGCCGCCGGCGGTGGTTTCCGCCAGGGTGAGGATGCCGTCATTACGGGTGACCAGATACACCTCACCGTCGTTGTCCTCGCCGAACGATGTGGGCGACGCCGCGACGGCGATCTGCTCGTTGGCCGTCACCGCGTTGCCGTCATAGGCCAGGGCCCACACCTGGCCGGTGACGAAATCGGCGTACAGATAGCGTCCGCGCAGGCTTGGCACGTCCGTACCGCGATACACGTAGCCGCCGATCACGGCCGCGCCGCCGCCGTGCTCATAGGTGTGAACGGGAAAGGTGAACTCGGACCGAGGCAGGTCGTTGCCGTCGGTGATGTATTCGTCGTCGCCTTCATAGACCCGCCAGCCGTAGTTGCCGCCGGCCGCCATGAGGTTGATCTCCTCGACGCCGCTCTGTCCCACGTCGCCGAGCCACAGATCGCCGCTGGTGCGGTCGAAGGAGAAGCGGAACGGATTGCGCAGGCCGTAGGCCCAGATTTCGTCGAGGCCTTCGGGGTCATCGACGAAGGGATTGTCCGGTGGAATGGCGTAGTCGTCAGCGGGGTCCGCCGGATGGACGTCCACCCGCAGCAGGGTGCCGAAGAGGTTCTGCGTGTTCTGGGCCCGGTTGCCGGGGTCGTCGCCGCTGCCGCCATCGCCGAAGGCGATATAGAGCAGATCATCCGGCCCGAAGGCCAGCATGCCGCCGTTGTGATTGGAGAAGGGCTGTTCCAGTTCCAGCAGAATCTTGCGGCTGGCCGGATCCACCAGGTCACTGGCCGCCTCCCAGGTGAAGCGGGCGATCACCGAACGCCGGGGACCGTCCGCGGAGTAGTGCACGTACAGATAACGGTTGCTGACGAAGTCCGGGTCGAAGGCCAGCCCCAGCAGGCCCTGCTCCCCAGCGAACAGCACTTCGCCCGAGACGTCCAGAATCGTCCGGGTCGAACTGACGGCCGGGTCGTTGTCGAACACCCGGATACGGCCGGCCTGCTCGACGACGGCGAGCCGGTCGTCGCCCGGGATGCCGGTCAGATAGGCGGCAGCGCTGAAGCCGAGAGCGGGAAACCGGTCTACCAGCTCGTAGCTGGTGGGCGTGCCGTCGGCCGTGGGCAGGTTGAACGTGGCCAGACTTTCACGGCTTGCCAGGCCGAACGGATCCTGGGGTTGCGCGGGTGGGGGAGAGGGGGCGCTGTCGCTGCCGCCGCCACCGCCGCAGCCGGCGAGCGTGAGCAGCACCATGAGCCCAGGAATGGTCGGAAACGCCCGCATGACGACGGCCTCGAGCGATACAGGGGTTTCAGTGTGCGGCCGGCGGGCAGGTGTTGCCAAGTCCGGGTTCACAGTTGCAACAGCCGTCCAGCCGTTTATGGTAGGTGCCATGGTTAACCGATGTTTACGCCTGCGCAGTCTTTGTGCCCGCCTGCTCTGTGCCCGTGCGCCGGTATCTGCCGCGCTGCTCGCCGGCGCGGCTGCCCTGATGGCCACGCCGCTGCAGGCGGCCGAAGACACTCAGGCCGAGATCGAACGGCTCAAGCAGGAACTGGCGGCTGTGACCGAACGTCTTGCCCGCCTGGAGGAACAGCTCGCCCGTTCGCCTCAGGTGGATGCTCAGACGCCCCAACCGGAAGCTGCTCCCGCTGAAGAACCCCTGAGCGTAGAGGTATTGAGTGCCGCGGCGCCGGGTGCCGAGCGCGAGGAGGCAGTCGCGGTGGAAGATGAACCCGACATTCACATCGGCGGTGCTGTGCGCTTCAACGCCTTCTTCCGCGACTTCGAGCGCAGTTCCGAGAGCAAGCGCGGCGAGAGCGGATTCGATCTGTTTCGCCTCGGCATCGACGGTGAATACCGCAATCTGCTGATATCCGCCGAGTACCGCTGGTACCCGTTCATGGATACGTTGCACCACGGCTGGGTGGGTTACGAATTTGACGGTGGCGACCAGGTGCAGGTCGGGGTTCATAAGGTGCCGTTCGGCATTCTGCCGTTCGCCTCCCACAACTACTGGTTCGGTGTGCCGTATTATCTGGGCCTGGCCGATGACTACGACCTCGGCGTCAAGTACACGCGTGATGACGGGCCCTGGAACACTCAGGCGGCTTTCTATAAGAGCGAAGAGCTCGGCGACCCGACCAGCGTCAATCGCTACGGCTTCGACCTGGTGCGCCAGGGAGAACAGCAGAACGAAGAGATCAACCGTTTCAATCTGCGCCTGGCGCGCACCTTCGGTGCCGGCAGCGGGTGTGAGCACGAAGTGGGGCTGTCCGGCCAGCGCGGCCAGCTCTACAACGCCGATACCGACGACAGCGGCACGACCTGGGCCGCCGCCGCCCACCTGGACAGCCGCTGTGGGCGCTGGAACGTGCAGCTGCAGGCCGCCCGCTATGACTACGCGCCAAAGAATACCGCCGGCGTCGATGACAGCATCGTGCGAATGGGCGCGTTCGCTGCCGGTTACGATGTGGTCAGTGACGCGGACGTGCTGGTTGCCAATCTGGCCTACAACTTCAACGTGCCGTGGCGCGCCATCGACCAGATCACCTGTTACAACGACTACTCGCGGTTGTTCAAAGATACCGCCGGGTTCGAAGACTCCCAGCTCAACACTACCGGCTGTGCCATTGGCGTCGGTTCGCTGTTCACCTACCTGGACGTCATTCAGGCCAGCAATATGCCGTTCTTCGAGGACGGTTCGCTGGCCGGCGGCGGCGACGACGAGTGGCACACGCGGGTCAATCTCAACATCGGGTATTACTGGTGAGGCGGCTCATGGGACATGAACCCCTCCGCCGGCTGGCGGCTTGGCTGCTCCTCGCGCTGGCCCCCACGGCCCTCGCGGAGAGTCAGCGCAGTCTGAATCTCGTCACCTGGGACGGTGCCTATGTGAAGAGTCAGGTGCTCGGTTTCATCCGGCCCTATGAGCAGGCCCGCGGTGTCGACGTCGCCGTGCTGCAATACGACGGCGGCATCGACGAGATCCGCAATCAGGTTCGCGCCTGGAACGTCAAATGGGACGTGGTGGATCTCGAGCTGTTCGATGCCATTCGTGCCTGCGAGGAAGGTCTGCTGATGGAGATCGATCACGGCATGCTGCCGCCGGCCCCCGACGGCACCCCGGCTGACGAAGACTTCGTGCCCGGCACGCTCACCCGTTGCGGGGTGGGCAATGTAGTGGCCGCCACCGTGGTGGCCTATGACCGCGAGCGCCTGTCGCCCCGGCCCAAGCAACTCGAGGATTTCTTCGATGTGCAGCGCTTTCCCGGGCGCCGCGGCATGCGCCGCTCGCCCAAGGTGAACCTGGAGTGGGCGCTCATCGCCGACGGCGTGCCCCCCGAGCGGGTCTACGACGTGCTCGACACCCGGGCCGGGGAGGACCGGGCCTTTGCCGTGCTTACTCGCCTCAAGCCCTACATCGAGTGGTGGCGCAGCGGCGAAGAAGCCGTACGCATGCTCGAGACCGGCGTGGTTTCCATGTCTTCGGTCTACAGCGGCCGGGTTTACGATGCGGTGCAGCGCGGCGGTGCCTTTGAGATTCTCTGGGACCATCAGGTGTGGTTCTATGACGTCTGGGGCGTGCCCCGCAACGGGCCCAATCAGGATCAGGCGCTGGATTTCATCCGTTTCGCCACCTCCACCGCGAGCCTGGCCAATCAGATGCGCTACATTCCCTACGGCCCCGTGCGCCGCTCCGCCATGCCGCTCATCGATCCCGAAGTGCGCCGGCTGCTGCCCACGGCGGAGGAGAACAGCCGCACGGCGGTGGCAGGTAACGCCGCGTGGTGGGCGGAGAATCTGGAACGTCTCACCCGGCGGTTCGAACGCTGGGCCGACCGGCCTGTGATGGTGCCGCGGGATCTTCCGCATTAAGGTAGCTGCTGACCCAGACGTTTCCGAGGAGCAATGACAGTCATGCGCGCATCAATCTGTAGAGCACCATACGGGATCCTGCTGGCGTTCACCTATGCGACAGCGGCCCGGGCGACGCGTATGGGGCCGCAGAAGTTCCAAGTGTGCCGGGCTGTCCGTGAATCGCCATCCGGGCTTGCAGGCGGTACCGATCAGCTTGTGACGGAGTCCGGTAGACGGCCCGACTCTCCCGAACGACAGTTCCATCTTCCGCGGAAGGCGCCTCCACCGGCCGGCCATCCGGACGGACGAAGCAGCAGCTTCCATCGCGGCGCCGTTGCACGGAAAACCCGCCCTCATGGATCAAGGTATGGTGAGTGCTGCAGACCAGCAGCAGGTTCTCCAGGCTGGTCTCTCCGCCATCGGCCCAGTGGTGCACATGATGGGCCTCCAGGAACCGCTCGTGATGGCAGCCGGGAAAAGTACAAATGCGTGTCACGGGCCAGCAGCGCGCGTTTGAGGGCCGTGGGCACCGCGCGCGGCTCGCGGCCGACGTCCAGCGCCTTGCCGTTCTGCTCGACCAGTACGGGCACCGATGGAACGGCATTGCGGCAGCACAGACGCCTCGACCGTCGGCACCGGCAGGTCGGACTCGCCGCCTTCGCCGGAGAGGGCGCGAGCATCCACATGAACCACCACCTGATGGCCTTCCGCGGAAGATGACGCCCCGGTCTCGCCGGCCAGGGACTCCCGCGCCATCATCACCAGCGCATCCGCCGCCCTGGCGAACAGGGAGCGGCTGGGGTCTTCCGGCAGCCGGGCCCCGACACGTTCCAGGGCCGCCAGCACCAGTTCCAGGGATTCCCTCGGCAGCTCCACCGTCATGCTGGCGGAGCCGTCCTCGCGGAAGTGGCGGATCAGTGAGCGCGCTTCGTGCAGGCGCTGCGCATCGGCCGCCGACACCACCGGATCGCCGTTGCGCAGGCGCCGCAGGACGCCTCGCACTGCGACGCTGACGCTTTTCAGGGCGAAGGCCACCAGATCCCCCTCGGTCACATCGCCGGCGACCCGGGTCAGCGCGCGGACTTTGGAGTAGGACAGATCGCCGCGGCGGAACGCCTCGTCGATCTTCGGCAGACGCCACAGCGCGTCGGCCACCGCGCACTTTCTCCTGCGCCCGCCGTGCGCGATATGCCGCAGCGCCAGTTGAGCGCACTGCGCGCACTCACCATTGCCGCAGGCTCTCCCAGCCGCCGCGCAGGTTGAGCTCGCCCAGCAGCTTCAGGAACCGACATCCGCCTGAAGTGGCTTCACGCCAGCTCGTCAGCAGGGATGATTCGCAGTTCGTCGAGAGGGCAGGAGGTGCGGACGAGCGGGGCGGTGTTCACTGGCGTGTTCCCGTAGTACTGGATATACGTACAGTCTATAGAGAACACAACAAAGACACTAGAGCAGAAGTCTCACAAACCCTGCAATTTCATTGGCCGGAGCGGCTGAGTATTGATGCACCAGGTTGACCAGGCGTGAGAGAACAGACGGCAGGCGCCTTCAGCGAGCTTTCACCGAGCCTTCAGCGAGCCTTCAGCGAGCCAGATGCAGAAACTGCATGTGTTTATCGTACTGGGTCAGCACATCGCTGATGATCTGCTCTTTGGTGTAACCCATCACGTCATACGACTGACACCCTTCCGCCAGCCGCACCTCGGCGCGGTAGTAGCGTTCGCCCGTGCCGTTGTCCTGGCGGGCAGCAGTCACGGTGAAGCGCGGCACGCGGAATCCGCGGGCTTCGACGGCGTAGATGAACTCGGGCTGTTCGTCGTGATAGACGTTCAGCCCGATACTGTCTTCCGTGCGTGACAGCTCCGCGTGAACCTCGTGCCGTTCCAGTTCCCGGGCCACCTCCAGCAGGGCTTCGTTGACCGTGGTGTCGATGAAGCGCATGACCTGGTCGCGGCGGGAATGGCTGACGATATTGCGCAGCATGCGCTGCCAGGGGATGCCGTCGCCGGAGCCCATCAACGGCGGCGGGACGCCGTGGGCGCGGCGTTTGAGCCCTTCGAGTTGCAGACCGCGCAGCAGCCCGTAGCAGACCAGCAGCATGATGAAGGAAAACGGCAGGGCGCCGGCTATGGCGGCCGTCTGCAGTCCGGCCAGGCCGCCGGCGAGCAGCAGCACGGCTGCGACGATGCCTTCGTTGACTGCCCAGAAGATGCGTTGCCACACCGGCGGATCTTCGTTACCGCCGGAGGTGATCATGTCGATGACCAGCGAGCCGGAGTCGGATGACGTGACGAAGAAGGTGATGACCAGCAGCGTGGCTATGCCGGACGTGAGCGTGCTGAAAGGCAATTGCTCCAGCATGGTGAACAGGGCGACGGGTACGTTTTCGGCCACGGCACCGGCAATGATGCCGGCCTGGTCGCCGAGTTCCATGCTGATGGCCGTGTTGCCGAAGAAAGTCATCCACATGGCGGTGAAGCCTACGGGGACGAACAGAACCCCGAAGACGAACTCGCGGATGGTACGGCCGCGCGATACCCGCGCGATGAACATGCCGACGAACGGCGACCAGGCCATCCACCAACCCCAGTAGAACAAGGTCCAGCCGCCGATCCATTCGGTGGGCTCATAGGCATAGAGCTTGAACGACAGATCGACGATGGAGCTCAGGTATGCACCCGTATTCTGCACCAGCGTCTGCAGCAGATAGAGGGTTGGGCCGGCCAGCAGAACGAACAGCATCAGCAGCCCCGCCAGAATCAGGTTCAATTCCGACAGCCGTTTGATGCCCGCTTTCAGTCCAGCCACGACAGATACAGTGGCCGCCATGGTTATCGCGCCGATCAGTATGAGTTGCACCGTAATGCTCTCGGGCACACCGGTCAGATAGCTGAGGCCGGCATTGATCTGCATGACGCCCAGGCCCAGCGATGTGGCCACACCGAACATGGTGCCGAGCACGGCGAAGATGTCCACGGCATCGCCGATGGGTCCGTAAATGCGTTGGCCGATGAGCGGATACAACGACGAGCGAATGGTCAGCGGCAGGTTGTGGCGAAAGCCGAAGTAGGCCAGCGACAGGCCGATCACGGCATAGATGGCCCAGGCGTGCAGGCCCCAGTGAAACATGGTCAGAGCCATGGCATTGCGTGCGGCATCTATTGTGCCGCCTTCGCCCACCGGCGGCGCGACGAAATGCATCACCGGTTCGGCCACACCGAAGAACAGCAGGCCGATGCCCATACCGGCCGAGAACAGCATAGCGAACCAGGAGGTATAGCTGAAGTCCGGCTCGGAATGATCGGGACCGAGTTTGATCTGGCCATAGGAGCCGAGGGCCAGACAGATGGAGAAGACCAGAAACGTGCTCACCACCAGCAGGTAGAACCAGCCGAAGGTGTCGACGATCCAGTTCTGTACGCTGTTGAAAACAATGCCGGCGAAATCCGGCATCGACGCCGCAAAGACGACGAATGCAAAAATCAGAACGGTCGAGCCCAGAAATACCGGGGGGTGTATTCCGGAGCTGGACTTGATGCTTGGGCCCGTTTCCTCACTCATGCATGCACAATCATGGGCAGTTGTCGAAAGCATTGCAAATCACCGGGGCGCCGTCCGCGAGGTCGTCTCAGTCCACAGCGTCCTCACGGTTCGGCAGCCGTACCAGGGAAGTGATCAACGCGGCCAGCAGAAACGCCCCGGCCCAGACCTGGAAGGCGGCAACATAACTGCCTGTAGTGTCCGCCACCCAGCCGGTGATGAAGACCCAGAACGTGGCCGGTGCGAGGAAGAACGACAGCAGGCCGTTGACCCGGGAAAACTTGCGTACCCCGAACAGCCGCGACAGCAGCACCGAGCGTACGGGCACCATGCCGCCGAAGCCCAGACCGAACAGCACGGCAGCCACGAGCACCGGCACGTAGGCTTCGGCACTCATGAACACCAGGGTCGAGATGAAGTAGGAGGCGACGGCGAACAGCACCGTGCCTTTGGCGTTCATGTGATCCATCAGATAGCCGAATACCAGCTTGCCGGCAATGGCGGCGCCGCCGGCGGCGCTGAGTACCCAGGCGGCGTCCTGCAGCGAGAAGGCGCGCTCGGTGCTCAGGTAGTTCGGCAGATGGGTGATCATGGCGCTGTACACCCCGTTCATCAGGCCGAACGTCAGCACCACGCTCCAGAAGGCTTTGGAGGTCAGAAACTCCCGATAGGTCGCCAGCAGACCCTGTTCCGACGGCGTGCCCGGGCTCGTGGCAGCGGCCGGCCGGTTGCAGCGGGGCGGGGTCGCCGTCGGGAAACTGCCCCACGTCGGCGGGGTCCTGTTTCACCAGAAACAGCGTGGCGGGAATGGCAATTGCGAGCAGGATCACCGCGTACAGTGTGTAGGTATCGCGCCAGCCCAGCGTGTCGGCCAGCAGCGTAGCGATGGGCGGAACCAGAATGCCGGCCACGGATATGCCCATGATGGCGATGCCGAGTGCCATGCCGCGGTTGCGGGTAAACCAGTTGACCATGAGCTTGGTCTGGGACAGCGGGCCCACACAGGTCCAGCCGAGGCTCTGAAACACCAGCAGAATGATCAGGAACGGCAGGAAGCCCTCCGTGAAGCGCATGGCGATATAGCCGATGGTCAGCCACAGGCAGCCGGTTGTGACAACTGTACGAACGGGATAGACGCCCAGAAAATGGCCGACCAGCGGCGCCGAGCAGGCGCCGGTGAACAGCGTCAGCGTGACGGCCAGGGATATTTCCGATTTACCGACGCCGAACTCGGCCATCCAGTAAGGGAAGAAGATGCCGCGGGAATGCAGAAAGAAAGCCGAGGCCAGAAACCCCATGGCGAAGGCGTAACCGGCCAGCAGGTGGCCGTAAAACCAGGTGCGGCCGCCGACTGCCTGGCTGCCGGCCGTCACGGGTTGCCGGGAGTGGCGCCGGCTGTCAGTTCGGCTTCCGCGCACTGCCGGCAGACCACGTCGCTCACGTCTCTGAAAGCCGCCAGATCGGCAACCCAGTCACGGATACGCCGGCCGTCCACCTGAAAGGTGTAGAACTCGGGGCGCGCCAGGATCGTATGCGAGTCGCCGCCGGCCACGTAGGCGCGGAAGTTGTCTACCTCCGCACGAATGTCCGCGTGATTGGCCAGCAACAGGTCGCGCAGGGTTGCGGTGTCCGCGCCGCTCATGGCCAGAAAACGCTTCTGCACGGCGTCTTCGGCAGCGTCGTATTCAGCGAACAGAATCTGCGGATGGCGTTTTGCCGCAGCGATGTAGAGATGCTCATAGGTGAATTCGGCCTCGGTCATGTCGGCGAACTCCGGATACTGCGCCAGATGCTCCAGGGTGCCCCATCGCGCCAGACGGTCGGAGGTATCAGCAGCGCTGCGGCGATAGCCGCCGGCACCGTCGCCGAGTTGCGCGATGCGCGCATCGGTATAGTGATCGGCAATCTTCCAGGCGTAGTAGGGCGATGGAATAGCGCCGGCGCTGGACCCGGTGACGAAGATCTCTGCCGGGGCACTGAAGTGCTCGTAGGTCCAGTCGAGCACGGCCTGGGCATTGATCAGGCCTTTGTGGCGGATGGTCACCGGATGCGGCTGGTGATCCTCCCCAGCCGGCGCTGCATAGGTGGCCACGTTGTCGCCCAGGTGGACGTCTGCCGTGCAATAGGGCGCCATCACCACGCTGTAGTCGGCGAAGGGATTGTCCGGGTTGTCGAACTCGAAGATGCCGCGGTAGCGTTCGGGCTCGTCCTCGGCAACCCGGGGCTTGTAGCTGGGTTCCAGGTGGGTGTCGCAGTTCCCGGCGAACCAGCAGGCGCCGCCGCCCTGAAAGTAGACGACGAGTTTGCGCGAGTCACCGGGGCGAACGAAAAAGCGGTAGCCCGAACCGTCCGAGCATACGGTGTCGCCGCCGGGTTCGATGCTGTTCCAGCCCTCAGTCAGGCTGTCAGCCTGGGCCGCGGCCCAGCAGAGCAGACCGGTCAGTGATGCCGCGGCCATAGCGGCCGATTGCCGAATTTTCATGACTCTCCCCGGGTCGTGTGCGATGAAAATATACCACGGCTCCCTGGCATCGCACTGACCCAGGTGTGCCGGTATATTGGCCGTTACACGCATTGCGGCAGACAGAGGGGTAAGTCATGGCGGATCACATACTTTACGAGGTGCAGGACGGGGTCGCGACCATCACCATCGATCGCCCCGATAAGAAGAACGCCATGACCTACGAAATGCTCGGTAACTTCATCGAGGTGGTGCGGCGTGCCGGCGGTGATCCGGATGCGCGCGTGGTCATCGTCACCGGTGTTCCCGGCGCCTTCTGCGCCGGCACGGACCTGGCCGATCTGGCGACCATTCCCGGGGAAGAGCGCGGCCTGCGCGGCTCGGCGGAAGACCGGGAGCGCTGGTGGCCGCTGGTGGAATGCCCCAAGCCGGTCATCGCCGCCATCGACGGACCGGCCGTGGGCATGGGAGCCGAATTCACCTCGCAATGCGATATTCGTCTGGCGACGCCCAATGCCCGGTTCGCCTGGAATTTCGCGCACCGCGGGCTGGTACCGGACACCGGCGCTGGAAGCTGGCTGCTGCCGCGCCTGATCGGCCCGGCCCGGGCCTTGCGGCTGCTCTATACCGGCGAATTCCTGAGCGCCCGCGAGGCGCTGGACATCGGTTACGTCGCCGCGGTGGTGGATCCCAAAGAGTTGTCGGCCGAAGCGCGTTCCCTGGCGGAGGCCATCATGCAGGGCTCACCGTTCTCGCACGCGCGCATCAAGGGCCTGGTCTACGAAGGGCTGGGTTCGGACGTCGCCGGGCATATGCAGCGGCACACCCACGCTCTGGCGGAATGCTTCAAGAGCTATGACCATACCGAAGGCGTAGCCGCGTTTCTCGAACGGCGCCCGGCGAAGTTCACGGGTACGTGATCGCGCAACGCCCTGCAGCGCTGTGCCATGCCGGCTACAGCACGTCGGTGAGCCCGTAGGCTTCCATCTGCGCCTGGAAACGTTCGACGTCGTGTGACAGGACGACCAGATCGTGCTTGGTGCCGTCCGGGTCCTGCACGTGCTCTTTCAGCAGGGCCTCCGCGGTGAACCCCATCTCCTCGAACACGGCGATGGCGCTTTTCTGGTCGACGGTCATCTGCGCGATGAGCTTCTGCAGCTTCAGGCCCAGCGCGATCAGGAAACACTCCTGAATCAGCACCCGGCCCAGGCCCCGGTCGCGGCCCTGGGGCGATACCAGGACACGCAGCTCGCCGACGTGGGGCGAGAACGACAGCTCGTCGCGGACCACGGCGGTACAGCCGATGATGGTTCCGGCCTCCCGGGCGATCAGGCTGGTGATGCTGCCCGCTTCGATTTCGCTGGACCAGGCCGACATGACTTTGGGGTGAGTGATGTCGCGGCGCAGGAACAGCAGATCGTGCACCGGCAGGCTGCGGGCGAATTCCAGCATCCCGGCTTCGTCCTCGCGTGACATGAGAGCCAGACTCACCTCGCCGCGGGCGATGGCCGCATTGCGCGGGTAGCGCTGGGTCAGCAGACTCATGTGGAGCGCTCCGCCAGCCAGCGCGACAGAACGGGCCACATGCGCCGTACGGCGTTGGGCCCTGCTATGAGACTGACGTGTCCGCCTTTCAGCACCAGTTCCTCCTTATCTTCGGATCCCACCAGCTCGAGCAGGGGTTTGCTGGCATCGTAGCTGACGATGTGGTCGTGCTCGGCCATGGCGCTCAGGACGGGCACGGTAATGTCCCTGAGGTTGGCGGACCGCCCGCCCACCTGCAGTTCGCCGCTATACAGTTTGTTGCCCCACATGAGCTCTTTGGTCACTTCGCGGAAGTATTCGCCGGCCAGAGGCAGGGTTTCGTTGCCCCAGCGCTCGAAGGCGCGGTATGACTTGACGAACTCGTCGTTCCAGATCTGTTCCCAGACGCGTATGCGCCCGGCGGTGCGCTGGGCCGGCCGCAGCATCTCGAAGGAGGCCTGAACCACGTCTTGAGGAACGATACCCAGGGTGTCCACCAGCCGGTCAACGTCGAAGTGCCGCGGATCCGACCAGATGCGCGTCAGCCCCATCTCGGCCCAGTTCACCGGCGTGGTGAGGCATGCCAGATTCTTCAGCGGCCCATCCGGGTTGCTGGCCGCGTAGATGAGCGACAGCACGCCGCCCATGCAGTAGCCGACGATGGATACGTCCGGCTCGCCGCTGTCCCGTTGAATTTCACGAATGCAGGTGGGCAGGAAGTCCTGGGTGTAGTCGGCCAGATCGAGGCGCTTTTCTTCCGGCAGGGGCGGCGCCCAGTCGATGACGTAGACGTCGAAACCTTCCTTGAGCAGGAATTCCACCATGCTCTGCCCCGGCGCCAGATCGAATACGTAGGCCTTGTTGGTGGTGGCCATGACCAGCAGAATCGGCACCCGATAGACCTCGTCGGCCTGCGGCAGATAGTGATAAAGCCGCAGCGTGCCGCGTTCATAAAGCACTTCTTTGGGGGTGAGGCCCACGGCGGGGGCGGGCGAGGTAACGTATTCGAGGCCCTTGACGCTGCGCAGAATCGCCTGGTCGACGATGTTTTTCAGCCGCTCGGTGGTGGACGGTGCTGAAGGTGCCTCGCTGGACATCACGACTCCCGGGCGCTGGGTGGCTGTTTGGTCCGCGGCGGACCCTTCCTCGGCTTGCTCGTGTCGACGCCGGCAGCACGGGCGACTTCCTCGAGCTTCAGTTCCATCCGGGCCAGGCGCATGTCGACCTCGTGGACGGCTTCGCCCACGCGCAGCACATCGTCGCGGCTCGG
Source organism: Gammaproteobacteria bacterium (assembly GCA_034522075.1). Classification (GTDB taxonomy): domain Bacteria; phylum Pseudomonadota; class Gammaproteobacteria; order Pseudomonadales; family Azotimanducaceae; genus UBA7803. The sequence continues at coordinate 218,716 of JAXHLO010000035.1, read as the reverse complement.
CAGATTGAGGTTGGCCAGGTGTTTGCCCATGACCTCGGCGAAGGCCTTCTGCATGGTGAGCTGCAGGTTCTGGAACTGGTTCATGGTGCGGCTGAACTCATCGGTGCCCATGACCCGGTTGGCCAGTGTGTCGAAGCCCCGCTCCCACTCGGTCACCAGTTCGCGGAACTTCTCCATGGGATCACTGGATCTCGATTGTTCGCTCATAGGCTCCCTTGCCGCTCCTGCTGCAGAATCATTGGCAATGATAGGCGCAACATTACTCTGACTCCGGCCGGGTTCAAAGGCTTGGATCGCGAACGGGCGCTTATCCGTGGAATTCCGCATGGCGGGCTGCTCCGGGCCGCACGTCGGCCGCCGTGGTTTTCACTGAACTGCGCGGCGGTGGTACGCTGGTTTCCAGCATGATCAGCGGCCGCAAGATCCTGGCCGGCGTGCCTGAGGATGCCCATGAACACGCCTGAGAGTATGCGTATGTCCTTGATCTGTCGAAATTTATTGGTGGCTGGCCTGGTGGTTGGCTGGCTCGCCGGGTGCGCCGCCGCCCCCAGGGTCGACGTGGCCCGCGCCCCGCAGACCGATTTCTCTGCCTATGCCACGTTCAGCTTTCATGAGCCGCTGGGCACCGACCGCGAGCAGGGCACCACCAGTATTCTGAGTCAGAATCTCATGCAGGCCACCCGGGCCGAGCTGGAGGCCCGGGGCTACCGCTACATGGATGACGGCGCCGATCTGCAGATCAATTTCTTCGTCGAAACCAAGGAAGTCGTGGAAAGTCTGCGGCGGCGGCCGGACGTCGCATTCAGCTACGGCCTGTTTCATCGGCACTACGGGGTCTGGACCGGCTACGACAGGGACGTCGAGCAATACACGGAAGGCACCCTGCACGTCGACGTGGTAGACGCCGGCCGCAACCGGCTGGTCTGGGAAGGCATTTCCCGCGCCCGCGGCGATGCGGCCGACTTCGCTTTCGACCCGCAGCGCGTGCGGGCCGTAGTCGCCCGGGTATTCGGCGACTTTCCGCCGCGCGCTACCGACACGCTGTAAGCGGCCGGTTGCCGGCCTACGGCGTGTACTCGAGGGTCAGCGTCGACTGAGCGTTGGCGCCGACGGCCGCCCTGGTGAACCAGGCCTGCTTATAGCTCTGCTCGGCGAACAGCCGTGACTGATCGAAGTAGTGGGGCGACTGCGGGTCCGCGTCGGCGCCGAACACCAGCACCGATTCCGCCCGCGGCGTTTCGCCGAACTCCACCAGGCCGACGAACGAATGCCCCGCGACGCCGTACATTTCCTGCCGGCCCTGTTCGGGGCGGGCGTAGAAATTGAAGATGATGCCGAACGGGTTGCCGGGGCCGCCGGCGATGGGCAGGCTCTCGGCGTCGTCGTCGAACGGTTCCGCACCGCTGGTGTGACGCCGCTGCAGACGGTTGACCTGGCCCCACGCCACTTGCCAGGAACCGTAGGTGTCCTGCATGTACGACAGCGCGTGTTCGAAGGCGGCTACCGGATCTGCCATGTCCAGTTGCCGCATGGCATGGCGCCAGAAGAAGTACAGGGTCATGGGCTCTGACGTGATGCTGCTGCGGCGGTCCCATTGCTCGAGCAATTCCAGCGCCTGGAAAGCCCGTTCGCGGCGCGCCTGCGGCAGGTCGCGGGCTTCGAGCTCGACGCGCAGGGTGGGCAGCATGGTGTCGGCTTCCAGTACACGGGTGTCCCAGGTCAGCCGTGACAGCTCGTCGTAGCTGAATGTCAGGTCGCCGCCGAGCAGAATGCGCGACATGCGCGAGCGGTTGTTGTCGTCTTCCGGCGCCATGTAGGGCGGATAGTCGCCGGCAGCCAGATTGCCGTCCGCGCCGGTGGCGAGAAACGGTGTGGCATTGCAGTTCTGCAGATAGCCGGCCGCCGGATTGGTCAGCGTGGGCAGCTCAGCCAGCGGGTGGTAACCCTGCCATTCCGCGGCGGGGTCACTGCCGTCGACGATGCCGGACCAGTCGATGCCGGGGTCGCGGCGCGGCACCGCCCCGTAGTAGGCGTAATAGATATTGCCGGCGTCGTCGGCGTACATGGTGTTGAACATGGGCGAGCCGAGCTGGTCGAGGGCCGCCTTGAATTCGTCCAGATTCGCGGCCCGCAGCATGTCGTAGCGTTGTGCGAGCTGGCCGCCTTCCTCGAAGCGGGCCATGCGTACGGCCAGCGGCTGTCCGTCGCGAACGGCCACGACAGGGCCGTGGTGGGAGCGCTGGAAACGGAAGGTGCGGGTTTCCATACCATCTTCGGTTTTTACCTGCAGCGTGTCGGTCCAGGAGGTCATGGCACGGTAGCCGTCGCCGTAGCGGTAGCTGTCCGGGCGCTCCGGGTCGTCGAGCGTCAGGGCGTAGACGTCGACGATGTCCGGGCGGTTTACCGTGTGGGTCCAGCCCAGATGCTCGTTGTGGCCGATGGTGGGCAGCGGTGAGCCGAAGAACCCGGCGCCGGAGAAATGCAGGCCCTGGTCGCTGTGCACGTGGCCTTCGTACCACTGACCCGGGCCGAAGTACGGCTGATGCGGATTGATGAACAGCATGGCATTGCCGGATTCGGTCCGCGACGGCGCCACGGCCCAGGCATTGGAACCGGCCTGTGCTTGAGCATCGGCCACGGCGTTGCGTGCCACCGGCGCCAGGCTGCCGGCCTCGAAGTTGGCAGCGGTGAGCATGTGGCGCGAACGGGCGGCTATTTCCTCCGGCGTGATGTCTGCGCGGTTGAAGACGAACAGTTGATAGGTGGCGAAGCGTGCATAGGCGACGAAGTGCCAGGGCTCGAAGTGCTCGATCAGGCGCGGCTCGGTGCCGGAGCGCTCCAGATACGTGTTCAGTGCGGCGGCCGCCGCCCGGGTCAGTGTCTGGGCTTCAGGGCGCATCTGCCGCCATTCCGCCTTGGACAGTTCCACCACCCGCAGGGCCCGGTTCAGATAATCCGCACCTACCGCCCGCTCGCCGTTGACCTCGGCGTAGCGGCCGATAGCCTGGATGATGACGTCTTCCACCTGCCAGAAGTTGTCCTCGGCCTGAGCATAAACATAGCCGAACACCACGCTCGCATCGGTGGGGCCGTAGACGTGGGGGACACCCCATTGATCCCGGTGAATGGTGACCGTTTCGGCGGCAGCCGCAGGGCCGCTGAGCAGAGCGCTGCAGAGCAGCGCGCCGGCCAGGGCTGCAGTCAGCCCGCGTGTGAGATCAAGCATGCATCCTCTCCCCATTGCACAAGAACCGATCGACTACCGGTTTACTGGGAGTTGGCCGTGGGGTCAAGGGCGGATGGAGGCGGCGGCGACGTTGTCGATCTCCTCGGCGAGTGCGGCTATGCGCTCCCGCCAGGCCCGGTCCATGGCGCTGGTCCAGCGGCTGCCCAGGGTGTTCTGAAGGGTCTGGCGCACCGCTTCGAGCAACGGCGGGAACATGTCCGGCGTGACGCCGTAGGCCCGGTGGGAATCTACTTCGAAGCTCAGGTAGTGCCGGTCGATCTCTGCCGGCGGCGTCATCAGCAGGACCAGCACGTCGCTCATCATGCGCCCGAGCATATAGCCGTCCATGTGGTTCATGAGGGCCGCCCACTGCGGGCAGGCCCGGGCGAATCGTTCGTACACGGGGCGGGTAATGTCATCATCCAGCAGTTCCAGCGAGGCAAGAACGGGATCGTCGGCGGTCATCTGCGTCTCCGTGGCCGGGGTTGCGGAAAGCTGCGTCGCGGTCCCCCAGGGGCTCTGGGACACAGCCTCTGATCTTGATAAGATGTATTATATATGAATGTTATGGGCATCGTGGAGTGGTGGTGAGCGGCAGCTATAGATTCGTTTATCGGTGCATCACCGGGGCGGCACTGAGTGCGGCAGCGCTGGGAGCGGTGTTGCCGGTATTACCGACCACGCCGTTTCTGCTGGTTGCCGCCTGGTCCGCGTCCCGGCATTCGCCCGAGCTCGAAGCGCGTCTTCTGGCGCATCCGCGATTTGGTCCGCACCTGGTGGCGTGGCGCCGGGAACGGGCGATCACGCGGCGAGCGAAGGTGGGCGCGCTGGCGTTACTGGCGGTGAGTCTGGTCGTTTCCCTGCTGCTGCTGGACGCCTGGCAGATGCAGATTGTCGTGTGTTGCATTGTCACCGCCGTGGGCGCGTGGCTGGCCAACCGCCCGGAACCCGCCGTGCCTGCCCGCGGCGAGCGCTGATGCGCCTGACCCGCTACACCGATTACAGCCTTCGCGTGCTCATGTATCTGGCCGTGCGTCCGGACCGCTTCGGCACCGTGCAGGCGGTGGCCGAGGCCTACGACGTATCGCGCAACCACCTGATGAAGGTGGTCCAGGATCTCAACCGCCAGGGTTACATCGAAACGGTCCGCGGCAAGGGCGGCGGTATGCGGCTGCGTCTGGCGCCACACCAGATCAATCTCGGCCAGGTGGTGCGCGACATGGAGAGCGAGCTGGGGCTGGTGGAATGCTTCCGTGCGGACAATCGCTGCGTGATCACGCCGGTCTGCGTTCTGGCCGGCGTATTGAACGATGCCCTGACAGCGTTTCTGGACGTGCTCGATGGCTACACCCTGGCCGACCTGGTGGCCGAACCGGAGCCGTTGCAGCGGTTGTTGAATGTCCGGAGTCTCGGCTAGAAACTGGCGCTGAGCATCAGCCAGAGCTTGCGCACGTCGGCGAAACCGCCGGCACCGTCGAACGCTGCGGCGAAGACGTCGAACTGCAGATGCTCGCCGAATTTCCGGCCGGCGCGCACATCGAACTCGTTGCCGAAGCGGGTACCGCCGTCCTCAGCGCTGAAGCGGTGGCCGCGTGCTTCGAGCGTCCAGTCGCCGAGCGTGGTACCGAGGCGCAGGTAGCGGTCATCCAGGCCTGCCTGCGGCGTGGTGAGAAACTGATCCGCCCAGCCGTTGAAGGCGTGCAGGGTGGCCAGCGGCGTGCGGAACGCTGCGCCGGGATCGTCCGCGTTGCCGGACAGCACTTCCCAACCCGCGGTCAGGGTCAACTCGCCAACGCTGGCAGCAGCGTTCACATGCCAGTAGTCGGCGGTATAGTTCTGCGGATTGTCGGCGAAGTCGCTCTGGCGGGCATACTCCGCCAGATAGTTGAGCGTGAACTCCGGCAGCGCTCGGCTGCCGGCCAGGCGCGCGCCGGTGGTCTGCGTCGAGAACCCGGCCGCGTCGTCGTTGTCGATGGCGTAGTGGTAGGCCGAGGCGCGCCCCACATCAGCGACGTTGGCGCTTATGTTGAGCAGGTGACTGGGTGCCTGACGGTGGTCGCCGGCGGCCACGTCTTCACCGAAGATGCGGTTGACGTTGTCGAGTGCTGCGTAGAACACGCGCACCCGGTCGTTGCTCCAGTCTACGGACAGGGCGTCATAGGTCTGCTCGTTCTGCCGCCAGCCGACACCGCCCACGAAACGCTGATTGTCCAGGTTGATGCGCTGCCGGCCGAGCCGCACGCGGGTTCCGGTGATGCCGTCATAGTCGAGGTAGGCCTGATTGATCTCGGTGCCTTCCGGATCGGCGACCACAGGGTACTGTGAGCGGCCGGGCGTGTTCCCGGCGCCGGCGTTGAAGTTGTCGGCCAAGATCTCGCGGATGTCCTCCACCTCGATGAAGAAGGTGGTGTCGCGGTAGCTGCCGGATTGAAACGACAACCGGGAGCGCAGGGTAGATGCATTGGCGTCGCGGGAGAACGCATCGTCATCGACGAACTCATAGCGATAGCGGAACGACAGCCCGACGGTGCCGTCGGCGAGGAGGGCGGCCGGGTCGGGTTCTTGCGCCCATACCGATGAAAGCGGTACGGTTGAAACCCATAGCAGACTTGTCATCAGCCAAGGTCGCATGTGTTGTCTCCACTGCGAAGGAACATGGTGCAACGCTATCCGACCATAACCGGTATGACAAATACGGGTTTCCCCCGATGGAAGCCTCGCATGCCAGGGGTAAGCTTGGCACTATGAAGAAACACGTTCTGTCAGCAATTCTGGCCATCCCTCTGATGAGCCTCTGCCTGGAGGTTGCTGCCGCTCCGGGCCCCATTGAAGAGATCCTGGTGGTCGGTGCGAGACTGCCGCGGCCGGTTCAGGATGTGGTGGGCACGGTAGACGTGATCACCCGCGACACCCTCATCGAGCAGATCGCCGTGAACACCGAAGACCTGGTGCGCTACACGCCCGGGGTCAGTGTTGCCCGCGCCAACAGCCGCTTCGGCGCCACGGAATTCACCATTCGGGGGCTTTCCGGCAATCGTGTCACCACCCTCATCGACCGGGTGCCGGTGGCAGATCAGTTCGACGTTGGCGCGTTTTCCAACGCCGGCCAGGACTACCTGATCCCCGATACGATCTCGCGTGTAGAGATCCTGCGGGGGCCGGCATCCACGTTGTTCGGCAGCGACGCCCTCGGCGGCGTGGTCGCGGTGGTGACCCGTGATCCCGATGAGTATCTGGGCGATCGAAACCTGGTCACGTCGCTGGCGGCCGCCTATTCCGGCGCCGATGATTCCCGCGTGGTGAGCGGATCTCTGGCCGGCCGCGATGGCGCGCTGGCCGGTGTGCTGCACGGTTCGTACCTGGAAGGCAATGAACGCGATGCGGCGGGAACCTCTCTCGAGGAAGCGCTGGACCGGGAACGAGCGTCGGCCATGCTCAAGCTCGACTACTCCCTGGCTGGCGGTGACCGGCTGCGCTTTAAAGCCGAGGCGTTCGAAGAGGATGTGGCCAGCCGGCCGGAGGCCACCCTGGGCTTCGGCCGGCAGTTTGCCCGTACCACGTTTCTCGCCGGCGACGATACCCGCAGACGGCATTCGGCCCAGCTCGAGTACGACTTCGCGGTGGACGGAAGCTGGGCCGATTACGGCCGCCTGACGGTTTACGCGCAGCGCAGCCGGGTCGAGCAGTTGACCGACGAACGCCGTGAGATTGCCGACCCGCCGCTGGCCATTCAGCGCAGTTTCGATTACCGCTTCGAAGACCTGGGCGCTGTCATGGATCTGGAGAGCCGCTTCGAACTCGCCGGCCTGGCCCATCGGCTGGGTTGGGGTTTCAGCGTGCGCCGCAGCGACGTGGAAGAAAAACGCGACGGCCGACAGCGCAACCTGACCACCGGGGAGACCACCAACGTGCTGATCGGTGAGACCATGCCGGTGCGCGATTTCCCAAATTCCACGGTGACCGAATCCGCCGTCTATCTGCACGACGAAATCGCCCTCGGTGCCGTGACGCTCATTCCCGGTGTGCGCTTCGAGCACTATCGCCTGGACGCCAGTGCCGACCGCCTGTTCCGCGAAGACTTTCCCGATACGCCGGTGGAGGACGTCAAGGAGTCGGCGCTGGCGCCCAAGCTGGGGCTGCAGTGGCGGGTCAGCGACCGGGTTCAGGCCTTTGCCCAGTATGCTCGCGGCTTTCGTGCGCCGCCGTTCGAGGACGTGAATATCGGCCTGGAGTTTGCCGTACCGTTCAACGTCCGTGCAATTCCAAACCCCGATCTCGAGTCGGAAACCTCCGATGGTCTGGAACTCGGGGTCAAGTATGCGGGCGCCCGCTGGAACGGCGCTCTGGCCGTGTTCGGCGCGGACTATGACGACTTTATCGAGTCCCGGGCCAACCTCGGTTTCGATCCGGCCAGCGGAGCGCTGCTGTTTCAATCACGCAACATCGAGCGGGCCCGGGTCTACGGCGCCGAGCTGGCGTTTTCCGCCCAGCTCCTGGAAACCCTGCAGTTCAGTGCCGAGGCAAGCTGGACACGGGGCGAGAACCGCGACACCGACGAGCCTTTGAACACCGTCGATCCACCCTCGCTGACGGCGCGCCTGCACTGGCAGCCGAACCCGCGCTGGCATGGCAGCCTGGCCATGCGTGCGGCCGAGGAGCAGTCGCGGGTGGACGACAGCGAACTGGATCTGTTCGAGCCGGCCGGTTACGCAGTGTTCGATCTGACTGCCGGGTACAGCCCGCGCAGCAACGTCCGCGTTAACGCCGGTATTTTCAACCTGACTGATAAAACGTACTGGCACTGGGCGTCGGTCCGCGGCCGTCCCCAGGGCGATCCGCTGGTCGACGTGCTGGCAGCGCCTGGGCGCTACGGCGCCGTGTCCGTGCACGTGAGTTTGTGACTGTAAGGAGAGGAAGATGAATACCGTGAAGCTGACCCGTAGAGTGGTGAGCGGGGCCTGCGGGATGCTGCTGGCGGCAGGGCTTGCCGCCGCGCCGGCGGTCCACCAGGCTGAAGTGGCTCAGGCAGAGCTCGAAGCGCGCATCGAGGCGGGTAAAGCGGCTTACGAAAGCTATTGCCAGTCCTGTCACCAGCCGGACGGTACCGGCATGGGCAACGTCTTTCCGCCGCTGGCCGGGTCGGACTACCTGCTGGAGGACAAACACCGTGCGATCGAAGTGGTTCTGGATGGCCTGTCCGGACCCATCGAGGTGAATGGCCAGACCTACGATGCCGTCATGCCCAACCTGGCCTATCTGTCGGACCAGCAGGTTGCCGACATACTGACTTACGTGCTGAATTCCTGGGACAACGACGCCGGCTATGTGAGCGCGGCGGAGGTGGCCGAGCGACGCCAGCGGTTGGCTGGCAAAACCGGCCAGGAAGGCGGTCCGCATCCAGGCCTGGAGAGTTCACAGCTGGAGTACGAGGGCAGCGGATCGAGCCCTGTAGGCGGGAGCGCGATGGGTCGAATGGTGTCAACGGATGGCCCGGCCATGACCGAAGCGGAGTTCGTTACTGCCACCGAGCTTTACTTCCAGCGGTGTGCCGGTTGTCACGGCGTGCTGCGCAAAGGCGCCACCGGCAAGCCCCTCACCGCCGATCTCACCCGGGCCAAGGGCACCGAGTATCTGAAGACCATTATCAACTACGGCACTCCCGCCGGCATGCCGAACTGGGGTACGTCGGAAGAGCTGAGCCCCGAACAGATCGACATTGTGGCGCGCTTCCTGCAGCACCCGCCGCCGGAGCCGCCGGAGTGGGGCATGCCGGAAATGCGCGAGTCCTGGAAGGTCCTCATTCCCGAAGCGGAGCGTGTGGACTCACCGCAGCATGATTACGACACTGAGAATTTCTTTGCCGTCACCCTGCGTGACACCGGCGAAGTAGCCATTCTCGACGGTGACAGCAAGGAGATCGTCGCCATCGTGCCCACCGGCTATGCGGTGCATATCTCGCGTCCGTCGGCCTCCGGCCGCTTCATCTACACCATCGGCCGCGATGCCAGAATCGACATGATCGATCTGTATACCGATCCGCCTCAACGGGTGGCGGAGATCAAGATCGGCCTCGAGGCGCGCTCGGTGGAGACCTCCAAGTACAAAGGCTACGAGGACAAATACGCCATTGCCGGCGCTTACTGGCCGCCCCAGTACGTGATCATGGACGGCTCGTCGCTGGAGCCCCTGAAGATCGTATCGACCCGCAGCATGACGGTGGATACCCAGGAATATCACCCGGAGCCGCGGGTGGCCGCCATCGTGGCGTCGCACCAGCACCCGGAGTTCATCGTCAACATCAAAGAGACCGGGCTGATCAAGCTGGTCAACTACGAGGACATCGACAACCTCAAAGAGACCACCATCGATGCTGCCCGGTTCCTTCACGACGGCGGCTGGGATTCCACTCAGCGCTATTTCCTCACCGCGGCCAATCAGTCCGACAAGATTGCCGTGGTGGATTCGCTGGAGCAGAACCTGGAGGCCCTGGTGGATGTCACCTCGATTCCTCACCCGGGACGGGGCGCCAACCTGGTCGATCCGGAATACGGACCCGTCTGGGTCACCAGTGCCCTGGGCAGTGACGAGATCACGTTCATCGGTACCGATCCGGTGGATCACCCGGAGCATGCCTGGAAAGCCGTTCGCGTGTTGAAGGGCCTCGGCGGCGGCTCGCTGTTCGTGAAGACCCACCCGAAATCCGACAACCTGTGGGTCGATACGCCGCTGAATCCCGACGAAGACATCAGCCAGTCGGTGGCCGTGTTCGACGTCAATGATCCCGATGGCGGCTACGAAGTCCTGCCCATCGCCGAATGGGCGGACATCGAGGGCGGCGCTCAGCGGGTCGTCCATCCCGAATACAACAAGGCCGGCGACGAGGTCTGGTTCTCGGTGTGGAACGCGCTCGACGAGGAATCGGCCATCGTGGTGGTGGACGACAAGACCCGCAAGCTCAAGAAAGTGATCAAGGATGACCGCCTGATCACGCCGACGGGCAAGTTCAACATCTACAACACGGTCCACGAGGTGTATTGATATGGAATTCGCCATATCCGACGAGGCACGCATCGTCGAGGACCAGGTTCTGCGGATGCTCAATGACGACATCATCCCCGCCGAGCGGCGCTACACGGAAGAGGTCAAGGCGACACCCGACGGGGAAGATGCGCCGGTGATGCGCGAACTGCGCGCCAAAGCCAAAGACCTTGGTCTGTGGAATCTGTTCCTGCCCGATGATGAGTGGGGCGCGGGACTGTCCAACCACGACTACTCGATACTCTGCGAGCACATGGGCCGTTCGCCCCTGGCGCCGCGGGTGTTCAACTGTCAGGCGCCGGACACCGGCAATGCCGAAATTCTGGCGGAGTTCGGCACGCCGGAACAGAAGGAGCGCTGGCTGAAGCCGCTGCTGGAAGGCGAAATACGCTCGTGCTTTTCCATGACCGAGCCGGAGGTCTCCGGTGCCGACCCCACCGGGTTGCGAACGCTCGCAAGTCGCGACGGGGATGAATGGGTGATCAACGGCCACAAGTGGTTCACCTCCGGCGCGGTGGGTGCCGCCTTCGCCATCGTCATGGTGGTGAGCAACCCGAAAGGGGCGCCGCATGAGCGCGCTTCCATGATCATCGTGCCCACCGATGCGCCGGGCTTCGACCTGGTGCGCTCCGTGTCGGTCATGGGGCACAGCGGCGGCGGCGGACACTGCGAAATCCGCTACGACGACTGCCGCGTGCCGGCTGCCAATCTGCTCGGCCCCGAGCACGGCGGTTTCATGATTGCCCAGGCGCGCCTGGGGCCGGGCCGCATTCATCACTGCATGCGCGCCATCGGCATGGCGGAGCGGGCTTTCGAGATCATGTGCCGCCACGCCAACGACCGCGAAGCTTCGGGCAGCAAGCTGGCAGAGAAGCAGATCGTGCAGGACTGGGTCGCCACCTCACGTATGGAGATCGACCAGGCGCGTCTGCTGACCCAGTACGCGGCGTGGAAGATGGACAAGGCCGGCAAGCGCGAAGCCCGCCAGGAGCTGTCCATGGTCAAGGTGGTGGTGCCCAACATGATGATGACGGTGCTCGACCGGGCCATTCAGTGCCTGGGCGCTCTCGGCGTATCCGACGACACGCCGGTAGCCGCCATGTGGCGTAATGGCCGGGCGCTGCGCATCGCCGACGGCCCCGACGAAGTGCACAAAATGGTGATCGCACGCCGCGAGCTGCGGCGATTTGCTTAAGCAAATATTGTGGGAGCGATCTCCAGATCGCGACCTGGAGGTCGCTCCCACACCCACAGCCACTGCACCTCTCAACCATTCACCCGCGGGCGCATCACGATGGGCGCATAGCGCCCCACGAATGCGGCGAACGCTACCATCCACAACAAAGCGGACAACCCGACCCAGGTGACATAGCCGCCCGGCCAGACCAGCGGGCCTGCCACCCGGGCCAGAGCTGCCCCGTGGATGGCGGCGAACATGGCCAGCTCTGCCGGTCCGGCCGTGAGGGGCCGGCCGGTATGGCCCAGTGCGCTGCGCGTCATCATGGCCAGCATGAGTCCGGCCATGGCACCCACGCTGATGGCATGGATCGCCAGCGGTGCCATCTGACCGCCTGCACTATCCAGTGTGCCGCGCAGCAGCAGATGCACGGGCAGCCAGAGGTAGGCCAGGGGCAAGGCCAGCAGCAGCGGGTTGTGGCGGGTCGCCCAGGGCTGCCAGCCGGCCAGGCGTAACAGGTGGACCAGGGCCGCCGCCAGGAATAGTCCGCGCAGCAGCGGCATGGGTATGAGGCTGCCGAGTCCGCCGGCGTCGATGACGATGATGCAGCCGAGCAGACCCAGGGCAGCGGCTTCGACGCCGCGCCAGCGGCGCGGCACAAGCCCCGGCACCGCATTGCCGGAAAATGCGGGTATCACCCGGCCGCCGATGACGGCCATGAGCAATGCCACCAGATCCAGGGCCACCGTGGGTGCCCGCGGGGCCCAGAAGGGGTCCATCCAGCCGCCGTAAGCGCCGTGATGAGCGAGAGACAGGGTGCCCAGCAGCAGCAGTAATGGCACCACGAAAGCATTGCGCCAGTTGCCGCTGCGCCACAGGGGAATGGCCAGCGACAGCGCCGCCAATGGCAGGAAGGCCAGGTCCACAGCGACGGCCAGCGCCGCCGGTCCGGTGAGCAGTAATATCCGGGCCGCGGCCCACAGGGCGAACAGTCCAGCCAGCGCTGCGCCGCTGGGTGTGTGCAGCCCGGTCCAGTTGCGCACGGCGGTGAGCAGAAATCCGACGATGACTGCCGGTGCAAAGCCGAACACCATTTCGTGGGCATGCCAGGCCGGCCACGGCAGCGTGGGGTTCAACGTCAGGCCGCGGGCATACACGGCATACCACAGCGGTACGGCCAGCGCGGCCCACAACGCCGCGCCGAGATAGAACGGCCGAAAGCCGATGGAGAGAAACGTGCCGGCGGGTCTCATGACTCCCTGGCTGGGCATAAGTACTCCTGCAGGGCTGCTGCCTGATTGTGGCGGGTGTCTTTCGCACTGTAGAGCAACGTCACCGTGCCCGCGTCGAGGCGATCCCGGATCGCCGCGACGGCATCGGGATTGTCGCGCAGCTCGGCGAAGTAGCGGCGGCGGAACTCGTCCCACCTGTCCGGGTCGTGGCCGAACCACCTGCGCAGTTCGGTGGAGGGCGCGGCATCGCGCAGCCAGAGATCGGCCTGCAGCTTCTGTTTACTCATGCCGCGCGGCCAGACACGATCCACCAGAATGCGGCAGCCGTCGGTCTTCTGCGCCGTGTCATAGACGCGCTTTATATGGAGGTTTCCCGTGCTCATGGGAACCCCGTTTAACAGGGTTCCGGATCGCTACGCAATACGTGGAGCTCTGAGAACCTGCCGTGCGCCAGCCTTCAGCGGCGCTGAACTGACGCCTGAATACCCTAGAAGGCCGCGTCGAAACCAACCAGCACATAGTGTTCCCGAGTCAGGTGACCGGTATAGAAATCGCCGGTTTGGGATTCCTCGTCGAGCAGGTCAAAGTTCACCTCCATTACGCCCTTCACATTGCGCATGAAGTAATAGGAGGCGGACAGGGTGATGCTGTTGATGTCGATTCCCTCGAAGACCGTGTCGGTACCATCTAAATCGTTCGCATCCGCGTAGTTGTAGAGTGCTGAGTACGCCCAGCGCCCCGGGGGGGTGTAGTCCACACCGGCGAAGCCTCCGTACCAGTCCTCCTGCTGGCCGACATCAATGAAATCATCCCAGCGGTTCCACAGTGCCTGGCCGAACCACCGCCAGTTGCCGCGGATACGTCCCGACAGGTCGATTCCGACGATCTCCTTGTCCGTATCCCGCTCGCCACTGTCGATGCCGGCGGGACCTGCCGAATTCTTTTGCTCGCCGGCATACAGGAACAGCCCGCCATCGACACCAGACCACGAGGTAGAGAACCGGGCGAACACGGCCTTGTCGGTATCGTTGTCGAACAGGTGGTCGGAACGTCGATAGCCTGGACTGTTGATGGTGACGTTTTCCTCGATACCGTTGCCGTTCACCAACCCCAGTCCTACATCGACGGGACCGAAGCCGCGCTCGAACAACACGCCGCGATCGTATGTGATTCCCGCCATGCGGTAGGCCATGAAGTCCTGAAACGTCAGGCGGGTTTCCCGGGGAAACATCAGATCCGATACCTGAAACTGTCCGAGCATCATGCTCGTGCCGGAACCGAAGAGATCGTCATAGGAAAACCATGCGTCTTCTATGATGACTTCCCCGTTGCTGCCTTTCTCCGCAAAGATTCCGTAGAAGTAATAGGTGATATTGTCCGACAGCGGCGCGCTGGATAGCAGCTTGATGAGATAGGGAGACTGAAAGTCTGAATCCGCCTCGGTGCGCTCGCCGGTAACTTCGTCCACCGCCTCACCGTCACGCGCCTGGGCGAACGCCTGAGCGCGGAAAGCCGCGGGCACCGAATCCGGCAGCGCGAGCTGATCGTCACCGGTCTTGAGAGTCGTGTCCCGCCAGTTCGGGAGGCGGAAGTTGCTGGCGGCAAACTGCTCGCCGAAGGCGTTGAGTGCGGGGAAAGCCGAATGACAGACATTGCAGGAAACGTTGTACTGCCGCGCAAACATTGGAGCCGCATTGGCCTGGGAGCCGAGCAGTGGCGTCAGCACCAGAATGCATACCGCAGCCATCGAAGCAGTTCGCTGACGGGTGGCCATTTTCAATTCTCCTGATGTGAATCTGACGGAACGGTCCTTGGCTCGTCGATGGCCAACATTTGAACCGTAACGCTAAAGGACCGCACTTATCACTAAGGGATATCCCCGATAACCGGCTCAACACGATATAGCGTCAAAACTTCCAAACGACCTGCTTGAAGAACTTGAGGAGCGGCTCCGGCGCTATGGAACCAGGGGCGTCGCCCGGCGTTCATCCCACCAGGCAAGCATCGCCGGGGTGAACAGCAGTGTCAGCGGAGTGGCAACCAGCAGGCCGCCGGCGATCGCGGTGGCCAACTGGACCCAGTACTGCGTGGAAGGCGCACCAATGGAGAACTCCCGGCCGATGAAGTCCAGGGTCAGGGCGAATACCATCGGCGCGAGGCCCAATACCGTGGTAATGGTGGTCAGCAGCACCGGACGCAGGCGTTGCGCTCCGGTGCGCAGGACGGCTCCCGCCGGGTCGATCCCGTCGCGCCGCAACTGGTTGTACGTGTCGATCAGGACGATGTTGTTGTTGACCACGACACCAGCCAGCGCGATCACGCCCGATACCGCTCATCACCACCGAGAACGGCTCGGCGCAGCGAGCAGTCCCAGCAGTACCCCGGCTGGTGGAGAAGACGATCGCGGTGAGCACCAGCATGGCTTGATAGAAGCTGTTGAACTGGGTGACGAGAATCAGAGTCATCAGGATGATGGCAGCCAGGAACGCCAGGGTCAGAAATCGCTGCGCCTCGGCCTGGTCTTCCTGCTGGCCGCGTACCGACAACTGCACACCCTCCGGCAGGGGGTTGTCCGCCAGCGTCCTGCAGGGCTTGCGACCGATCGTCAACCAGCACGGCCGGCAGCCACGTCGGCTGCCACGCGCGACGCGTCGATTTCCATCCACCGCGGCTGGACGATGCCGGTCTTGGGTGCCGGCACGAACTCGACGAAGTTCTGTACCGGTACCATGCCGGCCGGCGTGGGAACCCGCAGGTTCACGAGCTGGGCGAGATTGCGCTCGTCGAAGGGGAAGCGCACACGAATGTCGACCTCCTCGTCCGCGTCTTCCGGCCGGTAGCCGCCCAGTGCCAGCCCGCGGGTGAGCATCTGCACGGCACGGCCGAGGATATTGACGTCGACTCCGAAGCGCGCCGCCTCGCGGTGATCCACCTCCAGGCGCATCTCGATGCCTGGCAGCGGACGGTTGTCCTCGATGTCGACGAAGCCGCCGACGGTCGACATGCCTTGGCGCAGATGCTCTACGCCGTCGACCAGGGGCCCCGCCTCATTGCCGCCATCTGTGGCCGAGATCTCGAGCAGCACGGGCTTGCCGCGGCTCGGGCCACCTGACTCAGTAAGGAACTGCAGTCGCACTCCGGCCAGGTGGTCCAATCGGCTGCGAAGATCCGCCAGGATTTCCTCGGCCGGCGGACGTTGCTGCCAGTTGACCAGTTCGAGCTGGATGACGCCGATTACATCCTCGGCGTAGTCCTGCGCCAGTCGAGCCTGCTGAGAGGCAATGCTGCGGGCATAGATCGTCTTGAAGGCCGGATGGCCGTGGAGCTGCGACTCGACTCGGCGTACCAGGTCATCGAGCTCCCACACCGACAGGTCGCCGCGGGCCTGGATCTGTATCTGGGCGAAGCGCGGCTCGACGTCGGGAAAGAAGTTCGCCCCTCGGCCCAGCTCGCTATAGGCCACATACAGGGCGGCGGTGAATACGACGACAATGCCCAGGGTCTGCCCCGGGCAGGCGATCGCCCTGTACAGCAGGCCGACGTACCATGCCGTCGGGCCGTCCAGCCGGTCGAATTGACCGGCTTCGGCCGCCTGGATGTGCTGCACCTGCTCCGGTCGGCTGGCGTCCTGCCCGCGGGAAATTGACGCCGCCAGCACAGGGATGAATACCAGCGCCATCGCCAGCGACATCAGCAGGGTGACCAGCACGGTCGCCGGCAGGTAGAACATGAATTCGCCGACCATCCCCGGCCAGAAAAGCATGGGAAAGAACACCGCCAGGGTGGTCGCTACCGATGCGACGATAGGCCAGGCCATGCGCTGCGCGGCTGCCAGGTAGGCCTCGCGGCGCGTCCATCCCTCGGCGAGGTAGCGGTCTGCCTGCTCCACCACCACGATGGCGCCGTCCACCAGCATGCCCACCACCAGGATCAGGGCGAACAGCACCACGATGTTGAGGGTGAACCCCATTGCGTAGAGGATCAGCACCCCGCCGAGAAAGGCCCCGGGGATCGACAGCCCCACCAGCCAGGACGAGCGCCCGCCCAGCGCGGCGACGATGGTAAGCATCACCAGCAGGATCGCCGTGATGACATTGTTCTCGAGATCGCCCAGCAGATCATCGATGTCCTCGGCGCTGTCCTGCAGGATGATCGCACCGTGATGCCGCCGGCCACTCGCGCGCTGGACTGTTCGATGACCGCCCTCGTCGGCGGCTGCGTCGATGATGTTGGCACCGGCACGCTTGCGTATCTCCAGTGACACAGCCGGTTTGCCGTCGATTCGCGCGAAGCCTTCCGGATCCTTGAAGGTACGACGGGCATCGGCAACCTCCTGGAAGGTCACAACGGTGCCGTCGTGCGAGATCACGGGCAGTTCGAGGACATCGGAGACCGACTCGATCACGCCCGGGACCTTTATGTTCAACCGCCCGGAACCGGAATCCAGTGCCCCAGCGGCCACCAGCTGGTTGTTGCGTTCGATGGCCGCGACCAGGTCGTTGAAAGGCAGTTGGTAGGTCTCCAGCGTGCGCGGGTCGACCAGCACCTCGAGCAGATCCTCGCGATCGCCGCCGATCCCCACCTCGAGTACGCCCGGCAGCGTCTCGATCTGGTCGCGCAGCTCGCGGGCAATCTGCACCAGGGTCCGCTCGGGGGCCGAGCCGGACAGGGTGGCGATCAGGACGGGAAACATCGACAGGTCGACCTCGGTGACCATGGGCTCCTCGACCCCCGGCGGCAGATCGGGCCGGACGAGATCCACCTCCTCGCGCACATCGGCCAGCGCCCGACGGTTGTCGTAGCCGGGGTCGAAATCCAGCCGGAGCAGAGCGAAGCCCTCCCCGGCGCTGGCCTGCATCTCGTCGAGCCCCTCGATGCCGCCCAGTTCGCGTTCCAGCGGGCGGACCAGCAGCCGCTCGCTGTCCTCGGGTGAGATGCCCGGATAGGCGACGGTGACGAAGAATATCGGCACATCGACATCCGGCGCAGCCTCTTTGCGATCTCGCCAGTAGGCCATTCCGCCTGCTGCCAGCAGCGCCAGCAACACCAGCAGCACGCTGCGCGAACGGGAAAAAAGCGCAGCCAGCAGCCCGTTCACGGGCTCCCATCCTGGTCGGGGCTTTCCTCGACGGGATCGCCGTCGCGCACGAAACCCTGCCCCAGCGAGATCAGCCGCACCTGTTCGGGCAGGCCGGTCACCCAGACCCGTTCGGCGCTCGCACTGGATCAGTGAGACCGGGACAAAGCGGGCGTGGAGTTCACCCGCGGCATCCGCTTCGGCGACCTTCACGCCCAGCTCGCCCCGCTCGTTCTGCGAGATCAGCGCCGGGGAAATCGCGTGCGCCTGGACCTCCTCGACCGGGATTTCCACCGTGACGCTGGTGCCGGCAGGCAGGTCGCGGTCCGGGTTGTCCACCCTCACCCGGGCAGGGAAGGTCCGAGTCTCGTCATCGGCGGTGGCGGACACGTACTGCACCCTGCCCGTGCGCACCTGGCCGTCGAGGAAGGTTACCCGGGCGATCTGCCCCTCGGCGACCTCGTGCACGCGGTGCTGGGGTATGTGCACCACAGCCCGCAGGGGATTGTTCTCGACGATCTCGGCTACCGGCTCGCCGGCTGAGACGACATCCCCCTGGCGGGTGATCTGGCGATTGAGCACGCCGGCGATGGGGGCCTTGATGCCGGTTCGGTCGATATCCAGCTCGATCGAGGCCACCCGGGCCCGGGCGGATTCGAGCTCGGCAAGAGCGCGTTCAGCCACCAGCCGAGCCTGGAAGCCCTGGTCCGCCATCCGCGCCGCGGCATCGTAGTCTCCCTGCGCCTCGCGCTCGGCGGCTTTCGCCTCGCGCAGACGCGCCGCGCGATCATCCATGGCCAGACGGGCAATCAGGTCGCCGGGCTCGACCACGGCACCTTCCCTCACGGGAGTCTCGACCACGTCCCCGCCGGTCTTGGCCCGCACCCGGACGATCTGTTCGGGCTCGACATGCCCCTGAAGCTTGACCACGCGCTCCACCGGCTCAACGCGGCTGTCCGTCAGCCCCACCATGACCGCCTCCGGCGGCTTCGGAGCGCTGTCGTCCTCCGGTTCGGAGTCGCCGGTAATCACCCAGACAAACAGCAGCAGCGCGACGAAAACGATCCCCAGGCGACCGGCATTACGGGATAGCCATTGCTTCATCATGGAAGAAACCTTTCCGGCATGTTTGCCGATCTACCAGCAAGGGGAGATCGGCCTGGCTCAGCCCGGACAGCATAGATTGATCGACGATGCGCTGGAACTGGTGAAAGTGGAGGGTTTCGATCTCCGCGCAGATTTCGTCGGGTGGCAGCGCGGCCGCGGCGCCGGCCGGGATTTTGCTGGCGGCCATCGCTGACCGGCGACAACCGCCTCATCGCAGCCCTGCCAGTGGTCCAACAGATATTGCTCGCTCATGGATTCCCGGTGGACGCAGTGGTTGACGCCGGGTTCACGCGCTGGATGTTCAAGTAGTGGAATGAGGCGCGGCTATCGCCTGCAGCGCGTTTACCGTCCAGTGACCATGACTGAAGCAGGGGCAGAATTTATGCCATTTTTCAAGCGCGACCCAGCGAAAAAGCTCAAGAGAGCCTATCAACAGAAGCTGGAATCAGCGATGCATGCGATGCGTCGCGGGGATGTGCGCGGAAACGCACAGCTTATGGAGGAAGCCGAGAAGATCCGGATAGAACTGGAGCGCTCCACGTAGGTCAGCGATCGACACAACGCGTCAGCCCCCGCTCTTTTCGGATATGATTTCGCTGGCCTTGGTCGGTACCGACAGTACCGAGAGGCGTCGCGCCGCCGCATCCTTTTTGGCAAACTGCTGGTGCACCGCATCGAGAGGTTCCATGGAAGACTATTCCCGCCTGGTCGAAGCCTACACAACGATCATCGGCGAAATCGACGACGTCACCCGGCCGGGCGTGCTGGATACACCGACGCGCGCGGCAAAAGCCATGCAATTCCTCACCAAGGGCTATCATGAGACCCTGGAGGAAGTGGTCAACGGCGCGCTGTTTCCGGCGGAAAACCGCGAGATGATCGTCGTCCAGGACGTCGAGCTGTATTCGCTGTGCGAACACCACCTGCTGCCGTTCATCGGCAAGTGTCACGTGGGCTACATTCCCAATGGCCAGGTGCTCGGTCTGTCCAAGATTGCGCGGGTGGTGGACATGTTCGCCCGCCGCCTGCAGATTCAGGAAGAGCTGACCTTCCAGATCGGCGATGCCCTGCAGCAGGTTACCGGTGCCGAGGATGTAGGCGTGATCATCGAGGCGCGGCATCTGTGCATGATGATGCGCGGGGTGGAAAAGCAGAATTCGCTGATGAAGACCTCGGCCATGCTCGGGGCCTTCCGTGAGAATCCGGCCACCCGATCGGAGTTTCTGGCCCTGTTGAAGTAACGGCCGCCCTGGGGAGGGGAGCAATATGTTGAGAGCGATGATGGCGCCGGCGCTGCTGCTGGCCCTGGCAGGCTGCGGCAACGGCCAGGATACGCCGCCGGACGTGCCGTTCCGGCCCGTGCTGGACGACCACCAGTTGATGCTCTGGGTCATGGACCCGGCCGCCGATGTCATCTGGGGCGCAGCGGGGTCGGTGATCACCGAGGCCGGCGAGCAGGATCTGGCGCCGGTCACCGACGAGGGCTGGGCTGAAGTGCGCAACGCCGCCGCCGTGATCACGGAGAGCGGTAATCTGCTGATGCTGCCCGGCCGCAGCCAGGGCGCCGACTGGAACGAATTTGCAGCCGGTATCGTGACCATGGGCGAGCGCGCCATGGTGGCGGCCGAGGCCCAGGACGCGGATGCGCTGTTCGATATCGGCGGACAGCTCTACAACGTCTGTGTGGCCTGTCATCAGCCTTACATGGTCTCGGATGACGGAACCGACGATCATTGAAATCCGGCACCGGGTTGCAGCGGCCGGGCTCGGCACACTTCTGCTGGGCGGCGCCGGTGCGGCATTCGCCCATACCATCGGCGGCCAGGACGCCGTGTTCGTCCAGGGCATCAGCGGGCCGGCCGTGGGACCGTTCGTGTATCTGGGCGCCAAACACATGGTCACCGGCTACGATCACCTGCTGTTTCTGGTGGGTGTGGTGTTTTTCCTGAGACGCCTGCGCGACGTAGCCCTGTACGTGTCGCTGTTTACTCTGGGCCATAGCGTTACGCTCATCGGCGGGGTGCTGGGCGCACTGGCGGTGAACGCCTACCTCATCGATGCGGTGATCGGTCTGTCCGTGGTGTACAAGGCTTTCGAGAACCTGGGCGGCTTTGATGTGCTGTTCGGCGCCGCGCCGGACGCCCGCCTGGCCGTGTTGATATTCGGGCTGTTCCACGGCCTGGGCCTGGCCACCCGTCTGCAGGAGATGGCCCTGGCCGACGAGGGGCTGCTGGTGAATCTGCTGAGCTTCAATCTGGGGGTGGAGGCGGGGCAGGTTCTGGCCCTGCTGGTGGTGGTCGCGCTGCTGTTCCGCTGGCGGGCCGGCCGCCGCTTCGGCCGTCAGGCTTTCGTGGCCAATACCGCCCTGATGAGTGCGGGCTTTCTGCTGGCCGGTTACCAGGGCGCCGGGTACCTGCTGGTGGGCAACTCATGACGGCGGCTACGCCGCGCGCCGTGCTGGCTGCCACCGCGGCGGCACTCCTGCTGGCAACAGTGGCACTGGTAGCCTTCGTGCTGCCCGCGGAATACGGTGTGGACCCCCTGGGCAGCGGCCGGGCCATGGGGCTGCTGGCCCTGGCCCCGGCGGAGCAGGAAGCCCTGGCCGAAGCCTCTGAAAAATATGTCACCGACACCGTGACCTTCGAGCTGGCACCGTTCGAGTCGGTGGAATACAAATACCGCCTGGCTGCGGGCGATGGGCTGGTGTTCTCCTGGCGGGCCACGGGAGAGCTCGTGGCGGAGCTGCACGGCGAGCCGGACGCTGCACCGGCCGGTGTCGCCGACAGTTTCGAGCTGACCCGCGCCGCCGGCCGGCGCGGCACCTATCAGGCACCTTTTGCCGGGTGGCACGGCTGGTTCTGGCAGAATCGCGGTACCGGCCCCGTCAGTGTCACCCTGGAGGCAGCCGGCTTCTTCCCGGCTGCGCGCATCTATCACGACGGCCGGGTGCAGGAGATACCCAAAGGCACACCGCCCGGGAGCGAGTAGAAATGTGTGTGCCGGCGAGGCAGAATTCCGAGGCTGTGTATCGGGGAGAGGGGGAGCTATGACAGGCGAAATGCTGCGCCGGCAGAGGTGTGCGCGTGCTCAATGAGCTGCTGCTCGGCCTGGCCCGCTGGCTGGACACCCACGCCTGGAGTACGGCGCTGCACGAGTCGCTGTACATGTATGCCTGGATCGAGACCACCCACGTGCTCACTCTGGCCGTGTTCCTGGGCATGCTGTTCGTCATCGATCTGCGCATGCTGGGGCTCATCTTTCCCGAAGTGCCGGCCTCGCGTATCGCCCGGGCGCTGGACAAGCCCATGATGATCGGCTTCGCCGTCATGATGGTCACCGGGCTGCTGCTCTACTACGCGATTCCCGAACGCACCACCCAGAGTATCTGGTTCCGCATCAAGGTGGTGCTGCTGGTGGCGGCGGGCATCAATGCGCTGGTATTCCGCAACCGCATGAAATCTGCCGATGGAAGTTGGGATCATGCCCCCCGTGCCCCCAGACGCCTGCGGGTGGGCGCTGGAATGTCGCTGGTGCTGTGGGCCGGGGTGGTGGTGACCGGCCGGGCCATTGCCTACGACTGGTTCGACTGCGACAAGGAAAGCTTGGCCCGCTCACGTACCTGGCCGCCGGCTGCGTGGACGAACTCGCGGCGGTGCAATAGGGGCGCACCATGGACCTTTACCCGTTCTTCCAATGGCTCGATACCTCGCTGCTGGCGCAGATGTCCAAAGCCTACGGCGGCGTTTTCGTGGTGGTGCAGATGTTTCATCTGCTGTCCCTGGCGCTGCTGGGCGGCATGGTGCTGCTGGGCGATCTGCGCCTGCTCGGCGTTCTGCTGCGCGATGTGCCCTCACGGCTGGTCATCGAACATACCCAGCGCTGGTTCAATCTGGCTCTGGCGGGGTCTGCGGCCAGCGGCATCTTCATGAGTTCGGCGGTGGCGCTGAAGCTCTATTACAACGAGATGTTCTGGGCAAAGATGACGGCTCTGGCCGTGGGCATCGTGTTCGTCTATACCGTGCGGCGGCCGCTGCTGCGCTGCGACCACGATGCGCTCAACCCGTGGGTGCTGCGCCTGGTAGCGGTAACATCCATTACCATCTGGTTCACGGTCGCCGCCTCCGGGCGCTGGATCGGTTTTTCGTAGGCGGAGGGAGCGCACCATGAGCCGAAAAGCCCTGGAGAAACTGGCCCTGGCCTACTGCGCCGTGGTTCTGGCGGCGGCGGTCTGGTTCTGGAGCCGGCAGATCAACAGTGTCATCGAGCTGTTGCGCATCGCCTATGGCTGAGGGCCGTCGCAATGGACGGGGCCGCCGCGCCATCCTAATCAGTCCCCTGGAATGGAGCCCTGGTACTTGCCCAACGAATTCGATTTGCGATTGTCAGGAACCACAGGAGGTAAGAGAAAGCCATGAGTAACCAGCAGAAGTTCTATATCGACGGCCAGTGGGTGAAGCCCGCGGGCAACGAAACCCTCGACGTCATCAATCCCGCTACCGAAGAGGCCATCGGCACCATCGCCATGGGCACCCAGGCGGATGTGGACAAGGCCGTCGCCGCGGCCAAGAAGGCGTTCGAGACGTTCTCGCAGACCAGCGTGGAAGACCGTATTGCCCTGCTCGAGAAGGTCATCGAGGTTTACAAGACGCGCATGGGCGACATCGCCCAGACCGTATCCCAGGAGATGGGTGCCCCTATGAGCCTGGCCGGACGCCGCGCGCGTGGCCCTGCAGGCCTTGGTCGCCTGATGCTGCTCGCTCGATGACTGCTGAAAGGAATTCCCCTTCGAGGAGCAGGTTGGCAAGAACCTGATCGTTCGCGAGCCCATCGGTGTGTGTGGCCTGATTACGCCGTGGAACTGGCCGCTCAATCAGATTGCCGCCAAGGTCGCTCCGGCTCTCGCCGCCGGCTGCACGATGGTGCTGAAGCCCTCGGAGATCGCTCCGCTGAACGCCATCATCTTCGCCGAGGTGCTGCATGAAGCCGGCGTGCCCAAGGGCGTGTTCAACCTGGTCAATGGCGACGGCCCGACCGTGGGTGTGGCCATGTCGTCCCATCCGGACATCGACATGATGTCGTTCACGGGTTCCACCCGGGCCGGTATCTCGGTGGCCGAGAACTCGGCAAAGACCGTGAAGCGGGTGGCCCAGGAACTCGGCGGCAAGTCGCCCAACGTGATCCTGGACGATGTGGATTTCCCGGAAGTGGTGGCGCGGGATACCTTCGGCGTGTGCATGAACACGGGTCAGTCCTGCAATGCGCCCACGCGCATGCTGGTGCCCATGTCGCGCATGGAGGAGGCAGCCGCCATCGCCAAGGCGGCGGCGGAGCAGATCAAGGTGGGCGACCCGTCCGACGAGAAGACCCAGATCGGTCCGCTGGTCTCCGCAGCTCAGTTCGAGAAGGTGCAGAACCTGATTCAGAAGGGTATCGACGAAGGCGCCAAGCTCGAGACTGGCGGTGTCGGACGTCCCGACGGCATGAACCGGGGCTATTTCGTCAAACCCACCATCTTCTCCAATGTCAGCAACGACATGACCATCGCTCAGGAGGAAATCTTCGGGCCGGTACTGTCGTTGATCGGCTACAAGGACGAAGAGGATGCGGTACGCATCGCCAATGACACGGTTTACGGGCTGTCGGCCTATGTGAGCTCGGGTGATCTGAAGCGTGCTGCTGACGTAGGCCGGAAAATCCGTGCCGGTAACGTGCACCTGAACGGCGCTGGCGTCGATCCGGGTGCGCCGTTCGGCGGCTACAAGCAGTCGGGCAACGGCCGCGAGTTCAGCAAGTGGGGGCTCGAGGAGTTCCTCGAGACCAAGGCACTGCTGGGTTACAACGCGGCCTGACGACCGGCCAGCGGCACGCTCTGAAACGCGCCCTTCGGGGCGCGTTTTTGTTCAGGGCAGGCGCAACTCAGGTGACTGCGTCGAGATCCTGGCGGATGGTGCGCCCGGCCAGCAGGAAATGGGTGCCCGCCCAGAAATAGGCCACGGTGCTGAGCAGAACCGAGTAGCGCAAGGCCTCGGTGCCGTACGCATCGGTCAGCAGATCGCTGATCAATCCCACCAGGAACGGGCCGAAGCCGAGCCCGATGATATTCAGAATGAACAGCAGCATGGCCGATGCCATTGCGCGCATGCGCATGGGCGCCAGATTCTGGATGGTGCCGAAGGCGGGGCCGAGCCACAGCGAGTTGAGCAGATAGGGCGTGATCAGAATGGCGATGGCCACGTAGGGCTGGTCGAGCATCAGGCCCACCACGAAGAAGGGAAACGCTACGAGCACGCCGGCGGCGGGCAGCCAGGCGTAGACGCGCCGGTCCCACCCCGCCAGCCGGTCTGCCAGCGAGCCGCCGATGAATGTGCCGGCGGCGCTGGCGACGCCGAGCACCAGCCCGAAGTAGGTGGCGGTCTCGCCGACGCCCAGGCCATGGATGCGTATGAACATGGCCGGCAGCCACTGGCCGAGCCCGTAGCCGACGAACGAGGTCAGGGCACCGCCCATGGCCATGTGCAACATGGTTCGATTGCTGAGCAAGGTGCGAATGGTCGAAATGAGGGGCAGCTGGCCGGTTTCCGGCTTTCCGGCCACGTCGGACATGCCGCGCACGGGCTCCTGAATGGTCAGTTTGAAGGCAATGGCCAGCGCAATACCGGGCAGGCCGACCACCAGGAAAGCCACACGCCAGCCGTAGAACTCGGCGACCCAGCCGCCGGCGAGCAATCCGAAGATGCTGCCGATGGGAATGCCCAGGGCATAGATGGACAGCGCCGAGGCGCGCTTTTCCGGCGGAAAATAGTCGGCGATCAGCGAGTGGGCGGGCGGTGAGCAGCCGGCTTCCCCCACCCCTACGCCGATGCGGGCGGCGAGTATCTGCACGAAGTTCTGGGCCAGCCCGCACACGGCCGTCATGCCGCTCCAGATCACCAGTGCTACGGAAATAATCGACACCCGGCTGGCCCGGTCCGCGAGCCGGGCAATGGGGATGCCGAGCACGGTGTAGAAGATGGCGAAGGCGAGCCCGGTCATCAGTCCCACCTGGGTATCGGAAAGCCCCAGATCCATCTTGATGGGCTCGGCCAGAATGGTGACGATCTGCCGATCGAGAAAGTTGAAGACATAGACGACGACCAGCATCGCCAGGACGTAATTTCTGTAACGGAGTGTCGGGAGCGGCAATCTGGCCGCACCGGGCGCCGTGGGCATGATGAACTCTCTCCTCGGTCAGAAACACGAAGCATACGGTAGCGGTTCGAGAATCGCGATCAGAGTTGGCTGCGGCGGGCGGATGACATCGGCTGGATCGCGGCAGATAATTGTGACGATTTCTGATCTGTATCCGTCATGGGTCTCGATCTGCTCATCATAATCACATTACTGGGGCTGCCCGTGGGTCTGCTGACCTGGTTGCTGTTCGGCCGCCTTTATGCAGGGGGCCGGCTCGAGCGCGGCCTGGACAGGAAAGCCAACAGGCAGGCGCTGAAGCGGATCAGGAAAGAGACCCGGAAAGACAAGGCCGATTTTCTCAACAGGCGCTGGATGAAGTTCGGCGGCGGCTTCTACGGCATCGCCGGCCTGTGGACCTTCGTGTGCATCGAAGCGACAGAGCTGACGTTATTTATCGCCAATTTCAACGGCTTTGCCGAGCTCTTCGGCAATGGTGTGCTGAACTTTGTCATCGGCGTGCTCGCCAATCAGTTCGTCAACTTCGTCACGGCGCTGCTCTGGTTCGGCTGGTGGCCCGGTGATGGCGGCGGCGTGAATGCCATCGTGGTCTTTGCGGCGGCCTATGGGGGATACCTGGGCGGGTTGTATCTGGCGCGGCGCGGGATGACGCTGAATTCTCTTGGCGGCCGGATTTCAGCGTTGTGGCAGGGGAGAGCCGAGCACTGAACCGTCAGGTCAGTGACTCGAGGTAGAGGGCCCAGGTGCGATGCGGATTCACACCCAATAGTCTCTGACGCATCGGCCGTCCGGCGGCAGGTCTTCGAAACGCTCGAATCCGTCGAAATGGCGGATGGGAACCTGCGCCACAGCTTCGGGCTCGGCCAACCGCACATTGACGGCTATGCGGCGGCGGCCGTCGTCGTTGGGCTTTAGCGATCGCCAGTAGGCCACGCAGCCGCAAGCGGGACAGAAGTGAAATCCTATGGAATCGCTCCAGGCATAGGCCTCAGTCGGGCCCGTTACGTGAATGCCTTCATTCTCGAAATCGTAGGCCCACAGGGCGCCGTAGCGCCGGCAGATCGTACAATTGCAGGCGGTGGCCGACTGCGGCGTTCCGTCAAATTGCCAATGTACCGAACCGCAGTGACAGGAACCTTCGATCATTGGTCTACTGTCCAGCGGCGCTGCGCGGCGGTTGGAAATTCACAGCCGCCGCGGCCGCCGCCCCATTCTTGCGCCCCGGATAGCCGACCCGATTTGCCTCCCAGGCTTTCTGCATGACGTTATGGCCGCTACTTGTCTGCCTGCCAGTTTTTCAGGGTCTGATGGGCGGCTGCGGTGTCCGATGGCGGCTCGCCAACCGGCGCCGCCAGTTCCACTACGTAGCCGTCTGGATCGCGGAAATAGATCGAGCGGCAGAAGCCGTGATCGGAGATGCCGCGGGTTTCGATGCCTGCCGACTTGCCCTGCTCGAACATGGATTCGAGGGTTTCCTCGTCGACGGCGAGCGCGATGTGCAGGTCGAAATCCTGCTGGTCTTTGAACTCGAATGGCTCGTCGGGCGCCTCGAAAAATGCCAGGCACGAGCCGTCGGCCATGGCGAAAAACGTGTGCAGGACGTTGGCCCCACGGCCGGTTTGCGTGGTCTGAATCGGTAGGGCTTCGACCAGGGGCAGGCCAAGAAAGTCTTCGTAGAACCGGCGAGTCTGCTCGGAATCGCTGCAGCGATAGGCGCTGTGGTGCAGCCCCTTGATGGTTGGTGTGACGGCTTCGGTCATGTGTTTGCTCCCGATTCAATGCGCTTTTCGCGTTGGGTGGCTGAGCATACCATGGCGTTCACCCGCGCTGATCCGGCCGTCGCGAACCCGTGTGTCTGCGCACTCCTTACCTCGCCATCAAGGCCAGAGATGCGTCCACAGGCGTGTCTGTCGGAGGAGTTGCCTCAGCAGGAGCCACCGGAATGGTCCCGAACGCCGCCCCATTCGGATCGAGCAGCACCGCCCACTGGCTCGTTCCATCGTCGCCCTTGCCATGCATGAGTTCACTTCCGCCCAGATCGAGCGCACGCTGCACACTGGTGGCGACATCGGCGACCTGGATGTGCGGCGTCCATTGCAGCGGCAGGTGAGCATATTCCGCATTGCGCTGGCCCAAGCCGATAATGGGTATGTCCACATTATTCATCAGGCTTTCGCGCCAGAGTGGTTTTTCCCCGGTGGTGAGCACACGGGCATAGAAGCGGATCGTTCGCTCGTGCTCGGGAACGGCAATGTCGGCGCTGAGGACGCCGCCGATGCGGGGGACAAAGGGTTCGGTCATGATTCAACTCCCAGGCGTTTCATCATACCCTTCCTCGGACGCGATGATCCCGTCGGGCAAAATCTCCCAGGGGGCCTTGGAACCCGTAAAAATCGGTGTCACAGAGCTCTCCATCATCAAATGCCTTGCCTGGTGCCGCAGGTGCTGAGTTGATCGAATGGTTACATGCGGATCACGATCTTCCCTTTATGAGCCGCTGCACCGAAATGATGAAAGGCGCTGCGCACGTCGGTCTCAGTGAAGTCGTACACCCCGTCGAGCACCGGCTTGAACTTGCCGGCCTCGAAAAGTTCGTTGAAATAGGTAAGATCGCGGTTGGCCTTAAGTCCGATGACACGAAGCTTTTTGTCCGAAGCGCGCCCGACGCGCAAACGCGAGAGAGCAATCTGCAGCAATCTGTGCATCGATCCGCCTACGGTTGCGTAGACGCCGTTCGGCTTCAATGCGCGCTCGTAGTCTGCTGGCGGTCGATTGGTCTTTACGTCCAGGATCAGGTCGTAGCGCTGGCCGTTGCGCGTGAAGTCCTGCGCGCGATAGTCGATCACGTGGTCGAATCCCCACGACCGCATCGCCTCCAGCTTGGATGCGCTATCGACGCCGGTTACTTCGACCTGGTGCGGCTGCAAAAGCTGAATGGCGATGCTGCCTACGCCGCCTCCCGCGCCGTTAATCAGGATCGACTGGCCCGGCCTGGCCGGTTCACCGGCCATCAGCCCCTGTAGTGCCAGCATGCCCGCTTGAGGAATGGCGGCGGCTTGTTCGAAGGTCATCTGCGGCGACTTGAACCTGACGGCGCTTTCAGGCGCGCACACGAAGTCGGCAAAGCCGCCAAAACCACAGCCGGACAGATCGCCGTAGACCTCGTCGCCGGGCTTGAATCGCGTTACATCGCTGCCGACCGCCTCAATGCGCCCCGCAATATCCGAACCCACAATGATGCCCGGCCTGGCCAGCCCGGCCATGAAGCGATTCGGTACGAACGGTGTGCCCTGGAGCAGCCCCCAATCCCAATCGTTGATCGAGACGGCATGAACTTTGACCAGCACTTGAGTTGTTCCGGGAGCGGGCTTCTCGACTTCCCTGATTTCCAGAAAATCCGGCGAGCCATATCTGCGTTGATGCAGTGCTTTCATTTGTCAGAGGTCGCTGGTCGTCAAGATTGATCTCCTGGACTGCAAAGCGTCACCTCATTCGCCGTTGGTGGCGCTCCGCTGACAGATGACGTACACGTGCAGCTCCGGATACTGATCGTACTCCAAGTGCCGGCACTCAGTCCTTCGAGGATCTTGTGCAGGACGAGCTCCTGAGCAGGCAAAGGCACATGCCAGATGCTGTCCCACGCAGAAATGAAATCGTAGGTGTGGGGAAACTGCCACTCGCATATGTCTGCGTGATGAAAGGGCACATTCGGATGCCGGCGTCGTGCGAGTTCCAGCATCCGGGTCGGGATATCCAGACCCTCGGGAGCGAAGCCGTGCTCAGCCAAAAGGTCGATCACGCGGCCGCTGCTGCCGCAGCCGATGTCCAGGGCTGGTTCCCGCAGATCTGTGAAACTGATCGTCCTCTCATGCTGGGCGATGCCGTTGTCTCGCGAAAAGCCGTCTCCATCCCAATGGTGGGCGATCTGGTCGTAACTCTTTGCAACGTCTTGTGGGTCCATGGCGCTACCCGCCATGTGCAGCAGAGACCTGGTCCAGATACAGGACGTTGCCATCCGGGTCGCTGATCAGGGCCATGAACCCACCCCACGGTTGTTTTGCCGGCGGCATTGTGAAATTCACGCCGAGGCCCACAAGTCGATCGTGCTCTGCTTCGAGATCGGTCACATCCAGGCCGACGCCAGTATGCCGGCCGATGAGCTGGGACTCACCCGGACCGGGAACGGCCAGCCCAAGTCGAATGGGACCCGCCGCAAGAGAGGCATAGCCGTGTTCCGGTGAGGAAAACTGAATATCCAGCCCGAGCTTCCCCTGGTAGAACGCGATTGCTTCGTCGAGATCGCTGACGAAGATGTTTACGTACGCAATCTGCATGGTGAATTCCCTGTGATCCGTCAGCTAGCTTCTCGGATCCATACGAAAGAACCAGATATCGTTCGGCGGCTCGGCCGGGGGAGGGCCGAGCTCCTGCGGCGCAAAGTATTCCCGTGCCAGAACCTCGAGCTCGCCTTTCAGGGTCTGATTCAGCTCCGGATCCTCCACCTTGACGAATTGCGTCTTGTACAGCTTGCCGTCGATTCGCAGCAACGCCCGGCCATCTTCGACCGCATCCAGGTGCCAGCGCTTGAAGAGGTAGATCAGGTTGAGCAGCCAGCTCTGGTATCCGCTATCCAGCCGGTTCCACATGTACCCGAGATCACAGGTCATATAGGCGATGCCGTCGTGCATGATATACCCGGCTGTGCGCGAGGTTCCATAACCCACGAGCTCGAAAGCCATTGGCTTGCCGACGCCGAATGACCAGTCTGTTATCCGCTCGTCCACGAGTTCCCCGGTCTTGAACGGACCGCCCTGCAGGAACTCGATCGGGCCATCCGAAACGCGCTGCACGACGAGTACGGCGACGGTGGCAACGACCATCGCTGCGCCAAGGAACATGGCCAGGTACTTGAACCATCGAATCATCTGCGCTCTCCCCTTCAAATTGGTATCGGACGCGTGTATCGCTGCCCAATCCGGGCGGCTTGAGAGGGATGCTCAGCAAAGGCCGTGCCATCCGAAAATTGCTTTTCGCTTCAACACGTTGGATTGGATTGGATGGCAGTGAGTTGGTGAGTATCGCCAACTGTTGATCCCCAACAAGCAATCGGGTGTGATCGGGTTGAAACGACACTCGGACCAATGCCCAGCCGGCTGCGAAGAAATTAAGTGCACCCAACCGGCAATTGCATGCGTTTTACTGCCCCGAAAGTTCATAGAGAACATCCGGACACCCCTCCTCGTTTTCCGAACCATCTCCAAACGCGATAGGCAGGAATCCGTGACGTTCATAGAAGCGGCGAGCACCTAGGTTTTCTTGGAAGGTATACAGGCGAACTGGTCGTGGCAACGTCTGCAATCCTCGCATCAGAAGCTCAGAACCAATACCTTGGCCCACGCTCGCCGGCGCAAAGTAAAGATGATCAATCCATGCGTGTCCCTGTTCGTCAATCGACGTCGCCATCATCCCAACAATCTTATTCCCCTGAAGCGCTACGGTTACTGAGCCCGTGGGGATAAGGGTATTGCGAATCCACCGCCGAACGTCTTCATCCGAATGAGCGAGAGGGGCGTATGAGAGATGGGTCTTGCGGGACGCCAGATACACATCGGCCACTCTGGCGGCATCAGCGTCGCGTGCTGTTCGATATCGCATATCTACGGCTGAGCGCCCCATCGGGAATGATCCCTGAGATGCCATCTGTCCATTTCGGACTGCTTCCTCGTCGAATGGCAGCGATAGAGACAGCAGTTCTGATCGGATATGGGCAGCGGCGGGTGATGGTGGGCAGATCGACCGGCAGGGGTTTTGCGCCGCGAGTTGGAACCACAATCGCCGGCAGAGGCGAAGATTTTCTGGCTGGCTTTGTTAAACCGAACTTTGATGGTATCGATTGGAAAGTACACCAATAACTGCGCAGCAGAGACCACAGAATGCAGCGGTACTTGCATAATATATTCCCGCTTCGCCGGACGTCATACCTCCCGACGTGAAAGATACGGTGATACCAATATAGGCGCTGACCAGTCCCGCGCCTGCGCCAGCCAACCCGTACTTCCGGCCGCGTTCTTGCGAGGCCAGAGCCTCAACAGCCGAGGCATTGACCTCCAGGCTGCCAGGGTGAATGTCAAAGGCCGCGGCTAGTGCCATTTTTGAATCCAATGAGCACGCTCCCGCTTTCTCAATTCTTTGAACGGTGCGAAGGCTGAGCCCGGAGACTGAGGCAAGCTGATCTTGGGACCAAGAGCGCTTGTTCCGAAGGTTCTTTATTAGATCTTTGTCTATCATCTGTACCCTACACCAGGACCTCATGACGAATGGCGAGGCCCCATGATATCCCGAATATTCAGATTGTTCCTATGACAACTACGCGTCAAGGTTACGACAGTCATCTGCCAAGCCGTTCATCGCCTCAGGCCCGGAATATGAAGCTGGCCGGCGATTTCATCCTGATCAGCATTCCAGGTATCGGCATAAATGCCCTTTCACGCCGACGATCAGCTACGCCGAAACCTGGCGGCAATTTTGCGGAAGCAAATTTGAAGACAGGTTGTGGTGTCAGCCGCATGGTCCTTGTTAACCGGCATCGAGGGGCCGAATTCGGGCGACGTCGTCCTTTAGCGCCTCGGCTGCGTCCCAGAGACCGATAGCCCGTAATCGGGCAGGAAATCCTCCCGCAGGATTTCGCCTGCGTGGGACGGGTGGCGCTTCAACTGTGTGTGGTACCAGTGGCTCATGGGCGCGCACCTAGACCGGAAAATTCGCCTTCAAAGCTTGGTGTACCCCCGACAACTGCGTCGAGCCAGGGATCGATGGCTGATGGAAAAACGCTCAGCGAATGCACTCTCATGGTCCCCGTCGTGAGTTTGGGCGGCATTTGCTAACATCACCTCTGGTGACGGTTTGGACGGTCCGCTGCATCGCCATGGTTAGGCGTCACCTTCGATTTCCTTCATGGTGAAAAGGCAATCGAGCGAAACCCCAACCGAGGGATTAGGCATCGCTGTTCGCTGGGGATGAACGAGTATCTCGCGCAATAAGTCCGTACAGGGCTGCAAGTCGGAGACTTCGCCCCCAACTATCCATCGCTCGCGCAGCAACCCCTCGCGGGTAAACCCGAGCTTCTCCAAGCTCCGTGTGGACGCGATGTTGCGCGGGTCAATGTCCGCCTCGATTCGGTTTAGTCCAAGTTCGGTAAACGCGAAGCGGATGAGCGCACTAACTGCCTCCTGCATGTAGCCTCGGCGCCAGTGATTAGAAGCAATACCGTAACCAATCTCAGCTCGACTCGACTGCACGTTGAAGTTGAAGAGGGAGCACGTGCCGATCAAGGACTCATCCTCGTTCAGTAGGATTCCAAGCCGAAGGTGCTCTCC
Organism: Gammaproteobacteria bacterium; assembly: GCA_034522075.1. Classification (GTDB taxonomy): domain Bacteria; phylum Pseudomonadota; class Gammaproteobacteria; order Pseudomonadales; family Azotimanducaceae; genus UBA7803. The sequence continues at coordinate 185,295 of JAXHLO010000035.1, read as the reverse complement.
GGCTGCCAGTTCCCGCCGGTCGCGCTCGATCAGCGAAGTAGCTTGCTCGATCGAAGTCCAGGGCGCTGAACTCCAGTAGCGCATGAACTCCGAATCCGAGTAGATGCGATAAAGCTGCTCGGCATCCGTAGGCACGAGTGGCCGCATTTGTAGGCGCTGGGTGCGGATGTGGACGTCGGTGAAGGGACGCACGGTGTAATGCGCTGCATCGCCATGGTTAGGCGCCACAGCGCTATGACGCCTTGCGCTTCTTGGCGATGAGTTCCCGGACTACCGGGACGAGATCGTTTGGTACTTCCATGAGGGTTTGATCCTCAAGGGCGAGGGCAGCTTCGTCCTCAGCGATAGCCTCGTTCTCGCTCTGGGACTCGTAGTGCTCGATGACTCGCTTGACGCGTGCCTCATCCCAGCCTTTCGGAAATCGTGATTGCTTGGTCATCGCTTTCTGCGCCGTCGACGGCGGTATGCTAGGAGCGCCTTGCCTGTAAGCTCATAGGCCGTAATGACAAAGACGCTGCCAGGTTGTGGATCCAAGACATAGATTACTCTTAGGTATCGCCCGGATAAAGCCTGCCCAATGGCTATGCGTGTGCCATCCTGCGCTGGCCGATCTTCGCCAGGCCGTCTGAGTACCTCTTCGACTTCGATCTCTGAGATCTGGTGATTGTAGATGTGCGGAGCGCCACTGTCGGGATCGATGTAGAACCTGACGTTCACGCGCGGGGAAGGACCTCGGCCTGGCGCCTAACGCCTAATGGATGGAATGAATCCATCCCCCAGGGCCACGCCGCAACCACCGTGACGGAGTCTTACATCCCGAACTCTCCGAAACATCCGCAGCAACACCAGCCCATGGTCCCCTCAACAAAGACGAAAGCGCCGAGCCAGCCCTACAACGCCTGCACCTGAACCGGCAACTCCGCAATCCCCCGAATGAAGTTGTTGGGATTGCGCTTCACCGGCCCGACGACCTCGACCATGCGGAAGCGCTGCTGGATTTCCTCCCACAGCACACGGAGCTGCATTTCGGCCAGGCGGTTACCCATGCAGCGGTGGATGCCGTAGCCGAAGGCCAGATGCTGGCGGGCGTTCGGCCGGTCGATGACCAGTTGGTCGGCGTCTGCGAAGACCTCCTCATCGCGGTTACCGGACAGGTACCACATCACCACCTTGTCGCCCTCACGGATCGTCTTGCCGCCGAGTTCGACGTCGCGGGTGGCGGTGCGGCGCATGTGAATCACCGGCGTCTGCCAGCGGATCATCTCGGCCACCATGTTGGGGATGAGCTTCGGGTTGGCGCGGAGCTTGTCGTACTCCCCGGGATATTGATTGAGCGCCAGTACGCCGCCGGAGATGGAGTTGCGGGTGGTGTCGTTGCCGCCGACGATCAGCAACAGGATGTTGCCCATGAATTCCTTGGGTCGATCCGGCATGTCGCGGGTCGATTCGCCATGGGCGAGCATCGAGATCAGGTCCGGGCCCGGCGGCTGGGCGGCGCGCTCGCGCCACAGCTCGTTGAATGCGACTACGCAATTGCCGAGCTCCCGGGCGCGTTCGGCCGCCGGCATGCCGGCGTCGCCCATGATCTGCGGCGAGGCGGTCGTGACGTCGGACCAGTGGATCAGCTTGCGCCGCTCTTCGTACGGAAAGTCGAACAGGGTGGCCAGCATGCGAGCGGTGAGTTCTACCGATACGCGGTCCACCCAGTTGAAGGTCTCGCCGAGGGGCAGGTTGTCGAGGATGTCGGCGGCCCGCTCGCGGATCAGCGGTTCCAGCCTCGCCAGGTTGTTGGGTGCCACGGACGGCGCGACGGTCATGCGCTGCTGTTCGTGGCGCGGCGGATCCATGGCGATGAAGTTCTCGAGCTGAACTTCCGGCTCTTCATCCTGGTTGGCGATGCTGATGCCGCCGGCTTCCGAGGAGAACTCGTTGTGGTGAGTATCCACGAACTTGATGTCACGGAAGGTGGTGATCGACCAGTAGGGGCCGGTGCTGCTGTCGGCGCAGTAGTGCACCGGGTCATCCCGGCGCAGGCGGGCGAAATACTCGCCCACAGTGTCGTCGGCGAAGCGTTCGGAGCGGCTGACGTCGATGTGCTCGACCGGCGTGGTCCAGGCGTCGCCGCTGTCGGTGCGCGCAATAGTCGCTTCGGTCATGGTGGTCTCCCCTGGCTGACTACGAATCCGAGTGTACGCTTTCTGAATCCGCTTTGCCGTGCCGGGGGAGCTGCCTCAAACACCGCCCCCGGCGCTCTGCAGAACATCCACAGCCACGGAAACCTCATGCTTGCCGCCGCCGAAAATGAACCCGCTCACCGGGCTCACATCCCCGTAGTCCCGCCCCCAGCCCACGGTGATGTGCTGCAGATTGGGCCGCAGGTTGTTGGTCGGGTCGAAATCCACCCAGCCCAGCTCCGGGCACCACAGCGACAGCCAGGCATGAGATTCGTCGGCGCCGGTCAGCTTCGGCTGGCCTTCCGGCGGATGGGTCATCAGGTAGCCGCTGATATAGCGGGCCGGCAGGCCGATGGAGCGCAGGCAGGCGATCTGCAGGTGGGCGAAGTCCTGGCATACACCCTTTTTAATCTCCAGCACCTTGCGCACCGGCGTGGAGACGTCTGTTACACCGCCCTGGTAGGTGAATTCCTCATAAATCCGTGAGGTGAGGGCCATGGTGGCCTCGAGCAGGGGGCGTTCCGGTGTGAAGGTGGCCAGGGCGAAGTCGCGCAGCTCTTCGTGCACGTCCACGTAGGGTGATTCGAAGCAGTACTGCGACGCGCCCAGGGCTTCGGCGTTGGTGGGCGTCTGCATGGACTGGGCCACCACCTCCCAGGCCGGCGAGAAATCGAGCATGATGTTCATGCCCGGCAGCACCTCGACTTTCGAAGTGCTGGTGATGACCAGTTCCCGGTGCGGTTCCTGCACCGTCAGGAATTCCACCTCGTTGCCGAAATAGTCCACCCAGCTGTTGCGCACGGCGGGTTCGGGGCTCACCGACAGCTCTGCGCCCACCACATTCTGACGATTGGAGCGGCGCGGACGCAGCTTGAGAAGCTGGTGCGAGATGGAAACCGCGCCCGTGTACTTGAAGCGGGTCTCGTGGCGGACGTCATAGAGCATTGTGGGGCTCCTCGGGGATGACGCTGCCGGTCACGCGGTGGCCCACGGAATGGCTGAAGTAGGTGCGGGTAATGAGCTGGGTCAGGGTCTCGATACTGCTCTCGCTGCGGTTCAGCAGACGGTTGAGATGGGTTCGGTTACCGATCTTCGAAGTGGTGTTAGCCAGCTTGTCGACATCCGCCAGAATAATCTCCGTGTGTATGCTGATCAGAATTTTCTGAGCCTTAGACAGTTGGCCGTGCACGTCCTCCTGCGGCATCACGTCCATGTGGGCGCGCATGGTGGCGAGCTGAAAAGCCAGCGAACGCGGGTTGCTTTCGTCTGCCAGCACCAGGTCGAGCACGGCGGGAATCTGCGGTTCGGCCCGGTAGCGGGAGCGATAGGTGATGACGCTGTCGGCCAGGTCGAGCTGCAGGCCGAGCACGCCGGGGTGGTCGCGGTCGGCGCGTACCATCAGTTCGCGGAGCACGCGGATGGTGAAGCGGGCCCGCTCGATGCGCCGGCCCATATCCAGCAGCCGCCAGCCGTAGCCGCGGGTCATGTTCTCGTGAATCAAGCCGTTCACCGCCGACTGGGATTCCACAAGATCGTTCAGCACGTTCACCGCGTCGCTCACCGTGTGCACCCGCCAGCGTAGATTGGGCACGCTGGTGAGCCGCTCGATGATGCGCCAGGCGTCGGGTGAGAGCCGTTCACGCACATGATCGGCGGTGCGGGCCACGTTGCGCAGCACATGGGCCAGACTGTCGGGACTGTCCGGGTCGAACAGAATGTTCCAGATCTCATGTTCCACCGCTCGGCTGCCGGATGCCAGAGCGCGGCGCGCGCGGGTCGCTGACAGGCGGCCCTGGGAGACCAGCAGGGCGGTGAGCACATTCAGTGCGACCGGTACGTTGCCCAGAGATGTCTCGCCCGCCAGGCGCAGGAACAGGTTGCGGTAAAGGCGCACGCCGCCATCGCCGCGCTCGAAGTAGCGGCCCAGCCAGAACAGGTCGTCGGCGGTTTTGCTGGGCAGGTCGCGGTCGCTGCGTTTGAGCGTCGCCGCGCGCAGGGGCTTGATCAGAGTCTCGCGCTCGATCTCGCGATCCGACAGCACCCAGACATCTTTACTGACGTGGGTGCTGCCGCCGAAATCCTTGCCCGAGACCTTCACCAGTCCACCTGGCAGCACCTGATAGCCGTCCTCGGTGGCGGCCAGGTAGACGCGCATCACCATGGGCACCGGACGAAGCTGACCCTGCTCGTTCAGGCACGGCACGGTGGAGGGCTTGATTCGCTCCATGCCCACGTAGTCGTAGGGCCGCAGCGCCAGCCTTGCCTTCAGTGCGTCAGGGTCGCTGAGATCGGGGTCGGACTGAGCGAACTCGTGGGCGCCGGCGGTGAGCATGGACGAACGTGCGAAGGCATGGTGTAAGCTCAGTTGGTCGGCGTGCTCGAGCACGAAGTTGCGTTCCCTGGTCTGGCCGCACCACCAGCTCGCGATGCTTGGCAGCGCCAGCTCCTCGCCCAGCAGATGCCGGGCCAGGCTCGGCATGAAGGCGAGCAGGGCTTCGCTGGCGGCCACGCCGCTGCCGATGGCGTTTGCCAGCAGCACGTTGCCGCTGCGCGCGGCCTGCAGCAGCCCGGCGATGCCGATGCCGGGTACGGAGCGCAACTCCAGGGGGTCGCTGGCGTCGGAGGCGATGCGCCGGACGATTACGTCGACCCGCTCCAGGCCTTCCAGGGTCTTCAGGAAGACGCGGCTGTCGCGCACCGTGAGGTCGGCACTTTCCACCACGGGATAGCCGAGATAGCGGCCGATGAGAGCATGTTCGAAGTAGTCGGGATCGTCGGGGCCGCTGGTGAGCACCGTGGACAAATGCCGGTCGCCCAGGCGCGCGAAGTATTCGGCGAAGCTGCGGAAGAAGCCGGCTAAGCGGTGCAGATTGTTGGCGTTGAACTGGTCTGGAATGCTGCGCGAGGTGACGATGCGGTTTTCCAGCGTGTAGCCGATGCCGGCGGGTGATTCCGTGCGCTGGGACAGGACCCACCAGCTGCCGTCCGGAGCGCGGGCTACGTCGAAGGCGAGAAACTGCAGGAACACGCCGTCGGTGGCCTGATAGCCGTGGCAGTGAGGAATGAAATTGGGGTTGGCGAACACCAGCGGTGCCGGCAGGGTGCCGTTTTTCAGAAGCTGCTGGGGGCCGTACAGGTCGGCCACCATGGCGTTCAGCAGGCGGGCGCGCTGCACCAGGCCGCCGGCAAGCTTGGCCCAATCGTCGGGAGCGATCAGCAGCGGGAAGACGTCCAGGTGCCAGGGGCGGCGGTTGCCGCTTTCCGCGGCGATGTAGGCCACGTCGTGCTCGCGCAGCAGGCTCTCGGCCGTGGCACCGGCGCTGCACCGCTGCGCGGTGCCCATGGCCGCGAAGTCCGTGAGCAGGTTGTGCCAGTGCGCGCGCGGCTGGCCGTCGGGGCCCATCAGTTCGTCATAGGTGCCCGGTTGAACTGTGTATCCTGCCAGCAGTTCGCTGAGAGCGTCTTCGGCGTGCTGCGGTTCGGTCATGTCCAACGCAGATCCAGGGTCGTGGGGAATTCCCGGGCCATGGGAAACGGCGGTTCGGGATATTGCCCGTCACTGTGGCCGAAACCCTGGAAGCGCGACAGGCGGCGGCTTTCCGCCTCGTTGGCGTTCACCGGGAAGTGCTCGAAGTTGCGCCCGCCCGGATGCGCCACGTGATAGGTGCAGCCGGCCACGGCGCGGCCGTTCCAGCGGTCGTAGAGGTCGAACACCAGCGGGGCGTCCACGCCGATGGTGGGATGCAGGCAGGCGGCCGGCTGCCAGGCGCGGAAGCGTACGCCGCCGACGAATTCACCCGGCACATCGGTGGGCGTGAGAGGCACGGCGTGGCGGTTGCAGGTCACCAGGTAACGCTCGTGGTTGAAGCCGGTGACGCGAACCTGCAGGCGCTCGAGCGACGAATCCACATAGCGCACGGTGCCGCCGATGACGCCTTCCTCGCCCATGACGTGCCAGGGCTCCAGTGCCTGACGCAGCTCCAGGGAGACGCCCTGATGATCGATGGCGCCGAAGCGCGGGAAACGGAATTCGAAGTGGGGCGCGAACCAGTCGGCCTGAAACGCATAGCCGTGGGCGTTCAGGTCGTCCACCACGGTCAGCAGGTCCTGCCAGACGAAGTGGGGCAGCATGAAACGGTCGTGCAGCGTCGTGCCCCAGCGCACCAGACCGTGGCGGTTGGGCTGCTGCCAGAAGCGCGCCACCAGGGTCATCAGCAATAGCTGCTGGGCCAGGCTCATGCGCGCGTGGGGCGGCATTTCGAAAGCGCGGAACTCCACCAGGCCCAGACGGCCGGTGCTGCTGTCCGGCGAATACAGCTTGTCGATGCAGATCTCCGCGCGGTGCGTGTTGCCCGTCACGTCGATGAGCAGGTTGCGGAAGATGCGGTCGACCAGCCAGGGAGGGGCCATTTCCCCAGGCTCCGGCACCTGCCTGAAAGCCAGTTCCAGCTCGTAGAGGCTGTCCTGGCGCGCTTCGTCCACCCGCGGGGCCTGGCTGGTGGGGCCGATGAACAGCCCCGAGAACAGATACGACAGCGCCGGATGCTGTTGCCAGTACGCTACCAGGCTGCGCAGCAGGTCGGGGCGGCGCAGAAACGGGCTGTCCGCCGGGGTCGGGCCGCCCAGCACCACGTGGTTGCCGCCGCCGGTGCCGGTGTGCCGGCCGTCCAGCATGAACTTCTGGGTATCCAGGCGGGTGGCGCGGGCCTCTTCGTAGAGCGCCGTGGTGATGGCCGTCATCTCGTCCCAACTGGCCGCCGGATGGATGTTGACCTCGATGACGCCAGGGTCCGGGGTGACCTTGATGACGTTGATGCGCGGGTCCGCCGGCGGCAGGTAACCCTCGACGATCACCGGCTGGCCGAGCTCGCGGGAAGCTTCCTCAACCGCAGCCAGCAGCTCCAGATAGTCGTCGGCGCTTTCCACCGGCGGCACGAAGGCATGCAGCACGCCGTCCCGGGCCTCGAAGGCCATGGCGGTGCGCACCGGGCCCTCCATGGCATAGGGCTGGCTGGTCTGTATCTGGTCCGGTGTCGGCTGGTCCAGGCTGGCGCCGTCGCCGCCCTGGCGAAGCTGGTTCGGCCGGGACTGATCCGGCAGGTCGTCCACCTCGGCGAACGGGTCGCGGGGCAGCACGTGGGGGTATTCGCTTTCCACCAGGTGGGGCAGGGCGCCCAGGCGCAGGCGGTAGCCCACCGGCGAATCACCGGGAATCAGCAACAGCTTGTCGCTGCGCGTGCTCCAGCGTTCGGTCATCCAGCGCCCGCTGGCGCTGCGCGCATTCCAGCGCTGTACCGGCAGAGCGTAGCCGGTGGGCTGCCCCAGGCCGCGTTCGAATACGCGCGCCAGACGATCCCGGGCCAGCGGGTCGTCCAGTTCGTTGGTCTCGGGGGTGAGATTTTCCGGCAGCCGGCGTTCCTCGGCGAGAAAGTGCCAGGGATCCTCATAGGCCGGCAACACGGCCTGCTCGTCCAGCCCCAGGGCGCGGGCGACGCCGCGGCCCAGGGTCTCGGCATCCGCCGCGCTGGCGTTGTGATCCTCATCCGGCCGGGCGATGAAGGCCATGTCCCGGCAGATGGGTTTGCCGTCGCGGCGCCACAGCAGAGTCAACGCCCAGCGCGGCAACTGCTCGCCGGGATACCACTTGCCCTGCGCGAAGTGCAGCACACTGCCGGGGGCGAAACGTTTCGCCAGGCGCAGAACCAGGTCGTTGGCCAGGCGCCGCTTGTTGGGGCCGATGGCCTCGGTGTTCCACTCGGCGCCGTTCGGGTAGTCGATGGCCACGAACGTCGGTTCGCCGCCCATGGTGAGGCGTACGTCGTTGGCTTTGAGCTCGGCATCCACCTGGTGGCCGAGCGCCTCGATTCCGGCCCAGGCTTCGTCGTTGTACGGTTTGGTTACCCGCGGCGTCTCGAAGATGCGCCGCACCGACATGTCGAAGCCGAACTCACACTCGCTGGGTTCCACCCGCCCGGAGATGGGCGCGGCGGTGGACGGGTGCGGTGTGGCGGCCAGCGGAATGTGGCCCTCGCCGGCCAGCAGGCCGGAGGTGGGGTCCATGCCCACCCAGCCGGCGCCGGGCAGATAGGCCTCGGTCCAGGCGTGCAGGTCGGTGAAATCGTGGTCGGTACCGGACGGGCCGTCCAGGGCCTGCTGGTCGGCTTTGAGCTGAATCAGATAGCCGGAGACGAAGCGCGCGGCAATGCCCAGATGGCGCAGAATCTGCACCAGCAGCCAGGCGCTGTCGCGGCAGGAACCCAGAGCCAGGGCCAGGGTCTCGTCCGGCGTCTGCACGCCGGGCTCCATGCGGATGACGTACTCGATCTGGTTGGCCAGGCGCTGGTTGAGATCGACCAGGAAGTTCACCAGCGGTTGACCGGTGGGCTTGCCGAAGTCCGCCAGCCAGGCTTCGAGGGCGCGGCCCGACGGGCTCGGTGATCAGATAGGGTTCCAGATCTTTACGGGTCAGGTAGTCGTAGTTGAACGGGTAGTGCTCGGCGTCTTCCTCGAGGAAGAAGTCGAACGGGTTGAACACGGCCATCTCGGCCACCAGATCCACCCGCACCGAGAAAGCTTCTACCTTGTCCGGAAACACCGCCCGGGCCTGAAAATTGCCGAACGGGTCCTGCTGCCAGTTGAGGAAGTGATTGTGCGGCTCGATGTGCAGGGCATAGCTGACCACCGGCGTGCGGCTGTGGGGCGCGGGCCGCAGGCGGACGATCTGGGGGCTCAGGGAAACCCGGCGGTCATACTGATAGCGGGTCTCGTGATGCAGCGCGACACGGATGCTCATGGCGTACTCTTGGTTCGGTTGGGCAATTTAGGGCCCGGCCCGGTGCAATGCAAGGCGCGGCAGGTAGCCGCGCCCGGCCGCCATGGCGGCGGTTGCCGTCAGCCGGTGCCGGTACGCCGCGTCCCGTCGCCGGCATCGAGGAACTCGTAGTCGGCGGGGTCCGGCGCGCGCGTCTGCTTCCAGAATTCCACCAGCGAGAACGGCCAGTTCTGAGTCACCCGGCCTTTGGCGTTCTTGTACCAGGTGGGCACGTTGGCAGCGCCCCAGGCCATGTTCAGATTGCCCTCGTCGATCATTTCATTGTAGCGGTCGTGGACTTCGGGCTTCACATCCAGGGCGGCGTGGCCGCCTTTGATGAGCTGCCCGATGCAGCCGAGGATGTAGCGCACCTCGCACTCCGAGAAGAACACGATACTGCCGTTCACCACGATGTTGGTGTTGGGGCCGTAGCAGCAGAAGAGGTTCGGAAAGCCCGGAATGGTGATGCCCATATAGGCGCGCGGGTCGCCGTCCCAGTGGCTCTGCAGGTCGACGCCGCCGCGGCCCGCCACTTTCATCGGCCAGAGGAACTTGTCGGCCTTGAAGCCGGTGCCGTAGATCAGCACGTCGGCGTCGTAGCGTTGGCCGCTTTTCGTGAGTACGCCGGTCTCGGTGATTTCGGCAATGGGGTCGGTGACCACGTCCACGTTGTCGCGGCGCAGGGCCCGCAGCCAGTTGCCGTTGTCGAACAGGATGCGCTTGGCGCCGGGCGGATAGCTGGGTATCGATTTCTCCAGCAGTTCTTCGTCGCCTTCGCACAGCTCCTTGATCCAGTCGGTGAGCAGGCCGCGCAGCTCGTCGTTCTCGGCGCTGATGGTGTTGTTGCGCTGATCCCACGCCGGGTCTTTTTTCACCGCGAACAGAATGCCTTCCGCGGCGTTCCAGAACATGGCGAAGCGGTACCACTTCAGATAATAGGGCACGTGATTGAGCAGCCAGTGCATCTCTTCGGGAACGTCGTCGTGGTAGATGGGTACCGGGGCCATCCACGGCGGCGTGCGCTGGAAGATGGTGACCTGGCCGGCGGTTTTGGCTACCTCGGGGGCGAACTGGAAAGCGCTGGCACCGGTGCCGATCACGAGAACCTTCTTGCCGGTGAGGTCGTGTTCGTGTTCCCACTCGGTGGAATGAAACGAGATGCCCTGAAAGCGCTCCTGACCCGGAATGTCCGGCCACTTCGGGCGGTTGAGCTGGCCCACGGCGGTAATCACGGCGTTGGCGGTGAGGGTTTCCTGGTGGCCGTCGGCGGTTTTCACGTCAAGGTGCCAGGTGCCGGTGTCTTCGTCGAAGCGTGCTTCGGTGACCTCGGTGCCGAAGCGGGTGTGACGCTTCAGGCCGTGCTCCTCTGCCACATCTTCGAAGTACTCGCGCAGCACGCGCTGCGGTGAGTAGAACTGCGGCCAGTCCGTGGGCCGGAAGCTGTAGGAATAGATGTGGTTGGGGCTGTCCACCCGGCAGCCGGGATAGGTGTTCTGATACCAGGTGCCGCCCACGTCCTTGTGGCGCTCGATGATCTCGAAGGGAATGCCGGCTTCCTGCAGGCGGATGCCGGCCAGCAGCCCGGACATGCCGGCGCCGATGACCAGCACTTTGAAATCCGCCTTGTCCGGCTCGGGGATGTCGTCGAGCCCTTCGGGCTTGTAAGGGTCGCTGCCGTCGAGCATCAGTTCGGCGTGCAGGAACTCGCCGTAATCGGGGGAAAGTTCCTTGCCGACGATGAAGTCCACCATCTCGGAGACCACTTTCTGGTCCGGCGGCGGCGGCACGGCGGCACCGTCGCGCAGCTTCTTGAGCTCGACTAAGGCTGCGTCGCGAACGCGCTGCTGGTCGGCCTCGGAAATGTTGCCCTGCTCATCGCCGAAGAAGCTGATCTCCGGGCGGATGTCGCCGCGAACCCAACTGGGATCGCCGGTGATGTGCACCAGCGCGCACATGAGCGAGGGAATGTGCGCCGACTGCAGCGCATGGGCGATGAACCCGTCGTCTTCGGTAATGGGCTTGACGTCCTGCAGCTTGCGTACGGTCATGCGGGCCTCCCCTGAGTGCTCTGTGGACCTGAACTATTTAGAACATGGTATAACACAAGCCAATCGATTTTTCTGGTAGTGGGAGAACGCTATGAAGGAGTTTGCGGGCCGCCTGGCGGTAATCACGGGGGCCGGCAGCGGCATGGGCCGGGAGCTGGCGGTGCAACTGGCGGCGGAGGGCGCTCATCTGGGCCTGTGCGACGTTTCCGTGGAGAATCTCGAGGAGACGCGCGAGCTGTGCCTGGCCGCCGGCCCGGGGGTCACGGTGAGCGTGCACCGCTGCGACGTCTCCGACGAGGCTCAGATGGAAGCCTTCCGCGACGGCGTGCTGGCCGAGCACGACACCGACCACGTGCATCTGCTGTTCAACAATGCCGGCATCGGCGGCGGCGGCAGCCTGTTGAACGATCCGCGGGAGGACTGGGAGCGCACCTTCGGTGTGTGCTGGTACGGTGTTTATTATGGGGCGCGCGTGTTCCTGCCGCTGCTGGTGGCTGCCGACGAAGGGCACATCGTCAACACGTCCAGCGTCAACGGTTTCTGGGCCAGCATCGGCGCGGACATTCCGCACACCGCTTACAGCGCCGCCAAGTTCGCGGTGAAGGGCTTCTCTGAGGCGCTGATCGCCGACCTGCGGGTCAATGCTCCGCACGTCAAGGTTTCGGTGGTGATGCCCGGGCACATCGGTACGTCCATCGTTGCCAACAGCATGAAAGTGCTGCGCGGACACGACTCCTCGCAGATGACGGCCGAGGAGGTCGCCGCGGCACGGGATCGCATGAAGGCCCGCGGCATGCCCGTGGACAATGTCCCCGACGAGCACATCCGCGCAGCCATGGCTCAGCAGGCGGCGGACTTTCGCGACAAGGCGCCGCTCTCTGCGGCGGCCGCGGCCGCCATCATCCTCGACGGCGTGCGCGACGGACGTTGGCGCATTCTGGTCGGTAAGGATGCCGAGCAGCTCGATGCAGCCGTGCGGGCGGCGCCGGAAGAGGCTTACGAGCCGGACTTCGTGCAGCGTATTCAGGATCCGGGGTTTCTCGCCGGCGCGCTCGACGGCGAGCCGGTCAGCGGCTGATACTGGCGGGTGACAGACCGCCGCTCGGGTGGATATTCTGACAGCCAGGTGGACGAGGTCTGATGAGGGGCAGCGATATGACAGGCGATCGCTTCGATCACTGGCAGAAGATTACCGACGGCGATAGCGGCATCGCACGGGCGCTCGAGCATGCGCACATTCCGTCCCTGATGGCTTCGCTGGTGCATCTCACCGGCGATGTCAGTCTGCTGCGCGGCGACATCCGGCCGGACGCGCAATTCTTCGGAGACCCGCAGTGCGGCATCACCGAAGAGCAGCAGGCGCGGGTGCGGGCCATGGCGCTGGACGCCCTGCGCGCCTACCGCGACAGCGGCTGTCAGCGGCCGCCCACACCCGACCGCGACACCATTCTCGAAATGATGAGCTTCGTCACCGGCGAAGAGATTCCCGAGCGTTACATCGATTTCCTGATCTCGGAGCTGTCGCTGCACGGCGAGGATCCCTACGTCCAGCCGCAACTCGATGCGGTACCGCAGCAGGCCCGGGAAAATTTCCGCGTGCTGGTGATCGGCGCCGGCATGTCCGGCATTCTGGCGGCCATTCGCCTGCAGCAGGCGGGCATTCCGTATCTGCATGTGGAGAAGAATGCCGACGTGGGCGGCACCTGGTTCGAGAACACCTATCCGGGTTGCCGGGTCGACAGTCCCAACCACACCTACTCCTATTCCTTCGAACCCAATGACTGGCCTCAGCATTTCTCCGATCAGGCCACACTGCTGGGTTATTTCCGGCGCGTGGCCGAGGAATACGGCGTGCGCGAGGCCGTGCAGTTCAATACCGAGGTCGAAGAGGCCGCTTTCGACGAAGACCGCGGCACCTGGCGGGTGACTGTGATGCGTGACGGTGAGCGGCGGGAAATCCTCGAGGTCAATGCGGTGATCACCGCTGTGGGCCAGCTCAACCGGCCGCGGCTGCCGGACATTCCCGGCCGTGAGCGCTTCCGCGGACCAGCCTTCCACTCTGCTCGCTGGGATCACGGCGTGGAACTCGCCGGCAAGCGGGTGGTGGTCGTCGGCACCGGTGCCAGTGCCTTCCAGTTCATCCCGAAGATTGCCGGGGAGGCCGCCCAGATCACCGTGCTGCAGCGTTCGCCGCCGTGGATGAGCCCCACCCCTGAATACTTCGAGGAAATCCCGGCCGAGAAGCACTGGTTGCTCAACCATGTGCCGTACTATGCCAAGTGGTACCGCTTCTGGATGTTCTGGCGCACGGCCGAGGGGCTGCTGGGCTTCGTGGAGCGGGACCCGGCCTGGAGCAACGAGACCCGGGCGGTAAGCCCCAGGAACGAGGAGCTGCGTCAGCTTCTTACGGCCTACGTGAGCGAGCTGTGCGGCGACGATAAAGCGCTGCTGGAAAAAGTCATTCCCGACTATCCGCCGGCCGGCAAGCGCATGTTGCGCGATGACGGTACCTATCTGCGCACCCTGCAGCGCGATAACGTAGAGCTGGTGACCGAGCCGGCCGCCGAGATCACCGAGGACGGCGTCGTCACCGCCGACGGACGCCGCATCGACGCGGATGTGATCATCTATGGCACGGGCTTCCACGCCGACCGGTTTCTCTGGCCCATGAAGATCATCGGCCGCGGCGGGGTGGATCTGCAGGAGCATTGGCACGGCGACCCGCGCGCCTACATGGGCATCTCCGTTCCAGGCTTTCCGAATCTGTTCTGCTGCTACGGGCCCAACACCAACATCGTGGTGAACGGCAGCATCGTCTTCTTCTCGGAATGCGAGATGCGCTACATCCTGGGCTGTCTGGCGTTACTCATGGAGCAAGGCCATGCGGCCCTCGACTGCCGGCAGGCGGTGCACGACCGCTACAACGACAAGATCGATGCCGGCAATGCCCGGATGGCCTGGGGCGCGCCCAATGTGAGCAGCTGGTACAAGAACGACCAGGGCCGGGTGACCCAGAACTGGCCGTTCACCCTGCTGGAATTCTGGGAACAGACCCGCGTGCCCGACCCGGCGGATTACGAGTTCATCGACTTGTAGGAGCGACCCTACCCGGCCGACGACACCTCGTCACCGTTCGTGCTTTCCGGCCGGCTGCTGGCCTCGGCGCGGTCGCGGTTCCAGTGCGACACACAGGGAATGCGCTCGCGGTCGCAGCGGTGGGCGTACTTCCGCGCAATCTCCGTGACTTCGTCGAGCAGCCCCTGGCGCAGGGTGGTGGGGTTGAGGCCGAGGCCCAGCAGGCCCTCGTTGGAGGCGCGCAGGTCGTTGCGGTCGGCTTCGTTGCGCGGATTGGGCAGGTGCTCGATGGGCGCGCCGGTCATGCCGGAGATCAGCTCGGCCAGATCGATGAGCCGGTGGGTTTCGGTGAGCTGATTCATGATGCGCACCCGCTCGCCGGCCGGCGGCGGACTGCTGATGGCCAGGTCGATGCAGCGCACCGTGTCCTGAATGTGGATGAACGCCCGGGTCTGGCCCCCGCTGCCGTGCACGGTCAGGGGAAAACCGATGGCCGCCTGCATGAGGAAGCGGTTCAGCACGGTGCCGAAGTCGCCGTCGTAGTCGAAGCGGTTGATGAGCCGTTCGTCCAGGCGCGTCTCCCGGGTCTGGGTACCCCAGACGATGCCCTGGTGCAGATCGGTGATGCGCACGCCGTCGTTTTTGTTGTAGAAGGCGAAGAAGAGCTGATCCTGGGTCTTGGTCATGTGATAGATGCTGCCGGGATTCGGCGGATAGAGAATCTCCTGCTCGACGTCGTCGCCGTCGTCGTTCTCCATCTTGACCGTCAGATAGCCCTCCGGCAGACGCACGCCGACGCTCGAGTAGCCGTACACACCCATGGTGCCGAGATGTACCAGATGGGCGTCCAGCTCGCTTTCGACGATGGCGGCCAGCACGTTGTTGGTGGCGTTGAGGTTGTTGTTGACGGTGTAGCGCTTGTGCCACGACGATTTCATGGAATAAGGCGCGGCCCGCTGCTCGGCGAAATGCACGACGGCGTCCGGCGCCTCGGTGCGCAGCAGGGCGAGCAGCCGGTCGTAGTCCTCGGCGACGTCCAGGCGTTCGAAGCGGATGTCGCGGCCGGTGAGTTCTTTCCAGGCACGCAGCCGCGTGCTGGGTGTGGCGATGGGCGTCAGGCTCTGGACTTCCAGTTCGTTGTCGATGTTGCGCCGGGCCAGGCTGTCCACGATGACGACGTCGTGGCCCTTCTGCGATAGATGCAGGGCCGTGGGCCACCCGCAGAATCCGTCGCCGCCGAGGACCAGTATCTTCATGCCGTCTCCCTTCATGTCTTGCTCGTCACGCCGTTTCGCCCTGCAGCCCGGGCGCCGGAAATGGTATCAGGTTGTTCACAAACTCGTGGACTGATTGATCCCAGGAATGTTCCCGGGCCCGTGCCCGGCAGATGGCCGGGTCGATGCCGATGGCCGCCCTCACGGCGGCCGCCAGGTCTTCGTCGAGCACGCCGGCACCGCTGTCGGCCACCACATCGAGCGGGCCCTGCACGGGATAGGCCGCCACCGGCACGCCGCAAGCCAGCGCCTCGAGCATCACCAGCCCCAGCGTATCGGTGCGTGACGGAAACACGAACACGTCGGCGGCCCGGTAGTGGCGGACCAGTTCGTCGCCGCGCCGGGTGCCGAGAAAGCGGGCCTCGGGGTAGCGTCTGCTGAGATCGGCCCGCTGCGGGCCGTCGCCGATGATCACCTTGGTGCCCGGTGTGTCCAGGCGCAGAAAGTCTTCCACGCTCTTCTCGACCGCGATGCGGCCCACGTAAAGCTGGATGGGACGCGGGAACGGCAGCGGCTCCGCTTCACCGGGGTTGAACAGTTCGGTGTCTACCCCGCGCACCCAGCGCACCAGATGAGTAAAACCCTGCCGTTCCAGCATGGCGCGCAGGGTCGGCGTGGAGTACATGGTGGCGGTGGCGGCATTGTGAAAGCGGCGGATGTAGGCGAACGTGATGCGCTCCGGCAGACCGAAGCGCAGCTTCAGATATTGCGGAAACATGGTGTGGAAAGAACTGGTGAACGGCAGGTTGCGGCGCTTCAGCCAGCTTCGCGCCGCCAGCCCCAGCGGCCCTTCGGTGGCGATGTGCACGGCCTCCGGGTCGATCTCGCGAATGATGGCCCCGACCCGGCCGGGCGTGCACAGGGCCAGGCGGATTTCCGGATAGGTGGGGCAGGGCATGCTGCGAAAGCGCTCGGGAGCGAGCACCTCGACCTCGTGGCCGAGCGCCATGAGCCGGTCGCGGGTGGTGGACAGCGTCCGCACCACACCGTTGATCTGCGGAAACCAGGCGTCTGTGACGATGAGAAGGCGCACTGCTTAGGTTCTCTGAATCCGCGGCGTGGAGGGGTGTTTATGCCGGGCGCACACGGGCAACCATGGTAACGCGCGCTGTGCGGGCGTCTCAAGCCTTGTCGCGGGCGGGCTCAATCGTCGTCGCGGCAGGCCAGCAGAATGGCGTCACCCTGGCCATCCACCGTCAGGGCCAGTGCTATGGGCCGGCAGCACACGGAGCAGTCTTCGATGTATTGCTGCTCGCTTTCCGACAGATCCACGACGATCTCGATGACTTCGCCGCAATACGGGCAGCTCACTTCGACAGCGTCGGTCAACCACATGGGATCAGCCGCCGGCCTCGTCGCCCCAGAGTTTCTTCAGCCGCTGATCCCGGCCGCAGTTGTAGCGGTAGAACTTGTAGCGCAGCGGGTTCTTCAGATAGTAGTCCTGGTGGTATTCCTCGGCGGGATAGAATGTGTCGGCCGCTACGATCTCGGTGACAATGGGCTCCTTGAAGCGTCCTGCGTCTTCCAGGGCCTGTCTGGTGGCTTCGGCCAGGGCGCGCTGATCTTCGTTCAGATAAAAGATCGCGCTGCGGTACTGGGTGCCGCGGTCGCAGAACTGCCGGTCGCGGGTCAAGGGGTCGATGTTGCGCCAGAACACTTCGAGCAGCCGTGCATAGCTGACCTTTGACGGGTCGTAGGTGACCTTCACGACCTCGGCATGGCCCGTGTTACCGGAAGTCACCTGCTGGTAGGTTGGATTTTCCACGTGTCCGCCGATGTAGCCGGAGATCGTCTCGTGCACACCGTCGATATCATCGTAGGGGGGTTCCATACACCAGAAGCAGCCGCCGGCGAATATGGCCGTGGCCAGATTGCCGTCGTCGTCCGGGGCGGCGGTCAGCCCCGGTGCCAGCAGGATCAGGCACGCAGCCGCCGCCGCTGCCAGTGAGCGCGCGGGGTGAAGCAAGCGCCGCATAATCAAGTCCTCAATTCCGGCAGCGCTTCGCCTTCCGGGATGAAGTTCAGCGCCAGACCGTTGTTGCACCAGCGTTCGCCGCGGGGCTCCGGCCCGTCGTTGAAGACATGGCCCTGATGGCCGCCGCAGCGGGCGCAATGGTACTCGGTGCGCGGCCAGATCAGTTTGTAGTCGGTCTTGGTGTCCATATGCCCGGCTATCGGCTGGGTGAAGCTCGGCCAGCCGGTGCCGCTGTCGTATTTGTGCTCGGCGTCGAACAGGGGCAGCCGGCAGGCTGCACAGATGTAGGTGCCGGCGCGGGTTTCCTTGTCCAGCGGGCTCGAATGGGGCGGCTCGGTGCCTTCCTCGAACAGAATGCGGAAGCGCTCTGCGGGCAGCAGTTCACGCCATTCACTTTTCGTCTTCTGCAACGGTTCGATGTCGCCGCCGCCGGCTTGTGCCCGCAGGAAACCGGGCAGGAACCCCAGCAGGGGGGTCAGACTCAGGTTGGTCATTAGCGCGCGTCGATTCATGTGGTCTCACGGTATGTGATCTGGAAACCGTTGGACCAGTGTCCGTCAGCGATGTTCCCCGTTCAACAGGCGGCCTGCAAACAGCCGGATGACCAGGCGGCGTTCCGGCAGGGTGCGGGTGATACGCAGGATGTCCAGCAGGCGGAGGGCATCGTGTTCCGCGGCGGCCCGGGTGGCGTAGGGGCCCACGTCCAGGGCTTCCCGGGTGGCGAAATACCACTGCCCGCCGGCGCTGAAGAATCGATTGGTCCGGAACCAGACCCGGGGCGTTTCGCCGTTGCGCCGGGGCAGTGCATCCGGGCTGTCGGTCGTAGCGGCCCGGGAGACGCCGCTGCGCAGCCAGCGGCCGGGTTCGCCGGTCTGCTCGTGGATGAAGCGGCGTACCGCAGCGACGACTTCGCGGGTATTGCTGCACCGCTTGAGTTCCGTCGTCAGCGCATGGCTGCAATGCGTGGCGTGGTCGCGGTCCCGATAGGGGCCCACGCTGAATCCTTCGGGCGAACCGATGTACCAGCCGTCCGGTGCGTTGAAGGTCTGATCGGCCGCGAACCAGGCCGGAATGGTCTGAAACATGGGGTTCTGTGTCGTCCTGACAGTGCTGCGCAACACGCAAGCTTACGACGGGGCGCACAGAATTGCCGGTACTGCGTCACAGTTTTTGCCGGCTGCGCGTATCATGCATCGGACCCGGGGCACCATGGAGACAGCTATGGAACAGATCGGTTGGGACGACTTCACCCGGGTGGAGCTGCGCGTCGGACGCATCCTCAGCGCCGAACCGTTCCCGGAAGCACGCAAGCCCGCCTATAAGCTCGAAGTGGATTTCGGTGAAGCCATCGGACAGCGCAGGTCCAGCGCGCAGATCACGGAACTGTACCAACCGGGGGAACTGGTGGGCCGCATGGTAGTGGCGGTGGTCAACTTCCCGCCCAAGCAGATCGGGCCGTTCATGTCGGAATGCCTGGTCACCGGCTTCCACGACGCCGAAGGCCGCGTTGTGCTGTGCGTGCCGGACGCGGCAGTGCCGCTGGGGGCGAAGCTGGCCTGAGATCTGTGCGAGCGACCTCCAGGTCGCGCCCGGTGCGACTTTAATGCGAAAATCGCCGATTTGGAGGTCCGCATGACGAGACTGAAATTCGGCGGCTTTCTCGCCCCGCACCATCCCATCGGCGAGCATCCCACCCTGCAGCTGCGCCGCGATCTGGAACTGGCCGAGCACCTGGACAAGCTGGGGTTCGACGAATTCTGGTGCGGCGAGCACCATTCCACGGGCTGGGAGACCATCGCGTCGCCCGAGATGTTCCTGGCCGCCGCCGGCGAGCGCACCTACAACATCCGGTTGGGTACCGGCGTGGTGTCTCTGCCGTATCACCATCCGTTCAACGTCGCCCAGCGTATCGTGCAGCTCGATCACATGACCCGCGGCCGGGTTATCTTCGGCAGCGGTCCCGGGGCCTTGCCTTCGGATGCCCATACCCTGGGCATCGATCCCATGGTACAGCGCGACCGTCAGGATGAAGCCATCGCTGTCATTCGGCGTCTGTTGCGCGGCGACGAGCGCTTCACCGTGGAGAGCGACTGGTTCACCCTGAAAGACGCCCGGCTGCAGCTGTTGCCGCTGCAGGACGAGGTGCCGTTTGCCGTAGCATCGATGATCAGCCCGTCCGGCATGACCCTGGCCGGCAAATACGGCGCCGGCGTGCTGTCCATCGGCTCCATGTCCACAGCCGGGCTGCAGGCGCTGCCGACTCAGTGGAGCTTCGCCGAAGAGTCGGCGGCCAAGCACGGCCAGACGGTGGATCGCCGCGACTGGCGGGTGGTCATGAGCTGGCACATCGCCGAGACCCGCGAGCAGGCCCGGGAACAGGCCAAGCACGGGCTGTACCGCTGGCACAACGAATACACCGTGGGCACCCTCATGCGCCCGGGCGCGGAACCGTTTGCCACGCCCGACGAGGCGGCGGAGCAGATGAGCGATGCCGGCGGGGCCAGCATCATCGGCACGCCGGACGATCTGATCGCGGCCATTCGCGAGATGCGCGAGCTCACCGGCGGCTTTGGCACGGTGATCGGTTTCGCCCACGACTGGGCCAACCGGGAAGACACCCTGAAGAGCTGGGATCTGGTGGCCCGCTACGTGATTCCGGAGGTGAACGGTATGCTGGACGCCTACCGCGACTCCCAGCGCTATGTCATCGAGCATCGCGACGTGTTCGAGCGGGCCGGCCAGGCGGTGCTGTCGAAGATCATGGAAAACGAGCGTGCCGCCAGGGCCCTCGGCGAACAGAGCGACGGCAATGCCGCCATGCATTCACACAACGCGCCGGATCTTCGAGATGCCGGACGTACGCAACCGAAACAGGAATCCAGAAAATGAGTGATCTGAGCGCCGTCATGCAGACCAGCCGGGGTGACATCCACCTCGATCTGTTTCCCGATCAGGCTCCCGTTACCGTGGCCAACTTCGTCAACCTGGCGCGCCGCGGCTACTATGACGGTCTGGTGTTTCATCGGGTCATCGACGATTTCATGGTGCAGGGCGGCTGCCCCCACGGCAAAGGCAGCGGCGGGCCGGGCTACAAGTTCGAAGACGAGTTCGACCCCTCTCTGCGCCACGACCGGCCCGGGCGCCTGTCCATGGCCAACGCCGGCCCCGGCACCAACGGCTCGCAGTTCTTCATCACCCATGTGGCGACGCCGTGGCTCGACGATGCGCATACGATCTTCGGTCAGGTGCAAGGTGACGAAGACCAGGCGGTAGTCAACGAGATCAGGCAGAGCGACACGATCCAGAGCGTGCGCATCGAAGGCGATGCGGACAAGCTGCTCGAGTCACAGTCTGAGCGCGTGAAGGAATGGAACGCCATTCTGGATCGGTGAAACAGGAGCCGGCCATGGCCAGAGACGAAGAACGCATCCGCCAGCTTACTGCAGAGTATGACGAGCTGCGGGCGCGCCAGGAGAAGCTGCTCGAGGAACTGCGCGAGATCCAGCAGCGCATGGGTGACATCACCCTGCAGATCATCGACGTTACCCGGGAGTAACGGCACCGCGCATGCCCGATTATCTCATCTGGATCGGCATCGCTTTCTGCATCAGCCAGTCGGCGATGTTCTCGGGTTGCAATCTGGCGTTCTATCGCCTGAGCCGGCTGCGGCTGGAAGTGGAGTCGCGCCGCGACCGCCGGGCGTTGAAGATCCTGGCGCTGAGAAAAGACTCCAATTTCCTGCTGGCGACGATTCTCTGGGGCAACGTGGCCATCAACGTGCTGCTGGCCTTGCTCGCCAACTCCGTGCTGGTGGGGGTGGTTGCCTTCCTCTTCTCCACCGTGGTGATTACCTGGCTCGGCGAGATTCTGCCGCAGGCCTACTTCTCGCGGAACCCGCTGCGCACCGCGGCATTACTGGCGCCGGTGATCCGGCTGTATCAGTACGTGCTGTATCCGGTGGCCCGGCCGAGCGGCCGGTTTCTGGACTGGTGGCTCGGCGAGGAAGCCATCGAATATCTGCACGAGCCATTGCTGCGCGACATCCTGAAAGCCCACGTGCGCTCACCCGACACCGACGTGAGCGACGTGGAAGGTATCGGCGCTTTGAACTTTCTCGATATCGACGACCTGACGACGTTGGATGAGGGCGAAGAGGTGGCGGCGGAGAGCATCATCGAGTTGCCCGTGGACGTCGACCTGCCGCGCTTTCCCGACATCGAGCCGCGCGCCGACGACCCGTTCCTGCAGACCATCAACCGCACGCCGCACACCTGGGCCGTTCTGGTCGACGACCAGCGTGAGCCGCTGCTGGCGCTGAACGTCGATGATTTCACCCGGGCGGCGTTGTATGGCGAGCGGCCGTTCCGCCCCTATGAATACTGCCATCGTCCGGTGGTGGTGCGTGATCCCGAGACGACGCTGGGTGACGTGATCCGGCAGTTGAAGCGCCGGCCCGACGGGCGGGGGGAGATCATCGAGCACGACGTGGTGCTGATCTGGCTGGAGCGGCCGCGCATCATCACCGGTTCCGACCTGCTCGGCCTGCTGCTGACCGGAATCGGTACTTCGAAGTACGCGTAGGGCTCCCTAGAGCATGAACGCCAGCAGGGTGGCGGTGCCCAGGAACGAGAAGAACCCGGCCACGTCGGTCACGGTGGTGAGAATGATGGACGAGGCGGTCGCCGGATCCTGGCCTACCCGGGTCAGCAGGATCGGCACCAGCGCGCCGGAAATGCCGGCGGCGACCATCGACAGAATCATGGCCACGCCGATCACCAGGGCCAGCCCCAGGGTGCCGCTCCAGACGTAGACGGCGAGCCCGCAGGTCAGTGCGAGGGCCACGCCGTTGGTGGTACCCACCAGCAGTTCCTTGTTCATCACTTTGCGCCAATCGCGCAGCCCGATCTCTTTCAGGGCCAGCCCGCGGATGGTTACCGCCAGCGCCTGGGAGCCGGCGTTGCCGGATTGCCCGGCGACCACCGGCAGCAGCACAGCCAGCGCCGTGAACTGGGCGATGAGATCCTCGAAAATTCCCACTACCGAGGCGGCCAGAAAGGCGGTCAACAGATTGATGTGCAGCCATGGCAGGCGGCGCTTCACGGAGAATCCGGCGGTGGACAGAGCCCGTTCGTCGGCGCTGACACCAACCATCTTCTGCATGTCGGCGCTGGCCACGTCTTCAATGGCGCGGAACAGGGTGCGGTAGCGCACGACGCCCATGAGCTTGCCTTCGCCGTCCACCACGGGCACGGAATCGAGCCGGGAGCGGTCGAGCAGATCTACCACTTCTTCCCGCGGCGCCATGGCGGTCACCACGCCTTCCACAGGCTGCATGTAGCTGCGCAGCGGCTCGTCGGCAGCGGCCAGAGCCAGATCCTGCATGTCCACCCGGCCGGCCAGGCGCTGATCGGCGGTAACGATGAACAGCGAGCGGGCCCGGCGAATGGGCGATTCCTGCAGCCGGCGCAGGGTCTCGCCCACCGTCAGGTCGGCCTGGGCGCCAACGAAGGAGCGCTCCATGAGGCGCCCGGCCGTGTTCTCGGGAAATGCCAGCAGCCGGGTCAGATCGTCACGCACGCCGGGGCGCAGCGCCTCCAGCAGCGCTTCCCGGCGCTCCGCCGGCAGATCGCCGAGGATGGCGATGACCACCCGCGGCACCGCCCGCTCGAGAACCTCCAGTTGCTTGTCCTGTTCCAGCAGATTGAACAGAGTCTGGTCGCGCAGGGGGCTCAGATACTCCATGGCCACGGCCAGGGCAGCGGCGTCGAGCCCGCTGACGGTATCTTCCAGATCCCGTGTCGGCAGGGCATCGAGCAGTTCCGCCGCTTCCGCCGGATGACGGCGGATGTATTCGTTCTCGATGGCGGCTGCCGCGCTCATGGCCGGCCCCGCGGTCCGAGCAGGTCGCCGAGGCACAGGCCCATGACCCGGAAGTATTCCTGGGTCAGGGATGACACGCCATCGATGACGCCGTGCTGCTGAGGTTCTTCGTCGCGCAGTGCGTCCATGAGGCGCTGCCGGGACAGAGCGCCGAGCAGATGATTCTGGTAGTCGACCACTGGCAACTCCGGGTGTTTCAGCCATTCATCCACGTCGCGGGCGGCCGGCAGGGCGGTTTCCGCCCGCAACGGACCCAGGGTCACGGCCAGTTCGCCCACAGGTACCCGGTCGGAGGGGGTCAGCAGGGCCTTGCCCACATCCAGCAGGCCCACGTAACGGCTGTCCGCATCGACAATCCAGATCCACTCCAGCTCACCGTAGTCGCCCGCCCGCAGCATGCCGATGGCGTCGTGCAGGGTGGTGGCGGCGGCGATGCGCACGGCCGTGGGGTCGACCAGAGCCCCCACGGTCTTCTTCGGGTAAACGACCAGGCGCTCCAGGGTGCGGCGCATGTGGCGGATGGGCAGCTTGGCGAGAATGCGCTCGCGGCGGTCTTCCGCGAGATGCAGCACCAGGGTCAGGGCATCGTCCAGGGCAGCCTGGCCCAGCCAGGCGGATACCGTTGCGTCGCTCTGGGTGGCCAGCAGCCGCACGGATATGTTGTGCGGCAGCTTGGCGATGACGCCGGCGCCGGCATCGGCGGGCAGCCCGTGGAGGGCCGCCAGGGTATCTTCGTGAGATTGAGTGGCCAGCAGTGCCGCCAGTTCGTCCGGGTGATTGCGGGCAAAGGCGACCTTGAGGGGGTTGGGCGCTGCCACGACTCAGCCGCTCACTGGTTCGCTGGTAATGCGCACGACGCGGCCGTCCGCCAGTTGCGCGGCTGGAATAGCCACCAGACCTTCGTCCGTGGCCAGGGTGAGCCCGGTGCGGTAAATCTCCACGATGACGCCTTCGTCCTCGCCGATGCGCAGCCGGTCTCCCGTGGCATAGCGGGCGAGCTCCGGTTGCGCCATGAGATTGGCCACGTATTGCCGCGCACCCAGGGCGAATGCCAGGGACAGGCCGCCCACCAGGGCCGCCAGCAGGATGAGCGCCAGGCGGGTAATGAACGAGATGTCGATGCCGATCTGTTCCAGCGCGGTAATCACGGCGATGGTTACCACCCCGATGTGCACCAGCCGGGGCAGCAGAGCATTGACGTTGCCGTCGCTGAAGACGCTGGCGCTGATGTTGCGCAGCAACGCGCCTACCACGTTGCCGATGCCGATGATGAACAGCCCGACGACGAAGCGCGGTGCATAGGCCAGAGCTGCATCGAGGGCGCTGGATAGCTGCTCGATATCCAGCAGACGCACCGCCATGATCACGGCGATGATCAGTACCGTACCGTAGGCCATGAGGCCGGAAACCCGCTGAAACAGGGCCGAGAACAGAGTGCGCTGGCGGGTCCCGTAGCGGGCGGCGAGCCGGTCGGCAAGATTGAGCAGGCGCCGCACGGCGGTTTCCACCAGCTTGCCGATGACGAACCCCAGCAGCAACACGATCACGGCTGTGATCTCAGGGTAGGTGTCGATCAGGTTGCTCAGCATGCCTGGGTCCGTTTTTTGGATGTGTCGATGTTACTACTTTCGACCGCCGTCTGCCGGCAACAGCGGCAGCGCAGCGGTGGCAGCGACGATCTGTGGGAGCGATCTGTGGGGGGATCTGTGGGGGGATCTGTGGGAGCGATCTCCAGATCGCGATCTCCTGAGGTCGCGGCTACAAGCCGCTCCCACAATGCCTCCCACAATGCATCCGGCGTCGACCCCGGGCCCGCGCTTTGGCAGAATCGCGCTCTTTCAAGGAGCGAGACTCCCCCGATGGTGAACATCACCCTGCCGGACGGCTCGGTGCGCGAGTTCGACGGCCCCGTTCAGGGCGACGAGCTGGCGGCATCGATCTCCAGATCTCTGGCCAAGGCCGCGGTTGCCGTGCGCGTGAACGGCGAACTGCGCGACGTCTATCTGCCCATCGACAGCGATGCCAGCGTCGAGATCATCACCCGCGACTCGGAAGACGGTGTGGAGCTGCTGCGCCACGATGCCGCCCACGTCATGGCCGAGGCCGTGAAGGAGCTCTATCCGGAAACCCAGGTCACCATCGGCCCCACCATCGATAACGGCTTCTATTACGATTTCGCCCGTGACGAGCCTTTCACCCCCGACGATCTCGAGAAGATCGAGGCGCGCATGCGCGAGATCGTCAAGCGTGACGAAGCCATCCGCCGCGAGGTGTGGGAGCGCGACGAGGCGGTGAAGTTCTTCGAGAACATGGGCGAGCGGTACAAGGCCGAGATCATTGCCTCCATTCCCGCAGACGAGGATGTGGGTCTGTACCGCCAGGGCGAGTTCATCGATCTGTGCCGCGGCCCGCACCTGCCGTCCACGGGCAAGCTGGGCACCTCGTTCAAGCTCATGAGCGTGGCCGGCGCCTACTGGCGCGGCGACTCGCGCAACGAGATGCTGCAGCGCATCTACGGCACCGCCTGGGCCAACGACAAGGATCTGAAAGCCTACCTGACCCGCCTGGAAGAGGCGGAAAAACGCGACCACCGTCGGCTGGGCCGCGAGATGGACCTGTTCCATCTGCAGGAAGAAGGCCCCGGGGCGGTGTTCTGGCACCCCAAGGGCTGGACGCTGTTCCAGACCATGATCGACTACATGCGCGAGAAGCAGCGCCGCGCCGGGTATCAGGAAGTGAACACGCCGGAGGTCCTGGACCGCTCCCTGTGGGAAAAGTCGGGCCACCTGGAGAAATTCGGCGAGAACATGTACCTGACCCAGACGCCGGACGAGCGGGTGTTCGCGTTGAAACCCATGAACTGTCCCGGCCACGTGCAGGTGTTCAAGCAGGGCATCAAGAGCTACCGCGACCTGCCGTATTATCTGGCCGAGTTCGGCAAAGTGCATCGCTACGAGCCGTCCGGTGCGCTGCACGGCATCATGCGCGTGCGTGCGTTCGTGCAGGACGATGCCCACATCTTCTGCACCGAAGCGCAGATCACCGAGGAGTGCGTCAAGGCTTCGCGGCTGATCCAGGAGATCTACCACGACTTTGGCTTCGACGAGGTGATGGTCAAATTCTCCGACCGTCCGGAACGGCGGGTTGGTTCCGACGAGGTGTGGGACCACGCCGAGCAGGCGCTCAAGACCGCGCTGAACGAGATGCAGGTGGAGTGGACCTACAATCCCGGGGAAGGGGCGTTCTACGGCCCCAAGCTCGAGTTCGTGCTGCGCGACGCCATCGGCCGCGACTGGCAGTGCGGCACCGTGCAGGTAGATCTCAACCTGCCCGAGCGCCTGGGTGCCACCTATGTGGACGCCGAGAGCCACCGCCAGTATCCGGTCATGATTCACCGTGCCCTGTTCGGATCACTCGAGCGTTTCTGCGGCATTCTCATCGAGCACTACGCCGGCCATTTTCCTCTGTGGCTGGCGCCGGAGCAGATCGTGGTGGCCACCATCACCGATGATGCCGACGACTACGCTCACAAGGTGCTCGACGCTGCCCGGGCGCGCGGTCTGCGGGCCGATCTTGACCTCCGCAACGAAAAGATCTCCTACAAGGTCCGCGAGCACAGCGTCACCAAGGTCCCGGTGATTCTGGTGGTGGGCAAGCGTGAGGCGGAGGAGGGCACCGTGGCCGTTCGCCGGCTCGGCGGCAAGGCTCAGGAAGTGATGTCGCTGGATGAGGCGCTGACAGCGCTGGCGGAAGAGGCCCGGTCGCCGCTGCATCGCTAGCGTACTCGCCATTAGGGTAGCGTGCCCCGTGATGTTATCCTTGCCCGCGGGGACGGCATTGGGCGCGGCATGCCTGCAAAGAGAGATCATCTCTTCTATCCGGCGCTGACGGTACTGATCAGCGCCGTTGGCTTCGCCGGGTTCTCATTTACCTATTTCGGGCCTGTCATTGCCGGGAGTTATCCGCCGTCCGGGGCCGCGCTGCATCTGCACGGCTGGTTCTTTTTTCTCTGGTATCTGCTGTTTCCGTTCCAGGCGGTGCTGATCGGTATGCGCAGGCGGTCTTTGCATATCACGCTGGGGCGGCTGAGCGTTGTGCTGGTCGTGCTGATGATCCTGACCGGCCTGCTCGTGCTGACGGTTCGCGTGGACGAGGCGATACGCCATGGAGCCCCGGAGATCTGGTTGCTCTATGGGCCGCTGATTCTGTCGAATCTAGTCCTGTTTGTCGGCTTTTATGCCGCCGCCGTGCGCATGGCGCTGACGCAACGGTTGCAGTCACACAAGCGGCTCATGATCGTGGCCAGCGCCATTGGCCTCGGGGCAGGCTTCTTTCGGCTGATACTTTTTACCAGCGGCTTCCATCCCCTGTCTTTGCCGGTGGGGGTCCTGGCGTGCAGCCTCTTCATCGTAGTCGGTATGATCTATGACCTGGTCACCCGCAGGGCGGTGCATCCAGTGTACTGGATCGGGCTGGCGGCCATGTTGGCCGTCGAGATCCCGTTGCTGCCGCAGATCAATCCAGAGGGCGTTGCCTGGATAAACCAGTGGCTTGCCGCCATAGGAGAGCACCTCGGGTTCCTGTATGTGCCCGATCCCACAGTCGAGTTCTGAGCGCGATGCGAGAAGAGACAACAGGTTCGCTCACACTGATTGAACGCGCGCAGCTCGTGCAGGATTCGGGTATTTTTCTGGGAGGCCCGCTGCGCAAGTTCGAGACCGTGGGGCGCAACCAGCTCTCCATCCTGCTGCGCAATGGCTTGAACTTCGACTCACGAGTGCTGGATGTGGGGTGTGGTGTTCTGCGCGCTGGATACTGGCTGATCCGTTTCCTCGACCCCGGCTGCTATTTCGGCATCGAGCCGAACCGAGCC
The DNA here is from genome assembly GCA_034522075.1 of Gammaproteobacteria bacterium. GTDB lineage: Bacteria > Pseudomonadota > Gammaproteobacteria > Pseudomonadales > Azotimanducaceae > UBA7803. The sequence continues at coordinate 157,185 of JAXHLO010000035.1, read as the reverse complement.
ATGTTGAAGGCCGGCCAGGACGTCATCGTGCCCCCTGGACGTGGTCGCGGCGAAGCGGCCAGTGTTCGATACCAACGATCGCTTCGACTTCGAAGTGTTTGGCGCCAGGTTCGACTTCGTGATCGCCCGCTCCATCTGGACTCACGCCAGCCCGTGGCAGATTGGCATGATGCTGGATCAGTTTCGGGTGACCGCTCCCCAGGGTGTGATGCTGGCGAGCATCAAGGAATGTCCCTGGTATCGCCGCCAGTACCGCGGCACCCAATGGGTCGGCAAGAGTCACGAATGCACGGAAGGTGGCATCGTCAGGTACCGCTTCTCCTGGATTGCGTCAGAGTGCCGCCGCCGACGACCTGAAGCGCCGCCCGGCTCGATCGCGAGCATGGTCAGACATGGGTTCGAATCGAGCATGCCGCTACAGCCGGTGAACTAGACGCCGATGCAAAGGGTGTGAAGCAGAGGATGATTCCTGATGACCCGTGCATATAGACCCTGCTGCCCTATGAACCAGGTGATGCGGCCGCCCTTGCGGAGGCCGTGCAGGAGTCGGTGCGCGAGGTGCAGCCCTGGATGCCCTGGTGCTACCCGGGCTATTCCATCGACGACGCCCGGGAGTACATCGGCGCCACACTGGCCGGGCGCCGACAGGGAACCATGTACGATTTCGCCATCCTGGTGGATGGCCGCATCGCCGGCGGGTGCGGCATCAATCAGATCAACCTGGACCGCGTGGCCAACCTGGGATATTGGGTCCGGACGTCCTGTACCAGGCGCGGTGTCGCCACGGCCGCCGTTACTCAGCTATTGCGCTGGGGATTCGACCATACCAACCTCAACCGCATCGAGATCGTGGCGGCGGTGGACAATCATGCCAGCCAACGTGTGGCCGAGAAGGTGGGGGCGCAACAGAGACGCGGTGCTCGCCAAGCGCACTATGGTGAACGGACGACCGTCCGATGCGGTCCTGTACTCGGTGCTCAGGACAGGTTAGGGGGCAGGCGCTGGGTAGTGTGAGGTTGTCCCGGGGCAGCGCATGATTCGTGCGGTGCTCTTCGATGCCGATGGCGTACTGCAGCAGCCGTCAGCCGGTTGGCGCGACAAAGTGGCGCAACTGTGCGGCGATCCGGATCAGACCGAGGCGTTCGTCGAGGAGGTGTTCACCGTCGAGCGGCCGTGCTTCCGCGGCCGTGCCGATTTCGGCCGGGCTCTGGACGCGGTACTGAAACGCTGGAACAGCCGCTTCAGCGTTGACGAAGCGTTGCAGGTCTGGACCCTCATTGAAGCGGATTCCAACATGCTCGAGGTAGTCGACCGCCTGCGCGGCAAAGGCCTGACCGTGGGCCTGGCGACCAATCAGCAGGCCTACCGCGCTGACTTCATGACCTTTCGATTGGGCTATGCCGAGCTGTTCGATCATCTTTTCTATTCCTGCTACGTCGGCTACGCGAAACCCAGCGACGAGTATTTCCAGGCCGTGCTCGAGCGCCTGTCTGTCCCTTCGCGGGAAGTGTTGTTCCTGGACGATCATGAAACCAACGTGCAAGCGGCCAGGCAGCTTGGTTTTCAGGCCGAGGTCTTGTCGATCGAGGAGGGGGCGTCGGGGGCCGGTCAACTGCTGGATCGATATGGCATTTCGCTGTGAGGCAGCCTCAGGGAGAAGCGGCATCCGCAGGCTCCGGTTCAGACAGCCGCGCTGTAGCCCGCAGGAATGCCGTCAAGGCCACCACCGTCAGCAGCGCGGCAGCGACGAACGGCGCGCCGGGAAAGTACACCACGGCATTCGTGCCGGTGAAGAACGCGAAAATCTGCGTCATGGATCGGCGGGCTGAGTATGGCCGTCAGGCTGGAGACGCTGGCCAGACCGCCCTGCAGTTCGCCTTGCTCGTTGCCCGGCACATTCACCGACATGATGCCCTGCATGGCCGGTGTGGCGAACCCCTGCAGGGCGCCGACAGTCAGAAACAGATAGATCATCCAGCCATCCGTGGCGACGGCATAGCCGCAGAAGGCCGCCATGGTGCAGAGAAAACCCAGCGTTCCCGCGCGGCGTGCGCCGAGCCGCGGCAGCAGCACGCGCAACACTACGGCCTGGGTGAAAACCATGAGAACGCCCACGAAGCCCAATGAATAGCCCACGTCCCGGGGCGACCAGTCGAACTTCTCCATGGTGAAATAGCTCCAAGTCGACGGCAGGGCGTGGTGGCCGAGCAGGAACAGAAAGTAGGCGCCTACCAGGCCCAGAACGATCGGGTAGCGGCGCAAAGCCGTCAGCGTGCCGGTAGGGTTGGCGCGGCGCCAGTCGAACGGTCGCCGCTGCGATTTGGCCAGGCTTTCCGGCAGCACGACCGCGCCGTAGAGCAGATTGGCGAAGCACAGACCGGCGGCTGCGAGAAAGGGTACCCGGGGCCCGAACTCGCCGAAGAAAGCCGCCCAGCACCGGCCCGATGATGAACCCCACACCGAAGGCGGCGCCCATGAGGCCGAAGTTCTGCGCACGCACCTGCGGCGGGCTGATGTCGGCAATGAAGGCGTTGCAGGTGCTGTAGGTCGAGGCGGCGGCGCCGGCAATCAGCCGGCCGAGCAGCAGCCAGGCGAACGTGGGGGCCCACCACATGATCAGGTAGTCGATGCCGAGGACCAGCAGTGAGAACAGCAGCACCGGACGGCGGCCGAAGCGGTCGGAGAGGTTGCCGACGACCGGCGCCAGACAGAACTGCATGGCGGCGTAGGCGAACATGAGCCAGCCGCCGTAGCGTGCGGCGGAAGACATGCCTGCGCCGGTGACTTCCATGAGTAGTCCCGGCAGCACCGGCAGGATGATGCCGAAGCCGATGGAGTCGATGAGCGCCGTGACGAGCACGACGAAGATTGACTGCCGCCATTGCATAGGACCCGGGACCCAGACCCGCGAAAGACCCTATGTTCTGTCAGGATAAAGGTTAACGCAACCGTTAATTAATATACGGGCGCGGTGTTGATAGAAGAGGTAGTCGACGCGTTTGCGCCGTCCTATCCTTTGGGGGCGGGGCCCTTGGGAGGCACAGATGCTGTTCGAATCCGTTCCGGAGTCACTACAAGGCTGGCTGCTGACCATCACCGTCTCCGTCGGTGTGGTGCTCCTGTTGCTGGCGGGTTATTGGGTGGCGTTGCAGGGCCTGAGGCGCTTTCTACGCAGCGAAGGCATGGCCCGCATGTTTCTGGACAACGCTGCCCATGCGCTGGGAGCGGTTTTGAGCCTGCTGGCGCTGAAACTGGTGTGGGAGGCGGCGCCGGCACATCTACCGCAGTTGGACGTCGTTCAGCACGTCATAACGCTGGCCTTTATCGTTGCCGTGACCTGGGCGGCGGTTCGGTGTGCGGCGGCGGTGGGCGATGTCATCGTACATCTCAATCCGCCGCTGGAGCATCAAAGCCGGCAGGCGCGAAAGATAGAGACTCAGATTCGATTCATTACGCGGGCGTTAAACATCCTCTTCGTCATGGTCGGCATCGCTGCAGCGCTGATGACTTTTCCGTCGGTTCGCCAGTTGGGAACCAGCCTGCTGGCCTCCGCCGGTATCGGCGGCATCATCCTGGGTTTCGCTGCCCGGCCGGTACTGAGTAATCTGCTGGCGGGTGTGCAGATTGCGCTGACCCAGCCGTTCCGCATCGACGACGTGCTCTTCTTTCAGGGCGAATGGTGCTGGGTAGAGGAGGTCACCAGCACCTACGTGGTGCTTCGAGTCTGGGATCTGCGACGATTGGTGGTGCCTCTGCAGTGGTTTATCGATAACCCCTTCGAGAACTGGACACGCAACTCCAACAACCTGCTGGGCACGGTTTTTCTCTGGGTAGATTACCGCATGCCGGTAGAACCCTTGCGCCAGGAGTTCGCGCGTCTGCTGCAACAGGCTCCGCAGTGGGACGGTGTGACCAGCAACGTGCTGGTCACGGAGGCGGACAGCCGGGCCATGCAGGTGCGTTTTCTGATGAGTGCGCCGAATTCCACCCTTGCGTGGGAGCTGCGCTGCTATGTCCGCGAGCATCTGGTGGCTTATGTACAGCGCGAATTTCCGGACTACCTGCCACGGGTGCGTGCTCAGTTCGAGCAACCTGAACAGGGGCGCGTACCGGGCATCAGTGTCGCGTGACAGCCGGATATCTCATGGTACGGGCAGGACATGGGGCTTGCCAGACACCAGGCCGGCGGGCTTTACTGGTGCCGTCGAAAACCCGATGAGGAGATACGCACGATGATCGGTTACGTCACGATAGGCACGAAGGATATGGATCGAGCGCTCGCATTCTATGACGCGCTGCTGGCGGAGGTGGGCGCCAAGCAGCTTTTCGGCATGGATCGCATCAAGTTCTACGGCACGGGCCCCGATGCGCCCATGCTGGCCGTCTGCATCCCCTACGACGAGAAGGAGCCGCACCCCGGCAACGGCAATATGGTGGCCATTCCCGGCGGTTCCCGCGAAGGCGTGGACAAGCTGTATGCCAAGGCCCGGGAACTGGGTGCGACCGATGAAGGCGAGCCTGGGGAACGCATGCCGGTGTTCTACGGGGGCTATGTCCGCGACCTGGACGGCAACAAGCTGTGCTTCTTCGAGATGAAGATGTAGCGTCTTTCCTGTTGGAGCGACCTCCAGGTCGCGATCTGGAGATCGCTCCAACAGACTGCTCCCACAGCCCTTGGAACGTCCCGAGTGCTTCCTGTCTAATGGCGGTATGAATATCGCCGCAACGAAACACCCCCTCGACGGTCTGCAATTCGACAACCGCTTCACCCGCGAACTGCCCGGCGACCCGGAGTCGGGCTCGCGGCGCCGTCAGGTGCACCAGGCCAGCTATTCGCGGGTCGACCCTACGCCAGTGGCTGCGCCGCGGCTGGTGGCGTACTGGCCCGAGGTGGCGGAATTGCTGGGGCTCGACCCGGCGGTCTGCGAGACCCAGGCTTTTGCCGAGGTCTTCACCGGCAACCGATTGCTGCCGGGCATGGATCCTCACGCCACATGCTACGGCGGCCATCAGTTCGGTAACTGGGCCGGTCAGCTCGGCGACGGCCGGGCCATCAATCTCGGCGAAGTGGTGAACCCCAACGGCGAGCATTGGATGCTGCAGCTCAAAGGCGCCGGGCCGACGCCGTATTCCCGCAGCGCCGACGGCTATGCCGTGTTGCGATCGTCCATTCGCGAGTTTCTCTGCAGCGAGGCCATGCACTTCCTCGGCGTGCCGACGACGCGGGCCCTGTCCCTGACGTTGAGCGGTGAAAGCGTGGTCCGGGACATACTCTACGACGGCCATCCCGCCCCGGAGCCCGGCGCGGTCGTGTGCCGGGTGGCGCGCTCGTTCACCCGCTTCGGTCACTTCGAGATTCTGGCGGCCCGGCGCGAACACGACCTGCTGGCGCGCTTTACGGACTTCACCATTGCCGCCGACTTTCCGGAGCTCGAGCACCACACTGACCCGCAGGAGCGCTATGCCGTCTGGTTCGACGAGGTGTGCCGGCGCACGGCCGCCATGGTGGTGGAGTGGATGCGTGTCGGCTTCGTTCACGGCGTGATGAACACGGACAACATGTCTGTACTGGGCCTGACCATCGACTACGGCCCCTACGGCTGGCTGGATGACTACGACCCGGACTGGACGCCGAATACCACGGACGCCGGCGGCCGCCGCTACCGGTTCGGCTACCAGGCGCGCATCGCCCACTGGAACCTGGCTCAGCTCGCCAATGCCATCTATCCGCTCATCGAGGATACGGCGCCGCTGGAAGCGGGTCTGAAGCGCTTCGAGCGCGATTACCTGGAAGGCTGGCGCGACATGATGCTGGCTAAGCTGGGCCTGACGGAATTTCAGTCCGCCACTGACGCAGCACTGCTGAACGACCTCAACGACGTGCTGCAGGTGGTTGAGACCGACATGACCATCTTCTTCCGGGCGCTGGCCGATCTGACCCGGGATCACAGCGATCCGCTGGCCGTGGTCAGTGATGCCTTCTACACGCCGACGGAGGTGACCGGCGACAAGGCCCGGCAGATCCGCGGCTGGCTCGAGCGGTATCAGCGGCGCCTCGGCAACCAGGCGCTCGACCACGGCGCTCGGCGCACGCAGATGAATACGGTGAACCCCAGGTTCGTGCTGCGCAATTACCTGGCGCAGACCGCCATCGATGCGGCCGAGCAGGGCGACTTCAAGGTCATCCACCAGCTTCAGGACGTTCTGCGGAACCCTTACGACGATCACCCGGAATATGCCCAGTGGGCGGGCAAACGGCCGGACTGGGCGCGTGAGCGGGTAGGCTGTTCGATGCTGTCCTGCAGTTCGTGAAACTCTAGGATTGCTCGCGGCTGGCGCCGGCGTCCTCCGCGAACAGGCGCTCGAGTTCCTCGTGGGCATCCATCGTCGTGCGCCGGAAGGCTTCCTCGTCGCGATACACCGCCGCCTGACGGTCGAGGGTCTCGGCGTCGTGGGCGGCAAACCGCGCAACCGCTTCTTCGGCCTCGGCTGCCGACATTCCCAGGCGGGTCAACAATTCGCGGGCCAGTCGCAGGCTCGAGTGCAAGGTATCGCGTAGAACGTAGTCCACACCCAGTTCGCGCAGCTTGAGCTCGTGCATGCGGGTGGTGGCCCGGGCCAGGATCGGCACGCCCGGGCAGGTCGCGCGTACCCGTTCGACGATCTTCAGTGAGGCGGCTTCGCTGCCCACGGCAAGCACCAGCGCCCGAGACTGAGGCACCCCCGCGGCGCGCAGGACATCCAGCCGCGTGGCGTCGCCGTAGAACACCTGATTGCCGTAGCTGCGCACGAAATCCACGTGATGCGGATTGATTTCCAGGGCTGTAAACGGCACATGACGCATGGACAGCACGCGCGCAACGATCTGGCCGACGCGGCCGAAGCCGGCGACTACCACGGGCTTGTCTTCGGTCCGGATGGTGTCATAGGGCCTTCGCTGCGCTGCGCCGCGGTCCAGCCCGCGATCGACGAGGCTCACGAACAGTGGCGTCGCTGCCATGGACAGGGTGACCACCAGCACGGCCATATCGGCCTGGCCAACGGCGACAATGCCCGCGCCGACGGCGGCGGTAAGCAGTACAAATGCGAACTCCCCGCCCTGGGACAGGACGACGGCCGTGCGTGCCGCATCCTGCCAGGACAACCCATGCCAGCGGGCCAACGGCATCAGCACCAGTGCCTTGACCGCCATCAGACCTGCCGTCAGCCCGACCACCACGAAAGGCGCGTCCAGCAGCAGACCCAGGTTCACCGACATGCCCACGGCGATGAAGAAAAGCCCCAGCAGCAGACCTTTGAAGGGCTCCACGTCGGCTTCGAGCTGGTGGCGGTAGGGGGAGTCGGCCACCATCATGCCGGCTACGAAAGCGCCAAGGCCCATGGACAGCCCGGCGGTCCCCATGGCCAATGCCGAGCCGGCTACCAGAGCCAGGGCGGCGGCGGTGAAGAGCTCGCGGATGCCGCTGGCGGCGACGAACTTGAGCAGCGGCCGCAGCACGTAGCGCAAGGCGACGGCACCCAGAACGACGGCGGCAATCAGCTCCGGGCGCAAGTTCTGAGAGTCGGTTTGCGAGCCCGCCGCCAGAACGTTGACCACGGCAATGCCCGGGATGACCGCCACGTCCTGCAGCAGCAGGGTGCCGAAGGCCGCGCGGCCGTGATGGTGACTCAATTTGTTCTGTTCGCCCAGAAGCTGCAGCACGAAGGCCGTACTCGACAGCGCCAGAGCGAAGCCGAGCAGGGCTGCGGTGCCGGGGGTGAAACCCAGGGTGATGAGCAACCCGGCGATGACCAGCGCGGTCACCGTGACCTGCATGGTGCCGAGGCTGAAGACCAGTTTGCGCATGATCCACAGCCGCCGCGGTTGCAGTTCCATGCCGATGATGAAAAGCAGCAGCACCACGCCGATTTCGGCGAAGTGCAGTACCCCTTCGGCGTCCTGGACCAGGCCGAAGCCCGGCTGGCCGATGAGCAGGCCCGCGCCCAGATAACCCAGGACAGAATTCATGCCGAAGCGCTTCAACACCGGCACGACGAGTACGGCGGCGCTCAGGAACAAAAGCGCCTCGCCAAGAAACGACATTTGCGGTCAGCTCCGGGGCAGCAGCATGAGCTCAGGCAGCTTCGCGGACGTTCAGCTTGTCCTTCAGTTCCCGCTTGAGAAACTTACCGTTGGCGTTGCGCGGCAGGGGATCCTGCAGGAACCAGATGTAGCGCGGCACTTTGTGGGCCGATATCCGTTCGCGGCAGATGGCCCGGATGTCATCCGCGCCGGCGCGCTCGCCGGATTTGAGGAACACGGCTGCCCCTACTTCCTCTCCCAGTCGGTCGTCGGGTACGCCGAAGACCGTAGCCTCCGCCACCGCCGGGTGCTCGTAGATGGCGGCCTCGACCTCGGCACAGTAGACGTTCTCGCCGCCGCGCAGCACCATGTCCTTGGCACGGTCGACGATGAAGATGAAGTCATCCTCGTCGATACGGGCGATGTCGCCGGTGTGCAGCCAGCCGTCGGTGATGCTCTCGGCGGTGGCATCCGGACGGTTCAGATAACCCTTGATGACGGGCGCGCCCTTCACCCACAGCTCACCGACTTCGCCGCTGGGCAGGGCGTTGCCGTCGGCGTCCACCACTTTGGCCTCGAAGGACGGCATGGCCGGCCCGCAGCTGTCCGGTTTGTCGACGAAGAAATCGCCGGAGATGGAGGTGATGATGCCGCAGGTTTCCGTCATGCCGTAGCCGGTATTGGGCCGGGCGGTGGCGACCCGCTTGTCGATCTTACCGACAAGATCCGGCTGCAGCTGCGCGCCGCCGCCGCCCACGGACATGAGCGACGAGGTGTCGTACTGATCGAAATCCGGGTGGGTGATCAGTTCCCGGGACATGACGGGTACACCGGTGACCGCGGTGATCCGTTCGCGCTCGATCAGTTTCAGCGCCTCGGTGGCATCCCACTTGTACATGCCTACCAGTTTGCCGCCGTTCAGGGTGGTGCCGTGGGTCACACAGTTGTTGGCGGTGACGTGAAACAGCGGGGTGGTCAGCAGAGCCGCGGTCGCGGGCGGTTCAGCGTCTTCCTCGGGAATGGGAATGGTGCCATTGCGCTGACCGATGGTGGTCTGCAGGGTGGCGGCGAAGGCCATGTTCATGATGTTGGCCACACAACCCCGGTGTGTGAGCTGGGCGCCTTTCGGATGTCCGGTGGTTCCCGAGGTATAGAAAATGCACGCGTCGCTGTCCGGGTCGACCTGGACGTCGGGCAATTGTCCGCCGTGGCTGACCAGGTCCTGCCACGCCGCCACGCCTTCAGGCAACCCGCTGGGAACGCGCACACCCACCATGGTCATGGCGGGGATCTCCTCGCGGTGCTCGAGTATCCGTTCCAGACGCTCCTGGTCGGCGATGAGCACTTTGGGCTCGGAGTCGTTGAGCCCGAAGACCAGCTCACGGCCCACCCACCAGGCATTGACGCCGACCACCGTCGCACCCATGGCGACGATGGCCCAGTAGGCCAGCAGCCATTCGGGGTAGTTGCGCATGGCGATGGCCACCCGGTCGCCCGGTTGTACGCCGTGTTCGGCCAGCCAGCAGGCGATAGACGCCACCTGGCGGTGGGCTTCCGCGTAGGTGATACGCTCGTCGTGATAGACCAGGTAGTCGCGCTCGGCGAACGCCGCCGAGGCCAGCCATACCTCGCGCAGACTGGGCGGCGCATTGGTAAAGCTGCGGATGCGGTTGCCGCGGACCTCTACTTCCTCGATCTCGAACTGGGCTCCAGGCGCGGTCAGTTCCTTGCGCACTTCCCAATACTGATCGTACATCGTCATCGAACGTCTCCCCTGATGGCACAATGGTCTGGTCTGGCCCGAACCTGGCGGCGTCGCAACCGGACGGCCGATACTAATACACGGCCGCCGGGCTTGGTAATGTCGTCCCGCGGGTGGAGTCTCGGGTCATCAAGGTGGTAAATTGCCACTAGCTAAAACGCGTTACAACCACTGTATAGGTGGGAGCGATCTGTGGTAGCGATCTCCAGATCGCGATCTTAGCTGCCGCGCCAGATCGCGATCTGGAGATCGCTCCTACTGCAGGGGCCAGCCATCATTCCAGGGGGAAGCACATATGGATTTCGAGATTCCGCAGGACATTCAGGAGCTGCTCGGCCAGCTCGACCAGTTCATCGAAGACGTCATCAAGCCGCTCGAGCAGCAGGACGACAACATCCGCTTCTTCGATCACCGGCGTGAGGACGCGCGCACCGACTGGGAACGCGGCGGGCTGCCCAACGAGGAGTGGGAGCAGCTCCTGCACAAGGCCAAGCGTCTGGCCGACGAGGCCGGCTTCTACCGCTATCCCTTCCCCAAGGAATTCGGCGGCATGGAAGGCTCCAACCTGGGCATGGCCATCATCCGCGAGCATCTGGCGGTAAAAGGCCTGGGGCTGCACAACGACCTGCAGAACGAGCACTCCATCGTCGGCAACAACGTAGGCCTGCTGCTCATGCTCGCCTACGGCACCGACGAGCAGAAGGCCGAGTGGGTCGACGACCTGGCCGAAGGCCGGCGCGGCTTCGCCTTCGGCATCACCGAGCCCGATCACGGCTCGGACGCCACGCACATGGAAACGACCGGTGTCCGCGAGGGCGACGAGTGGGTCATCAACGGCGAGAAGACCTGGAATACGGGCATTCACAAGGCCAAGTTCGACATGGTCATGGCCCGTACCAGCGGCAAAGCCGGCGACGGCGACGGCATTACCGCCTTCCTCGTGCCCATGGAAGCGGACGGGGTGAAGATCGAGGAGATGCTGTGGACGTTCAACATGCCCACCGACCATGGCCGGGTGTCGTTCACCAATGTCCGCGTGCCCCATGCCAGCATCTTCGGCGGTGAAGGCCGCGGCCTGCAGGTCGTGCAGCATTTCTTCAACGAAAACCGCATCCGCCAGGCGGCATCGAGCCTGGGCGCGGCGCAGTTCTGCATCAACGAATCGGTCAAATACGCCATGGAGCGCAAGCCCTTCGGCAAGCCGCTGTCGGTCAATCAGGGCATTCAGTTTCCGCTGGTGGAGCTGCAGGCGCAGTGCGAGATGCTGCGCGCATTGATTCACAAAACCGCCTGGTTCATGGACCGTGATGGCGCCTTCTCAGTCTCCGACAAAGTGTCCATCTGCAACTACTGGTCCAACCGCCTCTGCTGCCAGGCGGCGGATCAGGCCATGCAGGTACATGGCGGTCTGGGCTACTCGCGGCACAAACCGTTCGAGCACATCTATCGTCATCATCGGCGCTACCGCATCACCGAGGGCGCCGAGGAGATTCAGATGCGGCGGGTGGCCGGCTACATGTTCGGCTTCATGAAGCAGCGGGCACCGAAAGGCGTGCGGGAAGACTGATATGGCCGCCGACCAGGAGCAGTTCCAGGCGAGCCTCGCTGCCGTGCTGCGCCGTGAGATAGCCGGCTGCCGCGGCTTGGCCAGCGTCGAGCGGCTGTCCGGCGGCGCCAGTCAGGAAACCTATCGGATCATGGCGCAGACGGGCGACGGCGAGCGACCCGTCTGCATGCGCCGTGCCCCGGGTGGTGCGGTTCCCGAGGAGCGTGTGGCGCCGGGTCTGGCCGTCGAGGCACAACTCATGCGCCTGGCGCGCGAGGCCGGCGTACCGGAACCCGAGGTGTATTACGTTCTGCAACCCGAGGACGGTCTGGGCGAAGGCTTCCTTATGGAGTGGCTGGATGGTGAGACCCTGGGCGCGCGCATCGCCCGCTCGCCGGAACTGGCCGACGTACGGCCGAAGCTCGCCTACGAATGCGGCCAGGTGCTGGCGCGCATTCACAGCATCGACATAGCGGCCGGCAGGCTCGAGGAGCATCTGCAGGTCCATACACCCGAGCAGTTCGTGCGGCAGATGTGGGAACGCTACGAGCTGCTGGAAACGCCGCAGCCCATGATCGACTATGCAGCGCGCTGGTTGCTCGACCACCTGCCTGCCGCGCCGCGCCGCACCCTGGTACACAACGATTTCCGCAATGGCAATTTCATGGTGGACGAGCACGGCATCAAAGCCGTGCTCGACTGGGAGGTGGCCCATATCGGTGACCCCATGCGGGATCTCGGCTGGATCTGTACCAACTCCTGGCGCTTCGGCGTGAGCGACAAACCCGTCGGCGGTTTCGGTGAATACGCCGACCTGTTCGCCGGCTACGAGGCCGAATCCGGCGAGCGGGTCGACCCGGAACACGTGCGTTTCTGGGAAGTGTTCGGTTCCTTCTGGTGGGCCATCGGCTGCCTGGGCATGGCTGAGCACTATCGTACCGGCCCCGATCAGACGGTCGAACGGCCGGCCATCGGCCGGCGCTCGTCGGAATGCCAGGTGGATTGCGTGAACCTGTTGATACCCGGTCCCGTGGAGCTGGTCTCCGGAGGTGATCTGAGCCAGGGCGATGACATGCCGCGCATGGACGAACTGCTCGTCTCGGTGCGCGACTTCCTGCGCGGCGATGTCATGGAGGCGACGCAGGGCCGGGTGAACTTTCTCGCCCGGGTGGCGGGCAACAGTCTGGATATCGTTCTGCGCGAGCTGGAACTCGGCGAGGCGGCACGGGCGGGTGAACACGCCCGGCTCAAAGCCCTGCTCGCGGAAGACGCTTCGCTGTCGGCGCTGCGCTGGCGCCTTACCCGGGCGCTGCGCGACGGCTCCATGGCTCTGCACACCCCCGGACTGGCAGAACACCTGCGCAGCACCGTCGTGAATCAGATCGCCATCGATCAGCCGCGCTATTCCGGACTGCAGACGGCCCTCGCCAACGCCGGCAGCGCCTGAGCCCGGCCGCCGGACCTGAAGGATGGCGCGTGCCCCGTCGACGCCGACTCTGCTGGATGCGCTGACGCGGATTCCCCCGGTCTCGGCTGCGGCCTGGCGGCGGCTGGGCTGGCTGCGCCGCTATCTGATCACGGCCCGTGCCGCCGTGCTGCCCCTGACTCTGTTTTCCTGCCTGTTCGGCGGTCTGCTGGCGCTGCCGTGGACGGCGGCGGAGGGAGGGCGGCTGATACTGGTCAGCACGGCTCTGCTGCTGGCTCATGCGGCCAGCAACCTGCTCAACGATCAGGTCGACTGGCTTCTGGGGCTTGATCGGGACGATTATTTCCGCGTGCGCTACGGCGCCCACCCGCTGGCCCAGGGGCTGCTGAGTCCGGCGGCGCATGCACTCATGCTGACGTTGACCGGTGCCGGCGCGCTGCTGCTCGGCGCGGTGATCTGTCAGCGTGCCGGGCCACCGGCGTACTGGCTTGCCGGCATCGGTGCACTGCTGCTCATGTTCTACACCTGGCCGCTGAAACGCTTCGCGCTGGGCGAGGCGGCCGTCTTCCTGGTCTGGGGGCCGCTGATGGTGGGCGGTGTGTACTGGGTTGTCAGCGGCGACTGGGGCCCCGATGTGGCGTTGCTGTCGATCCTCTTCGGGTTGGGGCCGACCGTGGTCGTTCTCGCCAAACACGCCGACAAACGCCGCGACGATGCGGCCCGTGGTGTGCGTACGCTGGCGGTGCTGCTGGGGCCGCGCTGGGCGCCCTGGTGCACAGCGGCACTGGCGCTGCTCCAGGTTGTCTGGGGCATCGGCTGGGCGTGGGGTGCGGGACGCTGGGCATACCTGACACTGCTGGCCGCCGTACCGGCCCTGCTGGCGCTGCTGGTCGTTTGTGTGCGGCGCCGGCCGGATGTGCGGCCGGGGCGGTTTCCGCGCGATGTCTGGCCGCTGTGGTACACGGCTGCCGGTTTCCGCTTCGCCCGGGTCTCCGGTGCGGCGCTGGCGGCCGGAGCGCTGCTGGACGGCACCTGGTTGAGCATGCTGCCGCCGTAGCCGGCGATATTGTGTGTTGTGGATCAAGTCCAGGTTGCGGGCCGGTTAACGCTTTGCTCCCCTGTGGATGAGCCTGTAGCCCTGATGAGCCATGATGGCCGGCCCGGCAAAGGAGTTGTTCCGCAATGGCACGCCAACGATGGAGAGCTGCAGCCGCCCTGCTGGTATGGCTGGCAGCCGCCGGCAGTTACGCGCATTCCCCGGCACCGGCTCACGGCTGTGAAGCCCCCACGCGGCCGGCAGACGACCAGAATGATGAACTCTGGCAGAGATTTCTGGCCGACGTGGACGCCTTTCGCGCCTGCATCAGCGATTACGCTGAAAGCAATCACGCCGCTGCCGAATCTCATCGGGAAGCCGCCAACGCAGCGACCCTGGACTGGAACCGCTTCGTGCGCAGTGATCTCAACGTGCCCGAAGACTTTCCCTGGCCGCCGCAGGAAAACTGAGACGCAGCTACTTCCGAGGCGCCGCCGGCCATGAATTGCCCAACCCCATGTCCAGGGTGGGCAGCAGGCGCTTCTGCAGCCGGGTGAGCAGACCCGGCGTCACCTGCTCTTCGAAATCCTCGAGCGCGAAGTTCAGGCGCAGGACGTCGGGTTCATGGTGGATTGACTCGAGCCGGGTGTTGCCTGCCAGCGGCGGGATGGGCAGGTAGGTGCGGAACAGCGCCGCCACGTAGTTGGGCAGGCCGAGAATGCTGGCCCGTCTGGGCTGCAGCAGAAACCAGCCGCCCACCACTTCCAGCCGGGCTTCCAGTTCCGCTACGGGAAAGCCGCCGAACTCGGTGTGCAGAATGATGGCGTCATTGGTCAGTTCGACCCGGTAGGGCAGTTCGAAGCGCTTGAGCCAGCGGGCGAAGTCGTCCTTGCCCACCGCCACCTCGACCTGGGGTGCGCGCACCTGAACGGTGGCGGGCATGCCGGGCAGAAAGCGCACGTGCCCGGCACGCCAGACGACCTCTTGCAGATTCATCCAGGACGTCGCCAGTCCGGAGAAATGCAGCTCCGGCTCGTCGAAGCGGTCCGGGAAAGGCAATCCCGCGGCATTCTTCCAGTCGACGCGTACCGGCAGCTCGAAATAGGAGCTGATCAGTTGCTCGATGACGCTGGTGCCGGCTGCGCGGGACATGGGCGCAGTGTACTCCCATTTCCCGCACCAGCGGGCAGCCGCGGGCAGCCGCGGGCAGCCCGTGCTGACTGGATTCAGAATCGGTAGGCGAGGTTCAGGCCGAACGCCCATGGGTCGATGGCCACGGTTTCCAGAGCCGCGCCATCGAGCTCGGCATCGGTTTCGATATCCATGTAGCGGACGTCGGCGTTGACGAACCAGTTACCGCCGAGGGCCATGTCCACGCCGATCACGGCTGCTGCCCCTACCGAGTTGTCCAGATCCAGGTCGCTGCCGGCCAGGGCGCCGCGGGTATCTTCGTCGAAGAACAGCGTGTAGTTGACGCCGAGTCCAACATACGGCTGCACGCGGGATTCCGGCAGGATGTGATAAACCGCGCTCAGGGTCGGCGGCAGGTGCCGGGTAGAGGCCACGGTAGGGCCGTTCACCAGCGCGATGTCGTGTTCGAACGGTGCCGCCGCCAGCAGTTCCACACCCCAGTTGCGGGTGGCCATGTAGGTGACGTTGAAGGTGAACATGGTGTCGTCATCCACTTCGACCACATCGCCGTTGTCGGATTTCGGACTGATGGTGTGAAACCCGCCCCGCACCACCCAGTCGCCCGCTTCATGGGCCAGTGTGGCGGTGGTGTAACCCAACCCGAGGGTCAGTAGGAGGGCGAAGGAAATCGTTTTCATGAAGCTGCTCTCTGTCGATAGGTTTACGGCGAGAGCTTTATACGTGGCTGGAGCATCCGCCGACATACGCAGAACCCGCAGTGTGGCCGTTGGCCATGCGCCGGTTTGATCCAGGTCAAATGCGTCCGGGCGATTGCCAGCGGTCGCGTTTTCCCCGCCGCCTCTCTATGCTGGGACCATGTCAGCTACGCAATACACGCCGCGGGGCATGCTCGATGCTCTGGTGGGGATTCCTACGGTCTCCCGGGACTCCAATCTGGAGCTGATCCGCTTCGTTGCCGACTATCTGCACAGCCATGGTGTTGCCGCCCGTCTGGTGGAAAGTGATTGCGGGCAGAAGGCCAATCTCTACGCCACCATCGGCCCCATGGTGCCGGGCGGCGTGGTGCTGTCGGGGCATACAGATGTGGTTCCCGTGGACGGCCAGGACTGGCAGTCCGACCCCTTTCACGTGGCCGAGCGCGGCGGCCGTCTGTACGGGCGGGGCACCTGTGACATGAAGGGTTTCATCGCCACGGCGCTGGCCCTGGTGCCCGAGATGCAGGGGCTGCGTTATCCCGTGCATCTGGCGTTTTCCTACGACGAAGAGGTGGGCTGCCTGGGCGCGCCGCGGCTCATCGAGGCCATTGCCGGCAACGTTCCGCAGCCGCGTGCGGTCATCGTCGGCGAGCCCACCGAGATGAAGGTGGTCACGGCCCACAAGAGCATGTTCATCTTCGAGACTCAGGTGAACGGCTTCGAGGCCCATTCCAGCAAACAGAATCTGGGGGTGCCTGCCGTCATGGTGGCAGGACGGCTGGTGAACTGGCTGGCGGAGCAGCAGGCGGGCAATCGCCGCCGTGCGCAGGCGGATTGTCCGTTCGAACCGGGTTATTCAACCCTGCACTGCGGCGTCATCCATGGCGGTACGGCGCAGAACATCACCGCGAAATCCTGCCGCTTCATTACCGACATCCGCACCTTGCCGGATGAGGATCCCATGGATTTTTTCCGCGCCCTGGAACGTTTCGCCCGGGAAGAACTCGAGCCGGAAATGCACGACGTCCATCCCGACACCGGCATCGTCTTCGACATCCGTTCTCAGGTGCCGGGCTTTCATGCCGCCGAAGACGAACCGGCCGTGCTGCTGGCCAAACAGCTCACCGGGCAGAACGCTACGGAAAGCGTGGCCTATGGGGCGGAAGCCGGACAATTCCAGCAGGCGGGTCTGTCCGTGGTGATGTGCGGCCCGGGCAGCATCGACCAGGCCCACCAGCCCGACGAGTTCATCAGTGTCGATCAGTTCGACCAGGGTGCGGCCTTCCTGCGCCGGCTGGTCGCCCAGCTGTCAGATCAGTGATGGCACATGGGGCCGTAGCCCGCCTGTGCGGCATGGATTTCGGCTTCCCGCCACACGCGCATGAAGTTGCCGCCGAAGATTTTGGCGATCTCCGCTTCATCGTAGCCGCGGCGCAGCAGGCCGGCTGCCAGGGCCGGGTAGGTGCTCACGTCTTTGAGCCCGGTTGGCAGGGTATCGCCGACGCCGTCGTAGTCTGAACCGAGGCCCACATGGTCGATGCCGGCCAGGCGCACGGCCCGGTCGATGTGATCGAGCACGTCTTCCAGGTCGGCATAGGGGTAGGGGTTCTGCTTCCGGTAGTAGCCGTCGAAGTCCGCCAGGCGCGGGTCGTCTTCGCTGACGCCGGGTTGTGCAAGCAGCGCTTCGCGCGCGGCGTCGCGGGCGGCCGAATAGCCGTTCGCTTCCTCGGTGAGAAACGCCGAGCCGTAGTTGATGTGAATGACCCCGCCGTTACGGCCCAGCGCGCGGACCATGGCGTCGCTCATGTTGCGGTGAAAGCCCGGGGTGAAGTGACGCAGGGACGAATGGGTGGCCACCACCGGCACAGCCGACAGCTCGATGACCTGCCAGAACGCCGCATCGGTGATGTGCGACACGTCGATGAGCACACCGCGCTCGTTCATGGCCGGGATCAGACGCTTGCCGAATGGCGACAGGCCGCCCCAGCGCTCGTTGTCATCATAGGACGAGTCGGATATGTGGTTCGACTTCGAATGTGCCAGGGTGATGTAACGGATGCCGCGCTCGCGGAAGTAATCCAGATTCTCCAGGTCGCCTTCCAGCGGCCCGCCGTTTTCCATGCCCAGGGGCATGGCTACCAGACCGTCGGCCTTGGCTTCCAGCAGATCGGTGGTGCAGGTGGCGAAGGCGAATTTGTCCGGATGATCTTCGGTGAGGTTGCGCACACCTTCGATCAGATCGTTGGCGAAGGTGCGGCTTTCGCCGGCTTCGTCGACTTCGGCGGGAATGTAGATGGACATGAACAGCGCGTCCAGGCCGCCGGCCTTGGCACGGGGATAGTCGAAGTCGCCGCTCTCGGTGGCACGGCTCACGTCCTGGTGGTTGTCGCGATAGAGGCGATAAGGCACGTCGATGTGGGTATCGACGGTCAGGATCTCCCGGGCGAGCTGTCGGCCGTGTTCATCGGCATCGGCGTCGGGACGCCCGGGGGTTTGCGCGCAGCCGGCCAGCAGAGCGCCGGCGAGCAGGAGGGAAACGATCTTCATCTGAGGCGATGCTCCGCAGGTGGCTGAGGCGACGCGGGACATCTTCACATGCACCCGGAATACAGACAAGGCGCCGCGGTCTCAGCGGCTGAGGGCCTCGGCGAGTTCGAGGAGCAGGCTGCGGGTGTCGTCGAACGCCAGGCAGGGATCGGTGATGCTCTGTCCGTAGCGCAGCTCGCTGGCGATATCCTGACGTCCGCCCACCAGATGGCTTTCCAGCATCAGTGCCTTGAGCCCGTCGTTGCCGGCAGCCCGCTGCCGGCACACCGAACGGGCCACGGCCGGCTGCTGCTCGGGGTCCTTGCCGCTGTTGGCGTGGCTGCAGTCCACCATCAGTGAATCTCTCAGCCCTGCAGCCGCGAGCAGGCCCTGGGCAGCCTGCACGGCGTCGCTGTCGTAGTTGGGCCGGTCGCCGCCGCGCAGAACGAGATGACAATCCGGGTTGCCGCTGGTCTCGAGGATGGCCGGCGCGCCTTCCTTGGTCAGGGATGGAAACAGGTGGCGTTGCGAAGCCGCCCGGATGGCGTCCACGGCCACCTGCACGTTGCCGTCGGTACGGTTCTTGATGCCCACCGGCATGGACAATCCGGATGCCAGCTCCCGGTGAATCTGGCTTTCCACCGTGCGCGCACCGATGGCGCCCCAGCTCACCAGGTCTGTGTAATATTGGCCGAAGGTGGTGTCGAGAAACTCCGTGCCCGCCGGCAGCCCCGCATCGGTCACGTCGATGAGCAGCTTGCGCGCCAGGCGCAGACCACGGTTGATCTGATAGGTGCCGTCCAGGCCCGGGTCGTTGATCAGCCCCTTCCAGCCCATCACCGTGCGCGGCTTTTCGAAGTACACGCGCATGACGCAGAAGATCTGCCCGGCGATTTCCTGCTGCAGCTCACCCAGCCGCCCGGCGTAGTCCAGGGCCGCGGCCGGGTCGTGTACCGAGCACGGGCCCACGACCACCAGCAGCCGCCGGTCGTCGCCGCGGAAGATGGCGGCAATGGTCCGGCGGGCGGCCGCTACCCGTTCGCCGGCGCCGTCACCTAGGGGCAGCTCCTCTTCCAGAACCGCTGGAGAGATGAGCGGATGGGTTCGGGTAATGCGCAGATTGTCTGTGGGCATGGGCGGCCGGGGTCCGGTTTCGAGCGAGCGGGTACACTAGCGGAATCAGCCATCGGGTAACAGAAGGGAGCCGTCATTGATTCGATCCGGCGCCGAGAGCCTCGTCTACGTGATGAAAAACGGCGAGCTGTTCGCCGGCGATACCCTCGATCGACTTTATCCCGCTGAGCAGCCGCTGCCCGAGCAGTGGTGGTGGCACGCCGGGCCGCAGGACTGACACCGCGTCACAGATCTCTGCACAAGTTCCTGACGTTTTCCACATCCGGCTCATTGATCACGGCGCGGCAGGACGGCACGCTGCATCGTGGGGGTATAACAATGTCGGAAACAATCAGGGAGTATCACCGGCGTATCGTCGTGTATGCGCTGTTGTCATTGACGGCACTCGGCAGCGGCCAGGCCGCCGCCATCCCGGCGGAAGACCGGCCGGGCGACGGCTCGGGCGTCCAGGCGCTCACAGTGCTGCAGACCATGCGCGGGCACATCGAGTCCGGCCGTCTCGATCAGGCGCTGGCGCTGCTGGATGCCCTGTCGCTGGAAGACGCCGACACCAGAACGCGTCTCGAAGCTCATCACATGATCGGTTACGTCTATCAGCGCAAGGGCGAATACGGCAGGGCCCTGGAGCACTATCAGCGGATGCTCGAGCACCGTGATGCCATGGCCGCCGGCCTGTTGGCGCAGACCCGTTACACGGCGGCACAGCTCAGCTTTGCCCTGGCTGACTTCGAGCAGGCCGTCGAGCACCTGCGGGCCTGGCAGCGCCTGGGCGGCAGCAGTGCCGCCGGGCCCTACATCCTGCTGGGTCAAGCCTATTTCAAGGTAGGTGACTATCCGCGGGCCATCCGCTCCCTCGAGACGGGGATCAGCCGGGCCGAACGCCAGGGCCAGACCGTACGCGAGGACTGGCTGCGTCTGCTGCAGTATCTGCAGGCGCAGCGCGGCTGAACGGCTATGCGGCGGTCGAGTCCGCCTGACGTTCCAGACGCGGGTAAAGGCAGCCGAGAAACACCGTTCTGGCCACCATGAACACGGTCATGGCCAGCCACAGGCCATGGTTGGCCAGGCTGTCCAGGGTCAGCCACAGGGTCAGCAGAAAACACAGCAGGGCGGCGAACATGCTGTTGCGCAGTTCCACGGTCCGGGTCGTCCCGATGAACACGCCATCCAGATGAAAGGCGCCCACCGCAGCAAGGGGAGCCACCACTACCCATGGCAGGTACTGACGGGCTGCGGTGCGGATTTCCGGCAAGGTGGTCATGACATCGATGAACCAGCCTCCGGCCACGGCATACAGCACGCTGACACCCAGGGCGACGACCACCGACCACAACAGCGTGTAGCCCGCCGCGGCGCGCAGGTCGGCGCGGTTGCGGGCGCCGAAGGCGTGACCGCTGAGGCTTTCGGCCGTGTGGGCCAGGGCATCCAGACCATAGGCCATGAAGAAGAACAGCTGAATCAGCACGGCGTTGGCGGCGAGAACACGATCGCCCAGGCCGGCGCCCAGCACGGTGAAGGCGAAGAACGGCAGCTGCACGAAAAACGAGCGGATCAGCAGGTTGCCGCTCACGCCGAACAGGGCCGTCAGCCGTTCCCGGTCCAGCAGGCGCGCCAGGCTGGGGCGGCGGGCGCCGTGCTGGCGCAGACGCCGGCGCACGAGCCACAAGCCGGTTACGGCGGCCAGCCACTCGCTGATGAACGTCCCGGCCGCCACCCCTTCGACCCCCCAGCCCAGCACCAGCACGAACAGCACATCGAGAACGACGTTGCAGACGTTGAGCAGCACGCTCACGGCCAGGGCCGTGCCCATGCGCTGCAGGCCGAACAGTGTGCCCATAACGGCGAAATGAATGAGCAGAGCCGGCGCGCCCCAGATGCGCAGGGTCAGGTAGGCGGCGGCCAGGCTCTCCACCTGCTCGCTGGCTGAGAAGATCCACAGGGCGAGGGCTGCCAGCGGCTCGCGCAGGGCGATCAGCGACAGGCCGAGGACGGCCGCCACCGCCACCGCACGCAGGGTGATGGCCGACAGTTCCCCCACATCCCGGGCGCCGTGGGCCTGGGCCGCCAGGCCGGTAGTGCCCATGCGCAGAAAGCCGAACATCCAGTAGATGGCATTGAACACGGTGGCGCCTACCGCCACGGCGCCGATGAAAGCCGGGTCCGGCAGACGGCCCATGACAGCGGTATCCACGGCGCCGACCAGCGGGGTCGTGAGATTGGCCAGCACCACGGGCCAGGTCAGACTCCAGACCCGCCGGTGCCACGCCCGGCGGTTGGCGGCGGAAGTCGGCATGTGCAACGGCATCCCGGCCCGGTGACGAGGGCGTGATTCTGCCGTCAATCATGGTAGCGTGGCGAGGGTTGTCGACGGCGGGGAGCTATCTGGCGGTGCGGGTCGTTGCCGAGGCGGACTATGTGGTGGTGGGCGCCGGCTCCGCCGGCTGTGTGCTGGCCAGCCGGCTGAGTGAGGATGCCGGCGTAGAGACGCTGGTGGTGGAACACGGCGGCAGCGATGCCGGCCCGCTTCATCCAGATGCCGGCGGCGCTGTCGTATCCCATGAACATGCGCTGCTACGACTGGGGTTATCGCAGCGAGCCGGAACCCGCTCTGGGCGGCCGGCGGCTGGCCGCGCCGCGGGGCAAAGTGGTGG
Source organism: Gammaproteobacteria bacterium (assembly GCA_034522075.1). Classification (GTDB taxonomy): domain Bacteria; phylum Pseudomonadota; class Gammaproteobacteria; order Pseudomonadales; family Azotimanducaceae; genus UBA7803. Next base: position 135,195 of record JAXHLO010000035.1, on the reverse strand, counting down.
GCGGGTCGTCATCCATCAACGGCATGGTCTACGTGCGCGGTCATCGCGGGGATTTCGACCGCTGGCAGATGCTGGGCGCCGCCGGCTGGGATTTTTCCGGCGTGCTGCCGTATTTCAAACGTCTGGAGCGGGTAGCGGGCGGAGATCCACTGTGGCGCGGCGTGGATGGTCCCCTGCACATTACCCGGGGCAGTCAGAAGCATCCGCTGGATCAGGCCTTCATGGCGGCGGCCCTGCAGGCCGGGTACCCCTACACCACGGATTACAATGGCGCCGAACAGGAAGGCTTCGGCGCCATGGAGCGCACGGTCTGGCGCGGTCGGCGCTGGTCCACGGCCAACGCCTATCTGAAACCGGCCCTGGGCCGGCCCAATCTGCGCCTGTACCGGGGCCTGGCCGGGCGCATCGTCATGCAGGGCCAACGGGCCACTGGCGTGCAAGTGTGGCGGCGCGGCCGTGCCGGCCTGATCCGGGCGCGCCGTGAAGTGATCGTGGCGGCGTCGGCGTTCAACTCGCCGAAACTGCTCATGCTGTCCGGCATTGGTCCGGCGGACGAGCTGCGGCGCCTGGGCATTCCGCTGACGGCCGACCGGCCCGGGGTCGGCGGCAATCTGCAGGACCATCTGGAAGTCTACGTGCAGATGGCTTGCCGGCGGCCCATTACCCTCAACCCGCTGCTGAGTCTGCCGGGCAAGGCCCGGGTGGGGCTGCAGTGGCTGCTCACCCGGGGCGGTCCGGGTGCCAGTAATCACTTCGAGTCCGCCGGCTTCGTGCGCTCGAGTACGGAAGCCGCCTACCCCGACGTGCAGTATCACTTTCTGCCGGCAGCGGTACGCTACGACGGTACCCGGCCGGCCGAGGCCCACGGTTTCCAGGCTCACGTCGGGCCCATGCGCTCGCCGTCCCGGGGCCGTGTGCGGCTGCACAGCGATGATCCCGGCGCCGCCCCGCGTATCGTCTTCAACTATCTGTCCCGCAATGAGGACTGGCGGGATTTCCGCCGCTGCATCCGCCTCACCCGGGAAATTTTCGCGCAGCCGGCGTTTGCGCCGTTTGCCGACGCCGAGTTGAGCCCGGGGGCCGGCGTGCGCACGGATGCCGAACTCGATGCCTTTGTCGCCCGCGAGGCCGAGAGCGCCTACCACCCCCTGCGGCACTTGCCGCATGGGCGATCGTGCCGACGACGGCGCGGTGGTGGACCCGGAGTGCCGGGTGATCGGCGTGGAAGGTCTGCGGGTGGTGGACAGCTCGATCTTTCCGCACATCACCAACGGTAACCTCAATGCACCCGCCATCATGGTGGCGGAACGGGCCGCCGATCTGATTCGTGGTCGACCTACCGACCGGGAGGAACCGAGCCGGCTTTAACCGCAGACCTGGTTGCGGCCGGATTCCTTCGCCTGGTAGAGCGCCAGGTCGCCCCGTTTCAGCAGGTCGCGCCAGTCCGCGGCAGCATTGCCGACGTGGGCGATGCCGATGCTGGCGGTGACCTGACAGGGTAAATCTGGCTCACTGGATTCGTCATGGGCCGCGATGGTCGCCCGCAGCCGTTCGGCAACGCGCCTGGCCTCATTCAGTGTCGACCCCGGCAGCAGCAGGGCGAATTCCTCGCCGCCCAGCCGCGCCGCCAGATCGCAGGCGCGGCTGTTCGCCTTGATACGCCCGGCTACGGATTCGAGTACCCGGTCGCCGGCGTCGTGGCCGTAGGTGTCATTGACGTTCTTGAACAGATCGAGATCCAGCAGGATCGCGCTCAGATCACCGCCGTGGCGGCGGATCCGGTCGCATTCTTCCTGCAGACGCTGGATGAAGGCGCGGCGATTGGGCAACCCGGTGAGCGGGTCGGTATAAGCCAGCCGCTCCATTTCCCGGGTTGCCTGTTGCAGCGCCTGCTCGGCCTCGAGGCGTTCACTGATATCGCGGAACACGATGGCCGTGGCTTCGCCGGGAGCGGTCTGCAGACGGCTTGCCCGGACGTGATAGGACTGATCGTGCAATGTGGTTTCAATGTTGTGGGTGCTGGAATCGTGCAAGGCACGCAGTTCATTGCTTGGCACCAGCTCATCGATGGGCTGGCCGATGATCGACCCGTCTCCGGGCAGCAGGATATTTTGTGCTGCCCGATTAGCGTCGACGATGCGCCCTTCACCGTCGACCACGACCACGCCGTCGGCAAGCTGTTCGATGACCTGGCGGTGCAGGACGGGCGAGAGTTTGAGCAGTCCGCTGTGCAGAACCCCCCGGTAGAGCAGGATACTGCCGATGGCGAAGCCTAGCGGGGTGGGGTCGATGAAGGGCAGCGGGTTCCAGTCGCCCAGGTGAACGATGTTCAGCGCCGCGATGATGAGCGGCACCAGGATTACGGCGACGAGGGCCCGTCGGTGCCGGGCGGAAGAAGACAGCTCATAGACGAGAATTACCGTCCCGGCGGCGATCAGGGCATACGCGAAAACGCTGTAGACCTGAAACCAGGGCCCATACTCGATGGCCAGGCCGACGAATCCGGCAGTCTGATGCAGGGCAACGTCGGTCCACAGCCAGTGATGCAGTTCGTTGCTCCATGCGAGCGCGATGGTGACCGCGGGAAGCACCAGCAACGCAGCCAGCAGAGGTTTCCCCAGCGCGCTCCATTGCCGTGCATAGCTCAGAGAGAACGACAGCCAGGTCACCGGCAGGAGCGTAATGGCCGGATACTGCAGCTTCGAGGCCAGCACCTTCAGGTTCAAGTCGGTGGTGAGCGTGCCGAGAAACTGACCCAGCGACCACAGGATCACACAGGCGCACAGAGCCCGCAGAGAAGCGGCCCCGGGCACGCTGCGGCTGCGCGGCATGCTGTGCCATGTCAGCGCCGCCAGCGTCATGGCTGCCAGAGACGGCAACGACCAGTAAGTAATCTGCAGCATGGCTGGTTCAGGTGGTGGCGTACCGATCAGGCCTCGCCGGGTTGGACCATACCCTGAGCGACTGCGTCCCAGCCGAACAGGTCCTCGGCAATAGTGTACAGAGACGGTACCAGAAACAGTGTGATGAACGTAGCGAACAGCACGCCGAAAGCCAGCGACACGGCCATGGGAATGACGAACGCCGTAGCCGGCGTGGCTGTCGCCATGAGAGGTACCAGACCGACGAACGTGGTCACCGACGTGAGCAGTATGGGGCGGAAGCGCACGACGCCGGCATTCAGCACGGCTTGGTGAATGTCCATGCCGTTGCGCCGCTGCCGGTTGATGTAGTCCACCAGTACGAGGCTCGAGTTCACCACGACGCCGGACAGGGCGACGATACCGAGCGCCGAGAAGAACACCAGCAGTTCGCCCATGATCCAATGGCCGACGATGGCGCCCACCGCACCGAATGGAATGACGCTCATGATCACCAGCGGCTGCACGTAGGAGCGCAGCGGAATGGCCAGCAGCGCATAGATGATGACCAGTGCCAGCAGGGCCGCATAGGCGAGACCAGTCATGGCCTTGGTACGCTCTTCCTGCTCGCCGGAAAGGCTGATGTCGATACCGCGGTACTGCTCCATCAATGCCGGCAGTACCTGCCGCTGAATGCTGGCGTTGATCTCTTCCGGGCTCACCTGAGCACGGTCAACGTCGGCGGTCACGTTCACCACGCGGCGGCCGTCCACCCGGCGGATGCTGGAAAAGCCGCGGCCGATGTCGAACGTGGCGACACTGTAGAAGGGCACTTCCGAGCCGTCCGGCGTGCGGATGTACATGTCCTCCAGGTTACCGATGGACGTGCGCTCCTGCTCGGGGAAACGCACCATGACCCGCACCTCGTCCTGGCCGCGCTGTATGCGCTGTGCTTCCACGCCGTAGAAGGCATTGCGCACCTGACGGGCCAGGTCGTTCAGTGTCAAACCCAGATTGCGCGCCTCGGGCAGCATCGACAGTTTGATCTCCTGTTTGCCGGCGCGGAAGGAGTCGGCTATGTCGAAGACGCCGTCGTAGCGGCCGAGCTCGGCGCGCAGGGTCGCGGCCGCTTCGCGCAAGCGGTCGACGTCCTTGCCGGAAAGCTGGTAGTTGATGGGTTCGCCGGCAGAGAAGGCATCGGCATTGAATGTGAGCTTGACGGCATCGGGGATATTGCCGCTCAGCTCCCGCCAGCGCTGGGCGATAACTTTGGCGGAAAGATCATCGCGTTGATCCAGCGGCACCAGCTCGATCACCACTTCGGCGAAGTGGCTGCGGCCGGTGGTATCGGGGCGCCCCGGGCCATCACGGTCCACGCGGGCGCCGATGCTCGACAGCATGTTGACGATGACCGAACCCGTAGCGGGCTGCACCCGGGCATCGAGCTCGTTGCGCAGCGTGTCGGCCGCCGTCTCGACACGTCCGGCAGCGCGCGCGGTTACGTTTACGGAAGTGCCCTCCGGCATCTCGAGCTGCGCGTAGATCCGGTCGCCCTCCACGGCCGGAAAGAAACCGAAGACGATCCGGCCGCTGGCGATCAACGCCACCGCCAGCAGCAGCACGCCGACACCGGTGGCGGCGGTAGCGTAGCGCCAGGCCACGGCGTGATTCAGCAGCGGCTGATAATAGCGGCTGGCCACGTCTTCCAGGCCGCCGGACAGCCGGCTCTGCATGCGGTTCCAGTAGCGCGACAGGCGGTGGCTCGGCTCGTCGCGGTTGCGATGGGCCAGGTGGCTGGGCAGGATCCACTGCGACTCGATGATGCTGAACACCAGGGCGATGATGACCACGTAGCCGATGACAGCGAAGAAGTCGGCCATGCGCCCCGGTACGATGATGAGCGGCAGAAATGCAGCCATGGTCGTGAGTACACCGAAGATCACCGGTATGGATACTTCCCAGGTGCCGTCGATGGCCGCCTGCACCGGATCTTTGCCCATCTGCTCGTGGGCATGGACCCGTTCGCCCACCACGATAGCGTCATCGACGAGAATGCCGAGCACCAGAATGAAGGCCATGACCGTAATAGTGCTGATGGAGATGTCCGCGTAGGGGAACACGGCGATGGTGCCCAGCAGAGCAATGGGGATACCGGCGGCCACCCACATGGCCAGGCGGAAGCGGAGAAACAGCGCCAGGATGATCACCACCAGCAGGAGTCCCGACATGGCTGTGTTGGTGAGCGTATCCAGGCGTTCCTTGAGCTGGCGTGATTCGTCCGTCCAGACCGTGAGGTCGAGACCCGGCGGCAGCAGCCGCCGGTATTCCGCCACATAACGGCGTACGTCCTCGGCCATGGCCAGGGTGTTTTCCTTGCCCACCTGGAATACCTTGACCACCACCGCGGGTTGGCCGTTGAAGCGGGCGCGCAGATCGCCTTCTTCGAAGCCGTCGCGAATGACGGCGAGTTCATGCAAGGTCACCCTGGTGCCGTCGCCGCGGGTCAGAACGACGATGTCTTCGAACTCTCGTCCCCAGTAGGCCTGGCCCTGGGTGCGGATGAGAATCTCGCCTCCTTCGGTGCGCAGCGTGCCGCCCGGCATGTCCAGGGAGGCGTTGCGCACGGCCCGGGCCACGTCTTCCAGGGTCAGCGCGTAGCGGCGCAGCATCTGCTCCGAGACTTCCAGCGCAATCTCATAGGGACGCACATAGGTCAGCGACACCTGGGAAATGCCGTCCAGCGCGGCGATGTCGTCGCGGACGTCCTTGCCCACTTCCTTCAGGGTGCGCTCGTCGGCATCACCGGAGATGGCAATCTGCGCCACCCCGCGGGTGATCACCATCTTCGAGACGATGGGTTTTTCGGTTTCCGCCGGAAAGCTGTTGATGCCGTCCACGCGGCTCTTGATTTCGTTCAGGGCCTCGTTGGCGTCTGCTTCCAGGTCGAGCTCGGCGAGCACGTTGCAGGCCCCCTCGGCCGCCGTGGAATGAATCCTGTCGATACCCTCTACGCCGTCGATGGCTTCCTCGATGCGCAGACACACACCCAGTTCCGACTCTTCCGGGGCGGCACCCAGATAGGGGACGGTGATGCTCACCATCTGGGTGTTGATGTTGGGAAATTCTTCCTGATGTACGGTGAACAGGGCCAGGGTGCCGCCCACCAGCAGCACGGCCATCAGAAGGTTGGCGGCCACCGGATTGCGGGTGAACCAGGTAATGGCGCGATACATGAGCTCAGCCGGTAGCGGCGTCGGCGGCGCTGACCGGTTCTACCGGCATGCCTTCCACCGCGGTCTGGATGGGCGAGATGCAGACACGCTCGCCGGCGGAGAGCCCGCCATCGATGAGTACCTCGTCCTGATAGAGACGCAACGCATTGATCTGCCGGTAACGCAGCCGGTCTTCGGTATCCACGACCAGCACGCGGTTGCCTTCGCGCAGCGCCGAGCGCGGCAGCACGATCACATCCTCGGCCAGCAGTCCCTCGATTTCGGCGTTGACAAACAAGCCAACGGAAAGAGGCGAGTGCTGCTGGTCATTGTCGATGCGCGCCACCACGTGAACCATGCGGCTCATGGTGTCGATCTGCGCTTCCGTGCGCACGATGCGCCCGCGCCAGGTGAGCTGCTGGCCGGCGAACTCGGCAGACAGGGTAACTGCGGGCTGCAGGTGCGGCGGCAGTTCGCCGCGAATGCCGAGCGGCAGATTGAGATAGGCGAGCTGACGGTCGGCGATGGGCAGGCGTACTTCCGCATCTGCACTGGCGTACAGCGTAGCGACCGCGTTGCCGCGGCTGACGAACTGGCCGATGTCCACCGATTCACGTCTCACCAACCCGGCGAACGGGGCCTTGAGTTCGGTGCGCTGCAGGTCGCGCTGGGCCTGGGCGTGGCCGGCCCGGGCTTCCGCCAGCGCCGCGTCGGCTACCCGGTAACCGCGCAGGGCGTTTTCCAGCACGGACTGGCTGACCAGGTCTCTGGCTTCCAGGCTTTCCAGGCGCTGAAATTCGAAGCGGGCGTGCTCGGCCTCGGCTTCGGCCCTGGCGAGGACCGCTGCGGCGCGTGCCAGGGACGAGCGGTAGTCCTGGTCTTCCAGGCGCAGCAGGATCTGACCCGGTTCGAAGGTGCCGCCATTGACGAGCGACGGCGAAATCCAGCTCACGCGGCCGGAGACTTCGGGAATGAGCTCGGTTTCCGTATTCGGGGTTACGGTGCCCTGGGAGTGGACGCTGAGCTGCACAGCTTGCGGCTGAACCTCCAGCACGCGCACCGAAGCGGGCACCGGCTCTGGAATACTCGGCGTGAGTTCAGGGCTGGTGGCGAGCAGGGTCACCGCGCCGAAGGCGCAGGCCAGCAGAATCAGCAGCGGCGTAATGAACTTGCGGATCATGACGTGCTGCCAGGTTTGCTGGTCGGCGCCGCACCCGCAGCCCCGGTCGCACGGACGGCCGCGAAGGCGCGGCGGGCCGATTCGCGGTTCAGTCTGGACATGGCGTCAAAGGTTTCCCGCAGTGCGCCGACGTCACGTTCCGCAAGGGCCCGGTCGAGGCGTGCGGCATACTCCCGGTGAGCGTCGTAGTCGAGGACCACATGGCCTTCCAGGGGTACCATGCGCGGCGCGAACTGCTCGAGCAGACTGCGGGCGATGAGGCGGCAGACCAGATTGCCGCTGGCCTCCATGATGGCGCTCATGAGTTCGAAACGCGCCAGGGCATGGCAGTCATGGTCGGGGTCGGTCTGCAGCAGCGGCTGCAGCCGGTCACGAATCCCGGCGATCTCGGCGTCGCTGGCCCGCTGCACGGCAGACTCCGCGGCCAGACGCACCAGGCCATTCATGACCTGCAGAATCTGATCCACCAGGTCTTCGTCGGGCACTTCTCCCAGGGCCAGCATATGGCCGATGACGTCGAGGCTGGCTTCGTGCAGCGGCTGCACCCGCGCGCCGCCCGGCTGAACGGTGGCCAGGCCGAGCTGCTCGAGTTTCTTCATGGCCTCGCGCACCGCGCCGCGGTTGGCCTCGAAGCGTCCCGCCAGGTCGCGCTCCGAGGGCAGCCGTTCGCCGCAGCGATACTGGCCGACGAGAATATCGCGGGTCAGGCTGGCGGCGATCTCTTCATGTTTGCGGGTGGTCATCGGAGTGGTTTCCTGGCATGATCGGACCAAGATGGTCTGACCATATTGGTCGGTGCAGTGTAGTGGCCGGGCTGCAAAAGTCCAGTAGAATGTTACTTGTGGTAACGCATAGAGTCGCAATCTGTGGCCGGGTTCCCGGTTTGCCGTCGGGTTTCGCTGTGCCGGACGATCGCTGGATCATCTGCTACGCAAGTTTTCCGCGGGAGAATTCATGAGTCATTACGACGTCGTCATCGTCGGCGCCGGGTTGTCCGGCATCGGGGCCGCCTGCCACCTGCGGCAGCGCTGTCCGGACAGAACGTTCACCATTCTCGAGGGTCGGGACGCCATCGGCGGTACCTGGGATCTGTTCCGCTATCCCGGCATCCGTTCGGACAGCGACATGCACACCCTCGGCTACCGCTTCAAGCCCTGGCGCGAGGCCAAGGCGATCGCCGACGGGCCGTCCATCCGCCGCTACGTCAACGAGACGGCCGACGAGTACGGCATTCGCGAGCACATCCGCTTCCATCACCTGGTCAAGGCGGCGCACTGGAACAGTGACGAGGCCTGCTGGCAGGTGGAAGCCGAGCGCGGCGAGCAGGCCGAGCCGGTCACCTTCACCTGCAATTTCCTGTTCATGTGCGGCGGCTACTACAGCTATCGGCAGGGCCATCTGCCCGAGTTCGCCGGCATGGACGAGTTCCAGGGAACCATCGTACATCCGCAGTTCTGGCCCGAGGACCTGCACTACGCCGGCAAACGGGTCATCGTCATCGGCAGCGGTGCCACGGCCATGACCCTGGTGCCGGCCATGGCCGAGCAGGGGGCCCGGGTCACCATGGTGCAGCGCTCGCCTACCTATGTCGTGTCGCGGCCAGACCGCGATGCCATCGCCAATACCCTGCGCCGCTTCCTGCCCGAGCACTGGGCCTATGCCATTACCCGCTGGAAGAACACGCAACTGCAGCGCTTTTTCTATCACCGCACCCGGGTGGCACCGCAGAAAGTGAAGAAGCTGTTGTTGAATGGCGTGCGCAAGGAGCTCGGCGATGACTTCGACGTGGACACCCACTTCACGCCCAGTTACAACCCCTGGGATCAGCGGCTGTGTCTGGTGCCGAACTCGGATCTGTTCACCGCGCTGAAGTCGGGTACAGCCTCGGTGGTCACCGACCATATCGACCGCTTCACCGACAAGGGGCTGCGGCTGGCGTCCGGCGAAGAGCTGGAGGCCGACATCATCGTCACGGCCACCGGTCTCGAACTGGTGGTGTTGAGCGACGTGCAGCTCAGTGTGGACGGCGCCGCGGTGGACATCTCACAGACCTATTCCTACAAGGGCATGATGTTCTCGGGCGTGCCGAATCTGGTGCAGACTTTCGGTTACATCAACGCGTCCGTGGACCTTGCGCGCCGATCTGACCGCGGAATACGTGTGCCGTCTGCTGAATCACATGGCGGCTACCGGCATGCGCCAGTGCACGCCGGAACTGCGCGAGGAAGACCGCGGCATGCAGGCGCGTCCCTGGATCGACGGTTTCACCGCCGGCTATATGCAGCGGGCCATGCACCGTTTTCCCAAACAGGGTGATCGGGCGCCATGGCTGAATACTCAGGATTTCGCCCAGGACAAGAAGATGATCCGCCACGGCGCACTGGAGGACGGCGTGCTGCGTTTCAGTAATCCGGCAGATCATCAGGCAGCGCCCGAGCAGGCGCCGCGGGCGGCGGAATCCACGGTTTCGGCCGCCTGATGTCAGGCTGTCATGAGCGCTAGATTATCGCTCCAGTACTCGCTCGACTGGCTCTTTGCGCTGGTCACCGTGGCGGCTGTTGCCGGGGTCCTGCAGACGTTCATCATCGGCCGGCACTTCATCATTCCCACGGCGATCGCTGCGCTGGCCGTGCTCACCGGCAACCTGAGCTGGTACGGCTTTCGCGATCACGCCTGGGCCAAGTACGTGCTCTTCTGGGCCGGGGTACTGGTAACGGCACACGGCTTTTTCGCTCTGTTCTGGGCGAAGAAATACCGGGAGCTGCTCGGCGGTGCGTTCGAGCCGGTGTGCGCTGTGCTGACCCTGGTTCTGGCTTTTCTGGTCATTCAGTACGCTCGCCGCAATCGGCTGTTCAGCCGCTGAATCAGTCTTTCCACCCGTCCCAGCCCGGGCCACGGACGACGCGGCCGGGCAGGGCGCCGGTGTGTTTGCCGTCGCGCAGCACCGGGACGCCGTTGACCAGCACGTGCTCGACGCCGGCAGCGTACTGGTGCGGCTCGTCGTAGGTGGCGTGATCGCGCACGGCCGCCGGGTCGAAGACCACCACATCGGCGAAGTACTGCGCCGCCAGAGCGCCGCGCTGGCGTAGCCCCAGATTGGTAGCCGGCAGGCGGGTGAGCTGGTGAATGGCCTGGGCCAGCGGCAGCACTTCTTCCTCGCGGACGTATCTGCCGAGCAGGCGGGCGAAATTGCCGTAGGCCCGCGGGTGGGTGCTCTGCTTCAGGAAGACGCCCTCGGCGGCCATGGATGCTGCATCGGAGCCGAAGCTCATCCGTGACAGCGCCACCTGCTTGCGCACGTTTTCCTCGGACATCAGAAAGTAAACCACCTGGACGCGGCTGCCGTCTTCGACCACCAGGTCCATGGCGGTCTCCTCCGGTGACGTGCCGCGCTCCCGTGCGGCGTTGATGCGGGCCACTACGTCGTCGAATTTGTGCCAGTTCTCACGCCCGCTCATTTTCAGATGATAGATCTCCGCCGGCACGCCGGCCTGCTCGGCGATATGGATCAACTCATCCACCGATTCCAGCAGCCGGTTACCTTCACTGCGCATGTGGGAGATATACATGCCGCCGAACTCTGCTGCTGCCGCATTCAGGGCAATCAGTTCGTCGGTGTCGGCGTAGAAGGCGGGCGCGTAGATCAGCGACGAGCCGACATGGTGTCGTTGAGGGGGCCGTAGGACAGGCCTTCGCCGAACACCTCGAGAGTCACCCCCTGGCGAATGTCGCTCTGGCTGCGGCCGTCGGCGATGAGCGAGTCCGTGGCCCAGCTCAGCATGTTGATGAAGCCCAGGGCCACGGCGAGGTCTGTGGCATCGATGGTCACAACGGCGTCGGCGTCCTGGTCGTCGCCGATGCCGGCAATCCGGTCGCCGCGAATGGCTACGTCAGCGACGTAGGGCGCTGCGCCGCCGCCGTCGTAGACGGTACCGTCCAGGATCAGCACATCGAAGGCTTCGGCGGCCAGCGTGGCCGGCAGCACCCACAGGACCGCGAGCAGGGCAAGCAGTATGGTGTTTGTGCGCATGTTCAGCGGCGGTCGAGCACGTTGCCGCGGTGCAGCAGTTCCTTCACCAGGACTTTTCGCTTGCTCGGTTTGCGCGTGGCAAACGTGGCGTCGAATACCGGCGCCGTGCGGCGGTGAATGACGCCCATGGCGCTCGGCAACGGTGGGGCCAGGTTGAGCAGGAGTTGCGCCATGACCGGGCTGGTCTCGTCGTGGACCGTCAGGTCTGCCTCGCTGACGCCGTCTTCGCCGATGGTTACGGCCTCAAGCTTCAGGGTCTTCGGGTCGAGGCGCAGCCCCTTGTCCCGGTTCCTGCCGTAGATCAGGGGTTTGCCGTGTTCGAGGTGAATCTGGGTGTCCGCCGCGGTCTTCTTGTTGACCACATCATCGAACACGTCTTTGTTGTAGACGATGCAGTTCTGCAGAATTTCCACGAAGGCCGTGCCCTGGTGTTGGCGTGCTTCGTTCAGCAGCACGGGCAGACCCTTCTGGTCGATGTCTACGGCCCGGGCAATGAAAGTAGCGCCGGCACCTACCGCAAACAGGCCCGGCGACACCGGGGCATCGAATGAGCCCTCAGGGCTCGACGGGCTCTGCGTACCGAGGCGTGAAGTAGGCGAGTACTGCCCTTTGGTGAGGCCGTAAATCTCGTTGTTGAACAGCAGAATGTTCAGATTGACGTTGCGCCGCAGGGCGTGCAGCAGATGGTTGCCGCCGATGGACAGTCCGTCGCCGTCCCCGGTGATGACCCAGACGTCGAGGTCCGGATTGGCCAGCTTTACGCCGGTAGCGATGGCCGGCGCGCGCCCGTGAATGGTGTGAAAGCCGTAGGTTTCCACATAGTAGGGCAGACGCGACGAGCAGCCGATGCCGGAGACGAATACGGTTCTTGCCGGGTCGGCGTTTGCGTCGGCCAGAGCCCGCTGCACGGCCTTGAGGATGGAGAAATCGCCGCAGCCGGGGCACCAGCGTACCTCCTGGTCGGTGGCGTAGTGCTTGAAGTCCGTTCTGACCGCAATGTCGTTCATGGTTTGACTTCCTGCATGCGCGCATGGGCGTGCTCGCCGATGGCCTGGCGCACCTCTGCCACGGTGAACGGCTGGCCGCTGACCTTGTTGAGCTGGTGCAGCGGCAACTGCAGTTTGTCCCGCAGGATGGTGGCGAGCTGACCGGTGTTCAGTTCCGGGACGAGAATCGCGTCGAACTGCTGCAGCAGTTCAGACAGGTCGTGCGGCAGCGGGTTCAGGTAGCGCAGGTGAATCTGTGCGACGTCGAGGCCCGATTTCAGCGCATCGCGCACCGCCTGATAGACCGTGCCGTAGGTGGAACCCCAGGCCACCACCGCGAGCCCGCCGCTGCTGCCCTGCTCGAGTTCTTGAGGCGGCAGGAAGTCGGCCACCCTGGCTACCTTGTCCTGGCGCATGCGGGTCATGGCCTGGTGATTGTCCGGGTCGTAGGAGATGTTGCCGGTGCCGATGTCTTTCTCGATGCCGCCGATGCGGTGGATGAAGCCCGCATCCCCGGGGGTCGCCCAGACCCGTGCCAGGGTAGCCGGATCCCGCTGGAACACGCCTCCGGCGGCGTCGCTGGAGTGACTGGCCGCCTCAGGCCGGGTGTGGCTGATGGGCGCATACGCGTCGATGTCGGGAATGGGCCACAGCTCCGAGGAATTGGCGATGTAGCCGTCGGTGAGAAGCATGACCGGGGTCATGTGACGCAGCGCGATGCGCACCGCCTCGATGGCGGTGTCGAAGCAGTCGCCCGGCGACCGCGCGGCGACTACCGGCACCGGGGTGTCGGCGTTGCGTCCGTAGACGGCCTGATACAGATCCGCTTGTTCGGTCTTCGTCGGCATGCCCGTAGATGGGCCGGCGCGTTGGGAGTTGATCACGAGGAGCGGCAGCTCGGTGGCCACGGCCAGGCCGATGGCCTCGGTCTTCAGGGCGATGCCGGGGCCGGAGCTCGAGGTTACGCCGAGCTTGCCGGCATAGGAGGCGCCGATGGCCGCACAGACCGCGGCGATTTCGTCTTCCGCCTGAAACGTGACGACGCCGGCTTCTTCCAGATTCGCCAGGTGGTGCAGCACCGACGAGGCGGGGGTAATGGGGTAGGAGCAGAACATGAGTTCGGTGTCCGCCAGTTCTCCCGCCGCCACCAGTCCCAGCGCCACGCCTTCCGCCCCGGTCAGCGTGCGGTACTCGGCGGATGCCAGCGGGGCGGCCGGCGTCGGGTGCTGGGTCAGCACGTGGGCAAGCTCGGCGGTCTCGCCGAAAGCGTGGCCGGCGTTGAGGGCCGCCACGTTGGCGTCTTTCAGGGCCGGATCGGCGCCGAATTTGCGCTCGATCCATTGCACAGACGGCTCCCGCGGCTGATCGAACATCCACAGCATCAGCCCCAGAGCCCAGAAGTTCTTGCAGCGCAGAGAATCCTTGGTGCCCAGGCCGAAGGGCTTCACCGCCTCCTGGGTCAGTCGGGAGATCGCCACCGGCACCACCTGGAAGTCGTCCAGGGTGCCGTCCTCCAGGGGGTTGCTGGCCAGATCGGCCCGCTTCAGGCGCTGTTCGGTGAAGGATTGCTCGTCCACCACGATGAGCGCGCCGGAAGAGAGCTGCGGCAGGTTGACCACCAGCGCCGCCGGGTTGAAGGCAATGAGCACGTCCGGTGCGTCGCCGGGGCTGGTGATGCGCTCACCGCCGAACTGAATCTGAAAAGCCGAGACCCCGTAGCGGGTGCCGGCCGGGGCACGAATCTCGGCCGGAAAGTCGGGGAGGGTAGCCAGATCGCTGCCGCCGATGGCGGAAGCTGTCGTGAACTGCTGCCCCTGCAGCTGAATGCCGTCGCCGGAATCGCCGGCGAAGCGAACGACGTAGCTGATCCGGTCTGTCGTAGCGTGAATGGCCATAATGGCGTCGGATAGCCCCAGATTAGCGCTAAATGGCGCATTGTACTGAAATCCTTGAAGGATTGATGGGTGGTATGGTGGGAGCGATCTCCAGATCGCGATCTGGAGATCGCTCCTACTACCGTGTACAGTCGCCGGCTTCTCAACAGCAGCCTCCGGAGAAAGTCATGCAAGTGGTCACACGAACTGACGAGTACACCATCTACAAGAAGCGCAATCAGCGCTACGCCGTGCGCAATAAAGACAAGCAGTGGGTGCGCGGTGACGACAAGGTTGCCATTCTGCTGTCTCAGGGCCTGATTCAGGCGCCAGCACCCAAGGCCCCCGAAGAGCCCGAGCCCGCTGAGGAAGCCGCCGAGGCTCCGGCTGCTGAAGCAGCTGAGGCTGACGACAAGGGTGCCGAGTCCGAGGCCGAAGAGTCTGACGCCGACAAATCATAGCGCTCGCCATGCGGTTTTCATGACTCCTTCACGGGCGCTGTGGTAGCGTGAAACCGAGTTGTGGGAGGATCTATGAACCGCGAAGAGCAGCGGGCTGTTCGACATCTCTGGCAGCATTTTCTGGCCGGGCGGCGACCGTCCGGCATGCTCATGCGGACGTTCTACGTCGAGGTTCTGGCCTACACGGATCACTACCGCTACGGCAGCGCGCCGGAGATATTCGATGTGCTCATCAACGGCGAGTTCGAGCTGGGGGAAGACGCCGTGCTCTGGTCGAAAGCCGGGTGCGCGGCCGACGACCACCGGGCAGCCTGATACCGCGCCCGGCGTCGGGTAGACTGACGTACGCCCACCTGGAGCCCCGTACGTTATGGCGAAGTCGCTTGCCGAATTCCAGGTCGCCTCCGACTATCAGCCGGCCGGCGACCAGCCCCATGCCATTGCAGCCCTGGTGGAAGGTCTGGAGTCCGGGCTGTCCCACCAGACCCTGCTCGGGGTAACCGGCTCGGGCAAGACCTTCTCCGTCGCCAATGTCATCGAGGCCGTGCAGCGGCCCACCCTGGTGCTGGCGCCGAACAAGACGCTGGCGGCCCAGTTGTACGGCGAATTCAAGGCGTTCTTCCCGCATAACGCGGTGGAGTACTTCGTCTCCTACTACGACTATTACCAGCCCGAGGCCTACGTTCCGTCGTCGGACACCTATATCGAGAAAGACGCTTCGGTAAACGCGCATATCGAGCAGATGCGCCTGTCCGCCACCAAGGCCCTGCTGGAACGGCGTGACACCATCATCGTCGCCTCCGTGTCGGCCATCTACGGCCTGGGCGACCCGCAGTCGTATCTGCGCATGGTGCTGCATCTCGACCGCGGCGATAAGGTGGACCAGCGCTACATCCTCACGCGCCTGGCGGAGCTGCAATACACGCGCAATGACATGGTGTTCCAGCGCGGCACCTACCGGGTGCGCGGCGACGTCTTGGATATCTTTCCCGCCGAATCGGAAAAAGAAGCCGTGCGGGTGGAGCTGTTCGACGACGAAATCGAGAACATCTCGGTGTTCGATCCGCTCACCGGCGAAGTCATCAACCGCCTGCCGCGCTATACGGTGTTCCCCAAGACCCACTACGTGACCCCCCGGGAGCGCATTCTCGCCGTACTCGACGACATCAAAGACGAGCTCAGGGAGCGGCTGGAATATCTGCGTGCGCACAACAAGCTGGTGGAAGCGCAGCGTCTGGAGCAGCGCACCCAGTTCGATCTGGAGATGATCCGGGAGCTGGGTTACTGCAACGGTATCGAGAACTACTCCCGCTATCTGTCGGGGCGCGAGCCGGGACAGCCGCCGCCCACGCTGTTCGACTATCTGCCCAGTGACGCGCTGCTGATCATCGACGAGAGCCACGTCACCGTGCCGCAGATCGGCGGCATGTACAAAGGCGACCGCTCGCGTAAGGAAACCCTGGTGGAGTACGGCTTCCGCCTGCCCTCAGCGCTGGACAACCGGCCGCTGCGTTTCGATGAATGGGAGCAACTGGCGCCGCAGGCCATCTTCGTGTCTGCCACCCCGGCGGACTACGAGGCCCGCATGTCGGGCCAGGTGGTGGAGCAGGTGGTGCGCCCCACCGGGCTGGTGGATCCGGAGGTGGAAGTGCGCCCCGCATCCACCCAGGTGGACGACCTGTTCGGCGAGATCCGCGCCACGGTGGCCGCCGGCGAGCGGGTGCTGGTCACCACGCTGACCAAGCGCATGGCCGAAGATCTCACGGACTATCTGGACGACAACGACATCCGCGTACGCTATCTGCACTCCGACATCGACACCGTGGAGCGTATGGAGATCATCCGCGATCTGCGCCTCGGCGAGTTCGATGTGCTGGTGGGTATCAACCTGCTGCGCGAAGGGCTGGATATGCCCGAGGTGTCGCTGGTGGCCATTCTCGATGCCGACAAGGAAGGTTTTCTGCGCGCGGAGCGTTCACTCATTCAGACCATCGGCCGGGCGGCACGCAACGTTCATGGCCGCGCCATACTCTATGGCGACAAAATCACCGGCTCCATGCGCCGGGCGCTCGATGAGACCGAGCGGCGGCGCAACAAACAGCTCAGCTTCAACGAAGAAAACGACATCACGCCGACGACCATCCTCAAGCGGGTGGCCGACGTCATGGAAGGCGCGCGCACCAACGCCCCCGGCATGGGACGGCGCAGCGCGGCTGCAGCCGGGCGCAAGGCGCGCCGGGAAGACCTGCAGATTCCCGATGACCCCAAGGCTCTGGGACGGATGCTGGAAAAGCTGGAAAATCAGATGCTCGAGCACGCCCGCAATCTGGAGTTCGAGGAGGCCGCCGCCCTGCGCGACCGCATTCAGGAAATCAAAGCCGAACGGCTGATGGCCTAGCGGCGCTGCAACCTGTGGGAGCGATCTCCAGATCGCGATCTGGAGATCGCTCCCACAGCTGGAGATCGCGAATCCCTGCCTGCTGTCGAACCACCGCTCAGTCCTGAGGATCCTCAGGCAGCTCTTCAATTCCGACTGTACCCTCCCGCTCCCGGTACAGCTCAGGGTCGGCGTCGTAAGGGTCGGGTTCTTTGGGCAGAAACCACGGCCGCCAGTGGGTAATGGGCACGTCCATGTCGCGCGGCCGGACCAGACGTATGAATTCACCATCGTCGGTGAGCACCGCGTATTCCGCGACGTTTCTTCCCGGCTTGTCCGGTGTGACGACATAGTCGCCGTTGTCGTTGACGTAGGCATATACATCAGCCCGGCTGGCAACAGACCAGCACAGGGCGGCAAAGGTGATGATTATCGACAGCTTCATGACTACCCGAGCATAAGGGGTTGCGGTGCGGCCCGCCATCCGTATGTTCCGCAGGGTGTCAGGCGCCAGGTGCAGCCGGTGTGAAGCGGATGGGCATCCGTCGGATCCCGGAAATGAAGTTCGACGCCGGCCACCAGATTGCGCGTAGTATCGCCGCCGGCGTCGATGAGCAGCAGGAAGAACAGTTGAAAGTCGAACTGATCCAGCCGCTTGCCGTCCACTTCCGCATGCACGATCTGGCTGGCCAGGTCGTCGCCGGGTTCGTTCAGCTTGTCCTCATAGACCCCCTGGGCGTACTCGAACATCTGCAGCACGGCGTTCGTCTGGGCCCCTTCCGGCAGCGTTTCCGGGGCTGAATGAATGATCTCGGTGAGGCGGTAGAGTTTGCGCCCATCGTCGAGCGGCAGGCCCCTTGGTGAACTCGCGGCTGATGATCTTGCGGAACTGCGTATGCGCCGGCGGATCCATCATCAGCATCATCTTGCGATCGCCGAATTCGATGCCTGAGCCCTGGGCCGGGTCGGGGATCATGATGGTGGGTTCGGAAGAGTAGGTTTTCGGGTCGCGGCCGATGGCGGCCACGTCGTCGTAGCGTGTCACCGCCCAGAAGCCGGGGCCGAGCAGGTCGATCTTCATGGGCCTCTCCTCGTGCCACGAGGATTGTAATCGGCTAAAGATCCAGAACCACCACCCAGCTCAGCACATACAACGCGAAGAAGCCGGCTGCGCCGGTGATGCAGGCCAGGCTCGCGGCGACGCGTCGCCGGCGGCGCAGGGAGACGTCCGCAGGGCCCTTCGCCCTCAGCACCCGCCGGCGCAGAAAGGAGTGGCGGCCGGCGGCATCCAGGGCGGGCTCCAGGCGGGACAGGGGTGGTCGAGTCAGCATGGCTGCCTCCGCTCATACGAGAATGATAATTATTCGCATTTAAAACGCACTGTCAAGCTCACATTCGAATGCGGATTTCCTGACCCGGCCGGCTGTCATTTGCGCGACAATGCGGCCATGCGTAAGTCAGACAAGATTCAGAAACGTTACGCCCGTGCCGAAGACCGCATCATGTGCGAAGACGAGCGCTGGTTCGTCCGCACGCGGGAAGGTAAGCGGGGACCCTTCAGATCACGCCGAGAGGCGCAGGCCGAGGCCCGTCTGTTCGTGGATACCATGATGTATCTGAACGACGACCCGGCGCTGCCGGAGCACATCGACCGCGACGATGTCACCGTGGTGAATATGGACCATATCCCCTGGCGCTGATGCGCGGCGGGGTTCCGCCGGCGGTCAGTTCAACCCCAGGGCCATGACGATTTCGCCTTCATCGAGTTCGCCGGTTTCCCGGAAGCCGAGGCTGCGGTAGAAGGGCGCCGGATTGCCCGGCAGGTCCACGTAGGAAACCGTCACCCGCTCGATGCCCGGGGTCCGGCGCGCGCGTTTGATGATCTGCTTCACGGCTGCGGCACCGTAACCATGGCCCTGATGCTCCGCACCGATCATCATGCGCCAGATGTGGTGGGCCGGCGGGTCCTCGAGGAGCATGACGAATCCCACCGGGGTGCGTCCGGCACAGATGGCGCGGAACCAGGACTTCGGCTCGTAATGGGCCTCTGCAATGGAGTGGGCATTGGGTGCCACCAGGCCTGCCTGGTCCGGTGCCACCTCGAGCGCCATTACGGCTTCCAGGTTCTTCGGGGTGACTTCTGCGAGTTTGATCATGGACCGGTGATGTTACCCCGATCCGCCTGTGTGGTGCCGGGCGGTTATTGCCCCTGAATATAGTGTTCGAGCTGGTCGATGGTCTGCGCCTGCTCGTCGATGATCTCGGTGAACAGATCGCGCAGCGACAGCATGCCTGTCACCCGGCCTTCCTCCACCACCACCAGATGGCGGATATGGTGGGATTTCATCAGATTGATGCAGGCATCCACCGTGTGTTCGCGGTCCACGGTCACCACGTCCTGGGTCATGATCTCGGAGACGCGGGTGTTTTTGGACGATCTGTCTTTGAGAATGACTTTGCGCGCATAGTCACGCTCGGAGATGATGCCCACCAGGGTGTTGTCCTGCAGTACGGGCAAAGCACCGACATGCCGCTCGGACATGCTTTCGATGGCTTCGTACACGGTGGCAATGGGCGAGACGCTGTGCACGCTCGTGGCCCCCGTGTGATTCAGGACATCACGGACCGTCTTCATGACGTGACCCTCCAGCAGGACCATTGTGCGGGGTCGGCGGCGGGGCGCCAAATAACCGTGTGGTCTGAGCAGGGGGTTTGAAATTCCCCGATTGAGGACTGGTCACGGCGTCGGGTGCATATGGCTGGGTTCAGCGGTACAAACCGGCATATAGCGACTTTAGCTAACGATCTCTTGGAGAGGCTCAAAGCATAGGATCGCTGCCCTTCGCCCCCGGGCCGCCCGCAACTCGATGAGTATGTTCTGTTCCTTCAGAGATACTATATGTATTTGGCGGCTAATGGCCTGTTGATACCCAGCTCTTCATGCAGTGCCGATGCCTTAAATATCGGTCTATCAAATAGCGTATCAATGATACGAATGGCCTGAAGGGAGTGGGTGGCATCGGAGACTTGGACTTTCATACTTTCGTACAGGCCGCGGATGCGCCGAACTAGTTCGAGGTTGACACGAGCTTGATGAACAAGGGCCTCTAGAAAAAAGATTATCCAACCTCTCCAATCTTGCTCGCGCGAGACCTGCGCCAGCCGATGCGTGTACTGGTCTCTATGTTGATCGAAATAGCCACTAATGTAGAGCGATGGGCTGACAAGACTGCCAACCTGAGTTAGATAAAGTGGGATCAATAGACGGCCAATTCGGCCGTTGCCATCGTCGAAAGGGTGAATCATTTCAAATTGTGCATGTAAGAGCGCAGTCTTGACGATCGGATCTATTGAATTGTCATTGCTCTGAATCCAACGCTGGAACTGATCTAGATGATCTTGGAGCCTGAGCGGGGATGGCGGGACATATGTCGCCTCCTCGATTCGGCACCCTTTTGGGCCTATCCAGTTCTGTGTCGTTCGGAACCTGCCTGGATTCTTGTCCTGGCCTCGAACACCCCTCATGAGCGCTTCGTGCATCGCTCTCATCATATGCAGCGAGATCGGACCTTCCTTAATTGTCGAGTCAGCGATCTGCATGGTATGTCGGTAGTTCAGGATTTCTTCGATGTCCGCTCGCTTCTCTGGCTCAAACTCTGCGCCCGCCTGATTTGCGTAGACTTCATTTGCCGTAGCTATCGTCCCCTCAATGCGAGACGACCACTCTGCCTCCTTCATCATGAGCGGAGAGAGCAGAACTTGAGGATTGATAATTCCCTCAAGCATGCCGTCGTAACGGGACAAGATTGCGTTGGCCTGACCCACTAAGGTAGTTAACCCTATCAAGTCATTATCCAATGATCGTGGCGGTAGGTATGGTGGATTGAATGGATTCATTTGTGTCCTCCGCTGAGAATACAATTCTAGCTTGTGTATTGTGAAAAGTAATTCTGTGATACACAATATTGTATATCACATATGGGGCTCTGAAGAACACAAGCACAAGTTGTACTATCTGCGCGATACACAAAAATGGTTTGACTCTCAACGGAGCCGGGCGGCCGCACCCAGAACAGCATCTCGCCATTGTCGGCCGTCGCTATCAGCGCCAACGCAGCCGCTCGCTGCTCGTCCGACAGACTCCGCACGAATGCTGCTCACAGCAGTTCCTGGGGCTGATCGGTAAGTGCGGCCTCTCACAGCTCGACCAGCAGGCGCGGCGCTACTGGGGTGTGGTTTTCGCTGCGGCGTCGCATTTCTGCGTCACCGTGGGGCAGGATTGGTCTAGGTGTCGTTCGCGTTGAGTCTAAGTGTCTGATTTGCTTGGTAGGCGCGCCCGGATTCGAACCGGGGACCTCTACCATGTCAAGGTAGCGCTCTAACCAACTGAGCTACGCGCCTGCACGGGCAGGTCCGCCGGCGTTACGCCGGCAGGGCGCGTATCATACAAGATCCGCGGCGAGATCAAAGCTTCCCGTGCGTCCGGAATCGCCCGTGAATCGGGCTTGTGCGGTGCAGCGTGGGGCAGTAAAATCCGCGGTTGCTGTCTCAGGACCGGGGCCAGAAATGCCTCGGCCGGCGGCGGGAAGCCGGAATCCCACAGGGTTCCGGGGTGAATCCGGTCGACAGATCCCTGGAAAGGCGGGTTCTGGTCGGCCGTTTCTTATTGCATATTCGTTCGATGGAGCGGGTAAGAGCAGTACAACGATGATGGAGAGCGCCTATTAAGAAGGGTGGCAGTAAGCGTGTCGAGCGGTCTGTTCTGAACGAGGACATACGAGCATCGAATGTACGCTTGATAGGTGCCGACGGTGAGCAAGTCGGTGTCGTTTCCCGGGACGAAGCCTTGGACAATGCCCGTCGGGCTGCGCTCGACCTGGTGCTGATCGCGCCGGATGCCGAGCCGCCGGTGGTCAAGGTCATGGACTACGGCAAGCATCTCTTCGAGCTGAAGAAAACCAAGGCAGCTCAGAAGAAGAAGCAGAAGCAGATCCAGATCAAGGAGATGAAGTTTCGTCCGGGTACTGAGGAAGGCGACTATCAGGTCAAGCTACGCAACCTGAAGCGTTTTCTGGAAGACGGAGACAAAGCCAAGGTCTCGCTGCGCTTCCGCGGCCGCGAGGTGGTTCACCCGGAAATCGGTCTGAACCTGATGTCGCGCATCGCCGAAGACCTCGAGGAAGTCGGCCAGGTGGAATCCGAACCGAAGTTCGAAGGGCGGCAGATGATCATGGTGCTGGCTCCCAGCAAAAAAACGAAGAAGGCTCAGAAGGCCCCACAGGAAGCCCAGTAAGGGCGCAACAACGTCGACGACCGCGGGCCCGCTGATGCCCCCGGCGTACATGGAATGCGTGGAGTAAATCATGCCGAAGATGAAGTCCAATTCCGGTACGGCGAAACGCTTTCGCCGCACCGCCAGTGGTTACAAGCACCGTCAGGCGTACCGTAATCACATCCTGACCAAGAAGTCGTCCAAGCGTAAGCGTCAGCTGCGCGGGCTCGAAGCTGTGGCCGAAGCAGACGTCGCGCGCATCCGCCGGATGCTGCCGACCAAAGCACGATAAGGAGCGCCCCATGCCAAGAGTAAAAAGAGGCGTGGCGTCCCGCGCCCGTCGCAAGAAGGTCTTAAAGCAAGCCAAGGGTTATTACGGCGCCCGCAGCCGGCAGTTCAAAGTCGCCAAGCAGGCGGTGATCAAGGCCGGCCAGTATGCCTACCGTGACCGGCGCCAGCGTAAGCGGCAGTTCCGCAACCTGTGGATCATCCGCATCAACGCGGCGGCCCGGGAACACGGCCTGTCCTACAGCCGATTTATCTCCGGCCTCAAGAAGGCGGAGATAGAGGTGGACCGCAAGGTGCTGGCAGATCTTGCCATGCACGAGCCGGCAGCATTCGCCGCCCTGGCCGAGCAGGCCAAGGCCGCGTTGCCCGCGGAGCAGGCCCAGGCAGCCTGAGCGCCGTTGCGCCGGGAACGCTCCCGTTCCCGGTCGGGCGGACCACAGCAAACCGTCTTCTGGGGGCCTGCCTGGCAAGCCTTCCCGAGGACGCGGGCGCCCGGGCGCCACGAAGAAGGGAAGGGCGAGAGTTCTTCCCTTTTTTGTTGATGGGATGGTGAACGATGACTGGTGAACTCGACCACACACTGAAACAGCTCCTCGGCGAAGCTCAGCGCGCCGTGGGCGAGGCCGCCGACGAGCGGGCCCTGGACGACGTGCGGGTGCGCTATCTGGGCAAGAAAGGCGAAATCACGGCTCAGTTGAAGGCGCTCGGACAGTTGCCGGCAGACGAGCGCCCGGCAGCGGGCGCGCGCATCAACGCTGTGAAGGAACAGCTGCAGGACGCCATCGGTGCGCGCAAGCGGGCCCTGGCCAGTGAGCAGCTTGCGGCCAGCCTGGCAGCGGAGCAGGTGGACGTCACCCTGCCGGGGCGCCGTCAGAGCGGCGGCGGTCTGCATCCGGTAACCCAGGCACTGGTGCGCATGGAGGAAATCTTCGCCGGGGCCGGCTATTCGGTAGTGACCGGCCCGGAGGTGGAAAACGACTACTACAACTTCGAGGCGCTGAACATTCCCGCCCACCACCCGGCGCGGGCCATGCACGATACCTTCTATTTCGCCGACGGCACCCTGCTGCGCACGCATACTTCGCCATCCCAGGTGCATACCATGGAGGCGCGGCAGCCGCCGATCCGGGTGGTCTGTCCGGGCCGCGTCTACCGGCGCGATTCCGACCTGACCCACAGCCCCATGTTCCAGCAGCTCGAAGGCCTGGTCATCGACCGCGGCATCAGTTTCGCCGACTTGAAGGGCACCGTGATCGAGTTTCTGCAGCGCTTCTTCGAGAAAGATCTGGCCGTGCGTTTCCGGCCGTCGTACTTCCCGTTCACCGAGCCCTCGGCTGAGGTGGACGTGCAGTGCGTGAACTGCCTCGGTGAAGGTTGCCGCGTGTGCAGCCGCACCGGCTGGCTGGAGGTGATGGGCTGCGGCGTGGTGCATCCCAACGTGCTGGAAATGTCCGGCATCGACAGCGAGGTCTATTCCGGCTTCGCCTTCGGCATGGGCATCGACCGCCTGGCCATGCTGCTGTTCGGCGTTGACGATCTGCGCCTGTTCTACGACAACGACCTGCGCTTCCTGCGCCAGTTCAATTGAGGCGCCTGTAGGAGCGATCTCCAGGTCGCGACCCGGAGGTCGCTCCCACAATTGGTCGCGATCTGGAGATCGCTCCTACAGGATGATGACGAGGAGCCGAGATGAAATTCAGCGAAGCCTGGCTGCGTGAATGGGTCGACCCGCCGGTCGGCCGTGACGAGCTGTTCGAGCAGCTCACCATGGCGGGGCTGGAGGTGGAAGCTTTCGAGCCGGTGGCGGCCGCCTTCAGCGACGTGGTGGTGGGTGAGGTGGTGGCGGTCTCCCGTCATCCCGACGCCGACAAGCTGTCCGTATGCGAGGTCAACGACGGCGTGGAGCATCACCAGGTGGTGTGCGGCGCACCCAACGTGCGCGTGGGGCTGAAAAGTCCATTCGCCCGGGTAGGCGCCGTGCTGCCGGAGAACTTCAAGATCAAGAAAGCCAAGCTGCGCGGCGTGGAATCGCGCGGCATGCTCTGCAGCGCCGCCGAGCTGGGGCTGGGCGACGATCACGACGGCATTCTCGAGCTGGCCGGCAGTCTCACGCCCGGTACCGACCTGCGCACGGCCCTGGCCCTGGACGACGTGACCGTGGAGTTGAACCTCACCCCCAACCGCGGCGACTGTCTGTCCGTGCGCGGGCTGGCGCGGGAGGTGGGGGTACTGAACAACATTGCTGTGAATGCCCCGGCCGTCGAGGCGATTCCGGCCGCCATCGACGATACCTTCCCCGTATCGCTGGAAGCCCCGCAGGGCTGTCCGCGCTATCTCGGCCGGGTCATCCGCGATATCGACATCAACGCCGCGACGCCCCTGTGGCTCACCGAGAAGCTGCGCCGCAGCGGGCTGCGCAGCATCGACCCGGTCGTGGACGTGACCAACTTCGTCCTGCTCGAGCTGGGCCAGCCCATGCACGCCTTCGATCTGAGTCGGCTCGATGCCGGCATCGTGGTGCGGCTGGCCCGTCCCGGCGAGAAGCTCGAACTGCTCGACGGCCAGGACGTGGCCCTGGATTCGGACACCCTGCTCATCACCGACGCGGCCGGGCCGGTGGCCATGGCCGGCGTCATGGGCGGCGAGCGCAGCGGCGTGCAGGCGGATACCCGGGACGTGTTCCTGGAATGCGCGTTCTTCTCGCCGCTGGCCATTGCCGGCACGGCGCGGCGATACGGTCTGCACACGGATGCCTCGCACCGCTACGAGCGCGGGGTGGATTTCGAGCTGCAGCAGCAGGCCGTGGAGCGGGCCACGCAATTGCTGCTGGAGATCGTCGGCGGCAGAGCGGGCCCGGTCACCGAGGCGGTAGCACCCGAGTATCTGCCTGTGCGTCCCCAGGTGCAGCTGCGCGAGCAGCGCCTGCATGCGCTGCTCGGCGTGGCCATCGACACCGCCGAGGTGGACGAGGCCCTGAGCCGCCTGGATTTTGCTCTGGTGGATCGCAGCCGCAGCGACGCAGCAGGCGTCACCTGGACCATCGAGGCCCCCAGCCACCGATTCGACATCGAACGGGAGGCCGATCTGGTGGAAGAGGTGTGTCGCATTTACGGCTATAACCGGGTACCGGCCCAGCGGCCGTTCACCGAGCTCGAACTGGCCGACGTGCCGCTCACCCGTTCCTCGGAAACGGCGCTGAAGGAGCAGTTGGCGGCGCTGGGATTCCAGGAAGCGGTGACCTTCAGCTTCGTCGACCCGCGCCTGCAGGATCTGCTCGACCCCGGCGTCGAGCCGCTGCAGCTGAGCAACCCGATGTCGTCCGAGCAATCGGCCATGCGCACGACCCTGCTGCCGGGGCTGGTGGAGACTCTGCGCGTCAACCTGACCCGCCAGCAGGAGCGGGTGCGGCTGTTCGAGTCGGGCCTGTGCTTCCTGCCCGGGGATGCCCTGCGTCAGGAACTGCGGGTGGGCGCCGTGTGCTGCGGGCCGCGCGTGCCGCTCAACTGGGCGCAGCCGGCGCAGGCCGTAGACTTCTTCGACGCCAAGGGCGTGGTGGAGCGGCTGTTCGACTGGACCGGCCAGCGCGACGTCAGCTTCGTCCCGGCAGCGGATCGTGTGCTGCATCCGGGCCAGGCGGCCGAGATCCGCCTCGGTGGCGAGGCGGTCGGCCGGGTGGGCCGGCTGCATCCCGAGATCGAATCTTCGCTGGAGATTACAAAACCCGTCTATATTTTTGAAATAGATGGTGAAATCCTGCTCAGAAGGGTGCTGCCGTCCCATCGGGGCATATCCCGTTACCCCAGCGTCCGGCGTGATCTGGCGCTGCTGGTGGCCCGGGACGTGCCGGCCGCGGACGTGGAGGCCACGGTTCGAGGTGTTCTGGGTGATGTACTTACAGACTTCACGCTTTTTGACGTGTATCAAGGCAAGGGTATTGATTCTAATGAGAAAAGTCTGGCCGTGGGCTTGACCTTGCAGGACGCCTCGGCCACTCTTACCGAGGATCGGATCGCACGCTACACACAGGATGTGTTGGCGGCTCTCGAGCGTGCCGTCGGTGCCCGTTTGCGTTCTGGGGGAACGGGATCATAGTGCGGTCCTTGACCCGCAGCAGCGCGACAGCAGCAGCGCACTGGAAGAAAGCGCAATAGAAGAACAAGGAGACTCGGTTTTGGGTGCTCTGACGAAGGCGCAGATGGCTGATCGGTTGTTCGAGGAACTGGGCCTCAACAAGCGCGAGGCCAAAGAGATCGTGGAAATGTTCTTCGGCGAGGTTCGCAACTCGCTGGAGAGAAACGAGCAGGTCAAGCTGTCCGGTTTCGGCAACTTCGATCTGCGTGAAAAGGGTGAGCGGCCCGGCCGCAATCCTAAAACTGGAGAGGAAATCCCCATATCGGCGCGTCGCGTGGTGACGTTTCGGCCGGGGCAGAAGCTCAAGGCGCGGGTAGAGGCATATGCTGGACGCGAGTCAGAATGACGAATTGCCGCCGATTCCCGGCAAGCGCTATTTCACCATCGGTGAGGTAAGCCAGCTCTGCGAGGTCAAACCCCACGTATTGCGTTACTGGGAGCAGGAATTTCCCCAGCTCAAGCCCGTCAAGCGGCGCGGTAACCGCCGCTATTACCAGCGCCAGGACGTCATCGTCATCCGCCAGATCCGCGGCTTGCTCTATGAGCAGGGCTTTACCATCGGCGGTGCCCGGCAGCGCCTGGAAGGCGAAGAAGCCAAACAGGATCAGACCCAGTTCAAGCTGCTGGTCAAGCAGATGATCGTCGAGCTCGAAGACGTGCTGCGTGTGCTGAAGGCCTGACCGAGGCGGTAGCGCTGGTGCAGGCCATCCCCACCAGGCGGCGCGACGGCGGCAACTCACCGCTGGCCACCCCCTGGGGCATCGATTCCGAATACGGCGTGCTGCGCGACGTGCTGCTCGGGCCCATCGAATACTTCGAGTGGCGCGAGACCAGCGCCATCTCGCGGCGCACCTTCCGCCTCGGCAAACACTTCGACCCCGCGGCGGCCCGCGTGCAGTATCAGGAGATGGTGGATGCCTATCGCCAGGCAGGCGTCACCATCCACACGCTGGATCCCGACCCCCGGCTGCCTTATCAGCTCTATGCCCGCGATTCCTCGGTGATGACGCCCTGGGGCGGCATCATCACCCAGATGTACAGCCCCTGGCGCCGCGGCGAGTGGGCGGCGGCCCTGGATTTCTACCTGGCGAACGACATCCCGTTGTTCGACGTGGTGACCGCAGGGTCGCTGGAAGGCGGTGATTTCGTCGTGGTCGAGCCCGGGCTGGTGGTTTGTGGTATCAGCGGCGAGCGCACCAGTGAGGAGGGCCTGGCGCAGGTGCGCGGCTGGATCGAGGCGGAAGGCTGGGAGTTCGTCGAATACCGGTTCGATCCGTTCTACCTGCACATCGACTGTCAGTTCGCCCTGCTGGCGGAGCGCCTGGCCGCGGTCTGCACGGCCGCGCTGGAGCCGGAATTCGTCGACTGGCTGAAAGGCCGCGGTTTCGAACTGGTGGACATCGGCCATCGCCAGGTTCTGGAGCTGGGCCTCAACGTGGTGGCCCTGGGCAACGACCGGGTGCTCATGCCGTCGGGCAACGACGATCTGGCCGCCCAGTGCCGGGCTCACGGCCTCGAGGTGCTCGACCCCGACATATCCATGATCACCCCCGCCGGCGGCGGCGTGCACTGCATCTGCCAGCCCCTGCGCCGCGACCCGGCGTAGGAGCGATCTCCAGATCGCGACCTGGCAAGTGGGAGCGACTTTCCAGTCGCGACCTGGAGGCCGCTCCTACCCCCGCAGCAGCAACCCCTCCAGATGCTGACGCCGCTCAGCCGAGATGGGCACCGCCCTGCGGGTCTCGAGGTCCATGGCCAGGCCAACGGCTTCCATGGTGGCAGCCACGCGCTGGCGGCTTTCATCGAAGATCAGGTGGGCCATCTGCTGGGTCTTGTTGCCCAGGGCGCGCACCCCGGAAAGCTGACTGTAGACGGCGCCCCGGCGCAACGGTGCGATGATGTCCAGGCGCTGTTCCAGAGCGGCGCCGCCCAGCTCGCCGGTGGATTGTGCCGACTGGGTCTGCGGCGGATTCAGATATCCCCAGAGGTTGGGCATGCCGTCTGAAATCCGGCCGACGTAGGCATAGGGCAGCATCTGACCGTCGTCGTCGCATTCCGCCCGCGCGATGACGCCGCGGCCGACGATCCGGTAGCCGGCGTCGCGGGCTTCGTCCCAGGTCTGCGGCGCTGCCGGCAGAGCCGCCGGGTCGATGCCGCGGGGCCGGGCAGGTTCCGGAACGTCGGGCAGGGTGACCCCGGCCGCAGCCAGCCCCAGACCGCTGACGTCGATGTCGCTGACGAAGCCGGCCAGAGGTCTGCCGCTGACGTTCTCGTGCATGAGAGAAACCACGGACAGCCGCGACTCGTCCTGATGAGCCACGGCGCAATCCACGCGCAGCGGCGTGGCGGCTCGTGCTTCATTGAGAAAACGGATGTGCTGGCCACGGATGCGTCCCGGCAGCGTTTCTGCGTCGATGCCGAACTGGCGTGACAGAAGAATCTGCACGGCCTCATTAATCTTGCAGGCATAGTAGCGAACGTTGAGGTGATCGTTCTCGTCGCACTCCCACTGGTTGACGCTGCCCCAATGGCATGGGGTCATACCCGGCAGGGCGCCGGGGGCTTCGAACTGCTCGCTCACGTAGGACTCCGCCGGGTCGATGGGCGTATTGTACGCAACCCGGCGTCAGCCTTGGTCCGCACGGCTGCTGCTCGGGCATCTGCTCACCGCAACACGCCCGAGACTGCATCAGTCGGCAACAGCGTTGCGCACGGCCTCGAGCATGGCGCCGTCCAGGTGCCCGTCAGCGACCAGGCCGTGCCGTTGCTGGAAGCGGCTGAGCGCGCGGCGGGTGGCGGGGCCGAATATGCCGTCCGGCTCACCCACGTCGAACCCCAGGTCGGCCAGGTCGGTCTGCAGTTGCTCTACCCGCTCCCGGCTGATCTGCAGCTCGCTGTCCGGCGGCGGTTGCTGCAAGGGACCTGCGCCGGCAATTTCATCCGCCAGGCGGCCCACGGACAGGGCGTAGAACTCCGAGCGGTTCCAACGCATGATCACGTCGAAGTTGTCATAGACCAGAAAGGCCGGCCCCGTGTGCCCGGCGGGGACCAGCAGCGCGGCCGGCAGGTCCAGGCGGGGGAGAGCACCGCCGAATGCATCGGTGATGCCCCTGTCGACCCAGTCGCTCAGCGGACGGGCCTGGTCGCGGCCGGTGGTCGAATAGTCGAAGCCGTCCGGCAGGCGCACTTCCCGCCCCCAGCGCAAGCCCGGCTGCCAGCCGATTGCCTGCAGGAAGCGCCCGGCAGAGGCCATGGCATCGGGCACGCTGCCCCACAGGTCGCGCTTACCGTCGCCGTCACCGTCCACGGCATAACGCAGGAATACCGACGGCATGAACTGCACGTGTCCCATGGCGCCGGCCCAGGAGCCCACCATGCGATCGGCATTGATGTCGCCGGCATCGATGATGCGCAGCGCCGCCATGAGCTCGCCGCTGAAGTAGTCGCTGCGGCGCTCGTCACAGGCCAGGGTAGCCAGGGAATCGGGCACCGGCATATTGCCGAAGTACGAGCCGAAATTGGTCTCCAGCCCCCAGAATGCCACCAGATAGTGAGGCGGAACGCCCGTTTCCCGCTGCACGCGCGCCAGCAATCCGCGGTGCTCGGCAAGCAGTTGGCGCCCGCGTGCCACACGCTCCGGCGTTACCCGGCGCTCATAGTAGGCGGCGAAAGTCTGTGTGAATTCCGGCTGCCGCCGGTCGAGTTCGATGACCCGTTCAACGAACTTCACCTGCCCCAATACCTGCTCTACCACACTCCGGGAGATACCTTCTTCCCGGGCGCGGGCCTGCAGGCCGTCGATGCAGGCAGCGAAACGTAAAGCCGGGCCGTCGCCCGCAGACTCCGCGGGATCGTCTGCGGATTCCGCATGAACGGTCAGCGGCACAGCGGCCAGCGCACAGAGCAGCGCCTGGCAGCAACGGAGGATGAGTCGGCGGGGCAGATACTTCATCGCGCTACTGTGCCACGGTCCGGTGTCCCGGAGAAGGCGTTGACTGCCATCATGCCTTACACTTGGGGGACGCGGCCCGGAACCCATAACTCATGCAGTGGCGCTTGAAACTCCCTGCCGTAGACCCGCTCATCACCTACCGCCTGCTGTCGGGGCTGGGCGCTGTGGCGTTGCTGCTCGCAGGCGTTGCCAATCCCAGCGATGCCGGCGCCGTGGCGGTCGCGCGCTACATCGCAGTGGCGGCCATGGCCGGCCTGTTCGTGCTGACCTTTCTTTCGGGGTGGGTGCGTCGCCATGCCGGCTGGGGCGCGGTGCTCGTCAACACCGTCATAGTCGGCTATCTGTGCACCATGCTCTATACGACCCAGGTGGCGGCAACGAGTCTGATTGCCAGCTTCGTCGGCGTGCTGATCTGCGGCATGGTGCTGCATCGAGTGACCCTGGTGATCACCTATCTCACCCTGGCGGCCCTGGCGCATATTGCCACCGTGTATGCGGTGGCTGAACCGGTCATCGCGCCGCTGGATGCTGCGGTCAATACGGTTCTGTATACCCTGTTCGTCGGCGTGCTGCTGTGCATGCAGATCACCTCCCGGGAGCGGCGCCGCACCACCGAATCCATGATGTCGGCCATGTTCGATCAATCGTCGGATGCCCTGGTATACGGTCACCCGCGCAGCGGCCAGGTGACGGGCGCCAATCGACGGGCCGTGCAGTTGTTCGAGACCGATGACCTGGATCACATTGCCCGTGAGGTTCGCGGCGCCTTTCTGGCCGATCATTCCGTGGAGGATCTGCCGGATCTGCTCAATCGCTCTCAGGAAGACCCCGGTTGGGGAGAGATCTGCGAGTTCACCACAGCATCCGGACGACGGTTCTGGGGCAATCTGGCCCTGCGCCGTCTGGCCCATCCCCACCAGCATCTGATGATCGCGCGAGTCACGGATATGACCGAGCACATGGCCCGTGAAGCCGCACTGGAATCGGCCAAAGAGGCAGCCGAGGCGGCAGCTCAGGCGCGCAGCCAGTTTCTGGCGAACATGAGCCATGAAATCCGTACGCCCATGAACGGTGTCATCGGCATGACGTCGCTGCTGCTCAAAACCCGCCTGGATGAAGAGCAGCGGCGCTATGTGGACATCGTGCGCAGCAGTGGCGAGTCATTGCTCACGATCATCAACGAGATTCTGGATTTCTCCAAAATCGAGGCCCATCAGGTGCGGCTCGAGCACCAGCGCTTCGATCTGGAAGAAGTGGTGATGGAAGCATTGCACGTGGTGGCCCCGCAGGCGTCTTCGGCGGGCCTGGAGCTCGTGCTGCGCATGCTGCCCGGCCAGCATCGGTTCTTCGTCGGCGATGCACAGCGGTTGCGTCAGGTGCTGGTGAACCTGCTGTCCAATGCGGTGAAATTCACCCCCGCCGGCGAGGTCGTGGTAGGCGTCGACGTCGTACCGCGCGACGACGCCCACAGCGAACTGCATATTCAGGTGGCGGATACGGGTATCGGCATCGAACGGGAGGCGGCAGAGCATCTGTTCGAGCCGTTCGTGCAGGCTGATGCCTCGACCACGCGCCGCTACGGCGGCACCGGACTGGGGTTGTCTATCTCCCGCAGCCTGGTTCAGCTCATGGGCGGAGAGATTTCCCTGTCCAGTGAGCCGGGCGCCGGATCCGTGTTCAACTTCTACATCGTCGCCGAGACCGCGCCGGCTCGCGCCGATACCGCCGGCCAGCGTCTGCACGGTTGCCGCGCGGCCGTCGTGCAGGCACCACTGGTCAGCGGCGAGACCTTGAGCGCCATTCTGCGTGCGTCGGGTATGGAAGTGACCGTGTATGCCAATCCGCAGCGCCTGCTGGAAGCCTATCAGCCCGGGCTGTGGCAGTTGATCGTCGCCGACCTGCACCACGACGGGCTGGACGGTGTCGATCTGCTGGCGGCACTGGCAGCGGCCGGTTCGGAGCGGCCGCCTGTCGTACTGCTGGCGCCGCTGGAATCCCGGGAAAGTTGTGACGCCGAGCGGGTGGCCGTCGTCAGGAAACCGGTACGGCCGAGCGTCTTCCTGGAAACCGTGGACGAGGTGCTCGGTTTACATCAGGAGCCCGCGGCGGCGGAGGTCCGCAGCGCCGACAACCGTCCGGCCCTGCATGGCATCTCGGTACTGGTGGCGGAGGACAATCCGGTAAACCAGCAGGTGGTGCGGCAGATGCTGGAAAGCCTGGGAGTGGTCGCCGAGATCGTCGAAGACGGCCAGGCAGCGGTCGAAGCCATGTGCGGCACAGCCTATCAGCTCGTGCTCATGGATATGCAGATGCCCGGCAAAGACGGCTTGCAGGCCACCCGGGAAATTCGCGCCATGTGTGGTGAGGCGCCTTATATAACAGCCATGACGGCCAGCGCCATGGCTGCCGATCGGGCAGCCTGCTTCGATGCCGGCATGGACGATTTCATCGCCAAGCCGGTGCGCCTGGATGATCTGGAAAAACGTCTGCGCACGGTGTCAGCGCGCCTCGGCGGCAACGGTGAAGCGATGGGCGGGGGACGCTAGTTCTTCAGGCCCAGCGCGTCCGCCCAGGTGGCGAGATCGCGGTCCAGATTCCGGGCACTGATGGGCACACCCAGCACCAGTTCGGCGACGCCGCAGCGCCGGGCCTCGTCGACCCTGGCGATGACGCTGTCCGGGGTATCACCGGATTTGAACGGCAGACCCAGTTGCAGATGAAAGTCGTTGTCCTCGCGGCGCCCGGCTGCGTCGAGTTCGGCATGCAGCGTGGCCAG
This sequence comes from Gammaproteobacteria bacterium, assembly GCA_034522075.1. Classification (GTDB taxonomy): domain Bacteria; phylum Pseudomonadota; class Gammaproteobacteria; order Pseudomonadales; family Azotimanducaceae; genus UBA7803. Next base: position 101,795 of record JAXHLO010000035.1, on the reverse strand, counting down.
GTGCGGTTCCAACTCGCCGCTTGCCCACCAGCCGTACCAGCCGTCGCCCAGTCGGGCTGCCCGGCGCATGGCGGCCCGGGATTCGCCGCCGATCAGAACGGGCGGGCCGCCCGGTGTGTGAGGCTTGGGCAGCAGCACCACGTCGTCGAAATCGACGAACTCGCCGTGGAAGCTGGCGTGGTCCATGGTCCAGGCGGCACGAATGGCCTGTAAGTACTCATCGAAACGCCGGCCGCGCTGTGCGAAAGGCACGCCCAGGGCTGCATACTCCTCTGCAGCCCAGCCGGCTCCGACGCCCAGGCGGAAACGGCCCCGGCTCAGGTGATCCAGGGTCAGGGCTTCCTTGGCGGTGAGCAGAGCCGGGCGTTGCGGCAGGATCAGCACAGCGCTGCCGACGCGCAGGTCGTGGGTCGCCTCAGCGGCTGCCGCGCAGACGAACAGCGGGTCGTAGATACCGGTGTCACCCGACCACGGCGGTGAGCCGTCGGGAGAATAGGGATAGTCTGATTCGTAGCGGGTAAAGAACACCACATGCTCGGGCGCCCACAGGGAGGAGAAACCGGCACCTTCGCAACCCTGGGCCAGGCTGCGTACGTAGCCGAAGTCCCGCGAGGAGCTGTCGCCGAAGCGCCCGACCAGGCCGATGTCCATGCTGAGATCCTGCTTTACTGCTGTTGGACGGATGTTAGGGTCGATAGTCTCGTAAAACAAGTTATCCGCAGGCGAGACAGTCAGGTTGTATAATCGCCCTGTGAATACGCCCCCGCCAGAAACGGCTCCCGCCGGCATGCATGCCGCCATCGAGGATCTTTCCGGGCACCCGTTTGCCACGGCGCTGGATGTGGTGGGCGACCGCTGGATACTGCTGATCCTGCGCGAGGCCTTTCAGGGCATCACCCGGTTCGATCATCTGCAGCGGCGCATCGGTGCACCACGTTCCACGCTGACGTCGCGTCTGCGTTCCATGGTCGAAGAAGGCGTCCTCTACCGGAACCCCTATCAGTCATTGCCGCGGCGCTATGAATACCGGCTCACGGGCAAAGGGCTCGACCTCTATCCGGCCGCCGTGGCCGCCTGGCGCTGGGAGATTCGCTGGAGTTCCGGTGAGCCGATTCCGCCGCGCCTGCGGCACACTCTGTGCGGCAGCATCGAGTTGCCGGAATTGCGCTGTGAAAGTTGCGCGACGACGGTCACGGCCTGGGATTGCGATCTGAAGTCCGGCGTGCCGCGCTCCATCAGCCCGCCGGCCCGCCCGCAAAGGCGCTCCAAGCCCAGCCGTCCGGGCAGCGGAGTAGATACGTCATTCTTCCATGTGGTGGACATAGTCGGCGATCGTTGGACGGCGCTGGTCTTTTCGGCCGTCCTGCTGGGGCAGCGGCGTTACGACGAACTGCAGCAGCGCCTCAACATAGCCACCAACATTCTTGCTGACCGGCTGCGCCTGCTCACCGACGCCGGCGTGCTCGCCCGCGCCCGCTACAGTCAGCGCCCGGAACGTTACGAGTACCGGTTGACTGAAAAGGGCATGGACCTGTTCGCGTTCGTCGTCGTGCTGTCCCAGTGGGCCGAGCGCTGGCTCGAGCCGGACATTCGCCAGCCCCTGACTCTTCATCATCGCTCCTGTGGAAAAACCCTCCACGCCGCCATGGCCTGTGCTCACTGCGGGGAGCGTCTGCGTCCGAATGAAGTGGAGCTTGCCTGACTCCGGCGGAGTCACTTGCAAAATAGGACGGAATAGCGATCATGGAGAAAACGGCAGGAGTCAGGCGTGTCAGCACAATCTCTCTATGAACTCATGAGTACCCAGCGGGCGATCCGCCGCCTGAAGCCCGATGCCATTCCCGACGCTGTGCTGGAGCGCATCATGCAGGCGGCGGCATGGGCGCCCAGCGGCGGCAATCAGCAGCCCTGGCGGATGGTCATGGTCAGCGACCCGGAGCGCAAAGCCCGGCTCGGCGAACTCTATGCCAGGCGCTGGGCACGGTTCGCCGAGCTCTACCAGCAGCGTATTGCTGACGCTGAGGAAGCCGTACGGCGCAAGGAAGAGCGGACGATTGCCGCCGGAGACTATCTGGCCGGACATTTCGCCGAATGTCCGGTGGTTGCCGTGGCCTGCTTCAATCCGGACCGCATGGCCATCACCGATGCACGGCTCGATCGCGTTTCCGTGGTGGGCGGCGGGTCGGTGTATCCGGCCGTACAGAATCTGCTGCTGGCCTGCCGTGCCGAAGGTGTGGGAGCGGTGCTGACGACGCTGCTCTGCCAGGACGAAGAGACGGTCAAGCAACTGCTCGACATTCCCGCGGATTGGTACACGGCCGCGGCCGTGCCCATGGGTTATCCCGTGGGCGGCGGTTATGGGCCCATCGACCGGCGGGATGTTCCGCAGCTGTTTTTCGCCGATCGCTGGGGCGAGCCGGTGTCCGGAGGCAGCGATGACGGCGGCGCCTGAAGGCGCATTTGACGGTCTGGAACTGGCCGCGGCGCAACGCCTGGCGCCGGAGCTGACGGAACGCTCAGCGGAGATCGAGCAGGCCCGGCAGGTGCCTGCTGATCTGGTGCGCCGCATGCAGCAGGGGGGATTGTTCGACGCCTGTGTACCGCGCCGCTATGGAGGCCGCGAGCGTACCGCCGTGGAGGTGCTGCGGCTCATCGAGTCGGTGAGCTATGCCGACAGCGCCGCCGGCTGGCTGACCATGATCTTCGGCACCACGGCCGTGACGGCGGCTTCATTGCCGCCGGAGTGGGCGGCGCACATCTTCGGCGGCACTGCACCGAGCCCCATCGTGGCCGGGGCCACAGCGCCTACGGGCAAAGCGCGGCGCGTAGACGGCGGACTGCAGGTTACCGGAAGGTGGGCGTGGGGCTCGGGGACCGCCCACTGCGACTGGATCTTCGGCGGCGTGCTGGTGGAAACCGATGACGGCGTGGCGAAGAACGACGACGGTCAGCCCCGGGTTCATGTGGTGTGCTTCGAAGCCGATCAGGTCCGGCTGCACGGCAACTGGGATGCATCCGGCCTGCGCGGCACCGGCAGCGGTGATTTCGAGGTGGAGGGGGCACTGGTGCCGGACGGCCGCTGGATCGTCCTCGGCGAGACGCACTCCCATGAACCCGGGGCTCTTTATCACGTACCGTTCTTCGGCTTGTTTGCCGCAGCCGTTGCGGCCGTACCGTTGGGCATCGCCCGCCGCGCGCTGGATGATTTCACCGAACTGGCAAAACGCAAGATCCCCGCCTGGGGGCGGACGACGATCAACGAATCCGCCCTGGTGCAGCTCGATCTGGGGCGTGCCGAGGCGCTTGTCGAGGGCGCCCGAAGATACCTGTACCACGTGGTGGGCGAGGTGTATGAGCGGGTGGCCGGCGGCGGCGACGCTACGCTGGAAGACCGCCGGCAGTTGCGGCTGGCCGCCAGTCAGGCGGCGCAGTGGTGCTGCGATGCGGTGGATATCGTCTACGACGCCGGCGGCGGCACATCCGTCCTGGCGAGCAGCCCCCTGCAGCGCCACTTCCGTGATGTTCACACCGCCACGGGCCACCGCATGATCAGTCGTGCCCCGGTGCGCCTGGCTGGCGCCCTGCGCCTGACGGACGTACCGTTCTCCGCCTCGGATCTGTAACGGCAAACGGGAGAGTGACCATGGATTTCAGCGGTTATCAGCGAATTCGCGCCACCCGCCGCGGGCGCGTGCTCACCCTGGCGCTGGCCAACGGCAAGGTCAATGCCGTGGACGGCCAGATGCACAAGGAACTGGCCCGGGTGTTTCTCGATGCCCAGGACGACGACGACAGCGACCTGGTGATTCTCACCGGTGAGGGCCGGGCTTTCTGTGCCGGCGGCGACACCGACTGGTTCAAACGTCAGATCGAAGACCCGCGCCATTTCCGGGCCATCGCCCCGGAGGCGAAACGCATCGTCAGCTCGCTGCTGGAGCTGGAAAAGCCTCTGGTGTGCCGCCTCAATGGCGCGGCCGCCGGCCTCGGTGCCACCATCGCACTGATGAGCGACGTCATCGTCGCGGCGGATACGGCCATGATCGGCGACCCGCACATCAAAGTCGGGCTGGTGGCCGGCGACGGCGGCGCCATCATCTGGCCCCAGCTCATCGGTTTTGCCCGGGCCAAGGAACTTCTCATGACCGGTGATCTGCTGCCTGCCGCCGAAGCCGCGCGCATGGGGCTGATCAATTACGCGGTACCGGCCGATGAGCTCGATGCCAGGGTGGACGAACTGGTGGAAAAGATTCTCGGCAACCCGCGCTGGGCCGTGCGCTGGACCAAAACGGTGGCCAATATTCCGCTGCGCGAGCTGGCCGCCCGTCTGTCCGACCCGGCCGTAGCCTACGAGATCCTCAGCAACATGACCGAAGACCGCAAGGAAGCCGTGGCAGCTTTTATCGACAAGCGCAAACCCGACCTGACCGGCGAGTAGCACCATGAGCCACCAGACGTTCGCCGACGAACCGGACCACATCACCGAACTGCGCCGTCAACTGCGCCGCTTCGTCGAGGAGCATGCGCCCCGGGAAAAACGCCGGCAGTGGGATCGGCAGCACACCTTTCCGCGCGATCTCTACCGGCAACTGGCCGACATGGGGCTCATGGGTCTGACCATCGACGAGGCGTACGGCGGCGCCGGTCAGGATATCGTCGCCGCTGTGGCCGTCATCGAGGAACTGGCGCGAGCCGGAGTCTTCCTGGCCGGACCCTTTATCCACACGGCGTTCTACGGCGGCATGAATCTCTCGGAGAACGGCTCCGAAGCGCAGAAGCGCGAACTGCTGCCGCGTCTGGCCCGGGGCGAGATCACTTTTGCTTACGGATTGTCGGAGCCCAATGTGGGCGGTGACCTGGCCAGCGTCGAGACCCGCGCCGAGCGCCGCGGCGACAAGGTGGTGGTGAACGGCAGCAAGCGCTGGTGCACGGGGGCCGACTTCGCCGACTACATCTACTGCCTGGTGCGTTCAGGGCCGGCGGACGAGCGTTATCGCAATCTGTCGTTTCTGCTCGTGCCCACCGATGCGCCGGGGCTGTCCCTGCAGCCGCTGGAGCATGTCAACCTGCGCTATACCCTCTCGTCCGACGTCTATTTCGACGACGTGGAGTTGCCCCTCGATGCCATCGTCGGCGGCGAGGCCATGTGGAATCAGGGCTGGCGCATGCTGGCCGGCCGTGCGCTGGATGTGGAAAAGATCGAAGTCGCGGCCGCCACGTTCGGCATTGCCCAGGCTGCTCTGGAAGAAGCCTGGACTTACGCCGAGGAGCGGGTGCAGTTCGGCAAGCCCATTGCCGCCCATCAGGCCATCCGCCACAAGCTGGTCACCGCCCGTACGCGCCTGCAGGCCTGCCGGCACATGCTCTACCACGCCGCCTGGCTGGCAGACCAGGGGCGCGATTGCGCGGCTGAAACGAGCATGGCCAAGCTGTTCTGCGCCGACACCGGGGTCGACATCGCCCTGGCGTGCCAGCAGGTCATGGGTGCCTACGCGCTCTCCGACGGCTACGACATGGAACGTCACGTGCGCGATCTGCTGGGCATGCCCATCGTCGGCGGGTCGTCGGACATGCAGCGCAACAACCTGGCCGGCATCTGGCGGCTGGGCCGGGGCTGATGGGTGTGGGAGCGGTCTCCTGACCGCGATCTGGCTGTCCTGGCCAAGGCATCGCGGTCAGAGACCGCTCCCACAATCAGAGACCGTCAGCCGCCGAAATCCCAGGTGAAATCGACGCCGTAGGTACGCGGTGCGCGGAACAGGGACATCTCGTCGCCGAAGAATTCGATCACGTTGCTGCGTACCGTCTCGTCGGTGAGGTTCTTGCCCCACAGGGATGCCGTCCAGGGTTGTCCGGGAATGGCCAGCGTAATGCGGCTGTCGAGCAGGCCGAAGCTGTCTTCCTCGGACAGGCCGGTGGGCGCCCAGGGCATTTCCCCCTGCCAGGAATATTTCACCCGGAAGTTCAACGCCCGGCCCCAGTCAGCCACAGCGGCCGTGTAGTCGATGCCGGCATCGAACTGATTCTCCGGCGTCCGCTGCAGGGTGTTGCCGCTGTTGTCCTGTACCACGCTGCCGCCGGAGACGATTACGAAGTCTTCGTACTCCGTGTCCAGCGCGCTGCCGGACAGGCTCAGCAGCAGATGATCGATGGGCGCGAACTTGACGTCCACTTCCACGCCGCGGATGGAAGCATCGGAAGCGTTCTCGACGATGTTGCACAGGCAACCGTCGTCCGTCTGCTCCACCTGCAGATTGCTGTAGTCCATGTCGAAGGCGGCGGCATTGATCTGCAGCCGGCCGTCCATGAGCGTGGATTTGATGCCGATCTCGATGCTTTCCACTTCCTCAGGTTCGTATGAGATGTTGGCCGTGGTGGCATCGAACGGCGTGTCCTGGAAGCCGCCGCCTTTGAAACCCTCGCTGTAGCTCAGGTACAGCAGCAAATCTTCGCTGGGGGTCCACTCGACAATGGCCTGGGGCGTGACTTCGTCCCACTCTTCGCCGTAGCCGGTCTGGTAGCCCTCGCCTTCGGCGAACGCTGCGGACAGGGGCGTTAGCGCAACCGGGTCGTCCGGATTGAACTTGTCGCCGGTTCTCACGGCCAGACCGGAGACACGTCCGGACTTGTCGTCCCGGGTCCAGCGCAACCCGCCGGACACCTTCCACTGATCGTTGAAGCGATAGCCCACCTGGCCGAACACGGCGACGCTTTCCTGCTCGCCGCGGTTGTTCCAGTGCGATTCCCCATTGAGGATCGGTATTGGCACGATGACCTCCGCCCAGAAGCGATCGAACTTGTCCATGTCGTCCTTCTGGTAGTAAGCCCCGGCGATCCACTCCCAGGGGCTGTCGGTGTAGTTGGATGTGAGCCGCAGCTCCTGGCTGAACTGGCTGATTTCCTCGAACTCGTTGACCGGAAAGTCGAAAGTGAACACCAGGCCATTGGCCAGAACGCCCGGCCCGTCAGGGCCGAGCCCCGTCTGGCTGTACATGGAACTGCCGTCGCCGTCCCGGAAAGCGGTGATGGACGATAACAGTACATCGCCGATGCCTTTGTCGATGCTGAGCGTCAAGCCCCACGCCTCACGCTCGACGTTCTGCAGCGTATCCCCGGGTGTATTCGCATATTGGGCGGATTCCGGAAAACACTCCCGGCGGTCGAGCCCGCCGATGACGGTCCGGGCGGTGCTCCAGGGCTTCGGCCCCGGAGCGCCGGGACCGCCGTCGATGCCGACAGGGCAAACCCCGTTGGATTCATCGTCGGTGAAGTCGGCGATCAACCGCACACTGAGGTCGGCGGGTTCGTCCTCATACAACAGTTGCCCGCGCAACTGGGTGGAATCAACGTCGTGCAGGCCGCGGTTACTGAAGCGGTCGTCGGCATAGCCGTCGCGCTGGCGGTGCTGGAACGACAACCGGCCGGCCAGCTTGTCCGCCAGTGCACCGGTGACGTGGCCGGAGAGGAGGCGTGAGTCCAGATTACCGGCAGAGGCGCGGACGGCGCCGCCGGTTTCGAACTCCGGTCGTGCCGTGATGACACTGAGCGCTCCACCGATGACGTTACGGCCGAGCAGCACGCCCTGGGGTCCGCGGATCACCTCGATGCGTTCGATGTCATAGAAGTCGGTGTTCAGCAGGCCGGTTCGGCCCACGTATACCTCATCGAGAAAAATGCCCACCGATGGGACGGCGGTGGGTGCGTCGAGGCGCGTATTGGTGATGCCGCGGATGTTCAGCTCCTGGTCGAAGGGCGACAGGGCGGTGATGGAGAAGCCTGAAACGCTCTTGGCGAGATCCTCCACATCGAGAATACGGTCTTTGTCCAGCATCTCTCCAGTAAAGGCCGACACGGAAAGCGGTGCATCCTGCAGCCCTACCGCGCGCTTCTGTGCGGTGACCACGATCTCTTCAATCATCGCGGCTGCCGCCGCCGTGCCGGACACTGCGCTCGCCAGTACGGCCGCACACACATATGCCCCCATCGAACCTGGTGACTTCGGCTTCATAACTCTCCCCCTTACGCCGTGAATAGTGCCTTAGCGTAGTGCGATTATTGGAGGAACAATCTCATAATGCAATAATGTGTTGTGCGTGTAGGTCAGTGATTCCGCGCCTCGATCCAGCACATGCTTGCAAATGCATTAGTATGCGTTTCATTATGCAAGTACGATTGCCGGCGCATTTGCAATACCTGCAGAATACGCGGGAATATCATCGGCCGGGATGGACAGGGGAGAGCTTCACTCATGCAGTGCCTTGCAGACATTGTGCGACATCATGCGCGCCGGCAGCCCGATACCCTCGCGCTGCATTACTTCAACGACGACCGGCGGTGGACGTTCGCGGAGCTCGACCGGGAATCGAACCGGGCGGCGCAGGCGCTGGCCGCGGCAGGGGTTGGTCCGGCCGACCGAGTCGCCTATCTGGACAAGAACGCGCCGGAATATTTCAGCTATCTGTTCGGGGCAGCCAAGCTCAATGCGGTCTCGGTAGCCGTCAACTGGCGGCTGGCACCGCCGGAGATGCAGTTCATTCTCGACCACAGCGAGTCCCGCGTTCTGCTGGTGGGCGAGGAGTTTCTGGAGCATCTGTCGCGCATGGAGCTGGCCCACTCGCCGACCATCGTGGTGATCGGCGATCCCGGTGACAGCGGCTATCCGTCGTACGAGCAATGGCTGAGCGCCAGCGCAGACGAGGATCCGGCGCTGCCGGCCGATCCCGGTGATACCTGTTATCAGCTCTACACCTCGGGTACCACGGGCCTGCCCAAAGGCGTGGAGATCACCCACGATAATTTCCTCGGCACACTGCAGCAGGGTCTGGCGGACGTGGGGATGCAGGCCGACTCGGTGAACCTGGTGTGCATGCCCTTGTTTCACATCGCCGGCAGCGGCTGGGGTCTGGTGGGTACGTTCCATGGAGCGCCCATGGTGCTGCTGCGCGACGTGGAACCGCTGCACATCCTCGACGCCATCGAACGCCACAGCGTGACACACGCGCTGTTCGTACCTGCAGTACTGCAGATGCTGGTGGACGTGCCCGGTGTCGAAGGGCGCGACCTGTCGAGTCTCGAGATGATCGTTTACGGGGCCTCGCCCATTACCGAGGCGGTGCTGGTGCGGTCCATGGAAACCTTCGGCTGCCGCTTCATGCAGGCCTATGGGCTCACCGAGACCACCGGCGGTATTGCCATACTGCAGCCCGAGGATCACGACCCCGGCGGGCCGCGGGCTCACCTGCTGCGCTCCTGCGGCCAACCGGTCGCACCCAACCGCGTGCGTGTGGTGGATCCGGACAGCGGGGTCGACAAAGCGGACGGCGAGGTGGGCGAGATCTGGGTGCAGGGCCGACAGAACATGAAGGGATACTGGCGCAACCCGGAAGCCACGGCTGCAACCATCGATGCCGAGGGCTGGTTGCGCACCGGTGATGCCGGGTACTTCCAGGACGGTTATCTCTACATTCACGACCGGGTCAAGGACATGATCATCTCCGGCGGGGAGAACATCTATCCGGCGGAGGTCGAGAACGCCCTGGCGAAACATCCGGGCATCGCCGACGCCGCCGTGATCGGCGTACCCAGCGAGCGCTGGGGGGAGACCCCCAAGGCCATCGTCGTGCGCAAAGACCCGGAGCTCACGGAACAGGCCGTCATCGAATTCTGCCGCAGCCAGCTCGCCCACTATAAGTGCCCCACGTCGGTGGACTGGGCCGAGGCGCTGCCGCGCAACCCGTCGGGCAAAATCCTCAAGACCGAACTGCGCGAACCTTTCTGGCGGGGGCAGCAACGGAGGGTGTCATGATGGCCCTGCTGCGGCCGTGCCTGGCAGTACTGGCTATGATGCCGATCACCGCTCTGTCGCAGTCACAGCCAGCCGAAGCTGATGCCCCTCAGGCGGTAGTGCGGGCCATGATTCAGGCATGGCACGATCTCGACGTGGACAGGGTGGTCGAGCTGTTTGCACCGGACGGTGTCTTTCACAGTGTCATGCTCGAGCCCATTGTCGGACGCGAGGCCCTGCGGGCGCACTTCGAGCCGGTGTTCGCCGAGCTCGAACGGGTGGAGCTGCGTACGGTTAATATGGCCGTGGATGGTAACGTGGTGTTCTTCGAGCGCGTCGACGACTTCGTCTATCGCGGCAAGCATTCGCAGATTCCGGTAGCGGGGGTCATCGAGGTCGCCAACGGGCGAATTCAGGAGTGGCGTGACTACTACGACCGCGCCACCATGGTGGAAGCCATGACGGTGGATTGACGCCCAGGGCCCCGATCGGCGTCAAAGGCGTCGATTCTGTGACCGGGTTCCCGCTGAGAATGGGCGTGTTCGACTAATCTGCAGCATGTCCATTCAGGAGATTCGCGTGAACCAGCGTCAACACCGCGCCGAGTCCACCCGGCCGACGCGTGCGTCCACTCTCAATCAGGTTCCCCCAACTTTGCGCGATGTGGCGCAGCAGGCATTGGATTTTCTGGAGCCTCGTCTGCAGCGCGTGTTCGTACAGACGGTTGCCGGCCTCGAAACCAGTGCCGAATCGGCGGACTCGCTGGAGGCGCGGCGCGCAATGCTGGAGTCAGCGCGGTTTCTCACGTCCTGCATTGACGCGGTGAACGAGGATTTCGCCGCAGAGTTTCTCCGCGGCTTCGATCCCGCCAGCCAAACGGGCCGTCGGCGCGAGGGCGGAGCCAAGCCCACCGGCGAACTTGGCGGCGCCCAGGTGCTCAATGGTGATGCCTTCGAGCTGTCCGTGGCCGTGTCTACCGTGACGTCCCGTTCCGCCAGCCAGCACAAGGCCTACATCGATCGCATCACGCCGGCGCTGGAGGCAACCCGCGGCTCGGCGTATTCGAGTCGGCGCAATCCATTGAGCGTGTTCCGCATCACCGGCGCTTTCATGTCCGCGGTGGGCAGGCTGCAGCTCGATACGAGTGTGCAGCGCCTTCTGCTCGACGAGTTCGAGGCGCAGGTCATCAATGACCTCGGCGGCCTGTATGGGGACGTCTGCCGGGCGCTGCGGCTCGACACGCGCCTGGATGACGATGCCGGGTCCAATGGCCATCCGGAGGACGCCGATATTGCCTTGCACCCGGCGGCCGAGGCCGCTTCCGGCGGGGCCGCGTCCGGTGTCGGCACGGCCTCGGCCGAGTTCGATGAGCTCCGGCTGCTGATTCACGGTCAGGTGCCCGGCGGCGCCATGGGGCCGCCGCGAGGCGTGTCCGGCGCAGGCCGCGGCGGGCCGATCATTTCCACCGAGGATCTGCTGCGGGCGCTGACTGCGGTGCAACTCGATTCCGGCCAGTTCGAAGCGGGCCAGCCCATCGATCTTCGCGCTCTGGCCGGCAGCGCGCTTGCCGGTATGGGTGGGGAACTGGACCAGGTGGACGACGTGGCGCAGGACACCCTGCAGCTCGTGTCCCTGCTGTTCGAGCACATCCTGCACGACGAGAGCATTTCCCTGCCGCTGGCCTCGCTGATCTCACGGCTGCAGATCCCGGTGCTCAAAGTCGCCATGACGGATACCACGCTGTTCGATGATCCTGACCATGTGGTACGCCGGGTGATCAATCGCCTGGCGGATGTGGGGCTCGGCTGGTGGGGTGATACCGACCAGGTCCGGGACGACCCGTTGTACAAGGCCATCGACGCCATCGTCAGCCGTATCGTCGACGGCTGTCACGACGACGATGGTGTATTCGCCGAGGCAGACGCCGCGCTGGACGACACCGTGTCCCGCTCAGCGAACCGGACGAAGAGTCTGGAAAAGCGTCTCACCGAGCGCGAATCGGGCAAGGTCAAAGTGGAAGCGGCCCGCCGCGCGGTGCAGACCCTGATCAATTCCCGCGCCTCCGGCCTGCGCCTGCCGGACGGCATCCGCGACTTCATCAAGCAGGCCTGGACGCAGGTCATGGTGTATCTGTGCGTGCGCCACGGTCCGCAAAGCAACGATTGGCGTGAGGCGGCGGAAACGCTGGATGAGCTGCTGGCGCTGGGTCAGCCGGCCGCCCGCGAGGAGGATCTCGCGCAGCGTGCCGAGCAATTGCCGTTCCTGTTCGAACACATTGAACACTGGTTGCATGTGGCCGGTTTTCACGCGGCGCAGGCCGAGGATCAGGTCCGCGACCTGTACGCCGGATTCCAGGAGCTGGCGGAACACGACCGCGCCTGGTTCGAAGCGGGTGCCGAGTATGAGGTCCACGAGCTCGACGAAATGGACGTGGTCGAGCTGGTGCCCGCGGACGCCGCTGCGGTTCTCACCCTGGATGCCGAGCTGGAACCGCTGCTCGACGGTGTGCGGCCGGGAACCTGGGTGGAGTTCGTCATGGATGGCGAGCCCAGAAACCGCAGCAAGCTCTCTATGGTCTTCGAGCAATCCCGCAACCATCTGTTCGTTGACCACCGGGGCTTGAAGGTCTGCGAGCTGACGGCCACGGAAGTGGCCGAGGCCCTGCGCGATGGCGCCATGCGCGAACTCAAAGCCGACCCGGTGGTGGAGCGCGCCCTGGATGAAATGATCTCGGAGCTGCGGGCTTCCATGGGTGCATCATTCGACAGGTGATAACTGCTCCATGGAATCCAGCGTTGCGTTGTTGACGATGCCCTCGCCATCGTGCAGAGAGCCGTCGGCCGAATCCCAATAGACAGCTATGGCTACTGGGCCGCATAGAAGGCCGCAAGGGCGGCGATTTCCTCCTGGGTCAACCCGGCGGCCTGGGCGTTCATGACGGCGTTCTGCCGGGCGCCGGACCGGTATTTCATGAGTTGAACCCTGAGGTACTGCGGCCATTGACCGGCCAGATTGGGGAAGGCGGGTGCCTGACTGACGCCTTGGGCGCCGTGACACGCCACGCAGCCTTTCTCTGCGGCCAGAGCCTCGCCGCGGGCGATCTGGTCTGCGTCCGGGGCGCAGCCCGCAGCCAGCAGACCGGCCGCGGCCAGAGAGATCGTGACTCGTATGCGTCTGTGGTTCATCGGGCCTGCCTGCTGAAGTAGGCCGCCAGGTCGGCGATTTCGGCATCCTCGAGGTGTGCCGCCTGGGCATTCATCATGTTGCCGGGCTCAACCGCGCTGCGGAAATAGTTCAAGCGCGCTTCCAGATAGGCCGCGTGCTGCCCCGCCAGATGCGGATAGCGGCCAGCGTTCGAGCGGCCGTGTTCCCCGTGGCAGGTCATGCAGTGGTACTGGAATGCCAGACGTTCACCGTTTTCTGCATCGGCACCCCATGAAGCCGCAGGGATGCAGAGCATCATGAGCAGCAGGCGCAGCCGGCGGCGGCATCGCGCACGGCCATTAAAAATGTTGTTCGTGTCCATGAAAGGTAGTGTGCCGGTGTCCAGGTGAAGTCCATGTCAAAACATGAACACTGTCCGGTGCGGCACGACGTTGCAGCGCGCCGGATTGGTGCACAGCGTCGAATGCGGTGGCGGGGGAAACGGCCACCCCGTCGGGCAGGGAAAGGAGATTGGTCGGGACGGCAGGATTTGAACCTGCGACCACTTGACCCCCAGTCAAGTGCGCTACCAGGCTGCGCTACGCCCCGAGGGGCGCGATGATACCTGAAGCACCCGGACGCGCAAAGCGCGCCCGGGTCTCCAGTTCAGCTCCGGCCGGGAAGCCGGTCTGCCTTATTCGGCCTTCGTGGTCGTTCCCGATACCACCACGGTGACGCGGCGGTTCTGGGCTCGGCCGGCCTCGGTTTCGTTGCTGGCGATGGGCCGCGACTCACCATAGCCCCGCGCCGTCAGCCGGTCGGCATCGACACCGGAGTTGGTCAGTGCTTCCACCACCGCTTCGGCCCGGCGCTGGGATAGATCCTGGTTGTACTGCTCGGCGCCCACGCTGTCGCTGTGGCCTTCGATGGTCGCGGTGGTGGATGGGTATTCACGCAGGAAGCGCAGCAGTTCGAGCATTTCCTGGAACGCCACACCGGTGATCTCCGCGGAATCGAAACCGAACTCCACCGTCAGGTTGAAGGAAACGTCCCGCTCGAGCTGCTGCTCGCAGCCGCGGTCGTCCACCCGGGCGCCGGCCGGCGTGCCGGGGCAGTCGTCGCGGTGATCGGCAACGCCGTCGTCGTCACTGTCGAGAGGACAACCGCGCGCATCCACGCTGACGCCGGCCGGCGTGCGCGGGCATTGGTCATCAGCATCCGACACACCGTCACCGTCGCTGTCGCGCGGGCAACCCCGGGCGTCCACGGCGGTACCGGCGGGCGTGCCGGGGCAGGCGTCAGCATTGTCGGGAACGCCGTCGCCGTCACTGTCGGCGGGTGGGGTGGGCTGTGAACGGCCGCCAAGCAGCAGGCTGATGCCGGTGGTGGCCATGGGCGAGAAACTGTCGGCATCGTGGTGATAGACGCCGCGCACGTCGGCGCGGAACACCAGACGTTCCGTCAGATTGCTGAAAAAGCCGAGCCCCACGTTGAACAGATTGTCATCGCGATCGGAGCGCAGCTCGTCGTATTCGAAGGTGGCGCGGCCGCCGCCGAAGGTGAAGTAGGGCTGCCAGTCGGCCTCGGGGCGGCCGATCTTGCCGAGGAAGTTCACGGACCAGTAGTCCATGTCGCCGTCGCCGCGTAGCCCGCCGACTTCCACGTCAGGCTCGAAGTTGAAGAACATGGCCTCCACGGACCAGCGGTCGTTGAAGGCGGCGCCCAGGGTGCCGCCGACGGTGGCGTCGCCGCGGCGCAGCTCCAGGTCGGAGGCTTCCTCGTAGTAGCCGCCGAGCAGGCTGATGAAAAACTGGCGTTCCTCGGGCCCGCCTTCGGCGGACGCGGCGGCGGACCAGATCACTGCGCACACCACAGCGGTGAGTAGTGAAATCGGACGCATGGGTGACTCCTTGTGTTTGTGTTCGAGTGCTCCGGGCGCTAGCGCCCTTTGAACTCCGCTTTACGTTTCTCCATGAACGAGGCCATGCCTTCCCGGAAGTCTTCGGATTGGAACAACGGCAGTAGCTGCAGGAACACGTGGTGGACGTGGTCGTCGAATGTCTCGTTCATGGCCATGCGCATCATACGCTTTGATGCCTGAACTGCCAGTGGCGCGTTGCCGGCTATTTCCCGGCCCAGGGCCTCGGCGGCGGCAAGGGTGTCAGCGGCGGGCACGACCCGCGAGACCAGGCCCATACGCTCACATTCGTCGGCCAGCAGAGTGCGGCCAGTGAAAATGAGCTCGGCGGCCTTCGACCAGCCGATCAGGCGCGGCAGAATCCAGGTGCCGCCGGACTCCGGGACCACGCCCCGGGCGGTGAACGCCGCCGCCAGTTTGGCGCTGTCGGCCATGATGCGGATGTCGCAGCCCAGTGCCAGATCCATGCCGTAGCCGGCGGCGGAGCCGTTCAGCGCGCAGATGGTGGGGGTGTCCAGGCTGTGCAGCACCGTGGGCGGGGTGTTGCGCAGGTCCAGATTGCTCGGCGCGGCACGATTGTCCGACAGCCCGGACGCGATGCCGCCGCCGCGCAGGTCGAGGCCCGCGCAGAAAAACCGCCCGCTGCCGGTGATCACCATGGCCCGGACCTCCGGGTCGGCGTTGGCCTCGAGCAG
The DNA here is from genome assembly GCA_034522075.1 of Gammaproteobacteria bacterium. Taxonomy (GTDB): domain Bacteria; phylum Pseudomonadota; class Gammaproteobacteria; order Pseudomonadales; family Azotimanducaceae; genus UBA7803. Next base: position 86,257 of record JAXHLO010000035.1, on the reverse strand, counting down.
GCGCTCCGACAGGGCGTTGAGCATGGGCCCCGAGATGGTGTTCTGCTGCTCCGGGCGGTTCAGGGTGATGGTTGCCACGTGGTCCGCGACCCGGTAGAGCACTTCGCTGTCGTTGATCTCATCTGCCGCCGTGGCCATGGCCGGACTCCCTGATAAGTGAGTCAAGAAACTACGAGTTTGAGAAATATGACACAAGCTGGCCCGATTCGGTGGCGAAGATGCCGGGTGGCCACTAGATTTAGTGAAACCCCTGCGGAAACGACGGATGCCACACAACGATCAAGGTCTGGTGGACTTGCTCGAGATTTATCACGCACGCCAGGTGCGCGACCAGCTTCTGGCACAACTGCGGCGCCTGCGTGTGGACGATCCGTTGAATCCGTTTCAGGACGAGGGCCGGCGCCGCGAAGTGCGCGGGCACTACGAGGACATGCTGCTCATCGCCGCCGACCTGCTGGGGGGCCTGGGGGACGAGCTGCCGCTGGGCTAGTGGGTCAACAGTTCATTGCCGCTCGGGCAGCAGTTCCTCGCAAACCGTGTAGCCTGCTTCGCGGGGAATACACAGATAGGTGCCGCCATTGCGCTGCTCGGTCCACGGTTCCACCCGGACTACGGGTGCGGCCGCCGTGGCGTCCAGCGCTTCCCGAACGTTGACGAAGGCTGACAGCTTTTCCACGTTGCGCAGGGTAGGAAAGATCACCGTGCGCTGGCCCCGGGCCGCCTGCTCGAGCACGTCAGCGGGGCGGATCCAGATAGAATCCACCGATTCGTGGCCATCGTGCACGGCCAGATGATCCGACGGCGCTGCCGCGAGAAAGAAATGGGTGTCGAAACGCTTGGGCATCATGGTGGGCGTCACCCAGTGGGCAAAATGCACCAGCTCCGCACAGGCCAGGTGCAGGCCCTCCCGCTCCAGGAACTGCAGCATGCTCACCGAGCCGTCGTGCAGGCTGGTGCGGTAGGGTTCCAGCTCAGCCAGCCGGCTGCTGTCCACCAGCCCGGCCTGACCCGCTTCCCGGGCGAGCAGAATGCCGCACTCCTCGAAGGCCTCGCGAATGGCGGAAACCTGAATGGCCCGCATGTCGGCGTCTTCTGCGGCGCCGTCCAGATAAGGTTCCAGGGCCGCATCGAAATCCTGGGCATCGGCCTTGCCGCCGGGAAACACCAGCGCGCCGGAGGCGAAGTCGATCTGGTGGTGGCGCACCACCATGAACACCTCGAGCCCCGCGGGGCCGTCGCGCAGCATCAGAATGGTGGCCGCCGGCAGCGGTGCGCTCGCCTGCTGGTCGTCACTCACGGTCGAACCTCCTTCAGCGGCCAGCCACGTCTTTGATGAACGTATCCAGGGTGGCGAGCTTCTGCTCGCGGCCGCCCAGGGTGAAGTCGGGGACGATCAACTCGTCGACGCCGAGCGCCTCATAGGCCTGCACCAGGCCGCAGATTTCCGCCGGCGTGCCGATGAGGCTGGGCTGGGCGAGTTTGGCGCCGCGCATCTTGTCCAGATAACCCTGATCCTCGCTCATGAACAGCAGCGCCACCGCCGTGCGCTTGATCTCCCGCGGGTTACGCCCGGCGTCCGCGCAGTGAGCGTCCAGAATGGCCATCTTGTGCTCGAGGATGTCCGGTGTCCCCCAGACATTCCATTCGTCGGCGTACTTCGCGGTGATCTTCAAGGTCACCTTCTCGCCGCCGCCGCCGATGAGCAGGGGCAGCGGGTCCTGCAGGGGCTTGGGCTCCAGCGAGGCATCATCGAGCTGGTAATAGCGCCCGTCGAAGGTGGATTTGCTGTTGCCGTAAAGCAATTTGATCACCTGGCACGCCTCGTCGAGCCGCCGCAGGCGCTCGGCCACGGTGTAGAACGGGAGGCCGTACTGACGGTGCTCGTTCTCCTGCCAGCCGCTGCCGATTCCCAGCACCATGCGCCCGCCGGTGATGTGATCCATGGTGGCGGCCATTTTCGCCAGCACCGCCGGGTGCCGGTAGGTATTGCCGGCCACCAGGGTGCCGATGCGCAGCCGCGGCACCTGGGCGCCCAGAGCCGCAAGCGTGGTGAACGCCTCCGGCCAGGGCGTGCTGGTATCTTCCGCGTTGGGCATGAAGTGATCGGCGTACCACAGGCCGTCCCAGCCGCTGCTCTCGACATGGCGGGCCAGTGCCAGTACCTCGTCGTAGGCCTGACTGGGTGTGGGCCAGAAGCTGAAACGCATGATTCCCCCTCGCGTTGTCCGGCAATGCGCCGGGTCGAGATATTCGCTTATGTGCCCCGCTGTGGCAAACTCGGAGGGGAAGGGGAGCGACATGCCGAAACTGACGACGCAAAGGTTGGTTCTGCGGCCCATCAGGCCGGCCGACGTGGATGCCCTGCACCGCTTCTGGACCGACCCGGCCATACGCAAGTATCTGTGGGACAACGAAATTATTTCGCGGGAGATGGTGGTGGACATCGTCCGCGACAGCGAGCAGTGCTTCCGCGAGCTGGGCTGCGGCCTGTTCGCCGTGGAGCTTGCCGAGGCGCCCGGCCGGCTGGCTGGATTCTGCGGGTTGCGGCGCATGGGCAGCGGCAGCGACGTGGAGTTGCTCTATGGCATTCTGCCGCGCTACTGGGGCGAAGGCCTGGTTTCCGAGGCCGTGCGGGAAGTGTTGCGCCATGGTCTCGAGGAATGCGGCCTGGACCGCATCATGGGCGCCACGGATACGCCCAATCAGCGTTCCGTGCGGGTCATGCAGCGCGTGGGCATGGTGTTCGAGGAACGCCGCCAGCACAAAGGCCTGGATACGGTGTTCTACAGCATTTCACCCAAAGAGCTTGCCAGAACCGGGTGAGCGTCGGGATCCTGAAGATCGACTTTTACGTGGCCGGGTGCCGATCGCTGAAAGAAAAGCGTCAGCGATTGAACGGCATCCGCGAGCGCTATGGGCGATCCAACAACGTCGCCGTGTGCGAGAGCGGCCATCAGGACCTGCTGCAGCGCGCCCAGTGGACGTTCGTGGCGGTGGCGTCGAACCGTGACGTGGTGGACCGCGCCCTTACCGACATCGAGCGCAACCTGCAGGGCTCGGTGGACGCAGAGCTCATCGACGTCTGGCGTGAGTGGCTGGATTAGAGCAAGTCTCGCCGCAGCCGTGCTGTTGTCCAGCGCCTGCCAGCCTGGAACGCCGGCAGCGCCCTTCGAAGACTACCTGGCCAGAGTAGCGCGCTTGACCGGGCAGGAAGCTGCGGTGGCCGACCCGTCATCGGGGCCGGCGTATCCGCAGCGCCGTGCTCTGGAGCTGGACATTCCGCGGCGTACCATCGACGTGGGCGAGTTCTTCGAGCTGCACGGCTGTGATATGGGCGCGCTGGTCGGCTATCGCAACAGCCCGCTCGGGCGCACGCAGGGTGCCAGCCAGCGGCTGGGTTACGAAGCGGCCTGGCTGGCGGCCGTGGACGCCTGCGGGGCCGACGCCGCCGACTGGCTCGCCGATATGGGGGCAGAGAAACGCCGGCGCCTGCCGGCACTGTTCTGGAATGCCACCTTTGCCGCCGCCGAGATGCGCACGGCCCTGGGTGGTGCCGCGGCGCCGCCGGATGGCGACCTGGCCGACCTGGTGCGGGGTCTGAACGACAGTTATGACCGCGTCCTGCAGGGCGGTTTCGACCTCGGTACCTTCGAGCGGCTGCTCGAACGTCTCGAGGCGGTACGCCCGCCGGCCTTCGACGCCTGGTACGACCGGGTACTGGCGCCGGCCCGCCCCGGCAGCGAGTGGCGCCGCACCCAGCGAGCGGTGGTCGCCCATGCCGAGGCCTGGCAGCGCCTGTTCGCCCGCTGCGCTATTGATCCGGCGGCGGGGCTGGGACAGGATTGAGCCATGGGTTCCCTGGCGCTGGTCATCGTCGTGGCTTCGGTTTGTGCACTGTGGGTGTGGCGCAATCACCAGCAGCGCCAGCGCTGGCTCGAGCGCCTGGATCTGCCGGGAACCTGGCACTGGGAAGACCATGATGGGGTGCTGGAGCTGGAAGGGGAGCTGGACGGTGGGCGCTACCGCATTCGCGAAGACGGCCAGGGGGAGCAGGGGCGCTGGCACCTGGATGGCCACGACCTGGTTCTGCAACCGAACAGTGGATCATCCAGCAAGCTCGACGTACGGTTGTTCACCGAGGGCAAGATCGGTGTGCACGGGCCCGGCCGCGAGCACCGTATCTACATCAAGCAGCGCAGCAACGTGGTACCCCTGCGCCGGCCCGCCTGACCGCTGCCGTCCGGATACTGCGGCGGCCCTGCTGTCGTGACGGCACGTCAACGCAACTGGTTGCTGATCTTCATCGCCCTGGTGCTGCTGATTCTCGGGCGCCGGCTGGCCCCCATGCCGAAGCTGGACAGCGTCTATTTCGAAACCGCCCGGCCCATGGTCATCGCCCATCAGGGCGGCGATGGGCTGCGCCCCGGCAACACCTTGGTGGCCTTCCAGAACGCGGTGGCTCTGGGGGTAGACGTACTGGAGATGGACGTGAATCAGACCCGCGACGGCGCGCTGGTGCTGATTCACGACACCACGGTGGATCGGACCACGAACGGCCGCGGTGCCGTGGCGGATCTGACACTGGCCGAGCTGAAAACCCTGGACGCCGCCTATCACTGGCCCCACCACGGTGAGGAGCGGCCCTATCGGGGCCGCGGCGTGCGCATCCCGACCCTGGACGAAGTGATCACTCGGTTTCCGCGGCAGCGCTACAACATCGAACTCAAGCCCGATGCGGCAGGGCCGGCACAGGCGCTGTGCGCTACCCTCGAGCGCCTGAATGCCGACCGCCGCGTGCTGGTAGCGTCGTTTCACGCCGCGGCCATGGAAGCCTTCCGTGAGGCCTGTCCCGCGGTGCCCACCAGTGCTCACGCCGGCGAGATGCGGTGGTTCTACGCACAGTACCGTCTGGGGGTCTGGCGCCTGGCCCGGCCCGGCGCACCGGCCCTGCAGGTGCCGCAGACCTCTGCCGGTTTCGATCTCACCGAGGCGGGGTTCATCGATGCTGCGGCCAGCCGCGGCTTGCACCTGGATTTCTGGACCATCAACGATCCGGCGGACATGCGCCTGCTGCTGGAGCGGGGCGCCGGCGGCATCATTACCGACCGGCCCGATCTGCTGCTGCAGGTCGTGGGCCGGAGCCGTTAGCCGCCCGGTTGTGGATGGGCGTCAGTCTTTGCGCTCCCGGCGCCGCCGATCCGGCTGATCCGGATTACGCCGCGGAACCAGTTCGTCGGCCTGGCGTTCCGGGTTGCGCCGATCCGGCTGCTGCCGGCGGCGGTCGCCGGAACCTTTGCGTCGTTCTGGGCCGGTGTGTCCGGACATCGTTGTGCTCCGGGGCAGCGGGTGCGCCTGGGAAGAGCCGTCATTATACAACCGGTGTCCGAATTGCTCACCCGAATCAGTACAATCCTCGATCCGTCTGAGACCGGACACCCCATGAAAGATCCGCTGGAAGCTCTGATCGCCGATGCCCGGGAACTGGCGCGGCGCGCCCTGGCACTGGTGCCCGCGCCAACGGCCGTGGACTGGTCGGGTTGCCCGGCCGCGGTGTGGCAGTCTGGAGCCCTGGGGGCGGGGTTTACCGCCCATGGCTCGGTGGACGACATCCGCCTGACCGATCTGCTGTGGATCGACGATCAGAAGGCCCGCATCGACGCCAATACCCGGCAGTTCCTGGCCGGATTGCCGGCCAACAACGTCCTGCTGTGGGGCGCGCGGGGAACCGGCAAGTCATCGCTCATTCACGCGCTGTTGAACGAGTACCGCGACGACGGTCTGCGTCTGGTGGAGGTGAGCAAGGACAGCCTGGCCGCGCTGCCGCAGATCGTCCGGCGTCTGCGCGACGAGCCGTATCGGTTCGTGCTGTTCTGCGACGATCTGTCCTTCGAAGCCGACGATGCGTCCTACAAGGAGCTCAAGAGTGCGCTGGAAGGCTCGGTGTTCAAGGCCTCCGGCAACGTGCTCATCTACGCCACGTCGAATCGCCGGCACCTGCTGCCGGAGTATGGGTCGGACAACGCTCAGGTCACGGTCCGTGAGGGCGAGCTGCACGAGTCCGAGGCGGTGGAAGAGAAGATTTCCCTGTCGGACCGCTTCGGTCTGTGGCTCTCGTTTTATCCCTTCAGACAGGATGCGTACCTGGATGTCGCCCGGTACTGGGTAACCCGGCTGGCCCGTGACCATGGCCTGGCGCTGACCTGGAACGACGAATTGCGCGCCGCCGCGCTACGCTGGGCGCTGGCCCGCGGCGTGCGCAGCGGCCGCACGGCGCAGCACTTCGCGCGTCACTGGGTGGGCAGCGAGCTGCTGGATGCCGGCGGCTGATGGCTCCACACGCGGTTGGCGGAATCGATGGCCCGGGTTACACGGCGTAGATTGTCGGCGCCCAGCGCCGTCTGCTGCCGCAGAAACTCGAGTTCCGTGAGTTTGCGCGCCACCGCTACCTGGCAGAGTACGATTTCCTGGCGGGTGACCCCTGCATCGGCCCGGGTCTGGCTGAGCAGCAACCGGCATGCCTCGAGCGCGGCGATGGCCCGCTGCCGGTCGGCACCTTTCAGGTGCCGGCCGACTGCGGCCGGGCGATCGACAATGAACCGCGCGATCTGGGCACCCTGGGTATTGAGAAACGGATGATCCGGCTGGATCTGCTGAGCGCAGTCCAGGTGCTGATGCATGATGGCGCCAAGCGCCCGGCGCACCGGATCGCTCAATGCGTCCGCAGGCAGTTCGCCGATGACGGCCCACCAGCGCTCCAGCAGCCGGCCCTCCCGGGCCAGCCGGCTCATCTGCACGCGCTCCCAGGCCTGCAGCGCGAGCCGCCCGGCAAGCGCCGCGATGCCGGTAGCCACGAACAATGCAACCACCAGTTGCCAGTGTTCCAGTGCCATTCCCAGTCCCCGGATTCCCCCTGATAGAGTGAGTGTAGCAATGCGGCGGAGAAGGCTGCGGAGAAGACCGGGTGGATTTGGATCTGGCAGCCCGCTTCGCTTGACGGGCCCCGGCCGCATTCATAGAATGCGCCGCTTCCTGCGTCCCCTTCGTCTAGAGGCCTAGGACTCCAGGTTTTCATCCTGGCAACAGGGGTTCGACTCCCCTAGGGGACGCCAATTTTTGATTTCCAGATTGCTCCAGATCCGCCGAGACTCGTCCGACTTGGCTAAGAGATGCCAGTAGCCACTGTGGTTTGATGCGCATTCAGCCGTCTATCTCGGTTCACGCAGATTCAGTTCTATCCAGCGCCGAATGGTACAGGGATTGGTACAACGGCAGTTCGACGCCGTTTGTTACCTCTATTGCCATTGCCAATCCCGCTAGTTTGCCTTCGACGATACGTTCCGGGTCGGTTTGTTGTCAGCGTTGATACCATAGACTCCGCTGCGTCCCCGGCCAACGCGAAACCACGACACGGAGTGTTGTAGTTTCGCTGAGGCACGGCGGGATGTGAATTCAAGCTACGTATGCGCGTTGCTTGCCATCCGATGGGCACCCCTGGCGGCTCGCCCCCCGACGCCAACGCCAAGTTGTTCTAGAGGGTGGTCCAGTAAATTCGTCTCAGCCCAGTTGAAGGGCCTTATGCCAGAATCCATCCGTTTCCATTGCCACGAAGTGCTCGTCTAGTCGATCTGCCTATGTGCGTGTTGTGTCGCTTGTTTAGCCTTGACCGCCGCGGCTGGAACGGGCGGATGCCGCTGCGACTCGGCTATCTGATGGCTGATATCAGCAGGGTAAGGTGATTTTATTATGGCATCTGGCACTCCTTCGCTAATGAGGATCAGGTGTCTGTCAAAGGGGCTCGATTCCAAGGGCTTCTCCTATGCGGCCTTCTTCTTGCCAACTTTAACGCTGACGTGCTTGCCGGTTCGTTCCAGCATCTGGACCAACCTGTCGATGGTGACCCCTTCGAAGCGTCCGTGAAGCATCCGGTTTAGGCGAGGTCGAGACACTCCCAGAATCTGAGCCGCACGGGATTGAGTCAGTCTCTGTGCCTTCATGGCCTTTTCGATCTCGATCATCAGATCCGCTTTGATCTTCAGCACCGCGGCCTCTTCGCGTTCAAATCCCAGGTCTTCGAAGACGTTGTCGGATGAAACAACCCATTTGTCTTGCGTCATGATGATCTCCGTTCCTGCAAAAGCTCACTCAGTCTCTGAGTGGCCACGTCGATGTCAGCCTTGGGCGTCTTCTGAGCCTTCTTCTGGAAAGCGTGGAGCACATAAATGGCTTCATCCAACTTGGCGATGTAGATCATTCGCCATTGACCTCGATAAGAGACTCGGATCTCTCGTACACCCTGACCTACTGTCGGCATGGGTTTCCAGTTGACGGGGTCCATTCCTTCCTGGAGCCGCCGCAACTCCGTGCCGAAATCAATGCGTACCTGTTTTGGGAATCCCCGCAGTACTCTGCGGGTGCCCTCCAGCATATTTACAGGTTTCATGATCTCGAACTGTATCGGATCTGATACACATTGATCAATGGCTCATTCCGGTAGCGGGGCAAGAGGCGGGCGATGGCGACGTGATCCGTTGATTCGGCTAGTATTTCACGGGCTAGTGAATCACTCCGGCATTCACAGGGCCCGGCTCGGTTGAACCAGACTGCTATAGTCGAATCTATTGCCTCGCGAGACGGCGTGATTGCCAGTTTTGCCAGCGGGGGGGTCAGTATATTTCGCTGGGAAACCACACCTCTCCCACCCATTTCACCACGAATGCATCCGGTGAAATAATCTGAGGCACCCTGGGCACTTCGTCCGAGTGTCGTGCCATGCCAGGAAGGCATCGCCCGGTGGGACAATCCTAGAGATTTGCTGCGAGGTTTGCCACGCATTTGCCCTCGATCCCGATCCCCGGATAAGAGTGTGGGAGCCGTCTCCAGACCGCGATCGGCTCGGGTGAACGAAGATAATGGGCGCTGGAGCGGCAGCCGAGCAGGTCTTTTGGCGGCTTTCGACCTTGGCATGCCTTGTTGAGAGGGGATTGTCCATCGTCGAGACGAACGGGCCCTGGCCGCCAGGCAACCTGATCGCTGATGTCGGGAGGCGTTGCCGCTACTCGAGCTGGCAGGCCGCGTAGAACAACCAGTCGAGGCGGAAGTTGGTCTTGGCGAAGTCGAGCCGCCAGCGCCGGCCGGTTCTCACCAGACGGGCCACCGTGCGCATCAGATGACGGATCAGCGGACGCAGCCCATGACGCCTCGCCGCTTTCGGCAGCAGCTCGTACTGCACGGCCCGCAACAGCAACTGGGCGATCTGGCCGCAGGCGTAGAACGCCTGGTTGGCGTGGAACCGCCGACACGGCGGATGGTGCAGATCCATGTCGATCAGCGGCCCCTTGAAGGCGTTCTCCTGGCCCTGCTTGCCGCGATGTCGATGCACCAGCTCCTCGAGCGGCAGGTCGTCACGGGAGACCAGGATCACCGTGTAAGCCGGCATCAGCCGCCGCTGGCGGCCGTCGTAGCGCTTGCGGATCACCACGTAGGCCTGCTCCCGCCAACCGCCAGGGCGGTGGTGGACCAGCGTCGCCGACTCACCCAGGCCGATCTCCTCCCAGGCGCTCTCCGGCAGACCATCGAGTTGCTTGAGCACCGGGCGGCGGTAGGTCTCACTGGTCACGCTCACCGAGTAGTCCCAGCCCCGCTCGGCGCAGTAGCGCACGAAGCTCGCCCCGGACAGGAGCATCGTCCGCCCGCGCCCACACCGGCGTATCGGCAGGGATCACGGGAACCACATCCCGGTCGAGCTGCTCGCGCCAGCCCTTGGCCACATCGACTCCACCCGGATGCAGCCGGCTGCTGACCCACAACCCACCCAGGAAGGTCCCGTGCAGCCAGTACTGTACCGCGCCGTCGTAGCCGCGCCGGGCACCTTCGAACAGATCACCGTCCACTTCGATCGCCGTACCATCGATGAACAGCGGCACGTAGCCTCGTGTCGAGACCTCGTGCTCGATCACCGCCGGCGCCACCTGGGCCGTCAGACGCCGCACGACCCCGAGCAGCGAGTCGACTTCTTCTTCGCCGAACCGGGACAGGTGTTCACCCAGGCGGCGACCCGACGGCGCCTCGTCCAGACCCAGTAACTGCTGGCCAGCCTCATCAGCACGCAGCGCATCGAGATCCGACAGCGCGCCGTTCCCCGAGGCCAGCGACGCCACCAGGCTCCACAGCATCTCCGCATCCGACGCGCCACGCTGGCGACGCTTGAGGCCGACCGAGTTGGCCAACTGTGCCGGCAGGCCCAGCCGGCGCACTATCGCGCAGCAGTGACCAGCCGCCATGGCCGGTCAGCGCGGCATCAGTGAATTCGATCTCGACGTGGGGCGGCTGAGGATTTACGGTAGTCATCGGCGCACTTGTTGGGTGATGGGTTTAGCGACCGGCATTTTGCCGTTTCACCAAGCAACGTGCGCCTCTCTCTCTCCGCTTCCAGAAAATCTCCAGTCCTTATCCGGGAACTGGGATGGCTCCTTTGCACCTGCGGAAATCACCGAATGCTTTCCGTCCCATCACCTCAGATCTCGCGAAATTCATTGGTACAGCGTGCGGTACAAGACTCGATCCCTATTCGGAAAAAATATTATTTAACAAACAGATACGAGTGAAGTGTCCGTCCCTAGGGGACGCCAATTTTTTCTTTCCAGCGCCTTCCAGCCGCGTCATCCCCATCCGACTTGAGCGCGTAAGACCAGCAGCAATACTGGTCTTTGCCACTTTCGATTGCCCTGAGTGTTCCAGCTCTGTGCACGGCGAGCCAGAGCCTAGTGGTACAGGGGGTGGTACAAGGGCTGAGCTCGACGCGATCTACTCGGGTGGCCGACGGCCTCCGTAGCGGATTCAGAGCCCGGCGCTGTCGTCGTGCGGGCGGCGTGGACAAGGCCCTGCGGGCTTACTTAGGCCGGCGTGGTAGGAAAAAGGGCGATCTCTCTCAGTTCGTGGAAGAAGCGCTCCAGGCGCGCCTATTCGAACTGACGGTGCAGGACGCGAAGGAGCGCAGCCCGAATATGGCAAGGCCCGGAGCGATTGTGAAGGTATATAAAATATTGTATGGTCCGTGACATGCCCGATCTCAAGCCGGTCATGTTCCGGGGCAGAGCCCTTGAGGATTTACGCGCATTCCCTGCCTCGGCAAGGCGACAGGCTGGGCATCAGATTGACCAGGTGCAACGCGGCGGTGACCCGGACGACTGGAAACCTATGAACACGGTTGGTCCGGGTGTCCAGGAAATTCGGATCCATGGTGCCGCTGGTTCGTTTCGGGTCATCTACATTGCGAAGTTCGCGGATGCCATCTATGTGCTGCACTGCTTTCAGAAGAAGACACAGAAGACCAGAAAGGCAGACACCGATCTGGCGGCGAAGCGATACCGGGACTTGGTAAGGGAGCTAGGACAATGAGTAATGAGCGCTTTTCAAGTGTATGGGACGCGATCGAGGAGACTCCGGCCGACGCGGAAAACATGAAGCTGCGCTCGGCGCTTATGGTCGCGCTCAAGGACCATATCAGGCGACGGGGTTGGACTCAGGAGGAAGCCGCCGGCCGATTAGGTGTGACGCAACCGCGCGTCTCCGACCTGACGCGGGGCAAGATCGATCTGTTTGGACTGGATACCCTGGTCAACATGGCCGTGGCGGCGGGCCTGCATGTTGAGATGCACATCACTGACGCAGCTTAGCGCTGCCCTTGCGTCACCGCCGTGCCGACTCACCTGCCTCTTCTCCATGCAGCCATGGGGGAATCGCGCTCGATTCCGCATAGACAGTCACCGCTCTTCACGCTCGGCATCGAGCAGTCGGGTCGACGTTCCGGGCAGTGCACACGGGGACCGTAATTAGAATCTGTTCTTCCCGCCGCACCATGCGCAGGTATTGGCTCAACCGGTCCTTCGGCTCACGTATGCCAACCTTAATCATGTGAGCGACCATAGCCTCGCGAGGCTGCAATGTCGATTATTGCAGCAGGCGCGCCTCACCCTGGCCAGCCGGCTGCGCCGGGTGGGGGCGACCAAGGTTGCGGTTGTGCTGTCCGGTGCAGATTCCCAGCGCCGCGACCAGACCATTGTGTTCGCGTGCCATCTGAAGCTACGGTGCCTGAGACCGCGTTGCTTGCGAAGAGTGCCGCCAGGCAGGATCATGCCGTCGGTTGCCGAAGGGGAGTGTGCCAGATGTTTTATCCGTCGATCGCCCGGTTGCTGACAGCGGTAGCGCTCTTGCTGAACATGGCGCTGGCGCAGCAGGCGCCGGCCTCGCCTGCCGGCGCAGACTTTCCCTACGAGTCGAACTTCGTGGACGTGCTCGGGTCGCGCATGCACTACGTCGAGGACGGTGAGGGTGATCCTATCCTGTTCCTCCACGGCAATCCCACCTCGGTCTATGGCGTAACGTCATGCCCCACGTGGCCCCGGTGGGTCGCACCATAGCCCTGGACCTCATCGGCTTCGGCCGCTCCGACAAGCCGGAGCTCGACTACACGTTTCAGGATCACTACCGCTACGTTGAGGGGTTCATCGAGGCGCTGAGACTCGAGAATCTGACCCTGGTGATCCACGACTGGGGTTCCGTGCTCGGGCTCGAGTACGCACGCCGGCACTCGGACAACGTCAAGGCCGTGGCCATGATGGAGGCCATCGTACCGCCGGCTTTTCCCATGGCCAGCCTCGAGGGCATGGGCAGCGGTGCGGACCTGTTCAGCCGTTTCCGCGATCCGCAGACAGGCAAGCAGTTGTTGATGGATGACAACGTCTTCATCGAGCAGCTTCTGGGGAACGCCACTGTCACCCGTGACATGACCGAGGCGGAGATGACCTGGTACCGAATGCCGTTTCCCACCCCCGAGACGCGCTTTCCCATCTATGTCTGGCCCAACGAGTTGCCCATCGCCGGCGAGCCGGCACGCAACGTCGAGGTGGTTCGCCGGGTCGGCGAGTGGCTGGAAACCTCGGCCACACCGAAGCTGCTGCTCTACGCCCGCCCCGGCGCCATCATCGATCCCGACACCGCTGTGCAGATGCAGGCACGGTATCGCAACCTGGAGGCGATTTTTGTCGGCCCGGGCAACCATTACATCCAGGAAGACAACCCCGAGGTCATCAGGGCGCAACGTCGCATTGTGGTACCAGCGGCTCGGCGACTGAACTAGCCAGCATTGCGCGAACCCCCAAAGGAATACAGTCATGAGCTTGAATGAGAAACAGAGAGCCCTGTGTGAGAACCACGGTTTCGACTTCTCTGATCTGAAGGCGCTTTACATCAACTGTACGTTGAAGCCATCTCCGGAATTTTCCCACACCGAGGCGTTGATGAAAGTCTCGGAAGAGATCATGGCGGCCAACGGCGTATCGACGGAGATGGTCCGGGCGGTGGATCTGACGCTGCCGCCCGGGGTGTATCCCGATATGCGCGAACATGGTTTCGAGCGCGACGACTGGCCGTCGCTGTGTGAAAAGGTCATGGCCTCCAACATCCTCGTCGTCGGCACGCCGATCTGGCTGGGCGAGGAGTCGTCGGTCTGCCGGCGCGTCATCGAGCGGCTGTATGCCGAATCCGGCAAGCTCAACGACCGCAATCAGTCGATCTATTACGGTCGCACGGGCCGCCGTTGCTCATTACGGGCAATGAAGATGGCGTCAAACACTGTTCGATGTCCATCCTGTATTCGCTGCAACATCTCGGCTACACCATTCCGCCGCAGGCGGACGCCGGGTGGATCGGTGAGGCCGGTCCGGGCCCGTCTTACGGCGACGAGGATTCCGGCGGGCCGGAAAACGACTTCACCCAGCGCAACACCACGTTCATGACCTGGAACCTGATGCACATGGCGCGACTGCTCAAAGATGCGGGCGGCATCCCCGCGCACGGCAACGACCGAAAGGCATGGACCGCTGGCTGCCGTTTCGACCATCCTAATCCTGATTATCGCTGAAACACGCCTGAGGTTTTCACCGCTGAACAGGGGCGGCATCCGGCGCTTCGTAGGCGATTGTCTGCTCAGCACTCCGCCCAGCGCCGCACCAGATTGTGATACAGGCCGGTCAGTCGAATCAGGTCTGCATCGTCGTCACCAAAGCGTTCTCGCAGGGACATCAATGCCATGTCCATCTCGTAAGAGATGGCGCCGGCTCTCGACGTCCCGTACGACGCTCTGCATGAACATGTAGCAGGCCAGCCGTTCGCCGCGGGTCACCGGCTGGACTTCGTGAATGGAGCCCGAAGGAGGCAATCGCCAGGCAGCCCGCATCCAGCTTCACGCCGATGTCGTGCCGAACGCGTCCTCGATGGCCAGTTCACCGCCCTCGTAATCGTCCGGGCCGGACAGGAACAGCGTTGCCGACACGTCCGTGCGCAGGTAGCTGCCGTCCGGCAGCGGCCGCAGCGTGTTGTCGATATGCGGACCATAGTGGCTGTGGGCGCCACTGCAGCCGTCGAAGTCGGTGGGAAGGATCTCGGGATGGCAACGCGGCGGTAATCAGGCGGCTGCTGCGGTTCAGCGCCCGCATGACGATGGCACGCAGTTCGGGTAGCACCTGCGAGTCGTCCGGAAGCTGCTCGTTGTGCTTGGCCAGCTTCGCCTGGGGACCCGGCGCTGATCGGCCCGGGCCCATCTGGGCCTGCGCGCAGCCAGCGCGCGATACCGCGGTCAGCTCCGTCGTCGTGAGTCACAATGTCAATCGATGACCACCAGATTACCAGCCATCGCTGCCGCCACTGGCATACAGCCGTAGGGCATGCCCGGCAGCGGCCGCAGTGGCCGACCGAGGCATTGAGCCCATCTTTCCGCCGCCGCGATGTCTGCCGGCGCGCGCAGCCGATCGCCCTTCGACAAAACACCCGAGTATACCGGCCTACGCCCGTCACCGTCGCTTTTGTGTGACGGTGCATGATAAATCGTAGCGCAGCGTTGCGATCAACTGCCTGCCAGGCCCGGGATACCCTGGGCGCCGCCTTCCGCCATCTGCGAGATGTACTCCTCGTCGAAGATGTTGAAGGCGTTGACCCGGATCTCCGCGTTCGGAGTCAGCCGGTAGGTGGTGTACAGATCCCACACCATGTAGCTGTCGATGGACACATTCCTTCGACGCGGAGGCGGGTCCAGCACCGGCTGGGGCGCGCTGATCTGATCGTCGACCGCACTGCAGTCCGCCGCCGAACGGAGAATCGCGTGCGTGACGTCGTAGGTGGTAAACACGTTGAAGGAGTGCTCCGGCGTCCGCCCAACGATCCTGTCCTTCGAGCTGCGGGAAAGCCACCGACTTCGCGCACCTCCGAATCGAGGAAAGTGTAGCCGCCGAACAGGCGCCAGCGGGACGTGACCTGGCCGGCAAGGAGCAGCTCGAAGCCGTCCACCCGCTGCTCGGTATCCAGCACAGACGGGTCGTTGGCACCGATACCCGGAACCCGTGCCTTGGTTTTGTCGGTGCGGAACGCGGCGACATTGATATCCAGCGCCTCGGACGTCCCTGCCACTTGACTCCGAGCTCATAGGCCTCGGTTTCTTCCGGCTCCACGTTGAACAGATCCTGAGTGAGGTGATCCGGTCTGCCGGGCCGCCGGCGAGCTGAATCTGGTTGCGGTCAAAGTTGCCGTGACACCTCGAAGGCAGTGCCATAGGCCGCGAGATACACCGAGGCGTCATCGTTCGGGTTCGGTGTTGTGAGCCAGGCCCAGCGCTGTACGCTCCATTCCTCATCGGTTCGACTCAAGGAACGGGCATCCGGGTCCGGCCGAACTGCGGTCCGTCGGCCTCGGGCCTCCACGCGGTCCCAGCGCACCCCCAGATTGAGATCCGATTCCGGAAGTGAACGCGATGGTATCGAGCGCGAAGAATGCAAGCTCCTCGGTTTCGAACTGCATGAACCGTGCTTTCGTTCGGATCGTCTGCCGTAGCAGACGGTGCCGCGGGCCGGGTACGCCGCTCGGGGATCCAGCAGGCTGGTGCGCGGGCCTTTGACATCCGGGCGCCGACGGTTGGTCGTAGGTGAAACGCGCCGAACGTCGAATGCCGGTAACGACGATCGTGGCTCAGCCCGCCGGTATCGAAGCTGAACAATCAGGTCGGTCTGGTTGAAATACCCCTTCGTCCTCCTGATCGCGGGGCTTCGAGGTCGCCCTGCACCTGGGCCACCGGAGAGGTCGCCGGAACCCCAGAACGGCTCGGGGATCTTGATGCGCGGCGAGGAAGTGATGGAGTCGTTCTTCACACGCGTGTAGCGGAAGCTCGCTGCGCAGGATCACGCGTAATCGCTGAAGGACATGCTCGAGGCCGCGCGGCCAAGCATGTCCACGTCGATGCGCTGATAGTCGTCAACGTGGCCGAAGTAATCGCTGAAACCGACACCTCCGGAAGCTGACCCGTGGCGTAGCCGTCGCCGCAGCGCTGGTTGCCCACCCGTCCGACCTGGGGATTGCCCGGGGCGTCGCAGAGCGCCTTGGGACCGGTGAACCCCTCACGGTCGAAGGGCAGCCCCTTGTCCTCGATGTTGTTCTGGCGGGTGTGCAGCCAGTCGACGGTGACCATCGTGTCCGACTGGAAGCCCCAGGTATAGGCGCCGAACAAGCCGCAGCGTTCGCTCGTTCACCACGTCGCGGCCGGGGATATCCGGCCGAGTGGCCCATCAGGTTCACGCGGAAGGCGCTGTCGTCGATCGATCGGCCTGGTTCAGATCCGCCGTGGCCCGCTGATAGTCGTCCGTTCCCGCGCTGAGCTTCGATCACGGCTGAAGGAGCCGGGCTGCGGCTCTTGGTCACGAAGTTGATGGTGCCGCCGGGCGAGCCGCGACCGGTGATCGCCGAGTTCGGCCCCTTCACCACCTCCAGCTGCTCGACGTAGAACGGATCGCGAAAGTAGTTGCCCATGTCGCGGATGCCGTCGACCTTGATGTCGTCCGCGCGCATTGAAACCCCGGATCTTGAGCTGATCGCCGCCGGGCGGGTTGCCTTCACCGGCCTGGAGGCTGATACCGGGTACGTTGCGCATGGCATCGCGCAGCGAGGTGACGTTCTGTTCCTCGAGCAGATCGCTTGGCAGCACCGAGATGATTCTCGGCGTATCGAGCAGTTCGCGGGCGTAGCGCGGACTGTTCATCTGCTTGCCGCGAAACTCGACGACCCGGATGGTTTCGATGGCCCCTGACCGCGCGCCGTCGGAGTCCGATTGCTCCTGGGCCATGGCGCTGCCCGCGCACACGAGCCCCGACCCCAATATGCTGGAGATGGCCAGTCCGAGCGCCCGCCGCCGGAACGGAGGCGCGCCTGGAATCGAGGGTGCGGCCTGCATCTCCGTGTGCTCGCGCCGGTAAACCTCGTAGCCAGGGGATCCGTCTGGAGGGACGACAGCACCCTGAGGCGACGGCTCGGTACGTCGACTCTGATTCGTATCCGTTGTGTCGCTGAAGCTCTGCATGAAAAACATTCCCCGTATTCTCCTTCTTCGTTTGAGTTGGCGAGTTGACCTGCGAGCGCCGTTCCCTAACCAGCAGGTGCTTCTTGGCGCCGAAATCGCGGCAAGACAGCGCGCATTGGCGTCTATATCAAAAAGCAACTTGGGACATTAATCGAAATAAGAATGATTATCAATCGGATTGAAGTCAGTTGAATCGAAGAGTTTGCGGTTGGCCCGCCAGCCCGTGCAGCGCGCGTCCGGGAACGGCCGTTCGCCACGACGGACTTCCGAAGGTGATCGTTGGACGCCGTGTCCGCGGTCTGCGTGCTGACGACTGATATGGCTCGAATCGGCTACACCTCACGGGATCGTTCAGATTCTTTCCTAATGCAGGCTGATGGCGTACGCTTTTGCCTGGCGGCCCACTGAGGAGTCCGCTTCCAGGCAGGAGTGTCATGATGACTTACCCCACATCCAAAGCGACTTCGCGGCGCCGGTTCCTGAAAACGTCGGGAACC
The DNA here is from genome assembly GCA_034522075.1 of Gammaproteobacteria bacterium. Taxonomy (GTDB): domain Bacteria; phylum Pseudomonadota; class Gammaproteobacteria; order Pseudomonadales; family Azotimanducaceae; genus UBA7803. Next base: position 68,362 of record JAXHLO010000035.1, on the reverse strand, counting down.
ATGGTGGCCATGATTCCCGTGGTGAATCTGGTTGGCTGTTCGGATGATCAGTCCCAGCCGGCGAGCCAATCTACCGAATCCCCGCAACAGCCCGCGCAGCAGACCAAGCCGCAGCCGGCCCAGGAACAGCAGGCAGCCTCCGAGCAGCGGGCGCCTGCGGAGCCGGCCGAACGGCCCGAGATGGTAAAACTGGAAGAGAGCGACCCCACGGCGCAGTCTCTCGCCTACGTTCACGACGCCGGCGACGTGGATGCCGCCCAGCAGTCCCGCTACGAAGAAGGTCAGAACTGCGCCAACTGCAGTCTGTACACGGCTGACAGTTCGTCCGAAGAAGATTGGGGCGGTTGTGCCATCTTCCCCGGTAAGCTGGTCAACGCCAACGGCTGGTGCAGCGCCTACGTCCCGGCCGGCTGACGACCTCTAGAAGCCGGAGGTGTGACAATCGTCACGCCCCCGGCCACTGTCACAATCTAACGTTCATGGTGCCCTTAGATACATAAGGAAAGGGACACCTATGACCGCGGGCAGTGCAAGACGCCACACGCAATGCATGGCAGAGATGCCATGAAGATCCTGCTGGTAGAGGACGACCAGGGGGATGCGCGGTTTCTGCGTGCCTGTCTCACCCGCAGCCAGGGCTCGCCGCCGGATCTCGTGCACGAAGTGTGTCTGAAGGATGCGCTGGCGGCACTCGAAGACACCGACTTCGACGTGGTGCTGCTGGATCTGAATCTGCCGGATGCCAGCGGCGCCGCCTGCGTGCGCGGCATTCAGCAGGTTCGTCCGGCCATTCCCATCGTGGTGTTGAGTGGCGAAGACAGCGAAGAGATCGCCGTCAGTATTCTCAACCAGGGGGTGCAGGACTATCTGGTGAAGTGGGACGGCGAGGGCAAGACCATTCTGCGCGCCATCCGCTATGCCATCGAGCGCAAACGATCCGATCTGCGGTTGAATCATCTGGCCACCTACGACGCCCTGACCCAGGTACCAAACCGTAACTACTTCGTCGATTATCTGGAGAAGGCGGTGAGCCGGGCGCGCCGTCAGGGCAGCATGCTGGGCCTGATGTTCCTCGATCTCGACCGCTTCAAGGGCGTCAACGACACGCTGGGTCACCACTATGGTGACAAGCTGCTGGTGGCGGTCTCGCAGCGCATCGCGCAAGCGGTTCGCAACGGCGACATCGTCGCGCGCATGGGCGGGGACGAGTTCGCCGTGCTGCTGGAGAACATGTCCGACGTCCATGCGGCCGAGGCCGTGGCCCGCAAGCTCACGGCAGCGCTTGGCGAACCGTATCTGGTGGACGGCCATCAGGTGAGCACGTCGGTCAGCATCGGCATCACCATCTTCCCCAATGACTTGGGCGACCCGGACGAGCTCATCAAGAACGCCGATATCGCCATGTATCAGGCGAAGAATGCCGGCCGTGACGGCTTCAAATTCTTCACCGAGAGCATGCACCGGGAGATTCTCTATCAGCATGAGATGGCCCAGGACATTCGCCGGGCGCTGGCGGAGGATGAGTTCTTTCTGCTTTATCAACCCCAGTTCAGTCTGCGTGACGGCAGCCTGTCCGGTGCCGAGGCGCTGATTCGCTGGCAGCGTCTCGATGGTCGCATCGTTCCGCCCGGTGACTTCATCGGCATTGCCGAGGAATTCGGCCAGATCATCGAGATCGGCCGCTGGGTGGCCCGGGCGGCCTTTCTGCAGAGCCTCGAGTGGCAGAAGGGCGGTCACGGCCCGCAGCGCATCGCCATCAACGTTTCGCCCCGCCAGATACTGCACGCCAGCTTCTGTGAAGATCTGGAAACGCTCATTGCCGAGCTTGGCGTTGATCCGCAAGGCATCGAGCTGGAAGTTACCGAATCATGCCTGGTACACGATGTCCGCACCGCGCAGCGCACGCTCAACGATCTGAAAGATCAGGGCTTCCACCTGGCCATCGACGACTTCGGCACGGGTCATTCGTGCCTCGACTATCTGCGGCTGTTTCCCATCGATACGCTCAAGCTCGATCGCTCCTTCGTCAAGGACATCGGCATCAACCCGCATGGCCCGGCCATCTGCCGCGCCATTCTGTCCCTGGCCGAGAGTCTGGATCTGAACACCGTGGCAGAAGGCATCGAGACGGCGGAACAGCTCGCCTTCCTGACCGAGCACGGCTGCCGGCACGGTCAGGGCTTCTACTTCGCCAGACCCATCGCGGCAGCCGATATCGACAGCCGCACCGATTACGGCGGCTGCCCGCCGGCACAGGAGGTTCAGCATGCTTGATCACACCCCGGACGACCTGCGCGTCATCGCCGATGCCATTCCCTATCCGGTCATCTACATCGAAGCCACCGGTGCGGTGGGTTTCACCAACCGGGCATTCCGGCAGGCGACGCGCTTGCAGGCTGCGCCGGTGGACGGCAAGCCGGTAGAGAGCGTGCTGAGCGCCCAGGAAAACGACAACGGCCGCGCCGCGTTCATGGAATGCCTGACCGAAGGCCACCGGGTCACCCGGGAAGGGCCGACCGCCGTGCCCGGTGCGCCGGTACGTTACTGCAAGTACGTTTATGAGCCGGTGCGCAATGCCGACGGCCGGGTGCTGGGCGTCTGCGTGACAGTGGTGGATCTTACCGACATCAAGAATGCGGAAGAGGCGCTGCGCACGAGCAACGACGAGCTGGAACGCTCCAATCGCGATCTGGAGCAGTTCGCCTATGTGGCATCCCACGACTTGAAGGCGCCGCTGCGCTCCATCGAGGTGCTGGTGGGCTGGCTCACGGAAGATCTGGCCGGCTACGATCAGGGCGACGTGCAGGAAAACCTGGGGCTGCTGAAGACCCGCAGCGCGCGCCTCAATCGCTTGCTGGACGATCTGCTCACCTATTCCCGCGCCGGCCGGCGGGTCGGCGACGTGAGCGAGGTTGACGTAGCCGAGCTGGTGGAAGAGATCTGGACCCTCATGGGCCCGCCGGAGGATTTCAAATTGTCCATCGAGGGCGAGATGCCCACGGTCACCACGTTCCGTGCGCCGCTCGAGCAGGTGTTCCGCAACCTCATGGGTAACGCCATCAAGCACCACCCGGGCCCCGCGGCACGCATTACCGTTGGTGCCGAGTACCACGACGATCACGTGGTGTTTTCCGTGAGCGACGACGGCTCGGGCATTGCCGACGAGTACCGCGAGCGCATCTATCAGATGTTTCAGACCCTGCAGCCGCGCGACGAGGTGGAAGGCAGCGGCATGGGCCTGGCTATCGTCAGCCGGTTGGTGGAGTGGCAGGGGGGCCGTATCTGGCACGAGCAGCCGGTTTCGGGCACCGGCACCGTATTCAAATTCGAATGGAAGGCCGTGAATCAAGCCGCGGCCGAGCGGCTGATGAAGCCGCGTGGCGAAGCAGGGAGCGAAGCAGCATGAACGATACAGCGGTGAACATACTACTGGTGGAAGACGACACCATCGATGCCAAGGCCTTCATGCGTGCCATGGCAGAGCTGAAATTCGGTAATGACGTGGTTCTTGCCAAGGACGGTGTAGAGGGCCTGGAAAAACTCCAGGAACTCGAGCGGCCGAATCTGGTGATACTCGACATCAACATGCCGCGCATGAACGGTTTGGAGATGCTCCGCCGGATGCGGGAGGATCCCAAGCTGCACGACACCATCGTCTTTGTGCTCACCACGTCCAACGACGACCAGGACAAGTTCGAGGCCTATAACCTCAACGTGGCCGGCTACATGCTGAAATCCGATATGGGCAACAGCTTCCTGCGGGCCGTGTCGCTGGTGGACCATTACTGGAAGGTCATCGAGTTTCCTAACTGACCTTCCCGCCCGGCGGGTGCTGCATAGCGCCGGAACCCAGGCGCCAGCGGTGAAACTTGCCCACCCACTCCAGCAGCGCGCCGGGCGCATGGGCCTTGCGCCACTCGCCTGCGGCGAATTTCACCGATTCCGACAGGGTGGGATAGACGTGAATGGCGCCCTGCAGGCGCTTGAGCCCGATCCGGTTGCTCATGGCCACGATGAACTCGGCGATCAGATTGCCGGCATCCGCGCCGACGATGGTGGCGCCGAGTATCCGGTCCGAGCCTTTGCGCGTGATGACCTTGACGAACCCACTGGCGGTGCCGTCGGCGATGGCCCGGTCGAGCCCGCCGATATCATAGCGGGTGATCTCCAGGTCTATGCCGTGCTCCCTGGCGTCCGCTTCGGTCATGCCCACATGGGCAACCTCGGGGTCGGTGAACGTGGTCCAGGGGATGACCGAATAGTCTGCTTTGAAGCGCCGGAACGTACCGAACAGTGCGTTGACCGTGGCGGTCGACGCCTGATGGGAGGCTGTGTGGGTGAACTGGAACGGGCCGGCCACGTCGCCGCAGGCATAGATGCCGGGCAGGGTCGTCTCCAGATACTCATCCGTGACAAGGGTGCCGTTGTCGCGGGTTTCGATGCCCAGCGCTTCGAGGCCGAGCCCCTCGGTATTGGCGCGGCGGCCCAGTGCTACCAGTACCTGGTCGAATGCAATGCGTACTTCACCGTCTTCAGCGTCGGCATAGAGCACCGATTCGCCGTCTTCCACGGCGAACCGGGCGGCCGTGGTGTTCAGGCGCACGTCGACCCCGTCGGCGCGCAGGCTTTCCAGCACGGCGTCCGAGGCCTCAGGGTCGTCCCGGGACATGAGGCGCGCCTGCATTTCGACCTGCGTGACCTGAGAGCCGAGGCGCACGAATGCCTGGGACAGCTTCGCAGCCGATCGGGCGCCGCCGCAGGACCAGCAGGCGTTCCGGCAGGCTCGCGCAGCTCCAGAGCTTCTCCGAGGTCGAGGTAGTCCAGCTGCATCCAGGCCCTGGAATGGGCGGTACCAGCGGGCTCGCGCCATGGCGATGACCACGTTGCGCGTGGTGAGACGTTCGGTCTGTCCGTCGCTGGTGATCTCCACTTCCCACGGTGAGACCAGGCGGGCGTGGCCGGCCCGGCAGTCCACGCCCAGGTTCGTGTAGCGTTCCACCGAATCATGGGGCTCGATCTCTTTGATCACGTCGTGCACCCGATCCATGGCCGCGGCAAAATTCACCCGGGGTTCCAGCGGCTCGATGCCGTAGTCGGCCAGATGGCGGGTCTGGTGCATGACGCGCGCGGTCTTGATCAACGCCTTGGAGGGCACGCAGCCGGTGTTCAGGCAGTCGCCGCCCATCAGGTGCTTTTCCACCAGAGTGACTTCGGCTTTGACGGTGGCGGCAATGTAGGCGGCCACCAGCCCGCCTGACCCCGCGCCGATGACCACCAGATTGCGGTCGTAAACTGTTGGCGGCGCTGCCGAGCCGCGGTAGGCGCGTGCGGCGCTGCACGAACTGCAGACAGCGCGCGTGGCGATCCAGCGGGAACAGCGCCGAGCAGCGGCGAATGCGGCGATGCAGCGTCGGCGACAGCAGCCCGCCCAGGGATTCGAGCTCGGCGAGCTGGGTGCCGGCGTTCACATAGACCAGGGTGCCCGGCAGCATGGCTACCTGGCTGACCCAGTAGAACGTCCAGGTGCGCAGGGGTGTCAGCCCCATGACCAGATTGATGAGAAAGAAGGGGAACGCCGGCACCAGACGCAGGCTGAACAGATAGAAGGCGCCGTCGCGTTCCACGCCGGCGTTGATCCTGCGCAACCGTCCGCCGAGCCGCTGCTGCACGCTGTCACGCAGCAGCAGCCGGGCCACCAGAAACGCCAGGGTGGCGCCCAGGGAAGAAGCGAACGAGACCAGTATGGTGCCGGTCGCCAGACCGAACAGGGCGCCGGCGGCGATGGTCATCACGGTCGCACCCGGCAACGACAGGGCGGTGACGGTCACATAGATGATGAAGAACGTGCCGAACACCAGCACCGGCCGCTCCATGAACAGTGCTGCCATGCTGTCACGGCTCTGCTTCAGGAATTCCAGGCTCAGGTAGCGGTCGCCGTCGGCCAGGAAAAAGACCGTGACCAGCAGGACAATCGTCACCAGCAGGGCAATTTTTTGCTTGCTCACAAGGTTCCTCAGTGCAGGTGTCTGTACGAATACGTTGCGGGAGTATACCGGCGCGTATGACTGGCCACCGTGAAAGTGCCGTTGCAGTGCTCTACGGACGCCGTCATGCAGTAGATGTTACAAAACTGCTCAGGTCGCCGCTTGCACCTCGGTGGTCTCGATGCGGAGATCCCCTTCCAGAGTACGGTGCACGGGGCAGCGGTCGGCGATCTCCATGAGCCGCTTGCGTTGCTCCTCGGTCAGATCGCCGTGCAGGGTAATGTGCCGCTCCAGTACTTCCACCCGCGCACCCTGCGATTCGCAATCTTCACAGTCCTTGGCATGACGCCGCGCGTGCAGCAGGCGGACGTCTACATCGTCCAGCGGCCACTCCTTGCGGTTGGCATACATGCGCACGGTCATGGACGTACAGGTTCCCAGGGCCGCCAGCAGATGCTCGTAAGGATCGGGCCCCAGATTGTCCCCGCCGGATGATTTCGGTTCGTCGGCCAGCCAGGCATGGTCGTCGCTGGCGACCTGACGTAGAAAGCGCTGGTTGACCTCGCCCACCACCACTTCACCGCCGGCCACTTCCGGACGTTCGTCGGTCGGCGCGGGCAGATAGCGCTTCACCCAGGCGCTGATGGTGTCGGCCACATACTGGGCGTCCGCCAGGCGGGACAGCAGATGGTCGGCGCCGTCCAGGGAGACGAAGCTCTTCGGGTGTTTCGCCGCGGTGAAGATCGCCGCCGCCTCGTCCACTGAGACCACGTCGTCCAGGGGCGCGTGGAATATCAGCAGGGCGCTTGTCCAGTCGATGCAGATCTTCGTCGTACCGGGCGCTGGTTTTCCACGATCGTCTGAGAGAAGTCCCTGCGGATGCGGAAGTCGGCGCCCGGCCATGGCTCCACCGTCGGCCTCGCCTTCGCGCCTTCGAGGCGTGTCGCGGTTGTTCGCCGAAGTGCCGGGTCGACGTGCGACCGGTCGGCGCCGGCGCGCCGATGGATGACCACCGCGCGCGCCTCGATGGAATGCGCGCTGCGGCTGCCAGAATCGCCGTGCCGCCCAGGCTGTGGCCGATGAGCAGCACGGGCGCTTCGTGCTCGCGGTCCAGGTAGTCGGCGGCGGCCACCAGATCATCCACGTTGGACGAGAAGTTGCTGTTGGCAAAGTCGCCGCCGGAACCGCCGAGGCCCGTGAAATCGAAACGCAGTACGCCGAAGCCGTGGGCCGCCAGCGACCGCGCGATACGGGCCGCCGCGGCGATGTCCTTGCCGCAGGTGAAGCAGTGGGCGAACAGGGCATAGCCCCGGGGCGGAGAGTCGGGCAGCGCCAGGGCGGCGGCCAGAGGCTCGCCGTCGGCATTGGGGAACTCGATCTTGCGGGATGCGGGCATGGCGGACTCCGAGTAGCGGCTTGATGCCGGTGACTGCCGATACCATAGGGTCGAAGGCCGTGCATTGCCAATGTAAGGTACCTGGACCGGTCACAAGGAGAGTCGATTGATATGAAGGCAGCAGAGGTGCCGCCGCGTTTGGCGGAAGTGGAATGTCTCGATCTGGGAGATCCGGCAGCCGCAGCCGGCCCCGAGTTGTCACAACGCCGTGTGGCGCTGATCTCCACGGCAGGTCTGATGCATGCCGGCGACCGGCCATTCTCGCTGGGCAGCGCAGACTATCGCATCATCGATGCCGAAGACTCGCGGCCGCTTTACATGAGCCATATTTCCACCAATTTCGATCGTTCCGGCTTTGCCCAGGACGTCAACGTCGTCTTTCCCCTGAAACGTCTGCAGGAGATCGTCGAGCAAGGCGAGATCGGCAGCGTGGCTCGCTACCACTACTCCTTCATGGGTGCTACCGATCCCGAGCAGATGCTTCCGGCGGCTGAACAACTGGCGCCGTTGCTGGCGGCTGATCAGGTGGATCTGGCACTACTGGTGCCGGTCTGACCGCTGTGCACGCGCGCCGTGTGCGCGCTGGCTCATGTTCTGGAACGTTGTGGAATACCCACGGTGAGCATCGGGCTGGTTCCTCAACACGTGGCCCGCATGCGGCCGCCGCGGGCGCTGCTCGTGTCCTTTGATCTGGGGCGGCCTTTCGGCGCCGTGCAGGACGCCGGGTTTCAAGGCCGCGTGCTGAGGCAGGCGCTGTCTCTGGCAGCGCGCACCGACGTTCCGGTAGCGGACTGGTTTCCCGAGGATGCGCCGGCCGAGACTGGTGCTGGCGGCGAAGCCTGGGCCTGTCCTGTGACATTTGCTGCCCCTGCGTCGGCTGACCCGGATCCCGGCAGCCGGTTATCCGAGGAGATCACGTTGCTCCGCCCGTGGCATGACCGGGCCGCCGAGCAGCGGGGTGGTAGTGCCGTGGGGATCAGCGGTCTGGAAATCGAAGAGGCCGCACAATGGCTGACGCGATTTCTCGATGAGATACCCACCCAGGCGCCCGCGGCGAATCTGTCGGTGGCGGATGCCTTCAAACTCGCTGCAGAGGACCTGAAGATGTATTACCTGGAAGCGGCATCGGCGCAGCCCGGCGGGTCTTCCCGCGATCTCAATGACTGGTTCTGGAACAGCACTGCGGCCGGCGGGCTGTTGCAGCAACTGCGTGCGGCCCTGAAGGAAGCACAAGATCCTGCCTTACGAATCTTCGCAACCGCGACCCTGGTCCCCGCTGAGCGAGCCGGCCGATGAGTGAGCCGGCATTTCAACTCGAGGCGGCGGAACGGTCCCTGGTGGCGGAGGTGAGCGATTTTGCCGATCAGTCGGTTGCTCCGGCTGCGGCTGCCTGGGAACGCGATCGCGAATTTCCGCTGTCGACCCTGCAGGACGCCGCCCGGGAAGGCTATCTGGGATTGCTCGTACCTCGAGCTCTGGGCGGTCTCGAGCTGCGGCCGACAGCAATGGCCGCTTGCATGGATACCCTGGCCGCCCGCGACTTCTTTTTCGCATTCGCGCTGGTTGTGCACAACAACCTGGCAGGGGCCATCGCCCGCGACGGCAGTGATGAGCATCGGTCTCGATATCTGCCCGAGTTGCTAAGCGGCAGGCGGATCGGGGCGTTTCTGCTGACCGAGCCAGGTGGCGGCAGCGATGCCGCCGCGATCACCAGCCGGGCGAGTCCGGACGGGGCAGGCTGGCGCCTGAGCGGGGAGAAGGCCTGGATCAGCAATGCCGTCGGCGCTGGGCTTTTGTCGATATATGCGCAAACCGACCCGGCCCTGGGCTCGCGCGGCATCGCGGCGTTTCTGGTAGAGGCGGAAACTCCCGGGGTTGTACGACTGCCCGGCTATGAGATCCTGGGCGGGCACGCGCTGGGCACCGGCGGCTTTCGCTTCGACGACTGCACCGTCCCCGAGACCGCGCTGTTTCTGGCCCCCGGGCGAGCCTTCAAAGCCGCCATGGCAGGCATCGACCTGGCCCGGGTCAACGTTGCCGCCATGTGCTGCGGAATGCTCGACACGGCAATCGCCGGCGCCGTGCGTTACAGCCGCGAGCGCCGGGCCTTCGGCCGGCCCCTGACGGACCATCAGGGGCTGCTGTGGATGCTGGCGGACGCAGCCACCGACCTCGCTGCCGCCCGGGCCCTGACCTGCGAGGCGGCCCGGCAGCTCGATGCCGGCGAATCGGCCACATTGGCTGCCGCCCATGCCAAGAAGTTCGCGACGCGGGCTGCCATGACGCACATCGCCCACTGCATGCAGGTGTATGGGGCCAGAGGAATGGCGGCAGATCTGCCCCTCGGCCGTCACCTGGCCGCGGCCAAGATGTCGCAATATCTGGATGGCACGACGGAAATACAGAACCTGGTCATTGGCCGGGCCCTCCTTGCTGCGGCTGATCGCCCCGGATCCCGGGATGCCATGCCGTAGAAGGCGGATTAGTCATGAGGAATGTTTGCCCTGCCGGGGCGGGGTGAGGGTGGTCAGGCGCACAGCAGCCGCTCCACATCGGCGCGGGCGTTCAGACCGTCGCGGTAGCCGAGCTCCATCAGTTCCCGGCAGAACTCGCCCTCGAACAGCAGGTAGCTGGGCAGCCGTCCCGGGCCCCAGACGCCCACGCCGCGCAGCAGGGTGCGGACACTTGCCGGCATGCGGTGCAGGTGCCGCGCCGCGATCTGGCGCAGGTCCTGAGACGGGTTTATCTGCAGAGCTTCGACTATTCGCAGGCCGCTGTCGGCGCGCTGACTTTCGCTCATCGTGGACAGGGTCTGGTTGATGCGGCGCAGCCTGGCCAGATCGTTGGCCAGATAATCCATGAAGATGACGTCGAGAAGATAGCCGCCAATGTCACCCAGCTCAGGATAGCGGGCGTCCTCGGTCGGTTCCGGGTCCGGCGTTTCCTCCCGGGTGCCGATGATCAACAGCCGGTCCGCCCCCAGGCGAATGGGCGGGCTGAGCGGGGCTACGTGCCGCATGCCGCCGTCGCCGAAGTACTCGATGCGCCGATGCGGATCGCCGGAAACAGCAGCGGCGGGGCGGCGCTGGCGCCGTCAGATGCTTCGGCTGCCGGTATTTCGCAGTGCGGGCGCGCCCGGTTCGTCGGGGCACGTCCCATCCCGGCATAGGGCGGGCGGTCTGGAAGAACGTTACCGCTCGGCTCGTGGAGTATCCGGAAGCAGTCACCAGTAACGAATCCAGCATGCCTCGCTCGAGGCACTCAGCTATGCCTGCCATGTGGACTTCCCGCTCGAGCAGCTCACGCAGGGGGGCTGTATTCAGCAGCGAGCGCGGATTGGCGACGCCCAGTCCGCCCAGGGTCATGGCGGCCAACCAGTGCAGACCGGTGGTCAGATTGTGCCGCCAACCGGTTTTGAAGACCTGCCCGGAGCGCAGCGTCGCCCAGAACGCTTCGAGACTTTCTGCACCTTCACGGAAATCATCGGCGTGACTGGCCATGACTGCCGCATTGATGGCACCTGCAGAGGTTCCTGCAATGATCGGAAATGGGGACTGCGAGCCCGGCAGATAATCCATCAGCGCTTTGATCACACCAACCTGATACGCGCCGCGGGCGCCGCCGCCGGGCAGCATGAGAGCTGGCTTGCCGCGGACGGCACTCATGCGGAGCCCTCGCGCCCATCATCGCGCTCGTCCTGAGGAATGCCGGTGCGGCGGATGAGCCAGGGCATGGTCGGGGCCTGCACGAACAGGGTAAACAGCACTACTCCGAACGCCATGGATTGAATCGTCCACCAGTAGTCCAGACTGGTGGGCAATGCCAGCGCCAGGGCTACGGTGACCGCCCCACGCAGGCCGCCCCAGGCAATGACGGCCTGCTGTCCGATTGGCAGGGGCTCACGCGCGGCGGCATTGAGCAGCGGTGATGCTCCGAAGACCATAAGCAGGCGGGCCAGCAGTACGGCCCCGATGGCAATCAGCATGGCTAACCACCGCTCAGTGAACATGGCGCCGGTAATCGTCATGCCGACCAGCAGGAACACACTGCCGTTGGCGGCGTAGGCCAGCAGATCGAACGTGAATCCCACTTCGCTGCCGATTTGCGGCCCGTCTTGATGCTGCACGGCCCGAGCCAGCAGCAGCCCGGCAAGCAAAGTGGCCATGATGCCGGACACTTCCAGCAGGGCCTCGGCCAGCAGGAAAGTGCCGTAGGCCATCACCAGGGACACCAGCGCGTGACTCACCCCGGGGCGCAGCAGGCGAAGAACGGAGCTGCCGAGCAGACCGCCGGCTGCGCCGACAGCCGCGCCACCGAAGAACACCATCAGGAAATGCACTGCTGCATCCGTGAAAGCGAATGTGTCAGTGCCGGAGGTGGCCATCGCCAGCAGAATGCCGAACAGCACAATGACTGTTGCATCGTTGAACAGACTTTCCCCTTCCAGCAGGGTGGCCAGCCGTTGCGGAGCACCGAGCTGCTTGAGTTGCGCCACCACCGCTACAGGATCGGTGGCGGCGAGTAATGTGCCGGTGATGAGTGCGGCGATCCAGGGGAAGCCGCTGGGATGGCCGACTCCCCAGAAGACCAGCACGGCGCAAAGGACGGCGGTTGTCAGCATGCCGCCGACGGCAAGAAAGAGAATGATGCCCAGATCAGCTGTGAGCTGGCGCGCAGGCAGATGATAGGCGGCAGTAAATACCAGAACTGGCAGAAAAACGTAGAACACCAGGTCGTGGAAGTTCGCCGCCCGCAGGCCCGTATCGACGTTCAAAATGTCGGTGACAACGAATGCGCCGAACGCACCGAACACGACCAGAAGCAATGTCTGCGGCAGACGCGTCCATCGCGCCAGCGGCTCGGTGAGAATTGACAAGGAGAACAACGTAACCGCAAAGCCGACCAGGAACTGTATGGACACAGGTGTACCTTGTTGCCGAAATCCTCGAGGATTGTAACGAACTGAACGACATTACGGTGCCAGCCAGCGATTTTTTCGAGGCGCTGTAACATTGCCTGGATCGCCGCGTCCAATGGATATTCGCTTTCCTGCGGCAAGGGGGAGGTTGGCTTATGCGTGCCTGGTTCATGCGAGTAACCGCCGTGTGTCTGACGGCTGTGTTGTCGATGTCTGCGGTGGCCGCTGCAAAGTCGGGCGATGCTGCGGCGATGGCAGAAGGGAATCGTTTCCCGACATTTTCCCTGCTACGCAGCGACGGCAATGAGTGGCGTCTGGCGGATCATGCCGGCCAGCCGAAGCTGGTGGTGTTCTGGGCGACGTGGTGTCCCTATTGCCGCAGGCTCATGCCGGGCATCGTGAGTCTGCACGAAGAGTTTCAGAGTCGAGGGCTCGAAGTCGTCGGCGTCAACTTCCGCGACGACGGCGATACCGATGCCTATGCCAGAGAGATGGGCATTGACTTCGCCATTGTCCTCGATGGCGATGCGCTGGCAGCGCAAGCAGGGGTTACCGGTACGCCGACGGTGTTCGTTCTCGACGGCCATGACCGGGTTGTGCTGCGCACGACCACCTCTGATCCGCACAGCCCGGCTTTGCGAGGTGCCGTCGAGTCGCTGATGCCGCCGGACGAGGATGCGTCGGCGGCGAAGGTCAGAACTCCCAGTTGACCCGCACCCCGAATGTGCGCGGCCGGCTCGGCCCGAAGTGGTGGGCCGGCAGGATGCCGCTCTCGGCGACGGTGAGATCGTAGTAGAGCTCGTCGGTGACGTTCTCCACGTAGGCCAGAACTTCCCAGCCGGCGTTGGCGCGATACCCGGCCCGCAGCGCCAGATCGGCATAGCCGTCCTGCTTGCCGGCCGGATCTCCCTCGAGGGAGCCGCCCACCTCGGTCTGGCCGAACAGCTCGGCCCGTCCGATCCACGAGCCGCCGTTGGCCGGCAGTTGCCCCTGCAGCACCGCGGAGTAGGAGAACTTCGGCAGTTCCGGCAGGCTGTTGCCTTCACAGAGATCCAGCCCGTCACAGGCGGCCTGCACGTCGGTGGCTTCCGTGTCGGCCCAGGCGGCGGACAGATACAGGTCGACATAGTCGTTGAAGACGAAATTCAGGGTGGATTCCACGCCCCAACCGTCCACTTCGCCGATGTTCTCCACCAGAATGCCGCCGCCCTGACCGCCGACGGTGACCTGCAGGTCTTCGTAGGTGTAGTAGTAGCCGATGAGTTCCAGCATGGCGCGGCCTTCCAGGAACTTGCCCTTGGTACCCACCTCGTAGGAAATCACTTCCTCAGGGTCGAAAGGATCGGGTATCGCGTCATCCGGGGTAATGCCCGGTGTGCCGAAGGGAACGTCCGGGAAGATGGCGAAAGACCCGTAGCCGCCGGATTTGTAGCCGGTGGTGATGCTGGCGTAGTACATCCAGTCGTCGTTGGGACGCCAGCGCACCTGCACCCGCGGGCTCAGCTTGTCCCAGTCGCGGGTATCTTCGAGGAAACCTACGGTGGTAAACCCGAGTGCGAAGAACGGCCCCAGATCGCTGTCCACGTCGAAGGCGCGCAGCTTGAAGTTCTTCTCGTCGTAGGAGTAACGCAGCCCCAGGCTGGCATCCAGCGTCTCGGTGAAGGCGTAGCTCAAGTCGACGTAGGCGCCCCAGCCTTCGTATTTGCCCTTGGCGCGGTTGCGCTCCACCAGGCCTTCGGGGTTGGGGGTGAAGGCGTAGCCGTAGTAGGCCAGATAATCCGTGCAGCCGTCGAAGCCGTAATAGCTGAGGTAATACACGCACATGGTTTCTTCGTCGCTGGCCTGGGTGAACAGGGCGTCGATGTTCTCGCGGTAGTAGGACACGCCCGCATACCAGGAGAAATCGCCTGCTCCTTGTGACACCAGGCGGAATTCCTGTTCGAAATAGTCGCCTTCCTGGTCCTGGGCGTAGTCGTTGATGCGCAGCGGCGTACCGTCGAAGTCTTCGGCGTAGACGAACTCGTGATCTTTGAAGCCGGTAATCGACGTGAACTTGGCGAAGCCGAGATCGTGCTCGACCTCGAGGCCCAGGCTCAGAACCTCGCCGTCGTCCCGCTCGCCGAGGCCGAGATCGCTGTCGGAATCGCGGCCGTTACCGCGCAGCTCCACGCCGAACAGGTCCTGCAGGGTTTCCCAGCTGTCGCCCTCTTCGGTGGCGCGATAGATGGAGCCCGACTGTTTGCGGTCTTCATACTCGGCCATGAAGTTGACGTCGGTCAGGTCGTTGCGGTAGCGCAGCGACAATCGTGCCGCTTTCTTGTCCTGCTCGATCATGTCGTCATTGGACGGATCGAAGCGGTCGTCTACGTAGCCGTCCTCGTCGGCGCTGTACAACGCCAGCCGGGCGGCCATGTTGTCGCTCAGGGTGGCATTGATCGCACCTGTCGCCACCACGCGGTTGCGCTGACCCACATCGAGCTCCGCGTGGCCGCTGGTGCCGTCGAAGTCGGGGCGGCGGGTGTGCACGCTGATGGCGCCGGCGATGGAGTTGCGGCCGAACAGAAAGCTCTGCGGTCCGCGCAGGACCTCGGCGCGGTCGATATCGTAGAAGCTGGTGACGACCGCACCGTTGCGCCCCTGATACAGCCCGTTCTTGAAGATGCTCACGGACGGGTCGCCGCCGACGCCGAAATCGTTGGTAAGGATGCCGCGGACATTCAGTACGTCGATGAAGCTGTCTTTTGAATTGCCGGTCAGCCCCGGCGTATAGAGCACCAGGTCTTTCACGTCGTCGAGGTTGACGTCGCTGATGAACTCACCGCTCAGCGCGGTGACCGCCAGCGGTACGTCGGAGAGTGCCTCGGCGCGCCGTTGCACCGTGACGACGATTTCTTCGATGGGGCCCTCCGCGGCACCGCTGTGGGCCGGCAGGGTGGCCAGGGTCGCCAGGGTGGCGGCGGAAATGGAGCGTGCCAGAAGCCCGCTGCCGGACAATTCGAAGGATTGACTCATGATGCTATCCCTGCCCTTTGTATCTCTTTGTTGTCGGAATAAAACCATACCGCACCGAAGCCCGCAAGGTGGGCCGACGTCTCATTGAAGGGCATGGTCAGACATCGATGCCAGCCGCAGTCAGCGCCTCCCGCATGGGTGTGAGCTGGCTTTCATAGCGCCGCCAGCGCCCCACGGAGCGCGTATGCGCGGGTTCGCGAACCTGCACCGCGCTGGCCGTGGCAACGGCACTCGCCTGGTCATGGAAGGCGAGGCACGCATCCTCCCACGGCAGACCCAGAAAGTTGAGCAGGCTGCGCGCATGGGGTTCGGTGTCAGCCGCGATATCCTCGTAGCGCACGTCATGGATGCGTTGTGGAAAACGTTCCCGCCACAGGGCCATGAGGTGGTGGTAGCGGGCGAAGTGGCGGGCCTGTTCCGCCTGGTCGTAGGAGTGGGGATAGGCGTCGGCGAAGAGCTGTTTGAAACTGGCGAAGCAGGCGTCCATGGGGTCGCGTACCAGATGCACGATGCGCGCGTGCGGCAGAGCTTTGAGGATCAGCGGTATATAAAGGAAGTTGGAGGGCAGCTTGTCGATGAAGCGGGGCTCCTCGCCGCGCAGCGGTGCCGTAGCGTTCAGGTAGGCTCGGCCCAGCTCTGGCGGGGACAGTTCGGCGGCCTGGGCCATCAGTTCCGCCGAGAAGCGGGCCTGTCCGCGGTAATCCGCCTGGCGCCGTACGGACAGCCCGAACTGCTGCAGCTCTCCCGCGGAGTGAACCTGTGAGTGGGCGGCGATGATGCGCTCCACCAGGGTGGTCCCGGTGCGCGGCTGGCCGACCACGAAAATGGGGACCGGATCGTCGGCGAAGCTTTCCGGTAGCGCAGCCTGGCCATCGTTGAACCACAGCGCGGTAAACGATTGCTCCAGTTGCGCATACATGGCTCGTTCCGCGGCTTCGTCGAACTTCACGGTGCGCCGTCGGTGCGCGGCGCCGCGGGCGAAGGCTTCGAACGCCCGATCCCACTCCTGCAGATCTTCCAGTTCCTTACCCAGGGCATAGAACAGGAAAGCCAGCGCCTGCGGCGGCTGCCCCGGACGCGCCGCCAGCCGGACCAGGGTTTCCACGTGGGAGCGGTCGCGGGCCTTGCGTATCCCGGCGAGCAGCCAGTGGGCCTGCGGGTTTTCCGGGGCCAGTTCCAGGGCTCGATTCAGCTCGGCTTCGGCCGCCGCCGTTTCCCCCAGGAAAACCAGCGCGTTGGCCAGATTGACGCGGTAGCCGACCCGCTCGGGCGCGCCATCCACGGCTCGGGCGTACCAACGTCGTGCGGCGGTCTGGTCACCGAGCAGAGAGCAGGTATTGCCGATCAGGTCATGGACCACCGGGTCGCCGGCTTCGTGGCGGATTGCTTCGGCCAGTGCCCGGTCGGAGCGGTTGGCCTGACCGACCTGCATGAACAGCCGTGCCAGTTGCGCCCAGGCGGCACCATGGTCAGGGCGCAGCCGGGTCACCGAGCCGAATGCCGATACGGCGGTGTGACGGTCGCGCTTTTCCAGGGCCACCAGGCCCACCAGGAAGTGCGCTTCCGTGAGCTCCGGTGCCGCGGCCAGGATGCGGCGGCACTGCGCGGCCGCGGCCTCCAGACGTCCCTGGGTCAGGTCGGTGAACCCCTGCTGCAGGGCCGTGCGTATCCAGGCCGAGGGCGGTTCGGGCTGCCCGCTAGCCATGACTCATCCTCGATGATGTGGCTGGATCATCATACCGGTAAATGACGCCGGCGTGATCCGGCGGGCCCTGCAGGTCAGGCCGCGCGCGCCGCCGTCAGCATGGTGTCCTGGTCGCGCAACAGGTAGAGCGCAAAACAGGCGGCCAGCATGGGCCAGGCAGCGAAGAACAGCAGATTGTCCCAGGGTGCCAGATATTGCGCGTAGCTCGACAGGGTCGAGACTCCGTGCAGGAGGAGCACGGCTCCATAGGTGATGCGTCTGTACAATCCGGCGACGAAGGCCAGGATCAGCAGCATCTCGGCCGCCGCGATCACCATCAGAATCGTCTCGCCGAGGCCCGCCAGGCCATAGAAGTTCTCGAATATGGCGGCGGCATGTGCCGGATTGACGAACTTGTCCAGGGTCCACATGAACATCACGACGAAGACGCCCAGCCGCAGGGCCAGCAGGCTGGCGCTCAGGCGGTTCTCATCGGACATGGTTTTCTCCTTGCTTTACTTGACGCCCCTGTATTCAGGGCACGTGCTTGTCCGCCGACCAGCCGTGGGCGCTCAACCGCTCCTCGCCGAAGCGCAGGGGCGATGCTTCGAGTTCCGTGGCCAGGGTATCGTTCCAGCGGTTGAGAAAGCCGAACATGGCTATGGTGGCGACGATCTCGACCACCTGGTCACGATCGAAGTGCTCCTTGAGCTGGTCGAACTGGCCGTCGGTGACGGCGTTGGGGGTCATGGCGGCATCCCGGGCTATGCGCAGGGCGGCCCGTTCCGCGACGTTGAAGAAGGGGCTGTCTTCGAAGTTCCACAGATTATCGAGTTTGTCCCGGTCGACCCCCAGCCGATCGGCTGTATGGGCCGTGTGCGCCTGGCAGTAGCGGCAGCCAGCAGACTGGCTGGCCACGTGGGCGACCATGGACTTCAATTCGCTGGAGACTCGTCCCGGGCCCTGTATGGCCTGGAACAAGCCCAGTGCTGCCTGCAGTATCCCGGGACGGTGGGCCAGGGTGAGCAGGCTGTTGGGCACGAACCCCATGGTCTCTTCGACCATGGCGAGCACAGGCTCGAATTCTTCGAGTTGCGAGCGCGGCAGCGGTTCCAGTCTCGGCATGGTGTCCCCCGCGTAGTTACTTGTGGAAGTGACGATGGATCCAGTAATCCAGACTGGTGTAGCGCCCGCCGCCCGTAAACAGCAGTGAAATCAGCATTACCAGGTAGGTGACTGCGAATTCGATGCCGTTGTTGAGTATGGTGATGGAGCCGCGGGCCGTCAGCCAGCCGTAGTTGCCGTGCTCCTTGAGAATTTCGATAGCCGCTTGCTTGCGGGGCTGAGCTTCCATGACCCGCTCATTGGCCAGCCAGCTCGAACCGTCAGAGATGGCCAGCCAGCCGTTTTCCCAATGGACCGCGAAGATGGCGACCAGCATGGTGACCATCAGCGGAATGGCGAACCAGCGTGTGGCGAAACCGATGACCAGCGCGATGCCGCCAACCAGCTCAGTGCTGGCGGCGAGGAACGTGAGCAGTTCCGGAAATGGCAGGCCGAGGCCCCAATCCGGATTGCCGAACCAGGCGGCGGTGTTCTCGAAAGAGGCGAACTTGGTCCAACCCGCCTGAATCATCACCGGCGCCAGGTAAAGGCGCAGCAGCAGAGGGCCGATGCCATCGGCCGGTTTGAGTGCTTCGACGATATTATCCTGCAGACGCGTTGCGCTGGCGGTCACTGACATCGAACTCTCCAGTGTTCATCAAGTTGGAATCAGGTGTCCGGGCAGCGGGGAC
Source organism: Gammaproteobacteria bacterium (assembly GCA_034522075.1). Classification (GTDB taxonomy): domain Bacteria; phylum Pseudomonadota; class Gammaproteobacteria; order Pseudomonadales; family Azotimanducaceae; genus UBA7803. The sequence goes on along the minus strand of JAXHLO010000035.1, from coordinate 49,572 downwards.
GAGCGGCTCTCTACTGTCCCTCAGGACGAAGAACCCTGGGGCTGTTCGCCTTCCGATGCTCCCTGAGCGCTGTTGATGGTTGTCATAACGCGGTCGACGAAGTCTGCAGGCAGCACTTCGAGATCGGGACGGCGCTTGAGCGTTGCCGCGAGAGCACGCAGATGCCGGTTGAAGCGGCGGCAATGCACGCACATGGCCAGGTGCATACGCACAGCCATGCGCTCGCGAAAGCCGAGCTCGTTGTCGAGCATGTCGTTGGCTTTGGCCGTAATTTCCTGACAGCTCAGCATGTTCCCGTCTCCTGAAAATGATCCACCATTTTCATCAATCTGGTTCTTCCACGGTGCAACAGCACTCGTACATTGGACGCGGTCACGCCCAGGTCGTTACAGATGTCATCGAAGCTTTGTGATTGCATGTCGCGCATGACAAGGACCTGGCGCTGCTGATCGCTCATGAGCGCGATGTGCTTGTCGATGCAATCCTGCAGATCGGCGGCCGTCAACAGATCGTCCGGCGTCGAAGTATCCCAGGCGACCGGCGGATTCACCCAACGCCCCCGGCTGTCGAACCAGTCGGCATCCGGCGGTTGTTCCTGGCTGGTGTCCGACGAAGCTTCCTTCTTCTGCTTACGCAGATGGGAGATGGCCCCGTTGGCAACGATCCGCTGCAGCCAGGTGGACAGAGCTGAACGCTGCTCGAATTTCCCGATCTGACGGAACACGGTAACCCAGGCTTCCTGAACCACATCTTCCGCCTGGGCCGGGCCGACGATGGCCCGGGCCGTCGCCAGCATGCGGGGGCTGTACTTTGCCACGGCGGTCCGGTACGCCTCCTGGTCACCGGCTTGCAGTTGCGCAACGAGGGCTGCCTCGTCGGTATGCCTGGTGGAATTATTGGTACTGCTGTCCGCGCCCTCTCCGGCTCTCGGCTCATGCGTCACATGTAACCCCTTTATAGAAATAAAGCCCGACACAGTGCTGGGTCGAGCCTTTTTTTCTGCGATCGCCAGGACCCTCCCGTAGTTCGACCATATGGCTCGGGAGTAGGTTCGTCAATCGGCTGTACGGGAAATATCCGGTAGGCAGGCGTGAAAAGGCGGGAAGGGTGACAGGACACCCTTCCCGCAGCCACTGGCGGGGAGGGAACACCACCAGCAGCAATTGATGACGCCGTGGAGAGGTCGAACTGCGTCATCAGTGATGGGCGAGGTTAGACCCATCAGTGTTACAGACGCATGCGGATGGCTTGTGTTACGCCCCTACAGGAAACTTTGCAGAATCGTCGGACCACCCGGCTGCGGACGGATCAATGCGCTCAGTTGAGCGGTCTAACACACCTTTACAAGCGGAATTGGATTTTGCCGATGATTCGCGTACTGCTGCTGGCGCTGAGCGGGGCACTGGCAATGCTAGCCTGCTACCAGGCCGATGCCCGCACCATGAACGGCTTCGACCTCGACGGTGCCACCATTCCCGTCGATCAGATCGAATCGGGCGGACCGCCCCGCGATGGCATACCTGCCATCAACGATCCCAAGTTCCTCACGGCTGACGAAGCCGACTACATGGACGGCGATGATCGTGTGCTGGGAGTCGATATCAATGGCCAGGCGAAGGCATATCCGATTTCGATATTGAATTGGCATGAAATCGTCAACGACAAGGCCGGCAGCCAGCATTTCGTGGTGACCTATTGCCCGTTGTGCGGCACCGGCATGGTGTTCGCTTCGAACATCGCCGATACGGCTTTGATCTTCGGCGTGTCTGGCCTGCTGTACAACAGCGACGTTCTGCTGTTCGACCGCAATTCGGAGTCGCTGTGGTCACAGATTCTCGGCGAGGCCGTGAGCGGCCCGTTGGCAGGCACACCGCTGCCGCAGCTGCCGGCGAAGCATACGACGTGGACCGACTGGCGTGAGCAGCATCCCGACACGGTAGTGCTGAGCAAGGACACCGGCTTCCAGCGATCCTACAGCCGCAGTCCCTACCGCGGCTACGAACGGTCCCGCCGGCTGTACTTCGAGGTCGCCAATGAGGCGCCCAGCGATTACCACCCCAAAGAACTGGTCATGGGGATCGAAATCGATGGCGTTCACAAGGCCTACCCGTTCGAGGAGTTGAATGAGCATGGACAGGATCGCTTCCAGGATACGGTGAATGGGCAGCAGATCACCGTCCGATGGAGTGAGGCTTCGCGCAGCGCCTGGGCGGAAGCGGAGGATGGCAGCAGTCTGCCGACCACCACGGGGTTCTGGTTCGCCTGGTACGCGTTCTATCCGGACACGCTGGTCTTCAAGGCGGATGCGTGACCCCGGATAAGGACCGCAACGTAGTAATTGTCGGCGGCGGTTTTGTCGGGACTGCGGCTCGGCTGCTCAAGGTTTTGTCGTTCATCGCTGCCGCAACATTTAATTCAGCCTGTGCCATGCTCTTCCCCACGGAAGCGGGCGATTCCCTGGCGCATTTTCATGACCTCGCGCCGCGGTCGGGTGATTCTGCCCCGCACTTCACATTGACCGACACCGCCGGCAATCAGGTGAGTCTCGAGCAGGTCATTGGCGACAAGCCGGTGGTAATCCAGCTTGGCAGCTACACCTGCCCGGTATTCCGCTATCGGCGCTTCACCATGCAGCCGTTGCGGGAACGTTATGGAGACCGAGTCACCTTTCTGGTGGTGTATACCCAGGAGGCCCATCCGGTGGGCGCGCCAAGCCCGTACCGGGACGAGGAATGGGTGCCGTGGATCAATCGACTGGCGCGCATCAACGTCGGGCAACCGCCGGATCTGGCGGCACGCCTCGATCAGGCCCGGTTCGCCCGGCAGGCCATGGACGCCAATGTCCGTTTCCTGGTAGACGGCGACGACGATGCAGTCTGGCGGGCTTACGGCGCCGCACCGTCGCCGGCATTCGTTCTCGACCGGTCGGGCCGGGTCGTGCTGCGCCAGCCTTGGGTCGTGCCCGGCGACATTGAGCGCATCCTCGAACGATTGCTCAGCGATCAACCGCCATAGCGGCGACGGGATGCCATCGGCCCTTGAGCAACGGCCGTCTCATCGGGTTATACTATTACATTGTCATGGTGAGCCCGATGAAAGCGGATATAGCAGGAATCGCACTCTCAGCGGCGTGCCTGGTGCATTGCCTCCTTCTGCCGGTGGTCATTCTCGCGGCACCCGCCTGGCACGTATGGCTGGGTGAAACCGAGACCGCCTTGCACTGGGTTCTGTTCGGCATTGCCCTGCTGGTGACCGGCTGGGCCCTGTATGCCGGCTATCGCCGGCACGCCGCCATGTCCGTGGTGGCAACGGGAGCAGTGGGGTTGCTGGTCATGCTCGCCGGCGCCGCCCACGTGTTCGGCCGTCCCACTGAGGCTACGTTGACGATCCTGGGGGCTGCCATCGTTGCTGCTGCACACCTGCTGAATGTGCGCCTGTGTGCGGGCTGCGCGCAGCCGGAGTGACTCTGCTATGTCAGGCAACACAGACCCCTCGCAACCCCGCTGGCGACAGATCCTGAACGCCGTCGAGTCCGGCCTCGAGGCCTACTACCATGCCCCGTACCGGCGCTCCGTTGCCCGCGCGCAGCGCGACGAGGAAGATCTCTTCATGCTGCTGGTGCTGGCGGAGACGCTGGGCGTGCCCAATCCCGCGACCTATTACACCCTCGAACTTATGCCCGTGGTCTACGACCGGTTCCACGAATGGCACAAGCGCATGGGCATGGAACGCTCGCCTTTGGATCACGTGCAGTGCTGCTGAACCTGGCCCGCGCGACGCCGATCCTGTTCTTCGGCGGCAAGGGCGGCGTTGGCAAGACCACGGTAGCATCTGCCGCAGCCGTGGCCCTGAGCCGGGAAGGGCGCCGGGTATTGCTGGTCTCCACCGACCCGGCCCACAACCTGGGCCATCTGTTCGAGCGCCCCGTGGGCCCCGAGATCATCGCCCTGGCGGCGGGTCTGTGGGCCAGGGAGCTGGATCCTGAACGCATCATCGACAACCATCTCAGCGAAGTCGGCGCAGCCCTGCGCCGGCTCATGCCGGTGCATCTGGCCGGCGAGGTGGACAAGCACCTGGAACTGGCCCGCCACGCGCCGGGGATGACGGAGGCAGCCATGCTGGAACGCATTGCCGAGACCGTGGAACAGGCCGCCGACTACGACCACGTGATATTCGACACGGCCCCGTCCGGTCACACGGCGCAGTTGATGGCCCTGCCGGAATTGATGTCGGCGTGGACGGAGGGTCTGCTGCGCCGGCGGGACCGTGCCGATCGTCTGCAGGGCATGCTGCGCGGCCTGGACCGCGACCAGTCGCGTTCCGACGCCGTGTTCGGTGACGACGACGAGCCCGCCTCACGGGATGCCCGCGTCCGGCAGATCCTCAACCGACGGCGCAGCCGCTTTGCCAATCTGCGGGAAACCCTCACCGATGATCGCCGCGCAGCCTTCGTCATCGTACTTACCGCAGAACGTCTGCCGGTGCTGGAGACCATCGAGTTGTCGGCAGCGCTGGGGCAGTCAGGAATGAATGTTGCGGGGCTCGTCGTGAACAAGCGTGTGCCGGCGCAGGCAACTGGATTCCTGGCCGAGCGGCATGATCAGGAAGCGCGGCATCTGGCCACCCTGCAAGAAGCCCTGCCGGGTGTGCCCATGCAGCAGTTGCCGCTCGAGTCGGCCGATATCCTGGGTCTCGAGGCGCTGGCCGCTTTCGCTGCCCAGTGGGGTGATTGAGGCTTCGAGGGAGATACCGGGCAGTCAGCCGCGGCAGTCGGAACAGGTGCCCACCACCTCTACCAGCTCGTCGCCGGTCTTGAACGCCAGGTCGGCGGCGGAGCGCTGGATGGAGTTCTCTACCTTGCGGTCTTCCAGCTCGATGACGGTGGAGCAGCGGCTGCAGATCAGCATCAGCCCGCTGTGGGCCAGGTCGCTGCCGCGGCAGGCCATGAAGGCGTTGAGCTTGTTGATGCGGTGTGCCAGACCTGCCTCCAGGAGAAAATCCAGCGCCCGGTAGACGGTCACCGGAGCGGCCCGCGGCCGGGTCGCCTTCAGATCGTCGAGGAGTTCGTAGGCACCGACCGGCCGGTCGTGCCGGCACAGCAGTTGATAGACCTCGCGGCGTATGGGTGTGAAGGTCACGCCGAGTTCACGGCAGACCTGCTCGGCGTGCTCGAGCTGCGCTGCTTCGGCAGAGGACGTTGCGTTACTGGACTTCCGAGCCATGGGCCCTGCGCTGCCGGTTGAGATCAGTTTTCAGTATATACCCCTTGCCGAAGTACTGAGAAGGTAGGCCCGGCGCCGCTCGGCGGCGCCGGGCTTCCCGGTCAGAACCGCGCGCGAATACCGGCCTCCACGGTGCGGCCGGGCTGCGGTGCCAGATCCTTGATGAATGACGAATGCTGACGCTGCTCGTCGTCGGTGAGGTTGCGGCCCTGCAGGAACACCGTGAGGCTGGCGTCTTTGCCCAGGCCGAAGTCGGCACCAAGATAGGCGCGCACATCGTTGTAGGCTTCAGTGGGCAACTCGAAGCCGGCCACGCTGTCTTTCTCCCTGGCCCGCAGATAATCGACGGACGCCCGCACCGGGCCCCAGTCGGCGGCCAGACCCACACCGTAGCGGGTGGGCGGAACTCGCCGGCACTTTGTCGTTGCCGGAGACGTCCAGTTCGGCCGAAACCGTATCGAACATGGCCGACGCTTCCAGGCTGCCGTTGTCCCAGGTGGCTACCGTGCGGCGAAGTTCGGCATCGAAGCCGAAGAAGTCGGCATCTTCCTGAAGAAAGACGAACACCGGCAGGCCGTCTTCCTCGTCGCCGGTGGGGGACTCGAAGATGAAATCGGAGAAGCGGTTGTAGTACAGAGTCCCGTTGAAGAACCATGCGTCACCGGCGTAGCGCAGATTACCCGAGACGCTGAATGCCTTTTCCTCGTTCAGATTCGGGTTGCCGATTTCGAACGCAGAAGTGGCCAGGTGCGGGCCGTTGGAGAAAAGCTCTTCGGCGATGGGCGCCCGGGCCGAGAAGTCGGCCAGCAAGCCTACCGACCAGTATTCGCCGGCCGGAATGACGATGCCCAGGGATGCGGCGTAGCCCGTGAAATCCTGACTGCCGGCCTCGCTGGGGTCGATGTCGACCTGCTCCAGGCGTGCGCCGGCTTCCAGTTCGAAGTTGTCGAATTGACGCTCAGCCACCCAGAATGCCCCCAGAGAACGGGTGTCCACCGGGGCGATGAATGCTTCCTCGCCGACCGCGGAGAAGTCCCGGTCCTGGAACTGCACGCCGAATGCACCCCGCCAGCCGGCCAGGGGCGCGTGGGTCAGTTCAATGCGGGTTTCTATGGCCTTGTTTTCGAACAGGGTGGCGACTTCACCGTTCGGCTCGATCTCTTCGTGTTCATAGTCGTTGTAGCCGATGCGCACGTTCATGCTCTCGAAACCGCGGAAGGGATTTGCCAGCCCGGCTTCGAAATCGACCCGCGTCTGCTTCAGATCGAGCAACGGATTGCCTTCCTCTTCGCCGTGTTCTTCTTCGTGTTCCTCCTCGCCTTCTTCACCTTCTTCGTGCTCGTGCCCGCCCGGAAGGCCGTACTCGGCATCCAGGCGGCTGACCGAAGCGCCGATGAAACCCCGGTCACCCACGAATGACAGCCCCACAGCGCCGCCTTTCACGTCCAACGCGCTGCCGGGCAGGGTGCCGCGGACCTCGTCTTCGTGGTCTTCTTCATCGTGATCCTCGTCATGGCCTTCCTCGTCGCCGTGCTCGGCTTCTTCCTGCGCGCGCAGGGCCCGGGACTCGGCGAAGCCGGGGATGTCGTAGTTGTCGGCTTCGCGGCTGAAGGCGTCCGCGTGCCAGGCAATGGAACCGGCGCCGCCGTCGAGACGCAGCGCCGCCGTTTCCCGCTCGCCGTTGTCGTTGCGCCGCACTTCTCCGCTGCCCGACAGGGGTCTGTCGGCACGTTCGTGGGGAATCCGTCCCGTATGCACGTCTACCACGCCGCCGATGGCCCCGGACCCGTAGAGCAGGGTGCTGGGCCCTTTGAGGATTTCGATACGGTCGGCTATGAACGGCTCGATGGTGACGGCGTGGTCGGCGCTGGTGACCGAAACATCCAGAGAGTCGATGCGGTCTTCCATGATTCTGACCCGAGGTCCCGAGAGACCGTGGATCACCGGCCGGCTGGCCGCCTGACCGAAGTTGGCGGAATGCACGCCGGGCTCGTAGCCGACGGTTTCACCAATGCTGCTGCCGAGCTTTTTCGCGAGATCTTCACCTTCGAGGATTTCGCTGGACAGCGCTAACCCTTCCGCCGACAGGGGATGGGCGATGACGGTGATGGTTTCGATGGGCTGGCTGCCGGCATCATCCGACTGGGCGGCAGCGATACCGGATGCGCAGCACAGCGCAGCGGCAAAAAGTCTGTGGGCTGACATGTCGACTCCAATTCTCGAGACAGATTTCCGGGCCGTGCGGGACGGCCGGATTGCAGCGGGATCTGTTCAGAATCGGGGTGGGGCGCGAGGCTCGAAATCGGCGCGGGCATGGGCGGCGCTGAGTGACGCCGGAGTAACCGGCGCGGCGCCGAGCGGAATCCACTGCGGCTCCCGATCGGTGCCCGTTGCGGCTGGTGCCGGCAGAATCTTGGCCGTAGTGCAGACGCTGCAGACCGATGTGAGCGAGTCGTCAGCATGATCGCCATGGGCATGCGCCGCAGCCAGGGTGCCCGCGAGCAGGAGCGAGGCGGTGCCGAGGAACAGCACCGCCGCAGCCATGGCGCGTTGGATATATCGAGTTCGCATACAGTCTGCCCGAGCGAAACGCGATGATATAAAGATACATTGCCGCCGGCAAGGCCTGCCGCGGCGGCCCGCCGCGGCGGTTTGCACCGCGGCCGCGCTGCACCTGGTCAACGGGTCAGGCTTTCACCCCGGGCATCGATACGCTGCACCTCGCCGATATCCAGGTCGCGTACGGACTCTTCGATCTCTGCCCAGTCGCCGATGACCACCCAGGTCAGGCGGTCGGGATGCAGCAGTTGCTGCGCCGCCTCGGTGACCGTCGGTACGTCCAGGCCGCGCACCATTTCCGGATAGCGGTCCCAGTAATCGTCGGCCAGGTCGAAACGCACGATCTCACGGATAGCGCCGGCTATGGCGCCGCGGGTTTCCCAGCGTCCCGGCAGGGTCAACGTGCTCTGATCCTTGACCTTGGCGATCTCGGCGGCGGTGGGCGGGCGCTTGCCGCTCAGTGCGCGCAGCTCCTGCTCGAGTTCGGCCATGGACTCAGCCGTCTTGTCCGTCTGCACCGGTGCGAACATGAAGAACGGCTGGTGCCCCCGGGCATTGGCGATGATGCTGCGCGCGCCGTAGGACCAGCCCTTGTCTTCCCGCAGGTTCATGTTCACCCGGGCCGAGAAGCTGCCGCCGAGGACATCACTGGCGGCCTGCAGGCTCAGGTGCTGAGGATGGCCGTAAGGCGGCACGACATGACCGGCGATGATCATGGATTGCTCGGAGCCGGGGCGGTCGACCACATAGACCCGGGGTGTGTCAGCGGGTTCGACGGCTGGAATCGGTTTTTCCGGTGCGGCATCCGCCCGCCAGTCGCGGAAGCGCTTTTCCACCAGCGGGCGGATCTCTGCCATGGTGGTGTCTCCGGTCACCACCAGGGTGGCGTTGCCCGGCTGGAACCAGTCTGCATGGTAGGCGGCGAGGTCGTCCCGCGTGAGGGCAGTCACCGAATCCCGGGTACCCGTTCCCGTGAAAGGCATGGCATAGGGATGCCCGTCACCATAGATCAACGTCGGGAACAGACGCAGGGCCATGCTCTGCGGGCGGCTTTGTTCCTGGCTGATGCGCGCCAGGGTCTGCTGGCGCAGCCGCTCCAGCTCGGCGGCGGGGAAATCGGGGTTGAGGACGATATCCGCGTACAACTCGAGTGTTTCGTCCAGATTGGCCTTGAGTGCGGACAGGTTGGCGTAGCTCGTGTCCAGGTCGGCGCCCAGCTCCAGTCTGGCGCCCAGACGATCGAGCCGGTCGCTGATCTCGAGTGCGTCGCGGCCGCCGGCCCCTTCGTCGAGCATGTCCATGGTCAGGCTGGCGGTGCCCAGCCGGGCATCCGCCGTGACCGCGTCGGCGGAATAGCCCGCATCGAGCACCAGGGAGAAGTCCACGGCCGGCACGGCGGGCCAGTTGGCCACGACGAGCTCCAGGCCGTTGTCCAGGGTGGCGCGCTCGAAGCCGGGAAACGCTACTTCGGGATGAGACTCGGGGAACGGGATCGCGCTGCGATCGGCGTCGCCGGCGCCCGCTCGGAGCTCGGGGAACGGGCGGACTGCCAATGTGTAGGTTCCGCCCCTGAGCCATTCGCGCGCCGTGGCCGAGACCGCTGCGGCAGTCGCTTCGCGGATGGTCTGCATGTGCCGCAGGTACCCGTCCGGCGAGCCGTCGTAGACCTGACTTTCCGCCAGCACGTCCGATTTGCCGCCGAACCCGCCGACGCGTTCCACGCCGCGGATGAAGCCGGCCAGCCGGCGCGTCTTCACGGCTTCGAGCTCGCGGCGTTGTACGCCCTTGTCGAGCAGCCGTTTCAGCTCTGCGTCCATGGCGGCCTCGACGGCCTGCAGAGATTCGCCCGGGCGGGCGGTGGCAAAGACGATGAGCAGACTGCCCAGTTCCCGGCCGAGCGCGATGGCCTGCACATCGGTGGCGATCTGCCGGTCGTAGACCAGAGCTTCATACAGCCGCGAGGTTTTGCCGTTGGCCCAGACGTCGGCGAACAGCTTGAGATGCTGGAACGCGTCGCTGCTGCGTTCCGGGACGTTCCAGGTCTTGTAGACGCGCGCCTGCGGTACGCGGTCCTGAATCACCTGACGGTGAGACGTTTCCCGCGGCGCTACCCAGGATTCGTGGCGGTTGATGGGCGGGCCGGGAGGAATGGCGCCGAAGTAGTGCTCCACCCGTTCGCGCACGTGGGCCGCTTCCACGTCGCCGGCCACCACCAGCACGGCATTGTTCGGCCCGTAATAGGTGTCGAACCATTGATGTACGTCTTCCAGGCTGGCGGCTTCCAGGTCTTCCATGGAGCCGATGACCGTGCCGTCATACGGATGCCCGGCGGGGTAGGTGTTCTCCTGGATGAGATTGAACACCTTGCCGTAGGGCTGGTTCTCGCCCTGACGCTTTTCGTTCTGCACCACGCTGCGCTGTTCGTCCAGACGCTCCTGGTCCACGGCGGCGCGCATGCAGCACATGCGGTCCGATTCCATCCACAGTGCCATGTCGAGGGCTGTGTTGGGCACGTTCTGAAAGTAGTTGGTGCGGTCGGAATTGGTCGTGCCGTTCATTTCGGTGGCACCGACCCGGTCGAACGGTTTGAAGTAGTCGTCGTTGTAGTGTTCCGAGCCGTTGAACATGAGGTGTTCGAACAGGTGCGCGAAGCCGGTCTTGCCCGGCACCTCGTTTTTCGCACCCACGTGGTACCAGACGTTGACTGCCACGATGGGGGCTTTGTCGTCCTCGTGGACGATGAGGGTGAGGCCATTGTCCAGGGTGAACTGCTGGTAGGGTATCTGCGGAATCTCCGGCTGCTGCGCCATGGCGGCGGCAGCGAGCAGTGCTGTCAGCCCCAGGGCGTAACGAAGGCGCGACATACAACTCTCCTGCGCGTCAAAAGGCTGCGCAGAATAGCCAGGCCGCGCCGTTCTGTGCAAATGGCCTGGCGGAGTACACTAGGCCGAGTTGGTCGGGCCGTACACGAGGAGCCCCAATGCGTGGAACACGAACGCCGCGGCGGCCGTCGCCCGCCGCAATCTGCATCCTGGCGGGGCTGCTGACGATGTGCGGCGGTGTCAGGGCCGAGGTGGCGCTGGTGGCGGTGGCGGCGAACTTTGCCGAAGTCATGGAACGTCTGGAAAGCGATTTCGAGCGCCAGAGCCCCCATGCCCTTACGGTCACCAGCGGCTCTACAGGTAAGTTGTATGCACAGATCAGCGCCGGGGCGCCGTTCGACGTGCTGCTCGCGGCGGATCAGAGCTATCCCGCCCGGCTCGAGTCAGCGGGGCTGGCCATACGCGGCAGCCGTTTCACCTATGCTACCGGCCGGCTCTCGCTGTGGAGCGCGGATGCGGCACGTATCAGCGGTGACGGCGCCGCCGTATTGCGCCGCGGCGAATTCCGCCGCCTGGCCATGGCCAATCCGGAGCTGGCGCCCTACGGCGTTGCAGCGCGCGAGCTGCTCGAGGCGCTGAACCTCTTCGACAGCCTGCGCGGGCGTATCGTCATGGGCGAAAACATCGGCCAGACCCACGCCATGGTGGCCACCGGTAATGCCGAACTGGGGCTCGTTGCCCGGGCCCATGTCATGAGCGAGCGCAATACCACTGGCGGCAGCCATTGGGATGTTCCGCCGGACTATCATTCCCCCATCCGCCAGGATGCGGTGCTGCTGACCCGGGCCGAGGACAACTCGGCCGCCCGCGATCTGCTCGCCTACCTGCGCCGGCCCGATGTCCGCGAAGTCATTCGCGAATACGGCTACGACGTCGATTGAACATGCCCGACCTGAGTGCCGTCTGGCTGACTCTGCAACTGGCGGCAGCAGCCACCGTGATTCTGCTGCTGCTGGGCACGCCGCTGGCCTGGTGGATGGCGGGGACGGCTTCGCGCTGGAAACCGGCGGTCGAGGCTGTGACGGCATTGCCCCTGGTGCTGCCGCCAACCGTCCTGGGTTTTTATCTGCTCGTCATCATGAGCCCCACCGCGCCCCTGGGCAGCCTGTGGGTGAGCCTGACCGGCGATACCCTGACCTTCTCGTTCTCCGGGCTGGTCGCGGCATCCGTGCTCTATTCCCTGCCGTTCATGGTCCAGCCGCTGGCCAGCGCTTTCGAGGGCGTGGGACGGGCGCCGGTGGAGGCGGCACAGAGCCTTGGTGCTTCACGGCTGGATGCTTTTTTCAGTGTGGTGGCGCCGCTGTCGACGCGGGGCTTTCTGACCGCGTGCGTCCTCACGTTTGCCCATACCTTGGGCGAGTTCGGGGTCGTGCTGATGGTCGGCGGCAACATTCCCGGCGAAACCCGGGTGGTGTCCATTGCCATCTACGAGCACGTGGAAACCCTGCGCTACGCCGAAGCCCATGTGCTGGCTGCGGGTCTGCTGGTGTTTTCCTTTACCGTGCTGCTGCTCGTCTACGCTTTCAACCGGCGCTATCCCCTCCATGTCGGCTGAGACCCTGCACATCCAGGCAAGCCTGTCCGTTGGCGGATTCACGCTGGCCGTCGACGAGCACATCGGCCTCGACGGTGTCACGGCGGTGTTCGGGCCCAGCGGCAGCGGCAAGAGCACGCTGCTGCGGGTCATTGCCGGATTCGAAGCGCCGTCGGCGGGGCGCATCGCCCTGGCCGGCGAGGTCTGGTTCGACAGCCGCGCCGGCGTCAATCTGGCCCCGCATCGGCGGCCGGTGGGATTCATGTTTCAGGACGCCCGGCTGTTTGCCCACCTGGATGTGGCGGGCAATCTGGCATTCGCCGAGCGCCGCGTGCGTCGCGCGTTGCCGGGTTTCGAGCGCCAGGCTGTGGTAGCAGCGCTGGATCTGCACGACCTGCTGGCGCGGCCGGTAGCGGAGCTTTCTGGCGGCGAGCGGCAACGTGTCGCGCTGGCGCGGACCTTGCTGAGCGCCCCGCGGCTGCTGTTGCTCGATGAACCGCTGGCCGCCCTGGATCGAGCGCGTAAAGCCGAGATTCTTCCGTACCTGGAAACGCTGCCGCGCCGGTTCCGCATTCCGACGCTGTATGTGAGCCACGACATCGACGAGGTGGCCGGGCTGGCCGATCACATGCTGGTGCTTGCCGACGGCCGGGTGCAGCAGCATGGTTCTGCGGCGGCGGTGGTGGAGCGGCTCGATCTGCAGCCCCTGGCCGGCCGTTACGAAGGCGGCGTGCTGCTGGAAGGGCGGGTGGTCGGTCACGACGAGCGCCTGCAACTCAGCTTCGTGGACGTGGGCGGCGATCGCCTGACCTTGCCGCTGCTTGCCCGCGTGGCTGCCGGGGAGACGGTGCGGGTGCGCATTCGTGCCCGGGACGTGTCCATCGCCACCCGGCGTCCGGAGGGTTTGAGCATCCGCAATATATTGCCCGGCACCCTGGCAACCGTGGATAGCGACCCGCGAACCGGCGTCGCGTCGGCGGCCGTGCAACTGCAGGGCGCGCACATCCGTGCCCGGCTGACCCTCGCTGCCGTTGAAGAGCTGGGACTGGCAGCAGGCATGCCCGTCTATGCGCTGGTCAAGAGTGTGAGCTTCGAGGGCAGGGACTGAGCGGCGGCAGGGCGGGCTGGCAGCGCCTGGTCAGATCCAGTCGCGCAGAGCGGCGACCAGCCACGCCAGCATGCTGCCCAGCAGGCCGAATCCGGCCAGACCCTGCAGCGCCGGCCAGACGGATGGGGATGGCTGAAGCACGTCGAAGCGGGTGACGTAGATGGTTTCGCAGGCGCCGTTGCCGGTGTCGGTGCGGGTCGTGGAAGTGCCGCGCTCGAACCCGCTGTCGTTGCTGTAGCTCGCGGATAGCCCTCAGCCGGATCTGATCGCCCACGGCCACGCCGGCGATCTGCTCGCGCAGGTATGCCCGGTCGGCGAGCGGATGGCTGTTGGCGAGCTGATCCGGACGAAAGGCGCGCAGGCCGCTCCGTCATCGGTGCGGAAGAAGCAGGTGAACTGACCGCTCCAGAAGTCGAAGGCACTCAGGTCGGCTGTGGCCGCGTCGCCCCAGACCACGCAGACGTCGGCCACGTTGAGATGATCGTTCCAGCGCCGGTGCAGCATGCGGTCGCCGTCGTGAGCGCGCCGCGATACCACCAGGCCCTGCAGCCGATACCGGTCGGGTGGTTCCACCCGGTAGCGCACGCCGCCCTGTTCGGTCTCGAACGCGGGCTCCTCGACGGCAAATTGCTTGGGTTCTTCCGCCAGATCATCGAGCAGCGCAATGCGTCGGGCAGGCTGTCCGCATGCCAGCAGGATACCGGCAGCAGCAGGGCGCTGATGATGAAGGACCATTTGATCAGGGCGGCGAGCCGTGTCGGGAACTTCGTCTTCAGCAGACCAGGGTGCCAGTCGGTGTCGGTCGCCGCGGCCGGGCGGCCCATTGCCGGCAGTGGCCTGCTTCTGGGGGCAGAGCCCGTCCGCCGGTGGCGCCGGACAGGTGAGCAGTTGTACGGTTGCGGCACAGCAATCGGGGGAGAGAACGACAGTGAGATATCACCGAGCTTTTGTGCAGGCCGTCATCCTGCTGGCGGGCCTGTTCGGTATAACGGCGGCCTTCGGGCAGGATGGGGTTCGGCTGAATCGAACCATCGAGACGCTGCAGGGCGATGATCCGGTTTTCGGTATCTTCACCGGTAATTTTTCCCTGGCCAATGCCCGCGGGCTGGCGCGTTCGGATCTCGATTTCATATTCATCGATATGGAACACAGCGCCATGAGTGCCGAGACCCTGCAGACCTTTCTGCTCGGTATGACCGACAAGGGACGCCTGGTAGAGAAAGGCAACGCCCAGATGGATGTGACGCCGCTGGTGAGAATCCCCATGAGCGGCGGTGAGAATCTGGAATGGCACGTCAAACAGGTGCTCGACATGGGGGCGTTCGGCATCGTGTTTCCCTATGTGGAAACGCGGGAACAGGCGCTCACCGCGGTGCGTGCCATGCGCTATCCCCAGCCCCGCGGCGACACGGCCGCTCAACCTACCGGTCTGCGCGGTGCATCACCCGGTATCGCCAGCTGGTTCTGGGGTACGTCGGACTATATGGATCGGGCAGACGTGTGGCCTCTCGATCCGCGCGGCGAGCTGCTGGCGGTGATTCAGATCGAGTCGCGCCGCGGTGTCGAGAACGTGGAAGCGATTGCTTCCGTGCCCGGGATCGGCGCGATCTTCATCGGACCCAGCGACCTGTCCATCTCTTACGGCCTGCCGGGTCAGCGCGACCATCCGGAGATCGAGGCGGCCATTCTGCGGGTGCTCGATGTCTGCAAGACGCGGCGGATTCCCTGCGGCATCACCACCAACCAGCACAACGTGGCCGACTATCTGGAGCAGGGCTTTTCCTTCGTCACCGTGGGGTACTGGAATGATGCCGGTATTTCCGGCGGCGCGGAGGCCGGTCTGGCCGCCGGCCGCGAGGCGGCCGGCAGGTAAGCGGCGAACCGGTGAAGATTGTGTCGCAGCCGTCCTCGGCGGTTCAAGACGCGATCACTTCACATGGCCGCCGCGCAGGCGGTCGAAGGTATCGGCGTCGATGCGTTCGTAGCTGATCCGCCCCACGTCGCCGGTGGCAAAGCCGGTGTACCAGCCTGACATGCGGTCGATGGGCTGGGCTGGATGGGTACGGTTCCAGGCCAGATGCACGACGCCGTCCAGCGCCGTGTTGTCGGGGTGATCGTGGGTATTGGTGTACTCGTAGAGCAGCCGCCCTTTGCGCGTGCCCGGGCGCGACACCAGCACTTCCTTGTTTTCCCAGCGATGCGGTCCGCCGTCGCCCTCGCGCCAGCCGCGCAGGCGCAAAGAGCCGTCATCGTCGCCGTCGATGTGGACGATGCGCATGAGCTGATGTGCCTGGGTTACCGGGCGGTCCGCGCCGATGGGGGTAAGTTCGTATTTCCAGTAGCCGCCCAGGGCACGCCGGTGGCTCCAGTTCTCCAGGCGCCGTGAGCCCAGCAGCAGGACGATGGCGGCGGCGAGGCCGGATACCGCGAAGGCCGAATTCCAGGACGACCAGCCCAGATAGTCGCGGATGCCGAAGGCGGCGAAGATGGTCAGCGCGATCATGCCTTTGATGGCGTATTCAGCCGTGCTCGGCGACAGAGCCAGGGCGGCGGCCTGCTCCCGGGTGGCCGGCGCCGTGCCCAGGGTACCCAGCGGCAGGCGGGCCAGGACGAAGGTGGTCATGTTGTCGCGCCGGTCCTGGAACCCCTCGATCAGCGGCACCAGCCCCGCCCGGTCGCCGGCGACTTTGGAGCAGATCACCCCGGCGTCTTCCGGATAGTGGCCGCTGGACAGCCAGTTGGCGGCCACAGCCGTGTCCGGTGCTGGCGACACCGTGGCATTCGGGCAGTGCTCGCGAAGATTCTCCGCACACTGACTCAGCGCCTGGGGTGGAAGAAGACCGCGGACAGATCGCCGGGCGACATGGGCGATCTGGCGAACAGACAGTGCACGATGGGCAGCGATATGCGCTCGATCTCTTCGAGCTCGATGCCGCGCGTGGCCTCCACCGTTTCTTCCACGGGACCGCCGGTGTTGTTTTCCGCCGCGTAGACGCCGAGTTGCACCCGGCCGTCGCGCAACGCCTGAATCACTCCGGCGGAACTGCGGCACGGCTGCAGCTCGCAGTCGCTCAGCCCCGCATTGTCGAGCAGCAGACGGGCCGCCCGCTCGGTATTGCTGCCGTACTCGCCCTGATACCCGGCGGTCATTCTCGTCATTGGCGCATGATAGGCCAAGGCACAGCGTACCGCAGCCCCAGCCAGCTGCAGGCGTGGCGCTGCCACCGGGCCTGCCGGTACACTCATGCGTTTCGTCCGGAGCCATCCGGCTGCATCCGGGCCTGATGGGTCATTCATGCGTCCACTGCACTTCTATCTGCTCGGCACGGGCAGCTGGTTTCTCGCCTTCGGCATTCAGGGGGTCATGTTCGCCTGGCTGGTGACCATGGTGCTGCACGAGACCCCCGAGAAAGTGGGCATCGCCCAGATGTCGCTGCTGCTGCCCGGCACCCTGCTGATTCTCATCGGCGGCAGCTATGCCGACCGCTTCGGCGCCCGGCGGGTGGCCCTGCTGGCCCAGTCGGTAGCCACGGTGGCGCCTTTGATTCTGCTGGCGCTGGTGGCCACCGGCCGGCTCAGTTTTCTGACCATGATCGGCTATGCCATCCTCATGGGCTGCGCGCAGGCGTTCGTCACCCCGGCGCGGGATGGCCTGCTCAGTCAGGTGGCCGAAGGCCGGGTGCAACGCACGGTGATGCTCACCAGCATTTCCCAGTTCGGCCTGCAGGTGGTGGGTTTTCTGGTGGCGTCGATGGCGGACCTCGCCGGTCCGGAACCCATCCTGCTGGTCCAGGCCCTGGTGCTGAGCATCGGCGTGTTCGGCTTCAGCCGCATCACCAATCAGCGTCACGGCACGGAAGGCACGACGCCGCGTCTGCTGCATTCCCTGGTGGAAGGGGGCCGCACGGTGTTCTCGTCGCCGGCCATGCGCATGATCGTGGTGCAGAACATGTGCATGGGGTTCTTCTTCATGGGTGCCTATATCGTCACCATGCCGTTGCTGGTCCGCGACGTGTATGCCGGCGGCGCCATGGACCTGGGCTTGATGAATGCCTGCAACAGTCTGGGGCTGGTGACCACCGTTCTCCTGTTGCTGCGCCTGGGCGACGTCAGGCGGCAGGGCCGGGCGCTCATTCTGGCGCAGATGATCGGTTCCGTGGTGCTGTTTTCGGCCGCGCTGACACCGTTGTTCGGCGTTTTTCTGGTGCCGCTGTTCTTCTGGGGCGTGTGCGGCGGCGTGGCCATGACCATGTCGCGGACCATCATGCAGGAGCAGGCGCCGCTGGCCCAGCGCGGCCGCGTCATGAGCTTCTATTCGTTTTCGTTCTTCGGTGCCGGCCCGGTTGGCGCATTGATCAACGGGTACCTGGTGGATCTGGTCGGGCCGCAGGGAACGCTGTTGATCTGCGCCGGCGCCATGTTCACCATCATCGGGTTGCTGGGGCTGCGCTCGAGTCTGTGGCAGCTCCAGGGCGAGCGGAACGAGCCGGCCACGGTCGCAACCTGAGGCGTCGATATGGCAGACACGGACATCAGGCTGGCTGTAGACATCGGCGGGACGTTCACCGACGTGGTGCTGGACGGCATTGCCGGCGGCGGCCGCACCACGGCCAAGGTGCTGACCACCTACGACGATCCGGCCGACGGCGTGTTGAGCGGCATTCGCAGTGTTCTGGACGAAAGCGGCGTGCCCCCCGGTTCGGTGCGGCTGGTTCTGCACGGCACCACCCTGGCCACCAACGCGCTCATCGAGCGGCGCGGCGCTACCACGGCACTGCTCACGACCGAGGGCCATCGGGATGCGGTAGAGATGGCCTTCGAGAACCGCTTCGAGCAATACGACATCGACATCGACCGGCCCGCGCCGCTGGTGCCCCGGCCGCTGCGTCTGCCGGTGCCGGAGCGCCTCGATGCTGCCGGACAGGTTCTGCGCCCGCTGGACATGGAGGCGGTAGAAGCTCTGCTGCCCGTGCTGCGCGAGCGGGGTGTGGAGAGCGTGGCGGTGGGGTTGCTGCATGCCTATGCCAATCCCGCACACGAGCAGCGCATCGGCGAGTTTCTCGAGCAGGCGCTCGACGACGTGGCGGTGACCCTGTCGTCCGATGTGTGTCCGGAGATCCGGGAGTTCGAGCGTCTGTCCACGGCCTGTGCCAACGCCTATGTGAAACCCCTGATGGGCCGCTACCTGACCAGTCTGGAAGGCCAGCTCCGGGCACTCGGCATGGACTGTCCGGTGTTGCTCATGACATCCGGCGGCGGCCTGACCGATCTGGCCACGGCGGCGCAGTTTCCCATCCGGCTGGTTGAGAGCGGCCCTGCCGGCGGCGCCATTCTGGCGGCCCGGGTGGCTGAAGAGGGTGATCTCGAGCGGGTGCTGTCCTTCGACATGGGCGGCACCACGGCCAAGATCTGTCTGATCGACGATGCCCGCCCGCAGCTTTCCCGCTCGTTCGAGGTAGACCGCGTCTACCGCTTCAAGAAAGGCAGCGGCCTGCCCGTGCGTATTCCGGTGATCGAGATGGTGGAGATCGGTGCGGGCGGCGGCTCAATCGCCAGCGTGGACAAGCTGCAGCGCATTCAGGTGGGCCCGGCCAGCGCCGGCTCGGAACCGGGGCCGGCGTGCTATGGCCGCGGCGGCCGCGACCCGACTGTGACCGACGCCGACGTGCGGCTCGGCCGTATTCAGGGAGAATATTTCGCCGGCGGCCGGCTGGAGCTCGATATCGAGGCGGCGAACTCGGCTTTACGTGAACAGGTGGGCGAACCCCTGGAACTCTCCGATGAACTGGCGGCCTTCGGAATCGCTGAAGTGGTGGACGAGAACATGGCTGCGGCTGCGCGTGCGCACGCGGTAGAGTGGGGCAAGGAGACCGCGGGACGAACACTGGTCGCCTATGGCGGTGCAGCACCTCTGCACGCGGCGGCACTGGCCGGCAAATTGAAGATCGACCGTATCGTGGTGCCCACCGGGGCCGGTGTCGGCTCGGCCATCGGCTTTCTGCTCGCGCCCATCAGCTACGAGGTGGTGCGCAGCCGCTACCAGCGTCTGTCGGAGTTCGATGCCGATGCCGCCAATGCAGTCATGGACGACATGTTCGAGGAAGCGGCCCGGGTCGTGCGCAGTGCGGCGCCGGACGGTGACTGGCGCGAGGCACGCCGCGCCTACATGCGCTACGCCGGGCAGGGCTATGAGATCGCCGTGGCGGTGCCGGTGAATACACTGACCCGGGACGACGCCGCACCGCTGCGCGAGGCTTTCGACGCCGAATACCAGCGTCTATATGGCCGGTTGATTCCCGGCCTGGACGTGGAGATTCTGAGCTGGACATTGACCCTGGTGGCCCGGGAACCGGCGCCGCCGCAGGCGCTGGCGGCACCCGAGGCGCATGCCGTGCAGCCGCTCAAGAGCTGTGAACTGTTCGATCCCGTGCGGCGCCAGGCGGCCGCCGCCGATGTATTCGTGCGCGACGATCTGCGGCCGGGCGATCACGCTGCGGGCCCCGCCCTGATCGTAGAGGAGCAGACCACCACGGTGGTGAGCGCGGATTTCAGTTTTCGCGTGGATGCCCGGGGTTATCTGGTTCTGGAACGAACCGCAACCGGAGGTAAGGCATGAATCGCCAGGCCGAGTTCGAGCAGTTGACCACGCAACTGGTCTGGAACCGACTGCTGGCCATGGTGGAAGAGCAGGCCCAGACACTCATGCGCACGGCCTTTTCCACGGTGGTGCGTGAAGCCGGCGACCTGTCGGCGGGCGTGTTCGATACCGAAGGCCGCATGCTGGCCCAGGCGGTCACGGGCACGCCCGGTCACGTCAACGCCATGGCGGCATCGGTGGGCAAGTTCCTGGCCGTGCATCCGGTGTCGACCCTGAAGCCGGGCGACGTGCTGCTGACCAACGATCCGTGGGACGGCACCGGACACCTGAACGACTTCACCGTGGTGACTCCCGTCTATCACCGTGGCCGCTGTGTGGCCCTGTTTGCTTCCACCAGTCATATCGCCGACGTGGGCGGCCGCGGATTCGGCCCGGACGCCAACGATCTATTCGAGGAAGGGCTGCAGATTCCCATATCCTTTCTGTTCCGCGAAGGCCGCCGCGACGAGACCCTGATGGCCATCATCGCCCGCAACGTGCGCGACCCGGTGGTGGCGGAAGGCGATCTGTACTCCCTGGCTGCCTGCAACGACACCGGTGCCGCACAGCTCATCGAGATGCTGGAAGATTTCGATCTGGCGGATCTCGATGCGCCGGGGCGGGACATCCTGGCCCTCTCGGAACGCGCCATGCTCGACGAGATTGCGGCCCTGCCCGCCGGCGACTACGACAATCGCATGCGCATCGACGGCTACGACGAGCCGCTCGATCTGGTCTGCCGGGTCTCGGTACGCGCCGACACTATCGACGTGGATTTTTCCGGCACCTCGCCGGAATCGCCGGTGGGCATCAACGTCCCGCTGCCCTATACCCAGGCCTATGCGTCTTTCGGCGTGCGTTGCATTGTCGGCAACGATGTACCCAACAATGCGGGTTCGTTGAAAGCGGTGCGGGTCAGCGCGCCGGAGGGTTCGATTCTCAATGCCCGGCCGCCGCGCGCGGTGTCGGCCCGTCACGCCATCGGCCAGATGCTGCCGGACGTGATTCTCGGTTGTCTCGATCAGATGTTGCCGGGACGCGTGCCGGCAGAAGGTGCGTCCTGTATCTGGAATCCGGTGTTCCGCAATGCCCATGCGGGCCCGGACGGCAAAGATCACGTCAGTTTCGTCACCAACCCCATCTACAATGGCGGTACCGGGGCACGGCCGGGCAAGGACGGTCTGTCCACCACCGCATTTCCCTCCGGTGTGCGCACCACGCCCACCGAAGTCAACGAAGTCACCACCCCGCTCGTCATATGGCGCCGCGAGTATCGGGTGGATTCCGCCGGTCCGGGCGAGTATCGCGGCGGGCTCGGTCAGACCATCGAGGTGGGCCACCGCCACGACGGCCCGTTCGTGGTATCGAAAATGTTCGACCGGGTGCGCCATCCCGCACGCGGCCGCCAGGGCGGCGGTGCAGGTGCGGCCGGCAGCGTCCAGGTGCGCCATGCCGACGGCACGGTGACCGATCTGCGCGGCAAAGGCCGCGACGAAATTCCCGCCGGCGCCAGGTTGATCATGGAAACCCCGGGCGGGGGCGGCATGGGCGTGGTTGCCCGGCGCGACCCGGCGCGGGTGCGCGCCGATGTGGCAGCCGGGCTGGTTTCCCCCGGCGCGGCGCAGGAGCAATATGGCATTCATCCCGATTCAGTCGCTGACCAGGAGTAACCAGCCATGGCCGATCGCAAGACTGCACTGATCACCGGCGCCTCCGCCGGCCTTGGTGCCGAGTTCGCCCGTCAGCTTGCCGGCAAGGGCTTTCATCTCGTTTTAGTGGCCCGCCGGCGCGACAAGCTGGAAGCTCTGGCGGATGAGCTTCGCGCGCAAACGGGCGTAGAGGTCATGGTGCTGAGCGCCGATCTGGCCGAGCCGGATGCGCCGCAGACCCTGGCTGCCGCGCTGGCCGAGGCCGGCCAATCCATCGATTATCTGGTGAACAACGCCGGCGCCGCGGGCCCCGATCTGCTCGAGGACCGTGACTGGCAGGAACACCGGCGCTATCTGGAACTGATGATGACCTCGGTGGCCCACATGTGCCATCTGTTCATTCCGCCCATGCGTGAACGCGGCTGGGGCCGCGTGATCAACGTGGCCTCGGTGGCCGGCCGGGTTACCCGCGCCGGCGATACCAACTACGGTCCGGCGAAAGCGTACGTGATCGCGCTGTCGGAGGGGCTCGCCGCCACCCTCAAGGGCTCCGGGGTGAACGTGTCGGCACTGTGTCCCGGCTTCACCCACACCGAGTTCCACGACGTGGGCGGTCTGCAGGACATGAAAGCCGACAGCCCCGCCATCCTCTGGTACGACGCCGACGTGGTGGTCCGCGAGGGCATCGACGCGGTGGAGCGGGGCCGGGCCATACAGGTTTCCGGACGAATCTACCGGGCCCTCGACCCGCTCATGCAATCGGTGTGGACGCGGCCGCTGTTCCGGCTTTCGAGGTGACTGTTCGGAGCGGCCTCCTGGCCGCGACCGCCCCCTATTCACCCTTGTATTTCCGAACGTTTTGGGCAGAATACGCAGCCCAAGCGGGAATAGCTCAGTTGGTAGAGCACAACCTTGCCAAGGTTGGGGTCGCGAGTTCGAGTCTCGTTTCCCGCTCCAAATTTCCTTGCGAATCAAATACTTATCTCCGAACCAGGTTGTGGTCTTAGAGAATTCTTAGAGAATATTCTCTAAGAGGTTTTCGTTTAAGACCCGATACTGAACCCTTGCTTCCCTGACTGAATGATCGTTGCCGTGAATGCTGAACGGTAACGTCATTTCCACGCGCAGCACCTTGCGCGCGTGCCCCTTCTGATAGGCCCGGGTCATTTCGGGATCGGTGTGCGCCATCAAATCTTGAACTGCTCCTACGTCGTAGCCGGCAGTGGCATAGAGATGCGAGGCCAGCGCCCGCACTTCATGCAGGGTCGGCAAGTGACGTGTATCGACGCCGTCGAAAAAATCAGTTCGTTGCACTGCCAACGTGCGGGCTTTCTGGAACGCTTTGCTGGCGTACTGCGGCAGCACCTGAGCAGGATGTTGCATTGCCCCGGAGCGGACCGCGTCGACGCTGCGCTTGGTCATGCGATCGGGCTTGCGGTGTATGACGAAGGGGCAACGGCCGTTGGCCATGCTCGAGATGCGTGCTTGTGTCAGTACACCACGGACGTCAGGATGGATTGGAAAGTCCACGGAGGTGGACTCGATCTCCCTCGCACTCGTGTCTGTTTTGCGGATCGGGCTCACAATCCGGTCATAGACGATGTCATCAAAGCGCAGATTTACGAGATCAACCCGGCGCAGGGCGAGATGGAATGCGAGCGTCAACAACCATTGAAGCCATTCTGGTGACGCATCGTAGATGGCTTTGAACTGTTGCATGGTGATGCGGGCCCGCCGCTTCTGCGGTACCGGATCGAGATAGAGGTTCGTGACCGGATTCGGCAGGTGAGTTGGATAGGTTCCAGTAGACATGGCGTACTTGAAGAACCGATGCAGCAGCGATTTAACCTTGGACTGCTCGAAGGGGCTGAAGGTGGAAATAGTCTCCCGCAACAATTCAGTATCAATCGCGGCGAGCCCAATGGTGCCGGTTTTCGAGATGAGCCGGTCGCGACGTTGCCGCAGAAGGGTCGCGGTGCTGGACTTCAGGCTGTAGTCCTTGATGTATCTTTCGACGAACGAGGAGAAGCCAGTTTCGAAGGAGACCGCATCGGGATGCGTGTGGAATTGAATTCGGGCTGCTTTCCGTTCGACTTCCAGACGGTGTTGGCGGTTGAGCGAATGCGCAACTCGAACGGCCTCGGCTCGGTTCGTGCCCAGGTTCGCCTTTGCGGTCATTGATGGATTTTTATAGTAGTACGCGTGGTTGAGTTTGTTTGCCTCGAGGTAAGTAGGAAGCGAGTCAGATCGAGTACGTGCCATCGACTTGCCCTCAATGAAAGACTGTATAAGTATACAGTATTTTCGGTTTCGCTGCGGAGTTCCGATTGCTGTGATCACGTGAAGCGTCGCGCCCTCGTACGTGATGCGGGTATTGCAGTCTTAGACGCTGGTCGTCCATCGCTTCTGTGTTGGGAGAATAACGCCGACTAAGGTAGCGGCAGCCGAGCGAAGCAATCGGCGAAAGCGATCCAGCCCGCCCAGTCGGTGACGAAGAAATTCGGTAATTGCACCGCCATAAACACCGGCAACATCAATGGAAATACACCCAGCCTTCGTTCCCGACGCCAGTTTGACAGCATCAGCGTGACCAATATCAGGTCGGTCACGCCATAGGTAACAAGCTGAAGGTGGAAGATGTTCGACGGTTCCCACAGGTAGAACAGGATCACGCGGGCCAGGAACGGATCGATCAGCGGCAGGGTGGCACAGATCATGAACCGCGCATGGACTATGGGTTGGCGGCGGTTGTAGATGGCAAGCCCGTAGGACAACAGGAACGCAGTCAGCAGTTGCATCTGGAGATACAGGATGTAGAGCCGCTGCGGCTGGGGCCCATCGCGTAGGAGCATGGTTTGCGCAAAGCTCAGGATCGCCAGAGCCATGATGGGTACCAGCAAGAAGGATGCCTTACCGAGCGCCCGGTGCAGATCGCGGCGCCCGATTCGAATGAACGTTGCCTGGGCGATCAGCAGCCCGCACCAGGCCAGCATGGTCAAACCGTGAAAGTGGACGTGTCCGGGTGCCTGGCCGAAAACCGCAAAGTAGGTCGGCCAGAAGCCGAGAAACACGCCTATGAGTAAAGCGATGAAGTAGAAGACGGCGTTGTGATAGATACCACGCGGCTGTTCCATGCTCCCTCCCGAGCCAACCGGTGACGGGGCGAACGTAGCACTCGACGGCGTTGCGCGCTACTGCCGTTTCGGCTCGAATCCATGGTTTTGTGCCACCCGAGGGCATGGCCGGTCGGAGCTTCCCGATGCCACCATTATGCGGGCCATATCTCCCTGGGAAGCCGAATAACGGTGCGTGAAGCACGTGACTCCGATCAGCACAGGTTAGACAAGGAGCTCAACGTCTCCCTGTCGGACCGCGAGCGTGCCAACCTGGAGGCCATCGATCAGGCGCTGCGCAGCTTGTGGGATCTGGGCCGGTACGTGTTCCTGCTCTGGTCCTTGCGTCCGGGCGGCATCGGCGTGTTGCGCCTGCCCCACGAGCAACTCATCACCTTCATGATCGAGCATCCGGAGTGGGTGTACTGGCCAACCCAGCGCAGTCCCGGCGGCGAGCACATTTCGGCCGAGCAATTCCTGATGGCACTGATGAGCGGCCGCCGGCTTGTCAGCGATGCGGCGGTGAATGCGGCCGGTAAGCTGCTGGATGCGGAGATCTGTGACATTCCGGTGCCGCATCCGCTGGCTTTGCAGAAGGGTGAAAGCGCACCGGTGGATGCGCTGCTGCGCCGCTTCGGCATGAACTTTCAGAGCGGCCGGGCGGTGGTGCTGCTGGACATCGTGGATTTTTCCCTGTTCCGCCCGCTCGAGCAGGTTACCCAGATTCACAGCCTGTCGGCGTCACTGAACTGGGCGCACAGCAGAATGCAGCATCGACAGATCGACGTCAGCTTCGCCCGCTCTTCCACCGGTGACGGCTTCTATATCTGGAATCGGGACAGCGGGCCGCGGGCCAACATCAATCTCTATCACCTCATGCATCTGACCCTGGCCAACAACGCCCTGCAGCGGCGTAGTGCGCCGCCGCGGTCGGTGCCCGAGGTCAAGACGGCGTTCCACATCGGCAGCTACTACGATATCTACCTCTCGGAAGGGCTGCGGCCGGCGACGGACAGCGTGATTGTCGGCACCGTCACCGTAGAACTCGGGCGGATCCTTGGGGTAGCGCGGCCGGGGCAGATTCTGGTGGGCGATTTCAGCGTCTATCCGCCAGAGGCGGAAGCCGCGGAGGCCGAGGCCGCGGTGCCCATGAACTCGATCGCTTTCATCGATGCCGTCCAGCCGACGTTGTCGGAACTGCAGGGTATCGAGTTGCTCGACGACCGATTGTTGAACATCCGCGCCTATCTGACCGGGCGGCCGTTGGGCGGCGGCGTCTTCGATATCAGCCGGTTCAAAGTCATCGACAAACACCAGCGCAGCCGCATCGTTTACAACGCCAAGGTGAACATCGGCGCCGAACGCGGCAGACCCGTTTACCTGGGTCTGCAGCATCACGAGGTGGATCTGCCGGAGGCTTGAGCCGGTGCGGCTGACTCAGGCCTGTTTGTTCTGGTACATCAGCGCATCTGCCTCTGCCAGCAGCGCCTGCAGGTCTTTTTCGTCATCAGCGCCTACCGCGGCAATCCCCACGGAGACCGACAGCTTGTAGCCATTGGGATTGGCCGCGTTGTGAGCGTCCAGGGCCTGATCGAGCCGCTCGCGGGCGGAGCTGGCGTCGTCCGGTCCGGCATCGAGCATCAGCACGACGAATTCGTCGCCGCCCATGCGCGCGATGAGGTCCGATTCCCGGAACGTTTCCATCAGCATGGTGCCGAAGGCCTGTAACGCCCGGTCGCCTTCCGGATAACCGTATTGTCCGTTGATGGCCTGCAGGTCATCGAGGTCGAGGAACAGCAGCGCCATGTGGTGGGAAAGTCTGGTGGACAGGGCCAGGGCATCACCGGCCCGGCTGTCGAATCCCTGGCGATTCAGAACCCCCGTCAGGGGGTCGGTAATGGCGGCTTTGTGATCCCACAGTTCCTTTTCCACCAGGCGGGCCAGTTCCTGCAGGAGTTCGAGCTCGTCGTCCGGCAATTGGCGCGGCACCATGTCGATGGCGCACAGGGTGCCCACCATGCTGCCGCCGGGTGCATGCAGGGGCACACCCGCGTAGAAGCGAACCCCGGGTACCTCGGTGACCAGCGCACTGTCTTTGAAGCGCGGGTCAGTGTGCGCATCGGTAATCACCAGGGGTCTGTCGATCTGAATGGTCTGTGAGCTGAAGGAGCTACCGCGCGGGGTTTCCCGGATATCCAGTCCGATGTGCGATTTGAACCACAGGCGTTCGGCATCCACCAGGCTCACCAGGGCGATGGGCACATGCAGCAGCCGCTGGGTCAGGCGTGCCAGCCGGTCGAAGCGCGGCTCCTCCGGTGTGTCGAGGATGTTCAGGGCATGCAGGGCCTCGACGCGCATGGATTCCCGGGCCGCGTCGTGATCGCGCGCCCACGGCACCACGTCATCGCCGGGCATGGGCCGGGCGATGTGGAACCCCTGGGCCAGATCGCAGCCGATGCGCCGCAGATAATCCAGTGTAGCGGCATCCTCCACGCCTTCGGCGGTGGAGCGCAGACCCAGGCTGCGGCCCAGATCAACCACGGAGCGTATCACCGTGCGCGATTCCTCCGAGTTCGAGGCTGTGAGCACGAACGACTTGTCTACCTTGATCTCGGAAAACGGCAGCCGCACGAGCTGCAGCATGGACGAATAGCCGGTACCGAAGTCGTCGATGGAGAGCTGAAAGCCCTTCATGCGCAGGCGCGTCATCATGTCCAGGGAAGCTATCGGGTCTTCCATGGCGCTGGTTTCAGTCAACTCGAGTATGAGCCGGTCCGGCGTCAGACCGTGGGATTCACACAGAGCTTCCAGCCAGTCGAACAGGTCCACGCTGCCCAGTGTGACAGCGGACACATTGAGCGACAGCGTCAGACTGTTGAGAGTCTGGGTCGACAGAACCTGCTCGCCTGCCGGGCCAGCGCCCCTGCGCAGCTCGGTAAACCAGTCGAGCGCCTGGGTGAAGACCGTTCGAGTCAAGGCGTCCATGCGCCCGCTGCGTTCCGCCAGGCCAATGAAACGATCCGGCGGGACGATACCGAGGTCCGGATGCTGCCAGCGCACCAGGGCTTCGAAGCCGGCCAGCGCGCCGGACTGGCAGTGCAGTTTCGGCTGGTACACGACGAACAGCTCGTTGCGCTCGAGTGCCAGATCGAGATCGGCCTCTGTGAGATTCACTCTGCGCGGCGCCTGCAGCGGGGCCGGGGAGACTGGATCGCTGCGCTGTTCCGCGGGCACACATTTACTCAACAGGTCCCGCAGAGCTGCCGGCAGGAACGGTTTCGGCAGCACGCCGACGATGTTCAGGCCGTGCTCACCGGCGGAACGTGCAGCGGCGTCGAGGACCCGGCTGCCCACGCCGCTGGTGATGATGATGCTGGCATCGCAGCCCCGCACGGCAAGCTCGCTCATGACTTCCACGCCGTCCATGCCCGGCATGATCAGGTCCAGGGCGATGACGTCGGGCAGCCATTGGCCCACCGTGCCGAAAAAGTCTTCATGGGAAGTGGTCGAGCGCACCTCCATGCCCGCGAACTCGGCGATGCTCTGCATGGTCTGGCCGGTCATCGGGTCATCGTCGAGGATCAGCAGCCGCCCTTCGCTCATGGTGTTTATCCTGTCAGTCTGCGGCATCAAGGGCTCTCCGGACGCTGGCGGCCAGTTCCGCGCGTCGGTAGGGTTTATTGAGCAGGCGTACCCCGTGGTCCAGCCGGCCGTGATGCACGATGGCATTGTCAGTATAGCCGGAGGTGTACAGAACGCGGATGTGACCGAACCGGCGCTGCACCTCGTCGGCGAGCTGGCGGCCGCTCCTGCCGCCTGGCATCACCACATCGGTGAACAGCAGATCGACCTCGGAATGATCCTGCAGCACGGCCAGCGCGGCGGGGCCGGTGGCGGCGGACAGAATCCGGTAGCCCATGGCGGCCAGCTGTTCTTCGGCGAAATGCCGCACCAGATCGTCGTCCTCGACCACCAGGATGGTCTCGTTGCCGCCGGCCTCGTCAGCCTTGGCAGTCTCCTGGGGCACCTCGGCGGCGGACTCCAGCGCTCTCGGCAGGTACATCTTGACGGTAGTGCCGTGACCGGGTTCCGAATAGACGTTCACGTGCCCCTGGGACTGCTTGACGAAGCCGTACACCATGGACAGCCCGAGGCCCGTGCCTTTGCCGGCTTCCTTGGTGGTGAAGAACGGTTCGAAGACGCGCTTGATCTGCTCCTCTGGAATGCCGCAACCGGTGTCCGACACGGCCACCATCACATATTGGCCGGGTGTGAGGTCGGCGTAGCGGGTCGAATAATCCTCACTCAGCCGAACATTGGCTGTTTCGATGGTCAAACGGCCGGATTCGGGCATGGCGTCCCGTGCGTTCAGGGCCAGATTGAGCAAGGCATTCTCGAGTTGTCCCGGGTCCACCAGAGCCTGCCACAGACCCCCGGCCCGGGTAAATTCGATTTCTATGTGCTCGCCCAGGGTGCGGCGCAGCAGGGGGTCGATGCTGGCGATGAGTTCGTTGACGTCCAGCACCTGAGGCTCCAGCGGCTGTCGCCGGGCGAAGGCCAGCAGGCGGTGGGTTAGTGCTGCGCCGCGCTGCGCTGCATTGACGATCATGTCGGCCAGACCGGCGAGCCGCTGGTCGTCCCGCAGACGTTCCTTGAGCAGTTCGCTGTTGCCGATGATCACGGTCAGCAGGTTGTTGAA
Source organism: Gammaproteobacteria bacterium (assembly GCA_034522075.1). Classification (GTDB taxonomy): domain Bacteria; phylum Pseudomonadota; class Gammaproteobacteria; order Pseudomonadales; family Azotimanducaceae; genus UBA7803. Next base: position 20,169 of record JAXHLO010000035.1, on the reverse strand, counting down.
GTCGTGGGCTACGCCGCCGGTCAGTTGACCCACGGACTCGAGCCGGTTGGATTGATCCAGCGTTTCTGCCATGTGCCGGTTGGTAAGCATACGGCTGATATGCACGGCGACGCCGTCGAGCAGAGCGCGTTCCTCCGGCAGGAACGGGCCTTCGCCGCCGTCGACGTCGTCCTGAACACTCAGATATCCGACGCTGACCGTGCCGATGGCTTCACTGTCGCGGTAGATGAGCGCCGTCAGCGACGCGGCGGGGTCGCGCCAGCCGGAGCTGATGAACGATGTGCCGTTCAGGTCGATCTGGGCCACAGCGTCGTCGTCGTGCTGCAGGCTGGTGGGCAGGGTCTCGACGATTTCCTGGTAGACGTGCTCCAGGGACTGATCGTTGCCGGTGGTCAGCTCCAGCACACGGTACAGGCAACCCAGTTCTTTGATGCGTTCGCGCAGGGCCAGATCAGCCACCACCTGTTCCGTGACGTCCTCGGCCAGTCCCGCGAGGCGTGTCACCCGACCGTCGTCGGCGTAGACGGGAAATGCGCGGTCGGAGACCCAACGCTGTTCACCGTCCGGCCGGACGATTCGATAGATTTCGTGGTAGCCGCCGCGGATCTGCTTGGCCGTGGCCCGGGTGACCCGCTCCCGGTCGGCGGGGTGTATGGCCGCCGTCCATTGCGCGGGGTCAGCGTACAGCGCTGCAGTCGGCTGGCCCCAGATGGTTTCGTAGGAGGGGCTGACGTAGATCATCTCGGTCTTCGCCGCATCGGTGAGCCAGAATACCTCGGTGATGTTCTCGGCGAGCTGCCGGAACCTTTCCTCACTGTCGCGGATGGCCTGCTCGTCGCTCTGCCGCTGCTCAGCCATGGCGTTGAGATGGGCGGCCAGCTCAGCCAGTTCATCATTGCCGCTGAGATCAATGCGGGCCGTCAGATCGCCGGCGGTCATGGCTGAAATACCGTCCTCCAGTTTCTGCAGCGGTCTGTCCAGACGTTGCCGGACCCAGGCGAAGCCGGCCACGCAAAGCAACCCGAATAAACCGGCGCCCACCGCAAAGACCAGCAGCGCGCGGAACAGCTCGTCGACCAGACTCTGATGGTGTTCGGCCAGCAGCTCTTCGAGGGCGTTCATCAGTGAGGAAACGTTGACACGCAGCTGGGTGGCCAGCGGCCCGGCCGTGGGGTCGGGCGAACGCGTCGGATTCAGGAGCGACACCAGGTGAGACAACTCCGTCAGGTGGTGCACGGCCGTGCGCGCTGCGCGGTCGTCGACCGCCTGCAGGGCCGCCCGCAAAGATTCTATGTCGCCGGCCATGGCCGCCAGGATCTGCGGGTCGCGCCGCAGCAGGGTGACGTAATCAACGGCATTGCCCAGGCGCAGGGCGCGGTCGTGGGCATTACCGATCATGCGCTCCTGGCGCAGACGGGCTGACAGCTCGGTCCAGGTGTGGACAGCGTATGCGCTGAGACCGAGCAGGGCGATCAACGTACCGCTGGCCAGCAGCACTGCCAGGCGGCGCAATGTCATCTGGCGGTCTCGCGCTCGAGGAAGAAATAAGACGGCAGATCGATACTGCGCTCGCTCACGCGGCGCAGGGGTTCGGCGTACAGGTATTCATGGGGCGCAGGCACTGCCGCCGACTCCCACCCGGCGCGCTCGGTGAACCAGTTCAGTTGCGCCTCAAGGTCGGCCAGAACCGGCCAGTCCAGGCGCAGGCCCCAGACCACACCGGCTCCCAGTGCCTGCAGCGCTTGCGGGTCGAGCTCCAGGGGGCTTGCCCGGGCATGCAGCCGGCGGCCGCGCTGCGGATTGCGCTCCATCTCCGTTATGGCATCCCGGTAGGCGGCGAGCATCCGTTCGGCTGAGCCCGGATACCGCTCCAGCACGTCGGTACGGGTCACCAGCAGCCAGCCGACGCTGTACAGGTGCCGGGTGGTGAACGCCCGGGCCCGTCCGTCGAGACCAGCGCGCAGCTGGGCGGCCCAGGGCTCCCAGGTCACCGCAGCGTCGATGCGCCCGCTCGCCATGGCTTCCGCGTGGGCATCGACGGGCAGATCCACCAGGGTCATCTTTTCAGTATCGAGATTGTGGTACTCGCTGAAATGGTGCCAGCCGAAATGCCCCGAGGTGTCGAGCATCACCGCCACCCGCTTGCCCAACAGGTCCGCCGGCTCGTCGATGCCGGCGCCGCCGTCGGCGACAACCACGTGGGTACGGTTCGAGGAGCTGACCAGCGCCAGCACGGCCAGTGCCCCGGCCCGGGAATTCTGGTTGTCGGGATCGAGCAGCGCCCGGGCGACGGGGGTGCTGGCAGCCAGCGCGAACTCCGCGTCGCCGCTGAGCAGACTGGCCAGGGCCTCACGGCCCGAATTGTAGTGATCCACGCGGAATTGCGGACCGGGCGCAGCGTTGAACAGCCTCAGGGCATCGGCCACTTTTGTCGGGGCGTCGGCCACCCAGGCCGAGCCGGCGATGCGTATGGGGCCGCGCTCGGCGGCAGCGGGAATCTCCGGGCTGAGCATCGCCAGACTGGCGGCGAGCAGGGCTGGGAGAAACGGAATCGTTGGGCGCATGGAGTCTCCCGGATGGCGCAGCAAGTATAGTTGACGCCGCCAGGGCGCGCTGGCGCTCGAAATAGGCGCCGCCAGAGGACGGCGGGCGGGGATCCGAGGTCATGACGATGGTCAGGCCGGCTGACGGAATCACCATCAGCATTTGGCCGCCGTAGCCGCGGCCGTAATAGGCGCGCCGGCCGGCCAGGTCGGTGATGAACCAGCCGTAGCCATAGGCATCACCGGTCCACGGCGAATGGCCGTTGGGTTGCCAGGAGACGTCGATCCAACTTTCCGGGACCACGGCACGGCCATCGATTGCACCGCCCAGGCGATACATCTCACCGAACCGGGCCAGCGCCGACAGTATGGTCTTCGACAGGGATTTGATGTTGGCGGGCCGGGCCAGCCCCGGACCGCCCTGGGTATGTTCTATGACCGGCTGCCCGTTCTGCAGCACCAGCAGGGAATGCAGGCGTTTCATGGCTCTGGCCTGGGCCGTCAGCTCGGCGGTGTGCTGCGCAGCGACTGTGTCCGATTCGCCGTGCACCGTGGCCGGCGCAGCGCACAGGATGGTCCACAGCAGTATCGATACGGTTGCCGCCGGCCGGACGTGCTGCACTAGAGCTTCCTCAGATCCGGCGCCTCGCCCGTACTGCCCCGGGTGACGCCGCTGACGCTGGCATCCCGGGCCGACGTGCGGGGGAATTTTTTCGACAGCTCCGGCCCCGCAGCGGTGAGCCCGCCGTCAACCACCAGTGCCTCGCCGGTGACGAACTCGCTGTCGTCGCTGGCCAGGAATACGGCTGCGCCGGCGATATGTTCACCGCGGCCGTAGTCGGGCCAGGGCTGTGCTGCCGCAAAGCGTTCACGGGTCTGTTGCGGCTGGCCGCCTTCGGCCAGCGGTGTGGCGATGAATCCCGGGCAGATGGCGTTCACCCGGATGCGGTCACGGCCCAGCTCGACGGCGGCGGAGCGGGTCATGTTGACCACCGCGGCCTTGGCGGCGGAATACACCAGCGGGCCGGCGTCGCCGCTCAGGGCGGCCACGGATGCAGTGTTGATGATGACGCCGCCGCGGCCGGAGGCGCGCATGTGCCGCGCGGCGTGCTTCATACCGAGAAACACGCCCCGGGCCAGCACATTCATGGTGTAGTCCCAGTCTGCCACGCTGGTCTCGGTGAGCGGACCGATGGCCCCGCCGACGCCGGCATTGTTGAACACCACGTCGAGCCGGCCGAAGCGCTCGATGGCGCGGGCCAGCATGGCTTCGATATCAGCTTCCACGGCTACGTCGGTGCGGATGAATTCGACGGTCTCCCGGTGGCCGGCGGCCGCCGCTTCTTCTACGGCCAGGGCACCGGTGGCGGCGTTGTAGTCGGCGATGACCACCCGGGCACCTTCATCGAGAAAACGCAGTGCCGTGGCTTTGCCCATACCACTGGCCCCGCCGGTGATTACCGCAACCCTGTTCTGCAATCGCACCGTGTTTCCTCCAATCCCTGGATGTTGCATGGCCGGGATGCGCATGCACCCGTCGATAGGCGACAATACATGAATCGCGAGACCCCGCACCAGATCACCAGCCATGACTCGAGCAACGGACTACGACGTCATCATCGTCGGCGGCGGGGTCACCGGCATTCCCGGGCACAACGCCGCCCGGGAGATTCTGCGGGATAGCTGAAACGACTCAGCGTGCGGCCCGTTCGCCGCGCTTGAACGCCAGGATGGTGGATACCGCCTCCAGCATGACCATGAGGCTGGTACCCAGGACGATCACATCGAGCACCACCAGCAGGTAGTTGCCGTCCCGGTAGAACTGCAGCAGGGTCACACAGGCCGCCAGGAACGACATGGTGAACACGAACGCCATGGGCAACAGCGTATACAGGGACGGCCGGCCGAGCTTGATGAGGATCACGCTGATCACCAGCAGGGTCATGCCGGCCAGGATCTGATTGGTGGAGCCGAACAGCGGCCAGATGACCATGCCTCCGGTGCCCGAGGTGCCGCCGGCGCCGAAAGCCAGCAGCAGACAGGCGCCCACCGCCAGCAGAGTGGCGAGGATGCCGTTGGTCAGCAGCGGAATTCGATAGATGATGCCCCACTCCTGAATGATGTAGCGCTGCAGCCGCACGCCGGAGTCCATGGTGGTGCCGGCGAACAGCACCACCATGGTCGCCAGCATGGTACGGGCGAAATCGGCAGGAATACCCCAGCCCTCGGCGATCAGGTTGGCGCCGCCGGTAATGAATGCGCCTGCACCCGCCGCGCCGAATTCGCTGTACATGGCATGCCAGGCTTCCGGGGTGGCGGCCAGGGCCACGCCGGTCACCGTGACGATGGTGATCAGTGCCAGGGAACCTTCACCCACCGCGCCCAGATAGCCGACGAAGCGCGCGTCGGTTTCCTTGTCAAGCTGCTTCGAGCTGGTGCCTGAGGCGACGATGCCGTGAAAACCGGATACCGCTCCACAGGCGATGGTGACGAACAGCAAGGGAACCATGGATGGCGCACTGTCGCTCAACTGGGTATTAAAGGCAGGTGCCGTGATGTCCGGCAGAAACAGGAATACGGAGCCATACAGCAGCACCAGGCCCACCACGAGCTGCATGCCGTTGATGAAGTCGCGGGGCTGCAGCAGTACCCATACGGGCAGCATGGAAGCGATGGCGGCATAGACGAACAGGATGACGATCCAGTTGGCCTGGGGAGCCAGGCCGAACAGTTCGTCCGGCAGTGAGATGGGCAGGGTGCTGCCGGCATAGATGCTGCCGTACAGCACCGCCACGCCGGCCAGGCCGAGAGCGACCAGATTGAAACGCCGGAAGACCAGCTGGCCGATGATCAGTGCCACGACAATGGCGGCCCAGGCGGGGAAAACGGCCTCTGGCGTCGCCACGAAGGCGCCGGCGATGACCACGCCGAACACCGAGTTGACCATGAGCAACACCAGAAATACGACGATCATGTACAGGGAGCGGCTGCGCTCACCCACTACCGATTCGGACAGAGCGCCCATGGACCGGCCTTTGTGGCGATTGCTGGCCCACAGCGCACCGAAATCGTGAACGCCGGCGAAAAAGATGGTGCCGAGCACGACCCACAGCACGGCGGGCAGCCAGCCCCAGTAGACGGCAATGGCCGGGCCGACGATGGGTGCGGCGCCGGCGACCGAGGTGAAGTGATGCCCCCAGAGCACGTAGCGGTTGGTGGGCACGTAGTCGACGCCGTCGTTGAACTCGTGAGCCGGGGTGACGAAGTCAGGGTCCAGTTGATAGATGCGGCTGGCGATGAATCGGGAATAGATGAACCAGCCGAAGCACATGCCGGCGATTCCCATCAGCAACACCATGGCGGATTGCATGGACCCTCCTCCCCGGAGCAAATGCCCGAGGATATCAGGCCCCTGCGGCGGATACGACGGCGTGGTAGTGTCTCGGCAATCAGCCGCTGCATCGAGGAGTTCACCGCCGCGTGTCGACCCTGACGTTGCCCGTCAATCTGCTGGGCTTCGCGCTGGCGGCAGCGGCCGTGTGGCATGCCGGTGCGCGTCTGACCCGCTACGTGGATGCCATCGCCGAACGCCAGGGCCTGGGCCGTGCTTTCATGGGCTTTCTGGTGCTGGCCACGGCGACCCAGCTTCCGGAAATCGTCACCAACTCCACCGCCGCCCTGCGTGGTGCTGCAGATCTGGTGCTGAACAGTATGTTCGGCGGCATCAGTATGCAGACGGCGGTGCTGGCGGTGGCCGATGTGGCGGCGGCCCGCTACGCGCTGACCTATCTGGCTGAGAGTTCCTTCAATCTGCTGCAGGCCGCTCTGCTGGTGGTGGTTCTCGCACTGCTGCTGGCGGTAAGCCTGGTGGGCGATGTGGCGCTGCTGCCCGGTGTCGGTCTGGCGCCCGCGGTCCTGCTCGTTCTTTACCTGGGCATTGTCAATCTGCTCTGGCGCCAGCAGCATTGTGCGTCCTGGCAGCCATCGAGTGTGGCCGGCAGCGTAGGCAGGTCGGGCGGCAACCGCCTGGCCGAGTCGCTGCCACTGGCTGTGCTGATCCGCCGTTCCCTGCTGGCAGCGCTGGTGATTCTGCTGGCCGGCGTGGCCCTGGTCTGGACGGCGGAGGCCATTGCCGGGCAGAGTGGTCTGGGCCGCAGTTTCATCGGCGTGACCCTGCTGGCGGCGGCGACTTCGCTGCCGGAAGTCAGCACTACGCTCACGGCGGTGCGGCTGGGACGCCACAGCATGGCGGTGGCGGATATTCTCGGCAGCAATCTGATCATGGTGGCGCTGCTGCTGCCCGCAGACGTGCTTTACCGCTCGGGATTGCTGCTCGACGGCCTGGATGCCTCGGCACGTTTTGCCCTCGCCCTCGGTGTGCTGGTCACAGCCATCTACCTGGCGGGGCTGATACTGCGTACTCCGCGGCGCTGGCTGCGGCTCGGCTGGGATTCCTGGGCGGTGCTGGTCTGCTACGGGCTGGGTCTGCTGGTCCTGTATCAGCTCCGGTGAGCGCTGTTCCGGGACTCCTTGCTTCGCGGAAGCCGAACGTCAAATATTTTGACGTGTTTGGCTTCTCCGGGAGATGTTTTACTTGTCGCGCCGTCGCGGGGAGAATTGGTCGAACAAACGCGCCTACCGTAGAAAGGGGGTCCTGATGGGGAATACCTGGGTCATAGTCGCTGACGGTACCAGAGCCCGGCTGTTCAACCGGCACAAGAACCGCAAACTGGAAGAATTCGATGTTCTGCTGTCGCCGGGCCACCGTCTGCACGAAGGCGACCTGGTCACCGATCGTGACGGCCGTGCATTCGATTCCGGCGGTGCCGGCCGGCACGGTATGGGGAACAAGAACACCACCAAGGACCATGAGATGGCCCAGTTCGCCAAGCGGCTGGCGGGCCGCCTGGACGAGGGCCGCAACGCCGGTGAGCTGGAGCGGCTCGTGCTGGTGGCCCCGCCGCGCTTTCTCGGTCAGCTGCGGGCGCACATGAGCAGCCCGGCGGCGGATCTGGTGGCGCTGACCATCGATAAGGAATTGACCACGCTCACGGCGGACAAGCTGGAAGGCCATCTGCCGGAGTTTTTCTGACCGGAGTACCTATCCATGAGCCAGCATGAACAGGCCACGTTCACCCAGGGCGGTGACGTCATCGAGCACACGGTGAATTACCTGCGGCGCATTGCCGACGTCATCGATGACGTTCGCCAGCAGGACAACTCTGAGCGAGTCGGCATGCTGCTGGACTGCGCCGAACTCGAGCAGCGTGAGCTCATCGGCGCCCTGGAGCGGCTGCTCGACGATGCACCGCAGAAAGTCATGGAGACCTACGCCCAGTACACGGTGGAGTTACCGGCCGAGATCCAGGCACCGGATGTGCAATCCACATTGGATCTCATCCAATGGCTGTCACGTTACAACAGCGCGGTCCACGAAACCTTTACCGAGCTGGCGGAAACCGCTGACGGCGGTGAGATCACCGAGGTGTTCGGCGGCATCGCCGAGCAGATCCAGGCCCATGAGCAGCGCCTGTCCAAGGAGTATCAGCGGCTCGAGGATCTCTGAGGCGGCTGCCGTCAGAGGAATGCGTTGACCACGTTCTCGATCAGCGCAGCGCCCACCCAGGTGAGCGGCGGAATGATCAGATACAGCGCCAGACGGGTCAGCACCCCCGCATCGAAGGGCCATACCGAGACCTCCCGCAGCTCGCGCCGGTAGGCCAGCAGAGGCGCCAGGGCGGCAACGGTGTCCGGGCGCCGGGTGTCCACTGCAGGAAGGCGTGCAATCTGATTGTTGATATCGGCCAGGGCCAGATGCCGTGCCTGTGCCATACGGCGATGTATAGGCCACACCGGCAGCGCGGCCAGTATGAGCATGGGGATGCCGGTCGCCAGCAGACCGGGCACGTAGGTCACAGCTTCCAGTTCGTTTTCCACCGCCATGAGGGGGAATGCTGCCTGGGCGCCGATCAGGGCCAGAGTGGAAATGACGGCCACCGTGGCGAATGGCCGCAGTCTGTGAGTGTTCAGCAGATCGACCCGGCAGACCCGGGCGGAGCGGCGCAGCGTGTGGGCGTTATCCAGCAGTGCGGCGATGACCGTGGTCATGACCACCCAGGTGAGCAACGTTCCGAGGGTCGTTGCCGCCTCGGGTGGAGAAGCGAGCCCACTTGTCAGCAGCTCACCCACTGAGCCATACAACAGCGCATTGTGGGCCGTGCCGCTGACCAGGCCGATGAGCAGCACGCTGACGAGCCAGGCCAGGGGTTTGCGGTAGATCCCCTCACGCCAGCGCTGCACCTCTTCGGGTTCCGCGGCCAGGTCCGCCTCGAGCAGGTCGATGGCTGCCTGGGTGCGTTCGCTGATGAAGCCGAACACCGGGACGATGTAGCCGATGATGGCACTGAAAAACAGGGCGGTTCCGTAGGAGGTGCTGGCACTTCTGACAACCGCCTCCTCCTCGGAAGCAAGGCCGGACAGCCAGAAGGCGCTCAACAGAACCGCGAATATACCCAGTCCCAACAGCCAGCGGCCGCCGGGCAACGCCGACGTGCGGATGGGGAAGGCGTTGCGCAGATCGATGGTTTTCATGGCGGGTCGTCAACGGACGGATCTGCCATGGCGGCATAGACCGCCTGGGCAATGGCGCGGGCCACTACATTGGCGGCCGTGGTCCCCAGCGCCAGCAGCGACAGTCCGACGCCGGCGCCTGGCTACTGCCGGTAGCCATTACGTACAGCAGATCACCGTCGCCCGGTGAATGCACTGGATACAGAGCCCGCGGATAGCCGTCGTGTGCCATCACGGCCACCTGCTTGGCTTCCAGTTTGCTGAGCTGTGCGTCGCACAGTACAACGCCGATGGTTGTGTTCAGACCCGCGGTCGCGTGGCCCGTTTTGACCCGCACGTCGGTGGCGTCGGCCGGGATGGGATGGGGCAGGCCGCGGCCGCCGAACTCGCCATCCTGTTCGAAAGGCGCCGCCCAGAAGTGATCGGTATCGCCGATCAGCGGCGAACCGGCCGCGTTCACCGCCATGATGGCCATGACGGTTACGCCGCCGGGCAGGGTCACGGCTGCCGTGCCCAATCCGCCAGGCGTGGTCGCCGTGGAGGCGCCGAAGCCGGCGCCGGCGCGGCCGGTGGCAAAGTCCGGGCCGGCCGCGGCGGCAGCGTGGTAGCCCAGTTCCCGATACGGCGGATAGCGCCCCCAGTGCTTGTCGCCGCCGTTGTTCAGGTCGAAAAGAATGGCGCCCGGGACGATGGGTACCCGCGTGCCGGCCACGGGAAACCCTCTGCCGGCTTCCCGCAGCCAGGCCTGAACACCGCTGGCGGCGTCCAGCCCGAAAGCAGAGCCGCCGGCGAGTACCAGCGCGTCGACGCGTTCCACCGTCTGACGGGGATCCAGCAGATCGCTTTCGCGGGTACCCGGTGACCCGCCCACCAGGTGCATGCTGGCGACGCACGGCCGGTCGGGCAGAATGACCGTGACCCCCGAATTCAGCCCAGCATCGTCAGCCTGGCCGACGTGGACGCCGGCCAGGGGCATGCGGCGGACAATGGTCATCGGCGTGGTGCGGCCTCAGGCCGCGGGACGCGAGTCTCCTACGATCGACACCCGTTCACCGTGCCGCGTCTGCGGATAATAGTCCCAGACAGCGTGGTGCTGAGTGCAGCGGTTGTCCCAGAACGTCAGGGTATTGGGTTCCCAGCGCACCCGGCAGGGCAGGCGTACTTCAGTGGCGATGTAGTCATAGAGGCCGTTGAGCAGCATGTTGCTCTCCCACGGCTTCATGCCTTTGATGTGGGAAGTGAACCCGGAGTTCACGTACAGCACCTTTTTCCCGGTATCCGGGTGGGTGACGACCACGGGATGCTCGTTCTTCGGATACTTCTGGCCCTCGGGCGGCGCGACGCCATAGCTGCCGAGATAGGGACGTGCGCCGTCGTGCACAGCCACCAGGCCGTCCAGCAGGTCTTTCATGGTGTCGGACAGCAGTTCGTAGGCCAGGTACATGTCGGCGAACAGGGTGTCGCCGCCGCCGCCCTCCGGCGTCTCCTTCATGTACAGCATGGACCCCAGCGGCGGAACCTCGTCGCAGGTGACGTCCGTGTGCCAGCCGTTGCCTGCCGTGTACTTGGATTCGGCGGTGGTTTTGACCGTGAGAATTTCCGAGTCGCCGCCGTAGCTGTGCTGCATGGGGTGCACGTGCAGGCTGCCGAAGCGCCGGGCGAACGCCTTGTGCTGCTCGCGGTCGAGATGCTGATCGCGAAATACCAGGACCTTCCAGTCGAGCCACGCCTGATAGACGTCACTGAACTGTTCGTTGGACAGCGGCCCGGCCAGATCGACCCCGTGGACTTCCGCACCGATGTGCGGGGTCAGAGTCTGGACGTCGATAGTGTGGTAGCTCATGTTACTAATCTCCCTGTGATCAATCCGGTAGACCGAGAACCCGTTTGGCGATGATGTTGGCCTGCACTTCGTCGCTGCCGCCGTAAATGGTGGTGGCTTTGCTGGCCAGCCACTCGGTGGCGGCGTCCAGTTCTTCGCGCTCGAACGCGTCGTCATCCACACCCAGACCCCGGGTGCCCATGAGCTGACGTTTGAGGTCAGCGCCATTCTGCTGCAGCCGGGCGCCTACCAGTTTGAAGATGGATGTGGCTTCCGCCGGTGTGCCGGAGCGGTTCTCTTCGTTGGCCCGTTGGGCGGTGAGGGCGAAGGCGGCGCGCTGCATGTTGTAGCGGATGATGGTGTCGCGCACCACCGGGTCGGCGATTCGGCCATTGTTTTCACCCACGTATTGCTTGGCGGTCTTCACCAGGCCCTCGCCGGGGGAAGCGCGGCGGGCGCCACCGGACAGGCCGCCGATGCCGGAACGCTCGTGCTGCAGCAGGCGTTTGCCGACGGTCCAGCCTTTGTTCAGCTCGCCCACCAGGTCATCCTTGCGGGCGATGGCATCATCGAGGAACGTCTCACAGAACGGCGAACTGCCGGAGATCAGGCGAATGGGTTTCACCGTGATGCCCGGCTGGTCCATGGTCAGCAGCACGAAGCTGATGCCTTCGTGCTTCGGGACGTCGAAGTTGGTGCGCACCAGGGCGAACATCCAGTCCGCGGTAGCGGCACCGGACGTCCAGATCTTCTGGCCGTTGATGACGAAGTGATCGCCGTTGTCCACGGCCCGAGTCTTCAATGCTGCCAGATCGGAGCCGGCATTGGGTTCCGAGTAGCCCTGGCACCACTGCACCTCACCGCGCACGATCTTCGGCAGATGCCGTGCTTTCTGCTCATCGGTGCCGAACTCGAGCAGGGTCGGCCCGATCATGGACAGGCCCATGCCCATCAGCGGCGAGCGCGCGCGGATGGCTGCCATTTCCTCGTAGAGAATGCGCGCCTGCGCGGGGGACAGAGCGCCGCCGCCGTATTCCGCGGGCCACGTGGGGGCCGTGAAACCGCGTTCGGCACAACGCTCGAGCCACAGTTTGACGTCGCCCTGCAATTCGACCTTGCTGCTGCCGGTGGCGATCTGCCCCGGGCCGCGGGCGCCGTCGGGACAGTTCTGCTTCAGCCAGGCGGCGATGTCGGCGCGGAACGCCTCCAGGTCTCTGGTTTCAACGGCTTCCGCCATGCTTCTCTCCCCGTAGATCCCCGTGTAACGGGGAAAACTTTACTGGCTGTGCGGTCAGAACACCAGCCGTACCACGCTTTCGCCGACGCAGCCGGGCTTGTCCTGGCCTTTGATTTCCAGGGTGAGCTCGTTGACCACTTCGAGCATGGAACCCTTGATTTCCACCGACTTGATCATGCCGGTGGTGCGGACTTCGGCGCCCACCGGCACCGGCGCGGGAAAGCGCACTTTGTTCCAGCCGTAGTTGATGCCCATCTGCACGCCTTCCACGGCGGGCATGCCGGTGCCGCCGCCGCCGGGCAGAAAGCTCATGATGGACATGGTGAGCTGACCATGCGCGATAGTCGTACCGAACGGGCCGCTCTTCGCCCGCTCCGGATCCGTGTGTATCCACTGGTGATCCAGGGTTGCTTCGGCGAACAGGTTGATGCGCTCCTGGGTGATTCGGAGCCCGTCATCTGGTCGAAAAACAGCTTAAACCGAGGATAACGGTAGAGAAGGTCCTTGCGGCAATGAGAAGTCCTGGCATTTGTTTGTCAGCGAGGCTCTCATCGAACCAGCTTACGGTGACTACCCCTTCCATCGGAGAACAGCAAACCATTTCCCAACCTTATATTGTTGGAGAAATGACCCAGGCTCTGAAGTTGGAAAAGATGACCGGGTTCTTGAAATTGGTACTGGTTACACGGGATCTCGGCGGCGGTTCTCGCTGAAATCGTGCTTCGGTTTATGCCATAGAACGTATCCACTCTCTTTATATAAAATCCAGAAAACTTTTTGATCGGTTGCGGTATTATGATATTGTAACAAAATCTGACGGAACCGCCGGATGGGTGGCAAAAGCCCTTTTGATGCCATTATCATCACTGCCGGAGCCCGGAAATCCCGAAAATCCTGATCAATCAGCTTGCCATTGGTGGAAGAATGATCATCCCCGTAGGCAACCAGAACCCCAGGAACTGATCCGGATCTATAAAGATGAAAAAGGGATCTACACAAAGACCTGGGGGGATGCAGATTTGTCAAACTCGTCGGAGAAGCATGGCTCGGTATATGAATGGATTAGAAGAATTTATGAATGGGTCATTCGATGGGCAAAAACGCCTTATGGTTCGTGGGCCTTATTTATTTAGCCTTTTGTGAATCGTCTTTTTTCCCCATTCCGCCGGATGTTTTATTAATCGCGCTTGCCGTTGCTGTTCCCAGAAAATCTATGAGATACGCTTTGATTTGTTCAGCGGGTTCTCTTATGAGGAAAGTAGTCTGGGATATCTGGATGGCAGTTTATGTATAGTATGGGATACGCCATTGTGGATATTTATGGATTGACCCATAATGACTACATCCGGCACTTGTACGTAACCTATGATGCCTGGGCAGTGGGTATTGCCGGATTTACGCCTCTTCCGTATAAACTGTTGCCGCCATCACCGCCGGAGCGTTCGGCCTCGAATTTTCCGGTTTTTATCTTAGCATCCGCGGTGTCGCGGAGTGCCGATTTTTCATTATCGGCCTATTGATTTATCGTTTCGCCCGGATATTCCGCTTTTTATTTATAAATATTTAAATATTTTGACTGTTGTTTTTACCCTGCTGCTGGTAGGGGGATTGTGATCATCAAATTTATTATATAGCTCGATAGTGGATATTTCGGGTTTTACACGTTGCTTCAAGGATTTTCCCCGTTTATCTGTTGCCGAAAACGTTAGAAGGAAAACCCCGGAACTCTGCGCCTGAACTGCATTTGGAAAACCCGCATGACTGACAAAACATACACCCTTCCGCATGAACGAGAAATACTCTCCGCATTCCGGGCACACTCCCATCATGGTGTTTGTTTCAGGGGCTTTCATGTTATGCAGGTTCATAAGTACCGGGGCAATGGCATCCGGACAAGACAAGACCATGCGGCCGTTGCTCCAGGTCGTAGAACGTTTTCCAGAGTTTAATATTGGTTTACTACATGGACGTATGAAGTCAGAAGAAAAGGATGCGGTTATGAAACAATTTCATAAAAAATGAGATTCAGATCCTGGTCTCCACAACGGTCATTGAGGTTGGCGTTGATGTATCCAATGCTTCCATCATGATCATTGAACATGCCGAGCGATTTGGACTTTCTCAGCTCCATCAGTTGCGTGGAAGGATCGGTCGCGGTGATCGACAAAGTTATTGCATTCTAATGCCTGATGTGAAGGTGAGTAAGTCAGGTGCCTACCGGCTGAAAAACCATGGAGGAAACAAACGATGGTTTCAGAATAGCGGAAGCTGACCTCAAACTGCGTGGACCCGGTGATTTCCTCGGCACAAAACAAAGCGGCCTTCCCGATTTCAAATTTGCTGATATCGTAGAAGACCAATTTCTGCTTGCCCAAGCCAAGGAAAAAGCGAGAAAATTGCTTGAAAGTGATCCTAATCTTACAAACTTCTGATAACTCCGATCTAGAGAAAGTGTTCACTCCGTATTTCAAAGAGAAGATTCAGTTTTATGGAATGGGGTAGATTAGCTTAAGTAATCTTCTTCTCTGCCCAAAGAATAGCCTGAAGCAGTAAAAATCCGATCAGCCAGATCCAATCCGGGATTCTGGATTTCGAAGACCCGGCTTCTGCAGTGGCTGTGAAACTTGTGATCAATCTCTTAGTCTCTTTATACTTTCTTATAGAAGCGTCTTGCTCCCATCTGCCCCCATACACATAAAACCAAGTCTTCCGATTTCCATACTCTGCAAAATGCCAACCGCTGTCATAAGGCCAAATTGAAGCCGTTACAACATTTACGTTTTCGGGGTATTGGGAAATTGGGATCCTCAATGAATCCGTGGAAAACACCGGTTTTATAACCACTTCGGATATCTCCGAGGGCTGAGTGATAAAAATTTTCGCTTCTTCATTTCTCCTTGGGATCATAGGAGTTATTTCGATCTGAGATTTTTCCAGTTTTACCACCCGGTTTAAATAATCTACCCAAAAGTGATTGTAGGCCTCCCGCTCCCCTTCCAATAGCCATCTATAAGTTTGATAAAACAGCTGACCTGTCACACTTCCTGAACCGTTTTGAAGTCTCACACTTACCACCTCATTTCCTGCATTTTGATAAAGCGTTTCTGAAGCCTCAGGAAGGTCCATGAAATCAATATTTAGTAATGGCGAGGGACTTCTGATTTCTTCCTTATCTTGAAGAACAGCGGGAATCCAATTCCGTTCCTCTATACCGGTTTATGGGTTCGAACCTCCACTTTTTCCACTCCAATTTCTGAAAACACTTCGGCCCATTCTTTTGAATGCTCACCATTGGGAGATCTCAACAAAACATCCAGTCCATTTTGCACCGACTCTTTGATCTGTTCTTTGGCTGAAAGTGACAGCTCTACATATTCCCGGATATCGAGGATCAGGATATCCATGGATGAGAGGTTTTCAATAAAATACTCTGCCTGATCCGTGCTGGCATTTACAGCATCATACCGAAAGCGCCCCTGACCAATTCTGCTTCGGCTAATTACAGTATGTCCCCGTTCCCCAAAATGCTCTGCCAGATAATTGACTTCAAACGATGGGCTGTACATCAAGATCCCGAACGTTAAAAGCTCAGGTTGAACCCCTCTGATATGCAGACTTTCTGTATATAACGAATCCTGACTCATCCATTCAAGATCGTAAGTGACAGGCCCCTTCATGATAATTTGGTCGGTAAATGTGATTTCAGAGCTGCCAATTTTTTTACTAACCCACAACTCTCCGTCTTTATAAACCTGAATGGAATCTGTATCTCTGCTACCGTGTATAGAAACGGAGATATCGAATTCCCGGCCGACTTCAATTTGGTGTGGTGCCTCATTTAAGAGCAATCCCTTTTCCGGTGCCTGAAGCTCATTTATAAATTGATAATTATGGGGAAGATCTTCATTCACACCAAAACCAAAAATCTCTATAAGACTCCACTCAGAAACATGATCCGGCAGCATGGAAACTGAACTCAGCCATTTTTTTCCTGATGTGTATTTGTCTTCCTTCCTCAGGGAATAAACTGCATCATATTTATTTGGGCTGAAGTTTTCTGAATCAAAACCATCTGTGATCAAAGCATATTTTCCCAGATCAGACGGCCACCATTTTGGCTCCGTAGCTAATCCCAGCAGCAACAATCCTGATAAAACAATCAACAATGTCCGCAATTTGTTTTGATAGGCTCTGAAGTCGAACCAAACGGCAAGTCCCGTGATCAGCGCAATAAGTATGAACCAAAAAGCTGTGATCATTTCGAAGGTGGAATGTTACGGATTGAAGGAATGGTTTTAGGCGTTGGGTCAAGCTGAATATTGCGGCTTATCCGGTTGATCAACTGAATGATCTGTTCCTCGATTTCCGGATCGCGACCCTCATTTTCAATAGTTCGAATACGGTTGAGTAAAAATAATCGGTTTGCTTCGGAGAGCTCGGCCTCAGCAGTCAATTCCCTTGCATCAATGACAAATTCACTTCCGGTTAGCGTTTGATCTCGCACCAACAGCCTGAGTTCTTCCAGCGGATTGTCGGGCCGATCCGTTTGTCGGGTTCCATCAGGATTTGCAAAATCATCATACGTACCTGTCAGCCTTTTTTCATCCTCCGGAATTGGAGGAAGATTATAGCCGGCTTTTCGGGTGTATTGCCGGTTTGCCTGCTGCACAGCTTTCAACAATTCGAGAGCTGCGTACTCATAAGGAAGTGCCTCAGCAGGGCGCCGGGTTCTCAGATACATTTCCGCATTCCACATGTTGTCCAATGCTTCCTTGAGCATGGCTCTCGGGGACTTTCACCAAACAAGGTGTTCATCTCTGCCGCCCCGTGATCATGGAAAAATTCTTCCGGTATAATGCTTGACGCCTCACTCTCAGCATTCGCAAGTCCCGATTCATTGATGTCTTCTTCATGTGCATGGTCATCCCCGGCTTCGGCTTCCACATGGTCTTCGCCAGCATGATCCTCGGCTACAGCACTTTCGCCCTGCCCCGTCATTTCATCTTCCTGACCAAGATATTCTCCATAGCGTTTTCGCAGCAAATTCTGATCGTATCCGATATTCTCTGAACGCCGGTTAAATTCCTCGTTGCTGATATTCGGTTCATCTTCCAACAACTGTTCCGTGTCAATAATGATCTGTCGCTGACTTCGGAAATATTCCGGTAGCAGATCTATACCGAAGCCTGCGACTTCTATGGTTGTAACCTCCCGGAATCAGCATAAATAATGAAAATAGGTATCGGAGCGAGCGAGCTGAGGCTCAGGTTTATCATCCCTGGCCGTGATGAAAAAATACAGTTCATCGCCCGGTTCCATTTCCAGTGAATCGGCATTGAGGGTGATTCCGGCTCTCACTTCTTTAGATCCAAGTCCACTAAGATCGGTAAACAAAAACGTCTGCTCTCGGAACCGCACATTTTCTCCGGAGCCGCGAGCCAGCGTTGCCCTGATCTGTGTTTCGGATACCCCATAATAATCCCCAATTTCAGCTTCTATATCAAAAGTTCTTTTTTGTGGGGTGATGAAATCTTTCTTTTCAACGGGCTTCAGGATCACAAATCCGGGCGGCTGATCGGGAACTACTTCCAAACTTCTGAAGGCAGAACTTACCGTAGTATCGGTATTCGATAACTGAATTTGATAGATCCTGTTTTCGTCTGCTGTTATAGTGGCTAAAAATTGTCCATCCTTCAAACTCATCGACTTAAATTCACCATTTGAAAAGGCAATTCGTACTTCTTCGGTGTTTTCGTTCGTTCGTACTTTCCATTCTACAGTTGACTGTTCAGGAACTGAAATGTTTTCAAAACCGCTTTTCTGCTTTCTCAATTTTGTATAAGCAGGCGGATTTACTGTGATCTCAACGCCTTCCATTTTGGGATTGACCAAAGAGGACTGCATCGCTTCTTCTTTTGGCTGTGTTTCCTCAGAACCCTGATTTTTCAACTCCATCAAGCTTTGATTCAATACCGGTTTGGCAACCAACAAGATCAGCGAAACCACCAGCCAAAAACCTGCCATTTGTGATGCCTTTTTCAGCTGATCGCCAGGTAATTCAATTTCTGAAAATCTTTCTTTAAGCCGTTCCGCTATCTTTTCAGTCTGCCATTTTTCCAGCGGGCATGCGGATCGAATCCTTTGTCAGCAAAGAGGCCGATTCCTCCATGAAAGAATACGTTCTATCCAGGAATCGAGTGACTTCACCTATTGAAGGCTTTTTAAATCTTCCCAATAAAACGGCCATTCCAATACTGCCCACAAAGAAAGCGCCGGCGATTACGAACGGTGCGCATCGTTTGATCCAAAGAAAACACATACGCAAAAACACCAACCAGAATGCTGACTGATGCTATGCTGCAGCAATTCTGAAAGCAAGCGTTTTCGGTAAAGCTGCGCTCTCAGTTGTTCGATCATGTTCTTCATCACATTCCCCTCCCCGGAGCCATCCACCGTTCTGTCACCCAGCAGATGGCCAGTAAACCAATGAGCCACATTTTGGCTGATCGTTGACGTTTAGGGTTAGGGCTGTTTTCTTCAGAAGTCTTACGCTCAATATTTCGCTGAGCCAACATCATCTCGGGTGACAGATAATCCCGAACCTCAAGTGCTTCTGTAATAAGTTGATGTATTACTCCCCGCAAATATCCAGCTCTCCAGCTCTCTGCTTCAAGCCTCCGTTGATCACTAAATTTCCTTCTTCATCCTTGTAAATAAATGGATGAATCTTGCAGCGCTGCTACTCACGATCACTTGCTCGTAGGTTTCAACTCTACTCATGTCCGAAACTGAAAATGGAATCCCAAATATTTGAGTCGTTCCAACCCGGCCCTTCTACTCCATTCTGATCTATATTTTCGTACCAGTGGAAATGCTTCCATCCCCGCCACCAAACGAGCTGCTTCCACTAAAGGCTGCTCTTCCCTCTCAATGCCCCACCTCTCAGCTGAGTATCTCAAACCAATTTTTATTTCTTCCTCGATCTTGGAATTTATTAATGGCATGGAGTTTTCTATGATCTTTATGTCTTCATCTTCACTTGTCGAAAGAGGGCTGTCTTCTAAAAAGACCTCAACTCCTGCCTAGTTTTTCGGTCCATCAATCTTTGTACCCTCCTCATTTACTTGCCAGGCCGCCAGTACGTTTTCCTGAAGCTGAAGTGAATCCACGGCTTGCCAGTTTATATCCATATTCAGCTTCGGGCCGGGTTCCCTTAAATCTATTTTCTGAAAATCTTACCTCTGACCGTAAGTCTTTCGGGACGATTTTCGTATTCGATCTGCTCCAGGATATTCCACCAACCTTTCCGGTCAACTTCTTCTGATGACACCCTATAGATCAAATTCTCATCTTCCGCTTCCGTTTGCGGTAGTTTCAATTCCGGATTTTCTTCAAGAAAGATATGCTCTACTTGTTCAGCCTCTTCTTCCCAAAATAACCCGATTAACAAAGAACGACCAAAATCACCAGTAACATGCGTATCAGCATCAGGGGAACTCATGCAATTCTATCCTTTTTGCGGAGGCGAAGGATTTCTTCCGGGAGGAGCTACGGGACGTACCCAGCGAGAACGCGGCCGGCCGGATCTTTTATTCCACCGATGGATCAAAAATGGAGTTCAGAATAGCCAGTCCAGGCCACAGCCAGATGGAACGTTCCGAAAGATCATAACTGCTCCCTTCATTTCAGAAATTCAAATAAGGCATCCCGAACCGATTGGTCCATTTCCAGTCAGGAAAAGATTAGTACGGGGACTCAGCAGTCCTGACTTTAATTCTTCCAGGTAGGTACTCACCGGTTTTTCAGATATTCTTTTCCGCACCGCACTCGTACGTATATGTTTTTTGTGGAGCTGCTTTCCGGATCTTGAACCGTGACCGCTTCCTCCAGCTCAAGATGCAGTTCATCATGCCCTAGAATTTGCAGAAACTGAATTTCATGTCCCACGCTTTTTGCTCAGCTGAATGAAAGTCTCCGCCAGCGTTTCTCTCCATCCA
>JAXHLO010000034.1:0-28112 GCA_034522075.1 Gammaproteobacteria bacterium | reverse complement strand
ATCACCAATCTGTTCGAAGACACGCTCTGCCAGTTCACCCCGGTTGTTTGCGGATGCGGCCGGAATCGATCGACATTGCTGCGGAAATGCGCATGGCCCGGGGATTGCCGACGGCGCGTCGATATCGTGCCAGTCCGGCGCCGGCCGGTCGGCCACCGCCGTCGCCCGGTGCGCGACGAACGCCGGGGTCAGTGCTCCGTGCCAGGCCGCGGCTTCCGCCAGCGCGGCAATGGAGGCATCGTCCCGCTGCCCCAGGGCTTCGTGGCGGCGCGCCCCGGCCACCGAGGGCTCCACGCACGTTTGCCCAGGAATGCTGGCCGCGACAGGCGCCACGGCCTCCTGACTTTCCCGGCGCGCGTCCGACTGGTGCCAGTTCCACGCAGGCCCATGTTGCCGCTTGTCGGCGCTGCCGCTGAACGGATCGCGATACCCACTCCGCCAGAGTACCGCATCGCGCACGCCCCGGGTCTCGGCGCGGTCGATGTGTATGAACGAATCCGGACAGCAGCGGCGCACCGATTCCGCCGCAGGTTTCCGCGGCCGGGCGGCGGAACCCGGTGATGCTGGAGATCTGGGTGAATGGAGCCAGTGCGGGTGCGCGGGCCCAGCGCTGCGCTGACGCCATCCACCACTTCGCCGATGGACTGCGCCGCAAGCGGCACCGCGAAGTAACGCGCCTTGGACCCTACCGGGCCGCCCGGACCTCCCATGCCAGGGCGTTGCCGAGGGATGGTCTCTGATCCCACGACGACGCCTTCGTCGCCGCTGCACAGCGCCAGACCCTGGACGACAATGCTGTTGCGCTTCGGAGGGTCTGCGCCGCGATCGCCGCGATCTCATCGCCTGCGGTGCCGAGCTGACCGGCGATTCCGCTGCGCGCCGTCTCCTTCATGGCCTCGATGCGTCGGCGATTCGGCGCGCTCGGTGTCGGCGAGTTCGAGCTTCACGGCTGTAGCGTTCCGCGGCGGCAGAGATGGCGCTGGGCATGGGGCGCTCGGCGGCATTCATCGGCGTCCGCGGCAAAGCCAAAAGCTGTGTAGGCGCGGGCCGACGTAAGCGACGCCAGATACCAGCGATCCTCCAGGGGAAGGCCGGCGGAGCCTTTCAACAGGTTACGACGTGCGATCATGGTTCGTACTCTCCCCACCAATGGTGAACCAGCGCGGATCGATATTGGTATACCACGCCTGCGAACGCATCGTACCGCAAAGAGAGGGCGGCCCCTGCACATGAAGGCAATTCGCCCTCTCAGGTGGCCAAAACATCGACAACACCCCGTCGGCATTGATTTATAGTGGGTGCCCCGTGGGGGGAAGGAATTACGGCCAATGGTTGAAACCAAAGGCGCATCAACGTCCTCAATCTGCTCTACAACACGCTGGATGACCCAAGCCAGTGGCAGGCGTGGCTGGAATTGAACCTGCCGAGCATTTTGCGCAGATGGCGGCGACATGACGCTAAGACGGCGTGGCCGACCATGGTTCGTTCGCAATTGTAGCTGCCGCGCCAGCGCCGGCGCCTATGCTGAGCGAACTATGGTGCCAAAGACTGGCAGCGGGCCCGGCTGAAGTGATGTTCGCCGTCGGCCGGGCAAAGGCCATGTCCGACTTGAGCACGAGCGAGATTGGCGAGTATCTGGATGGCGGTTCTTTCAGGAGTTCGCGCAGGACACGTGCGCCTGGATGTCCGTGGGCGGCGTGTTCCTTCGAGAGGACGGCAGGATGGGTAACACGGGTTTCCACCGACGCAATCTGCGGCACCCTTTCAGGAGGAGGTCAGATTTTCTGAGATGCTGATTCCCACATCGCCAAGCGTGCAACGATCTTAGAACCTGCACCTGCTGGAAGATGCGGTAGCGAGCTTGGCTACTATGGCAGCGGCGTAGTCCTGCTCGATGAGCGACAGTAGCGTGCAATACGCCAATGATGCTGCAGGCAGCATTCTCCGAAGCGGCGGGCTGTCCATACGGAACCACAGGCTTTTCGCTGAGGACCGGTCTGATTCGATTCGCCTGCACAGAGCGATTGCTGCCATTCTGAGCTGCGGACAGGATGCCGGGGATTGGCGAAGACATGCTGATTTCGCGCAGCAACCACCCCGTTCCTCTGATCGTATCCGTCACACCGAATCACCGGAAGCAGCCTTACGATCAAGCGGGAACGATTTCGGCCATTCGTGTGGTAGTCACGGTGGGGGGTCACTAAGGCAGCCTGAGCTTCAGAAGCAAATCCTGTTCGGAACATCTACGGCTTCACGGCTCGCGAGTTGGAAATCGGTGAACTGCTCTGTACAGGACCTGGATTGCGGTCCATATCCGACCAACTGGCAATAGCCTACGAAACGGCACGGACCCATCCCAGATCGATGATGCAGAAGGCCGGCGTTCGAGGAAGATCCGAGCTCATGGCGTTTTTCCTGTCACTAAGCGATTGATCAGATTCCGCAGTCATCCCTCATCGTCCATATCGTCGAGACACTGTTCATCGAACAGCAGCAGGCGGCGGTCGGCCACGCGTTCGACGCGCAGCCTCTGCGAGAACGATTTAGTCGGCAGCTTGCGCGGCAGCAGCAGCCCGGACTCTGGTCTCCACGGTTGCACCAGCAGGGGTATCGGATACAGCAGGCGGTCGTCGCAGATCTGCGCCAGGCCAATGGCGCCGAACAGCACGCACAGCTCCAGATTCCTGTCGCGCATTCTGTTGAGACGAAATCGGGCGTTCTGCTCTCGAGCGCTCCAGAATGTGGTCGGCGGATAAAACGAGCGGGAACCCGGGAGATTCGAGTTCCGTAGCGCAGAGTTGTTGCAGACTGGCTCTCCGATAGGCTTTGTCGCGCATGAACGCGGTGCTGGACCACAACGCTTCTATCAGCAGAAGATTCCTGCGGCTCGCCTGCAGATCAACGTCGAACACGGTGGAGAGGACCGTGAGGAATGCGCCATCAGGCGCCAGCAGATCACTCGCGATGTCCAGCAGCGGGCTGATTTCGCCCAGGGCTGACGGTTGATCCGGCGAAGCCCTGACCACGGAACCGGAAAAGTGGTCGTGCAACGCATCCCGCGCAAAGGTCTCTAGACGGTCCTCACGACGGGGGGCAATGGCCCGTCGTCGACCATCGCCCGTACCAGAAGCGTTGCTGACCACCAGCGCTACCTCCTCCTGCGGCGTTTCCACTGACGATCCTCGGGTCGTCGGGACTTGCGCTTCACCGCACTGGTGGGCTCGAAGGTCCCTACCCTCAAGATCGGGGTATATGTCCAGCACGAAACCGCTCATCCGTCATCGATCAGCGCCGCCTTGATGGCTTCCACCTGCACCTCGGATACCGGCCGGAATCTCGCCCAGCGTGCAGGAGATCCCCTGCCGGCCAGTGCCACGGCCAGCGCTGGTAGCGTTCCCAGAGGAACCAGTCGGTAACCTGAAACTGATCCATGTCGCAGATCTGGAAGCTGTGGGTGCGGAACACCAGTCTGCGGCTGCGTTCAAGACCCGGACAGCGCCCGCGCAGTTCGTTCAACCACAGCTTGCCGCCCGGGCCTTTGAACAGCACATGCCGGTCACCCAGAGGCTCGAAGTCACGGTAGGCGGATTCAGAGATGCAGCGGCGCGGCGTGCTGTAGGCGTCCTCGTCGAGAGGCTCGGCGAGGATGTCCGCCAAGGCCTCTGCCCGGGCGGACTCTGTCTCCCGCTCCTGCGGGGCCGATGCGCAGCCGGCTGCAGCGATGGCCGCCAGCGCCATCAATCGTGTCATCCACGTCAGCATGTGTGCGGAACCTCGGGGTGTTGCTGTGCCATGGAAATCTCCGGAAACGGCCCGGCAACAGCGTGACGCGTTCGCGACGCCGCTGGGATCAGTCAGTGCTCGCCGCTCTGCCGGTACACCCTGCCGCGCCGTCCGGCGCAGGCGCCGGGCGGCTCCCCGATGGCGTTCCGGAAGGCGTGGCGAAATGCCGCTTCGGATTGGTACCACACTGCTCCGCGATGCGTGCCATGGAATCACTGGTGCTGGTCAACAGATCCACCGCCATCTGCATCCGCCAGCGGGTGACGTCGTGCATGGGCGTGTCGCCGACGAGTTCACGGAACGCCGCTGAGAACGCTGCCCGGCTCATGCTGGCTGGGCGGCCAGCGTCTCCACCGACCATTGCTGCTCCGGCGCACGGTGAAAACGACCCAGAGCCCGGCCGAGGCACGGGTCCGCAAGGGCCGCCATGAGGCCGACGCTGGCACCGGATTCGATGTGCTGGCGCAGGGCATGAACGAACAACACCTGCACGAGCTGGTCGATCACCGCACTGCGGCCCGGCCGCCGGCTTTGGGCTTCACCGATCAGCAGGTTGAGCAGGGCACGCGTGTCGTTCACCGCCGATCGGGTCAGATCGATGGCGAAGGCATCCGGCAGGCTGTCGAGCAGCGGCCACACCGCGGCTATGGAATTCGAAGTAACCGCACAGCATGTGGGTGATGGGCAGCCCCTCCTGCAGTTCCGGGGGCTGGTTGACCACCACATCCGGCGGTATCTGCTCCCTCGGGGTGAGCAGGTGCCGGGCATTGCGCGGAAACAGCACGAAATCCCCCGGATGCAGCCGACGCGGCATGCCTTCCACGTGCGCCAGCAATCCCCCGGAGGCAGACCACGTGAAAGGTGCCGGTGTGGGCGCCGAGGAGTCCACGGCCCACAGCCCGCCGCACAGGGACGGCTCGGCATAGACGCCGGCGGAGAGCCGCAGGCGCTGGAGAATCAGGGTTAGTGCGTCTTCCTCATCAGCCATGAATAGACGATCTCGAATAGTTTCAAGATTATTCGGCGTGTCTCATCTTGATTCATGCGGCTACAGTGCGCATCGACAGTCGCCGACGGAGATCGACAGCCATGACCGGCCAGGTTCGGCGGTAGGGAGAACGCCTCGAACAGGAGGTTCTGGGCGCGAACAAACCGGTGCTGGTGGATTTCTATGCCGACTGGTGCGCGCCCTGCAAGGCCGTAACCCCGCTGGTGGAAGCCCTGGCGCGCGATTACGACGGCAGCATCGACGTCAGAAAGGTCGACGTGGACCGGAACCCGGAGCTCGCGCAACAGTTCGGCATCCGCGGCATTCCTACCCTGCTGCTGTTCAAGGACGGCACCGTGGCGGGATCGCTGGTCGGCGCCGCGACCCAGAGCACCCTGAACTCGCTCATCGACAACCACCTCGATTGAGCGGGCTCGGCTGACTCATCAACATCCAAGCAGACCAAGGAGGACCTTATGTCCCGCATACCTGCCATCGACCCTCAATCAGCCAGCGGCGAAACCGCCGAGCTGTTCAAGACCGCAGAAAAGAACATGGGCGCCGTACCCAATATCATTCGCGTGCTGGGCAACTCGCCCGCGGTATTGAAGGCCTATCTGACGCTCTCGGACATTCTTTCCGAAACCAGCTTCGATCCCAGAGAGCGCGAGGCCATCGCCCTGACCGTCGCCTGGCGCCAACGGTTCGCGAGAACTACTGTGCGTCGGCGCACAGCTACCGTGCGCTCAGACCCTCAAGGCGAGCGACGCTGAGCTCCAGCAGCAGCCTGCGCGCGGCGAAACCGGAAGACCCGCGGCGGCCAGGCGGCGCTCACCTTCGCCAGACATCAGCTGTCGAAAAGAAAGGCTGGGCCGACGACGCCGACCTCCAGGCGGCTCGGGACGCCGGCCTCAAAGACAAGCAGATCGTCGAGCTCGTCGCGCTCACCATCGCCAACTTTCTCACCAACTATACGAACCACGTGGCCGAGACCGAGGTCGACTTTCCCGAGGGCCGGCGCCTGAGGCCTGCGCGCCGGCCGCAGCTCGGGCTGAGTCGCGGCCGATTCGCTCTGGTCGTCACGAAGATCCGTGGCCTGCCCTTGTGATCGGCTGCTCTGACCGTTCGGCGGCCGATAAACGAGCCTGAACTGAACCTCGACGCACAGACCGGGAATCCTGCGGCCCAGCCAGGAGTTCCATTGCCACCACCAGCGGTAATTCTCCAGGGGGCGCAGCGGACCGCCGGACAGCACGCGAAATCCGCGTACGCTTTGCTCCTCGAGCTGTACCATGCTCACGCAGCAGCGGCGCCGAATCGTCTTTGAGTGAAAAGGTCTGGAGATGGCCTGATCCTGATTTCGCGAAGGTCTTCGGACAGAGACGGATATAGGCGTTCCGGAGCCGGGCAATCGGTCCGGGAAATATCGGTACGCCGATGATCACCTGTGCCCCCGGCCGAGCGACCCTGCAGATCTCCTGCAACGCCCGGTCCGGCCGCTGAAGGTGCTCGAGAATCTGCTCGGCGATCACGACGTCAAAATGATCATCCGGGAAGGGAAGCCCCTCCTCGACATTGGCGAGGCTCACGTTCCAGGCCCCGGCACCAGCCATTTCGTCTTTCGGCAACCGGCGCAGATCCACACCGTGCCAATCGATCCGATCAGCGAGGCCGAGTTGCTGTACGTATCGATAGGTACGGCCATAGCCGACGCCGATATCGAGCAGACGAGGCTGCTCCGCGGCAGACTCGGACACATAATCGGTGACCGATTGCGCTAGAGCCGGGTATCGGGCCAGCCTCAGGCGGTACTTGGACACGCTCGGCTCAACGCCGAAAGCCAGAACTTTGTCTGTCATGAAACTCTCTGGTCAATGGGGCTTGGCCTGAATTCGGCCGAACTCAGGTTTACGGATTGAATCAAGTATGATCAGCCAACCTTAGGGAAGCCTTAAGACAGGAATTCGTATCAGCCACCACTGCCGCCGGAAGCCCCGCCAGCCATGCATCTGTTGCTCGTAGAAGACGATCTGAATCTGGGCAAGGCGCTCGTGAAAGTGTTGGCAGTAGATTCCTCCATCACGTGGGTGAGGACCCTGGAGGATGCGCGGCAACACATGCGTTCATCAGCGTTCGATCTGATCCTGCTCGATCTGGGTCTCCCAGACGGCGATGGGTGCGATTGGCTGCGCAGCCTGCGTCAACGCGGTATGCAGATTCCGGTCTTGATTCTTTCAGCTCGCGATGAGATCACCGACCGGGTCGACGCCCTTGACCTGGGTGCTGATGACTATCTGGTGAAACCCTTTGAGGTCGAGGAATTGAACGCTCGGATACGTGCATTGGCCAGGCGGCGCTCTGGTTCTGCAGAACCGAACATCTCGGTAGGCGACCTTACCTACCTGCCGGCGGATAGATGCTTCAAGTTGGGCGACCGGGTAATTTCACTGTCGCCCATGGAGCAGAAATTGCTTGCCACATTCATCTATGCAGGCAGCAAACCCGTCAGCCGGGAAAAGCTGATCCGCGCCCTGGGCGCAGATGTATCGGCCAATGCCCTGGAGGTCCACATTCATGGCCTGCGCAAACAACTCGGGCGCGACCGCATCAGCCACCATCCGCGGTTTCGGCTATCGCCTGAGCCAGACATGACTTTCAAGCTATTGCATCTGGCCACATTCGCGGCGATTTCAGTGGTGCTGGCCGGCATCGGCGGTGTTGCGGTCACATACCTGGTCGTGGAGGAGGAAGTGCGCGATCTGATCGATGACGACCTCGAGGCACAGGCTGAATTCTTTGCTGCCCTGATCAGCGATCAGCGCATATCCATGTCACGACAGACCGTGCAGTCATTGATCGACGAGGCATTCGAACCCGACCCGGACGACGTCGGCGATATCCAGGAAATGCTTTGGATTACGGTGTACGACCGCACCTCAGGCGCCCATATCAGCAATCTGAAGCATGAACTGCCACTGGCCCAACCCGGGAGCGGCAGCATTACGCGCGAGCTGCTCGGCCACGAATGGTATGGACATCAACACGATCAATCGGGTGGACCGATCGTACAGTTGCTGCATCATTCGGATCGATACCGCGAGATTCGGGAGGAAGTTCTCGAAGATGTCCTGCTGCCCGCAATCGCCGTAGTCGGTGTCAATGTGACCCTGCTGGCCGGTTTGGTCTATCTCTCGCTGTGGCCAATGACACGCCTGGCCAGACAAATCGAACAACGTCCGGCAGCTTCGTTGTACCCGGTCGAATTGTCTACTCCGGCCCGTGAAGTGGCCGTATTGCGCGATGCCCTCAATGGTTATATCCGCGCCGTCGACGAGGTGCTGATCCGTGAGCGGGAATTCGCCAGCGACGTTGCCCACGAATTGAGGACCCCGCTGACGACACTGCGGCTCGAACTCTCCAGCGCTTCGGTCGACATGGAATCGATGCAGAGCGAGGTCGAGCGCATGATTGCGCTGGTCTCTCAGCTGCTTACGCTGGCGCGTCTCGAGCGATCAAGTTGGCGGGAGGCTTCCGAACCGGTCCCACTGCACGTCGTGATTGGCGACCTGGTGGCTTCTATGGAGGAGGTCGCTCCTAACGGGTACACTCCCGTGAAGCTGAGCGTCGAGGAAGCCTGGGTGCTCGGTGACAGAACCCTGCTCGAGATTCTGGTGCAGAATCTGCTGAGCAACGTACGGCGACATTGTCCGGCCGGTACTGAAGCCGAGATTCGGTTGCATCGCCAGGACAGCACGACACTGCTGACGATCCTGGACAACGGACCGGGCCTTGATTCGGAGACTCTAGCTGCGCTCAATCGCGGCGCTGTAAGGTTCGACAAACGCCGACCCGGTACCGGGCTCGGCATATCGATCTGCCGGAAGATTGCTGACATCCATCACGCAACGCTGTCACTGGCAAACCGGGACGACGGACAAACGGGGCTCGCAGTGTCGATCGAGTTCCCGGAATCCCCAGGGTAGGAGGACAGGATGAGCAAACTCTACGACCTCGAGATGACATCCATCACCGGCGAGCGTATCTGCGTTCCAGATTTCCGTGAGCAAGCGCTGCTGATCGTCAACTTTGCCAGCCAGTGAGGCCTAGCGCCTCAGTACGCAGGTCTGCGTACCCTCCACGAACAAGGCAGAGTCAAGGTTCTCGGCTTCCCCTGTAACCAGTTCGGCCCAGGAGCCGGGCAGCAGACGAGGACATCCTCGCGTTCGCGCAGGCGAAGTACGACGTCAACTTCCCCATGTTCGCGAAGATCGAGGTCAACGGCGACGGCGCCTGCGAGTTGTACAACGTGCTGAAGGCTGAGCAGCCGGGTGAGATTGCCTGGAACTTCACCAAGTTTCTCATCGATGGCCAGGGCCGGGTGGTTGCCCGCTTCGGGCCGAAGGAGACGCCGGAGGAGATAGCGGTCCGCCTCGACGAGTTGCTCTGACCCGATGGGCGTCAGCCGGTGAGGTCCGCTGGGCCTGCCCGGCAGCATTGATCGGATAGCCGCTGGCTGGTCCGCGCACCGGCTGAATGAGCATCTGATCCAGGCGCAGATCGCGGCGCGTTCGAAACTGCTCGATGCCGATGGTCATGGCCTCGTGGCCGTCGCGGGGCTGATCGCGGTACGTGCCCAGCAGCCGGTCCCACCAGGGCAGGTTGAAGCCGAAGTTGCTGTTGGTTTCCTCCGGGTAGATCGAGTGATGCACGCGGTGCATCTCGGGCGTGACCACGAACCAGCGCAGCCGGCGGTCGAGCGCGCGCGGCAGACGTACGTTGCCGTGATTGAACATGCGAAGTAGCGTTCAGCAGTACCTCGAAAATGCAGCACAGCGACAGCCGGCGGCCGAGCGCGGCCACCACCGCGAGCTTGAGGCCCATGGACAGGAGAATCTCCACAGGATGAAAGCGCAGCCCCGTGGTGACGTCGAACTCGAGGTCCGCATGATGCATGCGATGCAGCCGCCAGCAGCAGCGGGAACCGCATGGAACATCACGTGCTGCAGGATCGATGACGAGGTCGAAGGCCAGCACCCACGACGACGACCGCACCAGAACGGTAGGTGAAGCGTGTTCAGGCAGCCCCCAACCGTTTTGCTCCGCCGCGACGGCGAGGCCGACGGCCAGCGCCGGGAATGCCAAGACGCAGGAGCACGGTATTCAGGACGACGACCCCGAGGTTGCTGCTCCAGCGCAGCAGCCTGGAGAATCTCGGTGCGACGCCGCGGGAGCCAGCACTTCCCAGACGGCCATGCCGGCCAGAATGAGCGAGAAAGCAGCCGCGGCCGCAGCACCGGCTCAGCAGGAGAGCAGCGCGACTCGATCCATGGCTCAGTTCCTTGCCATCAAGGCATGCGGTCCTTACTATTCATCAATATCGTTATTGAATTGAATAATTGAATAAAGTAGTGTCTGGAGTTTGTGGTGTCAAACGGACCGAAACAGGCCATCTACACCGAGTTCGCGGCCGTCGCCCGGGCACTCGGGCATCCGCACCGGCTGGAGCTGATCGAGCATGCTGGCCCAGGGGGAACGCGCGGTGGAGAGCCCTCGCTCAGCGTGCGGGGCTGTCCGTGGCCAATGCATCGCCAGCATCTGCACCAGCTTCGGCGCGCCGGCCTGGTGGTTTCGGAGCGCCGACGGCAGATACATGATCTACCGATTGTCGGACGACAACGTGCTGACCCTGTTCGCCGCACTGCGTCAGGTGGCCGAGCGCAACGTGGCGGAAATCGACCGCATTCTGCCACAGTTATTTCGATGCCCGGGACGACCTGGAACCAGTGTCCCGCGAGACGTTGCTGGAACGGCTGCGGGACGGGGCCGTCACCGTACTCGACGTCCGCCCGCCGCGACGAGTTTGCCGTCGGCCATCTGCCCGGCGCGGTAAACGTTCCCCTGGAGCTGCTGGAACAACAGCTCGACTTGTTCGACCCGGCCCAGGACGTCAGTTGCCTACTGCCGCGGCGCCTGTTGCGTGCTGTCCTTCGAAGCCGTGGCCAGGCTTCGTGAACGCGGCTTCACCGTGCACCGCCTGAACGACGGGTCTCCCGAATGGCGGGCGGCCGGTCTGCCGGTGGCAACCGGTGCCTGGATACCGCCGCCCCGCCATGAGCATGCAGCACACGGTATCACTCGGCATGTCTGGAGAGAGCATGGAATCGACTGAGCTGGATTTCCGCAGCGAACTGGATCGTCTGACCGGTCAACTGCAGGCGGCGCTGGCAGAGGTGATCGGCACCATCGACGATCGCCCGTTGCCCTGCCCGGGTGCCCAGGAAGCGCTGGCGGGATTCCACCAGCCGCTGCCCGACACCGGCTGCGGTGCGGCAGCCGCCATCGAAGAGCTGATGCGCCTGAACGAGGCGGCCGGCGGCAATTCCCAGGGGCCGCGCTGCTACCACTTCGTGCTCGGCGGCAGCACGCCTGCAGCCCTGGGTGCCGACCTGCTGGCGACCGCCTTCGATGCGATTACCTACACCTGGGTGCTGTCCCCGGTGGGTGTGGAGATGGAGCGCCAGGGGCTGGACTGGATCAAGGAGCTGCTGGGTCTGCCGGCAGCGTGGTCGGGCGTCATGGTCACCGGCGCCACCATGGCCAATTTCGTCTGCCTCGCCTCGGCCCGGCAATGGTGGGGAGAAGAGCACGGGGTCGACGTCTCCGAAACGGGCATGGGCGGCATGCCCGCCATGCCGGTACTCACCTCCGGCTTCGTGCACGCCAGCACACTGAAGGTGCTGGCTTTGCTCGGGGTCGGCCGTGGGGCCATCCGCCGGTATGCCGGCGACGACCGCGGCCGCCTCGATCTGGCCGCCTTCGAAGAAGGCCTCAAGTCGCTGAATGGTCAGCCGGCGGTGGTTGTGGTCAATGCCGGCGAGGTGAACGCCGGGGAATTCGATCCGGTCGCCGACATGATCGCGCTGGCGCGCCGCTACCGGTGCTGGGTGCACGTCGACGGCGCATTCGGCCTGTTCGCCAGGCTGTCCCCGCGCACGGCGCATTTCGTGGCGGGCGTGGAGCAGGCAGACTCGGCTACCGTGGACGGCCACAAGTGGCTGAACGTGCCCTACGACTCGGGCTATGCCTTCGTCCGCGACCATGCCTTGATGGCGAAAGCCTTCCGCTACTCCGCCGACTATCTGCCCTCGGAGGACGACGTCCGGCCCACCTTCGGCGCCATCGGACCGGAGAGCTCACGCCGGGCACGCAGCTTTGCGGTCTGGGCAACCCTCAAGGCCTACGGCCGTCAGGGGCACCGCCGGATCGTCGAGCACTGCCTCGACATCGCTGCCCATTTCGCCGAGGTGGTCAGACGCACGCCGAAGCTGGAGCTGATGAACGAGCCGCAGCTCAATATTGTCGCTTTCCGCTACAACCCCGGCGGCCTGGCGGAAGCGGACCTCGACGCTTCTGAATCAACGCCTGCGGCAGCGCCCTGCTCGACGACGGCCGGTTCCTGGTGGGCACGTCGAGGCTGGGCGCGCGGACCGTCTTCAGGCCCGCTTTCTCGAACTGGCGTACCCGCATCGAGGACGTGGAGGAGCTGGCCAGGGTAATGATCGAACTCGGGGAACGGGATCGGCCGACGAAGCGAGATGATTGACAAGGAAACCATCCTTGTTAAAGTAAGGATATGTCGAAAGTCACCAGCAAACTCCAGGTCACGCTGCCCAAGCGCATTGCCGAACGTCACGGCATCACGCCCGGCGACGAAATCGATTTCGAATCCGCCGGCGAAGCCAGCTTCGTCACGCGCAAGCGCGCGCACGGCAACCGAGCTGAGTGTCGCCGAGCGTCTCCGCCTGTTCGACGAAGCAACTACCGGCAGGCCAGAACTACCGCGCAGCAGACGTTCCCCAAAGGCACCGCGGCGAGCGTGATTGGACGCGTGAGGATCTACAGCCGTGGTTCGACTGATCGACACCAACGTCCTGGTCTATCGCTTCGACCCGCGGGATCCGGTTCGGCAAGACGCCGCAACCAGGTTCTACGCGACGGCCTGGTCCGCGACCAGCCTCGTGTGCCGCACCAGGCCGTGATCGAGTTTGTCGCCGCCACCACCCGGCCGCGCGCTGCACTGGACGGTCGTCCGCTGCTGAATCAGGACGAAGCGATAACCGAAGCCGAGTCCCTGATGCGTCAGTTCCGCATGCTGTATCCCACTGAGGAGACTCTGTCGACCGCACTACGCGGTGTGGCGACCTATCGGCTTTCCTGGTTCGATGCACACCTGTGGGCCTACGCCGAAACCTGCGGAATTCCCGAGATACTGTCCGAAGATTCGAACACCGGCCGGCACTACGGCCACGTGCGGGTGGTGAATCCCTTTCTAGTCAGCGGTGGACAGGTTCAGGAACTGCCGCCGCTGTATGCTTGAATTGCTGCGCTGGGGCCTTGAGAAACCGGCCATATTGGCAGACCCTACAGAAATGCCCACTGAGGTGACACAACTCCTGCGCGCCCATGCCGAGGGTGATCGCGCTGCCCTCGAGCGTCTCGCTGCGCTCGTCTATCCCGAGCTCAAAGCCATGGCTCGCCGGCGCGCCGGCGGCGCCCGCATGGACGCCACGACGCTGGTCAACGAGACCTTTCTCAAGCTGCTGTCCAGTGAGCGGATCGTCGCCGAGGACCGCAAGCAGTTCTTCGGCCTCATGGCGACCATCATGCGCCAGCTCATCGTCGACGAAGTCCGCTATCTCACGGCGGCGAAGCGCGGCGCGCCGGACGTGACGTTTACGGAGTCACTCGCTGCCGCCAACGGCGGCGATGAAGCCGAGTTTCTCATTCTGGTCGACCGCGTGCTCGAGAGGCTGGAGGGGGAAGACCCGAAGCTCGCACGGGTGTTCGAGTGCCGCTACTTCGCCGGCTTGACGGTAGCCGAGACGGCCGAAGCGCTCGATCTGTCGCAGCGTTCCGTGGAGCGTATGTGGGCTGCGGCCCGGGAGCGGCTGGCTGACATGTTGAACGACATCCTCGACTAGCCCGACGGCTGCTTCAGAAGGTGTGCTCGAACATCAGCGTCAGACGGTCGCGGTGCGCGAACTGACCGAACAGCCCCGTTCGATCACCGTAGAACGTGTCGCTGACCAGGCTCCGCTGTCGAATTCCCAGGAACGTAGGCGATTTCGGCCCGCACCATGCCGTCGCCTTCCCCGGCACTCGAGTACCAGCGCAATTCCGTGGCTATGCGCTCATAGGAAAACGTCCGGCGCAGGAACGCGGTGACCACATGATCGCGTTCGTGCTCGCACCACCCATCAGGTGCATCCTGGACCTCATCGTAGAGGTACTGCAGGTTGATGAAGAGCCCGAACGGGCCCTGCACGTCCGCAGCCGCGCCGACGCGCCACTGATCGAAGGGTCGATGGTCGAGGACCGCGTCGTCACGCACGTTGAAGCGACGGCCGGGCAGGTAGGCCGCCTCGGCGCGCAGGGCCAACAGACCCACCGCCGTCTCGGCGCTGATGCCGAACAGCTCCCGCCGCTCGTAAAATCTTTCCAGCACCGGGCCGTTCGGTGTCACCGTGATCCGCCCGAGCGGCTCGAAGTCGAGACCGGAGACCGCAACCGCCGTCATGTCCAGGCGGCCGAACCGGCGGGAGAGGCGCAGCCCGGCCGTGCCATCCTCCACTGCATCATCGCTGTCGATCACCTGCACCGGCAGCTCCGCCTGGTCCATGCCGGCACCGAAGCGGAATCGCGGCGCCGTCGGCTCGAACCAGGCCCCGGCGCCGGGTACATAGTGGGTCGTCGGGTCCGCAATGAGCGCCAGTTCCACACGGGCAGCACCGAAGCTCGCGTCCGCATAGACACTCCACAGGCCGATCCGCGAGTCGCCGAAATCTTCGAGAATGAACTCACGAAAGCTTTGCGGGTTGAGCGTGTCCAGCACTTTGATACCGTCGAGAGCACCCCAGACGATCTGCTGCTTGCCGACCCGCAGGAGCTGACGGCCGCGCTGCAGCTCGAGATACAGGTCGTCCAGCTCCGCGACCGTGCGGCTGCCCTGCGTGGCGGGCCGGGACGCATCGGAGTAGGTCGAGAAATCAGGCTCCCCGGGCAGCAACCGATCCGCATCGTCGGCCCGTATCTTTGCGGACATCACCACCTCGACACCTGAGCGGGGGGTAACTTCGAGTCTCGGCTGCAGGCTGACGGAGGCTTCCATCTTCTCGCCAAGGGCGGTGCCGTAGCCGTAGCGCAACGCCGTCGGCGAGAAGTAAGGCGTTGCGGCGGTGGGGACGCGGCTACGCCCGGCGCGGCGCAGCGGCGACCCCCACTGCAATCAGGCTGACCGCCAACCGTTGCGGCGCTGCGTCGAGGCTACGGTCGCGGTGTGCGGAGAGCTCCAGCAGGCCGAGAGGACGCGGGTGCAACGGCCGCGCCGGAGCTCTGACATGCCGACCGGTAACTTTACGCAGCGCCGGATGCTGGCGGTCGGCTCGCTGCAGGTACAAGGGGTCGCCGCTGCGCCTGCATCGGCAGCCTCGGTACTTCGATGACGCTTACTCTCGGCGTTGCGCTACGGTACCGGCACCGCCCTGGCGAGAAGAATGAAAGCCTCTGTCGGCCTGCAGCCGGACTGAAGTTACCCCGGCTCAGGGTGTCGAGGTGGTGGGTGTCCGGGAAGACCGGGCCGACGATAGGTCGGGTGCTGCCCGGGAGCCTGGATTTGTCGACCTCTACCGATGCGTCCCGGCCCGCACCGCCAGGGCGGCCGCACGGTCGCGGAGCTGGACGACCTGTATCTCGAGCTGCAGCGCGGCCGTCAGCTCCTGCGGGTCGGCAAGCAGCAGATCGTCTGGGTGCTCGACGGTATCAAAGTGCTGGATACGCTCTACACCCAGAAGCTTTCGTGAGTTCATTCTCGAAGATTTCGGCGACTCGCGGATCGGCCTGTGGAGTGTCTATGCGGACGCGAGCTTCGGTGCTGCCCGTGTGGAACTGGCGCTCATTGCGGACCCGACGACCCACTATGTACCCGGCGCCGGGGCCTGGTTCGAGCCGACGGCGCCGCGATTCCGCTTCGGTGCCGGCATGGACCAGGCGGAGCTGCCGGTGCAGGTGATCGACAGCGATGATGCAGTGGAGGATGGCACGGCCGGGCTGCGCCTCTCCCGCCGGTCTCGGCCGTGGACATGACGGCGGTTGCGGTCTCCGGTCTCGACTTCGAGCCGCTCGGGCGGATCACGGTGACACCGAACGGCCCGGTGCTGGAAGATTTCACGAGCGGCGGGAGCTGTTCGGCGTCAGCGCCGAGACGGCGGTGGGTCTGTTGGCCCCGCGCGCCGAGGCGGCCTACCTGCCGGCCGTCGCTTGCGAACGTGCGTGACGACGCGGTCCTCGACCATCGACCCTTCGATCAGTGGCGCGTCGGCGCGGCTGCGGACGTGCAGGGCCCGTTCGGGCTCTTCATCAACCTGCAGTACCTCTACGATGAGGTCCAGGATGCACCTGATGGGCTGGTCAGACCGCAACGCGATCATGTGGTCACCGCGTTTCTGCGCCGGACGTTTTCCTATGAGCGCATAGCCACGGAATTGCGCTGGTACTCGAGTGCCGGGGAAGGCGACGGCATGGTGCGGGCCGAAATCGCCTACGTTCTCGGGAATTCCACCAGCGGAGCCTGGTCAGCGACACGTTCTACGGTGATCGAACGGGGCTGTTAGGTCAGTTCGCGCACCGCGACCGTCTGACGCTGATGTTCGAGCACACCTTCTGGAAGCAGCCGTCGGGCTCGTCGAGGATGTCGTTCAACATGTCAGCCAGCCGCTCCCGGGCCGCAGCCCACATACGCTCCACGGAACGCTGCGACAGATCGAGCGCTTCGGCCGTCTCGGCTACCGTCGACAGCCGGCGAAGTAGCGGCACTCGGAACGCCGTGCGAGCTTCGGGTCTTCCCCTCCAGCCTCTCGAGCACGCGGTCGACCAGGAGATGAACTCGGCTTCATCGCCGCCGTTGGCGGCAGCGAGTGACTCCGTAGACGTCACGTCCGGCGCGCCGCGCTTCGCCGCCGTGAGATAGCGGACTTCGTCGACGATGAGCTGGCGCATGATGGTCGCCATCGAGGCCGAAGAACTGCTTGCGGTCCTCGGCGACGATCCGCTCACTGGACAGCAGCTTGAGAAAGGTCTCGTTGACCAGCGTCGTGGCGTCCATGCGGGCGCCGCCGGCGCGCCGGCGAGCCATGGCTTTGAGCTCGGGATAGACGAGCGCAGCGAGACGCTCGAGGGCAGCGCGATCACCCTCGGCATGGGCGCGCAGGAGTTGTGTCACCTCAGTGGGCATTTCTGTAGGGTCTGCCAATATGGCCGGTTTCTCAAGGCCCCAGCGCAGCAATTCAAGCATACAGCGGCGGCAGTTCCTGAACCTGTCCACCGCTGACTAGAAAGGGATTCACCACCCGCACGTGGCCGTAGTGCCGGCCGTGTTCGAAATCTTCGGACAGTATCTCGGGAATTCCGCAGGTTTCGGCGTAGGCCCACAGGTGTGCATCGAACCAGGAAAGCCGATAGGTCGCCACACCGCGCTAGTGCGGTGGGCAGAGTCGCCTCAGTGGGAGACGGCATGCGGAACTGCACGCATCAGGGACTCGGCTTCGGTTATCGCTTCGTCCTGATTCAGCAGCGGACGACCGTCCAGTGCAGCGCGCGGCCGGGTGGTGGCGGCGACAAACTCGATCACGGCCTGGTGCGGCAATATGAGGTCGTCGCGGACCAGGCCGTCGCGTAGAACCTGGTTGGCGGTGCTCTGCCGAACCGGATCCCGCGGGTCGAAGCGATAGACCAGGACGTTGGTGTCAATCAGTCGAACCACGGCTGTAGAGATCCTCACGCGTCCAATCACGCTCGCCGGTGTGCCTTTGGGGGAACGTCTGCTGCGCGGTAGTTCTGGCCTGCCGGGTAGTTGCTTCGTCGAACAGGCGGAGACGCTCGGCGACACTCAGCTCGGTTGCCGTGCGGCGCTTGCGCGTAACGATGCGAATGGCTTCGCCGGCGGATTCGAAATCGATTTCGTCGCCGGGCGTGATGCCGTGACGTTCGGCAATGCGCTTGGGCAGCGTAACCTGGAGTTTGCTGGTGACTTTCGACATATCCTTACTTTAACAAGGATGGTTTCCTTGTCAATCATCTCGCTTCGTCGGCCGATCCCGTTCCCCGAGTTCCATCATTACCCTGGCCAGCTCCTCCACGTCTTGGATGCGGGTACGCCAGTTCGAGAAAGCGGGCCTGAATACGGTCCGCGCGCCCAGCCTCGACGTGCCCACCAGGAACCGGCCGTCGTCGAGCAGGGCGCTGCCTAGGCGTTGATTCAAAGCGTCGAGGTCCGCTTCCGCCAGGCCGCCGGGGTTGTAGCGGAAAGCGACAATATTGAGCTGCGGCTCGTTCATCAGCTCCAGCTTCGGCGTGCGTCTGACCACCTCGGCGAAATGGGCAGCGATGTCGAGGCAGTGCTCGACGATCCGGCGGTGCCCCTGACGGCCGTAGGCCTTCGAGGGTTGCCCAGACCGCAAAGCTGCGCGCCGGCGTGAGCTCTCCGGTCCGATGGCGCCGAAGGTGGGCCGGACGTCGTCCTCCGAGGGCAGATAGTCGGCGGAGTAGCGGAAGGCTTTCGCCATCAAGGCATGGTCGCGGACGAAGGCATAGCCCGAGTCGTAGGGCACGTTCAGCCACTTGTGGCCATCCACGGTAGCCGAGTCTGCCTGCTCCACGCCCGCCACGAAATGCGCCGTGCGCGGGGACAGCCTGGCGAACAGGCCGAATGCGCCGTCGACGTGCACCCAGCACCGGTAGCGGCGCGCCAGCGCGATCATGTCGGCGACTGGATCGAATTCCCCGGCGTTCACCTCGCCGGCATTGACCACAACCACCGCCGGCTGACCATTCAGCGACTTGAGGCCTTCTTCGAAGGCGGCCAGATCGAGGCGGCCGCGTCGTCGCCGGCATACCGGCGGATGGTGCCGCGGCGACCCCGAGCAAAGCCAGCACCTTCAGTGTTGGCTGGCGAAGCCGGAGGTGAGTACCGGCATGGCGGGCATGCCGCCCATGCCCGTTTCGGGAGCGTCGACCCCGTGCTCTTCTCCCACCATTGCCGGGCCGAGGCGAGGCAGACGAAATCGGCCATGGTGGCAGCCGGTGACCATGACGCCCGACCACGCTGCCGGCAGACCCAGCAGCTCCTTGATCCAGTCCAGCCCCTGGCGCTCCATCTCCACACCCACCGGGGACAGCGCGCGGGTGTCGTTGGTGGCATCGAAGGCGGTCGCCAGCAGGTCGGCACCCAGGGCGAGTGTACTGCCGCCGAGCACGAAGTGGTAGCAGCGCGGACCCTGGATATTGCCGCCGGCCGCCTCGTTCAGGCGCGATCAGCTTCTTCGATGGCGGCTGCCGCACCGCAACCATTGTCGGGCAGCGGCTGGTGGAATCCGGCCAGCGCTTCCTGGGCACCCGGGGGCAGGGCAATGCGATCGTCGATGGTGCCGATCACCTCTGCCAGCGCCGCCTGCAGTTGACCGGTCAGACGATCCAGTTCGCTGCGGAAATCCAGCTCAGTCGATTCCATGCTCTCTCCAGACATGCCGAGTGATAATCGTGTGCTGCATGCTCATGGCGGGGCGGCGGTATCAGGCACCGGTTTCCACCGGCAGACCGGCCGCCCGCCATTCGGGAAAACCGTCCTCCAGGCGGTGCACGGTGAAGCCGCGTTCACGAAGCCTGGCCACGGCTTCGAAGGACAGCACGCAATAGGCGCCGCGGCAGTAGGCAACGACGTCCTGGACCGGGTCGAGCAAGTCGAGCTGTTGTTCCAGCAGCTCCAGGGGAACGTTTACCGCGCCGGGCAGATGGCCGACGGCAAACTCGTCCGGCGGGCGGACGTCGAGTACGGTTACGGTCCCGTCCCGCAGCCGTTCCAGCAACGTCTCGCGGGACACTGGTTCCAGGTCGTCCCGGGCATCGAAATAACTGTGCAGAATGCGGTCGATTTCCGCCACGTTGCGCTCGGCCACCTGACGCAGTGCGGCGAACAGAGTCAGCACGTTGTCGTCCGACAAGCGGTAGATCATGTATCTGCCGTCGCGCTCCGAGACCACCAGGCCGGCGCGCCGAAGCTGGTGCAGATGCTGCGATGCATTGGCCACGGACAGCCCCGCACGCTGAGCGAGGGCTTCCACCGCGCGTTCCCCCTGGGCCAGATGCTCGATCAGTTCCAGCCGGTGCGGATGCCCGAGTGCGCGGGCGACGGCCGCGAACTCGGTGTAGATGGCCTGTTTCGGTCCGTTTGACACCACAAACTCCAGACACTATTTTATTCAAGTATTCAATTGAATAACAATATCTATGAATAGTAAGGACCGCATGCCTTGATGGCAAGGAACTGAGCCATGGACATCGCGCTGCTTTCTGCTGAGCCGGTGCTGCGGGCGGGCTGCTTTCTCGCCATTCTGGCCGGCATGGCCGTCTGGGAAGTGCTGGCTCCCCGGCGTCGCACCGAGATTCCCAGACTGCTGCGCTGGAGCAGCAACCTGGGGGTCGTCGTCCTGAATACTGTGCTCCTGCGTCTGGCATTCCCGGTGCTGGCCGTCGGCCTCGCCGTCGTGGCGGAGCAACACGGTTGGGGGCTGCTGAACACGCTCGATCTACCGTTCTGGGCGGCCGTCGTCGTGGGGGTGCTGGCCTTCGACCTCGTCATCTATCTGCAGCACGTGATGTTCCATGCGGTCTCCAGTGCTCTGGCGGCTGCATCGCATGCATCATGCGGACCTCGAGTTCGACGTCACCACGGGGCTGCGTTTTCATCCTGTGGAGATTCTCCTGTCCATGGGCCTCAAGCTCGCGGTGGTGGCCGCGCTGGGGCCGCCGGCTGTCGCTGTGCTGATTTTCGAGGTACTGCTGAACGCTACTTCCATGTTCAATCACGGCAACGTACGTCTGCCGCGCGCGCTCGACCGCCGGCTGCGCTGGCTCGTGGTCACGCCCGAGATGCACCGCGTGCATCACTCGATCTACCCGGAGGAAACCAACAGCAACTTCGGCTTCAACCTGCCTGGTGGGACCGGCTGCTGGGCACGTACCGCGATCAGCCCCGAGACGGCCACGAGGCCATGACCATCGGCATCGAGCAGTTTCGAACGCGCCGCGATCTGCGCCTGGATCAGATGCTCATTCAGCCGGTGCGCGGACCAGCCCGCGCTATCCGATCAATGCTGCCGGGCAGGCCCAGCGGACCTGACCGGCTGACGCCCATCGGGTCAGAGCAACTCGTCGAGGCGGACCGCCGATCTCCTCCGGCGTCTGGCCCGAAGCGGGCAACCACCCGGCCCTGGCCATCGATCGAGAACTTGGTGAAGTTCCAGGCGATCTCACCCGGCTGCTCAGCCTTCAGCAGCCCGTCCAGCTCACACGCCCCATCGCCGTTGACCTCGATCTTCGCGAACATGGGGAAGTTGACGTCGTACTTCGACTGCGCGAACGCGAGGATGTCTTCGTTGCTGCCCGGCTCCTGGGCCCCGAACTGGTTACAGGGGAAGCCGAGAACCTTGACTCTGCCTTGTTCGTGGAGGGTACGCAGACCTGCGTACTGAGGCGTGAGGCCTCACTGGCTGGCCAGATTGACGATCAGCAGCGCCTGCTCACGGAAATCTGAAAACGAGATACGCTCGCCGGTGATGGATGTCATCTCGAGGTCGTAGAGTTTGCTCATCCTGTCCTCCTACCCTGGGGATTCCGGGAACTCGATCGACACCGCGAGCCCCGTTTGTCCGTCGTCCCGGTTTGCCAGTGACAGCGTTGCGTGATGGATGTCAGCGATCTTCCGGCAGATCGATATGCCGAGCCCGGTGCCGGGTCGGCGTTTGTCGAACCTTACAGCGCCGCGATTGAGCAGCTACGAGTCTCCGAATCAAGGCCCGGTCCGTTGTCCAGGATCGTCAGCAGTGTCGTGCTGTCCTGGCGATGCAACCGAATCTCGGCTTCAGTACCGGCCGGACGATGTTCGCCGGTACGTTGCTCAGGCGAGATCTGCACCGGAATCTCGAGCAGGGTTCTGTCACGACACCCAGGCTTCCTCGACGCTCAGCTTCACGGGAATATACCCGTTAGGAGCGACCTCCTCCATAGAAGCCACAGGTCGCCAATCACGACGTGCAGTGGGACCGGTTCGGAAGCCTCCCGCCAACTCGATCGCTCGAGACGCGCCAGCGTAAGCAGCTGAGAGACCAGCGCAATCATGCGCTCGACCTCGCTCTGCATCGATTCCATGTCGACCGAAGCGCTGGAGAGTTCGAGCCGCAGTGTCGTCAGCGGGGTCCTCAATTCGTGGGCAACGTCGCTGGCGAATTCCCGCTCACGGATCAGCACCTCGTCGACGGCGCGGATATAACCATTGAGGGCATCGCGCAATACGGCCACTTCACGGGCCGGAGTAGACAATTCGACCGGGTACGACGAAGCTGCCGGACGTTGTTCGATTTGTCTGGCCAGGCGTGTCATCGGCCACAGCGAGAGATAGACCAAACCGGCCAGCAGGGTCACATTGACACCGACTACGGCGATTGCGGGCAGCAGACATCTTCGAGAACTTCCTCCCGAATCTCGCCATCGATCCGAATGATGCAGCAACTGTACGATCGGTCCACCCGATTGATCGTGTTGATGTCCATACCATTCGTGGCCGAGCAGCTCGCGCGTAATGCTGCCGCTCCCGGGTTGGGCCAGTGGCAGTTCATGCTTCAGATTGCTGATATGGGCGCCTGAGGTGCGGTCGTACACCGTAATCCAAAGCATTTCCTGGATATCGCCGACGTCGTCCGGGTCGGGTTCGAATGCCTCGTCGATCAATGACTGCACGGTCTGTCGTGACATGGATATGCGCTGATCGCTGATCAGGGCAGCAAAGAATTCAGCCTGTGCCTCGAGGTCGTCATCGATCAGATCGCGCACTTCCTCCTCCACGACCAGGTATGTGACCGCAACACCGCCGATGCCGGCCAGCACCACTGAAATCGCCGCGAATGTGGCCAGATGCAATAGCTTGAAAGTCATGTCTGGCTCAGGCGATAGCCGAAACCGCGGATGGTGGTGATGCGGTCGCGCCCGAGTTGTTTGCGCAGGCCATGAATGTGGACCTCCAGGGCATTGGCCGATACATCTGCGCCCAGGGCGCGGATCAGCTTTTCCCGGCTGACGGGTTTGCTGCCTGCATAGATGAATGTGGCAAGCAATTTCTGCTCCATGGCGAACAGTGAAATTACCCGGTCGCCAACTTGAAGCATCTATCCGCCGGCAGGTAGGTAAGGTCGCCTGACCAGATGTTCGGCTCTGCAGAACCAGAGCGCCGCCTGGCCAATGCACGTATCCGAGCGTTCAATTCCTCGACCTCAAAGGGTTTCAC
The DNA here is from genome assembly GCA_034522075.1 of Gammaproteobacteria bacterium. Taxonomy (GTDB): domain Bacteria; phylum Pseudomonadota; class Gammaproteobacteria; order Pseudomonadales; family Azotimanducaceae; genus UBA7803. The sequence goes on along the minus strand of JAXHLO010000034.1, from coordinate 4,950 downwards.
CAGATAGTCATCAGCACCCAGGTCAAGGGCGTCGACCCGGTCGGTGATCTCATCGCGAGCTGAAAGAATCAAGAGCCGGAATCTGCATACCGCGTTGACGCAGGCTGCGCAGCCAATCGCACCCATCGCCGTCTCGGAAGACCCAGATCGAGCAGGGTCGGATCGAACGCTGATGAACGCATGTGTTGCCGCGCGTCCTCCAGGGTCCTCACCCACGTGATGGAGGAATCTGCTGCCAACACTTTCACGAGCGCCTTGCCCAGATTCAGGATCGTCTCTACGAGCAACGGATGCATGGCTGGCCGGGCTTGGGCCAAGGCGCGCAGTGGTGGCTGATCACGAATTCCTGTCTTAAGGCTTCCCTGAGGTTGGCTGATCATACTTTGATTCAATCCGCAAACCTGGTCGGCCAGGAGTGCAGGCCAGGCCCCTGACCAGAGAGTTTCATGACAGACGAAGTTCTGGCCTTCGGCGTTGAGCCGAGCGTCTCCGAGTACCGCCTGAGGCTGGCCCGATACCCGGCTCCAGCGCAATCGGTCACCGATTATGTGTCCGAGTCTGCCGCGGAGCAGCCCCGTCTGCTCGATATCGGCGTCGGCTATGGCCGTTCTCCCTATCGATTGCGTGCAGCAACTCGGCCTCGCTGATCGATCGATTGGCACGGTGTCGATCTGCGCCGGTTGCCGAAAGACGAAATGGCTGGTGCCGGGGCCTGGAACGTGAGCCTCGCCAATGTCGAGGAGGGGCTTGCCCTTCCCGGATGATCATTTTGACGTCGTGATCGCCGAGCAGATTCTCGAGCACCTTCAGCGGCCGGACCGGGCGCTGCAGGAGGATCTCCAGGGTCGCTCGGGCCGGGGCCACAGGTGATCATCGGCGTACCGATATTTCCCGGACCGATTGCCCGGCTGCGGAACGCCTATATCCGACACTTTCCGAAGACCTTCGCGAAATCAGGATCAGGCCATCTGCAGACCTTTTCACTCAAGACGATTCGTGCGCTGCTGCGTGAGCATGGACAGTTCGAGGAACAAAGCGTACGCGGATTTCGCGTGCTGTCCGGCGGTCGCACTCGCGCCCTGGAGATTCCCGCTGGTGGTGGCAATGGAACTCCTGGCTGGGCCGCAGGATTCCCGGTCTGTGCGTCGAGCTTACAGTTCAGGCTCGTTTGTAGCGGCCGCCGAACGGTCGGAGCAGCCGATCACCAAGGGCGGGCCACGGATCTTCGTGACGACCAGAGCGAATCGGCCGCCGAGCCTTCAGCCCGAGCTGCAGGCCGGCGCGCCGGCCTCAGGCGCTGGCCTCGGGAAAGTCGACCTGCGGTCTCGGCCACGTGGTTCGTATGCGTTGGTGAGGAAGTTCGCGATGGAGTCGAGCGCCGGAGCAAGCTCGACGATCTGCTTGTCTTTGAGGCCGGCGTCCGAGCCGGCCTGGAGGTCGGCGTCGTCGGCCCAGCCTTTCTTTTCCACCAGCGCTTCTGGCGAAGGTGAGCGCCGCCTGCAGCCGCGGGTCTTCGGTTTCACCGCGCAGGCGCTGCTGGATCTCAGCGTCGCTCACCTTGAGGCTCTGCGAGATGTAGCTGTGCGCCGACGCACAGTAGTTGCAACCGTTGGCGCCGCCGCGGTCAGGGCGATGGCCTCGCGCTCTCTGGCATCGGAGCTCGTTTCGGAAAGAATGTCCGAGAGCGTCAGATCAGGCCTTCAATACCGCGCGGCGAGGTGCCGGCGCGCGAATGATATTGGGTACGGCGCCCATGTTCTTTTCTGCGGGTCTGGACCAGCTCGGCGGTTTCGCCGCTGGCTGATTGCGGGTCGATGGCAGGCTATGCGGGACGTGAAGGTCCTCCGTGGTCTGCTTGGGTGTTGATGGGTCAGTCGAGGCTGTTCAATCGAGGTGGTCCTCGACCAGCGAGTGGAGGGTGCTCTGGGTCGCGGCGCCGACCAGCGATCCCGCCACGGTGCCGTCCTTGAACGGCGGCAGGGTGGGAATGCCGCGGATGCCGAACTGCTGCGCCAGCTTCCAGGATTCCGGTCCACGTCGACCTTGCTTGACGTCGATGCAGCCGTCGTAATCGCGCGCCAGGGCTTCCGCCAGCAGGGGCTACGGCCGTGCCAGGGCGCCGCGCAGGTCGGCCATGGAGAGTCCACCAGCACCGGCTTGTTCGCGCCCAGAACCTCCTGGTCGAAGGCGTTCTTCTCTACCGCTTGAATCTGGTCCGTCATGGCTGTCGATCTCCGTTGGCGACTGTTGATGCGCACTGTAGCCGCATGAATCAAGATGAAATATGCTGAATAATCTTGAAAATATTCGAGATCGTCTATTCATGGCTGATGAGGAAGACGCACTAACCCTGATTCTCCAGCGCCTGCGGCTCTCCGCCGGCGTCTACGCCGAGCCGTCCCTGTGCGGCGGGCTGTGGGCCGTGGACTCCTCGGGCGCCCACACCGGCACCTTTCACGTGGTTGCCTCCGGGGATTGCTGGCTGCACGTGGAAGGTCTCCCGCGTCGGCTGCATCCGGGGATTTCGTGCTGTTTCCGCGCGATGCCCGGCACCTGCTCACGCCGAATGAGCAGGTGCCGCCGATGTAGGTCGTCGACCAGCCCCGGAACTGCAGGAGGGGCTGCCCATCACCCACATGCTGTGCGGTTACTTCGAATTCCACAGCCGCGCGGTGTGGCCGCTGCTCGACAGTCTGCCGGATGCCTTCGTCATCGATCTGACCCGATCGGCGGTGAACGACACGCGTACCCTGCTCAACCTGCTGATCGGTGAAGCCCGAAAGCCGGCGGCCGGGCCGCAGTGCGGTGATCGACCAGCTCGTGCAGGTGTTCTCTGGTTATGCCCTGCGCCAGCGCGTCGAATCCGGTGCCAGCGTCGGCCTCATGGCGGCCCTTGCGGACCCGCGCCTCGGCCGGGCTCTGGGTCGTTTTCACCGTGCGCCGGAGCAGCAATGGTCGGTGGAGACGCTGGCCGCCCAGGCCAGCATGAGCCGGGCAGCGTTCTCAGCGGCGTTCCGTGAACTCGTCGGCGACACGCCCATGCACTACGTCACCCGCTGGCGGATGCCAGATGGCGGTGGATCTGTTGACCAGCACCAGTGATTCCATGGCACGCATCGCGGAGGCGGTCGGGCCGAATCCGAAGCGGCCTTTCGCCACGCCTTCCGCAACGCCATCGGGGAGCCGCCCGGGCGCCTGCGCCGGACGGCGCGGCAGGGGGTACCGGCAGAGGCGGCGAGCACGGACTGATCCCAGCGGCGTCGGAACGCGTTATGCTGTTGCCGGGCCGTTTCGGAGATTTCCTCATGGCACAGCGACGCCGAGGTTCCGCTGCGCAGATGCTGAGCGTGGATGACGCGATTGATGGCGCTGGCGGCCATAGCTGCAGCCGGTTGCGCATCGACCCCGCAGGACCGGAGACAGAGTCCGCCCGGGCAGAGGCCTTGGCGGACATCCTCGCCGAGCCTCTCGACGAGGACGCCTACAGCACGCCGCGCCGCTGCATCTCTGAATCCGCCTACCGTGACTTCGAGCCTCTGGGTGACCGGCATGTGCTGTTCAAAGGCCCGGGCGGCAAGCTGTGGTTGAACGAACTGCGCGGGCGCTGTCCGGGTCTTGAGCGCCAGCCGCAGACTGGTGTTCCGCACCCACAGCTTCCAGATCTGCGAGATGGATCGTTTTCAGGTTACCGACTGGTTCCTCTGGGAACGCTACCAGCGCTGGCCGTGGCACTGGCCGGAGGGCATTCCCTGCACGCTGGGCAGATTCCGCCCGGTATCCGAGGCGCAGGTGGAAGCCATCAAGGCGGCGCTGTGATCGCACGGCGCAACCTGTTGAAGGGCTCTGCCGGAGTCTCCCTGGTGGGTTCTCTGGGTGTCTGGCCCGGCGTCGCCATGGCGCTGTCCGGCCCTGCGCCGGAATCGGCCTTCGGTTTCGCCCCGGACCGGGTGCCTGGATCGATCGCCGACCTGTGCCCCATGCCCAGCGCCATCTCTGCCGCCGTGGAACGCTACAGCCGTGAGCTCGACCGTGGCACCTGAGCGCGCCGAATCGCCGACGCGTCGGCCATGAAGGAGACGGCGCGCAGCCAAGGAATCGCCGGTCAGCTTGGCACCGCAGGCGATGAGATCGCGATTGTGCGCCATCCTCCGAAGCCAGGGACGAGCATTGTCGTTCAGGGTCAGGCGCTGTCGGCGGCGACGAGGTCTTGTTCTGCGGATCAGAGACCATCCCTCCAACGCCCTGGCATGGGAGGTCCGGGCGGCCCGGGAAGGGTTCAAGGTGCGTTGCTTTGCTGTGCCGCTTGCGGCGCGGTCGCCGTCGGCGAAGTGGTGGATGGCGTCAGCGCAGCGCTGGGCCCGCGCACCACGCGTAGGTCTCGTTCGCCCACATCTCCAACATCACCGGGTTCCGCCTGCCGGCCGCGGAAATCTGCGCGGAATTGCGCCACCGGCGTCCGGATCTGTTCCCGCGCGTCGACGGCGCCCAGGACCTGGGGCGTGCGCGATGTGAATCTGGCGGAGATCGGGATTGCGATTCGTTCAGCGGCAGCGCCCACAAGTGGTACATGGGCCCGCGCGGAAACCGGCATGTTGTGTGTGCGCCGGGAAAAGTCAGGAGGCTGTGGCGCCTTGTCGTGGTCAGCATTCCTGGGGCAACGACGTGGAGCCCTCGGTGGCCGGGGCGCGCCGCTACGAAGCCCTGGGGCAGCGGGACGATGCCTCCATTGCCGCGCTGGCGGAAACCGTCGCCTGGCGCGGAGCGCCTGACCCCGGCGTTCGTTGCGCCGCCGGGCGACGGCGGTGGCCGACCGGCTGCGCGCCGCCGCTGCGCGATCTCGACGTGCCAGTTGGTATCCCCGGGCCGCTGCGGATTTCCGCAGCAATGTCGTCGTTCTGGCCGCCTGCCGCAAACGACCGGGGTGCGCTGGCGGCTGGAGCTCGGGGTAAT
>JAXHLO010000033.1:0-25245 GCA_034522075.1 Gammaproteobacteria bacterium | reverse complement strand
ATTTCTCCAGCCCCGGCTTGCGGCTGGGGCCTTTAGCGATGCCGAGGATGGCCACGTCGTCCACCTGGAGCTCATCCAGGACTTCCTGAGCCCGGCTGACCTGGCCGGCGCCGCCGTCCACCACCAGCACGTCCGGCAGCTTCCCCTCGCCCTGTTTCAGCCGGGTGTAGCGGCGCCGCAGGGCCTGCTCCATGGCACCGTAGTCGTCGCCGGCGGCGACCCCTTCGATGTTGAAGCGCCGGTAGTCGGATTTCAGCGGGCCGTTGCTGTCGAACACCACGCATGACGCCACGGTGGCCTCTCCCATGGTGTGACTGATGTCGAAGCACTCCAGCCGCGCAGGTAGGTCGTCCAGACCCAGGCCCTCCTGCAGCGCCACCAGCCGGGCGTAGACGTTACGTTTGTCCGCCAGGTAGGCATTCAGGCTGTGGGCCGCGTTCTCCCGCGCCAGAGTGAGCCAGCGGGCGCGCTGGGCCCGAACCTGGTGAACGACGTCGACCCGGCGCCCGCCTTTCCCGGTCAGGGCCGCCGCCAGCACATCGGCATCGTGCATGCCCGGCGCCGTGATCACCGTCCGCGGCAGATCACGCTCGGGACCGCCCAGGTAATACTGGGAGAGAAACGCTTCCAGCAACTCATCAGCCGGCAGCGCCAGCTCGTTCTTCGGAAACCACGTGCGCTGGCCCAGAATGCGGCCGGCACGGACGAACAGGGCCTGCACACAGCACACGCCGGCGCCTTCCTGCAGGGCGAACAGATCCACGTCGCCCTCCTCGGCATGGACATACTGGCTTTCCTGCACCCGGCGCAGCCGGGCGATCTGGTCGCGGAACTTGGCGGCGCGCTCGAAATCCAGTTGCTCTGCAGCCGCCTGCATTCGGGCCTTGAAGACCTCCAGCACGGCGGAGCTCCTGCCTTCCAGAAACATCACTGCCAGTTCCACGTCTTCGCGGTAGCCCTCCGGGTCGATGAATCCCACACAGGGGCCGCTGCACCGCTCGATCTGATACTGCAGGCACGGGCGCGAACGGTTTTTGAAGAAACTGTCGTCGCAGTGGCGCAGCCGGAACAGCTTCTGCAGGATGTTCAGGCTCTCGCGCACGGCACCGGCAGAGGGAAACGGCCCGAAGTAACGCCCCGTCTTTTTCTTCGCGCCGCGATGAAACGTCAGCCGGGGATAATCCGTGTGGTCGGTCAGATGAATGTAGGGATAAGACTTATCGTCGCGCAGCACCACGTTGTAAGGCGGGCGCTCGCTTTTGATCAGGCTCTGCTCGAGGAGCAACGCTTCCGTCTCGCTGCTGGTCACCGTGATCTGCACGTCGGCAATGCGGTTGACCAGGGCGATGGTCTTGGCGGCGAGCCCCGACGCGCGGAAATAGCTGGTGACCCGGGCCTTGAGGCTGCGCGCTTTACCGACGTAGAGGGCCTGGCCGTCGGCGTCGAGCATGCGGTACACGCCCGGCTTCTGCGGCAGGCTCTTGAGGAATACTTCCGCGTCGAAATCGCCCGGGCTCATGGCCGGTCACTATAGAGATAGCTCCCGGCCTGTGCCAGAACGGCGTCCAGCATGGCGGCGCTGAGCCGAAGATCAGGATGCCGCCAGGCTCGCCGCGGGCTCTGCCGCTTCCACCCGCTGCGGCCCGAGCATGCCGTGGCGCACGGCCAGCAGGGCCAGTTCCACGTCGGAGCGCACATTCAGCTTTTCGAAGATCCGATAGCGGTAGCTATTCACCGTCTTCGGCGACAAATGCAGGCTCGAGGAAATGCTGCGCTTCCACCCCGATCGACAGTTCGCCGCCATCGTCGGGATGATCCGCATTTCCCGATTGGAAAGCTGCTCGAACGGTGCAGCGGCATCTTCCTCAAAGCTGCTGACCGCGAGCTCCTGGGCCACCTCCGAGCTCAGATAACGCTTGCCCACGAAAGCACGCTTGATGGCCGTGCCCAGCTCTTCGGCATTGGCCCCCTTGGTAACGTATCCGGAGGCGCCCGAGCGCAGGGCCTGCATGGGAAACGGCGCGTGATCGCAGGCGCTCAGCACGACCACACGGATGTCGAGCTCCAGGCGGGCGATGCGCCGGGTCGCCTCCAGCCCGCCGATACCGGGCATCATGAGATCCATCAGTATGACGTTGGGCCGGTCTTCGCGCGCTTTGCGCACGGCACCTTCGCCGTCCTCGGCTTCCCCGACGATCTGAATCCCGTTCAGGTCCTGGAGCATCTTGCGCAGCCCCACGCGAAACAGCTTGTGATCGTCAACCAGCAGTAGTCTGATCATGTCGTCCCCTTTCAGCGTCTGTCCATTTGTCGGACAACCAACCATAGGGACCGGCGGCAGCCGGAACAATGCCGGCGGACCGTATCTGGCAAGTTTTCAGGAAACTTCCAGAATGCGATAGGAGGCTGATATCAGGAGCGTTATCCGGTGAACGCCTGCAATCCCGTCTGGGCCCGCCCGAGGATCAGCGCATGAATGTCGTGGGTGCCTTCGTAGGTGTTAACCGTCTCCAGATTCATGACATGGCGGATCACGTGGTATTCGTCGGCGATGCCGTTGCCGCCGTGCATATCGCGGGCCTGACGGGCAACGTCCAGGGCTTTGCCGCAGTTGTTACGCTTGAGCAGAGAAATCAGCTCCACGGCCAGGCGGCCTTCATCGAACAACCGGCCGGCGCGCAGACAGCCCTGCAGGCCCAGGGAGATTTCCGTCTGCATGTCGGCGAGCTTTTTCTGGATGAGCTGGGTCGCGGCCAGAGGCCGGCCGAACTGCTTGCGTTCCAGGGTGTAATTCAGGGCCGCGTGCCAGCAGAACTCGGCCGCACCCATGGCCCCCCAGGCGATGCCGTAGCGGGCGCGGTTGAGGCAGCCGAACGGCCCGGCCAGGCCTTTCACGTTGGGCAGCAGATTTTCTTCGGGGACGAACACGTCTTCCAGCACGATCTCGCCGGTAATGGAGGCACGCAGGCTCATCTTGCCCTCGATCTTCGGCGTGCTGAAACCGTCGAAATCGCGCTCCACGACGAAGCCGCGAATCACGTCGTCGAGCTTGGCCCACACCACCGCCAGATCGGCGATGGGCGAGTTGGTGATCCACATCTTGGCGCCGTTCAGAACGTAACCGCCGTCGGCCTTCACCGCCCGGGTGACCATGCCGCCGGGGTCGGAGCCGTGGTCCGGCTCGGTGAGGCCGAAACAGCCGATCCACTCGCCGGTTGCCAGCTTCGGCAGATACTTCTCGCGCTGCGCTTCGTTGCCGTAGGCGTGGATGGGATGCATGACCAGCGACGACTGCACGCTCATGGCCGAGCGGTAACCGGAATCCACCCGTTCCACTTCCCGGGCCATCAGGCCATAAGAGACGTAGTTCACCTCGGAGCAGCCGTACTTGGCCGGCAGCGTGGCGCCCAACAACCCCAGCTCGCCCAGCTCGTTCATGATCTCGCGGTCGAAATTCTCCTCCCGGTTGGCCATGAGCACGCGCGGCATGAGCCGTTCCTGAGCGTAATCGCGTGCCGTGTCGCGGATCATGCGTTCTTCTTCGCTGAGCTGGTCGTCAAGCAGGAACGGGTCGTCCCAGACGAATGCATTGCGGTCGCTCATGGTCGGTGCCTCTTGGCTCGGGTGGGGAGGCGCTGAGGCTAATGCAGACCATGCCCGGGTGCAATTTCTGTATAATCGCCAAATCCCGGAATCAACCCCGTCCACCGCCCTGCGGAGTCCTGCCATGGCCCTCGACGCCAGCACCCTCAACCAGCTTCTGGCGACCCTGGAGCGTTTCGTCAACGAACGGCTGATACCGCTCGAAGAACAGGTATCCGCCGACGACCGCATTCCCCCGGAAGTGGTGGAGGAGATGAAAGAGCTTGGTCTGTTCGGCATGACCATTCCCGAGGAATACGGCGGCTTAGGGCTCAATACCGAAGAAGAGATGCAGGCGGCCCGGGTGCTCGGCCGCACCTCGCCCGCTTTCCGCTCGGTGATCGGGACCAACAACGGCATCGGTTCGCAGGGTCTGGTGATGGACGGCACCGAGGAGCAGAAGGCCCACTACCTGCCGAAGATGGCCGCCGGCGAGATCATCGGTTCCTTCGCCCTCACCGAGCCCGATGTGGGATCCGACTCCGGAGCGGTGAAGACGTCGGCTAAGCGCGACGGCGACGAGTTCATCCTGAACGGCACCAAGCGCTACATCACCAATGCACCGAGCGCTCAGGTATTCACCGTATTCGCCCGCACCGACCCGGACGAGGCCGGCGCCCGGGGGGTGTCGGCGTTCGTGGTAGACGCGGCATTACCCGGTATCGAACTCGGCAAGCCCGACCGGAAAATGGGCCAGCAGGGAGCTCACGTGTGCGACGTGGTGTTCAACGATTGCCGGGTGCCGGCGGATGCCGTCATCGGCGGCACGGACAAGCTCAACAAGGGTTTCGCCACCGCCATGAAGACCCTCGACCGCGGCCGCCTGCACATCAGCGCCGTGGCCGTGGGTTGTGCCAACCGGCTCATCGACGAAAGCCTGCGCTTCGCCATGGAACGCAAGCAGTTCGGCCAGCCCATCGCCGAGTTCCAGCTCATTCAGGCCATGCTGGCGGACAGCAAGGCCGAAGCCTACGCTGCCGAGTGCATGGTCATGGATGCCGCCCGGCGCCGCGACGCCGGCGAAAACGTCAGCACCCTGGCGTCATGCTGCAAGCTGTTCGCCACCGAGATGGTGGGCCGCGTGGCGGATCGTGCCGTGCAGATCCACGGCGGATCCGGCTACATGGAAGAGTATGCCGTGGCGCGCTTTTACCGCGACGTGCGGTTGTTCCGGATCTACGAAGGCACCAGCCAGATTCAGCAGATCATCATTGCGCGGAATATGATCCGGGATGCTTGATGGCTGATCGGCTTCTGGAGAAGCCTCCTACAGGTGCGGGTCTGTGCGGGAGGCTTCTCCAGAAGCCGATCACTCCACCCGCAGCGGCAGAAATATCGAAAACCGCGTGCCCTGCCCGGAGGCCGTGCGCACGTCGATGCTGCCGCCGAGCTCCTCAACAAGCCGATGCACGATGTGCAGTCCCAGCCCTGAATGATCCCCGCCCTTGGTGGACTGCTTGGGCTCGGACAGCCGCTCGAGAACCTGTCGCGGCAGACCCGGCCCGCTGTCGGCCACTTCCAGCAGCACGCCTTCGCGGCCAGCGCGGAAGACCCCGTCGGCGCTGCTCAAGGTGACACTCGCCCCGGCGGCCGCCTCGATGGCGTTGCGCACCAGGTTGTTCAGTATCTGCGCCAGGCGGTGCTCATCACTGGACAGCACCAGACTGCCCGGCACCAGTGACTCGCTCAGGGTCACCTGCTGCTCCCGGGCATAGCCGTGATGCAGCTCGACCACCTGACGGACCAGGGCGTTGAGATCCATTTCCTCGAACTCGGCACCCGGTTCGCCGCGCCGTTCCGCTTCGATATCCGGCACATCACGCGCCTGGGTCACGATCTCGCTGGCACGCCGCAGCTCGGCGCCGATGAGGCGCAATTGATCCACGGCCTCGGGTTCGTGGGCCAGCTTCAGTTCCAGAATGTGCAGGTAGTTGTTGACGATGCTCAGCGGATTGTTGACCTCGTGAACCAGCTCGCGCAGGCGCTTTTCCTCACGCTGGCGGAAGCGCGCCAGCGCATCACCGTCGGCTGCCGTTGCGGGACTGCGGTGCGCCAGGCGCTTGGCCAGCTCGGCGGCGTACAGCACCATGGCCGCTTCCTGGTCCACATCTTCATTCACAGCGAAGACCAGGACGCCCAGCGCGTGCCCGTTGCCGTCCGGCAGCGGCATACAGACGCCGTCGTCGCTGGCCAGGTGACGCAGCACCTGGCGGTCGGCCACCGCCTGATCGGCGCGGTCGATGACCACCGAGCGCTCACTCAAACGCGCGCAGCGGGCAATGATGCTCGACTGGGAATCCAGGGTAATGTCCGGGCCGCCGCCGCCCAGCCGCTGCAGCCGAACACCGCCGGCGTCGCACAGAAACAACTCGGCCACCCGGCCGAACAGGCGCCGGCAGGCAAGTTCGTGAACCGCCAGCAGTTCCCGGTCGGCGCCCTCGCCGCGCCCGGGAAAGAGCCGGCCGAGCATCGCCACCTGCAGGCGCAGCCACAACCGCTCCGCGGCGTCGAAGTCGCGGTCGCCCGACAGGCCCAGCTCCCCCAGCAATTCACTGGTGCGCGATTCCGCCCCGGCCAGCAGGGCGCGATAACGATCGGGGTCGATGCCGAGCAGTGCATGCGCCGCTTCCTGAGAAGCCAGCGGATCGCTGACGTCCAGCGATTCCACCACACAGAAGAGGCGGTGAATGGCCGAAGCATCCTCCAGCAGCTCGCGCCGCGCGCCGCGGAACGCCAGCATCTCCATGAGCAGCGGATCCTGCTCCAGATGGACCCCGGAAGCGGCCAGCAGAACGCGCCAGCGGGTGGCTACGGGATTCTCCAGGCCGAGCTCGGCGGCCAGCAGTTCCCCCACCAGACTGGTCTTCAGCACCGACTGCCACTGATCGAAACTCAGCCGCGCGCTGCCCGACACGGTGAGCACCGCCAGCGCCTGGGACATGGCCAGATCGTGAAACCGCTCCGGGGCGAGCGCGCCCACGGCTTGCAGGAAAGCATCAGGATCGGCTGGACAGGACAGCATCTGCAGCCAGCGGCTCAACAGATCCGCGTCGGTGCCGAGCAGGAGGGCGAACGCGCCGGCATCGAACGGCTCGCGCATCGCGGACTCGAGATATCGGTCAATCACCGCCTCAGGGGTCAACACCGGTCTCCTGGCTGATCGTGCTGCATCACTCGCCGGGCCTTGGCCTGCGGCTGATGCAGCCTGATATCGGGACCGCGTTTCCCTGTGCAGCTTCCCGGGCTTCTTTAGTCGCTGAGGCGCTCGCCGCCTCTGTGACGCACAGCACGCATTCTACTGTGCCGTGGGCCCCGCCTCGTGACCAAGATGTAAGGTGAGAGCACGGAGATTTAATGGGACTTTCAATTAGTTACGTACGTAGTACGGACGTAGTTACGGGCGCTTGGTGAGCAATGTCCGGCGCCCTTCCCGGATCTGATCACGTAAGTTGCGGGCGGCGGCTGCAGCGGTGCTGTCTTCGTCACCGGCATAGATCACGGAGCGGGAGGCGTTGATCAGCATGCCGCGGCCATTGCCGTCGAGCCCCGCCGCCAGCGTTGCGGCCAGATCGCCGCCCTGAGCACCGATACCCGGCACCAGCAGCGGCATCTGCCCCACCGCCTGGCGAATGCGCTGCAGATCCTGGGCATAGGTGGCGCCGGCCACCAGCATCAGGTTGCCGTGCTCATTCCAGTCGGCTGCGCTGCGCGCCACCCGCAGAAAGACCGGATCGTCGTGAGGATGGTCCTGCAGCCAGGCACTGTCCGGATTGCTCGTGCGGCACAGCAGGAACACACCGCGATCTTCATAGGCAAGATAGGGCGCGATGCTCTCGTGACCCAGATAAGGATTCACCGTCACGGCATCGGCATCGTAACGCTCGAAGGCTTCCACGGCATAAAGCCGCGCGGTATCGCCGATATCACCGCGCTTGGCATCGAGCAGCACGGGTATGCCGGGATGGGCCTGGTGAATGTGGGCTATCAGACGGGTAAGCTGGTCTTCCGCACCCGCGGCAGCGAAATAGGCGATCTGCGGCTTGAACGCACACACGAATTCGGCGGTGGCATCGACCACGCCGGCACAGAAGGAGAACAGCGCATCGTTGCGGGCGGCTATGGCCTTCGGCAGCCGGCTGAGCGCGGGATCGAGGCCGACGCACAGCAACGTGTCGTCATCGATCCACCGTCGATTGAGCTGGTCGATGAACGAAGCACGCTGCGACACGCCGCAGATTGTACCCCGGGGTGATCAAATGCGTCACCGCAATGTGACACGCACGGGCAGATCACGGCGCGGCGCGCTCTCATGCAAGTCGCGCAAAGCCGCCCACATTCACCATACAACTCTTTTGTTATCAGAGGGTTATGATGGGCTCTGCAGTGCTGGCACGGATCTCGCAATTCTGCCGGCAAACCGGCGTGCCGGAGTGAAGAAATATGTCCGATAACATCATCGATTTCACCACCGTGCGCGTACGCACGCGCCAGCGCAGTCTGGACAAGCGCATGCATCCGCGCCTGGAGTCCGACGACCGCCTGTTCACCCAGGTGGTGCTGTCCGCGGACGATCCCGACCTGGTGGGCACGACGCTGTCCTGCACCGCCGTCAACATGTCAGTGGGCGGCCTGCAGTTCGCCACCGCCGCCCCTCTGCCCATTGGCGCGCTGCTCGACCTCTGGGTGGACATCTCCAGCCGTCCGGGCAAATTCTTCCTGGCCGGTGAAGTCCGCTGGGCACGGCCCGTCGACCCGGACGCCGACGGCAACCCGTTGTGGCACATCGGCGTGCAGCTCAAGTCCGGCGCCGCCACCGATATTCTCGACTGGCGCGACTACCACGCCAGTGCCAGCACGCCCTGAGGGCCCCTCAGGCTACGATTCTCCCGCACAGTCCGCTTACCGACCTGCTGCACGGCAGAAACGTGAACGGGCGCACAGCCTACACGCTGCAGGCATCCCAGTTACATCCCGCTAAAGCTGCTGTAATGAGGACTACGATGGAGTCCAACCCGGGAGGGTTAGCGCGTGTCCAATCCGAAGGTCGTCAGTCTGCAGACAGAGCGCCAGGGGGCGTCGGCAATTCCGCCGATCGTCAACAGCCTGCGCCAGCAGGCCCGCCGCCAGTTGATGGTGCTGGTCAGGGAACTGCTCGACTGCACGGATGACGCCCTGTTCGAGATGGCGGACCGCTCCCAGAGCAACACGGACCACCATCTCTACTTCGATTCCATGCGCCAGATCCGGCTCAATCGCAGCGAGATCGAAAAGCAATTCGCCGAGCACCTGAATCAGGGCTTCCAGCGGGTCTTCGGCAATGCGTCGCAGACCAGCGCCGATTCCATCGACGAGGTGGATGCGGACAACGTCGCTCTGGTGCACAACGATGATCTGGAAATCTCCGTGGCCATCAGCGGCATCACGTCGAAGATCACCAGCAAATTCTCGCTGCCCATCATGGAGCTGACCAAACGCTTCGATCACCTGGCCAAGCACGCCACGGTGAACGAGCGCCGCAATCCTCTCGGCCCCCAGGCAGTGAGCGAGGCATTCGGCCACGCCATCGAAGCCATCGATGTGGACATCAAGATCCGCATCATCCTGCTCAAGCTGTTCGAACGCATGGTCATGCAGCGCATGGGCCCCATCTACGAAGAAGCCAACCGGGCGCTCGCGGATGCCGGCGTGCTGAAGGACCTGCGCCGCAGCCTGGGCCGCGGCCGCAACCCCAGTACGGCGACGCCCCGGCCGCCGGCTGGCGACGGCCGCGGCGGCAGCGCCGCTGCGGGAGGCGGCGGCTATGGCGCCGCAGGCGGCAGCTATGCTGGCGCTTCGGACGGCATAACGGGCAGCGGCGGGGGATCCGGCGGCGGTACCGGCATGGATGCCGGACCCGGCAGTGTGGCTGGCTTCAATGCCATTCAGTCCTTGCTCGCCGGCATGCGCGGCCCGGAAGATGGCCAGGCGCCCCCGGCCGGCGGCATGATCGCTACCCCGCAGCTCATGAGCCTGCTGAATCGGGTGCAGACCGAGGCCAGCCAGCAATCGGTGAGCGTCGCGGAACTGCCGCCGACGCTGGATCTGCGCGAGGTGGTGGTAAGCCGGGCACCGGACGTCACCGGCGAGGCCATGAATCACCTGGACCGCGCCGACGAGGACGTGGTCAACTTCATCGGCATGCTGTTCGACTACATCCTGAACGACCGCAACCTGGCGATTCCCATGAAGGCGCTGATCGCCCGATTGCAGATTCCCATCGTCAAGCTGGCCATTCTCGACAAATCCTTTTTCGACAAATCGGCCCATCCCGCCCGGCAACTGCTGAACGAACTCTCCAGCGCCGGTATCGGCTGGAGCTCGGCTGCAGAACTGAAGCGCGACGCGGTCTACGACAAGATCGAGTCGGTGGTCATCCGGGTGCTCAACGGTTTCAGCGACAACCCGGACATCTTCAGCGAACTGCTCGAGGAACTGCGGGAATTCCGCACCCGCGACACCGTGCGCAACGAGCGCATCGAAGCGCGGGTCAAGGAGCACGAAACCGGCCGGGCACGCACGCTGGCTGCCAAGCAGGAAGTCCAGCAGGTCATCAATCAGAAGGCCTGCGGTCTGCGTCTGCCCCACGAGCTGGGCCGCTTCCTGTCGGACGTCTGGAGCCGCGTGCTGCTCTATGTGAGCCTGCGGGAAGGTACCGGCTCGGCATCTTGGGAATCGCTGATGCTGACCCTGGACGACGCGTTGTGGTCCCTGCAGCCGCTGGATGACTTAGACCAGATCGAGCGGCGCGACGATATGCGTGACCCGCTGCTCGACCGTCTGGCCGCCGGCATGAACCTGATTCAGATCTCCGAGACGGAACAGGACAACTGGTGCGATCTGATCCGCCGGCAACTGGAAAGCGTGAGCGACAACGACCGCTCCTACCTGGAAGACGACCACGTGCCGCGCCTCGACGAGCAGTACGAGGAAATGGCGGAAATCGTTCTGGCAGCACCCCACGAAGTCAGCGACAACTATGCCGGCGAAGCCCCGGCACCGGATTTCGTGGAGAAGATCAATCGTCTCTCGGAAGGCAGCTGGGTGGAGATCACCCAGGACGATGACCAGGTGCTGCGCTGCAAGCTGGCCACCATCGTCAAGCCCGGTGACCGCTACGTGTTCGTCAACCGCCGCGGCATGAAGGTGGCCGAGAAGAGCCGTATGGAACTGGCCCGCGAGCTGCAGGACGACAGACTGGTCATGCTCAACGACAGTCAGGTTTTCGACCGGGCACTGCAGGCCGTAATCGGCAATCTGCGGCAGATTCAGAGTCAGGGTGTTTAGACTGGTATATCGCCAGTAACGTAGCGCTCTGCCAGCACCCGCTCCACGGTCTCGACGATGGTGCGGGTCTGGGAGTCCACCTCCAGATTCACACCCTCTCCCACCTCCACGCGGCCCAGGGTCGTACGCGCAATGGTTTCCGGGATCAGGCTCACACCGATCTCGTCGGCCTGTGAATCCACATGGGACAGGGTGAGGCTGGCGCCGTCCAGGGCCACATAGCCCTTCATGGTGAAGAAGCGCATCAATGGCCCCGGCACGCGAAAGAACAGATTGCGTTCGTTGTCTGCCTGCTCGATGCGCGACACCCGGGCCACGCCGGAGACGTGGCCGGAGACCACGTGGCCGCCCACTTCGTCGCCCACGCGGAACGAGCGTTCCACATTCACCAGGCTTCCCGCGGCCAGGTCGCCCAGGTTCGTGTGATCGAGGGTTTCACGAATGACATCGAAGCGGGCCACCGCATCGGGGCGGCCGGTCACTGTCAGACAGACGCCGTTGACGGCCACGGAGGCGCCGGGCTCGAGGCCGCCGCTCAGGTCATCCAGGCGAATGGCCAGGCGCCGCAGACCGGGCTCCTCGACCACGTCTGCCACCTCGCACAACGCCTGCACGATACCGGTAAACATGATCCTGCGACCGCGTCAGGGGCTCAGATGCCCGCGCGGCGGAGCTGCTCTGACCGTCTTTCCTCGTTGTCGATGTAGGTGATCCACTGCTGGCAGATGCGCCGGCCGCTTTCATCATCTTCCCGGCGCGCCGTGTTGCGGCAGGCGACGAAGGACTCCCGGGCAGCACTCATGTTCTCCAGGTTGTGCTGGCACATGCCGCGCACGGTGTACATGCCGCTTTCCTGGCGCAACCCGCCCTTGTCCAGCGCCCGATTGGCTGCCGTGACGCATTCATCGAACTGATCGTTGTCGAGCAGTACCTGGGCGAGCCGCTCGAAGATGCGGCCCTCGTCAGACAGCCGTGCCGCTTCCTGCAGGACGGGAATGGCTTTTTCCACTTCCTGGGATAACTGCCAGGCCTGCCCGAGACTCTGCAGGGTGCTGTCGGTGCGCTCGACGATGCCTTCTTCGAGGCCACGCTCGAGTGCGCGGGCGGCACGGAACGGCACCTCGGCCTGCATCAGCAGACCGGCGTAATTGGTGATGTCGCCCTGCCGGGTGAGAAAGCCGCCGACGTCAGCGGCTTCGTAGGTCCACAAGGACTCCTCGTCGTTGCCCTGCTGACCGTGAATACCGGCGAGCCGGATCCAGTACTCGCGTTTGGGAAAATCACGCACCATGATTTCCAGGATCTCGAGGACTCTGGGCCAGTTCTCCTGCTCAAAGTAGAGAAAATTCAGCAGCGCCCACCAGTTCTCCTTGATCGCTACGTCACGCTCCCGGGCCACGTCGATGCCAAGCTCGATCTGGGTGATGGCCGCAGGGTAATCCTCCATCTGGTAGTACACCTGGCCCATGAAGATGTGGGGTTCGGCGCCGGGGTTGTTGGCCTTGCCGATCCAGGTCTCCATGTACCGCAGAGCATCGTTGTAGCGCTCCTCGACGAAGGAAAGCTGCGCCAGCGTATACAGTGTGCTCACCTCCAGGCCGGCCTGGACATCTTCGCCCTGGGCCAGCACCTGCTCGTAGGCGCGGATGGCTTCAGGATAGTTCTCCTGAGAGAAGTGCACGAAGCCGAGCATGTTGTAGACCTGGCCGATTTCGTTGCCGTTCAGGCGGCTGCGGCGCTCGAGCATCTCGTTGAGCACCTGTCTGGCGGTGGTCAGATCTTCGGCGTCGATGGCCTCCTGGGCTTCGGAAAGCTTCTTGTAGGTGGCCTCGCTGATGGACGGGACCCGGCGCGTCTCGCGTTCCTCTTCCTCTTCCTGCGCGTGGACTGAAAGGCCGGAAACCCCCAGTTCCTGCAGCAGCGGCGCGCCCAGGAACAGAGTCAGCACCCAGCCGCCGGCAACGATTCGCTTCAGCATGCCATTCACCTTCGCTCGCTTCACCTTAGCTCCCTGCTCTGTGCCCCGTGTGATGCTCGTGCAGCGCTAGTCTGCGAGCTCGAAGGTAATGAGGTTACGCACGCCCGCCACGTCGATGGGCTCGCCGTTCACCACCTTGGGTTTGTATTTGAATTTCTCTGCCGCGTTGATGGCCGCACGATCGAAGATACCCGGCGGCTTGGCTTCCACGACCTGCGGGTCGCGCACCGCCCCGGACTTGGTCACCGTGAACTCCAGCAGCACGTAACCCTCGATACCACGGGTCTGGGCGCGGCGGGGATACACCGGCGCCACCTTGACGATAGGCAGATACTCGCCGTCGGAGCTGAATCCGCCGATGCCGCCGACATTCAGTTCCACCCCGGTATTGATCGCCCCCATGTCGACACCGATGGTGACGTTGCTGCTGTCCATGCTCGGGTCAGGCATGTCCGGCGGCGGCTCATCCGGCGGCGGCGGCGGCTCGGGTTTGCGGTTCTTGGTCTCGATCTCGTTCTCTTCTTCAAGTCGAACGAAGTCGACAATTCTGCCCTCTATCGCATCATCGAACGGGCTCCTGTCGCTCTTGATCAACGCCTGCATGAGGAAAAACAGGGCAAACGTCGCCACGGCCCCCAATGCCACGCCCAGAATATAACGAATGATCATGTCCCTGGCCCTCTATTGCTCGGTGGACACTGCCACCTGACTCATACCGGCCGCCCGCGCCGCGTTGAGCACCACCGGCGAGCTTCTCATATTTAGCGCCCTTATCGGCTTGGACCACAAGGCCGCCCTTGGGGTTCTCGGCGTGAAGCTGTTCGATTTTCGCGCGCACCCCCGTGTCATCGACACGTTCGTTGTCAATCCAGATTTCACCGTTGGAACTGACGGCCACCAGCACGGCGATGGTGGGCTTCTGCTGAGCGGACATGGCGTCCGGCCGCAACACGTCGATGCCCGCCTGCTTGATGAAGGTGGCCGTCACGATGAAGAAGATCAGCATGATGAACACCACATCGAGCATGGGAGTCAGGTTGATGTCGGATTCTTCGTCGGTCCTCGAGAACCGGTTGATCTCTCTGCGCATCACGTACTCCCGGTCAATGATCCATGGTCAGGTGATCCTGAAACAGTTCCGTCTCGAAATCGATCTTACGCTTCAGCAGCGTGCTGCCGACCACGCCGGACAGGGAGGCCACCATACCCGCCATGGTCGGGATCGTGGCCATGGAAACACCGGCCGCCATGGATCGGGCGTTGCCGCCCTGGGTGGCCATGGCATCGAACACGGTGATCATGCCGGTAACCGTGCCGAGCAGACCCAGCAGCGGACACAGGGCGACACAGGTCTGAATCAGCGGCAGGCTGCCGGCGATCTTGTCCGAGGCCTCCGAGATCATCGACTCGCGAATCTGGTGAGCGCTCCAGGAGCGCCGCTCCGGGCGCCCTTCCCACTTCTCGGCGGCTTCCCGTACCAGATTCTTATGCTCCGTGCGCAAATACCAGAACCGCTCGAAGATCAGCGTCCACATGAGGAAGGTAAGGCCGGCGATGAGCCACAGCACATCGCCGCCCTGCTCCATGAACTCGATGATGTTTATATAGGCATCATACATATGGAATTACTGCCTGCCTCAGCCCAGGGCCTGCCCGGAGCGTTCCGCATGGTCGGCGATGATGCCGGCACTCTGCTCCTCGAGCACGTGGATCACCGCCCGGCTGCGGCTGGCCACAATGGAGTGCAGCAGGGTCATGGGAATGGCCACGCACAGGCCGAGCACCGTGGTCATCAACGCGGTGGAGATACCGCCGGCCATGGTCTTCGGATCGCCGGTACCGAACAGCGTGATCGCCTGGAACGTCAGGATCATACCGATCACCGTACCCAGCAGACCCAGCAGCGGCGCCACCACCGAGATCACCTGCATGAGGGTGATATTGCTGGTGATCTTCGGCGTTTCGCCGAGGATGGCCTCGCCGAGCTTCAGCTCCAGGGTTTCTACGTCGACGTTTTTGTTCTCTTCGTAGACCTTCAGCACCCGGCCCAGCGGATTGCTCTCGTCCGGCGTATCGGTCTTCTTCTGCTGCGCAACCTTGGTGCCCATGATGGAAAGCTGTACGAGCTTCCACAGCGCCAGCAGCACGCCGAAGATACCGCCGAGGATGATCACCGAGCCGACATAACCGCCCTGGCCGTCGCAGAACGGCAGGTAACAAGCGCCGGTAGCGATGCCGCCGAACGGTGAACCGACCCGCTCGCCCAGGGTGGCGGCCTGAATCAGCAGGCTCAGCAGCGAGCCGCGCGTCGGGTCCACGGCGAAGGGCACGATCTCATCCGGAGATGCTGCCGCGAGTTCGGCGGCAGTGCCGGTATAACGGCCGGATGGCTGACGTGCCAGTTCCACCAGAGAACCGTCGTCGTCGAGCTGGATGTAGCTGCCGTCGGCTATGAGGTTGAAGGCGCCGACCCGGGTGACCTCGGTATCGATTTCTTCGCCGTTGTTGAGAATGACCGTGCCGGGGAACTGCACGACCTTGCCGGACGCGGTCATCTCACGCTGCAGCTCGAACCACAGAGTTTCCATTTCGTCGATGGTGGCCAGATTGCTGGCCGTGCCCATCTTGGCCGCCAGATCACCCAGCCACTCACCGCGATTGGGATACTGAGCAGAGATGATGGAGCCTTCGAACAGGCCCCGGGTATCACCGGCCACCTGCTGCAGCACGCCGAACAGCTCGCGCAGCGAACCCAGACGGGCATCCAACTGCTCCTGCATCTGGCCGATGCGGACCTCGTTCTCTTCGAAGGTGGTTTCCAGACGCTCGGAGCGTTGTTCCTCTCTGGTACGCTCAGCCCGCGCCTCGGACAGCATCTGTTGCTGCTGGTCTTTCTCACGGCGGAAGCGCGCCTCCCGCTCACGGTGCACGCGCGATTCCACCACCCGCCGCTCTTCGACATTGTCGAGCAACTCATCGAGAGTCTCGGCCTCGACGACCTGGAGGTCATCCTCGGAGCCGGCTTCGGCTTCCTGAGCGAAGGCCCCCGCAGAGCCCAGCATGAACAGCCCGCAGATCAGACCCGCGAGAATTCTTTTGAGTTTGATGTCGTTCATTCTCCGGCCTCCGAACCTTGAGCTGCCTGATTACCTTGTGCTGCCCGGGGACCCGGGACTTCCTCGGGGCCGCGCACCGGCATGATCAGCATGTCAACCGAGAGTTGTTGACGCGCCATGCGAATGCCGTTGCGTACCGGGGCGGTATACGAAGCATCGAGCGTTTCCCAGTTTCCGGTCGTCGGATTGTAAAACCCGGTCAGACCGCCGTCGGGGCTCTGGAAAACCAGCGCGACACGGCCCACCTTCAGCACATCCACCTTGCGCTGGGCACCGTCGATTTCCACCGTGCTGTCATAGGCTTCCATGGTGCGGCCGTACTCGTTTTCGGTCTGGTAAGCCCGCAGAATCTGGCTGAACTTCTCGGAGACCGCCACGTCGGCGCGATCCATCATGTTCCGCAACGTGTCGATCCGCTCCCGGCGCTCATCGAGCAGGAAGGGCAGATCGAGTTCCACGAACTGCTCGAGACCGTCGATCATGCGCAGCATCAGCGGCGTGATCTGCCGTTCGATGAGGGTAACATCGTCGATGGATCGAGTGAGCTGAGCCATCTCGGTTTCCTGATTCTCGATCTGACGTTCGAGCTGGCGGTTATAGACCCGCAAACCCTCGATCTCTTTGAGGACCGTTTTGTACTCGTTGAGCAACTGGCGGGTTTCATCCGTGAGGGCGTCGATGCGCGCCTGGGATTGCCGGGCCTGATCGTTGATCTGCTCGGCGACCTGATAGATGTCATTCAACGTGGCGGCAACCGCACCGCCGCTCGCCATGACCCCGGCCGTCATCAGCAGCGACGCTGAAAGCCCTCTAATAAGATGTCTTTTCATACGACTTCCTACGGGTTTGATTGGTTCTATGTACATGCTTAATTGCCAGACGCCTGCGGATCACCGGTCGGCAACAACGGGCACGCCCCGCCCGCAGCAGCAACCGATTGAGTGCAGGCTCGGCCTGCAGACCTCCGCGTCCAAGTATCCACCCGGCACGAACGGTCAAAAACGCGGGGAGCACGCTCACCAGCGTACTCATTTATGCCCCGCCCCTGTTCCGTGGCTCGAAGGATCAACAAACGCTTTGGGGAAGTCAAGCTTGCTGGTCAACGGAACACTGCTCCGCCACCGTTACGCCAGGTGCTCGGCGAAAAAATCCAGCGTGCGCTGCTTTGCCAGTGCGGCGGCATCGGCATCGTAGCTGGCACGCTGATCGCAATTGAATCCATGGTCGGCGGGGTAAATGAAGACCTTCGCCTCGGGCTGCGCCGCTTCGATCTTCGCCACGTCCGTCAGAGGAATGTGCGCATCTTTCTCGCCGAAATGCATCATCACCGGACAACGCGCCTGCGCTTCGGCTTCGCCGGCCACGCCGCCGCCATAATAGACAGCGGCCGCCGCCAGCCCATTTGCCCGGCAGGCCGCCCGCCAGCTCAGCAGCCCGCCGAAGCAGTAGCCCACCACACCCACATTGCCGTGAACGGCAGCGGCATCAATGGCTGCCTGAACGTCCTGGAGCGCGGCATCGTGGTCGAGCTTGCGAAAGGCCACCTCCACCCCGCGGCCCAGGTCGGCCTCGTCGTAACCCAGTTCCAGGTCCGGCTCAACCCGATCGAAGATCTGCGGCGCGATGGCGTAATAGCCGTCGGCAGCGAAGCCGTCGACCACCTCGCGAATGTGATTGTTGACCCCGAATATCTCCTGGATCACCACAACGGCGCCTTGCGGCGCGCCCTGCGGTTGTGCCTGGTAGGCGCCCAGACCGAACCCGTCCTGGGCCTCTATGCGGATGCTCTCGCCCATGCCTGTTCCTCCCCGCGATTGTGAATCCGGCGGCCATTGTAGAGAGATGGGCCCCTCGCCCCAAGCGTCCCGCCTGAGCGAATGTCCCTCCGCAAGTCATGAACATGCCGTCACAATGTCATATATCTGTAACAATCGGTCATCATAGTGCCGCCGGCGACAGAGGCCCGGCACTTGAGCAGCCGCTGCGCTTGCATTCCATCAACGAGGGGGAGACCGAACTGGAGCGACTGATTCCCGTATCAATCCCGGCTCTGGCGGCACTGCTGTGGGCCGGGACCGGCGTAACTGCGGTTTCTTCCAGCGCCGGCCTGACGGCGGCCTCCGCCGACGGCGAGTACACCTTTCGCCTGGGCGGACGGCTCATGTGGGACGCGGACAGCTTCGACGGGGTGCTCAACCCAGCCAGCGACGGCGAGCGCCGGTTCAACAGCCAGCTGCGCCGCGCCAGGGTCGAGCTGTCAGGCGAAGTGCCTGGCGACCTGGACTGGGTGTTCGACGTCAACTACTTAGACAACGGTGATACGGAGGTATTCGCTGCCGGCCTGCGCTACAGTGGCTGGGCTCTGGCCGATGTATTCATCGGCCGCGACAAAGAGCCATTCGGGCTCGAGGAAATGGCCAGTTCCAAAGCCATCTCGACCATGCGGCGTAATTTTTTCACTGACGCCACCGATGTGGACAGCCAGCCTCACTACGGTCTGCGCCTCGACGGCAAAGCCGGCGCCATTGGCTGGTCGGCGGGCATATTCAACCCCGACGGCAACCCCTCCACCGGCGACGGCGGCGACCGGCTGGCCTTCACCGGACGGCTGTTCGGCACTCTGCTCAACGATAACGGCCGGGTGCTGCATTTCGGCGCCGCCTTTACCGACCGCAATCTCGATGAACCACAGCTCGAGCACGGCTTTCGCCTGCGCGTCGCGGAATCCGGCGAGCGCCTGCCC
The DNA here is from genome assembly GCA_034522075.1 of Gammaproteobacteria bacterium. Classification (GTDB taxonomy): domain Bacteria; phylum Pseudomonadota; class Gammaproteobacteria; order Pseudomonadales; family Azotimanducaceae; genus UBA7803. The sequence goes on along the minus strand of JAXHLO010000033.1, from coordinate 6,443 downwards.
AGCGCCGCGGTTCTCGCCCGGGAGGACCGCCAGGCCGGTTTCGAAGCTCTCTATCTGGACGGGCCGCTGTCGCTGCAGGGCGAATACTTCCGGCGCGAATCTGCCCGGTGCCGGCAGCGAACCTGACGGCGAGGTACACAGCCACTATGTCCAGGCCACCTGGACCCTCACCGGCGAATCACGCGGCTATAAGGCGGCCACCGGGGTTCCCGGCATGATCACCCCGGCCGGCGGACGCGGCGCCATCGAGTTGGTGGCCAAGGCCGAGCGCATCGAATTCGACGTCGATGGCAGCCGCGCACAGACAGCACGGGCCTATATTGCCGGTGCCAACTGGTATGCCAACCGCAACGTCAAGCTGATGCTGAACCTCAGTCATGTGGATACGTCCGCGCTGGCCGCGCCGGGCGCGGATGACGACGGCTTCGCCATCTCGGCCCGCGTGCAGGTGGCCTTCTAGAGACCCATGGTGCCCGGGAGTGGTATCCGGGAAGCGTCCGGAACGGCTCTGGAGTTCACAATGACCACCGCCAGCTTCATGGATTTGTCACAATCATCAGGTTTAATGTCACAAATTCCGCGAGGCACAGGGGATCTCCCCATGACTGCCAACACCATTCTGCTGGTCGAGGACGAACCGGAAATTCGTGACATGCTCAGCTTCTCGCTGGGCCGGGCCGGCTTCCAGGTGTGGGAATCCGCCACCGCAGAGGACGCGGTCAACCGTCTGGAAGGCGTTCTGCCCAGTCTGCTCATCGTCGACTGGATGCTGCCCGGCATGAGCGGCGTGGATTTCGCCCGGCGGGTGCGGCGCGACGACCATACCAGCGGTCTGCCCATCATCATGCTCACAGCCAAGGGCGAAGAAACCGACAAATTGAAGAGCTTCGATTCCGGGGTGGACGACTATGTCACCAAACCGTTCTCGCCCCGTGAGCTCATCGCCCGGGTCAAGGCCCTGCTGCGCCGCTCCGGGAGCCCCGAATCGGGTCTGATCGACCAGGGGCCGCTGCATCTCGACCTGGCCGCCCACGAGTTGACCATCAGCGGCCGGCCCGTCCGCCTCGGCCCGACGGAGTTCCGGCTGCTCGAACACTTCATGACCAACCCCGGACGCGCCTTCGACCGCTCCCAGCTCCTCGACCGGGTATGGGGGCGCAGCGTCTATGTTGAGGAGCGGACCGTCGATGTACACATTCTGCGTCTGCGCAAAGCCCTCAAACCCCACGGCCTGCAGCATCTGATCCAGACCGTGCGCGGTGTGGGCTATCGGTATCTGCAGCCGGAGTAGCCGTGCAGTGGTCCTTGCAGGAATGGCTCATCGCCTCCGGGTTGCTCGGCATCGCCCTGCTCATGGGCATGCTTACCGGCGCCTGGTCATTGATGCTGCTCATGGCGTTGGCCGTGTGGCTGCTGCTGCAGTACAGCGAAATACGTGCCCTGGCGCGCTGGTCACGGCGGCCGCTCAGCCGTCCGGACAATCACCTGGAAAGCTGGCAGCTCCTGTCCGACCGTCTGTACCGCACCCTGCGCCAGGCGCGGCGCCGCACCGCACTGACCCTGGAACGCTTCCGCAGCTTGCGCGAGATCACCAACGCCCTGCCCGACGCAGCGGTGATCATCGATCACACGGGGCGCATCGAGAGCTTCAACCATGCCGCTCAGGAACGCCTCAAACTGAAGCCTTCGGACCGCGGCGCCAATCTCACGGCCCTGGTACGGCAACCGGAATTCGTTGCCCTGATCAAAGGCAAACGCCAGGACGGTATCGTGGAATTCGCCTCGCCGTTCGACGACGAGCGGCGCCTGGAGGCCCGGCGCATCCGCATCGACGAACAGCATGCCCTCATGCTGGTGCGCGACGTGACACAGCTCAACCGCCTGCTTACCATGCGCCAGGATTTCGTCGCCAACGTTTCCCACGAATTGCGCACGCCGCTGACCGTGGTCATCGGCTATCTGGAAACCATGGCCGGCGAAGACATGGATCCGGAGACGGTGCGGGAGTTGCTGCGCAAGCTGGATTCGCCCACGGCGCGCATGCGCGCCCTGGTAGACGATCTGCTGCTCCTCTCCCGGCTGGAGGCGAGTCCGCAGCCCGATGATGACGAGCTCGACCTCATCGACATGTGCAGCGTCATCCGCGGCTGCATTTCGGAAGCCCGGGTACTCAGCGACGGGCATCATCAGTTCGATTCCGACTGCGACAAGTCGGTCAAACTGCTCGGGGTGGAAAGTGAAATCTACAGCACGGCGGTCAACATGGTGACCAACGCCGTTCGCTACAGCCCCGACGGCGGCTGCATTCGTCTGACCTGGCAGCGCCAGGGGGATGGTGCCCGGCTGGCGGTCAGCGATCAGGGCATGGGGATAGCGCCGGAGCACCTGCAGCGCATCACGGAACGATTCTATCGAGTGGATCTGGCCAAGGCCCGGGTCCGCGGCGGCACGGGGCTGGGGCTCGCCATCGTCAAGCACGTGCTCAAGCGCCACCGCAGCGCGCTGCAGGTAAACAGCGAACTCGGCCAGGGCAGTACGTTCTTCTGCGACTTTCCCGCCGGGCAGATCAGAATTTCGAACAACCATCAAAGCAACCAACAGGAAGCTTCATGAACCATATGACCACGAACCGCATTGGCATTCTCAAGCGAACCAGTATCGCTGCCATGCTCCTCTTCTCAGGCATGGCTCACGCGCAGGCGGAAGCCGCCGGAGAACTGCCCGAATACGAACGGGTCAGCGGCGTGTCCGGTACCCTGTCGAGCATCGGCTCCGACACCCTGGCCAACCTGATGACCCTGTGGACCGAGGAGTTCAAACGCCAGTATCCCAACGTGACGATTCAGGTCCAGGCCGCCGGCTCGTCCACCGCGCCGCCGGCCCTGACCGAGGGAACGGCCAGCTTCGGGCCCATGAGCCGGGCCATGAAAGACAAGGAAATCGAATCCTTCGAGACACGCCACGGCTACAAGCCCACCGCCGTGAGGGTGGCCATCGACGCCCTGGCGGTGTACGTACACAAGGATAACCCCATCGAATCGCTGACCATCCCCGAGGTGGACGCCATGTTCTCCGTCACCCGGCGCTGCGGCGCCGGCGCCGAAATCAGCCGCTGGGGCGACCTCGGCCTGGCGGGAAGCTGGGCCAGCCGGCCGATCCAGCTCTATGGGCGCAACTCGGTGTCCGGCACCTACGGCTATTTCAAGGAGACGGCCCTGTGCTCGGGCGATTTCAAGAACACCGTGAACGAGCAGCCGGGTTCGGCATCCGTGGTGCAGGCAGTATCCACCTCCCTGAACAGCGTGGGCTACTCCGGCATCGGCTACGTGACCTCCGGTGTCAAGGCGGTACCGCTGGCCCAGTACGCGGACGCCCCCGCCGTCGAGGCTACGCCGGACAACGCCGTCTCCGGCGAGTATCCCCTGGCGCGCTACCTGTACATCTACGTCAACAAGCGCCCCGGGACGCCGCTGCAGCCGCTGGAGCGGGAGTTCCTGAAAATGGTTCTGTCGAAGTCCGGCCAGGAGGTCGTCGGCAAGGACGGCTACGTGCCCATGACGCCGCGGCTCGTGTCCCGTGAGTTGCGGAAACTTCAGTAATCACGCGATCTGCCACAGGAGCGGCTCATGGCCGATAACAGCGGACTGAACCGACTGCCGCGTCGCAGACGCCTGGTCAATGCGGTGACGACCCGCATCGTCGGCCTGGGCGGCGCCGCGGTGATCGCCGCGATTGCCATGATCTTCTTCTATCTGCTGTGGGTGGTGGCGCCCATATTTGCCGGCGCCGAGATCGAGCCGGGAGACCGCTACGACCTCGGTGAGGCCACACCATTGCTGGTGGAAGCCAACGACAACGGCGAGGTGGGCCTGCGCGTCACGGCAGACGGTGAAGCCGCCTTCTTCGACACGGATGACGGCTCGGTCCGCGAACGCATCGACCTGGGACGCAATCTCACCCGGGCTCAGGCCCTGGCGGACCACACCGGGCTGTATGCCCTGCTCGACCGCAATGGTGAAATGAGCGTCGTCGAGACCACGTTCCCCATCTCATTCGAGGGCGAGCAGCGGATCATCACGCCGAAGCTGGATTTCGCCTTCGAAGAGGAATGGGTCGATCTGGGCGATCCGGACGACTTCGACGTGCACTACGAAAATTTCGAGCTGACAGTCGCCAGCATCGAGCAACGCACGCTGCGGATCCAGCACTTCCGGGACGCCGAACGGGGCTTCGCCCTGGAGTTTCCCCAGCGCGGTGAGTACGAGCTGCGCCGGGACTACGACCGCGTCTACTTCGGTGCCCGCGGCCGCTGGCTGTATCTGATCGCCATGAACGGCGCCGTAGAGGTCCTGGACGTGGTTCGCCCCACGGCCCCCACCGAGCTGTTCCGCGGCCGTCTCGCCCCCGCCGGCACGGAACTCACCGACGTGGCCCCGCTGCTGGGGCGTTACTCCCTGCTGGTGGCGGATGCGCGCGGCACCCTGAGTCAATGGTTCATGATCCGCGGCGAGTTCGGTCACCGGCTCGAGCAGGTGCGGCAATTCGATCTGCCCGCGCCGACCCGGCGCATCATCCCGGAGCCCCGCCGCAAAGGCTTTGCCGCCATCGATAACAACGACCGGCTGCACCTGCTCTACACCACGTCCCAGCGCCACCTGACGGCACAGCCGCTGGTCAGCGGCGACGTGGTCCAGGCGAGCATTTCACCCCGCTCGAACCTGCTGCTCACCGCGGCCAGCGACGGCGCGGTGCAGTCGTACCACCTGCAGAACGAACATCCGGAGATATCCTGGTCGACCCTGTGGTCCAAAGTCTGGTACGAAGGTTACGAGGAACCCGTCTACAAATGGCAGTCGTCGTCGGCAGGCAACGATTTCGAGCCCAAGTTCTCGCTCACACCGTTGCTGTTCGGCACCCTGAAAGGCGCCTTCTACGCCCTGCTGGTGGCGGTGCCGGTGGCCATCATGGGGGCCCTGTACACGGCCTTCTTCATGGCCCCTGCCATGCGCCGCATCGTCAAACCCGGCATCGAGATCATGGCCGCGCTGCCCACGGTGATTCTCGGTTTTATCGCGGGTCTGTGGCTGGCCCCCATCATCGAAGCCAATCTCACGGCGGTGATGGCGATTCTCCTGGTGATGCCCGCCGGCACCCTGCTCACCGCCTGGGTGTGGAGCCGCCTGCCCGACAGCGTGACCCGACCGTTTGCCGGCTGGTACGGCCTGCTGATTCTGCCGATCATCATCGGCACCATCTGGGTGGCCTTCGCCATTGGCCCGCTGCTGGAAACCCAGCTCTTCGACGGCAACGCGCGGGCGTGGATTCTCGACAACCTGGGCCTCGACTACGACCAGCGCAACGCCCTGGTCGTGGGTCTGGCCATGGGACTCGCGGTCATCCCCACCATCTTCTCCATCGCCGAGGATGCCCTGTACGGCGTGCCCACGCACCTCATCAACGGCTCGCTGGCCCTGGGCGCCACGCCCTGGCAGACCCTCATGCGGGTGGTTGTGCTCACCGCCAGCCCCGGCATCTTCTCGGCGGTCATGATCGGCCTGGGCCGCGCCGTGGGTGAAACCATGATCGTGCTCATGGCCACGGGCAACACGCCGGTAATGGACATGAACATCTTCGAGGGCATGCGCACCTTCGCCGCGAATATAGCCGTCGAGTTGCCGGAAGCGGAGGTCGACAGCACCCACTACCGCATCCTGTTCCTCACTGCCATGGTCCTGTTCATGCTCACCTTCCTGTTCAACACCGTAGCCGAACTGGTCCGCCAGCGGCTGCGCACCCGGTACGGAAACCTGTGATGATGCTCAACGAGAAAGCCACCGGCCTGCGCGCGTGGTTCCGCTCCGGAGAGCCGTGGATCTGGATGAACGCCGCCGCTGTGGGCATCAGCATCGCCGCCGTGGTCGGCGTGCTGCTGCTCATCGCCATTCGCGGCTTCGCCCATTTCTGGCCGGCCTCCGTGGCCCTGATCGACTATGAAGACTCGCTGGGCCGGCAGCAGACGGCACTGGGCGAAATTGCCGACACCGAACGGCTGCCCGTGGGACAGTATCTGGAATCCACCGGCGCCAACCCGGATGCTCTGCCCGAGGGCACATTGCAGGTCGAGCGCTGGCTCATCAAAACCGGCAACCGGCGCGTGGCGCCGCCCGACTTCCGCTGGGTGGTGAGTCACAAGGTGGCCGACGTGAGCTACCCCGCCGACGTGGTGGTGCTGGAACGGGTGGAATGGGGCAATGCCTACGGCTACCTGCGTGCCGTGCACGAGGACGGCACCCTGGTTGCTGAAGGCCCCGCGGCCTGGCAGGCCCTGCGCGAGCGGCTGGAACGGGTGCAGACCCTGCGCGACGAGATCGAAACCCTGGAAGGCGGCCGCCTGCAGAGCATCAACTATCAACTCGAGCAGTTGCGCCTGGAGCGGCGCGCCA
>JAXHLO010000032.1:0-25011 GCA_034522075.1 Gammaproteobacteria bacterium | reverse complement strand
GGCGCGGACATGGCAGGCCCGTCGATCGCCGGGTTGAGTACGCGGGCGGCCGAGATCATCGAGTCAGCCGATTACCAGGGTGACGCCGACAACGTGTCCGATTACATCCGTGAGTCCATTGTCGAGCCCAGCGCTCATGTAGTCCCCGGCTCCATGTATTCCGCCAACGGCGTGTCGTTCATGCCGAGCAGCTATGCCAACGACCTGAGCGACGAGCAGATCGATCATCTGGCCGCCTATCTGGAGTCTTTCAAATAATGCGCTACAGATCCCAGTCAATCGCTTACTGGTATTTCGCCGTTGCCATGATTCTGTTCGGGCTGCAGATCGTCTTCGGCTTGCTGTCTGCGGCGAAATACCTGGGCCCGGACCCGCTGCTCTACATTCTGCCTTTCGACGTCACCAAGGTGATTCACACCAATCTGCTCATCGTCTGGGTGCTGACCGGATTCATGGGCGCGACCTACTGGTTGGTGCCGGAGGAATCACGCACCGAGCTGTACAGCGTCAAGCTGGCCGTCATCCAGCTCGTGCTGTGGACGCTCATGGGTGTGGCCGCCGTCATCGGCTACCTGTTCCGCTACGGCACGGGCAACAAGCTTCTCGAGCAACCGCTGCCGCACAAGCTGGTCATTGTCCTGTGCATGCTGATCTTTCTGTACAACATCGGCATGACCATCAGAAAATCCGGCCGCTTCACCACCACCGAAGGCGTGCTGGTGCTCGGCCTGGTCAGTTCCGCCGTGCTGTTCCTGCCGGCGTTGCTGCACTACGAGAACTACACCGTGTCGATCTTCTACCGCTGGTGGACCATTCACCTGTGGGTGGAAGGCGTATGGATGATGATCATGGGCTCCTTCCTGGCCTATCTGCTCATCCGGCTGTCCGGCGCCGACCGCGAGGTCATGGAAAAGTGGCTGTACGTGATCGTCGGGCTGGTATTCATCGCCGGCATTCTCGGTACCGCTCACCACTACTACTGGGTGGGTGTGCCCACCTACTGGCTGCCCATCGGCGGCTTCTTCAGCGCCCTGGAACCGGTCGCTCTGGTCGGCATGGCGGTCTATGCCTATTCCGCCATACGCCGCTCCGGGCTGGCGCACCCCAACGCCCTGGCCCTGCACTGGACCGTCGGCAGCGCGGTTTTCACCCTGTTCGGGGCCGGCCTGCTGGGTCTCGCGCACACCTGGCCGGCGGTCAACAAATGGACCCACGGCACCCTGATCACCGCCATGCACGGCCACTCGGCCTTCTACGGCGCCTATGCCATGATCGTGCTGGCCATGATCAGCTATGCCCTGCCAGCGTTGACCAAAGGTCGCAGCGAGGAAGGCAGCAGCATTGGCTACTGGGCATTCTGGATGCAGATCGTCGGCATGTTCGGCATGACCATTTCCTTTGCCACCGCCGGCATCGGTCAGGTCTATCTGGAGCGCATCATGGGGCTGGGCTATCTCGAGACGCAATTGAAGATCCAGGTGCATTTCCTGATGCTGGTCATCACCGCCACGGTCTTCGCTATCGGCGTGGCGCTCTTCATCATCGACTTCTTCCGCTACGCCCCGCGCCGGGATGCCGGAGGCGGCGGAACACGGAACGGCGAATCCTGAGCAGTCGCCGCCGCCGTGACGCGGGAGACCGTCAGCACGCTCGCCGACACCGCCGACGCCACCGATACGAGGATTGCCGAGGAGCCGTTCTACCTGCCGACGGGCAACGAAGTCGACGTGTTCGAGCAGTGCCACTCACGGCGCCTGGCGGTGATGCTCAAGGGCCCGACCGGCTGCGGCAAAACCCGCTTCGTGGAGCATATGGCCTGGCGCCTCGGCCGCCCGCTCATCACCATTTCCTGCCACGACGACCTCACCGCCAGCGACCTCATCGGCCGTTTTCTCATCCGCCACGACGGCACCGTCTGGCAGGACGGTCCGCTTACCCGGGCCGTGCGCAGCGGCGCCATCTGTTACCTGGACGAAGTCGTCGAGGCTCGGCAGGATACCGTCGTCGTGCTGCATTCGCTGAGCGACTACCGCCGCATCCTGCCGATCGACAAGACCGGCGAGATACTGGAGGCGGCGCCCGGCTTCCTGCTGGTCGTTTCCTACAATCCCGGTTACCAGCGCATGCTCAAGGACCTGAAGCCCAGCACGCGGCAGCGCTTCGTGGCGATGGACCTCGATTTCCCGGCGGAGGATAGCGAGGCGCTGATCGTCGAACGCGAGAGTGGCGCCGACCATGCCACCGCACAGGCCCTGGCGACCTTGGGCCGGCGCCTGCGCGAACTGCGCGACCGCGGCCTCGCCGAGGTGCCGAGCACCCGGCTGCTGATCGCGGCGGCGGGCCTGCATGCCAGCGGCATCGCCATTCGCGAAGCCTGCTATGCCGCCGTGGTCTCTCCCCTCTCGGACGACGACGCCCTGGTAGGGGCCATGCGCGATCTGGTAGACGCCACCTTCGAATAGGAACGCTGCAGGCCATGCCGGAAGCCGAAGAAGTCCTCTCGGATGCCGCCCGCCACGCCACGGTTTTCGCCCGGGATCTGTGGCAACGGCACCGCAGCCGCCCCGATGGCCCGCCGACCATCGCGCTTACCGACGTTGCCGCTCGAATCGACCTGCTCATCACCACAGTATTCGGCCGCAGCCCGACCATCCGCGTGGCCCAGCCGCCCGCGCCCCCTACCCTGCTCGGCACCATGTTCGCGCGCCGGCGCCTGCCCCGGTTCGCCCGGCCGTTGCCGGCCACCGACGGTGTCAGTCTCTGGCTGCCCGGCGATCTGGGGATCACCGAGGCACACACGGCCCTGCGCGTCTACCGGACCATGGCCCTGCAGCAGGCCATGCGCGCCGAACGCGGCAGTGCGGCGCAATATTCGCAGTTGCAGGGGCAGCGTGGCGGGTGAAGTCTACCGGCTGCTGGAAGCCGCTGCCGCCGATCACGCATTGCTGCACCTGCTGCCCGGCATGGGACCGGCGATCGACGAGCTCCGGCAAGCGGCTCTGGGCAGCCGGCCGCCCATGGATTCGTTTCCCGGCCATGCCCGGCCGCTGGAAACCTTTCTTCGCGGCCTGATAGGCCGTGAATACGACCGCTGGTCGCACCTGGTCCGTGACGCAGCGTCGCCGGCCGAGACTGCCGACGCCGCTATGGCCATAGCCCGGGAATTGTACGGTGAGGAAGCGCACCGCACCGGGCCCCGCCGACTGATGCCGGACTGGTGGGTCGGGGAGTTGTTGGCGCCGCCGGCGCCGGCAGGCCGGGAGACCATCGACAGTCCCGGGGCGGGCGAAGATGAAGACGCGGCCGCACCCCGCACCTCGCGGATGCGTCGGCGCCCCGACGTACGCAAGGCCGCCGAGGACGAAGACGACGACGAGAACAAATCCGGCCCCTGGATGGTGCAGGCCGACGATCCCCACCAGAAGGCCGAGGATCCCATGGGACTGACCCGGCCCACCGATCGCGGCGATGAAGACGCCGCCGAACTCGGCGACATGCTCTCCGACATTCCGGCCGCAAGACTGGTCTCTACACCCGGCAGACCCAAAGAGGTCCTGCTCTCCGACGACCCGCCGGATGCGCGGGCGCACCGCCGCGATGCCGCTACCCCGGACGGCGAATGGCGGGTGCAGTATCCGGAATGGGATTACCGTGCCGCCGCCTACCGCATGCCGGGTGCCACCGTGCAGGTGTCGGCGCCTCAGGCGGGCAGCCAGGCCTGGGTGGACGCAACCCTCGAGGCGCACCGGGCCATGCTGCAGTCGATCCGCCGTCGCTTCGAGATGCTGCAGGCGCGGCGCGTGGTGCTGCGCCGCCAGCAGGACGGCGACGACATCGATCTGGAAAGCTGCGTGGACGCCATTGCCGACCTGCGCGCCGGCAGCCACATGACCGAAGGGCTGTACCGCACCACCCGGGCCAACGACCGGCAGATGGCCATCGTGCTGCTGATCGATGTCAGCGGCTCCACCGACGGCTGGATATCGGCCAACCGCCGCATCATCGACGTGGAACGGGAGGCATTGCTGCTGGTAGGTATCGCCCTGCGCGAACTGGGCGAGCCCTTTGCCATACAGGCCTTTTCCGGGGAAGGCCCGAACCGGGTGACCGTGCGCTCGATCAAGACCTTCGAGGAACGGTTCGACAACGACACGGCCCTGCGCATCGCTGCCCTGGAACCGGAGCATTACACCCGCGCCGGTGCGGCGCTGCGCCATGCTGCCGCCGGGCTGATGCAGCAGCCGGCGGACCATCGCCTGCTGCTGTTGCTGTCCGACGGCAAACCCAACGATGTCGATCTGTATGAGGGGCGCTACGGGGTGGAAGACATGCACCAGGCCGTCACCGAAGCGCGTCTGCAGGGCATCTTCCCATTCTGCCTGACCATCGACCGTCAGGCGGCCAACTACCTGCCGCGCATCTTCGGCGCCAATCAGTACGCCATGCTGCCGAAACCCGAGCTACTGCCCAGCGTCCTGCTGGACTGGATGCGGCGCCTGCTCCGGGACTGACTCCGCCACCTCGGGAACTCTGAAGTATTCCTCCGGCGCGAACTGATCCACTTCCCAGGCTGCGCGCACGGCCCGGTCGGCCTCGCGAAGCTGCTGAGCCTCGGTCTCGCTGACGGTGCCGTCCGCCACCGCACTTTTCAGAACGGCTTCGTCGATGCCCGTCTGAGTCTCCGCCAGCTTGCCCTGTTCCCGCAGCTTGCGCAGCAGCGGCGAGGTCTCGTGATCGAGGCGGAACGCCTTGAGCAACCGGCCCACACCCGTGTCGGATTCGGGCGGGCGCGCAATGCCGGCGGTCAGGCGCTCATACTGCTCGCCCGGTGCCTGAATGGTGGCGGCCGCCGGTGCTACCAGCCTGTCGGCTGGCGCCGCGTGGACAGCGGATTCGCCCGCAGGAAGAACGCCGCCGGCTGGCGCAGCCACCAGCCCACGATGGGCGCATCGAAGTTAGCGTGGATGCCCTCGAAGGCCTCCTGGATCGCGCGCCAGGGCGTACTCGCACCGCGAACTGCACCAGGGGCAGATCTTCCTGGCGCCGCCCTTCTGCTTCATAGCGGCGCAGGGCCGCCACCGCCAGCACCTGCCAGGTGAGCGCGTCGGCGAAACGCCCGCTCAGATTGCCTCTGGCCTTGAGCTTGCTGCCGATCAGATACATGGCCAGATCCGCCAGCAGGGCGAAGCGCGCCGATGCCCAGGCCAGCCGCCGGTAGTGGCGTGCCGTGGGACCGCTGACCGGGCTGCCGGCGAACAGTCCGCGCGTCAGCCCGCGGCACCTTGGTGCGGCCCCAGTTCATCGGCGGTGTGGCTCCAGCCAGCCGAGCAGGTTGCTGCTGGAAGGCCGTCGACATCGTCCTGCTCGACCGCGCTCGACCAGCGGTCAGCGCGTACGGATGGCACCGGGTGGCGCCCTGACCGAACACGATCAACGTGCGGGTCATGATGTTCGCCCCTTCAACGGTGACACTCACCGGCGCCCCGGTATAGGCCGAGCCGACGATGTTGTTGGGACCCTGCATGACGCCGGAACCGGCGAACACGTCCATGGCGTCGATGGCCAGACGCTGGCCGTAATCCGTGCTGCTGGCCTTGAGCAGCGCCGACACCACGGGCGGCTTCTCGCCGTTGTCGATGGCCGAACAGGTATACACACGGGCCGCTTCGAACAGATAGGTCATGGCGGCGATGCCGGCCACTTTGGCCTGCACCCCTTCCATGAGCCCGATGGGGAAGCCGAACTGACGCCGGACCATGGAGTAGGCCCCGGTAACGGCGGCAAGCTGCTTCATGCCGCCTACGGCCCCGGCCGGCAACGACACGGCACGCCCGCCCGCCAGCTGTTCCATGAGCATGCGCCAGCCCTGGCCGGCCTGCTCCGGGCCGCCGATGATGGATTGCGGGTCGAGTATCACGTCTTTCCCGGCAAACGGCCCGTTGTAGAAGCTCGAGCCGATGGGCACATGGTGGTCGCCGATCGTCAGGCCCGCCACGTCGCGCTCGAGCATGGCCACCGTAATACCCGGCGCCTCACCGCGGCCGAGCAGGTTGTCCGGGTCACGGAGCTGAAACGCCAGGGAAATCAGGTTGGCCACCGGTGCCAGGGTGATGTAGCGCTTGCGGAAGTTCAGCCGGATACGGGGCTTGCCGTCATCACCGGCAAAAACGATGCCCTCTGCCTGAATGGAGGCCGCATCGGACCCGGCGCCGGGTTCGGTCAGACCGAAACAGGGTACGTATTCCCCGGTCGCCAGCTTCGGCAGATATTGCGACTTCTGCTCATCCGTGCCGTAGTGCTTGAGCAGCTCCGCCGCCCCCAGCGAATTGGGAATGACCACGAACGTACCCATGGGCCCCGAATAGGCGTTGACCTTCGACATGACCGACGACAGCCCCAGGGTAGAGAAATCCCGGCCGCCGTAGTCGCGGGGGATCAGCAGCCCCATGAACCCCTGATCCTTGATGAACTCGATCACCGCGTCGGGAACCTGGCGGGTGCATTCGATCTCGTAGGGATCGATCATCCGGCAGACTTCCTCGGCAGGCCCGTCGAGAAATGCCTGCTCCTCCCGGCTCAGCCGGTCGTAGGGCGCGGTGAGCATGCTGCGGAAATCCGGCCGGCCGGAAAAGAAATCACCATCGATCCAGACCGTGCCCGCTTCCAGCGCTTCGCGCTCCGTCGCAGAAATCTGCGGCAGCATGTTGCGCTTGCGCATGAACTTCATCAGTTGTTCGAACATGAGTCATCCTCGCCCAGGCAGGCATATCGGGGGTACGGTTGTCACCATACCATGATGAGTGATCGCCACCATGTCGACCGGTCGGAACAGATCAAGTTCCCTGTCAAGCACAGGCGCCGGCCGGCAGTAAGTGCAGCGTCAGTACTGGCGCTCCGGCATCAGCACGCGCATCCCCGCCATGTCGGCGCTGACCACGATCTGACACGACAACCGGCTGCGCTCGTCCACCTCGAAGGCGAAAGCCAGCATGGCCTGCTCGAGCTCTTCGGCTTCGCCGGCAATGGCCTGATGGGATTCAGGCACATGCACATGACACGTGCCGCAGGCACACAGGCCGCCGCAATCTCCCTCGATACCCGGGACGGCATGGTTCACGGCGCCCTGCATGATCGTGGTACCGACCGGGACTTCGATGCGGTGCTCCATGCCATTGGCCTCGACGTAAACGATCTCCGGCATGCTTCAGTGCCGACGCGGCCGCAGGTCCCGAAGCTGGGCGCTGAACACCAGCCCGTGATCCATGGTGACCTTGGTGATGGAAGCTTCCAGCGGGATCTCGTCGCCGCTGCGGGTCAGTCCACAGATCTCCGCCCGGTCACCCATCAACCGCGACGGCGAGGACTCTTGCGCAAACCGGCCCATGAATCGCTCATGAGCATCGCGGAAACGCTCCGGCAACAGCTCGCCCAAAGGCTGGCCCACGAGAGTGCCGTGCGGGTAACCGAACAGCCGCTCGGCACTGGGGTTGGCATAGACAATCTTCAGAGACTCATCGACATTGAGGATACCGTCCGCTGAGATATCCAGCAGCCGGGCGGCCAGGCGATGCGCGGAGCGCGTCCGATGCTCACGAGCCTGCTCCTGGGTCACGTCCACCAGCATCACCAGGTACGTGATGGGTTCCGTCGGCAGACGGCCCACTCGCACCCGCACCGCTTTTTCCTCGCCGGCACGATCACGACACCACAGGCGCACGTGGGCCAGTTCAGGGGCGTGGGGTTCGTCACCCCAGCGTTGCAGCCAGGTCAACGGGTTCAGGCGGCTGCGTTCCTGTTCCGGCAGGAACAGCAGGATGCTCTCACCTACCGGTACCCATTCCGTATCCAGCAGGGTATTGACGGCACGATTGCCGCTGACGATCACGCCGCCCCGGTCGATGATCAGGGTGGCATCGGGCAGTGCCTCCAGCAGATCCCGGGCGGACAGGTACTCGATGGTCACGGCGGCGCAGCCTAATAAGCCGCCTGCTCGGCGTTGAGCACATTCATGTCCGATTTGCTGTCTTCCATGGCCTGCAGAATGCCCAGGTCCGCATTCACCGGAACGCCTGCCGATTCGAACAGCTCCCTGGTGCGCGGCGTCACCAGCCCGGCACGCACCAGGGAGGGCATCATCAGGTCGTTCAGCGAATGAATCTGCCCGGGCGGCAGGTCGCGGGTAATGCCGGCCTCGGTAGCCTCCTGCATACCGGCGGCAAAGTCCTCCGGATCGATGCCGCTGACCTCCAGCACCTTGAGGAAGCCCTGGTCCATGGGACCGGTCTGGCCTGCCATGAGAATCTTGACTGCATCGAAGGCGAATTGCGCCAGGTCTTCCCGCTCATCCGGATGCAGGGCCGCAATGGTGGGTGTCAGATAGACATGGCCGAATGAGACGTGGCGCGACTCGTCGCGCATGACATTGAAGGTGATGGATTTCAGCAGTGGCTCCTGGGTCTGCTTGTACATGTTGTTGAAAGCACCCAGCGCCAGACCCTCGATGATCATGTTCATGCCGATCATGACCTTGCAGAAATTGTTGGTCTGCAACGTCGTGTCGATGAGCTGCTTCAGCCAGGGCACCATGGGGTAGTGGATGGCGATCTTGTTGACGTAGCGGTCATAGGCTTCCACGTGCCGCGCTTCGTCCATGGTCTGCGTCGCCGCATACCATTTCGCTTTCATGTCCGGGACGCCGTGGGCCACCGTGGCAGCGGTGAGCAAGGCGCCCTGCTCGCCATGCAGGAACTGCGACAACAACTGCGCCGTAGAGTGGGCGGAGAATATCTCCTGCTGCTGCGCAGACAGGCGCTGAAAGAACGGCATGCGCGCGTACTGACTGTGCTCCGCCGCGATGATGGGGTTGGACGGATCGATGGGTGAATCCCAGTCGAGTTCGGCCGCGTCCCACTGATTTTCCTTGGCCCGGTTATACAGATCATCGAGCTTCGCCACCTGGCCGCGGTAGTCGAAGTTCCATGCCACCTGCATGAGGGTTTCGTAGGTGTCCGACCGGTCTGCGGCCGTGTTGCCCGCCGTGTCTGCTCGCGCTGCCATGGGGTGCCTGCTCCATTGATCGATGGCTTTCATCCTGCAGGCGCGCGGCCGGCGGGCATTGATCGCAATCAAATCGTTGCGCAATCCGGGCGCAGCTTGATGTCGATCAATACAGAACACCACATATGGGCGACAATGATTCTCGAAACACAATATGTAGGGTATCGAGGAAAAACCATGGCTACATCCAGCATCGCCCCGGCAGCCACCCGCAGCCTCCTGGATGTGCCGCTGCAGGCCGCGTCCCTGGATATCTGGGATCAGAAATACCGGCTCAAAGCCGGCGGCGGTGCCATCGACCAGAGCATGGATGAGACCCTGGAACGGGTGGCCCGCGCCCTGGCGGACGTTGAGGCCAGCGCCGAGCTGCGTGAAACCTGGTACCGCCAGTTCCTCTGGGCACTGCAGCGGGGCGCCATACCTGCCGGGCGCATCATGGCCAATGCCGGTGCCAGCGCCCACAAGCCGGCCACCTCCACCATCAACTGCACCGTCTCCGCCACCATCGGCGACTCCATGGACGACATTCTGCACGGCGTGCACGAAGCCGGGCTGACGCTGAAGGCCGGCTGCGGCGTGGGCTACGAGTTCTCCACGCTGCGTCCCCGGGGAGCCTACGTCTGCGGTGCCGGCGCCCACACGTCCGGGCCGTTGTCGTTCATGGATGTCTATGACCGCATGTGCTTCACCATCTCCTCCGCCGGCGGGCGGCGCGGGGCGCAGATGGCGACTTTCGACGTGGGCCACCCGGACGTGCTGGAGTTCATCCGGGCCAAACGCGAAGACGGCCGGCTGCGCCAGTTCAACCTGTCGTTGCTGATCAGCGACGACTTCATGACAGCCCTGCGCGACCAGGCGGATTGGCCCCTGGCATTCCCTCTCACCCCCGCAGAGGCAGCCAGTGCGGCGGTGGATTGTCAGAACCCGGATCAGGTGGTGTGGCGGGACTGGCCGGTGCGCGAGGGCTATGTGGTGCGCGCGGACGGCCGCGTGGCCTGCCGCATCTACCGGCGGCTGCCGGCGACGGTGATCTGGGACGCCATCATGCGCGCCACTTACGACCATGCCGAGCCCGGCTTCATACTCATCGACCGGGTGAATCAGTGGAACAACAACTGGTTCTGCGAGGAAATCCGTGCCACCAATCCCTGTGGCGAACAACCTCTACCACCCAACGGGGCCTGTCTGCTGGGTTCCATCGACCTGACCCGGTTCGTGCACGACCCCTTCACACCCCAGGCGCAATTCGACTGGGAGGAGTTCGGCCGCGTGGTGCAGGTGTTCACCCGCATGCTGGACAACGTGGTGGAAATCAATGGGCTGCCGCTGCCGGGCCAGCGCGAGGAGCTGCTGCGCAAGCGCCGCCACGGCATGGGTTTTCTGGGTCTGGGCTCGGCCCTCACGCTGCTCGGCCTGCGCTACGGTGACCCGGCGGCGGTGGCGTTCACCGAGCGAGTGGCCCGGGAGCTGGCGGTGAACGGCTGGCGGGCAGGCCTGAAGCTGGCCGAAGAGAAAGGGCCCGCGCCGATCATGACCGAGACCTTCACGATCAGCGAAGCCATGCTGCGCAGATGCCCGGACCTTGCCCGGGACGGCCACGCCGCAGGCGACGAACTGCCGGGGCGTGTGCTGCACGCCCGCTACAGTCGCTACATGCAGCAGCTCGCCACGGTCGACCCTGACCTGGTCGAACGACTGGCAGAGCACGGCGCGCGCTTCACCCATCACAGCTCCATCGCCCCCACCGGCACCATCTCGCTGTCGCTGGCCAACAATGCCAGCAATGGCATCGAGCCGAGCTTCGCGCACGCCTACTTCCGCAATCTGATCCGGCCAGGGCGAAAAACCAAGGATCGTGTGGAAGTCTGCTCCATGGAACTGCTCGCGTACCGGTATCTCGTGGATCCGGATGCCGACCCGAGCGGCGAAGGCGATCAGACCCTGCCCGACTACTTCGTCACCGCCGAGGAGGTCACGCCGCAACAGCACGTGGACATGCAGGCGGCGGCGCAGCAGTGGGTGGATTCCAGCATCTCGAAAACGGCTAACGTGCCGGCCGATTATCCCTTCGAATCGTTCAAAGACATCTACCGATACGCTCACCAGCAGGGTCTGAAGGGCTGCACCACGTTCCGCTTCAACCCGGAAGTCTTTCAAGGTGTGCTGGTCAAGCACAAGGACCTGGCGGCCACCCGCTACCGCTTCCATCTCGAAGACGGCACCACCATCGAGGCCCGCGGCGACGAAGAGATCGAGTACGACGGCGAAATGCACAACGCAGCCAATCTGTTCGACGCCTTGAAGGAAGGCTATTACGACCGCTATTGAATTCAACCAGGAGACCCGATATGGCCATCAAGGCACAGGCCCGCATCATCGACTATCAGGTTATGGCTCATGGCGACGAGCTCGAGCACATGCACGAGAAACTGGCACGCCCGGAGCAACTCCACGGGCGGACCTACAAAGTCAAGACACCGCTGTCGGAGCATGCTCTGTACGTGACCATCAACGACGTGGTCTTGAACGAAGGCACCCCCCACGAATCGCGCCGCCCGTTCGAGGTGTTCATCAACTCCAAGAACATGGATCACTTTCAGTGGATCGTGGCCCTCACCCGCATTGTCTCGGCGGTATTCCGCAAAGGCGGCGACTGCACCTTCCTGGTGGAGGAACTGCGCAGTGTGTTCGACCCCAAAGGCGGCTACTTCAAGCCGGGCGGACGGTTCATGCCGTCGCTGGTGGCGGAAATCGGCGAGATCATCGAGCGCCATCTGGCAGGCCTCGGCATGCTCAGCATGGAGCTCGATCCGCATCAGCAGGCCTATCTGGCAGGCAAGCGCGAACAACTCGAGGCCGCTCCGGCAGCCGGCAAAGCGGCGGACAGCAGCTTCCCGGCCGGCGCGCAACTGTGCGGCAAGTGCCACACGGTAGCTACGGTGCTGCTCGACGGCTGTCTGACCTGCCTGAACTGCGGGGACTCGAAGTGCAGTTGAACGCTGTTCAGGCCTGCGCCACGCTCAGGCGATTGCCGCGCAGACCCGCGAGCGGGCGCAGCGCGGATATAACCACGATCAGAAACAGCATGCCGCCGATGACCGAGATCAGGCCGCCCAGACCCATCAGCCCCATGCCAGCCGTCTGCGCCAGGCCGTCCAGCCCCTGCGCCGCACCGGATACCTTGCGCTGAACGCCGTAACCGCCGCACCAGGCCAGGCCGGTGACATGCATGAGCTGGCCGGCTGCATAGACATAGGGCTGCCACAGAGCCGCCCGCGGCATGGTGATGGGCCGACCGAGGCGCGGCAGTACGAAATAGACCAGGCCCATGAGTGCCAGAGTCACGCCGACGATTGAACCGTGGTAATGCGCGGGAATCATGGTGTTGGAGCCGCGAATCAGAAAACCCATGATGCCGCCGGCGGCGAACAGGGTCAGAGAGCACAGAGCCGCGGCGCGCAGCCAGCGCCCTTCCATGTTCCGGCTGCGGCCGGCCAGCAGACCGGCAAAAGCCAGCAGGACCAGGGGGATGGCGGCAATCCCGCCCCAGCGCATCATCCCGGTAAAACGCAGCACGTGTTCGCGCGCGTCGAGTTCAGGCAGATAAGCCCAGGGCACCATCAGAAGCGGCAGCACCGCGACCAGCAGCAACCGCCGGATCCACCGCCATTGCGAGGCGTAGCGCTCGTCGAGCCCACGCACCAGCACGATCCAGGCGGCCAGTGCCATGAGTGTGTAAGCCACCTGCAGTACATGGCCGCCGCCCCAGAACAGCAGGTCATAGTAGATCTCGCCGCCGAGCCCGGCCGGCATGTACAGATAGGACATCGCCAGACAACCAGCGGCCAGCAGCATGATCACCGCCACCAGGGCCATGGCCAGCCGCACACAGCCCATGGCATCCATGCTCCGCAACAGACCCATGCCGCGACAGGCCGCCAGATAACGACATGCGCCCAGGCATACCCCGGCCGCGACCAGCCCCAGCCCGATGAAAAACCAGGTCTGCTGCAGCACCGGCACGTAATTGTTCATGATGGGACGCGGCTCGCCGATGAACGGCGCCAGCGTCACCATGGCGGTTCCGGCGACGGAAAGCGCCAGGGCGCCCAGGTCCCAGCGGCCGCGCCGATCAGGGACCAGCAGACTCCACAGCAATCCGGCGCAGGCACAGAACCACACCAGGGCCGAGAGATCCACGTGAACCACCAGCGCCACTTTGAACAAAGCCGGGTTCTCCAGCACATTCTGAATCAACGGCGTACGCGCCAGTGCCAGCAGCAGCGACATCAGGCCGGCGCCAATCAGCGAATACACGGCCAGCCACAACCAGCCGAGTTGCAGCCGCTGGGTATCCGCTGCGGGCATGAAGGCTGGTACGGTGATGGCCATAGTCGGCTCCCTGACCCTGCTATGAAGCGACGCTGCGCACCGCGGCTACCATCTCGGGAATGCGCGCGGCGGCGCCGAACATGGCGCGAACCCGGCCGCGCCCGTCGATGAGATAAA
The DNA here is from genome assembly GCA_034522075.1 of Gammaproteobacteria bacterium. Taxonomy (GTDB): domain Bacteria; phylum Pseudomonadota; class Gammaproteobacteria; order Pseudomonadales; family Azotimanducaceae; genus UBA7803. Next base: position 11,445 of record JAXHLO010000032.1, on the reverse strand, counting down.
TATGCGAGCTGTGGGCGAACCCGTAATCCAGCCCCGATGGCATGTCCTCGCGCTGATAAACGGCCCGATAACGTGCGGCGATTCGTTCCAGTTCATCCGGCTCCGGCCGCAGACCAATGAAACGCGGGTGAAAGTTGCTCAGATAGCGATCCAGACCCGGTAACCGGTCACGTTCCGGGTCGATGGTCACGAACAGCGGCTGCACGTCCGCCTGAAGCGCCTCCAGATCCAGCAGCAGGGCACGCATGCGGGCCAGCACCGTGGGACAGACATCCGGACAGCTGGTGAAGCCGAAATTGAGCAGCACTACCCTGCCCCGGAAATCGTCCAGCGACACCTCCCGGTCGCGGGTACTCGGCGCCTGCAGGGCGCCGCCGATGTCTTCCAGAACCGGCAGATCCGGCTGCGCGGGAATGGCCAGCTTCAGGGTTGCCAGTGCCAGCGCTACGGTAATCACACTCAGAACGATGCGTCGTTGCCGTTTAGTCATGTGCAGCCACCCGGTAATTGATTTCAATCAGCATGACGATGAGTCCGGCGGCCAGCAGGTTGTGCGCGAGCACGATCAACAGCGGTAAGCCGGCCGCGGCACCTGCCAGACCCACGGCCAGCTGCAGCACCACCAGCATTGCCAGCGCTGCGCCATGGCGACGCAACCCCTGCCGCCACAGCCCCAGCGCCAGCATCAGCAGCACCAGAGCCGTCACCCACGCTGCCAGACGATGGACGTGTTGAATGAGCCAGGCTTCGGCCCCCACGACGACCCGCCCGATGCCATCCAGTTCCAGTTCACGGAAGTAGTTGAATGCCGAGACCGCCGACGCCCGGCCCGGCGGCGCCTCGCAGACAAACCAGTCGCCACAGGCGACACCGGCAAAGTTGGCACTGGTCCAGGCCCCCGACGCTGATTGAATGACTACGACGCCGGCCGAGACCAGGGCCAATTTACGAATGCTGTCAGCTACGGGCACCTGCTGCGGACGGCGGCTGGCCAGCAGCAATCGCCAGGTCAGCGCCAGCAGGACGAGACCGCCCAGAATGTTGGCGGTGGCAATGGCGGGCATGGTCTTCAGGTAACTGGCTGGTCCCACTACCGCCAGCGCCAGCATCACGGCGGCCAGCGCATACGGCAGGGTACGTTCGCCGCCCTGCAGCCCCAGACGGGTACGCTGGTGCAACACCACGAGAACCATGAGCACCAGCCCACCCGCCAGGATGCGGTGCGCCTGTTTGATCTGCTCGTGGGGCAGCAGAGCCGTCTGCAGACCCGGCGCTGCAGCGCCTTCGCTCGGCACAATGTGTCCGTAGCAATCGGGCCACGGCGTACAACCCAGTCCCGCTTCGTGCAGGCGCAGATAAGCACTCAGGAGGTTGGTGATCAGAATGACAAGCACCAGAGTTCCCGCCAGCCAGATCAGGGCGCGATCCGTTCCCGGCTGACGCCACGTGCTGGTGATGCGCTGGGCCCGGGCTGTCATGCCCCGGCTCCTTTCCCTGATGCTGTATACCCAGCCCTTCTGCGAGCACCGCACAGCATGGAAATCGTCCTGTTCACCATCGTCGCCGCGGCGTTGTATTTCGGTACCGATGCGTTGCTGAAGTATCTGGAAGCCCGCCGTGGTCAACGCTTCGAGCAACGCTCGCTGATATTTTTCGCCATCATCCTGGTGCTGGCCCTGGTGACCTTCGAAGTGTTGCAGCGCCTGCTCGGCCAGAGCGCTATCTGATTGCCTGCTCGTTGCCTGTCTCATCTTCAGATCAACACGAATCGGCTGGACTGCGAATCGAAATCGATGACCAGGATATCTCCCGGTTCGAGTTCCACGTCACGCTCGAGCTGATATGGAAAACCTTCGCTGCGGATGCCCGTCGGTCATCTTCACGGCAACTCTGAAGCTGCCGGCAGGCACCTTCAGCCGCTGGTAGAACGCAGCCCGACCGTCACCATGCAGACCGCGCGGCGCCAGGGTGGTATCGATCAGCCGGCGGCCGTCGAACTCGAGCTGCAGGTGCAACGGTGACCGCTCTCTCGGGCACTCCTGGGCCGCCCGCATGTTGGGCGGCAGCTCGGCCATTTCCGCCTCACTACGGGTGCGGCACTCGCCTAGCCGGACCCCTGCATGGCGCAGGCTGAGCTTGACCACCGCTTCATCAGGCTGGAGATAGCGGTAAGCAGGCCAGGCCGTAAAGATGGCCATCGCCGCCATGAACGCCACCAGAACCACAGTCCCAGCCAGCAGCCGAAGTATTCGCGATTCGTTCATGACACCTCCGAGCGCTGAGTACCGGAAGCGGCGCCGGGCTCACGACCGCCGTTGGCGTTCTGCTCAGGGCTTTGCGACTGGCGGCGCAGGGCAGCGACGGCATCCGCCAGCTTCCCGGCTTCCAGCGGCCCGGCCCAGCATTGCTCCACCTTGGACCGGCCGTCCGCCGTACGCAGATGGGGATTGCGTTCGCCGGCCAGGCGCTGGGAGACCCACTCGCTGCCCAGACGGTAATGGCAGGCCTGCGGGTGACAGCCGCTGATCAGAATGCCGGATACCGCCGGCTGCCGGGCCATATAGTCGACGAACGACGGCGGTAGAATGGCGGTACAGGGCAAACGCAGCGCGGCGACCTGCTGACCCGACAGCGCGTTTACGTCGGCGCCGTGTTCGCAGCCGAACACCACAATACCCTGGCCGGGATCGAGCCGGCGCAATGCCGCGGCGGCCTCTTCGCGCAGACGTTGCAGAGGGTAATCGGGTATTTCGATGCCGGACACCAGCTCGTCCACGTGGCGGAATGGTGTGGCCGACGGACAGGCGCCGGCACAGATACCGCACCCGGTGCAGAGATCGGCGTTGACCTGCGCCTGCCGCATGCCGCTCTTGTAGTCATGGGGCATCATGACGATCGCTTCGAACGGGCAATCCTGAAAACACCAGGTACAGCCATTGCAGTTGTCCGGATCGACCACGGCGGGGGCGAGCTGCTCGCTTCGGGCCGGCGAGAGCCGCGGCAGAACGATGAGCAGCAGCGTTATGGCCCCGACGAGGCCCCAGACCATTGCCGGCCCGGAATAATCCAGCAGCGGATACACATTCAGATAGACCCAGTCGAATTGCACGAGCGCCGGGGTGGTTGTTAGATCGGCGGGCGCCATGCTGGTGGCCGGATGCGCCAGTGCAACCAACGTCATGGCAGCACAGGTAGCGGCGGAGAAAGCTCTGCCGGGGTTGGTACGCGGCAGCTTGAGCCGTTTGATATGGATGAACATGCCGGCCAGCAGAAACAGGGGAATGGCGATGTGCAGGAAGACCAGCAGCGAGAACAGGCGGTCATTGAGGGTGGCGCCGCTGACGAAATTGCGGGCGATGGGATCACCGAACACCGGCAGCCAGTCGAGGCACTCGGCCGTAGCCGTAGCCAGATACTGCGCGAGTTGATCGACACACCAGGATGTATCCGCCGATGGCCCATGCGAACAGCAGCCAGAGCAATGGAACGCCGCTGATCCAGGAAAACGCCCGGGCACCGCGGAAGCGGCCCATGGAGAACTCCCGCAGCAGATGCAGGGTGACGGTGACCCCCATTGCCGCAGAGGCATAACGGTGCAGGCTGCGCATCACCCCGCCGAGAAACCACTGCTCGCGGGTCAGGTACTCAACGGACAGGTAAGCCTTCGATACGCTGGTATCGAAGAACACGAACAGATAAACGCCGCTTACCGTGACGATCCAGAAATACAGAAAACCCAGCGCACCGAGCTGATACAGCGGGTTATAGCGTTCCGTGAACAGCCAGTCGAACAGCCGGTCAAGACGCTGCCAGCCGCGCCGGGTGAATCGCTCGACTGCCCGGATCATGCATCGCCCCGCCGCGCCGCCAGCAGGTTGTGGCGGCGATGTTGAGCCCACTCGCGCGCCAGCAGGTAGACGGCCACGGCACCCAGCATCAGACCGATAATCAACCCGACAAAGATGGCATAGCTGAACCGATAGCTGTCCGAGGCTGGATCGTAGACCGTGCAGAACAGACGAATCCGATTCGTCAGCGATTGGTACAGTGACTGTTCCGGCTCAAGGGAATAGACGAGCTCCTTCAGAGGTTCCAGCAGGTGCGCCAAAGCGAAATCAATGCCGTAAACCTGCCGGTATATGACGCCCTTGCCGTCCACAATGGTGGACTGTATGAGGTGATCGAACCCGCCGCCGCTGGGAAAGTAGATGAACCCCAGCTCCCGGGCCAGCGCATCAATGGTGGGCTGGTCCGCCGCAAGAAAGTACCAGCCGGGGTCCGACACGCCCTGACGCCGCGCGAACTCCCGCATGGCATCCGGCGTATCCCGCGGCGCATCGAAGCCGATAGTGACTACGTTGAAGCTGTCGGTGCCGAAATTACGCCGCGCTTCGGCCACGCCCTTGCGCAGGTTCTGGGTCGTCGCCGGACAGATATGCGCACAACTCGTGAAGATCATGCTGACGACCAGCGGCTTGCCGGAAAAGCGGTCCAGCGTGACCCGCGTACCGTCGGCTGCCACCAGTGCATGATTGCCCAGCGATCGGCCCAGCGCCGCCTGGCTCACCGCAAGCGCCTGGGTGCGGTCGAAGCCGTCCTGCGTGCGCATGGCCCGCGCCTCGCTGGACGCACCGGCCGCCACGGCCGGAACGGCCACAGCCAGCAGGAACAGGAGCTGGTGAGCGCCGCGCCACATCAGCTCAGACCCCAGGTCTCAGCCAGGTACTTCCAGTTGATGAAGTAGTACAGGGCGAATACGGCGAAGAACACGAACAGCATCGCCAGTGTGCCGGGTATGATGATGCCGCCCACGCCGATGCCCCGATAGGATTTCTCCTCCGGCGGCTCCGCCAGAGCGATCTCGGGCATCTTCTGATCCTCGCCCACACGGCGCCCGATCAGGATGGTACCGACCATCACCGCGATGAACATGGCCCCGCCCAGTGCGGCCAGCAGCACGGACATGCCGTTCAGACTCATCATGGTCATCGCTGCGGCCGACCACTCGTAGCCATTCTCGGCGCTGCTGAACAGAATGTCCCAGTGCCGGCGCGGCACGCCCAGTGTGCCCGCGCCCATGAGGAACAGCGAGACTGCCGCCCGTCCCCGATGCCCGAACACATAGGGCTGCCACGGCAGCCACCGTCGGCATCACCATGATCACGCGCTGGAAGATCAGCGGCAGCACCAGCGTAGGTCACCGCCATGAAGGCCAGCGTGGTGCCCGCGACCACCGTGCCGTGCGAAGTGCCCCGGCACGTAGAGCGTGTTGTGGACGATCAGGTTGATCTGCTCCGCCCCCATGACCACACCGGTAATACCGCCCAGCACACCGAACCCGACCAGCGAGATGAACATGCCGGAGAACACCGGATTGCCCCAGGGAGCCTTGCGCAGCCATTGAAAGAATCCGGAGTTGAAGCCGTGTGCCCGCTGTGCCGCTTCGATGGAGCCCGGAACCGTCAGGCCATGCACCATGCTGGCCATGACGGCCAGGTACATGGCGTAGCTGGTATTGAAGATACGCCACTCGGAACTCAGCCCTGGATCCACCAGCAGATGGTGCGCGCTGGCGATCTGCAGCACCGCGATGTAGAGCAGAAAGGCGAACCGGCTGACCTTTTCAGAGAGCGGCTTGGCACCGAAGACGATGGCTGCTATGGCATACCAGATGGTGACGTGAACCGTCACGTTGATCTGCTGGGAGGAATGGCCGAAGGCCCACCAGATGAGCCGGTACACGCCGGCGTCGATGTTGCTCACCAGTCCCAGGTTCCACAGCAGGGTCGGCACCAGAATGATGGCACCCGAGGCAATGGTGAAAATGGCAATGATGCACGCGGTAAGACCACCAAAGGTGACCAGCGGTACGGAACCCTCGTAGGTGCGTTCGCTCTTGGCGGTAATCAGGGTGCCGAGGAATTGAAAACAGATGATCAACGCACCCACGGCGAACAGAATGAGGCCGAGATAGAAGAACGTACCCGCCGGCATGGGCACGTACGACGTCATCATGACGCTGGAATTGCCCTGCACCAGAACGGCGTAGTTGTTCACCAGCGCACCGATGATCATCAGGGCGAAGGCCGCCCAGCCCAGACGCGGCGTAGCCCAACGCGCGCCGAGAACGACCGACGAAGTGAAAATCAGCGCGGCCATCTCGAAGAAGATGTCAGTGCCAGTGCCGTCAGCACCTGATAGAAGGCACTGGCATCGAGCAGGTGTACTTCAGGCCATCGGGTCAACCCCACACCGATTCCCATGATGCCGCCGACCAGCAGAAACACCACCGCAGCCACGGCATGAGCCTTCATCTGTAGTTCGGCCTGCCGGTCGATCTTCAGCCCCGTGTCCGGACAGACGCGGAACAACGGCTTCCTGTCCGGGGCCGCAATGCCGCCTGCAGCGGGCGCGCCCGGGTAAGTCACGTCACTCATGATGATGTCTCCCCTTCAACCACGTAGATCTTCCCGACCATGTTGTGATGCAGAATGCCGCAGTACTCGTTGCAGACGATGCTGTGCTCACCGGTACGGTTCGGCGTGACCGTCATGATCACGTGCTCGTAGCCCGGCAATGCACCGAGACGTCTGACGTTGGCTCGGCTGCAGCGAGAAGCCGTGCTGCCAGTCCATGGACATGATGTGCAGCCGATAGCTCTTGCCGACTTCCAGCTCGAATATGGGCCACCAGTTCCACAAGCGGGCCACCAGATAGATGTCCTCCCCTACCGGCGGTTTGACCACGGGCGTATTCATATTGCCTTCGGTGCGCACCGTGTACTGGTCAACCACGGCCTGCGCCTTGGTCAGTTAGCTTTCTCGGCGTGGACTTGTAAGCTTCGCTGGAAGGTTCGGATTGCTGAAAGGTGCCAGAACGGCATCATCAGGGTCAGCACGATGCCCCAGATCACCACCACGGTGATCCAGATCAATTCACTCTTGTCGATGGTTTCATTCCACCAGAGCTTTCGGGTCGGCGGTGACAAGCTGGTCATAGGATTTCCCCTGAACCTGAGTACACCCCATCAGTCGGCGATGGGTAATGAAACGAGCTCCATGATTCCCCACACGATGTAAGTCAACGTCGGAACGGCGATGCCGATGAAAAGCAGAATGAAAGGGTTATCCAGAATCCGCTGCATGGTGGGTACGTCGGCATCATCCTGATGGTCGTCTTCGTCCTTCATGAGTCTCTCCCTGGGTTGGCCAAAAGAGGTATATAGAACACTACTTAAGAGGCGGCCGCTCAATAGGGACAACTACGTAATCCCTAGCCGAGCAGGCGCCTGATCACGTCAGCAGCGGAATAGCTGTTACGGCCCTGTGCAATGAACTCGGCAACCAGAGACACGTCCTGCCCGGCGGTGACCAGAGCCGGCTCCTCGTAAGAGCCTTTCTGCACCTGGCCCAGCCCTACGGTGGCCAGCAGACCGTTGCAGACGCATTTGCGTCCTTGAATCTCATCCTGCTCACCGCCTTTCTTCAGAAAGTCGCTCACAGGCTCTCCCGGACACCGGTAGCCGAGCGCGCCATTGCTGCGTCGATAAGCCTGGCGCAGGTATCCCAGATCGCAGATCCTGGGTCGGCCATCGAACACGGCAGCCTCGGATACCGAATCCTCCATCTGTACGACCTTGAGGGGGAAGCCGGTGGGGGATGCCCGCGGATCGGTGGTCACCCGCACATCGGCACGACGGCTGCGGGCAATGACGTTCGTTCATGTCCGTCTCCAGACCTGACTCTACAGAAGGCGAAAGCCGTCCCCACCTGAATGCCGGATGCGCCCAGCGCCAGTGCCGCCTCCAGCCGCCCGGGTCGACCATAGGAGCCCGCCAGCCAGAACGGCAGACCCAAAGCACGGAAGGTGTCCAGATCCGGCTCATCACGGGGACCGTAGATGGGCTCACCGTCGTCGGACAAGGCGCGATACCGCCGCGGTGAGCGTCGTGCCCGCCGGCCGACGGACCCTCTACGACGAAGCCATCCACCTTGCCGACAGCCTTCCGCGCCAGGTTCCTGGCCAACACCGCAGAGCTGACGATGGCGATGAACGTGGGGCGTTTCAGAGGTTCTGTGGCCCGGGGCACCACGGCACACGGGTCCAGTTGGGTGGCGAACTTTTCGCCGGGCTCCCGGCCTGCGACGTCGAGTTGCAGCTCCACCGGCTGCCATGCCGCCAGCCGGTCCAGAACCTGCGGAATGGCGCGGGGAATGCCGGCACCCATCAGCACGTAGTCCACGCCGGCCAGCATGCAGCCGAACAGCGTAGCCAGGGTCGGCAATTGAATCTTCTCCAGCAGATTCACGCCGATGCTGCCGTCGTGCGACTCCCGGGCGAGATAAATTTCGGCGAAGCTCGCCACCACGGTCAGCTCGAGCAGACTGCGCGGCATGCGCATGGCAGGCAGCGGGTGGCGCTTGAGCGGTTTGCGCGCGGAGCGCGCAGGCTGGTAATAGCGGTCGTAGACACGCGCAGCCAGCTCCGGCGCCGGAAACCGCTCCACCGCGCGCCGCAGGTGCCCGCCGGGATCACCGAGTTGCAGTCGACGCGCAAACGTCGTAGCCAGCGCAGTTCCTGCCACCACACCGAGCTGTCCCTGCATCGACACGGCGCGGGCGAGACGCCAGCCGGACACGCCCACGCCCATTCCACCCTGAATGATCACTGGCGCTTTCACGGGTGCACTATCGCGCGGTACCGGCGCAACAGGAATGGCAAACCGAGCGCGTAGTTGATTTACATCAAACCGGGCAGCGAACCCGCTGGCAGCAGCATCGCCTTACCGGGGGTGTCGGCCAAAGGCCTGGGAACGGCCGCTCAATACCGCCAAACGCGGGCTGCCCGCAATGAGCCGGTCTGGGTCGCCGCGGGCGCAGCCGATCGGGATATCCGACTCTTCTGCGGTCTCGTCAGCGCGCAGCCGACCCTGTCACGGTCGCCGGGCTGCTCACGGTTACTCCCTCATAGCCGTTCTCGGCCACGGCGTTGATCTTCGAGACGTATTTGGGCATGCCGCCGTTGTAGACGAGATAGCGGATGGTGCCCGCTTCATGGCCTTCCACGTTGGAGTTGTAGCCGGTGAACCAGGACCGGGCCTTGCGCATGAGCATCATGGAGTACATGTCCTCGACGTGGCTGGTCCAGCGTTCTTCGGCCTCGGGGTCGGCTTCGAAGCGGCTCCCGCCGTTTGCCCACAGGTGCTCGAGAAAGTCGCTACACCAATCCACGCCCACCTCGATACCGCGTGGATAATTGGTGGAAGCCGAACCGCTCTGCGGGCCATTGGGCATCAGCAGGTTGGGGAAACCGCTGATGAAGATACCCAGGAACGTGGAGATCCGGTGGCGCCATTTGTCACGCAGGCGCAGCCCGCCTGCCCCGCGGATATCGATGCGATCGAAGGCGCCGGTAATGGCATCGAAACCGGTGGCGTAGACGATGATGTCGAACTCATAGTCGCGTTCGCTGGTGCGCAGGCCCGTTTCCGTGACCCGCTCGAGCGGCGTCTCGCTGAGATCGACCAGGTGCACGTTGTCACGGTTGTAGGCTTCGTAGTAGTGGGTCTCCAGCGGCAGCCGCTGCACGCCGAAACCGTGGTCACGGGGGATCAGCTTCTCCGCCGTCTCAGGGTCGTGCACCCGCGCCCGGATGCGGTCGGCAATGTATTCCGAGAACTCGGCATTGGCCTGCTCGTCCATGAAGATCTCACGGAAGTTGCGTAACCAGATACCGAAGCCCGGCTCGTCGTAGAGCCGGTCCCACAGCGCGATGCGTTCCTCCCGCGAGACCTCGTAGAAGCCGCGGCGGTCGGGCTCGTGCTCGAAGCCGCCCGGGGTGCGTGCACAGGTGGCAAAGATCTCGTCGTAGCGGGCGCGGATCTTCGCCATCTCCTCATCATCGATCGTCGCGTTGTTCAGCGGGGCAGCCCAGTTCGGCCGGCGCTGGAATACGGTCAGCTCGCCCACTTTGCCGGCGATTTCCGGAATGATCTGTATGGCCGTCGCGCCGGTGCCGATCACGGCGACGCGTTTGCCGGAGAGATCGACCGGTTCATGGGGCCAATCGAAGGTGTGGAAAGACTGGCCCTTGAAGTCGTCGCGACCCTCGAGGCGCGGCAGCGTGGGCGTGGACAGCAGACCCAGGGTCATGATCACGTAGCGGCAGGTGAAGCGCCGGCCATCCTGGCTGGTCAGGTGCCACAGATCATTGGCCTCGTCGAAGTGTGCCGCTTCCACCCGGGTGTTGAACTGCATGTACTGCCGCAGACCGAACTTGTCGGCCACGAAGTTCAGGTAGCGCAGGTTCTCCGGTTGAGGTGGAGAGGTTTCTTTCCAGTGCCATTCCTCCAGGACTTCCCGGGAGAAGGAATAGCCATAGGTGTAGCTCTCGGAGTCGAAGCGGGCCCCCGGGTAACGGTTGTTGTACCAGGTGCCGCCCAGATCCGCCGCAGCTTCGAGCACCATGGCGTCGACGCCGAGATCCGCCAGACGCTTGATCTGGTAGATGCCCGCCACGCCGGCACCGATCACGATGACTTCGTAGTGCTGCTGGGTTTCTCTGGTCATGCTCAACTCCCCGGTTGGACCGCTCGCGGAATGATCGCAGGTAAGGCCGGGCCAAGTCCATGCGTGGCAGATACTGAGTGTGGGGGCTACTGACTGTGGGAGCGATCTCCAGATCGCGACCTGCAGGTCGCTCCCACAGCAGCAGTATCAGTAACTGGTACATTGGCCGCGGATCCCGCAATATCCGGCCCTGAGCCATAGCCTCGAGGGAGCGACGACATGAAGCTGGGATTGGGTATCGGCCCCATGGGCCCGCCAGGCGGCGAGCGGATCATCGAGCTTGCACGGGAAGCCGAGAATCTGGGCTACGACACCATCTGGTGTCCCGAGATCTACGGCATGGATTGCTTTACGCCCCTGGCATGGATCGGTGCCCACACCTCACGCATCAATCTGGGCACTTCCATCATGCAGATCTCCGCGCGGACGCCGGCCAGCGCCGCCATGCATGCGGTGGCCCTGGACTACCTGTCCAACGGCCGGCTGATTCTCGGCATCGGCGTCTCCGGCCCGCAGGTGGTGGAAGGCTGGTACGGCCAGCCCTACCCCAAGCCCCTGGCGCGCACCCGGGAGTGGATGCAGATCTTCCGCAAGATCATCGCGCGCGAGGAGCCGGTGAGCTTCGACGGCGAACACTATCAACTACCCCTCAATGGCGGCACGGGCCTCGGCAAGGCGCTCAAGCTCATGCAGCATCCGCTGCGCGACCACATCCCCGTCTATCTGGGCGCCGAAGGGCCGAAGAACGTGGCGATGGGTGCCGAAATCTGCGACGGCTGGATCGCCATGTTCCTGTCGCCCTATCGTATGAACGAGCAGTACGCCGACGCCATGCGCATCAGGAAACCCGACTTCGAGATCGCCGTGCGGTGCCGGT
>JAXHLO010000031.1:0-24683 GCA_034522075.1 Gammaproteobacteria bacterium | reverse complement strand
CCATCGCCGACGCCGTAGCGCCGCTCACCGACGATACCCGCACCATCGAGAACCTGCTGAGCGCGCTGCGCCCGGACATGATGCCGGTGCTGGGCAGCGACCTGGCCAGCGGTCTGGAGCAGGCGCACCGGCTGCTCGGCAATGCCGGCATGCGCCAGGGCCGGATTCTCGTTGTGACCGACGGCGTGGACGACGCGGCCGCCGTCTCCGAGTACCGTAACCACAACTTCCCCATCTCCATACTCGGCGTAGGCACGCCCGGCGGCGCCACCATACCGCTGGACTTCCTCAACCAGCGGGGCCAGGTACTGCGCAGCCAGCAGGGCGACCCCATCATCGCCCGACTGGACGAGGCACGGCTGCGCACCACGGCACAACTGCACCACGGCCGCTACCGGACCCTGACACTGGCCAGCGACGACATCGACCACCTGCTGACCACACCTTTGCCCGGAGACGACGAAACCGTCGAAGTGGAACGCGACTTCGACACCTGGGCCGACATGGGATTCTGGGTAGCCGTGGCCCTCATTCCGTTCGCCCTCGCCACCTTCCGCCGGGGCGCCGTGGCCCTGGTGCCCCTGTTGCTGCTGCCAGGCCCGGCCGAGGCGGGACTGTGGGAGGATCTGTGGCAGCGCCGCGATCAGCAGGGTTACGAAGCCCTGCGGGAAGGAGCGCCGGAAGCGGCGGCCGCATTGTTCGAAACGGATGACTGGCGGGCCGCCGCCCTGTACCGCAGCGGCGAGTTCGACCTCGCCGCACAGGCCTACCGGCGCCAGACGGAGTCCACAGCTGCGCTGTACAACCTGGGCAATGCGCTGGCCCGGCAGGGGCGCCTGCAGGCCGCCATCGACGCCTATGACCGGGTGCTGGAACGGGACGCCGACCACGAAGACGCGCGTTTCAACAAGGCGCTGGTAGAGGAAATGCTCGAGGAGCAATCCCAGGGCCAGCAGGACGAGCAGTCGCGCCAGCAGGAGGGCGGCGGTGAGCAGCCGGAAGACTCAGCACCGCCCCAGGACGAGGCCAACCCCGAACAGGACGGGGAAAACGATGCCGAGGCGCAACCGCAGCCCGATGGCGCGGACGGTGATCCCGACGAGGCCCAGCGCAGCGAGCCCGGCGAGACTTCGCAGGATGCGTCCGAAGAGCAGCTCGCGGCCAGCCGCGACGAGCAGCGCGATGCCCTGGAACAGTGGCTGCGCCGCGTGCCCGACGACCCCGGCGGACTGCTGCGGCGCAAGTTTCAATACGAGACCAATCAGCGGCTACGGGCGCGGCGACTACCGCAGCCAGGAGACGGAGAAGATCTGGTGATCCGCCCGGCAGCAGATGTGTCGCGGCAGACGCGGCCCTGGCTGGCCATCATGCTGGTCTGGCTGGCAATGCCCGCGGCAGCGGAGCTCAGGACCACCCTCGAGCCGCGCATCATCGACGAGCTGGATACGGCGCGTCTGACCATCCGGGCCAGCGGCAGCAACGAAGCCCAGAGTCTGGACCTGGAGGCGCTGGAAGCCGACTTCGAAGTGCTCACGACCCAGACCTCGAGCCAGTACCGCTCGGTGAACGGCCAGGTTCAATCGTGGGTGGAATATCAGATTACCCTGCGGCCGCGGCGTTCCGGAGAGCTGACGGTTCCCGCCATTACGGTGGGCGCCGAGACAACCGAACCCGTGCGGCTGCGGGTGCGCGGTCTGGATCCGGAGCTGCGTGAAGCCATCGAGCGGATGGTGTTCTTCGAATCCGAATTGAGCACCGACCCCGTCTACGTCCAGGCGCAGACCGTACTGACCCGGCGCCTGTACTATTCCAGCGGCGCACAGATCTACAGCGACCTGCCCGGGTTGCCGGAGATTGCCGACGCCATCGTCACGCCGCTCGGTGAGACCACTTCCAGCACGACCATTCGCGACGGCCGGCGCTACGGCGTCATCGAGCAGCGTTTCGCCATCCTGCCGGAGCGCAGCGGCGAGCTCACCATTCCTGCCATCTCCATCACCAGCAGCGTGCGCCTGCAGCTCGACGGCCGCACGCGGCGCTCCGGGGTGCGCATAGCCACCGACCCGATGACCGTGGAGGTCCTGCCGATTCCCGCGACCTATCCGGCAGACCATCCCTGGCTGCCCGCCGAGGCACTGGAACTCACGGAGCGCTGGTCTCCGCCGAATACTGCGGTGGAGGTGGGCGACCCGCTCACCCGAACCCTGACCGCACGCATCCGCGGCAACGTCAGCTCGGCAATTCCGCCCCTGACGCCGGTGCTGCCGGCGCAGAACTTCCGCCGCTACCCTGAGCCGCCCGACCTCGAAGACGACACCTCGGGCAGCTCCGTGCGCGGCCGGCGTGAGGAACGCTACGCCGTCATACCCACCGCGCCCGGTGATCTGCGCCTGCCGCCGACGGAAGTCGTCTGGTTCGACGTCAATGCGCGGGAAGTCCGCACCGCCAGCACACCCGGCCGGGGCATGAGCATCCGCGGCAGCGCCGTATCGACCCCGGCGGATGCGGACAACCAGAGTGCCGGCGGCGACGCGCCGGCCGGCAACACGGAGCCGGCTGAGGCGGGAGAGCAATCTACGCAATGGCCGGCGCCGGCATCGAGTTTCTGGTGGTGGCTGGCGGCTACCGTGACGCTCCTGGCCGCAGCCTTGCTGATGACGTTCGGGCCCCTGTCCATGCCCAGGGTCGCTGCCCGGGCCTTAGCCCGCCGGCGCGCCTGGCGAACCCTCAAATCCACCTGCCGTGGCGGCGGCCCGGTGACCATGCAACGCGCTCTGCAGGCCTACCTGCAGACACATTATGGAACTTCCGAAGCCGACGCCCGCCGCCGATTCCGCCACGACGGCTACGCCGGCATCCTGGACGGCCTGAACGCTGCCCGCTACGGCGACGACCCCGGCGCCATCAGCGGTAACAGCGCACCAGCGCCGTGGCCGATGCTGCGCCGCCGCAGCCAGGCGCGGCAGCGGCAACGGGAAATCCTGCCGGCGCTCTACGACTGAGCACCCCAGGGCACTGATCGACCCGGGGTACTAAGCCCAGACTCCCGCTCACCACTTCAGAGCAGGTCCCTGGACAGGCTTTCCTCACCGGCCAGGCCTTCCAGCACGGCGCGCATCCGGCGGGCCCGCTCGGTGTCGTAGCGGCGCCAGCGGGTGAGCGGCGTGGCCAGGCTGGCCGCCATGGACGGATTGCGTGCGTCCACCTCCTGCACGGTTTCCGCCAGCAGGTCGTAACCCGAGCCGTCCAACGCATGAAAATTCCGCTGATTCTGCCGGGAAAAGGCACCGTACAGGGCCCGCAGCTTGTTGGGATTGCGTCCGTCGAAAGCCTGGTGACGGGCCAGTTCACGCACGCTGGCCGCATCGTACAGCGGGCTTGCGGCCTGCAGGCTGAACCAGACGTTTACCACCAGGGCTTCGAGCTGCCAGCGGCCGTAGAAGTCTTCCAGCAGCCGCTGGCGGCAGCCCTCGTCCAGCCCGGCATGGCGGGTTGCCTGAATCAGCGCGCCCTGGCGGTCCGTCAGGTTGTCCGCAAGCTGGTAGTGGCTGACCAGCACGGTCTCGGCCTCCTCGCCGGACAGGGCCGGTGCCAGCAGCCGCAGTGCGGCGTGTTTCAGACTGCGCCGCGCCATCCCCGCCGCATCCGGCTGATAGACACCCTGCGGGGCGTTCTGCTCGTAGAGTGACTCGAGCGCTTCGCGATGGCGCCGGGCCAGGGCCAGGTGCAGGGCGTCCCGGGCATCGCACAACGCCGTCACGTCCACGGTATCGAAGTGCTGGAAGACAAGAATCCATCAGCCAGGTCAGCATGGCGAGCACGGCTTCTCCTGCTCCGGGTCATCGGGGGCCGCCAATGCCCGCTGCAACAACTCACCGAACACGTCCAGCAGCAGTCCGTCCGGATCGCCGCCGCCCTGCAGTCGGCCGATCTCGTCCACCACCAGGGTCTGCAACACGTCCCAGCGGGCAAAGCCGTCCGGGTCGTGGGCCGCCAGAAACCCGAGGTCCGCGGCAGAGCGCGGGTAATTGACCCGCACCGGCGCGGAAAAGCCGCGCAGGAAACTCACCCGCGGCCGGTTTTTCAGACCGCGAATCTCCACGGTGTCCTGTGCAGAACGCAGGTGCAGCAGCAGACTGTCCGTGCCGGTGCCATCGCTGCGGCGTTCCAGCGCATCGCCGGCGCTGGCTTCCAGGTCATCGGCGGACAGCTCGTTGCCTGTGTCGTCGAGCAGCCCGAACAGCACCGGCACATGCAGGGGCGCTTTGTCCGGCTGCCCGGGGGTGGCCGGACACCATTGACGGATATGCAAGGTCAAGGTGCCCTCGCTGAACGACTCGGTGACATCCAGCACAGGGGTACCCGCCTGCTGGTACCAGCGCTGAAACTGGGAGAGATCGATCTCGCCCGCCGTCGCCATGGCGTCCACGAAATCGTCGGTGGTCACCGCCTGGCCGTCATGGCGTTCGAAATACAGGTCGGAGCCGGCACGGAACTGTTCCGGACCCAGCAGGGTATGCAGCATGCGCACCACCTCCGCACCCTTCTCGTAGACGGTGGGGGTATAGAAGTTGGAAATCTCGATGTAGGAATCCGGCCGCACCGGATGCGCCAGAGGCCCCGCGTCTTCGGCAAATTGCACGGAGCGCAGCATCACCACGTCTTCGATGCGCTTCACCGTGGGGGAGTTCATGTCCGAGGAGAACTGGGAATCGCGGAAAACGGTGAAGCCTTCCTTCAGGCTGAGCTGAAACCAGTCGCGGCAGGTCACGCGATTGCCCGACCAGTTGTGGAAATACTCGTGAGCCACCACGGCTTCCACCCGCTGATAAGCGGCATCGCTGGCCGTATCCGGAGAAGCCAGCACGCAGGAGGTATTGAAGATGTTGAGCCCCTTGTTTTCCATGGCGCCCATGTTGAAGTCTTCAACCGCGACGATCATGAAGATGTCCAGGTCGTATTCCCGGCCATACACGTCTTCGTCCCAGCGCATGGAACGCTTGAGCACATCCATGGCATAACTGCATTGCTGGATGTTGTGGGGCTCCGAGTAGATGCGCAGCTCCACCTCGCGGCCGGAGGCCGTGACGAAGCGATCCGTGCGCAGCGCCAGGTTGCCGGCCACCAGTGCGAACAGGTAACTGGGTTTGGGGAAAGGATCCTCCCAGGTCACCTCACGCCGGCCATCGTCACGGGTCCGGTCCGCCAGCGGATTGCCGTTGGACAGCAGCACCGGATAGCGGCTGGCATCGGCCACGATGGTGGTGGTGAACGTCGACAGCACATCCGGTCGGTCCGGATAGTAAGTGATCCGCCGGAAGCCCTCCGCCTCGCACTGCGTGCAGTACATGCCGCCGGATTTATACAACCCTTCCAGGGCACTGTTGTCTTCCGGGCGGATCCGGGTAGCGACGGTGATTTCGGCCTCGTCGGGCACGTCGAACAGGGTCAGCGACTCGTCATCGAGTTGATACTGGTTGCTGTTGAGCGTGCTGCCATCCACCGCCACGTCGAGCAGTTCGAGTGCCCGGCCGTCGAGCTTCAGCGGCGCGTCCGGCGCCGCGTGAGCGGCTCGCGCCACCCGCAGCCGGCTGTGCACTGTGGTTTCGCCGTCGCGGATATCGAGTGACGTTATCTCCGTTCGTAGCATCAACTCAAACGCCGTGGATAATTCTTAAGACAGATAGTCCGCTGGATTCGACCCTCTCCACGCCGAGCACTCTCGATCGCTCCGGCCGCGGACGACAGGTCCGCCGGCTGTTGATCGACCTCATCGGCAACGGCGACCCGCACGTGCCAGCCGCGGTGTTCGCGGACCGGAAACACGCCGTGTTCGAACAGCAGGTACTGGCCTTTGATGCCTATGAGCCGCCCCGCCACCACCGCATGCCGGTCCAGCCGGAAGCGACTCAATTGCCGAGGATAACCCACGATGGGGTAGTCGAGCGTCACCGCCCGGCGATCTTCCAGCCAGCGCACGCCTTCGGGCAGCGCGGCCGCCGCCGGCCGCACGGCATCGCGCAGGCGCGGCAGATCGACGCTCGCCGGCGGGCCGCGCAACAGCCTGCGCCAGTCGGTGCGATCGCTCATCTGCTGCGCCAGCAGGGCTTCCACCACCCCGGCCCGATGACGATCCGGCGTGGTCGCTATCAGCAGCCCCTGACTGGCACCCTGATCCAGCCATCGGGTCATCTCCCTGCCGGAACGGGTGAGACCGACCTTGGGGCCGCTGGAATTGGCCAGATACACCACATGCGGTTGCATGCAGAACGACTCGCCCCAGGCCGGCTCGCGGCAGGTGCCTTGCGCATAGTGGCAGCGCGCCGGACTGACGACACACAGATCACAGCGCGCCAGCGTGGTAAAGCAGGGGTAGCAGTAACCGCCGTAACTGCGCCGCGTGTCGCTGCCGCAGTGGCAGCAGCTGATGCGGCGGCGCAGCGACTCGATGCACAGTCCCTGTCCCAGCAGCGGATTCAGGTCCAACCCCGACTCGGCGCCGGCGTCCGTCAACGTCAGACGGTATGCCGCCGGCGCTGCGGTCTGCACGGTCAGGGGCTGCAACACACCCTCAAGCATCAGCCGGCCGCCTCCACAGCGCCGCCAGCACGATGCCGCCGAGCAATCCGCTCCAGTGGGCGGCATTGGCCACGAACAGCCCGAAGGCTTCGGTAACCCCGGTGGTGAAGACCACCAGGAACACCAGCAGGCCGATGGACAAGCCCGGGGGAAGCTGCCACGCCGGCGCGGCGGGCATCCGGCGGGCCATGACCAGGATGAATCCCAGCAGCCCGTATGCCACGCCGGACAGGCCGCCGAACAGCGGCCCGGCACCGAAAGCGTACTGGCAGAGGTTGCTTGCAGCGGCCAGGGCGAGCACCAGCAGCCACAGCCCGCCCGAGCCCAGCGTGCCTTCCAGCCGGCGCCCCAGCTCGATGGTGATGGCACAGTTGAATGCCAGGTGCAGAACCGAGAAATGCAGAAGCATAGGGGTAAACCAGCGCCACACTTCGCCCCGGGCGAGCACCTCGAGCAGGGTAGGCAACGTCTCGCCTGCCTCGCGCAGGTCGATGATGGTCAGTAACGCCGCAACATCCGTGACCTGCCCGTCGGCCAGCAGATAACTGAAAGGAAAGACGGCGCAGACGAGCGCGATCAGCGTGGTCAGGCCGGGATAGCGCGCCAGTGCGGCGGGCCAGCGGGAGCGGGCCCGTTCACCGGGAACAGCTTGCAGGGCCAGGCGACCGTCCTGCCAGGCCCGATAAGCAGCCCGTACCGAGTCGGCGTGGGCGGGATCAGCCAGCTCCACGACCTGTGAGCCCCGCTCCTCGAAGATCCGATGGCGATGCGTTGCTGCCAGAGATAGCTCGAGAACAACGACAGGTCCTCGCTCGCAGAGGTCTCGATTACGCGCATGAAGCAGGCCGGGAGCTGGCAGCAACACCGAAGGCTCAACTTCCAAGACTTCCCACGGCGCACCGCAAGCTGCAGACCACCAGCGCCGGACCCAGGTGTGCGGCTGGCTGGAAGCCGGCGAACCGGCCTGGCTGGCCACGGTCATCGAAACCTGGGGGTCCTCCCCCAGGCCGGTGGGCTCACTGTTCGCCTGCAATGGCCGCGGACGGACCGTGGGATCCCTGTCCGGCGGCTGCGTGGAAGACGACCTGCTGGAAAAGCTCACCAGCGGCGAACTGGCCCGTGACGGCGCTCAGTTCTTCCGCTACGGCATCAGCACTGAAGAGACGGAAAAATTCGGCCTGCCCTGCGGCGGCTCGCTGCATATCGTCATAGAGCCCCTGGCCGCCGACGATGCCACCCGGGCGCATTTTCAGCACCTGCGGCAACGCCTGACACAGCGCACCTGGACCCGCCGCCGCGTAGATGTGCGCCGCGGCACTCGATCCCTCGAGGACACCGACGCTTTCACACCCCTGCACTGGGACGCCGCCGGGCAGATGCTGACCCACGTCTACGGGCCGCGGCATCAACTGTTCATCATCGGCGCCGGCATGGTCTCGAAATATCTGGCGGAACTGGCCGGCAAGCTCGACTTCCTGGTCACCGTCTGCGACCCGCGCGAGCATCTGCTGGAAGAGTTCGGGATCCCCGGGGTGACCCTGGTGAACGACATGCCGGACGATGCCGTGCGCCGCCATGCCAGCGACCCGGCATCCGCCATCGTGGCGCTGACCCACGACCCGCGCATCGACGACATGGGCTTGATGGAAGCGCTGTATACGCCGGCGTTCTACGTGGGCGCCATGGGCTCGAGGCGCACTTCCGAGAGCCGCCGCCGGCGGCTGCGCGAACTCGATGTGGATGACGACGCCCTGGCGCGGCTGCATGCGCCCATCGGCCTGCCCATCGGCAGCAAGACGCCGCCGGAGATCGCCATCGCCATCATGGCGGAAATCATCGCTGTACGCAGCCGTTCGGCTGCACGCGCCCGCGAGCCGCTGGCCGCCGTACAGGCTCAATGACCGGCGGCGTTCTGCTGCTCGCGGCAGGCGCAGCGCGCCGCTTCGGCAGCGACAAACGCCTGTACGCCATCGACGACGGCAGACCCCTGCTGCTGGCAAGCCTGGACCGCTACGCTCGCGCCTTCGGCTCGGTGATCGTCGTGCTGCGCAGCGGCGATGCGGCCGCCGCCGGCGTGGTGGCGGGCTACGCCGGTCCCGGCCGGGTTCGGGTGGTGCATTGCCCGGATGCCCATCTCGGCATGGGTCACTCGCTGGCCTGTGGCGCCCGGCAGATACCCGGGCACTGGGCTCATGTGTTCATTGCCCTGGCCGATATGGCCTGGGTGCGCCCCGCGACCCTCACCCTGCTGCGCGATGCCATGGCCGGTGCCGCTGCGGACGCTGTCGTTCAACCACAATATCAGGGTCAGCCCGGCCACCCGGTGGGGTTCGGCGCCCGCCATATCCCCTCGCTAACCACGCTCCAAGGCGACGAGGGTGCCCGCGGTCTGATCCACGACATCGGGGTCACCCGCATCGAAGTGGACGACCCCGGGGTACTGCAGGATCTCGACCGGCCGCCGCAGTGATCCCACGGTCAGGCCCGGCCGGCCGGTCAGCGCCGGCGTGTTCCGCCCAGCCGGGAGGCCCAGTCGAGCTTGCTGCGGCACGCCTCGTAGAAGTTATGGTCCATGGGATAGATCAGCCGCAGGGGCGTCTGATACTTGCGGATGCGTACCTCCGAGCCCGCCGACACTTCGAAGTCCACCTGCGAATCACAGCTGACGGTACCGTCCGCGGTACCGGTTTCGCCCAGCACGATGCTGATCTCGGATTGGCCACGCACCACCAGCGGCCGCGAGGTGAGCGTATGGGGAAACATGGGCACGATCACGATGGCGTCGAGCGCCGGGTGCATGATGGGCCCGCCGGCGGACAGCGAGTAAGCCGTGGACCCGGTGGGCGACGACACGATCAAGCCGTCGGAACGCTGGTCGTAGACGAACTGGCCGTCCACCCACAGCGAGAACTCCATCATCCGCGTCATGGTCCCCAGATGCACCACCACGTCGTTCAGCGCAGGCGATTGCCCCACCAGCTCATCGCCATGGTACACCCGGGCATCCAGCAGGAAATGATCTTCCGTGGTGTACTGGCCACGCAGCACGGCCGGCAGCCGGATTTCCACTTCGTCCGGCGGTATGTCGGCGAGAAAGCCCAGACCGCCGCGATTGACACCGACCACGGGTTTAGCGAAGTGGGCCAGATCGCGGGCGACGCCGAGCAGGCTGCCGTCGCCGCCCACCACCACAAGCAGATCACACTGCCGGCCGAGCTCCAGGCGCGGCGCCGAGCGCCCCTGGAAGTTCGGCAGCGTTGCCGCTGTGTGGTCTTCCACCACCACCTCGCTGCCATTGCTGCGCAGACATTCATATACCGCGATCACGCTGTCGAGTATGTCGGGGCTGTCCCGCCGGCTGATCAGGCCGATGGTAGAAAAGACGTTCGTCACTCCACGGTCTCCACATGAACCCTGTAAGCTGCGTGCCTCAGCCGCCTGGCGACACCCCGTCGCACAGTACACAGGCGCCCGGCCGCGGACAATGCTGCAGATCGAGACCGGTTTACGGAAGCAAAGTAGTGTGGAATTTCCCCGGCCACGAAACTACCCTGCAGACCCTGCGTCCAACCGGGATGCTGCGACGGGAGCCCGCCATGAATACAGCCGCTGATCAGCGTTACCTGGATGCCATCGATGAGGCACGGCAGGCCAATGGCAGCGCAGGCAGTGCTGCGCTGTGGACGCTGATGCGCGAAGAGGCCGCGGTCAAGGCAGCCCAGGAGCCCATTCTCGGCAGTTACTTTCATGCCACCGTGCTCAATCACAAATCCTTCGGGTCGGCGCTGAGCTTCCGCCTGGCCAGCAAGCTCGACAATCCAATGCTGCCCACCATGCTGATCCGCGACGTCATCACCGAGGCGGTGGAAACCGAGCCGGGGATTCTCGGCGCCGCGGCGCTGGACATCGTGGCCTCCTACACCCGGGATCCCGCCTGCGAAGATCTGTCCACGCCGTTTCTGTTCTTCAAAGGCTTCCACGCCCTGCAGGCGCATCGCATTGCTCACTGGCTGTGGACCCGGGAGCGGCGCACGCTGGCGCAGTTCTTCCAGAACCAGATCAGCGTCACCCTGGGCGTGGACATGCATCCCGCAGCCCGGGTGGGCTCCGGCATCATGCTGGACCATGCCACCGGCATCGTCGTGGGTGAAACAGCCGTGATCGAAGACGACGTGTCCATGCTGCACGGCGTGACGCTCGGCGGCACGGGCAAGATCAGCGGCGACCGCCATCCCAAGGTGCGCCGCGGCGTCCTGCTGGCCGCAGGCTGCAAGGTCATCGGCAACATCGAAGTGGGTGCCGGTGCCAAGGTGGGCGCCGGCAGTGTGGTCCTCGAGGATGTGCCGCCCGGTGTTACCGTGGCCGGCGTTCCGGCCAGGGTAGTGGGCCGCTCCGAGGGTACGGTAGCGGCTCATGAAATGGATCAATCGCTGGGTTGAGGCACGGCCGCAACCGGCATCCGTCCGCGAACACGAGGAACGATCACTCATGGCGCAACCCAAATGCCCGGAATGCGGCATTCAAGGCATGGAACACATCGTCTCCCGGGAGAGCGTGGAGCGCTCGCGCACCCGGCAGCCATGGTTTCTGGTGGTGCACTGTGACGGCTGCGGTCATGTCTACGACGTGATCGCCAAGCACGTGTTCAGCCAGAACGTGCCGCCCAGACTGGTGCTGCCGGACATGAAGTAGCCCGCCTCAACCGGCGCTCTCGGCCAGCCGCTCCCGCGCCCGCACGATGAGCTGTTGCATGACGTCCGCAGGCTGCGCGCCGGGGATGGCAAATCGCCCGCCGAGTATGAAAAACGGCACGCCGGTGACGCCGGCGGACTGCGCCAGCGCCAACTCCGCGCGAACCTTGTCCAGCTCGTCCTGCCCCGCCAGCATCCGTGCTGCCGCGGCACCGTCCAGTCCGGCGCGCTCTGCGGCACCGACCAGCTCCCGCTGATCGCCGATGTCACGCCCCTCCTGGAAGTAACTGCGGAACAACACCTCGGCCAGTTCGTGCTGCTGCCCGAAGGGCTCGGCCCAGGACAGCAACCGGTGAGCGTCCAGCGTGTTGGGCGCCGTCTCGATGCGCTCGAAAGCCAGCTCGAGCCCGACCGTTTCCGCCTCCGCCAGCACCCGCTGATAGATCTCCGCCGGCGCGGCGTCGCTGCCGAAACGGGCCTGCATGAACTGCGCCCTGGGTATGCCCTGTGCCGGCAGGTCCGGATACAGCTGATAGGCGCGCCAGGCCACCTGCAGGCCGGCACCGAGGTCGCTGTCGAGAATGCGGTCCAGGCGGCGCTTGCCGATGAAGCACCAGGGACAGACGACATCCGAGAATATTTCGATCTGCATCGGCCCAGTCTACCCCGGCAGCCGGGCTGCCGGCACCCGGCCGCGCCGCGACGTCCTTCAGACGTCGCCGCGCAGCAACTGCTGCAGGCGCCGGTTGCGCTCCTGTTCCTGACGCAGGCTGGACTTGAGCTTCTGAATCTCCTGGCGGCAGGATTTGATCTGCTCCAGGTAGCTCTGCTGCTGACGCTGCAGCTCGCTGCGGAACTGCTCCGCCACCTGGCCCACCTGTTCGCGATGCTGCTGGGTGTACTCACTGACGCTCAGCCTGCCGGTCTGACCGAAGCGGGCCGTGAGCTTTTCATCCATGGCCTGCATCGACGTCATACCGGTGGAACCGTTGGCGGCCTGCCCGACCTGCTGAGTCAGCTTCTCCAATTGCTTGCGCGCCGTTGCCCGGGCCGACGTGCGCAGGGTGGTCACGGCACCGGAGCTGCGCTGGACGGGCAGCGGTTTCAGGCCCAGACGGTTCCGCCAGACGGCCTTCTGCACCAGCATGGCCGTGTGCCCGGTCGCCTTCACCCGCCGGCTTCGCACATGTTGATGGCGTGCCAGGGAATCGGGCACTGGCTGCGGCAGGCCATGCTGATGGGACCGTTGCCCAGATCGGGGCCATCTCCCGCATTCTGCGCCATGTAATCCAGCGGCAGGTTGAAGGCGGGGTCGACGAACCCCGATTCGTTGACTTTGAAGCGGAAGAAAACCACAGCCTGGACCGTCAGCCCAGCACCCACCTGAACATAGACCGCGTTGACCGAGCTGCCCGCGTGGCTGCCCAGCTTGGCCTTCTGCCCCAGCAGGCCATTGAACTGTCCGTAGCGCATCTCCAGGTCGATCTTCGATGCACCGGCATCGAACAATACCACCAGTTCCTGAGCGCCATCCTTGCTGGCCATGCTGCTCCCTTAGCTGTTGCGAAATGGACTCGACCGCCGGTGCGGGAACCGGCCTGTCGCAACATGGGATTGAACCAGAGGTCGATGCAAGATGACCGGAAGCGGATCACGCCGACGGCGTGACACGGTCGGCATTCGTAGGCATCGACCCAGTCCGGCGTGGCGTCGCCGCCGGCTTCCTCGATGAGCCCGGACCTCTTCAGCCAGCCGTCCTTCGGCAATTTCTTCGAGTTCCATCGGGCCGCCTCCGGTCACGCCGACCGGGGACACTCCAGCAGATTCGCGATGTCACCGTAGTGAAACGCCGTTCGCGGGATGATGCCGCCGCGACCGCGGGTCTCGAGTGCTGTCGCAGCACTCCCTTGCAGGCGTTCGGCATACACCATGGCGTCGCGGCCGAGTTGCTGGACATCGACGATGCGGTAACGCCCGTCCGCCAGGAGAAAACTCTTACCTACCAGGTCTTTCATGACTGCCAACTCTCAGCTTCATGAGACCAGCTTACCTGTGACCTATGACACTGCGATGATGGTCTTTGTAACGTGCTTGTCTGCTGTTTGCCCACCTCGCCGACCCTGGTGCTGCCGCCCACCTGTTGGTCTAATTCGCCAGTCCGGAGCCGACATCCGGTCGAGTTTCCCTTATAATTCAATGCGTTGGGATTGGCATCGTTAGTGCATACCTGGCAGGTGGCTGCGCATCGCGGCATACCGATGCTGCTCGCGCAGCCTGGCGAACCAACCATCATGCTGTGGAGCTGAACTCATGCTGCGCAAGACCGCTCTGGTGATCCTCGGTACCCTGCTTGCCGCGCTCGGCGTGCTGGGCCTGCTGCTTCCCGTGCTACCGGGCGTGCTGCTGCTGCTCGGCGCGGCCGGCTGCTTTTCGCTGGTATCGCGCCGTTTCCGCACCGGCCTCGAGCAACGCCTGGAACGTCATCCCCGCTACCGACGGGCCCTGCGCCGCTGGCAGGCCGGATCGGGTCTGAGCCGGTGGCGGCGCACGCAACTGGCCTTCTGGCTCACCCTCGGCAGCCTGCTGCCCCGGGCCCGTCGGTGAACCGGGGCATGTCCCGCATTCTCATCAGCGGCACCCTGGCCTACGACGACATCGGCACCTTCACCACACCGCTCACGGCGGTAACCCGCAACATCAAACTCGACCGTCTGGACCGGGCATTCGGCGGCTGTGCCATGAACATTGCCTACAACCTGGCCGGTCTCGGCGATGAGCCGGTGCCCTTCGTCTACACCGGTGACGACTACTCCGGTGCCTATGCCCATCATGTCGCCCGCTGTGGCATTTCGGAAGCCGGCATCTTCAGCATCCCGGGCACACCGTGCGCCCGCGGCATCGTCCTGACCGGCATCGACGGCGTGCAGTTCACGGCGTTCTATCCGGGCCCGTCGGGACTGGAGCGCTGGGCCGGCGATCTCGAGCAGGTCATTGCCGGCGAGCCCCTGGAGGCCGTCATCATCGCGCCGGATCTGCCGGAGAAAATGGCCGGCTGCGCGATGCGTCTCGCCCACCTGCCCAGGCGCGTGTGGTGCCCGGGCCAGTACGCGGAACTGCTCGACCGCGATACCGTTCTGGCTGTGCTCGAGGCCTGCAGCCTGCTGGTGGTCAATCGCCACGAATGGCAGGCGCTGTGCGATCGCGCATCAGCAGAAGCCATACGCGAGCGTGTGGAGCGCATTGTCATCACCGATGGTCCCCGCCCGGTGGAATTGCTGCCCGACGGTACCCGTATAACTGTACCTGCCGCAGCGGCCGCCGCCACCATCGACCCCACGGGATGCGGTGACGCCTTCGTGGCGGCTTTGACCGGCTCGCTGGTGCACGGCGCTGGACTGGCGGCGGCGGTCGAAGCCGGCATCGGCCTGGCCGGCCGCTGTCTGGCCAGCCGCGGCGCACAGACACACCCGGTCAGGTCAAATGATGACTTTCGCTCCAGGTAACCGTAATAACCTGTTGATTTCTTGATAATCCTCTGCTACTTTGCTCCGCGATTTCGCCCTGCCGTGAAGTCACTGGACGATCCGGATCAGGCACCTCCAGTTCTCGCTATGCCCGGACAAAAACAACAATGCCGGGCTCTTTCAAGCCGCCTTCGGGCGGCTTTTTGTTATCCGCCGACACGCTCACCCGCCCGCGAGCTTGTCTGCAGGCGGAGGGGTAGTAGAGTGCGCCCACAACCTGCGCACACGGAAAGCCGCCGATGAATCACCACTGGATCAGCGAAGCCCCGCGAGTCGAGCTCGGTTTTCTGCCTACTCCATTAGTGGCGCTGCCGCGCCTGTCGAAGCAACTCGGCGGTCCGCGCCTGTGGCTCAAGCGCGACGACTGCACGGGGCTGGCCACCGGCGGCAACAAAACCAGGAAACTCGAGTATCTGCTGGCCCACGCGCAGCTCGAGCAGGCGGACACCATCGTGACGTTCGGTGCCGTGCAGTCGAACCACGCCCGGCAGACCGCGGCGGCGTGCGCCAGGCTGGGCATGCCGTGCCATCTGCTGCTGGCACGCAAGGTTCCGTGGCAGCATCCGCTGTTCGAATCGTCCGGCAATGTTCTGTTCGACCACCTGGCGGGGGCAGAGGTCCGTATCGTCGATGCAGCGCGTCTGCGGCAGTGCCGCCAGGAACTGTTGCATGAACTGGAAGGCGCCGGCGCCCTGCCCTACGTCATCCCCGTCGGCGGCTCTAACACGGTGGGGGCCATGG
Source organism: Gammaproteobacteria bacterium (assembly GCA_034522075.1). Lineage (GTDB taxonomy): Bacteria > Pseudomonadota > Gammaproteobacteria > Pseudomonadales > Azotimanducaceae > UBA7803. The sequence goes on along the minus strand of JAXHLO010000031.1, from coordinate 9,148 downwards.
GCTACGCCCGCTGCGCCATGGAACTCGTCGAGCAATCCCGGGAACTGGACCTCGACCTCACCGACATCGTCCACGCCTCGTCCAGTGCCGGCACTCAGGCCGGGCTGCTCGCCGGGTTCGCCGGCCTGGCCCTGGACGGCACCGTCACGCCGCCCAGAGTTCATGGCATCAACGTTTCCGAAGCCGATCCGCAGATCCTGCCGCAGCAGATCCTGGATATTTCCCGCGACGTGCTGGCTGAGCGGGCCCTGAGCGCCGATGTGCAGCCTGCGGATGTGCTGGTCGACGACCGCTACCTGGGTGATGGCTATGGTCTGCCCACGCCGGCCACTGTGGACGCCATCCGCCGGCTGGGGGCCGCGGAGGGCGTGCTCATGGATCCGGTGTATTCCGGCAAAGCGTTCGCCGGGCTGATCGATCGCATCGAACGGGGCGAGTTCGCCGGCGTCAGGGACGTGGTGTTCATCCACACCGGCGGCACAGCCGCCCTGGCCGTCTATGACAACGCCTTCACCTGAGCCGCATCAATCCTCGGCAACATGCACACGCACCGCGAGGACGTCGCGTTCTACACCATGCAGCACCGCGTTGGCCGTAGAGCCGAGCAGAAGGCCCAAACCGTGGCGGCCGTGGGTGCCGATGACGATCAGGTCCGCGCCGATCCGGCCGGCCAGCTCGCGGATGTCGTGAGCCGGCGCCCCCAGAATGACGTGCACGTCATCGGACTTCACGCCGTAGCGGTCGGCAACTTCGCGCAACTGCTTTTCGGCCTGGTCTACCGCCTGCTCTTCGAACGACACGGCCCGTCCGGCCAGCGGCGCCACATCGACACCGCCGTACACTTGAGTCAACGGCCGTACCACACTGACCACCGACAGCCGGGCGTCATGCATCTGAGCCTCGGTCTGCGCGCGTTCCAGGACCTGCGCGGATTCCTCGGACAGATCGACGGCGGCCAGTATGTGTTTGTATGACATGATGGTTCCCTCTCACCGGATAAAGGCCTGACACCATACGACGCCGCGGCACCGGCGGCCACAGCGGCCTGTACCGGGTGGTCCCCGGGGTTTCCCGTAGTTTGCGCGGGTAGTTGATGTACGGTGGCGGCAATTCCTGTACCGTCAACCGATACGGGTATTCACTGGTAAGCGACAGGAGCAAGCCACCGTGGATCTGATCGAGATGAAAGCCATACTGCAGCGTCGGCGCGAGGAACTCGCCCAGCGCCGCGACCGCATCGAGCGCCACACCCGGCACCGCGACGAGCCGTTGCCGCCGGATTTCGCCGAACAGGCGGTGGAACTCGAGAACGGAGAGACGCTGGTGGCGCTCGACCGCGAAGTCAACGCCGAGATACGCGAGATCGACAAAGCCCTGCTCCGCATCGAAGACGGCAGCTTCGGCGAATGCACCGAATGCGGTGAGCCGATCAGCAGCGGCCGCCTGGAAGCGCTGCCCTACACCAGCCTGTGTATCGATTGCGCCACCGAGAGCGCCGCGGGCACCCCGCGCCGCTGATCCCGAGGCTCGTGCCGCAGATTCATGCCGCGCCGCGCAGGCGGTCGGCCAGGGCGTCCAGGGCCGCCGTATCCAGCGGCGTCCGGGTGTCGACACGCACCGTACGGGTCTGCGGCGGCCGGAAATTCTCCAGTTGCCGGGCCAGCACCGTCAGATCGGCATCCGAAGGATCCCCCCCTGCCTGCAACCGGGCCCCCACCCGCTCCCTCAGGGTAGCCACGGGCGCATCACAGTAGAGAATGCTGCCCCGGGCGCCCTGGGCATCAGCCATCTCCAGATAGCGGGCACGGCGCTCCTCATCCAGAAAGGTTGCATCGACAATCACATGCTCCCCGGACTTGAGCAGATCCGCGGCGGTCTGTGCCAGCCAGTCATAGACAGCTTCTGTATGCCCCGTCTGGTAGAGCCCTTCCCCCACAGCGGCCCGCGCCGACTGGTCCGGCCGCAGACCGGCCCGGGCCTTGCGGGCCACGTCAGAGCGCAGACGTATGGCCGGCAGGCGCGGGGCCAGCCGCTCGGCCAGGTATGACTTGCCGGAACCGGACAGGCCGCATGTCAGCACCAGGCAACCGGGCGGCCGATCCAGCCAGTCGGCGGCCCACGCCGCATGGCGGGCGAACCGCTGTTCCAGCGCCTGGGCCTGCTTCTCGCCTGCCTGCTCGCGGCGCAGCGCTGCCACCTTGGCACGGACCATGGACCGGTAGGCCGCATAAAAGGGCAGCAGAGGAACCCCGTCATAGTCGCCGCAGGCATCCAGGTAACCGCCGAGGAAGGCATAGGCCAGATCCGCCCGCTGCCGGACCAGGCAATCCATGAACAGGAATGCGACATCACTCTGCGGGTCGATCCAGCGCAGGTCCGGATTGAATTCCAGACAATCGAAGGCGGCCACACCGTCATCCAGCAGCACCAGGTTGGACAGATGCAGGTCACCATGGCATTCGCGGATCCGGCCCGTCTCGAGGCGCCGGACGAACAGCTCACGGTGGCGCCGGGCCTGGACTTCTGTGCCCTGCCGCGCCCGCGCCAGCACTTCCCGATGCGCCTCGGTCCAGGCCAGCGCGTCAATATCATCGAAATTTTCCAGAGCCGGGCCCAGGATGCGCGCCGTCAGCTCCGCCCCGGCGAACTCCCGGACCGGCAGTTCGGCGTGCTGGCCGGCCAGCCGCCGGCCGAAGCGCGCCAGCATCGGCCCGTCCACCGCATCGCGTTCCAGCAGGCGGTCGAGTTGCCGTTCGGCGGGGAACTGCCGCATGCACACGGCCCAATCGAGGACTTCGCCAGCCGCCGCCGCGCCCGGTTTACCGACCTGCACGCGGCCATCGCCGTGCAGGGTTATGGGTACGACGCCCAGATACAGGCTCGGCGCGAAGCGCCGGTTGCAGCGCACCTCCTCATCACAGAAATGCCGACGCCGCGCCAGCGTCGAAAAATCCACGAACGAGAAGGCCACCGGCTTTTTCACCTTGTAGGCAAAGGTACCGGTGAGCAGCACCCAGGAGATGTGAGTTTCCACCAGTTCAATGGCATCGCAGGGATGGGAATAGGCCTGCTCGCGGAGCAGGCCGGTCAGATGTTGCGGAAGGCTCATGGGGTTCAGCATACCCCGATGTTTCATCGCTCTTCACGCCGGCCCGCGAAACCACCAAACTGCGCCTTATCTGATCAACGGTAAAACTGCCATGCACCAGACCCTGCTCCGCCATCTGCTGCCGCTCACCTTGCTCTGCTGCCTGGGCGCCGGGGCGCCTGCTGCCGCCGACCCTGCAGCGGCAGCCGACCTGGAGAACCGGGTGGCAAGCGGGCAGGCCCTGTACCTGCGGCAGTGCGCCACCTGCCATCAACGCGACGGCCGCGGCATAGATGGCCGGTATCCGAGTCTGCACGACCTGGCCGGCCCGGACGATGCTCCCCGGGACACCGTGCGCACACTGCTGGCGGGGCGGCGCAACATCATCGAAGGCGAAGGCCGCCATTACGCTTCGATCATGCCCGCCCACGGCCACCTCGGTAATGAAACCATCGCCGCAGCACTGACCTATGTGCTCACCCAATGGAGTTCGGCGGCAGCGCCCGTGAGCAGCGAAGCCGTCGCCGCCGTGCGCCTGGAGTTGCTCTCCGACCACCCCGGCGGGCTCGAGGCGATGCCCGGCCCGAGCCCCCTGGCCGGACTGGACACCGACGCCTATGTGACCAGCGACGGCCCGCCGTTGACGGTCGTCGAATTCGCTCGCGCGCAGCGCCTCTACTACGGGCAATGCACCGGCTGCCACGGCGTGCTCCGCGAAGGCGTGGGCGGGTCACCGCTGACGCCTGAACTCATGCGCGAGCGGGGCACGGAATACCTGCGCAGCGTCATCAGCTACGGATCAACCACCGGCATGCCCAACTGGGGCACCTCGGAGACGCTGTCCGGGCAGGACATCAGCACACTGGCCCGGTTTCTGCAGCATCCGGTGCCGCGGCCGCCGGACATGGACGCCTTTCAGATCCGCGACGGCTGGCAGCAGCAGCGCATTCCCAGCGAGCGTCCTGATACGCCGCAGCACGACTATGCCCTGGATGCCATGTTCGTGGTGACGCTGCACGATGTGGGGGAAATCGCGCTGCTCGACGGCATCGGCAAAACGCTCATAGCGCGCGTGCCCGTAGGGGCCGCACCCCATCGCGTGGTCGCTTCCGCGTCCGGCCGCTATCTGTACGTACTGGGACGCGACGGCACGGTCAGCCTGGTGGATCTGTTCGCATCGCCGCCCGAGCAGGTGGCAAGTGTGCGCATCGGTTACGAGGCCCGGGCCCTGGCCGCTTCGGCAGCCGAACGGACCGAACAGGGCTACGTGCTGGCCGGTGCATTCTGGCCTCCGCAGCTGGTCCTGCTGGATGGCCGCACGCTGGAGCCGCTGCGGCTGCTCTCCACCCGCGGGACAGATGCCCAGGGAGACTATCATCCGGAACCGCGGGTGAGCGACATCACGGCCTCACCGCGGATTCCAGGCTTCATCAGCAACGTCAAGGAAACCGGCCAGGTGCTGCTGCTGGGGTTCGGCGCCGACGGCGAACTGCCGTCACTGGAGGCGCTGCAGACCGTGACGGAACTGCGTGCCGGCAGCCTGTCCAGCGACGGCCGCTATTATCTGACGCCGGCCGACAGCAATGCGGTCAGCGTGCTGGACGTGGAGCAGCAGCGGATCGTTGCTGAAATTCCGGCACGGGTGTTCGGCGGCAATGCCGGTACCAGCTTCGTGCATGCGCAGCATGGCCCGGTCTGGGCCACCAGCACCATGGTGGACAACCATGTCATTCTCATCGGCACCGACCCGGTCGCGCACGCCGATCAGGCCTGGCAGATTCTGGAGCGCGTACCCGGCCCGGCCAGCGGCTCGCTGTTCCTGGCCACGCATCCGCAATCGCCGCATCTGTGGATGGATACACCGCTGACGGCCAGCGCTGAGCACAGTCAGGCCGTGGCCGTGTTCCGCAAAGACGATCTGCAGCGCGGCTACCGCAGCTTGCCCGTGGGCCGCTGGTCCGGCCTGACGGCCGGGCCGCGGCGGGTGATCCAGCCGGCCTACTCCGCGGATGGTTCCGAGGTCTGGATGGTGGTCTGGAATCCTCAGGATCTGGGCGGTGCGGTGGTGGTCGTCGATGACGCCAGCCTGGAACCGGTGGCCACGGTGCGCCTGCCGGACATCATCACGCCCACCCGCATCTACAGCGTGGCGGCGCTGCGCACGGCCGCACAAGCCGACGCGCCGGACTGATGTGATCCGCGCGCTACAGATGCACCGCCAGCACGTCGCAGGCAGCACGCTGCAGGATCTTCTCCGCTGAGGTGCCGAGCAGTCTGGCACCGATACCACGGCGCGTGCCGGTACCCACCACCACGGTGTCGGCCTGCACCTGCTCCGCTACCTCAGCGACGGCCTGACCGACCTTGCCGAACGGCAGATGCAGGCGATTCTGTGCCACCTTCTGCCCGGCCAGCAGTTCACCGACGCGCTCCGCGGCAAGCCGCCGGGCTTTGTCGTGCGCCTTGCGCGTATCAAAGTACTCCAGATCCTCGAAGCCTCCCTGCACCTCTACCACGCTCACCACATGCAGCTTGCTCCCGGTCAGGCCGACCAGCCAGCGGCCGGCCTGCACAACCTTCTCATCGAGCCGGCGGCGGCGGGCCGTGGCGGCAGCGGCGTCCACGGCGGCCAGCACGATTCCGGCTTGCGCCGGATGTGCACTGGATACCAGCAGCAGCGGTACCGGGCACTGGCGCAGCAGGGCCCAGTCCAGAGGCGTGTGCAGCAGCGTCTTTGAATGATGTACCGTCTTGACCACGAGGCGGGCTGCAGCGCCTGCGCGGTCGGCCACCCAACCGGCTATATCGTCGGTCCAGACGATTTCTGTGGAGATGTCCGCTGCGGCGAGTTGTCTGTCACGGACCAGCCCGTCCAGCCAGCGGCGCCGTTCCTGCATCACCGACTTTTTGAGGGCGCGCCGCTGATGCGTGTCGAACACCTCCCGGTTGGTGGCCATGGGCAGGAAGCAGAACGACACCAGCTGCAGGTGCGCGTTGTCTGCGCGTGCCAGCGCAGCGGCGCGCTGCAATGCAACCTGGGCGTGTTTGGGTTTGTCCAGAATGACGAGGATGCTGTCCGTTGCGGGCATGAGAAACTCCATGGCTGAACCGGCACATTACACCAGCGACGCGGGTAAGGTGCGCACCCCCGTGGTTTCCGCGGCCGGAACACCTGCCGTTTCGGAATGTACTTACTGACCGGTCGGCGCGCGTCAAGGGACTATGCCGGCGCGGCAACGCGGTACAATGCCCTGCACGCAGGGAGCGCGTTGACCTGCCATCGCACTGCAGCCGGAGACAGATGGCCCATGAGCACCACAGACCTCACGCGAATCATGATCGCCAGCGACAGCAATGACGGCATGGATACCGCCCTGGCGAAGGCCGCGCGCCTGCTCGAGCAGCAGGACGCCGGGCAGATCCGGGTAGTGCGCACCAGCTACGATCGGATCGCCGAGGAACCCGCCGAGATCATGCCCCGTGCAGACCAGCAGGCTCTGATCGACTCCCTGCTGGGCGCCGACCGGGAGGCGCTGCAGCAGCTCATCGACGCGCAGCGGCCCCATGGCCACCACACCGACATGGAGGTGCTGTGGCGCAAACAGGCGGCGGACGCCATCGTCGAGGCCGCCGGCAAGTGGCCGGCGCAACTACTGATCAAACCGGCCTCGCGCCACCACGGCCTGGCGGATTTTCTGCATACGCCGCTGGACTGGGCGCTCAGCCGCCAGGCACCGTGCCCGGTGTTCATCTCCCGCAACGATTGGCAAGCGGGCGTGCAGCGCATTCTCGCCGCCGTGGACATGGGTGACCCGGAGCATGTCAGCCTCAACGGCGAGATCCTCCGCGAGGCATGCCGACTCGGGTCGATACTGGGCGCCGAGGTTCATGTGGCAACTGCCTATCCGGACCTGGGTCAAGCCGTCAATGAGTTACAGGTTGCCCAGGACTTCGCCGGCATCAAGGCCAGCATGCGGGAAAACCGGCAGCGGGCCCTGGACACACTGCTGCATGATCTGGAGTTGAGCGTGCACCAGATCCACCTTCTGGAGGGCAAGGCCGTTCACGTGATTCCAGCGCTGGCGCGGGACCTGGACGCCCCGCTCTCGGTGCTCGGCACCGCCGCCCGCAGCGGCGTCTCCAGGCTTCTGATCGGTAATACCGCCGAAGCCCTGGTGGCACGCATGGCGGGAGATCTGCTCACCGTGCGCGCACCATGGAGCTGAAACCCGAGCAACTGCGGCGTCAGGCCGATGCCCATGCCCTGGGCTTCACATCCACCGCCGAACTCGACTCGGCGGCGGGCCGGCTCGATCAGCCCAGAGCCGAGCACGCTCTGGACTTCGCCATCGCCATGGGCTTCGACGGCTACAACCTGTATGCCCTCGGCGATCCTCAGGTCGGTATGCGCGACATCATCCGGGAACGGCTGGAGACCGTCGCCGCCGAGCGGGAGGCGCCGGACGACTGGTGCTACCTGAACAACTTCGACGATCCCTCCAGCCCCCATGTCTGTCACTTTCCCCGCGGCATCGGCCGCCGCTTCAAGCACGACATGGCGGAATTCATCACCGGCGTGCGCTCCCTGCTGCCCGCCGCGCTCACTTCCGATGAGTTCCGCCGCGAATCCGCGGAGCTGGGCAAACGCCTGCAGCAGCGCCAGAACACGGACACAGCCGAACTGCAGCAGGAAGCGCAGGAGCTCGGCCTGACCATGCTGCCGACACCCAATGGATTCGCCTTCGCACCCGTGGCCGACGGCAAAGTCATGGAGCAGGCGGAATTCAAGGCACTGGAGGAATCCAAACGCCAGCAGATCAACCAGGCCATCGAACACATGAACACCCGCCTGCTGGAGCGTCTGCAGGAATATCCAAGGGTGCACGAAGAGCTGGCCCGCCAGCAGCGCCAGCTCACCCGGGATACCGCTTCCCGTGTGCTGAAGTCGCTGGCTGCGAAGCTGCGCAGCCGCTATCAGATCTATCCCGAGGCAATGCGCTACATTCTGGCTGCCGAAGCCGCTCTGCTGGAAAACACCGAGCGCATCGCCGTTCTCGAGCAGGCGGAAGCCGGCGCCATGGGCCTGCCCCCGGCACAGGCAGGCGCAGCAGGCGTTGCCGCCGATCAGTTCTTCCGCCAGTACGAAGTGAACCTGATCGTCGACAACGCCGAACTCAGCGGTGCCCCCGTCGTCTACGAAAGCAACCCCAGTCTGGACAACCTGGTGGGCAAGCTGGAGCATCGCTTCGAGTACGGCACCCCGGTTACCGACTTCAACATGATCCGCGGCGGCGCGCTGCACCGGGCCAACGGCGGCTACCTGCTGGTGGAGGCGCAGCGGCTGCTGCAGAAGCCGTTCGCCTGGGAAGCGCTGAAGCGGGCCCTGTCGGACCGGTCACTGCGTCTGGAATCGATCAGCCAGATGCTCAACCTGGCCTATTCCGTATCCCTGGATCCGGACCCCATTCCGCTCGGAGTGAAGGTCATTCTCCTGGGTAACCGGGAGCTCTATCACCTGCTGCGCCAGTACGACACGGATTTCGACGACATGTTCAAGATCGTCGCCGATTTCGACGATTACGTCGTCTGGAACGATACGCAGCAGGCGCGCTATGTCGAGTTGCTCGCGCAACTGGTCGCCGGCTCCGGAATCCGCCACCTGACGGCGGCCGCCGCGGCCAGCGTTCTGGAACAATCGAGCCGTCTGGTGGAAGACCGCCGCCACCTGTCGGCGCACATCAAAGACCTGGAAGACATTCTGCGCGAAGCCGACCAGCTTGCAGCCGCCGACGCCGCCGCGATGATCGATGAGCAGCACGTGGACGGGGTCATTCTGCAGCGCGCCTATCGCGTGGACCGGATTCGCGAACTGGTCCACGAGAGCATTACCCGCGGCGTGATTCTGGTGGAAACCAGCGGCGCCCGTATCGGCCAGATCAACGGGCTGTCCCTGGCCCAGATCGGCAAGCTGACATTCGGCCAGCCGTCGCGGATCAGTGCGACGGCCCGGCTGGGCAGCGGCGAATTCATCGACATCGAGCGCGAGGCCGGCGAACTGGT
>JAXHLO010000030.1:0-230044 GCA_034522075.1 Gammaproteobacteria bacterium | reverse complement strand
CTTCCAGCGCTTCAACGGTTTCGTATTGCTCGTGCTCGCGCCAGCTTTCATCGGCACGACCGTGTTCTTCCATCAGGATTACCTGACCCAGGTCAACGACTGGCCGCCGGGTTCCTACGCGCTATCCTTGTCGGTGCTCGCCTTGTCGACCGTCGTGTTCGCGCTGATCTGCGGCGCCCTGATCGATCGCCTCAGCGCCCGCAGCGTCATATCGATTTTTCTGCCACCCCTCGCGGCATCCTGCTTCGTGCTTGGCCGCGGCGGGCCGGCAGAGATGCTGTTCGGCGCGATGGCGCTGTTAGGCATGAGCTACGGTTTCTCGTCTACGCTGTTCGGCGCTATCTGGCCTGTAGATCTATGGCACGCGACATCTCGGGGCGATCAGGTCGTTGGTCCTGTCGATGATGGTTTTCGCCACGGCTGCGGGGCCGGGCGTCACGGGAACGCTGATCGATGCTGGTGTGCCGTTAGCTTCACAGCTGGACTGGCTCGGACTCTACTGTCTGGTCGCGGTCGGCATGATGGCGTTCGCGTCATGGCGCCTGCGTCGGCGCAGACGCGACCTCGGCGCCGGTCAGAAGCAGCTGACTGGATAGGCCCACCTTGGTCGTAACCAGAAATATTTTTCTGAGCAGAGCCGAAACCACGAGCGCACCTTCGTTCTGCCTCGACCGTGTGTCCAGCCTTGAGTAGCTGGATGATCGTGTACATGGCAGTGAAGCCGGATCCCCCGCTAACCAATACCCGCTGCCCATTCCCCATTGCTCTCTCGGCCCGCAGACTAAGGGCGAATGAGCCACGCGTTTACGGTGTCACGGTTTGTTATCCGGTGTCCCAGTTCTGATACAAACGTGAGGTGAGGCTTGCCGGCAAGCGCAGAAAATTCGGCTCCGCCCGCTGGGCTCGAACCAGCGCCCGCGGCTTCCTGAATGAACCCGCTGATTAACAGGCTTAGGGGCCAAACCAGGTAACGTGTTGAAACTTAGCGGCTTTCTGAGGTCGAGAGCCAGCCGCCATGAGAAGGTTTCCTCACCTTCTACCGCGGATGTTTCCGGTACGACGGGATTCTCTGACGGAGGGAAGCGCACCTCAGTCTCTCGAGATCGGCGGCGACAACGGGGAGGCCTGCATGATCCAACGAAGTGCTTTGTTCCGGAATCTCGACCCAGCTACTTACCCAAAGGAAGATTCATATGGAATCTATCAGGTGTCATATAGAACCGATCTGATATACTACTCGGGACCACAACCTGGAGCGACCGGTGAACAGCGACATTAGCCCCAGCGTAGATGCCGTGTTCGGGGGCAAGACCGCCGGCCAGGTATTACTCTACCTCGAGAACTACGGGGAGGCGCACGGCCATCAGATTGCGAAGACATTCGGGATTCCCGCGTCCATGGTCCAGCGCCAGCTCCGCCGCTTCGAAACCGGCGGCCTGATTGTCGGCCGTGACATCGGCCGCACGCGACTTTTCACCTGGAACCCCCGAAGCCAAACCGCGAAAAACCTCCGCCTTTTTCTCCGGGCGGAGCTCGACTCACTGTCGGAGGAGGTGCTTGACCGGTACTTCCGGGAGCGGAGGCGCCCACGGCGAACAGGGAAGCGCGTCGAATACGTACGTAATCGCGTTAAGCCCGATGAAGCCACTCAGCGCGGACAGCACGCTACTCGAGGTGGCGGTCGCGGTCTCGGAGGCCCTCGAGCGCGCAGGCATCATGGCACCCCTCTCGGGCGGCGCCGCCATCGCGATCTATACCGACAACCGTTATCTGACCAAAGACCTCGACTTCGTGACTTCGGCGCGCGCCAAAGCCCTGACCGCTGTCCTGGAGCCCTCGGCTTCAAGGCGTCGACCGACGGCCGCCACTTCACCCATGAGCCTTCAGGATGGCTGGTGGAGTTCCCACCGGGACCGCTCGCGTTCGGCGATACGGTCCCCGGAAACGTTGACATCCCAGTGCTGGAGACCGAGTACGGCCAGGTACGCATCATTACGCCCACCCAATCGCTAATGGATCGGTTGGCAGCGTACTTCCACTGGAACCGACAACGTCCCCTGCGGGACCAGGCGCGACTACTTGTGCAGACCCTCGACCCACTCGGCCGCATCGATTGGAGCGCCCTCTACCAATGGGCCGAGCGCGAGCACATCTCGCGCGAAGAAATCGATGAAGTCTGCCGACGATCCTATCGGCCGTGAAAGGTTTCGTTAGCCGTCTTGTCGGCGTCTTCGGCAACGAAATGATTATTCGAGGAAATTGGCTCCGCCTGCTGGGCTCGAACCAGCGACCCGCTGATTAACAGTCAGCTGCTCTACCAACTGAGCTAAGGCGGAATAGGCCGCGTAGTTTAACCGCCGCCCAACCAAATTCAAGCCGAAATCCCGGCGATTGCAAGTCGCTCAGCTCGCGGTCACCGAGGCCACGGAGTTGAGCACGTCCAGCTTGACCCGCTGATCGAGCCCGTAGCGCTGGGCACGGCGGAAGCTCTCTTCAGCCGCCTCGACGCCAGCGACTACCTGGACCAGCTTGACGGTCGAAGTGCCGGGGAAATGCGGCGTTTCAGGTCGATGGCCCGGTCGATGGCCGTCAGCGACTCCTCGAATCTGGCGTTTTCGAAGGCGTTCTGGGCCAGCGCGTAGTGGTAATAGGGGTTGCGCTTGCGGTAGTTGCGCACCTTGCGGTCATAAACAGCAGCCATCTGGGCGTACCAGCATGGCGTAGCTGCGTGCCATGCCGGCGACGGCGGATTTGTTGCGCGGATCGATCTGGCGTGCCACCTGATAGGCCTCGATGGACGATTCGTAGTCTTCCAACGTGGCGTAGAAGGCGCCCAGGTTGACCCACAGATCGGCATTCTCCGGGGCGATCTCGAGCGCCCGGCGCAGATACGCGAAGCCCTGCCGCAGCCGGTCGGCGCGCAGCAGATTGACCGACTTATTGGCGTAATACAGGGATTCGGCGTATTCGTCCGAGACGATGCGCTGGGAGAAATCCCCTTCCGGGTGCACGGCATTGAAATCGACGATCACCGACTGGCTCGGCTGCTTGTCGAGCCGCACGCCCTGCACCACCACGTTGATGTGGGTGTAGCGGATCAGGAAGCCGGAGTCGGCATCCCAGGAGGCCGGCACGTCCACCGCCCTGATGGCGCAGCGGTTCCGCCTCCCGGGCCAGGGCGACGAACATGTTCGTGTACGACAGGCAGTTGCCGCCCTTGGCATCGAAGGTTTCCGCCGCGGTGAGCGTGCTGTTGGCGGAATACACCGCGTCGAAATAGCCGGCACCATGCAGCCCGGCCATGAGGCGGCGGAATCGGGCGCTGCTGTGCCGCGCGTCGGCGGTGACCGTCCCGACGAACTCCCGCATGGCGTCGGAGGGTTCGTAGACCAGATCAGCGTGGCCGGCGCGACCGGCGCCTGGGAGCCGTTCGCCAGTGACCAGCGCCGGGTCGTAGTCGAGATGGCCCCGCGCCTGCAACGGCGTCTGCAGCGTGCAGGCCGCGCCGGCGAGCACCACACAAAGCAACCCTGCCGCCCGGCCCATGCGGTTCAGCAAGGTGGTCAGCAGGGTCGACGCGTAAGCCATCACTCTCTCCGCTGGAAAGCGTACTCCTGGCGCCGGGCCGCCTCAACTCGACCTGTCGAGCCCTCAGTCGCTTTGTCCGACAATCGCCATGGACCGGGTTCGCGGCGCGACGCATGAAATTTTAACGATTTGCACCGCCGAAAACTGCGCGACGATTCAGCCATGGGAAGAGGCACCGTAGTCGGGGCGCCAGCTCTGATCCTCACCCTGTCGCTGCTGGCGCCCGTTGCAGCCGAGGCGGATTACCGTTTCGAGGAGGGCGTGTATCTCGGTCCCGCCCGCCTGATGGTCGACTGGGCGGACACCATGGACCGGGCAAGCCGGCAGCAACCGCTGCTCGATGCCTGCCTGGAACAGCTCGCGGCCTGTGAGCGACCGTTGCGCGGCCTGTATGCCCTCGTGGAGCGCGCCCGGGAGCTCTCGCGTGAACGCCAGTTGTACCTGGTGAACCGCTATCTGAACAAACGCCGCTATCGCCGCGACCGTTCCCGCGAGGTTGAAAGCCTCCTGGCCGGGCAGCGCGTCCGCCTGCCCAACCGCTGGTCGACCCTGGTGGAGTTCATGCGCCGCGGCGGCGACTGCGCCGACTACGCCACCAGCAAGTATCAGCTTCTGCGGGCGCTGGACGTCCCCGTGGAAGACCTGCGCGTGGTGGTCGCCTATGACCGGGCCACCCGTGAGCACCACGCCGTGCTGGCCGTCCGCCAGCCCGACGGAACCGCCTGGCTGCTGGATTCCGATGACCGCATTCATCGAAGTCGGCCGTTCGGCTACCGGTTCGTCTATGCCTTGAACGAAACGTCCATCTGGGATCACGAGCTCGATGCCGAGACGTGGTCGGAAATATTGCAGCGGGAGGAATCCACATGAAGAAGCTAGCCCTGGCCTTTGCCGGTCTTTGCCTGTTGGCGGCTGGCAGCGCGATGGCCGACGACGCCAACGTAGTGCGCACCCACAGCCTGGAGGTGAAGGAACGCCTCGGTCATCTCGAGCGCATAGACGTCACCGCCGAGAAACCCGCCAGCCCCGACGCCGAGCCGCTCGACGAAGAGTTGCAGGCCATGCTCGACGAGATCGAGTCGGTGGAGGCAGCGCCCGCCCTGGAAGCCGCGCCGCACTGAGCGCCCTAGCCGCCGGCCCCCGGCTGCGGGCCCGGCGGCGCGCAGGTGCCGTATTCCACGAAGATGGAATCGCCGTTGTGGACCTCGGTGGCCCCGGCGAACGTCCAGCCGCCCACCGCCGTGCGGGTGAAACGCAGGGTGTCGGCGTTGATCAGCAACATCTCCGAAGGCGGAATGTTCACGCAGCTGAACCCCGGGCTGCCGTCTACGCCGCGCACCCGCCGACACTCGAGTTCCGTGGTGACCGGGTCTTCACCAGCGGTGAGGGAGACATAAAGATCGATGCCGGGAGTCTCGGGAAGATTGAGCATGAACACCACGTTTTCCTCGAGGCGGAACGGCGCCGCGTTGAACAGCGCCGGTTGGTAAGACTCGTCGTCGTCAGGATAATCATGGAACCCGCCCGTCTGCTCCGCGACGCAGTCCAGCGGCAGAAAGTCCGCTGCTGCCTCGACGGCCGGCGGCTCCCCGCCATGGGCCGACGTGACCGGGAGCAGGGCCGGCACCAGGACCAGCAGCAACGCGGCAGATTGCAGCCGGCCGCCATGTCCGCCACGAATCCCGCCCGGGTCCATCACAGCACCTCCGCCATGCCGCGTCGTCAGAGCAGTTTACCGAGGGCCATCAGGTCCGGTCGAGCGCGGCTTCCGGCTCCGGCGCTGCTGGCTCTGGGGCTGCTCGCCGGGGCGCTGCCGGGGACGGCCCGGGCCGATGCCTTCGAACGCGACTGGTGCGAGGTCGATGCCGGTGAGCTGCGCCTGATCAGCGACCACCCGCGCCCGGCGGCCGAGAACATGGCCGTCCTGCTGCAGCGCTTCCGCCCTGTAGCCCAGAGTTATCTGCCCGGCAGCGCCAATGCCGACGAAGCGCCGCTGACGGTGGTGGTGTTCGCGGGCCGCCGCGACTTTCACCGGGCCATCGGCGGCCGCGACGTGGTGGGCTACATGCAGCCGTCGTTCAGCGGGAGTCTCATGGTGGTGGGCCCGGACCCGCACGCCCACCGCGAGCACGAATCGCTGCTGCACGAATACGTGCACTATCTGCTGCGTACCCGCAGAGAACTCAACATTCCGCCCTGGTTCGACGAGGGTCTGGCGGGATTGCTCTCCTCCGCGTATGTGGAGGACGGCCGCATGGCGGTGGGCAGCCTGCCGCAGCGGGCCATGGAACGCGCCATACGTGATGCGCGCTTATCGCTCGGCGACGTGCTGGCCGCCGAGGATCTCTGGGAGTGGCACCCCAGGCGGCGGCGCAGTTTCTATGCCTGGTCACGGCTGCTGGTGCATCGGCTCATGCTCGGACACGCCGCCGAGCGCGACGACTACCGCGGCGCGCTGACGGAGCTGCTGCGCGGCGGCCACGCCGGCCTGCCCGAGGCTCTGCAGGTATCAGCCCCCGCCCTGGAACGGCGCCTCATGCGATACCTGGAACGGGCACCCGAAGTGCGCCATTCCGCCCCGCCGCCGCAGTCCATGAAGATGACCTATCGCTGCCTGGAAGAGTCGGAGAAGGTGGCTCGCCTGAGTCTCGCCATCCTGCCGCACAATCCGGATGAAGCCGCCCGCAAGCTCCGCGCCAGTATCGATGCCGACCCCGACGATGCGGCGCTGTGGACGGCCCTGTCACTGGCAGAAGAAGGCCGCGGCGAACGCCAGGCCAGCCTGGCTGCCGCCCGCCATGCGATTTACCTGGCACCCGATGATGTGTCGGCCAGCGTACGCCTGGCGGGAGCACTCGCCATGGGCTGCTCCCTGGAGGTATCCGCGGAATGCCGCGCCCGCTGGCAGGAGGCGGTGCCCCTGCTGCGCCAGGCTCTGCGCCGCGACCCCCGCCGCCAGGACGCGATCTTCACCCTGGGGCTGGCGTATCTGTATTCCGGACGCGCTGGCGATGCGCTCAACTACCTGCGCATTGCCCACCAGCGCCAGCCCTGGGCGCCGCAGGTGAATTTTTACCTTGGCGAGTCGTACCGGCTCATCGGCGACAGCCGGGCCGCCGGGCATCTGCAGCGTGCGCAGCGCTGGTCGCCCACGGAGCTGTGGCGCAAGCTGGCGGAGGCGGGTCTGGAACTGCTCAACGACCCGCGCGGCGGAACACCCGGGTAACGTCCACATCGTCGCCGGCGGATTCGACCGTGATATCGATGCGCAGACGCTGGCCGCCGTCCTGCAGGGTGAAGGTCTCGCGGGCGTTGGCGTCGCTGGCCTTGGAGATGATCAGCAGCTTGCCCTCGTCCACGCCAGCCGCACCTCCCACAGACCGCGCTGACGGGTGCCCCAGCTCACATCCCGGTAGTTGCCCACACCGTAGCTGATACCCATGGAGTCCGGGCCCTGCTCGATGTGCATCTGCTGCGCGGTAAGTACGGGAAAATCCCGCGTGACGAAGGCCAGCGTGCCGCCGCGGGCACGCAGCCGGCGTCGGTCCGGCGGCGCATCTCGCTGACGTCTTCGACCAGTTGCCAGCGCCCGGACAGATCGAATCCGGCGGGCTCCTGCGATTCCAGCTCGATGCTGGAACAGCCCGCCGCGAGCAGGCCCGCCAGGGTCAACACCATCGATCGCATCAGCAACGCTCCCGCCGCACCCACGCGCACTCTCGCAGATACGGCCTGCGGCTGCGGGCGTGTGGAATCAGCGTGGACTCTTGTGCTCCTCGGTAACGGGTTTCAAGGCGATGACTTCGGCGCTGCGGTACAGGCCGCCGAGCTGGGCCGCCAGATCGGCGCCTTCCACCAGACCTTCGATGAAGGTCTTGATGGCATCGTAGTCATATGCGGCACAGGCTTGTTCCAGTGTGGCCAGCGCACCGCTCAATTCGACCCAGGACAGATAGGATTCCTCGGCGCGCAGAATCTTGCGGTGCTCGGTGCCCGCAGCCGACTCACCCACCAGCAGCTCTTCGTGGAGTTTCTCGCCGGGCTTCAAGCCGGTGATCTCGATGGCGATGTCACCGTCCGGGTTGTACTCGTTCTTCACCGTGTAGCCTTTCAGGTGAATCATGCGCCGGGCCAGCTCCAGGATCTTCACCGGCTCGCCCATATCGAGCAGAAACAGATCGCCGCCGCGGCTCAGGCTCGCCGCCTGCAGTACCAGACCGGCAGCCTCGGTGATGGTCATGAAATAGCGGGTTACGTCGGAATGCGTCACCGTCACCGGGCCGCCGTGCTGAATCTGTTCCAGGAACAGCGGCACCACGGACCCCGACGAGCCCAGCACGTTGCCGAAGCGCACCATGGAAAAGCGCGTCTGCGCCGTCTCTTCCTGCAACGCCTGCAGCACCATCTCTGCCAGGCGCTTGCTCGCGCCCATGATGCTGGTCGTGCGCACGGCCTTGTCGGTGGAAATGAGAATGAAATTGCGCACGCCGGCGGCCATGGCAGCCTGAGCCGTATAGAGCGTGCCGAAGGTGTTGTTCATGATCCCCTGGATCACGTTGTGCTCCACCAGCTCTACGTGCTTGTAGGCCGCGGCGTGAAACAGGGTCTCCACGTGATAGGTCTCGAGGGTGCGCGACATCAGATTCCGATTGGTCACCGAACCGAGCACAGCCACGATGGGGGCCTGCAGACCTTCATCGGCACAGATGCGCTTGAGCTCGCGCTGAATCTGAAACAGCCCGAACTCGCGACCTGAGTCATGGCGTCGCCGGCCAGGCCGCGGCCGTTGGCGGACGATCTTGCCGGCACCGACTGCCGAGCCGATGGACCCGCCGCGCGCCGGTCGGCCAGGTCGAGCGCAGCGGCCGCGCACGGAGCCCTGCAGCAGGTGCGGCAACGGATCCACCTCCACCCGGCCGAGCAGGTCTTCGAGCTCCACGTCGCGAATGTTGGCAATGGACTGACGCCCGGAGATGAGCTCCACGACGTCCGGAATCAGCCGTACACGAACCTGAAACGGCTCCAGAAATTCGATGATGCGGCGCCGATTCTGCGCCTCGGTCGAGTTCACCGCCACGAATACCTGGGTGGCGTCGGTGTCCTGCAGCAGCCGCCCTAAATACCGGGGCGGATGCACGAACAGACCGTTAATGATGCGCTTCTGCAGGCGGCGGTCGTCGTCGATGAAGGCGATGGGCTCATAGTCGCCCTGCTGCTGCAGCACCCGGGCCAGTTCCACCCCCTTGCTGCCGGCGCCGTAGATGATGACCGACGCGGTGGAATTGAGCTTGCTCTGCAGACGCTGGAAATAGCCGCGCACCACGAAACGTGAGCCGCTGACGTAGAGCAGCGCCAGCACCCAGAAGATGATGGGCACCGAGCGGGGAAAGCCTTTCAGCGGCACCATATAGGCCACCGCGGCCACCACGACGGCGGTGATGGTCGCGCCCTTGAGGACAGCCATGAGCGCGTGGTTACCCATGTGACGGACTACATGGCGGTAAAGCCCCAAGGCGCCGAATACGGGCACGCAGACCAGGCTCGACACCACGAAGGCCGGCCAGAACTGCGCCACGTCCGGATTGACTTCGCCCAGCCGCAGCGCAATGGCGCTCCACAACGCCAGCGGCAGCGCCACGGCATCCACCAGCACGGCGATGGCCTGCTTGCGGCGCCGCGGCAGTTGCTCGAGGAATTCGTTGATCATGTCATTCATGGTTTTGCGGCTCCGGCGTGCCGGCGCGCAGCCACCAGGCTGCCGCTGCCAGCGGGGCGGCCGCGGGCAGCACCCAGAGCAGGGTAGCAGGCGGGAAATCGGCAGGGAAACGGGCGCTCAACCAGGCGAGCGGCATAAGCCAGAACACCGCATACAGCAGAAAACAAACCGTGGTCCACAAATGCCCTCGTCTCAAGGCCACCTTCTGGTAGAGGTGGCTTCGATGCGCCTGGGTAAATGACTGCCCCGTCAATATTCTAACTATAAGCGTATAGCTGGCATCTAGCCAGAACCCGGCCAACAGGATGAGCGACGCCGCCAGCGGCAGAGACTGCTGCTGCCACAACAGCACGGCCAGAGCACCGATCAGCAGCCCGAGAAAGCCGCTGCCCACATCGCCCATGAACACCCGTGCAGGCGGCCAGTTGAACACCAGAAACGCGGTCACGCTGCCGACACACAGCCACAGCAGATCGCCCGGCCAGCCGGCCACACCGCCGGCAACCACATGAGCGCCCACGGCGAACACCAGCGTCTGGACGCCGGCGATGCCATCGATACCGTCCATGAAATTGTACAGATTGATGTGCCAGACCAGGCCGATGAACACCGCCAGCACCAGCAGCCACTGGGCCTGGGGCAGCAATATCCAGACACAGACGCCAGCGGCCACGCCCTGAACCAGCAGGCGCAGAGCCGGCGAGGTCTCGCGCAGATCGTCCCACAACCCGGCAGCGGCCACGGCCGTCCCGGCGGCCGCCAGTGCCAGGGCCGACGCCGCGCCGCTCAGGGCCAGCCAGACAAGATAACCCAGCATGACGGCCACGAAGGCTACGCCGCCGCCGGTGGGCGTGGGCCGGTCGTGAAAACTGCGCTCGTTCGGATGGGCATGGATGCTCAGGCGCCGGGCACACCACACCGTGAGCCACTGCAGCACGACAGTGACGGCGAAGGCGCCGACGAGCAGCATCAGCGCGACGTCGGCAACCATGCCACCGTCTCCTGCAGAGCCTCGGCCCGGCTCTGCGGCGGCTGCCAGGCCAAAGCCTGACGCGTCGCCGCCGTATCGACCTGCAGCGGTTCGAACAGCCGCTGATAAACCGCCCGGCGTCCGGCTATCTGCGCCGCCGCGCGCATGACGGGCCGGGGTACGGCCAGCAGCCGCGGCGGCCGGCCCAGCAAGCGGCGCACCTCGCTGAGCAGCGCCGCAACGTGGACATCGTCGTCATCGGCCACGTGATACACCCCGCTGCCATCCAGGCTCAGGCGTCCCAGCAGATCACACAGATTGCCCACGGCTACCAGGCTGCGCAGCGCCGTTGCACAGCCCAGCGGCAGCGGCGCGGGGCCGGCAGCCCAGCGCAACAGCGCAGCGAAATTGCCGCCCACGCCCGGACCGTAAACCAGGGGCGGGCGCACCACGGCCAGGGACACCCCGCTGCACGTCGAACCCAGCAGTGCCTCTTCCGCGGCCGCCTTGCTGCGCGCATAGGCATCGGCCGGCGCAAGCGGATCCTGCGGGGTCAACGGTCTCGAACTGGTGTCACCGAGCACCTTGATGCTCGACAACCAGATGAAACGACCTACGCCAGCCCGCTCGGCGGCCTGCAGCCAGCGCAGCGGTGCGGCGACATTGACGGCATGGAGCATGTCGGCATCCGCCGCGGACAGCGGCCGATGCGCCACGCCGGCCAGGAAGTACACGTTGTCCACGCCGCCGAGCACGCGGGTCAGGGCGGGCTCATCGGTTTCCAGCACGCTGACAGGCGCCCCGGAGTGCTGCTGCGCCGCCCGGGACACCCGGCGCACGTCGTGGCCGCGGGCGGCCAGTGTGCGGCACAGATGCCCGCCCACGAAACCGCCGGCGCCGGTAACCAGCGATACGGTCACGGTGCGCGGCGCGGACGGCGGCTGCAGATGAGCGAGGCAGGAATCAGGATACGGCCCGTGAACGACTTACACGGGCCGGTATCTTAACCGCTGGATGATGCTGCGTCGCGGCTAGTCTTTCAGCACGATGCGCTCGGCGTTCATTTCCACCGTGCGCTCGCCGATGCCCTTCACGTTGGCCAGTTCGTAAACATCGACGAACTGGCCGTGCTCCTCGCGATAGCGCACGATGGCCTCGGCGCGGGCATCGCCCACGCCGGTGAGCCCCTGGGCCAGCGCGACCGCATCGGCGGTGTTGATGTTCACCAGGGGTTCGTCCTCGCCGACGGACCACGCCAGGCTGGACAGGGACAGCATCAGCGCGATCAGCGCCGCTTTGCAGATTCTGATCATGACGACCTCTTCGAGCGTTGCTTAAGGGGCTCAAAGGCTACCGGGCTGGAGACGGAAGTCTGTGGGTCAGGGGCCCGGGCGGCTGCACGCCAGTGCCGCCATTCAGGTGCAGACAACGTCGCTGCCGCACATCCCGGGCTGGAACGCCGGGCCGGAACGGCTAGTTCAAAGCCTGCTGCGCACTGACGATGGGCTTGCCGAGCCCCCACTCGTGACAGCTCGGGCACTGCCACATGAGCAGTCGGCTGGAAAAGCCGCAGTTGCTGCAGCGGTAGTTCGTCTGGCGTTCGAGCAGTGCCCGCGAATAACGATGTACCTGCTCGACACGCTCCGGGGCCAGGGCCTGGCGGTCACGTCCCAGGTACTCGAGCAGAGCCACGAAACCGCCGAGACTGGGATTGCGCAGCAGCTGTTCCACGACGAACTCCGCCGCCGCGCCGGCCCCCTCGCGCTCCGCCACCCGGGCGGCCAGTTCCTCCACCACCTCCGGAAACGGGCCATGCCGCAGACAGTCTTCGAGGAAAGCTGCGTAGTCCGCGTCGTCATTCAGAGCCCGGCAGGCCCGCGCATACGGCCCCACCGCCAGCGGAATGCAATCGGCCTCCTCGGCCGTGGCCTGACGCAACAGCCGCCTGGCAGCGTCGAACCGCTGCGCTGCCAGGGCGGCCTCCGCACTCAGCAGACTGACCCGCGGGCAGTGCTCGTCGAACTTGCGGGCCCGGGCCAGTTCCGCCTCGGCCGTGGTCAGATCGCCGCGCTCCAGAGCCGCCTGGGCCAACTCACACTGAAAGTGGGCGAGCTTGTTATAGACAGCGCTGTCCCGTCGGGCGAGTTGTGAGCCCACTTCCACGGCGCGCTGCCACTCCCGCTCCCGCTGATAGAGATCCAGCAGCGCCTGCTGCGCGGTCTCCACGGAATCGGGATCACGACGGCCGAGTTCCAGCAGCAGGTTTTCGGCACGGCCAAGCAACCCCGCAGCCATGTAGTCACGGGCCAGTTCCAGTTCCGTCTGGGAACGCTGCGCGCCGCTGAGCCCTGGACGCGCCAGCAGGCCTTGATGGATGCGGATGGCCTTGTCCACCTCGCCGCGCCGGCGAACCAGGGAGCCCAATGCCAATCGGGTGTCGATGCTGTCGTCACGGGCCTCGATGGCGGCTACCAGCGCATCGATATCGAGATTCTTCTGATCCTTGACCAGTTCATTCAGGCTGGTGACATAGGCCTGAGTCAGCCGCCCGGGCATACGCCGGCGGCGCCGCTCACGGCGGCCGAGCAGGAAACCGGCGGCCAGGGCAGCCAGCAGCAGCAGATAGAGGAGTAGATTGTCGGCCATGGCGCGCGGCGGGGCGCCTCAGTCTTCGAGGTTCAGGGCGCGCAGCTTTTCCAGCTCCCGATTGCAGGCATCGAGCTTTCTGCCGAGAGAGCGCTGACGCATGCGCAGACGCAACGTTACCAGACCGCAGCCCACGGAACTGACGGCCGCACCGAGCAGAAAAGCCAGCAGCAGCCACCAGAAAACACTCACTTCCGGGGTCTGCCAGCCGAGAAATTTCAGGGCTACCTGGCTCTGGTTCACAGCCAGCAGCGCCACGCAGAAAAGCACGATGGCGAGCCCGGCCCAGAACGTTCTGCTCAGGGCCTTCATGGGCTAGTGGGCCCCGACACTAAGCATCCTCCGGCTCGCGGCGCTCCCGTTTGAGACCGTCGTTGACCCGGTCGCGCAGTTCCTTGCCGGGCTTGAAGTGCGGCACGTACTTGCCGGCCAGCCCCACCGATTCGCCGGTTTTCGGGTTGCGGCCGATCCGTGGCGCCCGATAGTGCAGGGAAAAGCTGCCGAACCCACGGATCTCGATGCGCTCGCCAGCAGCCAGGGTTTCGGCCATCTGCTCGATGATGGTCTTGACCGCCAGCTCCACGTCTTTCACGGAGAGCTGCGACTGCTTGGCCGCGATGAGTTCGATGAGCTCGGACTTGGTCATAGCCCATCGCCGGTCGGCGCATCCCGATTGCAGCGACTGTCCGTCACTCGTCGCTGCCCTGGTCCATCTGCTGCTTGATGAGATCGCCCAGGGTGGTAGCTGGCCGCTCGGTCTCACGGCCGCGGTGATCGCGCACAGCCGTGCGCTCGTCTTCCACGTCCTTGGACTTGATGGACAGGCCGATGTTGCGGTTCTTGCGATCGACGCTGATGATCTTGACCTCTACCTCGTCGCCGACGTTCAGCACGTTGCGGGCATCTTCCACCCGGTCGACACTGATCTCGGAGGCTTTGAGGGTACCGGTGACCTCGTCGGCCAGTTCCACCACGGCTTCCTTGGGCTCCACTTCCTTGACCACGCCTTTCACCACCGCACCACGGTCGTTGACCGCCACGTACTCGGTAGAAGGGATCGTCTGTCGAGCTGCTTGACGCCCAGGGATATACGCTCGCGCTCGGCATCGATCGACAGAATCACCGTCTCGATCTCGTCGCCCTTGCTGTAACGGCGCACGGCATTCTCCCCGGGCTCGTTCCAGGAGATGTCGGACAGGTGCACCAGACCGTCGATGCCGCCTTCCAGGCCGATGAAGATGCCGAAGTCGGTAATCGACTTGATCTTGCCGCTGATACGGTCGCCCTTGGCGTGATGTCTGGCGAAGTCTTCCCAGGGGTTGGGCTGGCACTGCTTGATGCCCAGCGAGATCCGGCGACGCTCCTCATCGATGTCGAGGATCATGACTTCCACTTCGTCGCCGATCTCGACCACCTTGGACGGGTGGATGTTCTTGTTGGTCCAGTCCATTTCGGAGACGTGCACCAGGCCTTCGACACCTTCCTCGATCTCGGCAAAGCAGCCGTAATCGGTGAGGTTGGTGACCGTGGCCCGTGACCGCGGTGCTTTCCGGATAACGCTGCACGATATCGTGCCAGGGATCCTCGCCCAGTTGCTTCAGGCCCAGCGAAACGCGCATCTTGTCGCGATCGAACTTGAGCACCTTGACGTCGATTTCGTCGCCCACGTTGACCATCTCGCTGGGATGCTTGATGCGCTTCCAGGCCATGTCGGTGATGTGCAGCAGGCCGTCGACGCCGCCGAGGTCGACGAAGGCGCCGTAGTCGGTGAGGTTCTTGACGATGCCCTTGATCACCTGGCCTTCCTGGAGCGATTCCAGCAGCGCTTCGCGCTCGGCGCTGTTCTCGGCTTCCAGCACGGCGCGGCGCGAGACCACCACGTTGTTGCGCTTCTGATCGAGTTTGATGACCTTGAATTCGAGCGGTTTGCCTTCCAGGTGGGCGGTTTCCCGCAGCGGCCGGATGTCTACCAGCGAACCCGGCAGGAACGCGCGGATTTCGTTGATGTCGACGGTAAACCCGCCTTTCACCTTGCCGCTGATCTGCCCTTCCACCACTTCGTGCTTGTCGAAGGCTTCTTCCAGCATGCGCCAGGTTTCCGCGCGCTTGGCTTTCTCGCGCGACAGCCGGGTTTCCCCCCAGCCGTCGTCGACCACTTCCATGGCGACGTGAACCTGATCGCCAATCTGCAGGTTGAATTCCCCGTTTTCGTCGAGGAACTGGCTGCGCGGAATGACACCTTCGGACTTCAGCCCTGCGTGTACGACCACCCATTCATTGTTGATGTCGACCACCGTGCCGGTAACGATGGAACCGGGTTCCATCTCGACGGTGCGCAGGCTTTCTTCAAATAGATCGGCAAAACTTTCGCTCATAGTTGTGTCACAGAACCCGGTGCTTGACGGCAGCGCCAACCGTGCGGGCGACGTGAACTCTCCGTTAATGTGTTGCGGTCAGGTTCGGAACGCAGCCGAACAAGCCGGTTGGTTACTTTAATGTGCCTTACGCAACTGCGCCGCACCGGCCGCGTCGAGTACTCGCTCGAGCACCTGGTCGATGGACATCGTGGTGCTGTCGATGAGAATCGCGTCCGAAGCGGGGCGCAGCGGCACTATGGCACGCCTTCAGTCTCGCTCGTCCGTTTTCCGGATGCTTGCGAGAAGGCCGGCGAGGCTACCACTTAACCTGTTGTTTTACAACCGGTTCTGATCACAGTACTGGCGCCCCGGAGGTAACCTTGCGCAACGCCCGGGACGCACAGCCCGGATGACCGCTTTTTACAATCCCGTGCCCCCAAACCCCTCTATGCTTCCGGCTCCCTTGCGGCCCGGTACGAAGCATGCTGAACAAGCTCAAAGACAAGCTGGAGCAGGCGGCTGAGGAGGCCAGAGCGTCGGTTCGCCGCATCGAAGAGGCGTTCGACGACCCTCTGGCCAGGCAGACCGATTGGCGGCCGGCAAACCGGGGCGGCACCAATACCCGGTCACGGACGCTGAAGGCTGTGTCCCCCGAACGGCTGGCGTTCAAAGCGGCCGCCGGTCCTCTGCTGATTGCCGGGGCGGCGGTTGCCACCGGTGCATTCCTTGCCCTGAAGAGCTTTTTCGCCGCCGGCGGCACGGTCTCGACCGAGGTGTTCATCGGCGGCTCCATCGCCGCCGTCGGCCTGCTTCTCGGATACTGGTTCACCCGACCCATCGTGCTCGACAAGCAGACGGGCCTGTGCTGGAAAGGACACAGAGCGCCGAAGTCCGAGTCGGCCGCCCGGGACCAGGCCAATGCTGCCGTTCTCTCCGATGTGGGCGCCGTACAAGTAATCGGTGAACGGGTCAGCGGCTCTAAAGGCCGCTCATACCGGAGTTTCGAGATCAATCTGGTGCTTCGCGACGGCAGCCGCCTGAATCTGGTGGATCACGCTAAGCAGGAGGCGATCAGAGCGGATGCCCAGCGGCTCGGCGAGTTTCTCGGCGTGCCGGTATGGGATGCCAGCGGCTTAAGCTGATCTGCAGCCGCTGCGACGCCACCGAGGCGAACAACCCCGCCGGTCAAAGGCCGATGCCGAACTCCGCTTGTACGAGCACCTCCACCGGTTCCGGGCGCGGCAGCATGAAATCCAGCGTCAGACCCGTGGTTTCACCGCGAACGGCCAGATTCGGTCTGCCGTCCGCGGAGGCAATGGCCACCGATTCGGATCCGCGCGCGACGATGCGCAGCACATCGACCTGATTGCCGTAGCAGTAAAAGCCGCTGACGCGCTCGGCCCCGCTGCCGCTGGACTCGTCCAGCCGACAACTGAGCCGCTGGCCGTCGACCTCGAGATCCGACCCCCAATCGTCATCCAGATCCACGTCCGTGAGGGTAACCACGCGCTCGCCTTCGCCAACCACATTTACGACCAGCGTCCCGTCGACCTCGACCCGTGATGCATCGGCGGCCGGCAGCAACGGTGCCACCACGGAGATGAACATATCCTGTCCCCCAGGCGCTACCGAAACCGCATCACGACGAATACTCCCTTCAAGGGAAGACGTCGCACGCATGCCGGGCGGTCCCGGGATGGCTGCAGCGGCCTCAGCCGCCGTGGTGACATCAGGACCGATGAGGACCTTCCCGGTATCGTCGCGCATGTGCTCGATCAAGGAGCCATCCGCCAGGCCCAGAATGGTTTCTCCCGGTATCGTCACCCGCAGTTCTACCCGCGTCACGTCAGTGAGCAGGCCATCCGCTTCGCCGCCCTGGGACAGGCTGAGCCCCACGACGTCGATACTCGGCGCCGCTGCCAGGCTGGCGGCGGCGCAGCACCAGCCGAAAACCCCGCAGATCCATCGTTGGACGGCCATGACACTTCTCCTCCGGTTTGCAGAAGAAGTTACCCCAGGCAGCGTGCCGTTGAATTGTACAAATCGGCCGCGGCCGGCATCCGCTCAAACGCCCACCAGGCCACGCGCCGCAGCGGCCTCCAGCACCCGGTCGAGCACGCTCGCCACGCCCAGGTTCGAACTGTCGATGATCCGCGCGTCGGTTGCCGGCCGCAGCGGCGCAACGGCCCGGGCACGGTCCCGGTGGTCGCGCTCCCGCAGACTCTCCAGTACGTCGTCCGCGTTCGCCTGCTGCCCCTGCTCGAGCAGTTGCCGGTAGCGGCGCTCTGCGCGCACCTGCACAGAAGCGTCGAGGAATACTTTCAGGCCGGCGTCGGGGAACACCACGGTTCCCATGTCGCGGCCATCGGCGACCAGGCCCGGCGGCCGGCGCTGCGCCCGCTGCACGTCCAGAATGGCGTCGCGCACGGGCTGCAGGGCGGCGACCCGGGAAGCGCCTTCGCCGGCGCTTTCACTGCGGATGTCGTCACTGCGGTCGCGGCCGTCCACGGTGACTCCGTCGGCCGCAAAAACGATCACCAGGCCCCGGGCCATGGCCGCCAGCGCCCGGGCATCGTCCAGCGCCACGCCGCGCGCCAGGGCCTCACAGGCTACGACCCGATACAGGGCGCCGCTGTCCAGCAGGTGCCAGCCGAGGCGTTGCGCGAGCAGGGCCGAAATCGTGCCTTTGCCGGAGCCGCTGGGGCCGTCGATGGCGATGACTGGCGCGTCAGTCACGGTCCGGGGCCCCGCGCCGCGTCCCGGCCTGGCGGATGAAGTCGCGCAGGCCGCCGCCGTCGGCATCGTTCAGCAGCGTGCGCGCCCGTATCAGAGAAGCCTCGAGATCATCGAGGGCGGCCAGCAGCGGCGTGCGATTGAGCTCGAAGATCGGCGCCCACATATCCGCGTCGGCAGCGCCAATACGGGTGAAGTCACGAAAGCCCCCCGCCGTATGGGGCAGATGCCCGTCCCGCACCTGCTGCAGGTAGGCGAAGGCCAGCAGGTGCGGCAGATGACTGGTGACGGCCAGGATCGCATCGTGGCTGTCGGGATCCATGGTCAGCACCCGGGCACCGATGGCGCGCCACCAGCCGGACACCTGTTCGACGGCCGCTGTATCGGTCTCGCTGCCCGGCGTGACGATCACCTCCGCATCGCGGTATAGATCCGCCGCCGCGGCATCGGGGCCGCTGCGCTCGCTGCCCGCCAGGGGGTGACAGGGCACGAACCGCGGCGGCAGTTCACCGGCGCACCCGCCGCGCACCTGCTCGAGAACCGCGCCTTTCACGCTGCCGGCATCGAACACCACGCCGGCGTGCCCGGCAAGACGCACCACCCACGGCGCGATGGTCTGGCTGGGGCCCGCCAGCAGCACGGCGTCGGCATTCGGCGGCACGTCTTCGGCCAGGCGATCTACCAGGCCCAGCGCCAGGGCACGTCTGCCGTGTGCGGCATCCGGCTCGACTCCGACGATCTCGTCGAACAGACGTTGGCGCCGCGCTGCCAGGGCAAACGACCCGCCGATCAATCCGGTTCCCACCACGGCCAGCAACATCCGCCTATCCCAGGATGCGGGTCAGGGCTTCGAGGAAGCGGGCGTTCTCCGCCGGCTGTCCCACGGTCACCCGCAGATGATCGGGCAGACCGTACTCCGCCAGCGGCCGGACGATGACGCCCTGACGCAGCAAGTCCTGATTGACCCGTTCCGCGCCCCCTCTGCCGGGCATCGCCACGGTCAGAAAATTACCCGCGGACGGAATGTACGACAGCCCCAGCGCCTCGACACCGGCGGCCAGTTCCGCCAGACCGGCGGCATTCAGTCGACGGCTTTCAGCGACGTAGTCCGGATCGGTCAGGGCTGCTTCGGCGCCAGCCAGTGCCAGACTGTTGACGTTGAACGGCTCGCGCACCCGATTGAGCAGGTCGGCGGCTTCCGGGCTGCTCACGGCGTAACCCACCCGCAACCCGGCCAGGCCATAGATCTTGGAAAAGGTCCGGGTGACGATGAGGTTGGGGTAGCGGTCCAGCAGCTTCAGGCCGTCCGGGTAATCCGGTGCGTCCACGTACTCGAAGTAGGCTTCGTCCAGCACCAGCCACACGTGCGCCGGCAGAGCGTCGAGAAAGGCCGCGAGTTCGCCTTCCGTAACCCAGGTGCCGGTGGGATTGTTGGGATTGGCCAGGAACACCATGGCCGTGTCGTCGTCTACGGCGTCGAGCATGGCCGGCAGGTCGGCGCCGTAGTCCCGGGCCGGCACCCGTACCAGGCGGCCGCCCCGAATGGTGATCGCCAGCGAATAGACCACGAAGGCGTGCTCGGCAACGACGCCGCCGGCACCGGGCGTGATGGCCATGGTGGCAGCCAGGTCGAGCACGTCGTTGGAGCCGTTACCCAGGGTGATCTGCGCGGGCGCCACATCCAGATGCGCGGCCAGGGCCTGTTTCAGGCGAAAGCCGTTGCCGTCCGGATAACGCTGCAAGGTACCCGCGGCCGCCGCGAGCGCCTCGCGCACGGCCGTACCCGGACCGCGCGGATTCTCGTTGCTGGCCAGCTTGATCACGTCGCTGATGCCCAACTCGCGCGTCAGCTCCTCCGCCGGCTTGCCGGGTTTATACGGTGACAGGTGCTCCAGGGCGGGATTCACACGGCGGCGCATCAGACCACCGCCTGCGGATAGGAACCGAGCGAGCGGACTTCCATGGCCACCTGGGCCACATCGTCGAGCACGCCGCGGATACGCGGTTCGCTGTGATGACCGTCGAAGTCGATGAAGAACACGTACGACCAGCTGCCGGATTTGGCCGGGCGCGTTTCGATGCGGGTGAGGCTGATGCCGTGACGGTGAAACGGCTCCAGAACCTTGTACAGGGCGCCGGGCTCGTTGCGGGTCGACACCAGGATGGACGTCTTGTCACGCCCGCTCACGCCTACGTGCTGCCGGCCGATGACCAGAAAGCGGGTCTTGTTCTCGGGGTGGTCTTCGATGCGCGTGGCGACGATGCGCAGCCGGTAGCGCTCCGCCGCCACTTCGCCGGCGATGGCGGCCAGGCCTGGACGCTCCGCCGCCAGCCGGGCTGCCTCGGCGTTGCTGTTCACCGGCGTGCGCGGCACGCCAGGGTAGTGGGCGTCGAGCCAGCCGCGGCACTGCGCCAGTGACTGGGAGTGGGAGACGATCTCGGTAACGGGCTCGGTGTCGTCACTGTCGGCGCTGACCATCAGCGCATGGTGAATGGGCAGTTCCACCTCGCCAGCAGATCTTCAGCCGGCGAATCCATGAAGCAATCCAGCGTGTGATTGACCATGCCCTCCGTGCTGTTCTCCACCGGCACCACGCCGTAGTGGGCGCCTTCGGATTCCACCTCGCGGAATACCTCGTCGATGGAGGCCAGGGCCCGGGTGCCGGCAAAGTGACCGAACTGCTTGACGGCGGCGGCCTCGGTATAGGTCCCCGGCGGCCCCAGATACGCGATGGTCAACGGCTGTTCAAGATTCAGGCAGCAGGAGATGATCTCGCGAAACAGTCGCGCCAGGTCTTCATCGGACAACGGCCCGGTGTTTTCCTGCTTGATGCGCGCCAGAATCTGCGCCTCGCGCTCGGGACGATAGAACACCGGCGGCTGATCCCCGGGCTCGGCATGCTTGATGCGCGCCACCGCCAGAGCACAGGCGGCCCGTTCGTTGAGCAGGCGCTGCAGATCCCGGTCGATACGGTCGATGCGTTCGCGCACCGAATCCAGGGTGGCGTCGTCCAGGTTATCCGTGCTCATGCTCGAAAGCCTGCATGTATTCCACCAGGGCTTCCACCGCCTCTTCCGGGACGGCGTTGTACAGGCTCGCACGCATGCCGCCCACGCTGCGGTGGCCCTTCAGGTTGGTCAGGCCGCGCTCCTCGGCCCCGCTTAGAAACGCCGCATCGAGCTCCGCATCCGGCAGGGTGAAGGGGATGTTCATCTGCGAACGGTCTTGCCGGGCTACCGGCGAGGCATAGAAATTGCTCTCGTCCACCGCCTGATACAGCCGGGCGGCCTTACGCCGGTTACGTGCTTCGATGCCCTCTAGCCCGCCCTGGTCTTTCAGCCATTGAAAGACCAGCCCGGCCAGATACCAGGCATAGGTGGGCGGCGTGTTGGACATGGAGCCCGCCTCGGCGTGCACCGCGTAATCCAGCATGCTGGCGGAACCCGGCCGGGCCCGGCCCACGAGATCTTTGCGCACCACCACCACGGTGAGCCCCGCCGGACCCATGTTCTTCTGCGCCCCGGCGTAGATGAGACCGAAGCGAGACACGTCCACCGGCCGTGACAGGATGTCCGACGACATGTCAGCCACCAGCGGCACCGAAAGCCCGGGGAAGTCGTGAAACTGCACACCGCCGATGGTCTCGTTGGAACAGATGTGCACATAGGCCGCATCATCGGACAGCGACCAGTCGGCGGCTGCGGGAACATAGGTGAAATTTTCCGCCTCGGCGCTGGCGGCTACGTTGACCTCACAGAAACGCCCGGCCTCCTTGATGGCCTTGCTCGACCAGGAGCCGGTGTTGACGTAATCGGCGGTGGTCTTATCGCCCAGCAGGTTCAAGGGCACCATGGCGAACTGAGTGGTGGCACCGCCCTGCAGAAACAGCACGTGATAGTCGTCGGGCACGGCCAGCAGCTCGCGGAAATCCGCTTCCGCCTGCTCCGCCACCGCCATGAAGGTCTTGCTGCGGTGGCTCATCTCCATCACCGACATGCCGGTACCGCGGAAATCGAGCATCTCCTCCCGGGCGCGCTCCAGGACTTCCACCGGCAACGCCGCCGGCCCGGCAGAAAAATTGAACACCCGGTGGGAGCGACCTCCAGGCTTGTGGGAGCGACCTCCGGATTTGTGGGAGCGACCTCCAGGTCGCGCATCTCATTCAATCCCCTCACTCGACCGATCACCATCCCCGTCATCCTCACCATTGCCGGGCTCTTCCGACTCGACAATCCGCTGCACGCCGACCAGATGCTCGTCGTCGCGCAGATTGATCAACCGTACCCCCTGGGTGTTGCGCGACAGCACCGACACCTCGTCGGCCTTGGTGCGCACCAGCGTGCCCAGGTTGCTGATGAGCATGATCTCGTCACCGTCGAAAACCTGCACCGCACCCACCAGATTGCCGTTGCGCTCGCTGGTCTGCATGCCGATGACGCCCTGGGTGCCGCGGCCCTTCACCGGAAACTCCGTGACATCGGTACGTTTGCCGTAGCCCCGATCACTGGCAGTCAGCACGTAGCCGTCCGCTTGCGGAATGATCAGCGAGATCACCTGGTGCGACCCCTGCAGGCGGATGCCGCGCACGCCCCGGGCCGTGCGGCCCATGGCGCGCACGTCGGACTCCTTGAAACGCACGGCCTTGCCGGAACTGGCCATGAGCAGCACGTCGCAATGACCATCGGTGAGCGCCACCCCCACCAGGGTATTGCCTTCTTCCAGCTCCAGGGCGATAAGGCCGCTGCTGCGGCGCCGCGAGAACTGCTCCAGCGGCGTCTTCTTCACCGTGCCGTTGCCGGTGGCCATGAACACGAACCAGCCCTGGGAATACTCCTTGATGGGCAGGATGGCGGTGATCCATTCGTCCGGCACCAGCGGCAGCATGTTCACCAGGGGCCGGCCCTTGGCGCCGCGGCTGGCCTGGGGAATCTGGTAGACCTTCAGCCAGTACACCTTGCCAAGGTTGGAAAAGCACAGCAGCGTGTCCTTGGAATGGGCTACCAGCAGGTGCTGGACGAAGTCTTCGTCCTTCACCGACGTGGCCGCACGGCCGCGGCCGCCGCGCTTCTGCGCCTGATAGCTGTCCAGCGGCTGGGTCTTGGCGTAGCCCTGGTGGGAAATGGTCACCACCAGGTCTTCCTCGGTGATCAGGTCTTCCGCCGTGAGATCTTCCTGGGAGGCCAGGATTTCCGTGCGCCGCGTGTCGCCGTAAGCATCGCGGATGGCGGTCAGCTCGCCGCGGATGACTTCCAGCAGACGTTCGCGGGAAGCCAGAATGTCCTGCAGGTCGGCGATTTCATCGAGGATGCCCTGATAATCTTCGAGCAGCTTGCCCTGCTCCAGCGCCGTGAGACGCTGCAGGCGCAGCTCGAGAATCGCCTGGGCCTGTTCTTCGGACAGATAATACAAGCCGTCCCGGAAGCCGAATTCCTCGCCGAGCCCATCCGGCCGGCAGGCACCGCTGCCCGCCCGGGACAGAAGCTCCTGCACCGCTTCGGACTCCCAGCCCCGGCCCATGAGTGCCGTGCGTGCCTCGGCGGCGCCTGGGGAGGCCTTGATCAGCTCGATGACGGCGTCGATGTTGGCCAGAGCCACGGCCTGACCTTCCAGGATGTGGCCGCGCTGCCGGGCGCGGCGCAGCAGATAGATAGAGCGCCGGGTCACCACCTCGCGGCGGTGCTGCAGGAAGGCCTCCAGCATCTGCTTCAGGTTCAGCACCCGGGGCTGGCCGTTTTCCAGCGCCACACAGTTGATGCCGAACACGGTCTGCAGCTGAGTCTGGGCATAGAGGTTGTTCAGCACCACCTCGCCGGAGTCGCCGCGGCGCATCTCGATGACGATGCGCAGACCGTCCTTGTCGGATTCGTCGCGCAGCTCGCTGATGCCTTCGATCTTCTTCTCTTTCACCAGCTCGGCGATACGCTCGATGAGGCGGGCCTTGTTGAGCTGATAGGGGATCTCCGTGACGATGATGGTGTCTTTGTTGGATTTTTCGTCGTGCAGCACTTCGGCCCGGGCCCGCACGTGAATGCGCCCGCGGCCGGTGCGGTAGGCTTCGACGATGCCGGCGCGGCCGTTGATGATGGCCGCCGTGGGGAAATCCGGCCCGGTGATGTATTCCATCAGCCCGTCGATGCTGATGGCCGGGTCGTCGAGCAGAGTCAGGCAGCCGTCCACCACTTCGGTGAGGTTGTGCGGGGGAATGTTCGTGGCCATACCCACGGCGATGCCAGAACTGCCGTTCACCAGCAGGTTCGGCACCCGGGTGGGCAGCACGTCCGGCATCTGCAGGGTGTCGTCGTAGTTGGGGACGAAGTCGACGGTTTCCTTGTCGAGGTCGGCCAGCAGCTCCGAGGCCATGCGCGACATGCGCACCTCGGTATAGCGCATGGCCGCCGGCGGGTCGCCGTCCACCGAACCGAAGTTACCCTGACCGTCCACCAGCGGATAACGCAGGGAGAACTCCTGGGCCATGCGCACGGCCGTATCGTAGATGGCCGCGTCGCCGTGAGGGTGATACCTACCCATCACCTCCCCGACCACTCGCGCGGACTTCATGTACGGACGGTTCCAGACGTTGTTCAACTCGCTCATGGTGAAGAGCACGCGGCGGTGCACGGGCTTCAACCCGTCGCGCACGTCGGGCAGCGCGCGCCCGACGATGACGCTCATGGCATAGTCGAGATACGACTGGCGCAGCTCGTCCTCGATATTGACCGGAATGATTTCCCGGCCCCGATCAGACCCCAGGTCGGACATAAATTCACATCATGAAAAGAGCTGCATATTTTACCATGCCGCAGCCTCACGTTCTCCTAATGCGTTCTGCGGGAGTTGTATAATCCGCCGATGACGAAGATCGACTGTGATCTGCTGATCGACGCCCGCTGGGTACTGCCCATGGCACCGGATACGGGAGTGCTGGAGCATGCCAGCGTGGCGGTGAGCGGCGGACGTATTCAGGCCGTGGGAGACCGGGAGGCCATCCACGCCGCCTACCAGGCGGCCGGCCAGGTGAATCTGGCCGAGCATGTGCTGCTGCCCGGGTTGGTCAATGCCCACGGCCATGCCGCCATGAGCCTGCTGCGCGGCTATGCCGAGGACGCGCCGCTGGCCGAGTGGCTGCACGACCACATCTGGCCCCTGGAGGCCCGGCTGGTGAGCGAAGCCTTCGTGCGCGACGGCGTGCATCTGGCCATGGCGGAGATGATCCGCAGCGGCACCACATGCTTCGCCGACATGTATTTCTTCCCCGAAATCACCGCGGCCGCCGCCAGACAGGCCGGGCTGCGCTGCCAGGTGGCCTTTCCCATCATCCCCTTCGCCAATGCCTGGAGCGCCGACGTGGACGATGCGCTGCACAAAGGCATGGCCCTGCACGACGACTACCGCGGCCACGGGCTGATCCGGGTGGCATTCGGCCCCCATGCCGCCTACAGCGTCAGCCGCGGCGACCTGGAGCGCATCCGTACCTTTGCCGACGAACTGGAGGCCGCCGTGCACATCCACCTGCACGAAACCGCGGCGGAAGTGGCCGAAGCCCGCGCCGCCCACGGCCAGTCGTGGATCGAAGGCCTGGAGGAACTGGGGCTGCTGGGGCCGCGCCTGCAGGCCGTGCACGTCACCCAGGCCGACGACGACGAAATCGCCCTGCTGGCCCGCGCCCAGGTGCAGGTGGTGCACTGTCCTCACTCCAATCTGAAGCTGGCCAGCGGCATCTGCCCGGTCGCCCGCCTGCAGGAGGCCGGCATCACGGTGGCGCTGGGCACCGACGGCGCCGCCTCGAGTAACACGCTGGACGTGCTCGGTGAAGCGCGCCTGGCCGCGCTGCTGGCCAAGTTCGCCTCCGGCGACCCGCGCAGCCTGCCGGAAGCCCGGGCCCTGGAAATGGCCACCCTGGGCGGCGCGCGGGCCCTGGGCCTGGAGGCCGAATGCGGCTCTCTGGAGCCCGGCAAACAGGCGGATCTCACAGCCGTGAATCTGGGCGCCGCGCGCTTTGCGCCGGTCTACGACCCCCTGTCGGCCCTGGTCCACACCGAGGCCGGCAGCGCCGTCAGCCACGTCTGGGTGGCCGGCCGGCCGCTGCTGGCCGATGGCGAGCTGCAAACCCTGGACGAAGCGGCCATCATGGCCGACGCTGGCGCCTGGCGGCAGCGGGTGCTGAACTAATAAGGTAAGCCATGAACGTCAACGTCGATCAGGAAGAAATCGCCAAATTCGAAGCTCTGGCCAGCCGCTGGTGGGATCCGGAGGGCGATTTCCGGCCCCTCCACGACATCAACCCGGCGCGGCTGGAATACGTTCTCGAGCGCACCGACCCGAACGCCGGCCCCATGCTCGATGTGGGCTGCGGCGGCGGCATTCTGGCGGAAAGCCTGGCCCGGGCGGGCGGCCGGGTCACCGGCATCGACATGGCCCCGGCGCCGCTGTCGGTGGCGCGCCTGCATGCCCTGGACAGCGAAGTCGAAGTGGAATACCTGGAGGTCACGGCGGAATCCCTGGCCGAGCAGCGCCCCGCCGCCTTCGCCACCGTCACCTGCATGGAAATGCTCGAGCACGTGCCCGATTACCCGTCCACCGTAAAGGCCTGTGCCGATCTCGCCAGCCCCGGCGGGGAGCTGTTCTTTTCCACCATCAACCGCAACCCGAAATCCTATCTGCTGGCCGTGGTGGGCGCCGAGTACGTGCTCGGCCTGCTGCCCCGCGGCACCCACGACTACGAGAAGTTCATCAAGCCCCACGAACTGGCGGATGCCGTCCGCCGCGCCGGGCTGGTGGTCCGCGACGTGCGCGGCATGCGTTACAATCCATTCACCCGCCGCTGCAGCCTGAGCGGCGACGTGGACGTAAACTACCTGCTCCATGCCAGCAAACCCTGACTATCCCGAACTGCTGGAAGCCCGCGGCCACTGGCGCTACCAACCGGCCGCAGACTGCCTGGCCGAGCGCGTCATCCTGGTCACCGGGGCCGGTGACGGCATCGGCCGTGCCGCCGCCAAGACTTTTGCGGTGTACGGTGCCCACGTCATTCTGCTGGGGCGTACGCGCAGCAAACTCGACGCCGTATTCGACTGGATCGATGCCAACACGGCTACCCGGCCGGTGATCGTGCCCTGCGACCTGGAGGCGCTGAACGACGACGCGGCCGCCGCTCTGGTGGATGCCATCGAAAGCGAGTTCGGCCGCCTGGACGGCCTGCTGCACAACGCCTCACTGCTGGGCCCGCGGGTCCCCATCGCCCACTACGACACGGAACAGTGGCTGCGCGTCATGCAGGTGAATGCCAACGCCCCGTTTCTGCTCACCCGCGCCCTGCTCGGCTTGCTGGAGGTAGGCGGCGACGCCTCGGTGGTGTTCACCTCCTCCAGCGTGGGACGTCAGGGACGCGCCTACTGGGGCGCCTATGCCGTGTCCAAGTTCGCCCTGGAAGGCCTGACCCAGATACTCGCCGATGAGCACGAGAATGCCGCTCGGATACGGTTCAACAGTCTCAATCCCGGCGCCACCCGCAGCCGCATGCGGGCCGCCGCCTATCCCGGGGAAAATCCCGCCGATCTGGCAACGCCGGAGCAGAAGATGGATATCTACGTCTATCTGTTCGAAGCCGCCTCACGGGCGGTAAACGGTGCCGCCCTCGATGCCCGCGACTGGCCGGGGCCGGCGGAATCCTGACGGCCCGGCGGTCAGCGCAGCGGAACTGCCGGTAATTTGACGCCCAGGTCACGCCGCAAAATGCTCAGGATCGGCCCAACTATCTGTTTCAAAAGAATTTTTTCAGATTCCGCCCGGCTGGCACGATTCTGGCTCAGCTCCGGGCACATTGCGGCTGAACGTCCGCCCGGGCTGGCGCCGCGGGACAGACCGCGCGTTTCGCCTACACTGACACCGACTTGGAAGGAAGCGTCAAAATGCTGCCGACGACACCCCTGCAGCCTGTCGATTCGCTGCGGCGCATCGAGCACGGCGATGCGCTGAACCTGGTTCAGCGCATCCACCGGCACCTGCAGCCGGATGCACTGCTCGACGAGCTGTGGCAACAGGCCGCGACCATCACCGGCGCCACCGGCCTGCACTATCGCCACGGCGGCCACGGCCTGGACATCGAGCGGGGCCACGGCGCCCATGCCGCCAGCTACACGCTCAGCCACCACGGCAGCGAACTGGGGGAGCTGACCCTGCGCTTTCAGCGCCGTCTGGATGAAGGTGTGCTGGCGACCGCCGAAGACCTGCTGGCGCTGGCCATGCCGGCGCTGCGCAACGCCCTGGCCTATCACCAGGCCTGCCAGAGCGCCGCCTATGCCGACAACGTGGAACTGTTCGCCAGCACGGCGGTACCGGCCCGAGCCCCAACCGCCGGACGGGAAGCGGACCCCGAAGATGCCCCCGCCAGCGATGACGCTCTGGTGCTGGTGAGCCTGGATGGGTTCGACCGCATCTGCTCACAGCACGGCGAAACCTGGGCGCAGACACTGATCCACACCATCAGCGAGCAGATCGACGAGGGCCTGCGTGATGCCGACAGCGTCTTCCAGATCGACGCCGGGCTGCTGGCGGTGCTGCTGCCCCGCACCAGCGAAACCGCGGCCCTGGACGTGGCGGGCAAGATCCGGGTGCTCATTGCCGGGCTGCATCTGCGCGACGGCCGCCTGGCCCATCAGCTCACGGCCTGCATGGGGGTTGCCGGCGCCCGTGACGCGCAATCGCCCGAAGACGTGCTGGAACGGGCACGCGCCGCCCTCAGCCTGGCCCAGCGGGAGGGCGCCAGCAGCATACGGACAACGCCGGCTCGGTGATCGGCCCGGGTCAGCCCCGGCCGGACAGTTTCGGATACGGCAGGAGCAGTGATCTGCCCGCCTCGGGCTTCGCCGGCTTGCGGCTGCCGCGCCGGTCGGGCGGCCGCTGCGGCAGGGTCAGCGGCAGGCCCAGCAACTCATAGAGCCCCTTGAGGTCCGTCTCGTCGAGTTCCTGCAGCTGCCCCAGCCGCAGCGTCGACGGCAGCACCACCGGGCCGTAACGGACCCGCTTCAAACGGCTCACCGTCAGCCCCACCGCTTCGAACAACCGCCGCACCTCGCGGTTGCGCCCCTCCATGAGCACTACGTGATACCAGTGGTTACTGCCGGAGCCGTTGTAGTACTGCACGTCGCTGAACTTGAGCAGCTCATCGTCCACCATCACGCCGCTGGTCAGGGCCGCCAGTTCCTCGTCGGACAGCCGCCCGCCCACCCGCACGGCATATTCCCGGTCGAGCCCGGTCGACGGGTGCATCATCCGATGCGCCAGAGCGCCGTCGTTGGTGAGCAGCAGCAGGCCGGAGGTCTGAACGTCCAGGCGCCCCACGGAAATCCAGCGGCCGCTGCGCAGCGGCGGCAGGCGCTCGAACACCGTCGTCCGGCCTTCCGGATCCTGGCGGGTGGTGATGACGCCGGCACGCTTGTTCAGCACCAGCACGCGGCAGCCGTGCTGTGGTGCCTGGGACACGGGCCGGCCGTCCACCTCGATGCGGGCGTCGGCAGCCACACGCTGCCCGGTATGGGCCGCTTCGCCGTCGACGTGGACGCGGCCTTCGGCGATCCAGCGCTCCATGAGCCGGCGCGAGCCCAGGCCCGCATCGGCCAGCACCTTGTGCAGTTTCTCAGGCGGGCCCGCCGCCGGGGCGGCGGCCGCGGGCGCCTCAGCGTCGCGGCGAGGTGGGGAGCCGGACGACTTCCGCCGATTGCGCGGCGTCTCCCGCGGATTGCGCGTCGTCTTCGTCGGGCTCCGGGGACTCGTCGGCCTGGGCCGCGGGGTCCGCGTCGTCTTGGCTTTCTTCGCTGGCGGCATCGCCTGCTGACTCCTGCTGCTCGGGTGACGCCCCATCGCCGGGCACCGCCTCTGCGGGGTTGGCATCGGCCAGCTCGGGGTGGTCGTGTTCGGCGACTTGCCACGCTTCCTCGGCCACCTCCTCGATCACCAGCGGCTCGATGAGGGATTGAATTTCGCTGAGCGGCGGCAGCTCATCCAGGCTCTTCAGATCGAAATAGTCGAGAAACGCCCGGGTGGTGCCGTAGAGGCTGGGCTTGCCCGGCACCTCACGCTGACCGACGGCGCGAATCCAGCCGCGCTCGAGCAAGGTGCGCATGATGTTCTGACTCACCGACACGCCCCGGACCTGCTCGATGTCGCCGCGGGTAACCGGCTGGCGGTAGGCAATGAGCGCCAGGGTTTCCAGCAACGCCCGGGAATAGCGCGGCGGCTTCTCTTCCCACAGACGGCTGATCCATTCGGACAGTTCCTGGCGCACCTGATAGCGGTAGCCGGAAGCCACGCGCTTGAGCTCGTAGCCGCGGCCCTCGGACTCGGTTTCAAGAACCTTGAGCGTCTCGCGGACCTGGGTGCGGCCTTCCTCGGAATCGAGCTCGCCATGGGCGAACAGCCGGGTGAGCTGACCCACGGATAGCGGCTCGTCCGCCGCCATGAGGGCGCCTTCGATGATCTGTTTGAGCTTGTCCTCGTCGATGACCGTGGTCATACCTGATCTCCCGCCGCGCGCACGTAGATGGGCGCAAAGGCTTCGTTCTGCACCAGCTCGAGCAGCGATTCCCGCAGCAGCTCGAGCAGCGCGAGAAACGTGACCACCACGCCCATACGCCCTTCGCTGGGGTCGAACAGGGCGGCAAACGGGATGAAATCCCGCGCTTCGCTGACCCGGCCGAGCACGTCGCTCATGCGCTCCCGCACGGACAACGGCTCGAGCTGCACCGAGTGGCGCGCAAACATCTCGGCTCGCTTGAGGACTTCCGCCAGGGCCAGCAGCATCTCGCGCAGGTCTACGTCCGGGTCGGCATACTGGCGCACCAGTTCGGGACGGTCCGCGCGGGCCAGGAATATGTCGCGCTCCAGCCGCGGCAGCTCCTCGATGCCTTCCGCCGCGCCCTTGATCTGCTCGTATTCCTGCAGGCGCCGGATCAGCTCCGCCCGCGGGTCGTCTTCGTCGTCCTCGTCGCCGGCCGGCCGCGGCAGCAGCATGCGCGACTTGATTTCCGCCAGCATGGCCGCCATGACCAGGTATTCCCCGGCCAGCTCGAGCTGCATGGCCTTCATGAGCTCCACGTAGGCCATGTACTGCTCGGTGATGGCGGCTACCTTGATGTCGAGGATGTCCAGGTTCTCGCGGCGGATCAGATAGAGCAGCAGATCGAGCGGGCCCTCGAAGGTCTCGAGGAAGACTTCCAGGGCCTCCGGCGGGATGTACAGATCCGTAGGCAGTTCCTGAACCGCCTCGCCGCGCACCAGAGCGATGGTCTCCTGGCCGGTGCGGCGCATCTCGATCAGTCTGTGCTGGTGCGGTTGACTCATCTGTGAGATATCCCGATGGCGGAACGAACGTTGTCCAGCGTTTCCCGGGCCACGTCCCGCGCCCGTTCCGTGCCTTCCAGCAGAATGGAATGTACCAGATCCGGATCCTGTTCGAACTGCCCGGCCCGTTCCCGCAGGGTTGCCTGCTCGGCGTTGATGGACTCGATGAGCGGTTTTTTGCAGTCCAGACAGCCGATGCCCGCACTGCGGCAGCCTTCGGCGGCCCAGGCGCAGGTCTGCTCGTCAGAATATATCCGGTGCAGATCGAACACCGGACAGACGTCCGGGTTGCCGGGATCGCGGCGCCGCACCCGGGCCGGGTCGGTCTTCATGGTGCGGATCTTCTCGTCCACCGCGTCCGGCGCTTCCCGCAGCGAAATGGTGTTGTGATAAGACTTGGACATCTTTTCGCCGTCCAGCCCCGGCACTTTGGGCACTTCGGTAAGCAGGGCCTTGGGCTCGGGCAGCACGATGCGGCCGCCGCCTTCCAGAAAACCGAACAGCCGCTCGCGGTCGCCGATGGACAGGTTCTGCTGCTCGGACAGCAGGGCCTGCGCCCGTTCCAGAGCCTCCGCATCGCCCTGCTCGAGATAGCGCCGGCGCAGGTCGTTGTACAGCCGCGCCGCCTTCTTGCCCATCTTGGTGACCGCCGCTTCGGCCTGCTCCTCGAAGCCGGGTTCGCGCCCGTAGATGTGATTGAAGCGCCGGGCGATCTCCCGGGTGAGCTCCACGTGGGCCACCTGATCAGCGCCCACGGGTACGTTGCCGGCCCGGTAGACGAGGATGTCGGCCGCCTGCAGCAGCGGATAGCCGAGAAAGCCGTAGGTGGCCAGATCACGGTCGTTCAGGCGCGCCTGCTGATCCTTGTAGCTCGGCACCCGCTCCAGCCAGCTCACCGGGGTGATCATGGACAGCAACAGATGCAGCTCGGCGTGCTCGGGAACCCTGGACTGCACGAACAGGGTCGCCGCACCGGGATTGACCCCCGCCGCCAGCCAGTCCACCACCGTGGTGAAGGTGTTCTGCTCGATGTTCTGAGCGTGCTCGTAATCGGTGGTCAGGGCATGCCAGTCGGCGACGAAGAAATAGCACTCGTACTCGTGCTGCAACTGCACCCAGTTTTTCAGCACCCCGTGATAGTGACCTAGATGCAACCGCCCTGTCGGACGCATACCGGACAATACCCGGTCGCTGGAATCGCTACTGCTCAAAGCAGGACCTTACGCAACACACAAGCGCGCATTATAGGGGTCACAGGGCCCCTTGTGGGAGCATTGTGGGCGCATTCTGACCAGCGGCATCAGGCGAATTCGCCCACTCCCTGGCGGATCACCTCGGGCTGATCGCCGGTAAGGTCCAGCACGGTGGTGGGCACCAGACCGCAACTGCCGCCGTCGATGATGGCGTCTACGGCGGATTCCAGCCGCCCGCGGATCTCCTCCGGGTCGCCCAGCGGGCCCAGGTCTCCCGGCAGCTGCATGGTGGTGGTCATCATGGGCATGTCCAGAATCTCCAGCAGCCCGTGGGCAATGGGGTGGTCGGGGACCCGGATGCCGATGGTTTTCTTCTTCACGTGCACCAGCCGCCGGGGCACCTCGCGGGTGGCCGTGAGCAGAAACGTGTAAGGGCCCGGGGTGAGCTGCTTGAGGATACGGAAGTTCGGATCACTGACCCGCGCATAGGTGGCGATCTCCGAGAGGTCCCGGCAGGCCAGGGTAAAGTGATGATGCTTGTCGAGCCGGCGAATCTGCCGGATACGTTCCAGCGCCGCCTTGTCGCCGATCTGGCAGCCCAGGGCGTAGGTGGTATCGGTGGGGTATACCAGCAGCCCGCCGCCGGCGACGATCTCCGCCGCGCGTTTCAACAGGCGCGGCTGCGGATGGGTAGGATGAATGGCAAAATACTGGCTCACGAATGCCTCCACGCATATTCCGGGGCGGGTGCGTTACAGTGCGCCCCGGTTTCACTATGATCACATGCTCATGCGCGACGACCCAACACCATGACTCAGCTTCTCGACTTCGTACCCATCGCGCTGTTCGTCGGCGTGTTCTTCGCCATGGACATCTACTGGGCCACGGGCGCCCTCATGGTCGGGGTGACCGTGCAGGTTCTGGCCTATCGGCTGCTCGGCAAGCCGGTCAGCCGGGAACTCAACATGACGTTCTGGGCGAGCCTGGTATTCGGCGCGCTGACCCTGATATTCCGCAATGAGACCTTCATCCAGTGGAAACCCACCATCGTCAACTGGCTGCTGGCCGCCTCGCTGGTGGGCAGCTACTACGTTGGCCGGACCAACCTGCTCAAACAGTTGCTGGGCAAGCAGCTGTCCCTGGTGGACGAAGTCTGGACGCGTCTCAATTTCGGCTGGGCAGTGGGTTTCTTCATCGCCGGCGCGCTAAATCTGGTGGTGGCCTACAATTTCTCCATGGAGTTCTGGGTCGGCTACAAGCTGGTGGGAGGCTTCGCCCTGACGTTTCTGTATATCATCATCACCATGGTCTATCTGGCACGCAAAGGCTTTCTCGAGGGCCACGACGATGCAGACGCGGGCGCGGAATCCGGCGCCGATCCCGCGCCGGGGTCGCGGGATTGACCCGGGTGAGCGGCCTGACCATGGGCTTCCCCTGCTGCGGCGCCGGCCGCATGCTGCGCTCCCGCATTCTGGGCGCCTGCGCGGCCGTGGTGCTGTTCGGCGCGGCAACGGCGGCCGTCGCTCCCGCCGCCCACGGCCAGACCAGATACGTGTCGGACGAGCTGGTGATCACGTTCCGCACCCAGCCATCCAACCGCGGCGAGATCATCCGCAACCTGAGCACGGGTACGGCCATGGAGTTGTTGGAGTCACCCGAGGGCAGCGAATGGGCCCGGGTCAGGCTGAATGACGGGCGCGAAGGCTGGGTGCGCCGCCAATACCTGACGGGTGAGCCCATCGCCCGCACGCGCCTGCAGACCGCCAATCGCGAGGTGGAACGTCTGTCCCGTACCGTCACCGACCTGCGCGAGCAGTTGCAGACCGCGCAGCGTGAACGCGACGCGGCCAGCCAGAGCAATGCCAGCCTGACCGAGCAGGTCGACCGCCTGGAGCAGGAGCTGGCGGAGATTCGCCGGGTGTCTTCCAGCGCCCTGGAAACCGCCGCCGAGAACGAACGGCTGACGGAACTGAACGCCCGCCTGCGCGGCGAACTCGATACCCTCCTGGCCGAGCGCGACCGGCTGGCGGAAAACGCCCGGGAGCGCTGGATGCTCATCGGCGCCGGGCTGGTGCTGGGCGGGGTGTTCCTGGGCGTGATCCTCAAAGCGCGGCCGCGGCGCAGCGGCTGGCTATGACGGTACTCAGCGTCAATCTGAACAAGGTGGCCCTGCTGCGCAATTCCCGCGGCGGCGTCCTGCCCAGCGTGACCCGGGCGGCTCACACGGTCCTGGCCGCCGGCGCCGCCGGCATCACCGTGCATCCGCGGCCGGACCAG
The DNA here is from genome assembly GCA_034522075.1 of Gammaproteobacteria bacterium. Classification (GTDB taxonomy): domain Bacteria; phylum Pseudomonadota; class Gammaproteobacteria; order Pseudomonadales; family Azotimanducaceae; genus UBA7803. The sequence continues at coordinate 195,225 of JAXHLO010000030.1, read as the reverse complement.
CGCCACATCCGGCCCGACGATGTGGCCGACCTGGCCGCGCTGCTGGCCGACTACCCGGGCATCGAGTTCAACATCGAGGGCAATCCGTTCGCCGGCACGCGGGACAACGGCTTTCCAGGCTTCGACGACCTCATCGACAGCGCCCGCCCCCATCAGGCGACCCTGGTACCGGACGGCGACAATCAGCTCACATCGGATCACGGCTGGGATCTCTCCGGCGATACCGGCCGCCTGCGCGACACCATCGCCCGCTACCAGGCCCTGGGGGCCCGGGTGAGCCTGTTCATGGACCCGGACGCCGCGCAGATTGAGCGGGCCCTCGAGTGCGGGGCCGACCGTATCGAGCTGTACACGGGCCCGTTCGCCGAGACGGTCTGGCACCTGGGTATCGACCATGCGGACAGCCAGGCGGCGTTCCAGCGCTATCGCGATGCTGCCCGCCACGCCGCGGACCTGGGCCTGGGCGTCAACGCCGGCCACGACCTGGATCTGGTCAATCTGCCGCTGTTCCGGCAGATTCGCGAAGTGGCGGAAGTGTCCATTGGCCACGCGCTGATCAGCGACGCCCTGGATATCGGGCTGGCCACAGCGGTCAGAGCCTACCTGGAAATGCTGGCGGGCAGGGAGTAACCATGCAGACAGGCAAGTTCGCGGTCGCGTTGACGCTGGCCGTTCTGAGCTGCGCCGTGCTGGCTGCGGGCACGGTGCAGGCGGCCGCCGAGGACAATCCCCGGGTACGCCTCGTCACGTCCCTGGGCGACATCGACGTAGAGCTGTATCCGGAGCGGGCACCGCGCACGGTGGCCAATTTCCTCGAACGGATCGAAGACGGTTTCTACGAGGGGCTGATCTTCCACCGGGTGGTGGCCGGTTTCGTCATTCAGACCGGCGGCTACGACGCCGAACTGACCTACCGGGAACCGCCCGGCAACGTGCCCAACGAATCCGCCAACGGCCTGCGCAACACCCGCGGCACCCTGGCCATGGCGCGGCTCGCCGACCCCGACTCGGCCAACACCCAGTTCTTCATCAACGTGAAAGACAACGGCCACCTCGACCCCGCCGCCGGCCGGCCGGGTTACACCGTGTTCGGCCGGGTGATCGACGGCATGGACGTGGTCACCGAGATCGAATTGAGCAACACCTCCCGCCAGGGCGGCATGGCCGGCGTGCCGGAAACGCCCATCGTCATCGAGCGCACGACCCGGCTGTAGGGTCCCGCGGCAGCGGTCCGGCCGCGGCCGCGGCAACGCAGCGTTCACAGAGGTCGGTCGGGTTGGGTATGATGCCCGCCTTTTAGCGGACGTCATCATGAGAACTCTGTTCATCGCTGCCGCCAGCGCACTGTTTTTCGCCTACGTCATCACCGAGCTTTCCATGCGCCTGTGGCCCGGTGCTTTTCTGCCGCTGCTGTTGCTGGCTTTCGCCGCCTTGTTCGTTTCCGGATTGCTCAACCTGAAGCTGGCCGGAGCCTTCGGCAATACCGCGGCGCCGGCGCCCCGGCGCCAGCGTGACCGCGGCCGGCCAGAGCAGCCGGCCCAGCGCCAGCCACGGGGCAGCAGCAGCGACGACAGGCAACCTCAGCGCAGCGGCGGCGGCAAGCCGGCCCGCCAGGCCAGGGCCGAACCCGCCGCCGCAGATGGCCCGCGGGAATCCGGCACGGTCAAATGGTTCAACCGCACCAAGGGTTTCGGTTTCGTGATCCGCGAATCCGGCGAGGAGATCTTCGTCCATCAGCGCTCCATCCGGTCGATCGGCGAAGGCGAGCAACGTCACCGGCCCGGCCTCAAGGACGGCCAGGGGGTGACTTTCGTCGTGGCCGAGCGGGAGAAAGGCCTGCAGGCGGAGGACGTGGTGCCCGCCGAGGAGTCCTGAGACGGGACACTCTAACCATCTAACCATGAACCTGAAAAAACTGCTCAACGAACGCCTCGGCCAGGCGCTGACGGCCAGCCTCGGCGATCCGGCGCCGGCCATCGTGCAACCGGCCGCGCGGCCGGAGTTCGGCGACTATCAGGCCAACGGCGTCATGGCGGCCGCCAAACGGGCCGGCGTCAAGCCGCGGGATCTGGCGGCCCGGGTGCTCGAGCACGCCGACCTGGCCGGCATCGCGCAGCAACCCGAGATCGCCGGTCCCGGCTTCATCAACATCACCCTGGCTGATGGTTTTCTGGCCGACGCCCTGCACAGAACTCCGCTGACCGAGAACACAGCCGAGCAGCTCACCGTGGTGGTGGACTACTCCTGCCCGAACCTGGCCAAGGAGATGCACGTCGGCCATCTGCGCAGCACCATCATCGGCGACGCCATGGCGCGCATTCTGGAAGCCCTGGGTCACCGCGTCATCCGCCAGAACCACGTGGGCGACTGGGGCACCCAGTTCGGCATGCTGCTCACCTTTCTCGACGAGACCGGCACCGACTCCGATCTGCTGGGGGATCTGGAAAATTTCTACCGTCAGGCCAAAGCCCGGTTCGACAGCGACCCGGAATTCGCCGACCGCAGCCGCCGGGCGGTGGTAGGCCTGCAAAGCGGCGACCCGGAGATCCGCCGGCGCTGGCAACGCTTCATCGACATTTCCCTGTCCCATTGCGAAGAAGTCTACGAGCGTCTCGGCGTCACCCTGAAGCCCGAGCACGTCATGGCCGAGAGTGCCTATAACGACGATCTGGCAGCGGTGGTTCAGACCCTGGAAGAGCAGGGCCTGCTGGAGGAATCCCAGGGGGCGCGCTGCGTGTTTCTGGAAGAGTTCAAAGCCAAAGACGGCTCCGTTCAGCCGCTGATCGTGCAGAAGTCCGATGGCGGCTATCTCTACGCCACCACCGACCTGGCCGCGGTGCGTTACCGCGCCAGCCGGCTCGACGCCGACCGGGTGCTGTATTTCACCGACGCCCGCCAGGCGCTGCACTTCCGTCAGGTGTTCGCCGTAGCCGAGCGCGCCGGCTTCACCCGCCCCGGCATGACGCTGGAACATCACCCGTTCGGGGCCATGCTCGGTACCGACGGCAAACCGTTCAAGACCCGCGCCGGCGAAGTGGTGAAGCTCATCGAGCTGCTCGACGAGGCACAGGCCCGGGCTCTGGCCGTGGTCCGCGAGAAGAATCCTGACCTGCCGGAGCCCGAGCAGCGCGAGATCGCCCGGGTCATCGGTATCGGCGCCGTCAAATATGCCGATCTATCGAAGAACCGCGCCGGCGACTACGTTTTTGACTGGAATCAGATGTTGTCCTTCGACGGCAACACGGCACCCTATCTGCAGTATGCCTACACGCGCATTCGCAGCGTGTTCCGCCGCGGTGAGGTGGACGAAGCGGAGCTCGCCGCTACGGCTGCCGGCGGCATCATGTTGCATACCGCGGAGGAGCATGCCCTGGCGGTGGCGCTGCTGCGTTTGCAGGAAACCCTGGAGCAGGTGGCCGAGGACGGCTATCCCCATCTGCTGTGCGGTTATCTCTACGAGGTGGCGACCCTGTTCATGCGCTTCTACGAAGCCTGCCCGGTTCTGAGCGCCGAAGCCGGGCTGCGCACCAGCCGCCTGCTGCTCTGCGCACGCGCTGCGGCCACCCTGCGCACGGGGCTCGGCCTGCTCGGCATCGAGACCGTCGAACGGATGTAGGTGCGCGTCAGGCCCGCGCCGCCTGCTGCGGCATGGAATAGGTGCGGATCTCGGCGGCGAAATCCTTCAGCGCCTGAATGCCCGTGGCTTCCGCATCGCGGCACCAGGCCTTGAGCTCGCCGAGCAGCTCTTCGGCATTGCCGCCGCGCTTGGCCCACACGCCCTGCAGGCGCTGCTTGAAGTCATAGATGACCTGCAGCCGGGGGCTGGTGTCGAGCAGTTCGGCAATGCGGTTCTGAGCCGCATCGTCCACCAGAGCGGCATCGCGGCACAGCACCCGCTTCGCGGTACGCACCACGCTGCGCCGGGCATTGCCGGCGCGGGTCAGCTCCTGTTCCACCAGGGGAGCCACCACGTCTTCGGCGTACTTGGCCATGACCCGGAAGCGGTCGTTCAGGACCGCCCAGGCGGTGTCGGTATCCAGGGTACGCTTGCCGGGCACCCTGGCCACGACCGGACCTTTGCTGCGCGCCTTGGCCAGACCGAGCATTTCGAACAGGCGGATATACATCCAGCCGATGTCGAACTCCCACGGCTTCTGTGACAGCTTGGCGGAATTGGGGTAGGTGTGGTGGTTGTTGTGCAGTTCCTCGCCGGCAATCACGATGCCCCAGGGGACGATGTTGCGCGCCGCGTCGTGGCACTCGAAGTTGCGGTAGCCCCAGTAGTGGCCGATGCCGTTGATGACGCCGGCAGCGAACACGGGTGTCCACATCATCTGCACGGCCCAGACGGTCAGTCCGGCGGCGCCGAACAGCGCCACGTCGATGATCAGCATGGCGGAGACGCCGCCGATGGTGAAGCGCGAGTATACGTTGCGCTCCAGCCAGTCGTCCGGCGTGCCGGCGCCGTAGCGCTTGAGCGTTTCCGGGGTAGCGGCGGCGCGGTACACCTCGGCGCCTTCCCAGAAGATCTTCTTGATGCCCTGAATCTGCGGGCTGTGCGGGTCATCCTCGGTTTCGCAGGTCGCGTGGTGTTTGCGGTGGATGGCCGTCCACTCCTTGGTGTTCATGCCCGTGGTCATCCACAGCCAGAACCGGAAGAAATGCTTGAGCACCGGGTGCAGTTCCACCGCCCGGTGAGCGGAGTGGCGATGCAGGTACACCGTCACGGCAATCATGGTGATGTGGGTCAGCACCAGGGTCACGGCCACCAGTCCAAGGGCGGAAAGCTGCCACCAGCCGTTGCCAAGCCATTCAAGTATCGCCATCACTCTCGGAAATCTCCTTTGCGGGACTCACCCGGCGTAAAATCAGGCAGCATTGTGCCAACAACATGGGTTCATGACTACTGCGGGGAAATGCTTAATGAAGGGTCGTAATACTGTCTTGGAACCGGTCATTGCCGGAAAGTTTAGCCGCGGCGGAAGATTTATCTGTGATGGGCATCGGAAGGCGCGAATGCACCTGGCAACGGCCGATTTATGGCAGATAAACTGCCTGAATCCCATGCAACGATTGCACGGCAAATGACCCAGATGCACACGACCCTGATTTCAGCGGACGCTCTGGCCCGCGACCCGGAACGCTTTCGTATTCTCGACTGCCGGGCGCGGCTGGGTGACGCGGACTTCGGCCCGCGCGTCTATGCCGAAGGCCATATCCCGGGCGCCCTCTACGCCAGCCTGGACGACGACTTCGCCGCGCCGCCGGGCGCCGGTGGACGCCATCCGCTGCCCGACCCGGAGCGGTTGTGCGAGCGGTTCCGCGCCTGGGGCGTCAACGACGACGCTCAGCTCGTCGTCTATGACGATGCCGGCGGCGCCTTTGCCGCCCGCGCCTGGTGGTGCGCCCGCTGGCTGGGCCATGCTGCGGTGGCCGTACTCGACGGCGGCCTGGCTGCCTGGAGCGGACCGCTCAGCCAGGCCCAGCCGGTGGTGGAACGGGGCAATTTCAGCATCCGCCCGCCCCTCACCCGCAGCGTGGATGCCGCCGCCCTGATGGCCGCATTGTCCACCGCCACTCTGGTGGATGCGCGCAGCCGGGCGCGCTTCGACGGCATGGAAGAGCCCGTAGACCCGGTGGCCGGCCACATTCCCGGCGCGCTCTGCCGGCCGTTTCAGGAAAACCTCACCGCCGACGGGCATTTCCAGCCGGCGGCCGAGCTTGCCCGGCGCTTCGCCGATCTGCCGGACGACGTGGTGTGCTATTGCGGCTCCGGCGTCACCGCCGCCCACAACGTGCTGGCCATGCGCATTGCCGGACGCCCGGAACCCGTGCTCTATCCTGGTAGCTGGAGCGAGTGGATCCAGGATCCCGGGCGCCCCCGGGCCCCATGACCGAGCCCCTGCAGCCGATGCCGGGCGCCGGCAGTCCGGTGCTGGCCGCGGCGCGCATCGACTACCAGGACGACCAGCCCTACTCGCTGGATTTTCATGACATCTATCATGCCGGCGACGGCGCTGCCGAAGTCCAGCGGGTGTTCATCGGCCCCGCCCGGGTGGCAGAAACAGCGGCGCAGAAGGCCCGCGGCCCGCACCCGGCGGCTGCCACCGTGCGCGTCGGTGAACTGGGCTTCGGCTCGGGGCTGAACTTCGTGGTGGCGGCACAGACCTGCCTCGACGCCGGCGCCCGCCTGCATTTCTTTTCGTTCGAAGCACAGCCCATCGACGCCGCCGACTTCGCCCGCATAGCCGCGCGCCGCGCCGCCGCGCACCCTCTGTACCGGGAGCTGGCCGCCGCCTATCCGCCGCGCCTGGGCGGCTGGCACCAGTGCACGCTGGCCAATGGCCGGGTGTGCCTGTGGCTGTGGCTCGGTGAAGCCGCCCACGGCCTGGCGGACCTGGCCGGCCGCCAGCGCCAGCCCATGGACGCCTGGTTCCTGGATGGTTTCGCCCCGGACCGCAACCCGGCCCTGTGGCAACCAGCGCTGTTTCAAGCCATGGCCGGTCTGTCGCGCAGCGGCACCCGGGTGGCCACCTTCACCGCCGCCGGGCGGGTGCGCCGGGCGCTGCAGGCCGCCGGCTTTGCCATGGCCCGGGTGGACCAGCGTCCGCACAAGCGCGAGAGTCTGGCCGGAAGCTTTACCCCTCCCGGCCTTGCCGGATTCGAGCCGCCGCGCCGGGTGCTGGTGGTGGGCGGCGGGCTGGCCGGGGCCAGCGCCGCCTGGCAACTGGCCCGGGCCGGCTGCCAGGTGCGCCTCGCCGATGCCCCGGGCACCGAAGCGCTGCCGCCGGGCTCGTCCATGCCGGTGTCGGTACTCCACGCCCGTCTGCTCGCCGACGGCAGCGCCGCCGGCGAACTGCGCTGCCGCGCCTATCTGCACGCGGCCCGGGCGATGCGTGGCCTGCCCGGGTTCCGGGCCAGCGGTGCCCTGCAACTGGCCGGAGCCCAGCAGACGGCGGCGCGGCTGCAGGCCGTGCAGGCGCGCTACGGCGCTTCCGGCACCTGGCTCCACTGGCTCGATGCCGAGGCAGCCGCCGATCTGGCGCACTGGCCGGCAGCGGCCGGCGGTCTGCACCTGCCGGATGCCGGCGTGGTGGATATGCCGGCGTTGATCGCCGCCCTCACGGCCGACACCGCCATCGAGGTGGTGAACGAGCGGGTCGGCGAGCTGCCGGCGGATCGGCCGGTGGTGCTGGCCGCCGGCGCCGACGTGCGCCGCTTCGCGGCGGCCGGGTACCTGGAGGTGGCAGCCGTCTACGGCCAACTGGATCGGGTGGCAGCGCCCGCCATGCCGGCTTTGCCCGTGGTGGGCCAGGGCTACCTGGTACCCGGCGACGCTCTGCTGACGGCCGGCAGCACCTATGAATACCGACCCTGGGATCCCGCAGAAGCCACCCGGGCCAACCTGGCGCAGCTGCAGGGTCTGTCCTGCACCTGGCACAGCCGCTGCCGCGGCACCCGCGCGGTATCCTCCGACCGGTCGGCCATTGCCGGGCCGCTGTACGATGCCGATGGACAGCCGGACGAACACCTGCTGGTCAGCGCCGGCCACGGTTCCGCCGGCAACGTCACGGCCCATCTGGCCGGGGCGGTGATCACCGCGCACCTTATGGGCGACTGCCCGCCGCTGGCACGCGGCCTGGCCGCTGCCCTGTCACCCTGGCGCTTTCGCGAGCGGCAGGCGCGCCGCGGGGTACGCCACGGCGTGCCGGAGCGGTAGTCGCTACATGCGGAATTCGCGCACGTTCATCACGTGCTCGATGGCGCACAAGGCATCCAGGGTCGGCTGATCGAGCGCTTCCATGACGTCGATGAGGTTGTAGGCCACCCCGTTGCGGCTCTTGTTGATCATGTCCACCACGTTGATCTGGCGCTCAGCCAGCACCGCGGTGACCCGGTTCAACACGCCGGGCACGTTGTGGTTGGTGACCGCCAGCCGGTGGCCGCCGGCGGGCTCGAGAATCACCGTGGGGAAATTGACGGAATTGCGGATGTTGCCGGTGCGCAGAAACTCCACGAGCTGCTCCGCAGCCATGATGGCGCAGTTCTCCTCGGCCTCGTCCGTGCTCGCGCCCAGGTGCGGGGTGAGCAGCACGCGCGGATGGCTGGTGAGTTCGGGAACTGGAAAGTCCGCCACGTAGCGGCCCAGGCGGCCGCTGTCCAGCGCATCCCGCAGGGCTCCGGCATCGACGATGGGCTGACGGGCGAAATTCAGCAGCACGCTGCCGGGACGGAACATGTCCAGCGTCGCCTGATTGATCATGCCTTCGGTGTCCGGCAGCAGCGGAACGTGCAGGGTGACGTAATCGGCGCGGGCGAACAGGCTCTGCAAGTTCTCCATGCGCTGCACTTCGGCAGGCAGCCGCCAGGCCGCATCCACCGAAATGGCTGGATCATAACCCAGCACCTCCATGCCGAGATCCAGCGCCGAGCGGGCCACCAGGGAGCCGATGGCTCCCAGGCCCACCACGCCCAGCGAGCGGCCCTTGAGTTCCCGGCCCTTGAAGCGCTTCTTGTCGGCCTCGACCCGGGCGTTGAGTTCGGCGTCATCGGTGATGCCGGTGAGCTCGCGGACGAACTCGATGCCGCCGATGACGTCCCGGGAGGCCAGCAGCAACCCGGTGAGCACCAGCTCCTTCACCGAGTTGGCATTGGCCCCGGGGGTATTGAAGACCACCACGCCGCTCTCGGTGCAGGCTTCCACCGGAACGTTGTTGACCCCGGCACCGGCCCGGGCCACGGCGCGCAGGCTGGGGTTGATGTCCGCCGCCGTGAGCTTGTGGCTGCGCAGCAGGATGGCGTGGGGATCGTCCGTATCCGGCGCCACCAGGAACTGCTCCCCGGAAAAGCGCTCCAGACCGCCGGGGGCGATCTGATTGATCGTTCTGATTCTGTACATACCGCTGCTGGCTCCCACGGAAAGCGGCGTATGGTAACGGATCCCGACCGGGCCACAACCACAGCCGCGCCCCAGGGACGGCACTCAGTGGCGGGCGGCGGCTTGCAGTTCGCGGTGAATGGCGGCCACGGCATCCGGCGGCCGGAATTCCGCCAGCGCCCGGCGCAGCACGGCAGCGTTCCGGTGGGTCTCGAGCACCGCTGCCGGCAGTCGCCCGGCATCCAGCTCCTCTTCCGCCAGCACCCGGCTGTAGCCGCGGGCGCGGGCATACTCCGCGTTCTCGAGTTGATCGCCGCGGCTCACCCGGGCCGACAGGGGAATGAGCAGGTTCGGCTTACCCAGGGCAAGCAGCTCGAACAGGCTGTTGGCGCCGGCCCGGGAGACCACGATATCTGCAGCCGCCAGCAGGTCCGGCCAGTCGTCGTCGACGTACTCGAACGGATGATAGCCGGCCGCCTGCCGGCCGCTGGTCTTGCCCGGGCCGCAGACGTGCACCACCACGAAAGTCTCCAGCAGTTCCTCCAGGGCCCCGAGCACCGCGCGATTCACCGCGTCGGCGCCCAGACTGCCGCCGGTGATGAGCAGCACTGGCCGCTCCCCGGCGCTTACCAGATCACGCCCGCGCTGCGCCTGGCCGGCCAGCAGAGCCGGCCGCAGCGGCGTGCCGGTGGTGACCTGACGGCCGCGAAAGCGCGGCGCCCGGGTCTCGGCGAAGGTCACACACAGGGTCTGCACGAACGGCAGCGCCAGACGGTTGGCCAGCCCCGGGCTCAGATCGGATTCATGGACCACCACCGGCAGACGGCGCAGCCAGGCCGCCAGCACCACGGGCAGGCTGACGAAGCCGCCTTTGGAGAACACCACGTCGGGGCGCAGCCGGCCGAGCAGGCGGAAGGCCTGCCAGATGCCGGCCGCCACGCGAAACGCGTCCAGCACATTCTGCATGGACAGATAGCGCCGCAGCTTGCCCGAGGCGATGCCGTAATAGTCGAGATCCTGCCCGGCAAGCAGACGTTGTTCGAGCCCGCTGCGGCTGCCGATGAAGCTCACCCGGGCGCCCGAGCGCCGTGCCGCGTCCATGACCGGCATGGCCGGAATCACGTGGCCGGCGCTGCCGCCGCCGGTACACAGCAGATGCTTCACAAGCCCAGCACCTGCTTCACCAGCGGTACGGTAATGCGCCGCTGCGCGGCCATGGCGGCCCCATCCAGACGCTCGAAATCTTCCAGCAGGCCAGGCAGATCACGGGCCCTGCGGGCCAGCCAGAAATCCACCACCGCGGCGCTGAGCTCCAGACCCCGATCCCGCGCCAGGCCGGCCAGCACCCGGGCCTTGCCGGCATCGTCCAGCGGCTGCACCTGATAGGCCGGCAGACCGCGCAGCCGGGAGGCCAGATCGGCATAGTGAAAGTGCAGCCGCGCAGCGGGCCGGGAAGCGCTGACCAGCAGCCGGCCGCCGGCGGCCACGAGGCCCTGATAGAGATGCAGCAGCGCCTCTTCCGCGTCGGCCTGGCCGATCCACGTTTCCACGTCGTCCAGGGCCACCAGGCGCCGGCTGTCCAGACCTTCCAGCAGGGCCGGAGTCATGCCGGGGCTGGCCACAGGCAGATAGATGGCACCAGCCGCCGCCCCGTGGCGCTGGCAGGCCGCCTGCAGCAGATGGCTGCGTCCCACGCCCCGCGCGCCGAACAGAAAACAGCCGCGGAACTCGTGCGGGGCTTCGTCCAGGGCCTCCAGGCGGCGTACCAGTTCCCGGTTGCCGTCGGCCTCAAAGGTCTCGAAGCTGGCCCGGGAGGACAACGGAAAACGCAGCGCCAGCTGGGCGCCGGATGGCGGCGCGGTGCCGCGGCGCGGTGCACCGGTGCGGCTCATGAGTGCGCTTCACGCCAGGCGCGCCGACTCCAGGTGACCACGTAGTCGAGGCCGGAGCTGATGCCGAGCACGGCCAGCAGATAGAAACCGTAGGGATCCAGCAGCACGCCGGCCAGCTCGCTCAACGCCCCGAAGCCGCAAAGCCAGACCAGCAGCGCCAGGGCGGTCGCGATCTGCATGGCGGTGTTGGCCTTGCTGAGCAGGGTCGGCGCAAACTCAATGGCGCCGAACAGCAGCCGGTAGACGCCGGCCCCGGACATGATCACCAGGTCGCGGCCGAGGATGATCACGGCCAGCCACAGCGGCAGATGCCCCTGTATAGCCAGAATGATGAATATGGACGCCACCATGAGCTTGTCCGCTACCGGATCCAGGGCAGCGCCCAGCTCGCTGACGGCGTCAAAGCGCCGGGCCAGCCAGCCGTCGACGGCGTCGGAGGCACCGGCCACAGTGGTAAGAACCAGGGCTTCCACATAGCGGCTCTCCCACAGCAGCCAGGCAATGGGGATGAGCAGCACGATGCGCACCGCCGTGATGACATTGGGCAGGTTGGCCAGCATCGCCGCTCAGCGCCTCTGCCAGACCAGCTCGATGGGCGGCCCCGGTGCCTGGTGCAGCAGATCCGGGAACAGCCGCTGATCGAGCCGGAACAGTTCCATCAGCTGATCCGGCTGGGCTCCGGTGAGCAGCCATAGGCCCAGGCGGTTACCGGCCACAGACGTCACCTGCACCTGCTCGACGAACTCGAGCCCGGAGAAATAGCGCAGCAGCTCGGCATAATCGGCGGCATCGTTGACGGCGCTGACCTGAAGGTCCAGGCGCCGTACGCCGCGGCCCAGCACCGCGTAGCGGCTGGCCAGTTCGTCCGCCAGCACATCCGCCGCCGCCCGGCCCAGCGCCCGCAGGTCATCCGCCTCGTGGGCGTGCTCGACCACCTCGGCATCGATCCAGAATTCCCAGGCGGCCGCAAAGCGCCCGTCGGCCAGCCGTTGCAAGCGGCCGACCATAATAATGTCGGCGGCATAACGCTCGGACGCCGGCAGCAGCGTCTGACTCAGCCGCCCCCACACCGCGGCAGGCTCCACGGCAAGCTGGTCGGTGAGGTCGAGCAAGGGCAGGCGCAGCGGCAGACCGCGATAGCGAGTGCGCTCCTTGAGCCCGGCTATCACCGGATGATCGCTGCCCGCCCCGAGGAGTTGCCGCTCGCGGCCGTCGTCGAGAACGATCCAGGCCACCGCCGACGGCCGGTTGGAGCGCCAGATAGGCAGGCGCGCCTCGCGCACCAGGTCGAGGACGGAGTCCGGGACGAACTGCAACTCGAGCAGCAACTCGTCGTCCTTGCGGTTGAAGCCGAACTGGTTGTAATAGAGATCCGGTGCCGCCAGAGCCCGGCTGACAGTCTCGTTGCGCGGTACGCTGGCCAGCCCGGTCACCCGGCTGAGGACCTCGGCCAGCGCCCGGCCGGCCGCGTCCAGGCGTGCCAGCGACGATTGGTTTTCCACCCGAACTTCCACGTCATAGAGCCAGGGAACTTCGTCGCCGTGGACCATGCCGCCCGTGAAGCCGGCCGTCAGCAGCACGAGCAGCTTCCGCAAAGCGAACTTCGCCATCATTTTCCGCGCTTCGCGCAATTGGGTCGTTCCGCCTGAAGACTGCCGCCAAGTTTACCGAAATTGCCGTACACGGGTCTGGTAAACTCGCGCTTTCCCATGAATTCACTGGAGGGTTGGCGTTGTCCAGGGGTCTGACTTACCGCGATGCGGGCGTCGACATCGAGGCCGGTGACGAACTCGTGCGGCGCATCGGCCCGGCGGCCAAGGCCACCCAGCGGCCGGAACTGCTGTCCGGACTCGGCGGTTTCGCGGCCCTGGCCCGCCTGCCGGACAAGTACCGGGAGCCGGTGCTGGTCACCGGCACCGACGGCGTGGGCACCAAGCTGAAGCTGGCCATCGAGCACGACCGCCACGACGGCGTGGGCCAGGATCTGGTGGCCATGTGCGTCAACGACGTGCTGGTCACCGGCGCCGAACCGTTTCTGTTTCTCGACTACTACGCCACCGCCGCCCTGGACGTGGACGTGGCGGAACGGGTCATCAACGGCATCGCCCACGGCTGTTCCCTGGCCGGCTGCGCTCTGGTGGGCGGCGAGACCGCGGAGATGCCCGGCTTCTATCAATCCGGCGACTACGACCTGGCGGGGTTCTGCGTCGGCGTGGTGGAGCGCGAACGCATCATCGACGGCGCGCGCCTGGGCGCCGGCGACGTGCTGCTGGGCCTGGCCAGCAGCGGGGCGCATTCCAACGGCTATTCACTGATCCGCCGCCTGCTGGAACACAGCGCCGTGAACGTCGACGACAAGCTGCTCGACGCTCTCATGGCCCCCACCCGGATCTACGCCCGTGCCGTTCTGGCATTGCTGGAAGACCAGCCGGTGCACGCCATGGCCCACATCACCGGCGGCGGCATCCTGGAGAATCTGCCGCGCATCTTCGCCGGCCGGGCCGCTGCAGGGCTGGCAGCCCTGGTGGATCTGGATGCCTGGCAGCGTCCGGACCTGTTCAGCTGGATGCAGCAGGCGGGCAACATCGACGACGACGAGATGCTGCGCACGTTCAACTGCGGCATCGGCTACGTGGTGGTGGTGCCGCAGGCCGCCGCGGAGGCCGCCGCAGCGCGGCTGCGCGAGCTCGGCGAGTCGGTGACGCCCATCGGCCGCATCGTACCGGCGGATACCCGGCCGGGTGCGAGCGAGCGGGTGGTTGGGGGGGCTCTGTAGGAGCGATCTCCAGATCGCGACTGGAAAGTCGCTCCTACAGCGTCGCTCCGGCCAGCTCGAATGCTGCCTGCATGAGGCCGCGGGTATATGCCTCCCGGGGCCGGTCGAATATCTGCGTCGCCGGGCCCTGCTCTACCACCCGGCCGTCCTTCATCACCAGCAGATAATCCGCCAGCGCGCGCACCACTTTGAGGTCGTGGCTGACGAACAGATAGGCGAGGCCGTGACGGCGCTGCAGCGCCTGCAGCAGGTCGACGATCTGCGCCTGCACGGATACGTCCAGGGCGGAAGTGGGCTCATCGAGCACCACCAGCCGCGGCCGCAGCACCATGGCCCGGGCAATGGCGATGCGCTGACGCTGGCCGCCGGAGAACTCGTGGGGGTAGCGGTCCATGACCGCGCTGTCGAGCCCCACTTCCGCGAGCACCTCGGCCACCCGGTCGCGGCGCGCGGCGGCGCTGAGGGTCGGCTCATGAACCTTGAGCCCCTCTTCCACGATGCCGCACACCGACAGGCGCGGCGACAGGCTGCCGTAGGGGTCCTGGAAAACGATCTGCATGTCGCGGCGCAGGGGTTTCAAAGCCCGGGCCCGGGCGTCGCGGATCTCCAGGCCGTCGAAGACGATGCTGCCCTGGGGATGCAGCAGCCGCAGAATCGCCAGCCCCAGGGTGCTCTTGCCGGACCCGGATTCGCCCACCACGCCCACGGTCTGACCTTCGTGAATGGTCACATCCACCCCCTGCACGGCATGCAGCTTGCGCCGCCGGCCCAGCCAGCCCTGGCCGAGCAGATAGTCGACCCGCACGTCCCGCGCCCGCAGAATTTCCCGGGCGCCCGCGGCCACCGGCGGCGGCTCGCCGCGCGGCTCTGCCGCCAGCAGATGGCGGGTATAAGCGTGCTGCGGGGCGGTGAAAATCTCCTTCACGCTGCCGCGTTCGACGATCTCCCCCTCGGTCATGACGCACACCCGGTCGGCCACCGCACGCACCACCTGCAGATCGTGGGTGATGAACAGCACCGCCATACCGAGCTGGCGCTGCAGGCGCTTCAACAGTTTGAGTATCTGCGCCTGGATGGTCACGTCGAGCGCCGTGGTGGGCTCATCAGCGATGAGCAGATTCCGGCTCATTGGCCAGCGCCATGGCGATCATCACCCGCTGCCGCTGGCCGCCTGAGAGCTGATGGGGATAGGCATCCAGACGTTCTTCTGCCTCGCTGAGCCCCACCAGATCGAGCAGCTCCAGAGTGCGCGCCCGCGCCGCCCGGGGCGTCATCCGGCCATGCACCAGCAGCATTTCACCCACCTGTCTGGCCACGGTATGCAGCGGGTTCAGCGACGTCATGGGCTCCTGAAAGACCATGGAAACCCGCCTGCCGCGCATGGCCAGCAACTCGGCCGGGGCGGCGCCGAGCATTTCCACCCCGCCCAGGTTGATGGACCCGCGCGGATGACTCGCCTGGGGATAGGGCAGAAGCTGCGGTATGGACAGAGCCGTCACCGACTTGCCCGACCCGGACTCGCCGACCAGCGCCAGGGTTTCGCCCCGGTCCACGTGCAGCGACACCCCGCGCACGGCAGCCTGGTCACCGAAATTCACCCACAGATCGTCGATGGTCAGCACCCGTTCAGTCATGGCCCGTCCTCACCAGAGCGCGGCGCGGATCGAAGGCGTCGCGCACGGCCTCGCCGACGAAAATGAGCAAGGTGAGCATGACCGCCAGAGTGAGAAAGCCCGACAGCCCCAGCCAGGGCGCCTGCAGATTGGCCTGACCCTGGCGCAGCAGTTCACCCAGGGACGGCGCCCCCGGCGGCAGACCGAAGCCGAGAAAGTCCAGCGCCGTCAGCGTGGTGATGGAACCGTTGAGCAGAAACGGCAGGAAGGTCAGCGCCGCCACCATGGCGTTGGGCAGCACGTGACGGCGCATGATCACCAGATCCGAGACGCCCAGAGCGCGGGCCGCACGGACGAAATCCAGATTGCGCGCGCGCAGAAACTCGGCGCGCACCACGCCGACCAGCGCCATCCAGCCGAAGGCCACCAGCAGCAGCAGCAGCCAGCCGAAGCCCGGCTCGACAATGCTCGCCAGAATGATCAGCAGAAACAGGATAGGCAGCCCCTGCCAGACCTCGACGATACGCTGGCCCACCAGGTCGGTCATGCCGCCGAAATATCCCTGCAGCGCGCCCACGGCAATGCCGATGGCGGAACTGGCTAGCGTCAGCAGAATGCCGAACACCACCGACAGGCGGAAGCCGTAGATGAGGCGTGCCAAGGTGTCCTTGGCCACGTCGTCGGTGCCCAGCCAGTGGCGTCTCGACGGCGGCGCCGGCGCCGGTTCCCCGATGGCGTAATCGATGCTGTCGTAGCTGAAGGGAATCGGCGGCCACAGCGCCCAGGCATCGCCGATCAACCCCAGCACATAAGGATCGCGGAAGTCCGCCGGCAACGGCAGCTCGCCGCCCAGGTCGGCTTCGGAGTAGCCGATGAGCACCGGGAAATACCACTCATCCTGGTGAATGAGCACGATGGGCCGATCGTTGGCCAGCAATTCGGCGAACAGGGTCACGGTGAAGATGGCCAGGAATATCCACAGTGAAACGTAGCCGCGCCGGTTGGCTTTGAAGTTGGCCCAGCGCCGGCGCGCCAGGGGCGACATCAAACGCCCCTCGCTTCGAAGTCGATGCGCGGGTCCACGAGCACGTACAGCAGGTCGCCGACCAGGTTGAGCAACAGGCCGATGAACGTGAAGCAGAACAGCGTACCGAACAGAATCGGATAGTCGCGCTTGATTACCGCGTCATAGCCCAGCAGCCCCATGCCCTCCAGGGAAAAGATCACCTCGATGAGCAGCGAGCCGGTAAAGAGAATGCCCACGAACGCAGAAGGGAAACCGGCAATGACGATGAGCATGGCGTTGCGGAACACGTGGCCGTAGAGAACCCGGCGTTCCGTGAGCCCCTTGGCGCGGGCCGTGAGCACGAACTGCTTGCCGAGCTCCTCCAGAAAGGAGTTCTTGGTGAGCATGGTCAGGGTGGCGAAACCGCCTACCGTCAGTGCCGTTACCGGCAGCACCATGTGCCACAGATAGTCGATGATCTGCCCGATGAGCGACAGCTCGGCAAAGTTCTCCGACACCAGCCCGCGCAGCGGAAACACATTCCAGAACGTCCCGCCGGCGAACAGCACCACCAGCAGGATGGCGAACAGAAAGCCGGGGATAGCGTAGCCGACGAAAATCACCGCCGAGGTCCACAGATCGAAACGCTGCCCGTCGCGCACCGCCTTGGCTACCCCCAGCGGTATGGAGATCAGGTAGATCAGCAGCAGCGACCACAGCCCCAGCGACAGCGATACGGGCATGCGCTCGACCACCAGATCCACCACGGGACGGTCCTGAAAGTAGCTGTCGCCGAAATCCAGACGCAGGTAATTACACATCATCAGCACGAAACGCTCGTGCAGCGGCTTGTCGAAGCCGAACTGTTTTTCCAGCTCTGCGATGATGGCAGGATCGATGCCGGCCGCACCCGGATAGCGCGCGCCGCCGGACTCGCCGCCTCCGGTGCCGGCGCCGGTGATGTTGGCCGTGGTGGACACGGCCGGCCCGGTGAGCTCCGCCACCACCTGCTCCACCGGCCCGCCCGGAGCGAGCTGGACGATGAGAAAGTTGATGACCATGATGCCGAACAGGGTCGGCAGGATGAGCAGCAGCCGCCGCAGCACATAGCGGGCCACGTCAGTCCGACTCCAATTCGGTCAGTCGCCGCTCGACCCGATCAGCGCGTCCTGCATCGGACCACCAGGCATCGTAATAAATGAAGCGCTGCAGCGGCCCGTGCTCGGGCCGGCCGAAGCGGTCCCACCAGACCAGCCGGTACCCCGGCTGCGCCATGCCGGGGACAAAGTAGAAATTCCACAGCAGCACCCGGTCCAGCGCCCGGGTGGCGGCCAGGAACTGCTCGCGGCTGCCGGCATCGATGACCCGGTCGATGAGGTAGTCCAGTGCCGGGTTCTTGATACCGGCCCAGTTCTGCGAATACTCCACGTCGGCACTGACGCTGGCGAAGCTGTTGCGCAGCATGATGCCCGGAATGTTGTCGGGAATGATGGCCGTCATGCCGCCGTCGAATGCCCGGGTGCGCATGCGGTAATACCAGTTGGACACCTCCACCTGGCGGGCCGAGACCTCGATGCCCACCTTGCGCAAGGCATCCATGTAAGGCATCAGGCTGCGCACCAGGGCGGCCGAGACCACCACGAATTCGATGCGGAAACGCTCACCGCTGTCGGCACGCACCAGCGCCCCGTCACGCAGCACCCAGCCCGCGGCCTCGAACAGAGCCAGGGCCCGGCGCACGTTGTCGCGGCCGGCGCCGTAGCCGCTGGTATCCGGCGGACGGTAGACCTCGGAGAACACCCGCTCCGGCACCTGGCTGCGCAGCGGCTCGAGCAACTCGAGTTCCGCCGCCGACGGCATGCCGTGCTGCGACATCTCGGTATCGTGAAACACGCTGGCGGCGTGATCGTAGTAGCCGAACAGCAGCACCCGGTTGATCCAGGGGAAGTCGTAGAGCAACCACAGGGCCTCGCGCACGCGGATATCCTGAAAGCGCTCGCGGCGCTGATTCCAGAACACCGGAAACCACAGACCCAGCGGCTTGGCGATGTCGATGAGCTCGCGTTGCAGAGCCCCGGACTGAATGGCATCGAGCCCGTCGTAGCTGCTCGACCAGGCTTTGGCCTCGGATTCCGGACGCACGTCGACCACGCCGGCGGTGAGCGCCTCACGGCTGACGTCGGCGTCGCGGAAGTAGTCATAGCGGATGCGGTCGAAATTATAGCGCCCGCGATTCACCGGCAGCTCGGCACCCCAGTAGTCGTCCACCCGCTCATAGACCACGTAGCGGCCGATCTGATAGTCCGCCACCCGATATGGCCCGCTGCCCAGCGGCGGCGTCACGGTCGTCACCGCCGGGTCCCGCTCGGCCCAGTAGTGGGCGGGCAGCACCGGCAGCTTGCCCAGATACAGCGGCAGATTGGGATTGACGATGGCGCCCTCGCGCATGTGGTAGACCACTTCCCGCTCGCCGACGCGTTCGACCCGCTCCACATCGGCCAGGGCGGTGCGGATGGGCGCGGCGCCCGTGGCCTTGTAGACCTCGAAGCTGTACACCACGTCAGCGGCGGTCAGCGGTTCGCCGTCGTGCCAGTAGGCGCCGTCGCGGAGTCTGAATGCCACCCGGGAATAATCCTCGGCCACGGCCACCCCTTCCGCCAGACGGCCGTAGTGGGCGGTGGCTTCGTCCGGCGCCTCCTCGAGCAGGGTGTCATAGATGAAATTGAGGTTTTCCCGGTCACTGACGGCATTCAGCGACGGCGGGCGGCCGCGGTGGATGAAGTGATTGAAGCTGTCGTAGGTGCCGCCCTGGGCCAGGCGCAAGGTGCCGCCTTTGGGAGCAGCCGGATTGACCCAGCGGAAGTGAGGGAAATCCTCCGGATAGGCCAGCTCCGCCAGGTGGGCAGTGCCGTGACGGTATGTCAGATCGGATGTATCAGACGCAAACGCCGGCACCATGGCCAGCAGCCAGATCAGCGCAACTCTCATGAACTCTCCCCAGTCCGGGAAGCGTACCCAAGTTGCGCCATCGGCGTCGACTGAAACCGCTGCCGTCAGGTGCGGGGCAGGGTCACCCCGCGCTGGCCCTGATACTTGCCGCCGCGGTCCTTGTACGTCGTCTCGCAACGCTCGTCGGACTGGAAGAACAGCATCTGCGCCACCCCTTCGTTGGCGTAGATTTTCGCCGGCAGGTTGGTGGTGTTGGAAAACTCCAGGGTCACATGGCCTTCCCACTCGGGCTCGAGCGGCGTGACGTTGACGATGATGCCGCAGCGCGCATAGGTGGATTTGCCCACGCACAGGGTGATGACATCCTCGGGGATGCGGAAGTATTCCACCGTACTCGCCAGGGCAAAGGAATTGGGCGGCACGATGCACACTTCGCCGTGAACATCGACGAAACTGCGCTCATCGAACCCCTTGGGGTCGACGACGGCCGAGTTGATGTTGGTGAAGACCTTGAAGTCCGGCGCGCAGCGCACGTCGTAGCCATAGCTCGACGTCCCGTAGGAAATGACTCTGTGTTCGCCGATGTAGCGCACCTGCTGCGCCTCGAAAGGTTCGATCATGCCGCGTGCGGCCATCTGCCGGATCCACCGGTCGGATTTGATGGTCATGGTGTCGTGTTCATCCGCTTGGTTGTTGTCGAAGTAAGATGGCCGCCCCGGCACTCAGTCGTCGGACATGGTGATTTCCACGGCGTCGCCGCCGGCTGCGGGCCCGCTGAGGCGCCACAGCTCAGCCGCCATATGCCGTGCCGCATCGCGGTAGAGTCCGGCGATGTCGCCGTCCGGGTCTGCGGCCACCGTGGGCATGCCGCCGTCGGCCTGCTCGCGGATGGCCATGGTCAGCGGCAGCTGGGCGAGCAGCGGCACAGCGAACTCCTCGGCGATACGATCGCCGCCGGCAGCGCCGAATATGGGGCTCTCGTGGCCGCATTCCGGACAACGGAAGGCCGTCATGTTCTCCACCACGCCGAGCACGGGAATATCCACCTTGCGGAACATCTCGATACCCTTTCTGGCATCGATGAGGGCAATGTCCTGGGGTGTGGTAACGATCACCGCGCCGGCCACCGGCACCTGCTGGGACAGGGTGAGCTGAATGTCGCCGGTGCCAGGCGGCATGTCGACGATCAGGTAATCGAGATCGTCCCACAGGGTCTGTCCAAGCAGTTGCTGCAGCGCGCCGGACACCATGGGCCCGCGCCACACCATGGGGGTTTTCTCGGTGATGAGAAAGCTCATGGACATGGCCTGAATGCCGTGTGCCTTGATGGGCACGAAATACTTCTCGTCCTTTACCTCAGGGCGGCGCCCTTCGGCCACGCCGAGCATCATGCCCTGGCTGGGCCCGTAGATGTCGGCGTCCAGCAGACCGACCCGGGCGCCCTCCCGGTCCAGCGCCAGGGCGAGGTTCACGGCGGTGGTGGACTTACCCACGCCGCCTTTGCCCGAAGCCACGGCGATGACGTGTTTGATGCGTCCTGGGCCGCGCCCTTCCGGCGCGCGGAACGACAGATCCAGCTCGACATCGGCAACCCCGAGAAACTCCGCCAGGCGCGCCTGCAGTGCCGCAGCCATACCCGCCGCCGGATAGCCCAGCGTCACCGATACTGACGATCCGGATGCCTGGGTGCGGGCACCGAGGTCCTGCCACGGTATGTCCACATAGGGGTCGGGGAACTGCTCGAGCCTCATGGCGCCTCCTGGGGCTAGTGCCGGCCGCCGTCGGCCGGGCGCATTATAGGTAAGATGTCGGTATAGTCGCGCTTTTTCCCGCTAGCTTTCAAACCGACGGTCGTCATGAGTCGCCGAATTCTCGTTACCAGCGCCCTGCCCAACGCCAACGGGGCCATTCACTTAGGGCACCTGCTCGAGCACATCCAGACCGATATCTGGGTGCGCTTTCAGCGCCTGTGCGGCCATCAGGTCACCTACGTGTGCGCCGACGATACGCACGGCACCGCGACCATGCTCAAAGCCGAGGAGGAAGGTACCAGCGCCGACGTGCTCATCGAGCGCATGCGCCAGGAGCACGCCCGCGACTTCGTGGGTTTTCTGGTGGAGCACGACAACTACTACTCGACCCATTCCGAGGAAAACCGCGAGTTCGCCGAGCTCATCTACAACCGGCTGAAGGACCGCGGCCTGATCTTCACCCGTACCGTAGAGCAGCTCTACGACCCCGAGCGGAAGATGTTTCTGGCTGACCGCTTCGTCAAAGGCACCTGCCCGAACTGCGGCGCCGCCGATCAGTACGGCGACAACTGCGAGGTCTGCGGCGCCACCTATGACGCTACCGAACTGGGCGACGTGCGCTCACTGATCTCCGGCGCGGCCCCGGTGCTGAACGACTCGGAGCACTATTTCTTCGACCTGGGTCAGTACACGGACTTTCTGCGCGAGTGGCTGGCCAGCGGCCACGTCCAGCCGGAAGTGGCGAACAAGCTGCAGGAGTGGCTGCGTGACGGCCTGCGGCCGTGGGACATTTCCCGGGACGCGCCGTATTTCGGCTTTCTCATTCCCGGCACCGAGAACAAGTACTTCTACGTGTGGATGGACGCGCCCATCGGCTACATGGCCAGCTTCAAAAACTTCACCGACGCGCGCAACGACATCAGCTTCGACGACTACTGGCAGCCGGACACCGACACGGAAGTGCATCACTTCATCGGCAAGGACATCGTCAATTTTCACGCCCTGTTCTGGCCTGCCGTGCTCGACGCCGCCGGCTTCCGCACGCCCACGCGCATCCACACCCATGGTTTCATCACCGTGGACGGCACCAAGATGTCCAAATCCCGCGGCACCTTCGTCAATGCCGCGACCTATCTCGAACACCTGAAACCCGAGTATCTGCGTTACTACTACGCCGCCAAGCTGAATGGCACCGTGGACGACATCGACATCAACCTGGAAGACTTCGTCGCCCGGGTGAATTCCGACCTGGTCGGCAAGGTGGTGAACATCGCCAGCCGCTGCGCCGGTTTCATTAGCAAACACTTCGACGGCAGACTCGCCGGCACCCTGCACGATGCCGAACTGTGGGAGCGCTTCCGCGCCGCGGCGGAGGGCATCGCCGAACGCTTCGAGAAAGGCGACACGGCGCGGGCCGTACGGGACATCACGGCGCTGGCCGACCAGGCCAACCAGTACATCGCCGGCCACGCGCCATGGAGCATGATCAAAGACGGCCGGGAAGCAGAGGTTCAGGCCGTGTGCAGTCAGGGCATCAATCTGTACCGGCTGCTGGTGATTTATCTGAAGCCCATCCTGCCGCAACTGGCGGCGGATTCCGAAGCGTTCCTCAACGTAAAGCCGCTGACCTGGCAGGACCTCGAAGCGCCGCTGCTCGATCACACGATCGAGCCGTTCAAGGCGCTGTTTCAGCGCCTGGACAAAGACGCCGTCGACCGCATGATCGAAGCGTCGCGGGAGCCCGAAACCGCCAGTAAGAGTGATTCAGCCAGTGGGAGCGACTTTCAGTCGCGACCAGAGGTCGCTCCCACAAATGCAATATCCATAGACGACTTCGACAAAGTCGATCTGCGCGTCGCCCGCATCGTCAGCGCCGAAACCGTGGAGGGCGCCGACAAGCTTCTGCGCCTGACCCTGGACACCGGCGACGGCCGGCGTCAGGTGCTGTCCGGCATCCGCGAAGCCTATGACCCCGCCGACCTGGTCGACCGCCTGACGGTGGTCGTGGTCAATCTGGCGCCGCGCAAGATGCGCTTCGGCGTCTCTGAGGGTATGGTGCTGGCCGCTGGACCCGGCGGGCGCGACGTCTTCCTGCTGAGTCCGGACAGCGGCGCCGAACCGGGCATGCGCGTCAAATAAGCAGCCGCGTTAGACTGACCGCGCGGTTGACTCACGGGACCAACGCCGGAACTCACTCATGGGCGAGCTGGGACTCATACTCATCGGCGCACTGCTGGTGAACAATTTCGTGCTGGCGCAGTTTCTCGGCCTGTGCCCCTTCATGGGCGTGACCCGCCAGTACCAGCCGGCGGTGGCCATGGGCCTGGCCACCGCCTTCGTGCTCACCACCTCCGCGGCCATCAGCCATCTGCTCTACTACGCCGTACTCGTCCCGCTGGACGTGACCTACCTGCGCATCGTCGTGTTCATCGTGGCCATCGCCAGCGTGGTCCAGGCCACCGAACGGGTGCTGCGCGCCGCGAGCCCCTTGCTGCACGAGGTGCTGGGCATCTACCTGCCGCTGATCACCTCCAACTGCGCGGTACTCGCAGTCGCCCTGCTGGCCATCGGCCAGTCCTTGAGTTTCGTCGAGACCCTGGTCTATGGCGTCGGCGCGGCGCTGGGCTTTTCCCTGGTCATGGTGCTGTTCGCCGCGCTGCGCGAACGGCTGGAGCACGCGCCGGTGCCGGAGCCGTTTCGCGGTGTCCCGGTAGCATTGATCACCGCCGGCATTCTCTCCCTGGGATTCATGGGCTTTGCGGGGCTCGCAGACTGATGAGTGAAGCGCTGGCAACGGTGGGGGTCCTGGCCGCCATGGGAGCACTGGCGGCTGCGGCGCTGGGCTGGCTCTACCGCCGCCTGCCCGCCAGCAACCCGGCGGTGGCGGATGCGGTGGACGCCCTGCTGCCCCAGACCCAATGCGCGCAATGCGG
The DNA here is from genome assembly GCA_034522075.1 of Gammaproteobacteria bacterium. Lineage (GTDB taxonomy): Bacteria > Pseudomonadota > Gammaproteobacteria > Pseudomonadales > Azotimanducaceae > UBA7803. The sequence continues at coordinate 171,427 of JAXHLO010000030.1, read as the reverse complement.
CTACCCGGGCTGCCGCCCCTATGCCGAAGCCGTGGCTGCCGGCGAAGCCATCAACCTGTGCCCGCCCGGCGGCGAGGAGACCCAGCAGGCGCTCGCCCGCCTGCTCGACCGCGCGCCGGGCCCGCCGCCTACCGAGCCCCAGGCGCAGGTGGCGTACATCGACGAAGCCCGCTGTATCGGTTGTTTCCGCTGCGTGGAAGCCTGCCCGGTGGACGCCATCGTCGGCGCCCCGCAACTCATGCACACGGTTGTGCAGGAACGCTGCACCGGCTGCGAGCTGTGCCTGCCGCCGTGTCCCGTGGACTGCATCGAGCTGCATCCGGTGGAAACGCCGGTGAGCCCGCGGCCACTGCGCATTCTGGCGCGGCCGCGGCAACGCGAGCCCCGGGCACCGGAACTGCCCTGCATTCGCTGCGGCGCCTGCGAGGCCGTCTGCCCGGAGCATCTGCTGCCCCAGGAGCTGTACTGGTATACCCGCGCCGGGGCCTGGGACGAGGCCGCCGGGCGGGGCCTTGATGACTGCATCGAGTGCGGCCGCTGCAATCAGGTCTGCCCCAGCAATATCGACCTGTTGAGCGACTTCACCCGCGGCCGCCAGGCGCTGGCGACGGACGCGGCGGCGCGCCGCGAGGCCGAGGAGGCGCGCCGGCGCTATGAGCGCCAGGCAGCGCGCAAAGCGGCCCGGGCCGACGCCTGGGCATCGCGCCGCCGGGAACGCCTCAACCGCGGCGGCAAGCGGCCGTGGCTGGGTTGACCATGCCGCGCATCATGGGCCTGGTGCTGGCAGCCCTGCTGCCGGGCATCGCCGCGCTGTGCTATTACTTCGGCCTGGACTATCTGCCGCGGCTGCTGTTCGCCGCCGCCGTGGGCCTGTGTGTGGAGAGCGCGGCGCTGGCTCTGCAGCATCGCCCGCTGCGCCCGGCACTGAGCGACGGCAGCACCCTGGTGACCTGCACCCTGATCACAGTGGCATTGCCCCCCACTACCTCGCTGGGCGTGCTGGCCGTGGCCGTGGTCGCCGGGGTCGCTCTGGGCAAGCACGTCTACGGCGGCCTGGGCAACAACCCGTTCAACCCGGCGGTGGTGGGCTATGCCGTGGTGCTGGTGTCGTTTCCCGCCGCCCTGGCGGCCTGGCCCCAGCCGACCGACGGCCTCACCGCAGCCACGGCCCTGACCGCCCTGCGCCACCGGGAAGGACAGACCGTGGCGGAAATCTGGGCGGCCGACCCGGCCTTCGGTGCCGTCGGCGGCTACGGCTGGGAGTGGATCAACGCCGCCTTTCTGCTCGGCGGCGTCGCCCTCATGGTGCTGCGTATTGCCGCCTGGCGGGTACCCGCAGCGCTGCTCGGCACGCTGGCGCTGCTGGCCGTGGTGTTTTACGACAGCGGCAGCTCGCGCAGCCTCGGTTCACCCGCGTTCCACCTGTTCACCGGCGGCACGTGTCTGGCCGCTTGTTTCTTCGCCACCGACCCGGTGACCCATCCGGCCACGGCGCGCGGTCAGTGGCTGTTCGGCGCCCTCATCGGCGTGGTCGCGTTCCTGGTGCGCGGTTTCGGCAACTACCCGGACGGCCTGGCCTTCGGCATCCTGCTGGCCAACGCGGCCACGCCCTATCTGGACCGGCGACTGGTGGCAGCCCATGGCTGACTCCATGTCCGGCTCGGTGCTGGCGTTCCTGGCCCTGGTGACCGGCTGCGGCATCCTCATCGCTGCCACCGCTGCGCTCACCGGCGAGCGCATCGACGCCAACCGGGCGCAGCGTTTCCAGCAGACGGTAACTGCAATGGCCGGGCCTGGCGCACGGGTAACGGACCTGCAGTGGTCCAACGACGTGGCCCATCTGTGCAATGGCCGTGCGCTGCTGCGCGGGATTGCGTCGGGTTACGGCGGTGATATGCACTGGCTGGCCGCTGCCGATATCGAGGCTGCGCCGCCGGCACTTACCGGGGTTCGCATCACCCGCCACCAGGAAACCCCCGGCATTGCCGACTTCGTGAATCAACCGGAACGCGGCTGGCTGGCATCCCTGAGCGGCCGCAGCGCCGGGGAAATGGCCCAGGTCGACACGGTCAGCGGCGCCACCATCACCAGCCGGGCCCTGCGCCGGGCGCTCGACAGCGCCCTGCAGAGGCCGGCCCTGGCAACACCGGAGTGTGAGCAATGAGCGCGCGGCCCGCAGCGGCGCCGACCTCTGCCGGCGACACCGTGCTGGCCGGCATGGTGCGGCGCAACCCGGCCTGGGTACAGCTGCTGGGCCTGTGTCCGCTGCTGGCGGTGAGCAGCAGCACGGTCAACGCCCTGGCCCTGGCACTGGCCAGCGGCGGCGTCCTGATCGGGTCGAATGTCAGCATCTCGGCGCTGCGCCGCTGGATTCCACCATTCGTGCGTCTGCCCGCCTTCGTGCTGGTGGTCGCCACATTTACCACCTGTGCAGTGATGCTGATGGAGGCCTACGCCTTCGACGTCTATCTGCGCATCGCCCTGTTCGTGCAGATCATCGTCACCAACTGCATGATCCTGGGCCGCGCCGAGTCGTTCGCCAGCCGCAACCCGGTGCTGCCGTCGCTGCTCGACGCCCTGGGCACGGCGGCCGGCTTCGCCGCCGCTCTGCTGCTGCTCGGCATGGTCCGCGAGCTGCTCGGCCAGGGATCCCTGTTCGCCGGCATGGAACTGCTGTTCGGCCCCCAGGCCGCTGCCTGGCGTCTGGACATCGCCGGCGACGGCGGCGGACTGCTGCTCGCCACCCTGCCCCCCGGGGCCTTCATCATCGCCGGGCTGCTGCTGGCCGCCGGCAATGCCATAGGGAAATCACACCGATCATGAACCAGGACAAACGCCGCCTGATCTTCCAGCGTCTGCAGGCCGCCAACCCGGCGCCCACCACGGAGCTCAGCTTCGCCAGCCCGTTCGAACTGCTGATCGCCGTCATACTGTCGGCCCAGGCCACGGACGTGGGGGTCAACAAAGCGACGCGCAGACTCTTTGCCGACGCCAATACGCCCGGGGCCATCCTGGCGCTCGGCGAAGAGGGGCTGAAGCCCTACATCCAGAGCATCGGGCTGTTCAACACCAAGGCCCGCAACATCATCCGCGCCTGCAGGATTCTGGTCGACGAGCACGGCGGAGAGGTCCCCGAGGACCGCAGCGCCCTGGAAGCCCTGCCCGGTGTCGGCCGCAAGACCGCCAACGTGGTGCTCAATACCGCCTTCGGCCACGAGACCATCGCCGTGGATACGCACATCTTCCGGGTCTGCAACCGCACGGGCCTGGCCCCGGGCAAAAACGTGCGCGCCGTGGAAGACCGGCTCGAACGGGTCGTTCCTGCGGAATACAAGCGCCACGCCCACCACTGGCTGATTCTGCACGGCCGCTACGTGTGCATCGCCCGCAAACCGCGCTGCGGCTCGTGTCCTATCGAAGATCTCTGCGAGTACAAGCACAAAACGGAGGAATGAGTCGCCATGACGTTGCCGCTTCCACCCATAGCCATAGCCATCGCTCTGCTGGTCGTGAGCAATGTCTTCATGACATTCGCCTGGTACGCCCATCTACGCGAACTGAACCATAAGCCCTGGATTTTCGCCGCTCTCGTGAGCTGGCTCATCGCCGCCCTGGAGTATCTGTTTCAGGTGCCCGCCAACCGGATCGGCTACACGGTACTCAACGTGGGTCAGCTTAAGATGATTCAGGAGATCATCACTCTTACGGTATTCGTGCCGTTTCTGGTGCTGTACATGAAAGAGCCGCTGCGAATGGACTTTCTATGGGCGGCCCTGTGCCTGCTCGGGGCGGTCTTTTTCGTCTTCCGGCCGTATCTGTCGGGCACGCCCGGGCCCTGATTCAGGGAGGCTAGAGGTCCACGAGTTCGACGTTGTCGATGGCGTGGCCCAGGAAGTAACGGCCGACCCGTTGGAAGCGCTCGCGGCCATCGGTGGCAAGCAAGGTCAGGCTGCCGGGTCCGGCGGCAGCGGCCGGCAGATGACCGGCAGCGATTTCGGCAGACAGCGCCGCCGCCGTCGTTGCAGCCGAATCCACCACTGTAGATGCCGAGGCGTCCGGCGCACCGGTACCGCGCAGCAACCGCTCAATGGCCGACCGGAATACCGGAAAGTGGGTACACCCCAGCAGCACCGTGACAGCCGGCCGCGCCCCGCCGCGCAGGTACTCGGTGAGCACGAGATCCACCAGCGGACCATCGTGACGGCCTTCCTCCGCCAGGGCCACCAGCAGCGGACACGGCCGCGCCAGCACCTGCAGGTTCGACCGCCGCGACAGCAGCGCGCGCTGATAGGCGCCGCCGCTCACGGTGCTCTCGGTCGCCAGCACGAGTACCCGGCCGTTGCCGGCAATGGCAGCGGCCGCCTCCGCCCCGGGATCCACCACGCCGAATACCGGCAGCGGCGCATAGTGCCGGGTCAGTTCGTCGAGGGCGACGGCGGATGCCGTATTGCAGGCTACGACCAGTGCTTTGATGCCCCGCGCCGCCAGGATGCGGGTCGCCTGCACGGCGTAGCGTTGCACGGTGTCCCGGCTCTTGGTGCCGTAGGGCAGGCGGGCGGTGTCGCCGAGATAGAGGAAGTGTTCGTCGGGCAGGGCGTTACGCAGGGCCTGCAGGACCGTGAGGCCGCCCATGCCGGAGTCGAAGACGCCGATGGGCGCCTGGGAATCTACAGTGATGGTTCGCGACCCGGTGCTGTGGGAGCGATTTTCCAATCGCGATCTGGCGGTGTGGGAGCGATTTTCCAATCGCGATCTGGAGATCGCTCCCACTCCATGGTCAGGAGCGGCGGAACAGGTCGCGGACAAAGCTGCTGCGCTTGCGCTGCGGCTGCCGGGCCTCGCTGTGAATAGGGCGGCGCTGCGCTTCCGGGGCGTCCATGCCGGCCGGCTCGCGGGCTTTGCGCGGCTCGGCCTTGGCGGCACGCAGCTCGCGGATCTTCTGCTCGATGAGCCGGTCTTCCTTGCGTTTCTGCAGCAGGGCCGCGCCGATGTCGATGCCGCAGCGCGCGCAATGGCTGGATTCGAGCTGCAGATGACCGCAGCGCGGACACTCCACATGGGCGGCGGTGATGTCTTTGAGAGTCTGGTCGCTGTGCCCCTCCAGGCGCAGGGCATCCTTGTCGATCTGCGCCTGGTTGGCGCGCGGCGCCGTCAGTGACTTGATGCGGCACATGGCACCGAGATCCTCCAGACGCTGCTGCAGGCGGCGGGCCTCGCCCTCCTCGAGCTGACTGCGGATCACCACGGTGCGCCCTGAAAACAGGGTCCGGGCCTTACGGTCGTCGATTCCCAGTTCGCGGGCGAGCCTGTCCCGCACCGCATCCATGTCGGAATTCCGGGAAACCTCACCGCTGAACAGCACCTGATAGTCACCCATGGTCATCCATCACTCCGAAAGCCTACGTCCTCTTTTGGCGCCGAGCCGCAGCCGCAGGGCATTCAGGCGTATGAACCCGGCAGCATCACCCTGATGATACGCCCCCGCATCATCCTCGAACGTGACGATGTGCGCATCATAGAGACTGTCCTCCGGGGATTCGCGGCCGGTCACCGCAATGCCGCCTTTGTACAGTTTCAGCCGCACCCGCCCGTTCACCGGCTTCTGGGACTCGTCGATCAGCGCCTGCAGAATGCGCCGCTCGGGCGACCACCAGTAGCCGTTGTAGATGATCTCGGCGTAGCGCGGCATCAGTTCGTCCTTCAGATGCGCCACTTCCCGGTCCAGCGTGATGGACTCGATGGCCCGGTGCGCCTTCAGCAGTATGGTGCCGCCCGGTGTTTCATAGCAGCCGCGGGACTTCATGCCCACGAAACGGTTCTCCACCAGATCGCTGCGGCCGATGCCGTGAGCACCGCCCACCTGATTGAGGCGTGTGAGCAGTTCCGCGGGGCTCAGCGCGTCGCCGTCCACGGCCACGGGATCGCCGCCGCGGAACTCGATTTCGATGGTCTGCGCCTCATCCGGCGCCTGCTCCGGCGCTACCGTCCAGCGCCACATGTCCTCGTCCGGGGCCTGCCACGGGTCTTCCAGGTTGTCGCCCTCGTAGGAGATGTGCAGCAGATTGGCATCCATGGAATACGGCGACTTCTCGCCGCGCTTGGCGTCCACGGGAATCTGGTGCTGCTCGCAGAAATTCATGAGCGCTTCGCGGGACGTGAGATCCCATTCCCGCCAGGGTGCGATGACTTTGATGTCCGGCTCCAGCGCATAGGCGCCCAGTTCGAAACGCACCTGATCGTTGCCCTTGCCCGTGGCCCCGTGGGAGACGGCGTCGGCGCCGGTTTCCCGGGCAATTTCCACCAGCCGCTTGGCGATGAGCGGCCGCGCGATGCTGGTACCGAGCAGGTATTCGCCTTCGTAGACGGTGTTGGCGCGGAACATGGGGAACACGAAGTCGCGCACGAATTCCTCGCGCAGGTCTTCGATGTAGATCTCCTTCACGCCCATGGCCTTGGCTTTGGCCCGGGCAGGCTCGACTTCTCCACCCTGCCCCAGGTCGGCGGTGAAGGTCACGACCTCTGCCTGATAAGTCTCCTGCAGCCAGCGGCAGATCACCGAAGTGTCGAGCCCTCCGGAATACGCCAGCACCACTTTGTCAGCCACGATGGAATCCCTTGTGAAACGGGCGCCCATCTTAAGAAATGTGGAGCTGCATAGCACGCCTCGTCGTCAGCGCGTCGCCACCTCGGCATCCGGCCATGTCCGCTCCAGGCGCACGGTGGTCCGCCGGTTCTGTGCCCGCGCCTCGGCGGAGGCAGACTGCGCGACGGGATACGCCGAGCCGTGATAGCGCACCACCAGATGATCCTCCGGCACACCACAGCGGGTCAGGTAATCGGCCACCGCTTCCGCGCGCCGCTTCGACAGGAGCAGGTTGGCCCGGGCAGCGCCGACGCCATCGGTATGACCATCCACGTACACGCGCTCTACGGCGGGGTCGGCCAGCACGTATTCGGCTACCTGGCGCAAGCGGGTGCGATCGGCGTCGGACAGGCTTACCTGTTCCGAGGAATACTCGATGCGCGTGCGCTCGAACTCGGACCAGCCGCGGGCCGTGGCGTCCTGCATGCAGCGGGCGAAGGTCTCGTAGCGCGGCCGCAAATGCTGATTGCCGATACGCACGCTGGCTTCACCCCCGTACCAGGCGGTGTGTTCCAGGTGCGCTTCATAACCCTGATAGAGCGCCATGAGCACGCGAGTCGCCAGAGGATCACCAATGAGCACGCTGCTGCCGGAGCGCTGCTCAGTTTCCCCGAGCAATTCGCGTTCGGGATGAGACGGATGCCACGGCGGGGCGACGCGCACCAGGCCCACGGCTCCGGCGGCGAACACGTCGCGGTGGCCCAGGACTTCCAGACGCAACGGGGCGCCCGGCGCGCCGACGAAGCGGATAGCGCCGAAATCCCGCAACGGCGTTTCGAGCAGGCACAGGCCGTCCGCCTGGCGCACGGACCAGGGCGATCCCACATCATGGCTGAACGGCTGACCCCAGGCGAGGGGCGCCGCCATTGCCATCTGCAGGGCAATCAGCAGCATCAATGAGCGCACCGATAATCCAAATACATGAGCTCTTAGACGTTGTCGGCCGCAAGCGCGGGAACTTTACCCCGCGGGCCCGGGCCCGCCGGGTTCGCTGTGCTAAGGTGGCGCCAATGGCCATGTCGAAACGATTCCGCGGATTCCTGCCGGTGGTTGTAGACCTGGAGACGGGCGGCTTCGACCCGGATTCCAATCCCATCCTGGAAATGGCCGCCGTGCATGTCCACTTCGACAACGGCCGCCTGGTACCCGGCGAGCGCTGGCAGCAGGCTGTGCACCCTTACCCCGGCGGCGCACTGAACCCGGCAGCCCTCAAAGTGACCGGCATCGACCCGCTGGACCCGCAGCGCCAGGCCGTGGCGGAAGCCGAAGCCCTGCGCGCGCTGTTCCGCCAGGTTCGTACGGCCATCAAGCAGCAGGGCTGCCACCGCGCCATTCTGGTGGCACACAATGCGGCCTTCGATCAGCAGTTTCTCAATCGGGCAGTGGCGCGGACCCAGGTGAAGCGCAATCCATTCCACCCGTTTACCTTCATCGACACCGCCTCACTGGCGGCAGTCACCTACGGGCATACGGTATTGAGCGAAGCCTGCGCGCGCGCCGCCATCGATTTCGATCGGGATCAGGCGCACAGCGCCCTGTACGACGCCGAGCGGACGGCGGAGTTGTTCTGCGCCGTGGTCAACGCCTGGGAGGAAGGAGGGCGTCCTGCACAGAGCCAGGACGCCGGGCAGTAGCGCCGCCGCTTATTCCTGGGCGCTTCGGCCGCTGCGGCCTTGATCAGCGGTCTTCGAGTTCACCGCTCTCGTACATCTCGGCCACCACGTCGCAGCCGCCGATCAGCTCGCCGTCGACGTAGAGCTGGGGGAAGGTCGGCCAGTCGGCATATTTCGGCAGCGTCGAACGGATCTCCGGATGGGCCAGCACGTCGACGTAGGCGAAGCGTTCACCGCAACCGGCCAGGCACTGCACCGTCTGTGCGGAAAAACCGCACTGCGGCGCCGCCGGCGACCCCTTCATGTAAATGATGATGGGGTTGCTTTCGATCTGTTCCCTGATGTTTTCGAGGATATCGTCGCTCATGCGAAACTCCGCTGTGCCCGATTACAATGCGGCATTCTACAGAGCGCCCGACCCACCGCCTAGGGCACGGCACAGGAGCATACATGACAGTGGATTCCAGCGGCTTCGACCGGGTCATCGACCGGCGGGGGACCTCGAGCACCAAATGGGACCGGTACGCGGGCAGTGATGTGCTGCCGTTCTGGGTCGCCGACATGGATTTCGCCATGCCGGCGTTCATCCACGACGCGGTGCAGCGCCGCCTCGAGCACCCCATTCTGGGCTACACCCGCACCCCGGAAGCGCTGGTGGAGGCGTTTCAGAACTGGCTCGAGCACCACTACGGCTGGCAGGTGCCGGCCGCCTGGCTGGTCTGGCTGCCGGGCGTGGTCACCGGTTTCAATCTGGCCGCCCGCGCCACAGCGGCTCCCGGCGGCTCGGTGGTCATCCCGACCCCGGTTTATTACCCGTTCCTGGACGTGCCCGGCAACGCCGACCAGCGCGCCGTCCACGTTCCCCTGGCGCGTGACGGCCGCTCCTGGGTCATGGATTTCGACGCCCTGGCCGATGCCGTCGACCCGAATTCACGCATTCTGCTGCTGTCGAACCCGCAGAACCCCACCGGCCGGGCCTATACCCGTTCAGAACTGGAAACGCTGGCGGAATTCTGCCTGCGCCACGACCTGGTGTTGTGCTCCGATGAGATTCACTGCCAGCTGCTCCTCGACCCGGACGCGCGCCACGTGCCGGTGGCGAGCCTGGGCCCGGAGATTGCCGCACGCACCATCAGCCTCTACGCCGCTACCAAGACCTACAACATTCCAGGACTGTCCTGTGGTGTGGCGGTGATTCCCGACCCGGATCTGCGGCGGCGCTTCAAGCGCGCCCAGGCCGGCCTGGTCACCAGCATCGGCCCGCTGGAGCTGGCCGCTTCCCAGGCTGCCTTCGAGGACCGCGGGCCCTGGGTCGGCGCCCTGCTGGACTATCTGCGCGGCAACCATGAGCGGCTGGCGGCGGTGGCAGGTGAGCGCATGACGCCCGTAGAGGCCACCTACCTCGCCTGGATCGATGTGCGCGACCTGGAACTCGAGCAGCCGGGCGAGGGCTTTCAGCGCCATGGGCTCGGTCTGTCGGACGGCGCCGCCTTCGGCGGCGACGGTTTCGTGCGCTTCAATTTCGCCTGTCCGCGCAGCCTGCTGGAGCAGGGTCTGGAGCGCTTCGAGCAGGCGCTGCGCGCGGCGCAGTGACCGGCACGCGTGCGGGAAAACCGGTTCCGGAAAACATTGAAGTCCCGCAGGGGCTGCAGTACGATCCGCGCCTTTCCCGGGCAGCATTCGCTGCCTTTCGTCGTTCTGGGGTGACAGCAATGCCGGCCTGTGGTGCGGCACGACCCCTCGAGGGATCAGTGACATGACCCACCTGATGAACACCTACAAGCGCCAGGACGTGGCTTTCGTTCGCGGCGACGGTGTGTGGCTGGAAGACGACAACGGCAAACGCTACTTCGACGCGCTCACCGGCATTGCCGTGTGCGGTCTCGGGCATTCGCACCCCCACGTAGCCGGGGCCGTGGCCGACCAGGCCGCCACCCTGACCCACACCTCCAATCTGTACCGTATCCCACAGCAGGAGCGCGTCTCGCCGATCGCCTCTGTGCGCTGTCGGGCATGGAGCGGGCTTTTCTGTGCAACAGCGGCGCCGAGGCCAACGAAGCAGCCATCAAGATCGCGCGCCTGTACGGCCACAGCCGGAACATCTCTCGTCCGGCCATTCTCGTCATGGAAGGCAGTTTTCACGGCCGCACCATGGCGACACTCACCGCCACCGGCAACCGCAAGCTCCAGGCCGGTTTCGAACCGCTGCTCAGCGGTTTCGTGCGCGCGCCGTACAACGACCTGGAAGCGGTGCGCCAGATCGCCGACAACACCAACGAGATCGTCGCCGTACTGGTGGAACCGGTGCTCGGCGAGGGCGGCCTGGTCATTCCCGGCGAGGACTATCTGCCGGAGCTGCGGCGCATATGCGACGAACAGAAGTGGCTGCTCATGCTCGATGAGGTGCAGACAGGCAATGCCCGCACGGGTGCCTACTTCGCCTATCAGCACAGCAACACCCTGCCCGACGTCGTTACCACGGCCAAAGGGCTCGGCAACGGTATGCCGGTGGGCGTGTGCCTGGCCCGCGGTGCCGCAGCCGAAACCTTCGGCCCCGGCAACCACGGTTCTACCTTTGGCGGTAACCCACTGGCCTGCGCGGCGGCCAACGCCGTACTCGACGTGATCGACGAACAACAACTCGCCGAACGTGCCGCCGCCCTCGGGCAGCGCATCGTCGACGGTCTGCGGGCGCGCCTGAAAGGCAACAACGCCGTTCAGGAGGTTCGCGGCAGCGGGCTGATGATCGGCATCGAGATGAGCGAACCCTGCGGCCACCTGGTAGGGGCCGCCCTGGAGGCCGGCCTGCTGCTGAATGTCACCCGCGACAACGTGGTGCGGCTGCTGCCGGCCCTGACCATGACGGATGCTGAAGCCGACGAGCTCATTGAGCGCGTATCCGGCGTAGTGGCCGGCTGACCACGGCCTGCCGTTAACCAATGAGTACTGTCGTGAATAAACGTGATTTCATCAGCCTGTTCGACTGTTCCGCGGAAGAACTCGTGGAACTGATAGCCAGGGCCCGGGCGCTCAAGGCCATGGTCCGCGACGGCAGACTGCATCAGCCATTGCAGGGCCGGACGCTGGCGACCATCTTCGAGCAGAACAGCACCCGCACGCGGGTCGCCTTCGAGGCCGGCATGAATCAGCTCGGCGGCCACGCCATCGTCCTCACGCCGGACGACACTCAGCTCGGCCGCGGCGAGCCGGTGGAAGATACCGCCCGGGTTCTTGCCGGTATGGTCGACGGCGTCGCCATCCGCACCAGCAGTCACGAAGACGTCCGCCGTTTTGCCGCCGCCGCCAGCGTGCCCGTGATCAATGCCATGACCGCACACGGGCACCCCTGTCAGCTGCTGGCAGACATTCAGACCTTTGAGGAGCTGCGCGGCCCCATCAGCGACCGCACCGTGGCGTTCGTGGGCGACGGCTACAACATGTGCAATTCCTACATCGAGGCCGCCCGGCAATGGGGATTCCGCCTGCGCATCGCCTGCCCCGAAGCCTACCGCCCCGACCCGCAACTGCTGGCCGAGAGCAACGAAGCCACGCTGGTGGAATCGGCGGAAGAGGCCGTGAGCGGCGCGGACCTGGTGGTCACCGACGTGTGGTCATCCATGGGCCATGAGGAAGAAGCGCGCCAGCGCCGCGCGGCCTTCGCACCTTTCCAGGTCAATGAGGCACTGCTGGACCGGGCATCTGCCGATGTGCTGTTCATGCACTGTCTACCGGCCCACCGCGGCGAAGAGGTCAGCGAGACGCTGCTGGACGATCCGCGCTCGGCGGTGTGGCAGGAAGCGGGCAACCGGCTGCACAGTCAGAAGGCGCTGCTGGAGTTTCTGCTGGGTTAGAGCCGCAACTGCTCCAGCCGGCAGGGTTTGTCGATGTAGTAGCCCTGCACGAAGTCCACGCCGATCTCGCGCAGCCGCTCGAGGACCTCGTCGCTCTCGACGAACTCGGCGATGGTCTGCTTACCCATATAGTGGCCGATCTCATTGATGGAACGCACCACCGCATAATCACCTTCATTGGCAACGATGTCCCTGACGAAAACCCCGTCTATCTTCACGTAATCCACCGGCAGATTGCGCAGGTAGGAATACGACGACAGCCCGGTGCCGAAGTCGTCAAGCGAGAAACGGCAGCCGATGATCTTCATGCGGTTCATGAATTCCCGCGCGTTGTCCAGATTGGCGATGGCGGCAGTTTCCGTGATCTCGAAGCACACCTTGCTGGTGGGCGCCTGGGAGCGCGAGAACTGATCGAGCACGAAGTCGGGGAAAGTTTCGTCGTTGACACTGTGGCCGGACACGTTGATGGCGAAACCGCCGAAATGGTCGAGCTCTGCGCGGTGCTCCGACATCCATTGCAGCACGCGCTCGATGACCCAGCGGTCGATGGCCGTCATGCGCTGGTAGGTCTCGGCGGCGAGAATGAAGTCTGCCGGCGGCATGGTGTCGCCCATCTCGTCCATCATGGTGAGCAGAATCTCGAAGTGCGCTTCGTCACTACCCTGTTCGTTCAGCGGGGCAATGCGCTGGCAATTGAGCAGCAGCCGGTCTTCCTCGATGGCTTTGTCGAGCTGGGTGACCCACTCCATGATGCCGTGCCGGTTGCGGATCACCGTATCACCAAGCTCGTACTCCTGGACGCGGTTGCGTCCGGCATCCTTGGCCGCGTAGCAGGCTTCGTCGGCATACTGCATGGCCGTGTCCACGTTCTCCGTGGTCTGGTCGATGAATACCAGGCCCATGCTGGCCGATTGCGTATACATGCGGCCGTCCCATTCGAAGCGCTCGCCGCGAACAGCGTTGAGCACCTCGTCAGCCAGCTTCCGGGCCCGTGCCGTCGTGACATCCTCGGCAAGAATGCCGAACTCGTCGCCGCCCAGGCGCGCGATCCGGGCCGAATCGCCGGCCACGGCCTTGATCAGCGCATCGGCAATGAGCTTGAGCAACTCGTCACCAGCCGTGTGACCGCTGGTATTGTTGACGATCTTGAACTGATCCAGATCCAGGTAGAGCAGCGCGTGCTGCTTTTCACCTGCCCGCGCCGACTGAATTACCCGGCTCACCTCGCGCTCGAACTCCTTGCGGTTCATGAGCTGAGTCAGATCGTCATGGGACGCCTGATAAGCGAGCTGACTGTGCATGTTCTCGAGCATGCGCTGGGAGGCGCGCTCCATCAGCGGCAGGTCGAAGTCGTCGAGCAGCGTGATGTGGCCGTCGTGCAGACCCTCGGCCAACTGCTGCAGGCTCAGATCCTTGATCTTCACGCCTTTGCGGTTCACCAGCACGAACGAGCTGGCCTCGTCGCCGACGAAGGCGATAGTGAGAATCAGCGGCCGGCCCTCGCGGTCGCTGGTGGCCAGCCACTCACCCACCTGAATGCGCCGGGCGCGTTCCACGGCCTTGTTCCAGCTCTTCTGGACGGTCTCGTCGTCGCCCTCGATCTGCGGATCGAGTTCCTGCAGCAGCCCCTCCAGGCCCAGCGCTGCAGCGACGCCGTCTTCAGGCACTTCCGTATAACGTACCGGCGCCCGTTTGCCCGCCGTGTCGCCCACCAGCACGTCGGACAGCGCCATGATCAGCGGCGTGCGCTTGCTGGGATCGAAAGAAATGCTGTTCAGACCCTCCACCACACGCTTGAGCAGAGCCTCCGGTTCCAGGTACGCATCGCTGTCCGGTTCTATCTCTCCGGAAAGCTGGCCCATGAGCTGATCGAGCAGGCCGAGCTGGTCACGCCACTCGTGAGATTCCGTGCCGCGCCGCAGATGCGTGTGGACCAGCAGGTTGCGCCAGCCCGGATTGAGCAGGCGCAGCACCAGTTCGGGCACGTCCTTGCCGGCAAGTCGCTTCTCCATTTCCCGCAGCACCGCGCGCCGCGCCCGGGACAGCTTCTGCTGACCTTCTGATGCCCGGACCGTGCGTTCCACGTTGCCGCGATAGGCGCGAACCTGCCGGTCGACCAGCGGGTTCAGCTCGTCCACCACCTCGGAGAACACTTCCGGGTTGCCGTCATATTCGTGGATGACCCGCTGCAGCAGCTCGTCCACCCGACGGCCGACCTCGCGGTCAATGCCCTCGCGGACATCCTGAGCATTACCCAGACGGGCCAACTGGTTCAGCATGAGCACCGCGCTGTGCGGCTGATCCGGTTGATGGCTGAGAAACTCCGGGTCCCGGGCCGCCAGTTTGTTCAGGGTAATCTCCAGGCGCCGGATCCAGTCGCGGATGCCGTGGGTCAGGTAGTCGTCCGACTCCAGGGAGTGGACCAGGCCTTCCATGACGTCGAGGGTGTCATAGTCTTCCTCACGGAAGCCTTTGCGGTCGCCGTGGTGCCTTTTCAGGATCTCGATGAGCCGCGGCTTCAGCCGCCGATCGGTGAGCGGCGCATCGCCGAGCTCGGCTTCAATGGCCGACAGTGCCTGCAGAATATCGCTGCTGTGGAAGGTCTGGTCTTCGCTGGCATCCGGCGGCGCCAGCAGCTCGTCTTCCGGCTGGCCCCGCAGACTGCGGGTGCGCCGATTCAGATCCAGCAGATTGCGCGCCGTGGTATAGGCCTGTGCCGGCCGCGGCGGCGGCGTGAACGGATTGTAATCTGCCCGGGGCCGGCCACCGCCGAAACTGTCAGCGGCCATGGCGGCTTCCCGGACCGCGGTATCCATGTCCTGATAGACCTCGGGTTCTACCCGCACGCCGGACGGCGAGCGGCGGATGGCCGAGCGGGCCAGGCTCTCGCGGATCTCGCTGGTGCTGGGAAACGCGCCGCTGGATTCGAATATCTGCCCCAGCGCCGTGTAGAGATTGCTGAGCATGGGCAGCAGGGCCTGCTCGAAGTAGCGGAACAGGTCCTGGCGCACCTGGCGGCGCAGATCCAGCGGCTTCAGAGCATCGTCGAATGCCCAGGAGATGACAGCCGGCCCTACGGGGATGGCATCCTTGTGGGTCCACGGCTTGGCCACCAGGCCCAGTTGGGCACGCATGTCGAGCAACTGCTCGGAGTAACGGCTTTCCGCCTTGGAAATGACCTCCGCCACCCCCAGCCAGGCCTCGAACTGCTCGGTGTCGACCAGCTGCAGCTTGCTGCTGTCGCCGGTCTCACGCCGGCGGCGTTTCTCCAGCACTTCTTCCAGCTCGGTAATGTGGTCGATCTGGCGCAGCACCTCGCGGGAGAAAGCCTCGCGAATGGCCTCCTGACGCTTTTCGAGCTGATCCAGACCCTCGAAGTACATCATCTGCACGGCATTGGTACCGGCATCCCGGGCACTTACCAGCAGCTCCGGCAGAGCGATTTCGAAGAACTTGTCGCCAATGCGCTTCAGCGCCCGCTCGAGCACCCGATGCACCTTGTCGCGCACCTGGTCCGCCTGGGCTTCCGTCAGTCGCCGGTCGCGCAGCAGCGCCGCGGGAATCTCCGTGCCGGCCGCACCCGGCCTGGACCTGGGTGCAGCCGCCTCGTCCGGCGCCGATGGCTCCGCCTGCCCGGCTTCTGCTGCCGCCGTTGCGTCATCCGCTTCGGCGGACTCCGGCTCCGGCGGGCGCTGATCCTCCGGCAGCGCTTCCCGCGACATCAGCCCGGAGGCGACACCGAAATTGATCAGCGCCGTGAACGCATTGCGCGGCATACCGGTATCGAACAGCACACCGATGCCGTTGCCGTTGTCGAGCAGGCGCGCGATGGTGGCCTGGGTGCGGAAGTGCTCCTGGCCGAGGGGCGTGGGCACGGAAAAGTGCACGGCAATGGAATCACCCGGGTTCGGGTCGGCGCCGGCGGCGGTAAGAGAACGGGACGCGCCGGTCCCGGTGAGCAGCATGCCCTGCTCACAGAAGTCGCGCACCGTGCACAGCCAGGAGCGGCCCTGAGCCGGGTGCACGAGTGCCGACAACGATATTGGCTGTCTGGGATGGCGTCGGCGATTCAAACGAGCAGCGTCCCTCTGAGTTACAAAGGACATTAACGCATCTACCGAGTCAGGTCACGCTGGCGACCGGTCAGCCAACGACCACCAGGTCACGGCCTGACGATTTAGCCCGGTACAGGGCGCGGTCGGCGCGCTGAATCAGGTCCTCGATGCTCTCCCCGGGGCGGAATTCGGCGATACCCACGGATACCGAAAGACGTGACTCGGCATGATTCGGAGCCACTTCCAGGGCCCGGGTCCGTTCCGCCAGACGCGCTGCCACCCGTCCCGCCTCCTCGGCATCCGCGTCCACCAGCACGAGCAGAAACTCTTCGCCGCCGAAGCGGGCCACGAAATCCACCGAGCGCACCACCTGGTCGGCCAGGGCGGCAAATTCCCGCAGCACGTCGTCGCCGCGCTGATGGCCGAACCGGTCATTGATGCGCTTGAAGTAATCGAGGTCGCAGTAGCACAGGGTGAAGCCCACGTGGCCGCGATCGGCCAGAGCCTTCTGCCGGGCCAGCACCTCGGTGATGTAGCGGCGGTTGTACAACCCGGTGAGCTCGTCGCGCATGGCCATGTCGGCCAGCTTCTGCATGGCTGCGTCGAGCCGGAAGCGGCGCCGCTCGAAGGCTTTGCGCAGCGCGGTGACTTCGCTGGCCATGAAGTACATGGCGAGCAGCATGAGGGTGAACGCCACCGCCAGGCGTCCTTCCTGCGGCAACTGCTGATCGGATTGGCCCAGCACGGTCAGCGTACCCAGGAGATAGCCGACCCAGGTGACCCCGGTCACCATGGCTACCTGGCGACGGTTCAGATGCAGCGCGGCATACAGCACCCCGAACAAAGGCACGGTGAGGAGCAGCAGACGGGATTCCGGGGCCACGAACAGCGAGGTGACCACCACTCCCAGATTCAACCACAGGGCCTTCAGCATGGTCAGGGCGCCGGCACTGAACCGGCCGGCTGGCTCGTCGTATACCAGCATCAGGCCGATGCCCAGCACCCAGGCCGCCAGCAGCACGTGAAGCTCGTTCACTTCGCCGGCGGCGGCCGGCGGTGCCAGCAGTGCGCAGGCCACCCCGTAGGCAGCCACGGCGGCCAGCAGCAGTCCCGCTCTAGCAGGTTTCAGGGCGACAAGGTCGCTGAAAGGCAGCAATGCTCGATTCCACGAAAAGTGCACCCGGCATTCTATAGGCGCCTTGCTACGGCGCCTTCACGATCGCGTGTTGCCATGTAACAGAAATGTTATGAAAGCACGCCCGTACACTGCGCGACCGCCCGCCGCCAACCGCCGAGCAGCCGCTGGCGGCGGGTTTCCTTCATGGCCGGCTGGAATTCGCGCTGCAGATGCCACAAGCCCGCGGCCTCCTCCAGGCTGTCCACCAGACCGGCGCCGAGAGCTGCCAGGATGGCGGCGCCCAGGGCCGTGGTTTCGGTGTTGCGCGGGCGCTCCACCGGACAGGCAAGCACGTCGGCCAGGAACTGACACAACCAGTCGTTGACCACCATGCCGCCATCCACCCGCAGCCGCTCCACCGGGGCGCCGTCGGCCCGCATGGCGGCCAGCAGTTCTTCAGTCTGGTAAGCGACGCTGGCCAGCGTCGCGGTGACGATCTGATCGCGATGGGTGTCGAGGGTAAGACCGGTGATGATGCCGCGCGCATCGGGATTCCAATGCGGGGCGCCGAGCCCGGTGAAGGCTGGCACCACGTAGACGCCGCCGGTATCGCCGCCGCAACGTTCGGCGGCCGCCTCTGTGTCGGCAGCCCTGTCAATCAGGTGCGCCCGGTCACGCAGCCACTTCACCGCCACCCCGGCGGAGAATATGCTGCCTTCCAGCGCATAGGTGGTGCGGCCGGCAACACGGTAGGCAACCGTGCTCAGCAGCTTGTGTTGCGACGTGAGCTGCCGATCGCCGCTGTTGGTCATGGCAAAACAACCCGTCCCATAGGTGCTCTTGCTCATGCCGGGGCTGAAGCAGCCCTGCCCCACGAGGGCTGCCTGCTGGTCGCCGGCCACGCCGAAGATGGGTATTTCCGCCCCGAACCAGCGCGCCTGGGCGCGCCCGAATGACGCCGCACTGTCGCGCACTTCCGGCAACAGCGACTCGGCGACGCCGAAATAATCGAGCATCTCGGCGCTCCAGCTCTGGCGGCCGATATCGAAGAGCTGGGTGCGCGAAGCATTCGTGGCATCTGTGGCATGCAGGCCGCCGGTGAGGCGCCAGATGAGAAAGCTGTCGACGGTACCGAAGCACAACTCACCCCGCTCGGCGCGCTGGCGCAGCCCCGGTATTTCGTCGAGCAGCCACGCCAGTTTGGTGGCGGAAAAATAGGGATCGAGCACCAGGCCGGTTTCCCGCGCGACCAGCGTTTCGATGCCGTCGGCGCGCATGCGCTCACAGTGATCGGCGGTGCGGCGGTCCTGCCAGACGATGGCGTTATGCACGCACTCGCCGGTGCGGCGGTCCCACACCAGGGTGGTTTCACGCTGATTGGTGATGCCGATGGCGGCGATGTCCGCAGCCTCCACGCCGGCCCCGGTCAGCGCCGCGCGGCCCGCCGCCAGAGTAGTCTGCCAGAGCACCTCCGGATCCTGTTCCACCCAGCCGTCGGCCGGGAAAATCATATCGAAGGCTTCCTGGCCGACGCCGAGTATGCGGCCGTCCAGATCGAAGACCATGGCCCGTGAACTCGACGTGCCCTGATCGATGGCCATGATGCGGTGCATGGATTCCCCTCCCTAGGCGGCCGACTGCGGACACAATATATAGTGGTGGCCGGTTCAGCGCATCCGCTCGGCAATTCAGGCCCGGAGCCGGGCCCTGAGGTTGTCCACAGCTTCCCCACAGGACGTCCACCGGCAGCCTCGATCTGCGCACAGGATTTCCACCGGGTTTTCGTATTGCAATCACCCGGTGACCGCAGTATCTTGTGTGGCGTCAGGAGAAAAACGCTATATGTTGGGATTTTCCTGCAATTGGTCCCGCCATTGAGCGTAGTTTCCCTGACTGTTGTCCTTGCACCAGCCAGCCGTCACAACCGTGCCCATGATCGAAGCAGAGCCCATCGCCCGCAATACCCGCACAAGCCGCGCCACAGCGCGCTTTGCGGAATGGGCCACGAGGCGGATCGACGACACGGCAGACGCTCTGGCGGCAGCACGGGCCCGCACAGCGGTACGAGGGGTGCCATAGCGCGGGCCGCATGGCGGCAACGACAACGGAGCAGGATTACAGCGGGATTGGCGGTGCCCTGAACGGGTATTTCGCCGGGGAAACGGGGACGCGCCGGATAATCTGACATCACCACATGTTGTGCAGGGAGCCAGGCGCTGTGCGCCCGCTTTCCGCCGGCAACAGTGACCGAGCAGACCGGAGCACACAGCACTGACCAGCGACCGGGAGCCACAACAAATCATGCAGACGGACACCATGCAAAGCACCTACAGCCATACCGACAAGACTCAGGACGAGCACGGCAACCAGCCCCGGGCCGGCAGCGAGGCGCTGTCGCCCTCCATTGCTGCCACGGCACCCGGGCAGATCAAAGTCATCAAACGCAACGGCACCGTGGTGCCCTACACCGACGACAAGATTGCGGTGGCCATGAGCAAGGCCTTCCTGGCGGTGGAAGGCGGTTCCGCCGCAGCCTCTCCGCGCATCCGCGAGCTGGTCACCGAGCTCACCGAACAGGTCAGTGCCACGTTCCGGCGCCGCTTCCCGTCCGGCGGCACTATTCATATCGAGGACATTCAGGATCAGGTTGAACTGGCGCTCATGCGTTCCGGCGAGCACAAAGTGGCCCGCGACTACGTGCTCTATCGGGAAGAGCGCGCCCGGGCTCGTGCCCAGGCGCGCTCCGAGACCGCGCCCGCCGAGCCCGAGACCGACATCGAGGTGCTGTGCGAAGACGGTACCCGCCGGCCGCTGGACGTGGCGCGCATACGCACGCTGGTCAACGAAGCCTGCGCCAACCTGGCCGATGTGGATGCGGAACGCATCATCACCGAAGCCATGAACAACATGTACGACGGCATCTCGGAAAGCGACGTTTCCACGGCGCTGCTGATCTGCGCCCGCACGCTGGTGGAAGAAGACCCCAACTACACCTACGTCACCGCCCGGCTGCTGCTCGACGAGCTGCGCCACGAGGCGTTCAGGTTCCTCGACGTCAATGCCGAGTCCGGCTTCCGCGCCAACCACTCGGAAATGACCGCCGTGTACGGCGTGGCTTTCAAGGCGTTCATCGAGCGCGGTATCGAGCTCGAACTGCTGGCGCCTGAGCTGCGCGCTTTCGATCTCGACGAGCTGGGCGCGGCACTGAAACCCGAGCGCGACCTGAACTTCACCTATCTGGGTCTGCAGACGCTGTACGACCGCTACTTCATCCACAGCGACGACGTGCGCATCGAGCTGCCGCAGGTGTTCTTCATGCGCGTGGCCATGGGCCTGGCGGGTCAGGAAGACAACCCCAATGCCCGGGCCATCGAGTTCTACGATCTGCTGAGCTCGTTCGACTACATGTCGTCCACGCCGACGCTGTTCAATGCCGGTACCCTGCGCCCGCAACTCTCGTCGTGCTTCCTCACCACGGTGCCCGACGACCTGGACGGCATCTACAGCGGCATCCGCGACAATGCCCTGCTGTCCAAGTGGGCCGGCGGCCTTGGTAACGACTGGACGCCGGTGCGCGCACTGGGTTCCTACATCAAAGGCACCAACGGCAAGAGCCAGGGTGTGGTGCCGTTCCTCAAGGTGGTAAATGACACGGCCGTGGCCGTGAATCAGGGCGGCAAGCGCAAAGGCGCGGTGTGTTCCTATCTCGAGACCTGGCACCTGGACATCGAGGAGTTCCTCGAGCTCAGAAAGAACACGGGCGACGACCGGCGCCGCACCCACGACATGAACACGGCCAACTGGGTTCCCGACCTGTTCATGAAGCGGGTGTTCGAAGACGCCGAATGGACACTGTTCTCGCCCAACGAAGTGCCGGATCTGCACGACCTGTACGGGCGCGCTTTCGAGAAGCGCTACGAGGAATACGAAGCGCTCACCCGCAGCGGCGAGATGACGCTGTTCAAGCGGGTCAAAGCCCAGGATCTGTGGCGCAAGATGCTGTCCATGCTGTTTGAGACCGGGCATCCGTGGATCACCTTCAAGGACAGCTGCAACGTGCGCTCGCCGCAGCAGCACATCGGCGTGGTGCACTCGTCGAACCTGTGCACCGAGATCACCCTGAATACGTCCCGCGACGAAGTAGCCGTGTGCAACCTGGGTTCGGTGAACCTGGCCGCCCACGTGGTCGACGGCGAACTCGACATGAAGAAGCTGAAGAAGACCGTGCGTACAGCCGTGCGCATGCTCGACAACGTCATCGACATCAACTACTACTCGGTGCCTCAGGCGCGCAACTCCAACATGAAGCACCGGCCGGTGGGGCTGGGCATCATGGGCTTCCAGGACGCCCTGTACCGCCAGCGTATTCCCTACGGCAGCAGCGCCGCGGTGGAATTCGCCGACCGCTCCATGGAGGCCATCAGCTATTACGCCATCGATGCCTCCTGCAAGCTGGCCAAAGAGCGCGGCGCGTATCCCAGCTTCTCCGGTTCGCTGTGGAGCCGCGGCATTCTGCCCATCGACTCTCTGAAACTGCTGAAGCAGGAGCGCGGCGCATCGGCAACCACCAGGGAAGAGTTTCTCGACGTGGATCTGAACACGACCCTGGAGTGGGACAAGCTGCGCTCCAAGGTGCAGATCAACGGCATGCGCAACTCCAACGTCATGGCCATCGCGCCCACGGCGACCATCGCCAACATCACCGGGGTGTCCCAGTCCATCGAGCCCACGTATCAGAACCTGTACGTGAAATCGAACCTGTCCGGCGAGTTCACCGTGGTGAACCCGTTCATGGTGCAGGACCTGAAGCGCCTGGATCTGTGGGACAAGGTCATGGTCAACGACCTGAAATACTTCGACGGCAGCCTGCAGAACATCGACCGGGTGCCCGCCGAGCTCAAGCAGCTCTACGCCACCGCGTTCGAAGTGGAGCCACGCTGGCTGGTGGATGCCGCCAGCCGCCGGCAGAAGTGGATCGATCAGGCCCAGTCCCTGAACCTCTACATCGCCGGCGCCAACGGCAAGAAGCTCGACATAACCTATCGCATGGCCTGGCTGCGCGGTCTCAAGACCACCTATTACCTGCGGGCGCTCAGCGCCACCAGCACGGAAAAATCCACCGTCGATCGCGGCACCCTGAACGCGGTTTCGTCTGCCGCCGGCAGCAGCCGCCCCGCCGCAGCCCCGGCCGATGTGCCCCAGGCGTGCTCCATCGACGACCCGGATTGTGAGGCCTGCCAGTGATTAGCGCTTCTTGTGGGAGCGATCTCCAGATCGCGATTCCCGAACAGAATTCATGGAGGATTAAATGCTGAGCTGGGACGATTACGAAGAAGAGGAAACCACGCAGCGCGCCGCCGTGCAGCGGCCGCCTGAGGCGCCCGTGGAGGACGCGGAGCGCACGCTCGAGGAGGCGGCTCGAGAGATGGCGGGTGTGGGTGCGCCTGTAGAGGAATCGCCTTCTGCAGAAGGCTCCCACAGCGCAGAGTTGGATACGCCCATCACGGTGCCTGAGCCTGCCGTTACGGCCAATGCCACCAAGGACGAGGTGCTGCAGCAGGCGGAAGCCGTGCTCGCCAACCTGGATGCGCCCATCGCCGGCCAGGCTGAGGCCGAGGAATACCAGCGTGTGACGGTGGATCAGAAACGCATGATCAACTGCCGCGCGGATCTCAACCAGCTGGTGCCGTTCAAATACGACTGGGCCTGGCAGAAATACCTGGACGGCTGCGCGAACCATTGGATGCCCCAGGAAGTGAACATGAATGCCGACATCGCTCTGTGGAAGTCCGAAGACGGGCTCACCCAGGACGAACGGCTCATCGTCAAGCGCAGCCTGGGCTTCTTCTCCACCGCCGACTCGCTGGTGGCGAACAATCTGGTGCTGGCTCTTTACCGGCTCATCACCAATCCGGAGTGCCGGCAGTACATCCTGCGCCAGGCGTTCGAGGAGGCCATCCACACCCACGCTTATCAGTACGTGATCGAGTCGCTGGGCATGGACGAAGGCGAGATCTTCAACATGTACCACGAAGTTCCCGCGGTGGCTCGCAAGGCGTCCTGGGGGCTCCAGTACACGCAGGAAATCTCCGACCCCAATTTCACCACCGGCACGCCTGAGCGCGACCGCGCGCTGCTGCGGAACCTGATCGCCTACTACTGCGTTCTGGAGGGCATCTTCTTCTACTGCGGTTTCACTCAGATTCTCTCCATGGGCCGCCGTAACAAGATGACGGGCACGTCGGAGCAGTTCCAGTACATTCTGCGTGACGAGTCCATGCACGTGAACTTCGGCATCGACGTCATCAACCAGATCAAGATGGAAAACCCCCACCTGTGGGATGAAGAGACCCAGAATCTGGCCCGGCGTATGATCCTGGAAGGTACGCAACTCGAGATCGAGTACGCCCGGGACACCATGCCCCGCGGCGTGCTGGGCATGAATGCCAACATGATGGCCGAGTACCTGCAGTTCATCGCCAACCGGCGCCTCGCGCAGATCGGGCTGTCGGAGCAGTTCCCCGGGGTGAAGAACCCGTTCCCCTGGATGAGCGAGATCATGGATCTGAAGAAGGAGAAGAACTTCTTCGAGACCCGGGTGACGGAGTATCAGACGGGTGGAGCGCTTTCCTGGGAGTAGGCCGGTGCATTTCGGGCGTCGGTGAACTATCTGACGCCCGATGGCGCTGGAGCGGGAGTTGCCAGCTCCAGCTATCGGCTTCAGACCAATTGGTAGGCTGTAGCGATTCCGGTGACAATCAGGATAGTAAGGCCCCGGCGCCAGAACTGTGTGTGATCGAATAGTCGACCCTTCCGTCCGAATGCGTAAAAGATTGTCATAGCCAATCCCAAGCAAACGATTGCCGATAAGACCGTTGCGATGACCGATTCGTAGACTACGGATACTATAACGACAATCGTGGCGATGATGCCGCAGACGACGCCGTCGAAGATCATTGTGTCAGCGCTTGCATCGACCATCAGAGCTCGTTTGATGTCCATGGACTCACCCCGAAACTTGTTACCGGTGTTGTTGATTGGCTGAGGCAGCCTGAATGGCTGCCCAACGCGGTGCCGATAGCTATTGCTACGGATTGAAGGTGCCCCAGCTACTCTCCAATGGCCCTCCGGGAACTCCGTTAAAATCATAGAAGTTGTTTGCCGGCTGGTAGGATAACGAAGTTGTCGCTGGCGTCCAATAAAACGCACTCTCGTTAAATACCGAAGACATCGTGCTGGCAAACTTTATTGCGTCGCCGAATTTGTCATGGTGCGCATCGATGATGCAATCAAAAGACTCGCCGGACCCGTCGCCACAAGGGTCCATGGGGTTTAACCACGGATTGAATGGTCCAATATAGTTTGTCGGATTGTATCCTTGTGGAATTGTTCCCGTTATATAGAAGATCAGGTCGTCAGGGCTACCGAATCCTCCTGAAACCAGCGCTTCTCCAACGGCCTGTTCCCATGCAGATATCTCTGCCTCGTGTTCCGCTGCAAGCAGCTCACACGCTGCCCCCCCAACTGCTCCAGTGAGCTGCCCAAACGCGGCAACAACACCTCCAGCGTAGACGATGGCGCGTCCGTACGGATGCAGCTGGGCTGCCTGGGCGACCAAACCAGCGGCCGCAGTTGTTGCCCCTGTTCCTGTAAGATCTTCCTTTGCTACTCGAGTCACCCTTTCGCAGACAGTTTCCTCTTCCTCAGCCATAACACTTGGGGTAACCAGAGTTGCCAGCAGAGCCACGGCAAACCCACATACCATTTTTGCCATCCTTGTTGCCTCCCTTCATGAAGCCTCGGGCTGATTCGCGCCTCGGGTCAGTACACCATGACACGGCGAGCGCACCGGAGTTGCACGACATCTCCGAAGGCGCCGTGAAAAATAGATGATGGAAAAGTACGATATGGCCCTAAGCAGCGGACGAGCGATATACGTCAGGCACGCTTGCCTAAAGAGTTGAGAGGCCTGTTGCTGTGACCGGTGCAACCCCTGGTCTGCGATTCTCGGGGTTGCAACCGGCTCAACGTGCTGCAATATCGGGTAGAGCCCATCGGGCCTGGATGAACGGGAGACCCGCCACATGGCCCACGGTAGCGTAGAGCTGAATGGGCTTCTCTTAGGTTGATGGTGGCAAGACACTCAATCGAGCTCCCCGCCAAGAACTGAACACATTTCCAGCAGCTTGTTCGCGCTACGTTATGTGCTCACGTAGGCTAGACAGATAGCGACGTGCCGCTCCATAAGCAAGTGCCATCTGGCGTAGCCATCGAATATCAGGTAGTCAGCGCCTCGAAGAATCAGCGGTGGGATGGGAACGTTGCTGCGAAAAAGATCTCTCTGGGCCTCAATCCGAGGAAGAACGTCAGCTACGAATTCTTTCGATGCCAATAGGCTTTCCTGCGGCCGAATATCGCGAACCCGCAC
The DNA here is from genome assembly GCA_034522075.1 of Gammaproteobacteria bacterium. Classification (GTDB taxonomy): domain Bacteria; phylum Pseudomonadota; class Gammaproteobacteria; order Pseudomonadales; family Azotimanducaceae; genus UBA7803. The sequence continues at coordinate 145,720 of JAXHLO010000030.1, read as the reverse complement.
CTGACGAAGTTCCCAGTTCTGGTTGTATAGACCGCCTCCGAACTTTTGGAAGTCGTCTGGATCCCAATCTGCTTCACAGACCTTCAGGACGTGGGTTTCGATGAATGATCTACCGAAAAACCGCCCAATTGGACGTCCGCTCGGGGCCGAACTCGTTCCCTCTATGCCGTCGCGGTGAATGCCTCCTTTCCGGTGGGAAGCGGTCGCCCATATTTCCCGACTTTCTCAGCACTATCGCCATGTTCGGCGCCGGGTCAGTGGGCACATGACGCCTGCTCTGCCGGGCACGATGGTGTCGATTCGACGCCCGGGACCGGTCCCATCAACCGCGGTGACCCTTGTCCTCTCCCGCCGCAAGGCGGCATCATGCCAGCGGCCATCAACGGTAGAAGACCAATGCCCCGCTTCGATCGTCTCCTGATTACCGGCGCCGCCGGCGCACTCGGCTCCGTACTGCGCGACGGATTGTCGCCGTTGGCCGGGACAATCCGTCTGACAGACCGCACCGAGATGAGCGAGGCCCGGCCGCATGAGGAGATCATGCAGGCCGAGCTGGGGGATTTCGACGCGGTCATGAAAGTCGTCGAGGGGTGCGACGCGATCGTGCACTTCGGCGCGGCCCCCATGGAACGGCCCTGGGAAGAGATCCTGAACTCGTCGATCAGGGGCGGATACAATGTCTATGAATCCGCCCGGCGGCACGGCATCAAACGCATCGTCTACGCCAGTTCGATCCATGCCGTCGGCTACGTCCGCCGCGAGGCCGGTGCCGACACTCACACCGAGCACCGGCCGGATACGCTCTACGGCCTCTCGAAGTGTTTCGTCGAGGACCTCGCCAAGCTCTACTTCGACAAGTTCGGCATCGAGTCTGCGCTGTTGCGCATCAACTCCTGCTACCCGGAGCCGGTAGATCGCCGGCACCTGGCTACGTGGCTGAGCTATGCCGACCTCATTCAACTCGTCACCCGCTGCCTGGTCGCCGAACGCGTCGGCTGGACCGTGGTCTACGGGATCTCCGACAACCGTGAGCGCTTCTTTTCCAACGATAAGGCGGCGCACCTGGGCTACCAGCCAAAGGACAGCGCCGAGACGTTCCGCGAGAAGGTCGAGGCGCAAACACCCCCCGGAGATCCCTCGGACCCAGCGATCGAGTATGTCGGCGGATTCCTGGTCGCGATGGGACATCCTGACGGGGAGAACTGAGGCCAACAATGAAATTGCAGGGTTTGTGAGACTTCTGCTCTAGTGTCTTTGTTGTGTTCTCTATAGACTGTACGTATATCCAGTACACGGGAACACGCCATGAACACCGCCCCGCTGGTCCGTACCTCCTGCCCTCTCGACGAACTGGAATCATCCCTGCTGACGAGCTGGCGTGAAGCCACTCAGGCCGAGTATCGGTTCCTGAAGCTGCTGGGCGAGTTCAACCTGCGCCGCGGCTGGGAGGCCTACGGCAATGGTGACTGCGCGCAGTGGCTCAACTGGCGCTGCGGCATATCGCGCACCACGGCGCAGGAGAAAGTGCGCGTGGCCGACGCGCTGTGGCATCTGCCGAAGATCGACGAGGCGTTCCGCCGCGGCGATCTGTCCTACTCCAAAGTCCGCGCGCTGACCCGGGTCGCCAGCGATGTGACCGAGGGTGATCTGCTGGCCTTCGCCCTGAAAACGTCAGCGTCGCAGTGCGAGGCGTACTGCCGGCGCCTGCGCAATGGCGATCCGGTGGTATCGGCGGCCGATGCGCAGCGCCTGCACGAAGCGCGCTCACTGATCCGCCACTTCCGCGAGGACGGCTCCGCCAGCATGACGGTGGAGCTACCGAGGGAATCTCTGGAACTGGTGCTGGCCGCCCTGGAACGTGTCGGGGCCCGGCTGCCGGAAGACCCCAGCCGCTCCCTGTTCGCCAGGGCGGCGGATGCGCTGGTGATGATGGCGCGGGAGTCCCTGGCCGGCGAGACCAGGGCGTCATCTTCCGCGGAAGGCCATCAGGTGGTGGTTCATGTGGATGCTGGCGCCCTCTCCGGCGAAGGCGGCGAGTCCGACCTGCCGGTGCCGACGGTCAAGCGTCTGTGCTGCGATGGTTCCGTGGTGCCCGTGGTCGAGCAGAACGGCAAGGCGCTGGACGTCGGCCGCAAGCAGCGCACGGTGCCCACGGCCCTCAAACGCGCGCTGCTGGCCCGTGACCGCATTTGTACTTTTCCCGGCTGCCATCACGAGCGCTTCCTGGAGGCCCATCATGTGCACCACTGGGCCGATGGCGGAGAGACCAGCCTGGAGAACCTGCTGCTGGTCTGCAGCACTCACCATACCTTGATCCATGAGGGCGGGTTTTCCGTGCAACGGCGCCGCGATGGAACCTGCTGCTTCGTCCGTCCGGATGGCCGGCCGGTGGAGGCGCCTTCCGCGGAAGATGGCCGCGCTGGGAGCGCGGAAGATGAGGCTGTCGTTCGGGAATGCCGCGCCGTCTACAGATCAAAACCGTCGCATCCGGGTCGGCTCAGGGCTCCGTTCCCGTGGTCAGGGGTAACGACTCATCCCGCACCCAGTCCGCCATAGACCCGTCGTACACGGCCACCTCTTCTTTGCCCGATAGCTGACAGGCAAATCCGTCAACGGTGGCCGAAATGCCGCCGCCGCAGTAGGCGATGAGCCGAGGCGCGTCGAGCAGCCCCTGTGCCTGCAGCGCAGCGCGTAAATCCGCCGCTGGCTTGAAGTGTCCACTTTCCAGCATTGCATCGTAGTGCACGTTCAGGCTGCCGGGGATATGCCCCCGCCGGCCGTAATGCATGTCGCCGGTTCCGGCGTAGACCTCGGGCGACAGCGCGTTGACGGTGCAAACGGCGGGGTCATTCATACCACTCACGACCTCGTCTTTGTCGACGAACAGTTCGGGTCTGGGCGCCGGTCGGTAAGCTACGGCCGGGTAGGCGGGAATGTCAGTCGTCACGGGCAGCCCCGCCGCCTGCCAGGCCCGCAGGCCGCCGTCGAGTACGGCCACCCGATCGTGCCCGGCATAGCGAAGCAGCCACCAGGCCCGCGTGGCCCACATCACATGACCGGTGGAATAGATTACGACGCGGTGCTCATGGCTGATACCCAGCGCGCCCAGCGACTCGGCAAGGGCCTCAGGCGTCGGCCGAGAGAAGCCCAGGCCGGTGCTGGTATCGGAAAACTCTCGCACCTGATCCATGAAAACGGCCCCGGGCAGATGGCCGGAGCAATAGTTTTCCCAGCCGCTTTCCGCACGATAGCCGGTTGCCGCCGGATGCAGGAAAACCGTCGCGTCGACGATGCGCAGGTCAGGCTCGGCGAACTGCTCGCCGAGGGCCAACGCCGTGGTCAGGTACTGGGAATTGTGATAGTCAGTCATGGTGACCCTCCCATCATGATGCAGAACCATCGGCGGGAGTGTGTACTATGCGAATCCGCCGCTCATCGCACTCGGTCTCATCCGGCGGCTCCCAGGCGCGGTTGGCAATGTCGAAGATCTCATCCGAGACCGCCATCTTGAACGTGCCCGATTGAAGCTGATTTCGCTCGCGAACACGCTGTCTTCTAGTCTCCTCCGGTGCATCAACCAGGTAAACCGCCCGCCCGTAGTCCGCGGCATCCGCCCGCTCATAGAATGCAGCACGGTCTCCACGGCCCACCAACCCGAGTTCCAGCACGCAATCGCTCCCCGAGGCGATGATTTCCGAAGCGACGTTCCAGATCTGCGAAAGGCAGCGGTCCTTGCGTTCCAGGTACCATTGCGTGAAATCTGTTTCGGGCCGATCCGGCCGGAACAGAACGACCATCCATTCATCCAGATCCAACCGCGGCGCCGCCAGGTCGAGCCCGAGACGCGCCGCATACGTCGACTTGCCTGCGCCAACCGGCCCCTCAACAAGATGGATCATCGCCACAATCTGTCTCCGCTCGAATGCCTGGGTGAACGACGCCGACCCTATCTCGTTTGCGCACACCACGGGAGACTGATATTTTGCGTTGGCTTGTTGCGTGGTCCGGAATTCCGACTGCCTCCGCCCGTCATAGCCCCTGGGCCCCGCGGCGCAGCCAGTCATGCACGAACGCCAGTTTGCGCAGTGCTGCTGCCGAGAGGACGAAGGGATACAGATCGGACAACCCCATGGAACGGTTGACGTGATTGACCCCCACCGTAAGCGGGGCGGCAATGTGAACCAGCCGTTCGGCATCCGGCTCGGAATACGGATCCCAACCTGAACCCGGCACTTGCGGCGCGGACAGCCCCGCGGCCACGAAGCTGTCGGTAATGTCCGTCAGGTGCAGCAGATGCGCCGCCGTCTCCGCCCAATCCTCATGGGGATGCGATGAAGCATAGACGGTGAGAAAGCGCTGCCGCCAGTCCGGCGGCGGGCCTTCGTTGAAGTGACGCTGCATTTCTCCCATGTAATCCACCCGCTCATCGCCGAACATGGCACGAAAGGCGTCGAGGAAATCCGCACGCAGGCTCAGCCGCCACCAGAGCATATGGGCGATCTCGTGGCGCATATGGCCGATCATGGTGCGGTAGGGTTCATCAAGGGCCTCACGGCGAGTGGCCCGCAAGACCGGGTCCGCCTCAGCTACGCTGATGGTCACTATCCCTTCGACATGACCCATCTGTACCGGCATCGGCCCTTCGGCGAGCATGTGAAATCTGGGTGGTGCGCCCGGATCCTCCGGTCGGAACCAGTGCCAGCGGCCGAGATTATCCAACGCCCAGCGTTTGGCGGCTTCTGTCTTGGACCAATTGGGGATGGCATCCGGGATGGAGGTATCCGGCGCAAACTCAGTCATGGCACAGGAGCGGCAGAAGGCGCCCTGCTCGGGCGCGATCCAGTTGCAGCCGATAACCTCGCGATTGGCGCAGAACGGCGGCATGGGCAGAAACGCCCGCGCCTGAGGGTCATAAGCGACGGGTGTACCGTCGGCGGTGGCAAGGTTGTCGAACCACAGCGAACCGGATCCGACAGGATTAGCGAAGACGCGCATGCAGGATGTACTCCGATGAACAGGCGGCACGATGGCCGCTGAGTGACTACCCGATCGTCCTCTCCTCCCTGCTGCAGGTCAACTCATCAGCCGACCGCGCGCTTCAGGCCGAGGATCGAGCCCGCGCACGGACGACGTCATACACCAGCGTTCCGTCATCCAGATCGGCGTTGGGAATGTCGTCCTTGTCGAAGTAATAATCCTGCGTGTGCCGCCAGGGCAGGTGGGTACCCTGCTTCGGCAGCAGGTGCATGCCGCGCACCAGGTAGCCGGCATTGAAGTTGTCTGCGGCGACCCAGGGGCCGCGCTCCATGTCCTGCTCGTCGCTGCGCAGGGTCGGCGTAACCACGTCCACGCCCTTATCGTCCATATGTCCCAGCAGCCGGCAGACGAAATCCGAAATAAGATCGGCGCGCATGGTCCAGCTCGTGCGCAGATAGCCGAACACCCAGCACATGTTGGGCACACCGGTGAACATCATGCCGCGCCAGGTGACCGTATCGGCGAAGTCCACCGGCTTGCCGTCCACGTCGAACTCGATGTCGCCGAACATGCACAGGTTGAAGCCGGTGGCGGTGATGATGATATCGGCATCGAGCTGCTTACCCGACTTCGTGCGCACGCCGGTCTCATTGAACGTCTCGATCTCATCGGTGACCACCGACGCCTTGCCTTCGGCGATGCCGCGGAACAGGTCCCCCTCAGGAATGAATGCGAGGCGCTGCTGCCAGGGACGGTAGCTGGGCGTGAAGTGGGCATCGATGTCGAAGTCGTCACCCAGATAAGCCCGCGCGCCGGCCAGCAGCTCTTCTTTCAAGCCCTCCGGTTCCTCGAACGAACGGCGGGTGACTTCTTTCATATCGTGAAGAATCCGCCGGCGCACGATCTCGTGAACCCACTCCTCGGGAACATCGATCTCGCGCAGGGAGTCGGCCAGTTCGTTGCGGTTCTCACCCGGCGCGAAGTAGGTGGGTGAACGCTGCAGCATGGTGATGTGGCGGGTTTTATCGGCCATAGCCGGAATCAGTGTCGCGGCCGTGGCGCCGGAGCCGATAACCAGCACGGTCTTGTCTTCGTAGTCCAGATCCTCGGGCCAGGTCTGCGGGTGCACCACAGTACCCTGGTAGCGGTCCATGCCCGGCCACTCGGGCGTGTAGCCCTGGGAGTGACGGTAATAACCCTGGCACATCCAGAGGAATCTGCAGGTGAAGGCAGTTTCTTCGCCGGTGTCGTTGCGCCGCGCGACCAGCGTCCACAGGCCTGCGTCATCCGACCATGATGCCGACAACACGGTGTGGCCGTAGCGGATGTGGGGATCGATATCGTATTCCTCGATCACCTCGCCCATGTAGTCGAGAATGGCCTCAGCGCTGGCAATGGGCGCGCCGGTCCACGGCTTGAAGCGGTAACCGAACGTATAGAGATCCGAATCCGAGCGAATGCCCGGATAGGTGTGCGTCTTCCAGGTGCCGCCGAAACTGTCCTGATTCTCGAGTATGGCGAACGATTTGCCCGGCAACTTCGTCTTCAGATGCACGGCACCGCCTACCCCGGAAATGCCGGCGCCGACGATCAGCACGTCAAAGTGCTCGGGGGCATCGCTTTCGGGATGCAGGACAGTTGCTTCGCTCATCGGTATGGCTCTCTCTTGGATATCTGGATATTCGGGTATTCAACAGCCTAGAGATCGAGCTGACAGGCGGCCATTGCATGACCGGCCAGAGAATTGATAATTTAGGCCACCGTATTCCTGTTCTGGCGGCTGATGACGGATATGAGCACCCCCCAACCACTGGCGAGCGGCAGTCTCGCCACCCGCCGGCGAACCGTCGCCGGCATTCTCGGCCAGTGCTCGCTGGCAGGGTTCGACGAAGCCGAAGTCCGCACGATCCTGCGCCTGTCGGGTCTGCCGGTGCGGGCTGCCACGGACCCGGACTTTCCGGTCTCGGTAGATCGCGAACTGACGGCCCTGTCATTCATGCTGCGCCGGGTCGCCGAATCGCAACGCACCGCCGCCGGGTTTGCGATCGAAACCTTCAGCACCATCGGCATCAATCACTACGGTGTCCTGGGCCTTGCCATGCAGCACGCGCCCACTGTGCTCCAGGCCCTGCGCGTCATGCTGACCTACCCCGAATTGTGTTGGGGTCATTCGCGCATCATCGCGGCCGCCGGGCACGATCGATGGACGCTCAGCTTCGAGATGGATGCACGGGTGCCGGATGACGTCGACGCGGGGGTTCTGCGGGAATACTGCGTCACCACCGATCTGGTGTCCGTAGAGCATCTGATCGGCGACATCATGGATCGCGCTATCCGGCCACTTGCCATATTTCTGCCGTTCCACGACCCAGGTGCGCACTTCTGCGCCGAAGACTGGCTGGCCTGTCCGGTCACCTTCGATGCACCGGCGGCCGAACTGCACTATCCGGCGGAGGCCGCCGATGCCGTGCCCGTTCATGCCGGCACTCTGCCCTTCCGCCGCTACGAGAAGATCGCCCGGGCATTTTCCAGCCTGCTTGCAGACGAGGAAGACATTGCCGAGCAGAGCTCGCGGCTGCTCTGGGCGTACACGCCGCCGCCGAGCCGGGAGCAGCTTGCCGACATGCTGGACATCTCGAGCCGCACTCTCGCACGCCGCCTGAAGGCGGCCGGAACCTCTTATGCGGAGTTGCTGCAGCGGGTGCAATCGGAGCGGGCCCGCAACTATCTGCGCCACACGGCTACGCCCATCGCGGAAATCGCCGAGCGGATGGGCTATGCCGATCCGGCCGCGTTTACCCGCGCGTTTCAGAGCTGGACAGGGCTGACACCGGCACGCTGGCGGCGGCAGCGTGATGCTGACGCGTCGAGGTGAGGCGGCAACACGACGGGATTTGCCTGTAAACTCCAGCGCTACCAACCGAATCAGCGGAGCCACATTCATGACCGGAATCCACGGTACCTGCCACCCCGATTTCAACGCTGTTCGCGACGCCTTCGAGCAGAATTTCCTGGAGCGCGGCGACGTCGGCGCCAGTGTCGCGGTGAGCTATCAGGGGGAATACGTCGTGGATCTTTGGGGCGGCCATCGCGACCAGGCCCGCACCCAGCCGTGGGAAGAAGACACCATCGTCAATGTCTACTCGTCCACCAAGACCATGGCGGCGCTGTGCCTGTTGCTGCTCGCCGACCGCGGCGAAGTGGATCTCTACGCGCGGGTCTCGAAGTACTGGCCGGAATTCGCGCAGAACGGCAAAGAGGCCGTGGAAGTCCGCCACTTTCTCAGTCACAGCGCCGGGCTGTCCGGCATGGACGAACCCATGACGGGGGAAGATGCCTGCAACTGGGAGAAGATGGTCGCCGCACTGGAACGCCAGGCACCCTGGTGGGAACCGGGCACTGCCAGCGGTTATCACGCGGTCACCCAGGGCTACCTGCTCGGCGAAGTGGTGCGGCGGGTGACCGGGCAGACGCTGGGCGCATACTTCCGTACAGAGATTGCCGAGCCGCTTGGCGCCGATTTCCATATCGGCACACCGAGGGAGCATTTCCCCCGCATCGCCGAACTCATCCCGCCGGCCAGCGCCCCGGCCAGCGAAGCCCGACGCGACTCCATTGCAGCGCGCACCTTCGCCAGCCCTGCCATCAGCGCCCATGCGGCAAAGACCGACGGCTGGCGCCTGGCGGAGATTCCCGCCGCCAACGGCCACGGCAACGCGCGCTCCATCGTCCGGGCGCAGACTATTGTCGCCAACCTGGGCTCCGCATTCGGCGTGAACCTGCTCAGCGAAGCCGGCGCACGCCGGGTGTTCGACGAGCAGACCAACGGCACCGACCTGGTGCTGGGCGTACCCATCCGCTTCGGCATGGGCTACGGTCTCAGCAGCAGCCTCATGCCCATGGGCCCCAACGAGCACATCGCCTACTGGGGCGGCTGGGGTGGTTCCACTGTCGTAGTCGACCAGGACGCACGGCTTTGCGTGTCCTACGTCATGAACAAGATGGAGGCCGACCTGCTCGGTGACCGGCGCGGCTTCAACATCCTCCAGGCGGCATATGGATCGCTCGGCTAGCGCCAGCTGAGACCCAGGGGAGGGGGAAAAAGGAGGGGGAGACAGTCATGCCGGACAGCGGCAGGAAGGCATTTTCTTCGCTGCCAGCTCGTTCTCGGCCAATGCCCCCGTGGGCTTCGGCACCATCATTGCCGCTTTCGGTCTGGTCTCCGGGTGCTGCTATACCCACTACGACCTGACCCGCGAGCGACACGATGAGGTTCTCCGTGAGCTGTGGCGGCGGCGCGGGCGCGAGGAACCGGTGGTCGGCGGCCAACCGGCTTCCTTCACCGGACCAGGACGGGTACGGTAGCGGTTCCGGGAAGGGAGACACATCACCGTGGGTAACCTTGTGCTGAAACTGCTCTGGCTGATCGTGCCGCTGGCCGCCGCCGCTCAAACTGTCCAAGCGGCTCCGGCTGACGGCGAGCCGGGCCGTGTGGCTGCAGATGCCGTAGCCGAACCGAGCGTCAGCTACCAGGTTGCCGGCCTGGAAGAGCCGGCGGAGATCATCGTCGACGCCTGGGGCATTCCGCACATCTATGCGGCAACACACTACGACGCCTTCTTCGTGCAGGGCTTCAATGCGGCACGCGACCGGCTCTGGCAGATCGACACCTGGCGCCGCCGGGGACTGGGCCTGCTGTCGGAGGTGCTGGGTCCCGGCTATCTGGCACAGGACCGCGCCGCGCGCCTGTTTCTGTACCGGGGCGATCCCGCGGTGCCCGGTGATACGGGCATGTACCGCGAATGGCTGGCCTACGGCTCGGATGCCAAACGCATCGCCGAGTCTTTTACCAACGGCATCAATGCGTTCGTGGACCTGTTGAAGGACTATCCGGAACTGATGCCGCCTGAATTCGAATTGCTCGGCTATCAGCCTTCCCATTGGCGGCCTTCAGACGTCGTGCGCATCCGCAGCAACGGCCTGTGGCGCAACGTCACCAGCGAGGTGAAGCGCGCGCAGATCGCCTGCCGGCACGGGCTTGAAACGGCCGCTCTGTGGAAAGTTCTGGAACCCGAGTGGACGGCTCGCATTCCCGACGGTTTCGACCCCTGCAGCGTTCCTGAACGGGTCATCGATCAGTACCTGCTGGCCAAAGCACCGGTGAGCTTCGACGCTGAGGCCATGGCAGCACGGGGCCGCGGCGACTCCGGGGCCGTCAAAGACGCCGCGCTGATCGCCCGCGTAGAGCAGACTGATCTGGCCCGGGAGCTCGGCAGCAACAACTGGGCAGTGGCGCCGCAACGCACGGCCACCGGCCGGCCCATTCTGGCCAACGACCCGCATCGTTCCCATGCCGTGCCCGCGCTGCGCTACCTGGCTCACCTGAACGCGCCCGGTCTCAACGTGATCGGTGCCGGCGAGCCGGGCCTGCCGGGCATTTCCATCGGCCACAATGAGCGCATCGCCTTTGGTCTCACCATCTTTCCCATCGATCAGGAAGACCTCTACGTATACGAACGCGCCGGTAACGGCTACCGCTATCGCGGCCGCGTGGAGCCCTACGAAACTGTCACCGAAGTCGTACCGGTCAAGGGCGGCGTATCGCGTCCCGTCACGCTGAATTTCACCCGCCACGGGCCCGTGGTCTTCGAAACCGAGAACCGCGTGTTTGCCGTGCGCGCCGCCTGGCTGGAACCCGGCATGGCACCCTATTTCGGCAGCGTGGAATACATGCGTGCGCAGAACTGGCGCGAGTTCGTCGGGGCGCTGAACCGCTGGGGCGCCCCGGCCGAAAATCAGGTCTATGCCGATGTGGACGGCAACATCGGCTACAAGCCCGCGGGGCTGTTCCCCCGTCGCCACAACTGGGACGGCCTGCTGCCGGTACCCGGCGACGGCCGCTATGAGTGGCAGGGGTACTTCGACATGGATGCGCTGCCCGAGGAATACAATCCGCCACGGGGCTTCACCGCCACGGCCAACGCGCTGACCTTGCCGCCCGACTATCCCATCAGCGAGCGGCGCGTGGGCTTCGAGTGGTCCGCACCCTGGCGCCAGCGCCGCCTCATGGAGGTTCTGGAAGAACAGGACGCGCATACCCTCGAGCAATCCCTGGCCCTGCAGCGTGACTACCACAGCGTGCTGGCCCGGGAAGTTCTCGCTCTCCTGCCCGAGCACGCCGATGGTCCGGCGGGGCAGGCCCTGCAGGTGCTCGAGGACTGGGATGCGGTACTGGCACCGGACTCCAGCCCGGCCCTGCTCTATGGGCTGTGGTTCTATCGCCACCTGCCGCCGGCGCTGGCCGGTGCCCTGCTACCGGAAGCGCCGCAGGACATCATGCCCCTCGACACGTTGACCATACTCGACACCCTGGGCTACCCGCTGGGACAAAGCGTGGCCCTGGAGACCCTGGCCGCAGCCTATGAGGAGGCGCGTCAGCGCTTCGGCGACGATCCCGCGACGTGGCGCTGGGGCGAGCTTCATCAGATGCGCTTCGAGCATCCGCTGCTCGAACTCGCCGGCGGCAGGCTCGAGGAGCTCATGCGCTACCCGCCCTATTCCCGCGGCGGCAGCGGCAACACCACCAACAGTACCGCCTTCGACCCGGAGGACTACCTCGTGCGCAGCGGCGGTTCGTTCCGCATGGTACTGGACGTGGGCAACTGGGATGCGGCACGCATGACCAGCGCTCCCGGACAGTCCGGCGACCCGCGCTCGCCCTTCTACGACAATCTGCTGAAAGGCTGGGCCACAGATGGGAGCTTTCCCCTGCTCTACTCGCGGGAACAGGTCGAGGCGAACCAGGTCCGGATCATCCGCCTGGCACCGCCCGCCAGAGACTGAGCAGCCGCTGCCGGACTAGCCGTCCCGGTCGCCCAGGTAACGCTTCTCCAGCGGCGCATAGGCATCGATGCGGCGATCGCGGAAGAACGGCCAGCCCTGACGCTGCGCCGCAATTCGCGAGAAATCCAGCTCCGCGTGCAGCACGGTTTCTTCGTCCTCGCCGGCCCGCGCCAGGATCGTGCCGTCCGGGCCTACGACGAAACTCTGCCCCCAGAACTGAAGGCCGCCTTCACCGGACGGGTCGGGCTCGAAGCCGGTGCGGTTGGCGGCCACCACGAAGCAGCCGTTGGCGATGGCGTGGCTGCGCTGAATGGTCTCCCAGGCACCGTGCTGGGCTGCACCGACCTGGCGCCGCTCCTCCGGGTGCCAGCCGATGGCGGTGGGATAAACCAGCACCTGCGCACCCATGAGGGCCGTCAGCCGGGCGGCTTCCGGATACCACTGATCCCAGCACACCAGTAAGCCGAGCTGGGCCCGCCTGGCCGGATAGACCTTGAAGCCCAGGTCGCCCGGCGTGAAGTAGAACTTCTCGTAGTAGCGCGGGTCGTCGGGAATGTGCATCTTGCGGTACTTGCCCACGTAACCGTGGTCGCCGTCCACCAGCGCCGCGGTGTTGTGATACAGACCCGGGGCCCGTTCCTCGAACAGGCTGAGCACAATGGCCACGTCCAGTTCCCGCGCCAGCCCGGCGAATCGTTCCGTGGACGGCCCGGGTACCGGCTCGGCCAGACCGAAGCGCTCGTATTCTTCCGTCTGGCAGAAATAGCGCGAGCGGAACAGCTCCGGCAGACAGATCAACTCGGCGCCCTCGGCGGCCGCCTGGCGCACCAGCGCCTCGGCGCGGGATGTGTTGTCTGCCGGGTCATCGGACATGGCCATCTGCACCACGCCTACCCGCAAACGGCTAAGCTCACTCACGGCGGACTACCTCGATGTCGCAATAGGTGGTTTCCTCGAAGCGGCGCGTGTACTGGTTGAGGATGCGCATGCCCTCGTTGGGCTTGACCACGCCGGCTTCGATCTTGGCTTTCACCAGGTCGGACATGCGTTTGTTCAGCTCGTTCGGGAAATACTGCACCTGAGCCAGCATGTCCTGCACGGTGATCCCGCCGATGACCTTCTCGATGAAGAAGTTGCCCGGCTCGTCTGAGCTGGCGTAGACGTGCACTTCCGAGACGCGGCCGAACAGGTTGTGGCTGTCGCCGAGTATTTCCTGATAGGCCCCTACCAGGAAAAAACCCAGATAGTAGGGCTCGCCGGGAGCCACACCGTGCAACGGCAGCCATTCGCTGGTGCCGCCGGCCCCTACGTAGTGGGCCACTTTGCCGTCGGAATCACAGGTCAGATCCACCACCTGGGCCCGACGCCGCGGCGCTTCGTCGAGGCGGTGCAGTGGCATGACGGGAAAGGTCTGACCGATGGCCCAGTGGTCGATGATGGAATGGAACACAGAGAAGTCGCACAGATAAATATCGGTGAGCTGGTCCTCGAGCTGCGCCTGCTCCGGCGGCGGCGGGGACAACTCCAGCGATTGCAGCCGCGCCAGAATCTCCCGGCACGTGCTCCAGTAGAGGCTGTCGGCCTGCGCCAGCGACTCTACATCCAGGTATCCCAGCCGCATGAGCTGGTCTGCCTCGGCGCGGGACTCCTGCGCATCATGAAAGGTCTCCAGCAGCGGCTGCAGCTCCTGGCCGGCACGGGCCTCGTTCAGTGCCGTGGCCAGGGCCGCCACCACCGGTGCGGGATCGTCGCGCAGGTTCACTTCAAACGGTGCATCCGGCCGGTGCACGCCCAATACCGGCACGACCAGCACTGAATGATGCGCGGTAACCGCACGGCCGGATTCCGACAGCAGCACCGGTTCCGGCACGCCGCGGGCCTGGCAGATCTCCTGCACGGAATAGACCACGGCATTGGCATATTCGGTAAGCGCGTAATTGATCGCCGTCTCGTCGCTGCCATAGCCGCCGCCGTAGTTCACCCCCAGACCACCGCCAACGTCCAGGCAGGTAACGTTCAGGCCTCGGTCGCGCAGGTCGGCATAGATCTGGGTGATCTCCTTGACCGCCGAGCGCAGCACCTGAATGTTGGAAATCTGGCTGCCCAGGTGGAAGTGCAGCAGCTCCAGGCGGTCGCTCGCGCCCCGGCTCTCCAACTCCTGAACCACGCGCATGAGCTCGGGGACGGTCAGCCCGAACTTGGACCGATAGCCGCCGGACTCGAACCAGCGACCGGAGCCCCGGGTCGACAGCTTGACCCGCACGGCCAGCTTGGGCGCCATGCGGCGCTGATCACCCAGGATCATGAGCTGATCGAACTCGGAATATTTCTCGATCACCGGCAACACCTGCTGGCCGAGCTGCTGAGCATTGAGCATCAGCGCCAGCATGGTGTGGTCCTTGACACCGTTGCACAGCAGCAGGCGCTGGTCGGACACCAGCGGCAAGGTGGCGATGAGCTCGGTCTTCGAGCCGCACTCGAGCCCCATGTCATAACGGGCACCGGCATCGAGAACTTCGTCCACCACCTCGTGCAGCTGATTGACCTTGATCGGGTAAACGGCCCGGTAGCGATTGCTGTAGCCTGATTCGTGGATGGCCTGAGTGAATGCATCGTTCAGGCGCCGCACCCGCACACGCAGGATGTCCTGAAAGCGGATGATCATGGGCAGCGATACACCCTCGGCCTTGGCCCCTGCCACCACTTCGGTGATATCGATGCCGAGCTCGGAATCCGCCAGCGGACGGACGCTCACGTTGCCGGCCGCGTTGACGTGGAAGAAACCCTCGCTCCAGGTCTCCATGCCGTACAGCGCCTGTGCCTCTTCGGTGGTCCAGCCGTGTGGCGCTATGGGATCAGCTGCCATTACTGCTCCAGTATGTAGGCGAACATGAGCGGCGCCACGATCGTGGCATCCGATTCGATGATGTAACTCGGCGTGCTCGCGGTGAGTTTGCCCCATGTGATCTTCTCGTTGGGCACCGCTCCGGAATAGGAACCATAGCTGGTGGTGGAATCGCTGATCTGACAGAAGTAGGCCCAGCGTGGAATGTCCTGCATGAGCAGATCCTGTTCCATCATGGGCACCACGCAGATGGGAAAATCGCCGGCAATACCGCCGCCGATCTGGAAAAAGCCCACCGTGCTGTCCGCCGTTGCCGAGCGGTACCACTGCGACAGATAAATCATGTATTCGATGCCGCTGCGCACCGTATGGACGTTGTCGATATCGCCCTTGATCACGTGGGCGGCGAAGATGTTGCCCAAAGTGGAGTCTTCCCAGCCCGGCACGATGATGGGCAGATCCTTGTCGCAGGCGGCCTTCAGCCACGAATCTGCCGGGTCGATCTGGAAATGCTCATCCAGGGTACCGGCGCGCAGCATCCGATACATGAACTCATGGGGAAAATACTGCTCGCCGGCCCGGTCCGCCGCCTGCCATTGAGCGAGGATCACATCCTCGATGCGGCGGATGGCTTCTTCCTCCGGGATACAGGTATCCGTTACCCGATTGAGATGCCGCCCGAGCAGCTCTTCTTCCTGCTCCGCCGACAGATAGCGGTAGTCGGGAACCCGAACATAGTGATCGTGAGCCACCAGATTGAACAGGTCTTCCTCGAGATTGGCGCCGGTGCAGGTAATCGCCTGCACCTTGTCACGGCGTATCATCTCCGCCAGGGACAAACCCAGCTCGGCCGTGCTCATGGCCCCGGCAAGCGTGACCATCATCTTGCCGCCGCCGTTCACGTGGGCGGCATAGGCCTGGGCCGCGTCCACCAGGGCGGCGGCATTGAAATGCCGGTAATGATGGTCGATGAAGTCCTTGATGGCCGCCATCGCTAGTCTCCGGGGTGGAATGAGCAGATTAGGTTACGGCCCGGTGGAGTCCCGTGCAACGCGGAGCTCAGGCGGGTACCTGCTGGCTCAGGCAATGCAGCGTGCCGAGCCCCACCACCACGTCGCGGCAGTCTATGCCCACCACCCGGCGGCCGGGGAAACAGCCTTCGATGATCGCCAGGGCATCGGCGTCACGGTCGCAGCCGAATACCGGCACCAGCACCAGGCCGTTGGCGATGTAGAAATTCGCATAGCTCGCAGGCAGGCGCTCGCCTCGTGTCACTACGGCGTCGGGCATGGGCAGTTCCACCACCTTCAGCGCCCGGCCGTCTGCCAGGCGAAAGCTGTCCAGAGCTTGCCGGTTGGCCGCCAGCGGGGCGTGATTCGGGTCCGTCGGATCGGCTTCCACGGCCGTGATCACCGTGTCCTCCGCCACGAAGCGGGTAATGTCGTCGACGTGGCCGTCCGTGTCGTCGCCGACGATGCCGTCGCCGAGCCAGAAGACCTGCTCGGCACCCAGATACTCGTGCAGCAGCGCCTCGATCTCTCCCTGTGAGCGGCCGGGGTTGCGATTCGGGTGCAGCAGGCACTGCCGCGTGGTGAGCAGCGCGCCGGCCCCGTTGACGTCGATGGAGCCTCCTTCAAGCACATGATCCACCGCCACCACCGGCACTCCCACGCGCTGCGCCATCTGCGGCGGTACAGCGTCGTCCAGATCATAGGGCGGGTACTTGTCGCCCCAGGCATTGAAACGGAAGTTCAGCGCCGTGAGTTGCCCACCCCCGTTCGTGACGAAGATGGCGCCGTGATCGCGGCACCAGGCATCATTGGTCTGAATTGCCTCGAACGACACCGCCTCGAGACGGGTCTCCGCCGGCAGCATGCGGCGCACATGGTCTGCGTGGGCGTCGTCCAGCACATTGATGTATACCTTTTCGCCGGCTGACAAGGCCGCCACCGCAGAAGCCAGGGCGTGCTCGGCACCGGCCAGCTGATCCGGCCAGGTATCCGGATTGTGCGGCCAGGAGAACCAGGTAGCGTGGTGCGGCGCCCACTCTGCGGGCATGTGGAAGCCGCTCATGACCCGAGGTCGGTGAGCATCTGGCGCAACGCACTGACAAAAGCCAGGGGCTGGTCGAGGAACACATGGTGCTGAGCGTCGTCGATGGCCACGGCAGGAAAATCCTGCGGGATCAGCTCGCGCATATATTCCAGCGTGCGGACCGAGAACAGGGCGCTGTCGGCGCCATAGATCACGCCCACCGGCAGGCGCAGCTGCCGGTAATCGTCGGCCGTACGCTCCGCGTTCTTCAAGGTTGCCGGCAGGTCTTCATCGAATTTCCAGGTCCAGCCACCGCCTTCTACCACCATGAGCGAGTTGCGCGCGATGTATTGCAGGATGTATTCGTTCTCGCACGGCTGGGGGGGCTGCAGGCGGAAGCGCGCCAGCGCGGACTCCTTGTCCGGGTAGACCTTGGCGCGCCCGCCCATGGGCGGGCGATCCGGTACCGGCTCGTCGGGGTGACGGATACCGGAGTCCACCAGCACCAGCGCACCGAACCGCTCGGGAAAAACCCCGGCAGCCTTGACCGCCATGGCGCCGCCGAAGCTGTGGGCTACAACCGTCACGTCATTGCCGAAGCCGGCGTGGTCGCACACGGCTTTGATTTCCTCGGCGTAGGTCGTGCCGTCGTACGCGTAGCGGTAATCCGAGTCGCCCATGCCGGTGAGGTTCATGGCCGCACAGCGGTAGCCGTCAAGAAAGTGCGGGGCGATGAAATCCCACCAGTGAGAGTGGGCGTTCATGCCGTGAATGAACAGCAGCCCCGGCGCCCCGGCAGCCTCACCCCAGAGCTGGTAGCCCACGTCGCACTCGTCCACCTCCACGCTGCGGTCCTGCCACGGCGTCTCCACCGCTTCGAAGAACCACTCGGGAATGGTGTTGCCGCTATTGCCCCGATCCCAGCGTGCCATGGTGTCAGCGCCCGCCGAAGCGCTTGAGATGAAAGTCCACGTTGCCGAACAGGTTGTCGATGGTGGTCAGGCGCTTGAAGTAGTGTCCCACGCTCAACTCATCGGTCATGCCCATAGCGCCGTGGAGCTGAATGGCGCTCTGGCCGACGAAACGTCCGGATTTTCCCACCTGGACCTTCAACGCCGAGACCGCTTTCTGCGCCTCGGGGCCATAGCCTTCGTCCAGGCGCATGGCGGCCATGTAGACCAGCGACTTGGCCTGCTCGTGCTCCATGAACATGTCTACCATGCGATGCTGCAGGACCTGGAACTTGCCGATGGGCTGACCGAACTGCTCGCGGGTCTTGCAGTACTCCACCGTCGCCTTGTACAGCACTTCCATGGCACCTACCGCTTCGGCGCCCACGGCCAGAATGCCCTCGTCGATGACCTGCTCGAGTACGGCCAAGCCCTGGTCGGCTTCCCCCAGCAGCGCATCGGCCCCCAGCGACACGCCGCTGAAGGTAATTTCCGCGGCACGCAGACCGTCTACTGTCGGATAGTCGCGGCGCTCGATGCCGTCGGCATCCGCCGGCACCAGGAACAGGGACACGCCGTCGCGGTCGCGCTGCTGGCCCGAGGTACGAGCGGAGACCACCAGCAGGTCCGCAGACGGGCCGTTCAATACCACGGCCTTGTAGCCGTCCAGCAGCCAACCGTCGCCTTCGGATCTGGCCGTGGTGGTGAGATCAGCCAGGTTGTAGCGGCCCTGGGGCTCAGCAAAGGCCAGCGCCGCCTGCACGCTGCCGTCGATGATGCCGCTCAGGTAGGCAGCCTTCTGCTCGGCGCTGCCGGCAATCTTCAGCGCACCGCCAGCCAGCACCACGGTGGGCAGAAACGGTTCCACCACCAGGCCCTTGCCGAACTGCTCCAGCATGAGCATGGATTCCACCGCCCCGCCCCCGAAGCCGCCGTCTTCCTCGGCAAACGGCACACCGAGCCAGCCGAGTTCGGCGAACTGCCGCCAGTTATCCGGGGAGTATCCCGGATCGCCGGCCACCAGCTTCTGCCGGGCCTCGAAGCTGTAGTCGTTCTGCACGAAGCGAGCGACGCTGTCCTGCAGCAGTGTCTGCTCATCGGTAAGCGTGAAATCCATAACGTCCCCTGGCTGGAAAACCGTGAATAATGCCCGATTGCACGGTCTTTATCGATGCAGTGTCAGTCCGGCAGACCCAGAACGCGCTTGGCGATGATGTTCTGCTGCACCTCGTTGGTACCGCCATAGATGGTCACCGCCCGACTGGCCAGAAACGAGCGCATCGCGCCCACTTCCGCGTCGCTGAAGCCGTCGCCGTCCCAGCCCAGGCCGCGAAAGCCCATGAGCGCCACGACCAGGTCCTGCCGCTCCCGGGCCAGGGTGGCGCCATACAGCTTGAATATGGACGTGGCTTCGCCGGGCGCATTACCGCTCGAGTTCTCCTCGGCCGCGCGCTGCTGGGTCAGCCCGAAGGCCTTGCTGGCCATCTTGAAGTCGATGACCCGATTGCGCAGCGCCGCATCGGCAATACGCCCGTGTTCGCTGCCGAGATAGCGGAGCGCCGTCTCCGCCGGGTCGAGGTCCACCGTGACGCCCACCGGCTGCGAGCGCCCGCTGCGCGGTCCCAGCCCGCCCTGACCGGAGCGCTCGTGCTGGAGCAAGCGCTTGCCCACGGTCCAGCCGTGATTGGGCTCGCCCACCAGATCGTCTTTACTGGCCACGGCGTCATCGAAAAAGGTCTCGCAGAACGGCGAACTGCCCGAGATCAGGCGAATGGGCCGTACGGTGACGCCGGGCTGGTCCATGGACAGCAGCACGAAGCTGATGCCCTGGTGCTTGGGCGCGGCAGGATCGGTCCGTACCAGGGCGAACATCCAGTCGGCGGTCTGGGCTCCGGAGGTCCAGATTTTCTGGCCGTTGATGACGAACTCGTCGCCCCGGTCTTCGGCCCGGGTGCGCACGTTGGCCAGATCGGAGCCGGCGCTGGGCTCGCTGTAGCCCTGACACCAGGCCGCACGGCCCTGCGCGATGCGGGTGAGATGACGCTTTTTCTGCGCCTCGGTGCCGAATTCCAGCAAAGTCGGGCCGAGCATACGGGTGCCCATGTTGACCAGCGGCGGCCGGGCATCGATGGCGGCCATCTCGTCGTAGAGTACCCGGGCTTCCTCCGCCGACAGGCCGCCGCCGCCATAGGCCGTCGGCCAGGTGGGCACCGTCCAGCCGCGCTCGGCCATGCGTTCGAGCCACAGCCGGGTATCGGCGTCAGCCACTTCCACCTTGGTGCTGCCGGTGGGAACCTCGCCGGGGCCGCGGGCACCGGGCGGACAGTTTTCCGCCAGCCAGGCCCGGGTTTGTTCACGGAAAGCCGCCAGATCGCTCATGCTCATCTCTCCCGCCGTGCGCAACGAGGTGAACACTCGCCCAGCGGGGCGTCGATGTAAAGACGGCGAAGGCAGTACACTATCCGGCATTCACGCATACCCATCGCCGGAGGCCAACGCCATGAGCTACGAAACCATCCGCTACGACGTCGAAGACGGCATTCTGACCATCACCCTGCATCGCCCGGAAAAACTCAACGCTTTCACCCGGGAGATGCTCAGCGAACTGCTCGACGCCTTCGACCGGGCCGATGCCGACGACGACGTACGCTGCATCATCATGACCGGTGCCGGGCGTGCATTCTGCGCCGGCGCCGACCTGTCATCCGGCGGCAGTACCTTCGACGCCGATGGCCGCGAGGACCGGGCCAGCGGCCTGCACCCGGACGGCGGCGGTCAGCTCACTCTGCGCATCTTCGAGCTCACCAAGCCCATCATCGCCGCCATCAACGGACCGGCTGTCGGGGTCGGGGTGACCATGACCCTGCCCATGGACATTCGTTTAGCGGCCGACAACGCCAAATTCGGCTTTGTGTTCTCGCGCCGGGGCATCGTGCCCGAAGCCTGCTCCAGCTATTTCCTGCCGCGGGTGGTGGGCATCAATCAGGCCCTGGAATGGTGCTACAGCGGGCGCGTGTTTCCGGGCAAGGAGGCCGTCGACCATGGCCTGGTGCGCAGCCTGCATGCTGCCGACGCACTGCTGCCGGCGGCACGGGAGATCGCCCGGGAGATCGCCGACAACACGTCGGCCGTATCGGTTGCGCTGATTCGCCAGATGATGTGGCGTATGCTGGGCGCCGATCATCCCATGGAGGCCCACAAGATCGATTCGCGCGGGATCTACCACATGGGCCGCTCGGCGGATGCCCGGGAAGGCGTGGAGGCGTTCCTCGAGAAGCGTCCGGCACAGTTTCCCGGCAGGGTTTCCGAAGACATGCCGGAGTTCTTCCCCTGGTGGGAAACCCGGGAATTTCACTGAGTGGCGCGCCCGGCAAGGGCCGTCGCTGGAGGTCGACCATGAGTCAGGCACAGATCGCGCGCAAAGCGCCGTATCCGGTGGACGTCACCGCCGGCAGGAAGTATTTCTGGTGCGCCTGCGGTCGCAGCGGCAAACAGCCGTTCTGCGACGGCTCCCATGAAGGCACCGGGTTGACCCCCATGCCGTACCAGGCCGACGCCGACCGCACCCTGTATTTCTGCGGCTGCAAGCAGACGGCCAGCGCACCGCTGTGCGACGGCACCCACAACGAGTTGTAGGATCGGACACGGCCATGCTGCGTCGGATGTTCAAAAACCGCGATCGTCAGCCCGCGGCGGAGTCGCCCCGCGGGGCAGCCGCCGGCCAGGCCGCTGAGCCCGCGCCGCCGGAGTCTGCGCAAAGGCCAGCCGCCGCGGTATCCCTCGACGATATCCACGACGTGAGCGAGCTCATCGAGCACGTGGTGGCATGCCGCGGCGCCGCCCGTGAGGAGGCGCTGCAACACCCGTTGCTGAAACAGGCGGCCGCGCTGACGGCCCTGGAGAAACGCTCCCGGGGTAAAGACAAGGCGCTCAACCGCCACGCCCGCCGACTGCTGGAACAACGCAAATCGCTGCATCAGCAGGCGGATGCCGGGCAGGCCAGGGCGCAGGAGCTGGCCGACGCACTGCGGCGTCCGCCGCCGCCGGTGCCTGACCACGCCTGGCGCGAACGGCAGCACGAGCTGCACCGGCGCCTGACGGAAGCCCTCGACCACCATCTGGAACTGGGCAACGCCCTGGCGGACTTCGGCGAAGCACCGCCATCTCTGGAAGCCCTGCGCCCCGATCCCGCCGATCTGCCGGAACTCGACCCGGCGGCCGTGACCGGTGAAGCGGATGACCCGGCCGATGTGACGCCGGAAACGGCGGCTGATGCCGGCAACGCGGCGCCGGGCGAACCCTTCGAGCCTCTGGTCGCAGCCTTCGAGGCCCTGGACCAGGCCATGGCCGCCGGCGCGCCGTTCGCCGACGTCACCGCCGAGCGCCAGGCTCTCACCGAGCGCTGGCTGGCCAGCGCCGACCGGCGCCCGCCCACTCAGGCCCAGCACCAGGTGTTCGAGGCCGTCTCTCATCGATTCCGCGAGCTGGCCGACGCAGTGGAGCGGCTCGAGGCACTGGAACTCCCCGCCCTGCCGCCGCAGCCGCTGGATCTCTCGGACACCGGCGCCCCGCGCCGGCACTGGGATGCAGTGAGTCAGCGGCGCGAACTGCTAGGTCGGCTGGAAAAAGCCCGGCGGCACATCGCCTGGCCCGAGTGGGCGCCGCCCGCGGCCGGCCATGCGGAGCTGGCGCAGCACATCGATACCCTGCACAGCGAGCTCGAGGCCGCAGACCGCATGCTGCGCGAGCAGCTCACGGCCCTGGACGGCGAACTCGACGAGCTGGACCGGGCCATCGATGCCGGCAGTCTGAACGAGGCCCGCAGCCTGCTGGCCGCGGCCCGCAAACGCCATGACGACCTGCCACCGACGGCCGTGCGCGATGCCGGCCGCCGGTTGGGCAAAGCGGCCGCCCGGCTGGCGGAACTGAAGGACTGGCAGACGTTCGCCACCACGCCGAAACGGCAATCACTGCTCGAAGCCATGCAGGCCCTGGCGGCATCGCCCCTGCCGCCGCGCGACCAGGCAGAGCGGATCAAGGAACTGCGCCGCGAGTGGCAGGCCCTGGGGCCGGTGACACAGGCTGCAGACGGACGGCTGGCAGACCGCTTCAACGCCGAAGCGGAAAAAGCCTTCGAACCCTGCCGGGCCCACTTTGCCGAGCTCGCCGAGGAACGCAAAGCCAACCTGCAGCAACGCCAGCGTATCTGTGACGAGTTGCAGCGCTACCTGGCGGAAACCGACTGGGCGCGCGCCGACATGGCGGCCGCGCAACAGATCATGCGCGCCGCCCGGGACGAATGGCGCCGCTTTCATCCGGTCGACCGTCAGCCCGGCCGGGCCGTAGAAGAGCAATTCGAATCCCTGCAGGCGCAACTGCACGCCAGGGTGAAAGCCGAGTGGGACCGCAATCTGCAGGCCAAAGAGGCCATCGTTGCCGAGGCCCGGGCGTTGCTCGAAGGCGATCGCCCCGTTCAGGAGAAAATCAACGCTGCCAAAGCGCTGCAGCAGCGCTGGCGCTCGGTGGGCATTACCCCGCGGCGTCCGGACCAGCAGCTCTGGCAGGCTTTCCGCAGCGCCTGTGACGCCGTGTTCGCGGCCCGGGACGAGGAAAAGCATGCCGAACAGGCTGCCGCCGAGGCCCTGGAACAGCGCCTGACCGCGGCTCTGGACGACTTCGCCGGGCGACTCGACAGCGCGGACAGCACCGCCGTCAGCGATGCCGAGCTGCGCGAGTTCCGCCGTCAGACTGCCGACATCGAAGGCCTGCCGCCGGGCCGCCGCCGCACCCTGGAGCAGCGTCGCAGCGAACTGGCCGGCCGCTATACGAAACTGCTCGCCGAGCAGCGACAGTCACAGGCCCGAGCGCAGCTCTGGGCGGTGAAACGCTGGGACGAAACCGTGGCCGAAGCGGAAGCCGCCGGCAGCGTCGCCGCACCGGTGGCCGCGGACCCTGAGGCAGACCAGGCGGTCAGCGAAGACGTCGCCGCGGCGCGACGCCGGAGCGCCGGCCAGGCCGTGCCCCTCGAGGCCCTGCGCAGGCTCACCGTGCGCGCCGAACTGGCCGCCGGCCGCGAGTCTCCGGCCGAAGATGAAGCACTGCGTCTGGAAGTGCAGGTAGAGCGGCTGCAGGCCGGGCTGAGCGGTGCCGGCCGCGGCGAAGAGAAACCCGACGCACTGGCGGACGAGTGGTGCCGGCTGGGTCCCAAGGACGCCGCCGCGGCACCGCTGCGGGAACGCTTCTTCGACGCCCTGGCCGCCCTGGACTGACAGCTCGATATAACCCGTCAGGCCGGCGCGCGCACCGCGCCCGGCAGTTCCAGCGTCAGACACGCACCGCCCAGCGGGCTTTCCTCGATGCGCAAGCTGCCATGGTAGAGCGCCACCAGCTCGGCCACCACGGACAGACCAATGCCGTGCCCTGCCTGTACTTCGTCGGCCCGGGTGCCGCGGTCGAGCACGGCGCGGCGGACCTCAGCGGGAATGCCCGGACCGTCGTCTTCCACCCGCAGGGTAAGCGTTCCATCGAGAGCACCGCTCACCCGCACCCGGCAGCGCGTGTACTTGAAGGCGTTCTCCAGCAGATTGCCCAGAATCTCCATGAGATCCCGTTCGTCGCCGCGGACCCGGCAGGGCCGCGGCAGGTCTACGGTCACCTGGATGCCCCGGTCGTGGTAGGCCGTGCTCAAGGCGCGCAGCAGCCGATCCACCAGCGCCGCGACATCCACGGGGCGGCCGACGATCACCGGACCGGCCACCGATGCCCGGGAGAGCTGGTGGGTCACCGTGCTCTGCATTCGATCGAGTTGCTCTTCGAGCAACTGCCGCGCATCCCCGGGCACCTGGTCCAGCGCATTGCGCACCACCGCCAGCGGCGTCTTCAGACTGTGCGCCAGATCCTCCATGGCCTTGCGGTAGCGGCTGCGGCTGCGCTCCTCGTGGGCCACGAAGCGGTCCAGATTCCCGGCCAGGCCGGTGAGCTCTGCCGGATAGGCATCGGATAGCCGCTGACGGCGTCCTTCCTCCATGTCGCGGACTTCCTGGGCCATCGTGCGCAGCGGCCGCAGCCCCCAGCGGATGGCGAGAATCTGCGCCAGCACGAACAAGGCGGTCACTGCTCCCACACCCACGTAGAGATTGCGCCGGAAGCTCACGATAGTGGCGCGGAACGGTGTCCAGTCCGCCGCCACATGGAAGATCAGGACCCGTTCTCCGCTGTCCTCCCAGATCACCGCATAGGACAGACGCAGCAACCCGTCCCGCTCGGCCGGCTGGCCGCTGAAGCGGAACTCGCCGGGTTGCAGATCGCCGCTACCGACCGGGCCGGCCACCCCGCCGGTGACCGCCGACGGCGAGCGCCAGCGCAGCGCGCCGGCGCCATCGGTGACCCAGGCGTACAGGCCGCTTTCCGGCTGGCCCAGACGGGGTTCCGGCAGAGGATCGGGAATCGTCAGGGCGCTGCCGGAGGTTTCCAAGGCACCCATGAGTGAGTAGATCACCAGCCTGAGCTGTTCTTCGGCACCAGACAGGGTGCTCAAACGCACCGACCGGTCCAGGGCCAGGCCCGCCAGGGTCAGCGAAACTCCGAGTACCAGCGTGGTCGTAACGAGCAGGCGGGTTTGAATACCCGACCTCAACCAGCACCCTCCTCGGTGAACCGGTAGCCCTGACCGCGCACCGTGCGGATCGGATTGTGCGGATCGAGCTTCTTACGCAGACGTCCGACAAAGACTTCGATGACGTTGCTGTCCCGTTCGAAATCCTGTTCGTAGAGGTGGTCGGTGAGCTCGGTTTTGGAAACCACCCGTCCGGGGTTGAGCATCAGGTACTCGAGCACCCGGTATTCGTAGGCCGTGAGCTCCACGGCCTCGTCGTGCAGGCGCAGCTCTTTTTTCGCCGTATCCAGGGCAATGGGACCACTGGTCATGACCGGAGACGCGTAGCCGGCGGCACGGCGCACCAGGGCGTTCAGGCGTGCCTGCAGCTCCTCCATCTGAAACGGTTTGGTAAGGTAGTCGTCGGCGCCGGCCTCGAGACCTTCCACCTTGTCCTGCCAGTGGCCGCGGGCGGTGAGAATCAGAATCGGGAAACGGCGTTCTTCGGCGCGCAGCCGGCGGATCAATTCGATACCGCCCATCCTGGGCAGCCCCAGATCGATGACGGCAGCCTCGTAGTCGAATTCCTTGCCATAGTAGTGGCCTTCCTCGCCGTCCTCGGCGGTGTCCACCACGAAGCCGGAACTCTTCAGCCGGTCGTGCAGTTGCCGCTGCAGATCCAGTTCGTCTTCGACGATGAGTATGCGCATGGCGCCCTGCTCCGCTCGTCAGTCCCGGGACCGGACGCGGCCGTCGGCGTCCACGAAGTAGTTTTTCACCCGTTTGCCTTCCAGGAGCACCCGGACCTCGTAGCCGCGCTGACCGCTGCGCTCGGTGGGGGATGCCGACAGAACGCGGCCGCCGGTCTGCCGGCGCACTTTGTTGGCCGCCTGTTCCAGCGAGATGCCCGGCGGGCGGACCAGCGTGTTGGGCTCGAGCTGTTCCTGGGCACTGCGCCGCCAGTCGGGCGCCGCCGCGGCCAGGCCCGGCAGCACAATCAGCAGCGCCAGCAGCACGGCCGCGAGCCGGCGCGGCGCAGAGGTCTGATCGTATGCTCGGGTCATGCTGGGCTGCCGTTGTGCGAATACGCGTACACTGATTCTACTCTCCCCCGGGGAAGCCTCAACCGACCGGGGTCACGTGGACCCGCACCCGCAGCGTCGATCCCGGATCACGGTCCATGGTGGTGCTGTAGGTCTCGTCTGCGTAACGATAAGTCACCCGGTAGCCGGTGAGCTGCTCTTCATAATGCTCTTCGTGAACCACGGAACACACCTGCTCCCTGGCGTAGCGCACACCACCGTGGTGATGGCGCTGACGGCGGGCGATATCGGCGCCGATGCTGCCGCCGAGCACGGCACCCACCGCCGTGCCCACCTGTTTGTTGCGCTTTTTGTGACCCACCGCATTGCCGATGGCGCCGCCGATGATCGCCCCGACGATAGGGCCGGTATAGGATCCCCGCCTTGCTTCGTGATAGGGAACCCGTTCTTCGCGGCACTGTTCCACCGGCACCGAATAGGCCACCGTCTCGTAGATGGGCTGCGACGACAGTACCCGTGCGTACTGATAGCGGCCATCGGCCAGCGCCACCGATGGCACCAGAGCCGACACCGCGAGAATGCTCACTGCACGCTTTCCGAACATGACTACCTCCGCCAATCATCCGCTATGTGCGGCGCATTGTGTGGGGCTGTCGCTGAATGGACTCTGAATACTCAGGCGGGCCCGTTCACCCGCACAAACGCCACGCCGGTGCGGCGTCGTCCAGGCCCGCTACCCACTGAGCGCGCCGCGGCAAAGTCGTCAGCATGGCGCGGGTGACGCGTTCGTAATGGGCAATGAAACGCCGCAGCTGAGCCTCGTTCATCCGCCGCGTCCGGGGCAGCGCCTGCTCCTGCTCGGTACGCCAGCGCAGCACCGCCCGCAGGTCCGGCACCTGCAGAAAGATCAGGCCATGCAGACGCTGCCACAGAGCCGCATAAGGGCCCGCCAGGGCATCGTTGACGTAGCGGCGCCAGTGCCCATCAGCATCTTCTTCGGCCTCGAGCGCATTGACCGGCGCTTGCAGCGTGCCGGGTTCCTCCGGCTCTGCGCCCAGACACCAGCCCTCCAGCACCAGCACATCCACCGGGGCCTGCACCTGGCGCCAGCGCGCCGGCGGCAGCGGATCGTCGGCTGCTTTGTCAAAGCGGGGCACAGCCACCGTACCGGGACGGCCCAGAGCCTGGATCACGCTCTCGAGATGGGCGACGTCATGAGTACCCGGCACGCCGCGGGTGGCGAGCAGCGGGTGCACCGCGGCCGCGAGTTCGTTGCGGCGCGCCCGGGACAGATAGAAATCGTCCAGGGAACAGGCCGCCACCGATGCCCCCGCCGCCGCCAGCGTGCGCTCGAGCTGTGCCGCCAGCGTGGTCTTACCGGACCCCTGGGCGCCGGCAACGCCGAGGACCAGCGGCGCCGGGGTTTCATTCCAGGCCGGCCAGGGCCGCTGCGTACCCGCCGGCAGCGGACCAGGCTGCAGCACCCGGGCGGCCGCTGCGGCCAGCCACCGCCAGTCCGCAGGAACCCGGGCATTGCCCGCCGCGCTGCGCCGGTCGATTGCCTGGACTGCCGGGTCGGCCGGGTCCAGGTGCAGATGCTCGAGCAAAGTCGTCCTGTCCACGGCTTTACTGTCGCCGAATCGGCCGCTGAAAGCACGTATAATCCCGGGCTCTGCTGGCGCACGGCAGCATTGCCCATTCCGCTGTAGCCGAGGTGGCCGACGTGAAGACTCTGCAGACCCTGACCCTGTTGCTGCTCATGGCCGCTCTGACAGCGTGCAATGCCGTATCCACGGCGCGCCAGACCCCGACGGTCGAAGGCCAGTCCGCGCCGCAGCCGGAAGACGCAGCAGCGGCGCAGACGGCGTCGCCGGTCGACATCGTCAAAAGCCCCAACGACGACCGGGACTATCGCTATCTCACTCTGGCCAACGGCCTCAGGGTGCTGCTCGTGTCGGACCCGCAGACCGACAAGGCAGCCGCATCGCTGGTGGTCTTCCGCGGCAGCTACCACGAGCCCGACGACTATCCGGGGCTGGCCCACTTTCTCGAGCACATGCTGTTCATCGGCACCGAGAAGTATCCGGAAGTAGACGCCTACCAGGAGTTCATCTCGCGCCACGGCGGCTCCTCCAATGCCTATACCGCCGGCGATCACACCAACTATTTCTTCGACGTGCAGCCGGAACAGTTCCGCCCGGCCATGGACCGCTTCGCCCAGTTCTTCATCAGCCCGCTGCTGGCCGAAGACTATGTGGAGCGGGAAAAGAATGCGGTGCATTCCGAGTATCAGCTGCAGCTCAAGGCCGACAACTGGCGCGGCGCCGCGGTGATGGGCGAAGCCATGAATCCGGCCCATCCGCAGTCGCGCTTCAGTATCGGCAATCTGTCAACCCTGGGCGATGGCGTAGGCCAGGCGCTCAAGGATTTCTTCGACAACCAGTATTCCGCCGATCAGATGGTGCTCGTGGCTGTGTCCGATGAACCCCTTGATGCGCTGGCGGACTGGGTAGCGCCCATATTCGCCGCCATCGAGAATCGCCGGCTCGGCCCGGCGCCGGTGAACGAACCATTGTTTCTCGACAACCAGATTCCTGCCGTGGTGAGCTATCAGACCATCAAAGAAGGCTATCAGGTGGTCTACAACTTCCCGGTACCGGCCATCGAACAATACTACCGGGAGAAGCCGGCGGAATACGTGGCCAACCTGCTCGGCCACGAGGGCCAGGGCAGTCTCTTTCAGTATCTGCAGCAACAGGGCTGGGTGGAGTCGCTGGCCGCAGGCACCGGCTCGTTCGATGCGCGCAACAGCCTGCTGACCGTAGACATGGCGCTCACCGACCAGGGCTATGAACATCTCGAGGACGTCAGCCGGGCTCTGTTCGACTACATCGAGCTGCTGCGCAGTCAACGGCCGGAAGCCTGGCGCTACCAGGAGCAGGCCCGCGTGGCGGAGCTGGGATTCCGCTTTCAGGAACGCTCCGCCGCCAGCCGCTTCGTCTATCAGGTGGCGCCGCGCTTCATGCACTATCCGCCGGAAGACGTCCTGGCCGCGCCTTATCTCATGACGCGTTTCGATGCCGGGCTCATCCAGTCATACCTGAACGCGCTGAACCTGGACAACGTGGTGATGGAGGTGGCCGGCCCGGACGTACCGGCACAACGCCGCGAGCGCTGGTTCGACGTACCCTACCGCATCGAGCTGCGCCCGCCCGTGCGCAGCGACACGGCGGCCAGCGCGCTGGCCCTGCCGCCGCCCAACCCTTATCTGCCGGAAGACCTGGAGGTGCTGCCGGACGACCCGGAGCCGCCGCGCCTGGCCGTAGCCCGACCCGGCCTCACCCTCTACGCCGACCGGGATACCGAGTTCAACACGCCCCGCGCCAATCTGTATCTGTCACTGGGTATTCCCGACGGCATCACGACCCCACAGGATCTGGCCATGGCGACCCTGTACCTGCGCGTGGTCAGAGACGCCTTGAGCGAGGCGGTCTATCCTGCCTATCTGGCTGGCCTCGGTTACGGCCTGGACGTGAACGGCTACGGCCTGGAGGTAGCCGTCTCCGGCTACAGCGACAAACAGCTCACCCTGCTCGCCACGGTGCTGGACGCACTCACCGGCACCGTCATCGACCCGGAACGCTTTGCCGTGCTGCACGACGAGCTGTTGCGGGACTGGCGCAACTACCGGGAGGAGCGTCCCTACAGCCAGGCATTCGGAGCGCTGGGTTACCTGCTGCTGTCCAACCGCTGGCCGCCGGAGATGCTCATCGACGCGGTACGCGAACGCACAGCGGAAGATCTGCAGAACTGGCGCGAAGAACGGCTGGGACGCTTTCACGTCCTCGGACTCAACCACGGCAACGTACCGGTAGCCGGCGCCTGGGCCCTTGCGGCGGCCCTGCAGGAGCATCTGCAACTCGGCGCCTTCCCGCGCCGGCAGCCCCTGGTCAAGGAAGTCGCGGCTGCCTACCGCTACCCCATGGACATCGACCACGATGACGCAGCCATGGTCATCTATCTGCAGAACGAACAGAGCGGTCCGGCGCACCGGGCGCGCAGCGCCCTGGCTGCCAGTGTGCTGCGCCAGGCTTACTTCACCAGCCTGCGCACAGAACAACAGCTCGGCTACGTGGTCGCGGTGGCCAATCAGACCCTGCGCGAGCGCGGTGGTCTGGCCTTCATCGTGCAATCGCCGGTAGCCTCAAGCGCCGACCTGGAACGGGCCACCCGGGATTTTCTCACCGGTCAGCTCGAGGCCCTGGAAACCATGCCGGAAGCAGCGTTCGACAGTTTCAAGCAGGGGCTCATTGCCCGGCTCACGGAGTCGGACAAGAATCTGCACGAGCGTGGCCAACGCCTGTGGACCGACCTGGATCTGGGCATCACCAGCTTCGATTCCCGCCAGCAGATAGCAGCGGAGGTGGCGGCCCTGGACAAGAGCGATGTGCAGGACTTTCTCGCCGCGACGGTGGCGGACTATGCGCAGCGCCGCCTGCTGGTCTACAGCAACGGCCGCTTCGACGACGCCCCGGAGGAGGGCCCCGTGCTCGGCAACATCCGCGAGTTCAAGCAGACCCGTTGAGCAGCATTCACGCCCCAGCGCCGAGTTCCATGCGATACGGCGGCAGAGAATCCAGCAGGGCCCGGCCGTAACGCTGGGTGAGGATGCGCCGGTCGAGCAGGGTAATGCGGCCGTGATCGCCTTCGTGGCGGATCAGCCGGCCGCAGGCCTGCACCAGCCGCAGCGCCGCATCCGGCACCGCAATGTCGAAGAACGGATTGCGGCCCTGAGATTCGGCCCACTCCGCCATGGCCTGATCCAGCGGATCTTCCGGCACGGCGAACGGCAGCTTGACCAGGACCACGTGACGGCAGTAGTCGTCCGGCAGGTCCACACCTTCGGCGAAGCTGGCCAGCCCCACCAGATAACTGGTTTGACCGCGGTCGACGGCCTGCCGATGCGCGTCGAGCATGGCCTGCTTGGCGCTGTCGCCCTGAAATCTCATCTGCCCCGCCAGCTCGTCCGGCAGCAGGCGGCGCACTTCGTTGAGCTGACGCCATGAGGTGAACAGCACCAGCGCGCTGACGTCCCCGGCCAGCAGACCGGGCAGCCGCTCCGCCACCTCCCGGCTGTGGGCCTGAAAATCCCTCGGGTCCGAGGCCATGGCCGGCACCGTAAACGTGGCGATGTTGGGAAAGTCGAACGGACTGGCAATGCACAGTGATGCCACGTCGGCATCGAGCCCGGCCCGGTCGAAGAAGCGCCGGAAGCTGCCCAGGGCGGTGAGGGTGGCCGATGTACACACGGCGGCGAAGCAGCGCTCCCAGAGGTGCTCGCGCAGCAGATGGCCGGGTTCGATGGGCGCGCTGACCAGTTCCACGTCGTTGTCCGAGCGGTTGGCCCAGCGCGCGTACATGCCGTCGGCTGCGGCATCGCCGGCGTAATCGCGCAGCAGGTCCACCACCGCCAGGGCGCGGCTCTGCTGCTGGCCCACCACCGGCAGCCAGTCCTCGGCTTCGTGACTGTTCTGCCAGTGAATTTCGCCGGCCAGGACGTCCTGCAGCAGACCGTGAGTCTTCTCCAGGTCCAGGGCCACTTCCCGCACCGGCCCCAGGGCGTCGGCAGCATGGGCCGACAGAGCCTGCGGCACGTCGCCCAGCGGAAAGCGGTGAATCTCCAGGGTCTCATCGCGGGCCACGAATGCCAGTTCCTGGGCGGCGTCGAGCATGGCCCGCAGCCCCTGCTGGGCCTGGGCCGCCTTGTCCGCCATGCGCGTGGCCAGGGCCAGCAGTTCGTCGGGCCGGGCGAAACGCTGGGCCATGCTGCCGAGCAGGCTGTTGATGGT
Organism: Gammaproteobacteria bacterium; assembly: GCA_034522075.1. Lineage (GTDB taxonomy): Bacteria > Pseudomonadota > Gammaproteobacteria > Pseudomonadales > Azotimanducaceae > UBA7803. Next base: position 113,585 of record JAXHLO010000030.1, on the reverse strand, counting down.
GTCGAACCAGGCCGCTGTGGCCGCCAGGCGGGCGGCAGCCGCGAAGTGCTGCTGGGTCTTGTCCGGCAGATGGTGGGCTTCGTCCAGAACGTAGATCGTGTCCTCGGGCTCGGGCAGCACGGCGCCGCCGCCCAGGGACAGGTCGGCCAGCACCAGGTCGTGATTGGCGACGATCACGTCCACCCCGTCCAGGGCAGTGCGGGCCCGGAAGAACGGACACTGGCGGAAGAAGCTGCAGCGGGCGTTGGTGCAGCCGCGGTGATCGGTAGTCACCTGGCGCCACAGGCGGGGTTCCACGCCGTCGCTCCAGCTGTCCAGCTCTCCGTTCCAGCGCTTGTCATTGAAGGCCTCGAGCATGGCCTGATAGAGCGCCGTGCTGTCTTCGGAAAGTGCTTCGAACAGCGGAATTTCCTGCTGCCCATCGTAGCGCAGCCGGTCGTCCAGACGTTTCAGACACACGTAGCGGCCGCGGCCCTTGGCCAGCGCGAAGTCGAACTGCAGACCGCTGTGCCGCTTGAGATCCGGCAGATCGCGCAGTACCACCTGCTCCTGCAGCGCTACCGTGGCCGTGCTGATCACCACCGTCTTGCCGAGATGCCGGGCGATGGGTATTGCCGGCAGACAATAGCCGGCGGTCTTACCCGTACCCGTGCCCGCCTCGACGGCCAGCACCCGGGGTGCGGGCCCGGTGAGGGTGCGGGCCACCTGCGCGATCATCTCGCGCTGCCCGCGCCGGGCACGAAAGCTGCGCGCCGCCAGCCAGGACCGGTAGCCCTGCTGGATCTCGCTTTTCAATGCCTCGTCGAGTGCCGAACCAGTCATGTTCCGGGCCCAGGGTGAGAATGCCGCCCCGCCAGCGGGGCAGTGTGAGCAGCCAGCTTAGCGTGCATGACGCACTGCCGCGTCGGCAATCGGGGACGGCCGTTGCGCAACGATACACCCGCAGGACGTCAGCCGGCGGCCGCTCAGAACAGCCGCCGCCAGAATCCGCCGCCCAGATCGTCTTCGCAGCGCTGCAATTGCGCACCGTAGCGGGCCGCGCGGTCGGCTACCTTCCTGGCATAACCCCTGACCTGGGGTTTGTTGCGCCAGCCGCCGCGGCGGTAGCCGGTGGGGCCTTCGTGATAGGCCAGATACAGGTGGTAGGCATTGTTCAGGTCGATGTCCAGCTGCCGTGCCGTGCGGTGGTTGTACCAGCCGATGAAATCCATGGCGTCGCTGAAGCTGGCGCGGCTGGCCAGACGGCGCCTGGTCGCCGAGCGGTAATCGCTCCATGCTTCGTTGGTGGCCTGGGCATAGCCGTACGCGGAGGATGGCCGCATCCAGGGAATGACCCACAGCAGGCGTCCGCGCGGCGGCCGCGCATCCGAGACATAGCTCGACTCCCGGTGCACGAAGGCCATGGCGACGTGCACCGGCAGGCCCCAGGCGCGCTCGGCATCCTTGGCATCGTGATACCAGCCCGGCTTCTCCTGGAACACCGCGCACAGGTTGTCCGGCCGCTCGGGCGGCGTGCTGCTGCAGCCGGCGGCCAGCAGCAACCCGGCCGCCAGGCCCTTCAATCCCGCAGTGAACGTCCCTGTCCTCGCAGGGATGGTACGCTCAGTTTTCACCATTACGCTCCAGTAACTCGAGGAATGCTGCCTCATCCAGCACGGCCACGTCGAGGCGCCGGGCCTTGTCCAGTTTGCTGCCGGCACCGGGCCCGGCCACCACACAATCAGTGTTACTCGATACGGACCCGGTCACCCTGGCGCCCAGGCGCTGCAGCTTCTCGGCCGCCTCGTCCCGGGTCATGGCTTCCAGAGTGCCGGTGAGCACCCAGGTCTGGCCGTCCAGGGGACCCGGCTCGTCCCGCGCCGCCGGTGCCGGCCAACTCACGCCGACGGCCAGCAGATCATCCACAGCAGCCTGCCGTTCCGGGTCCCGGAAATAATCATGGACATGCCCGGCGACGATGGGGCCGACGTCGGCTACGGCCTCCAGGTCCTCCAGCGAGGCACCGCGCAGGGCGTCCAGAGTGCCGAAGTGCTGCGCCAGATTCGCCGCCGTGGCAGAGCCCACTTCGCGGATGCCCAGTGCATAGATGAAACGCGCCAGCGTGGTCTCGCGGCTGCGCTCGAGGGCCGCCACCAGGTTGGCGGCGGATTTCTCGCCCATGCGCGGCAGGGCCGCAATATCGTCGCGGCTCAGGCGGAACAGGTCGGCCGGCTCGCGCACCAGGGCGGCGTCGACGAACTGTTCCACCAGCTTGTCGCCCAGGCCTTCGACATCCAGTGCCAGGCGGGAGGCGAAGTGCTTGAGTCCTTCCTTGCGCTGAGCGGGACAATCCCGCGGACCCGCTGAGCAGCGCGCCACCACCTCCCCTTGCGGGCGCACGATGGCGCTGCCGCAGGAGGGACACGCTTGCGGCAATGCTACTTCGCCGGCATCTGCCGGGCGCTTGGCGGTAATCACGGCCATGATCTGCGGAATGACGTCGCCGGCCCGGCGCAGCATCACCGTATCCCCCACATGCAGGTCCAGGCGGGCGACTTCGTCCATGTTGTGCAGCGTGGCGTTGCTCACCGTGACGCCGCCGACGAACACAGGGTCGAGGCGCGCCACCGGGGTGATGGCGCCGGTGCGCCCCACCTGGAATTCCACGGCTTCCACCCGGGTGGTGGCTTCCTCTGCCGGGAATTTGTAGGCGATGGCCCAGCGCGGGCTGCGGCTCAAGGTGCCGAGGGCCGCCTGGCTGGCCAGATCGTTCACTTTGATGACCACGCCGTCGATGTCGTAACCGAGTTCCCCGCGGCGTTCGAGCAGCCGCTGGACGTAATCCTCGGCACCGGTCACGTCGTCCACCACGCGCGCCTCGGGATTGACCCGGAAGCCCCAGCCCCGCAGGCATTCCAGAACCTCCATCTGCGTCCCGGGCTGCCATTGCCGGTCGTGCCGGCCGACGCCGTAACAGAACATGGTCAGCGGCCGCCGCGCCGTGGCCCGGGGATCGAGCTGGCGCAGGCTGCCGGCGGCACCGTTGCGCGGATTGACCAGGGTCTTTTCGCCCGCCTTGCGGGCCGCCTCGTTGAACGCCTGAAAGTCCGCCTGAGCCATGTAGATCTCGCCGCGCACTTCCAGCTCGGCGGGCAGGTCGTCGGCCGTCACGCGCAGAGGTACGGCGCGCAGGGTGCGCACGTTGGCCGTGATGTCCTCGCCGGTCTGGCCGTCGCCGCGGGTGGCCGCCTGGGTGAGCCGGCCCTGCTCATAGATCAGGGTCACCGCCACGCCGTCGATCTTGGGTTCGCAGGTGAGCTCGATGGGACCGTCGCTGTCGAGCCGGCTGCGGGCGCGGCTCATCCAGTCCTCCAGTTCCTCCAGCGTGGTGCACTTGTTCAGCGACAGCATGGGCACCGCGTGGGTGACCGTGCTGAACTCGGTGAGGGGCTCGCCGCCGATGCGCTGGGTGGGCGAGTCGTCGGTCACCAATTCGGGATGGTCGGCCTCGAGCGCCACCAGCTCGTCGAACAGGGCGTCGTACTCGGCGTCCGCAATCTCCGGATCGTCGAGGACGTAGTAGCGGTAATTGTGATGGCGGATCCGGGCCCGCAGCTTCTCCGCCCGCTGCGCCGCGCGGCTCATGCCCGCTTGGACATGCGCCGCCGGCAGAAGTCGGAGATGCGCTGACGATAATGCTCCACCGTCTGGCCGGTCATCACGCTGCGTTTCTCGTCACGCAGCTCGCCGCCCATGCGCACGGCTACGTCGCGGGCCACCTTGAGCATGTCTTCGAAGGCGTCCATGGGCTGCTCGGGGCCGGGCAGCTGCATGAAAAAGCACACGCCCGGAGAGCGGAATTCGTCCAGGTCGGCCAGATCGAACGTGCCCGGTTCCACCACGTTGGCCACGCTGTAGAGCGTTGCCCGGGTCATGGGGTCCACGCGGTGAAAGATGTTCATGTCGCCGTAGCGCAAGCCGCGGGCGCGCAGGGTTTCCACCAGGCCCGGGCCGGTGAACGGGCTGCCTTTCGGGGCCAGCACGCTGATCATGATCAGCTCTTCCACGTCCGCCTCGGCTTTGCGGCCTTCCTGCGGGGTTTCATCCGTGACCTTGCGCGCCGACCAGCGGCGCGGCTCCCGGGGCTCCTCGGCCCGGCCGGAGCGCTCCGGCATGATCACGTCCGCCACCTTGCCGCGCCGTCCTCGGGGTGCGGCGGCAGGGGCTGGTGCAGAGTCCTTTTCTGCTGCCGGCTCGGGCGCAGGAGTTTCCTCCGTCGCCTCCGTTGCCTCCGTTGCCTCGGAGGCGGATCGGGCGCCGCGCTCCGGTGCACCCAGGCTCGGCTCGGTCTTGCGGCTGCGCACCGCCGGAGACTGAGCCGTCCGTGCCGTCTCGGAGCGGTTCAGCAGCACCGGCGCCGCCTCCTCGGCGCCGAGTTCCAGCGACTCCTGCTGCGGCGCTTCGGCCCGGTCGATGACCCGGGCCCCGCCATTGGGCAGCTCCGCGCGCAGCCGCCCCAGCTCGTCGGGGTCGTCGTCATCGGTGCTTCCCGGCATGAGATCGAGGCGCAGCGGGTCCCGCCGGGCCCGGCCAGGCAATCCAGAAACCATGGGCGACCACCGCTGCGATGAGCGCCCCGCCACCGATCAGGATGAAGTCTTTGATGTCCACTTTCGGCTCCTCGGTCGCATCAAGCGACCCGACAGCTCCCGGAACAGGGTCGTTCCCTTTTCAAGCGGCAGACTTTTTATGGGAGCGGCTTTCCAGCCGCGATGCCTTTCCGGGCAATCGCGGCTGGAAAGCCGCTCCTACAGGCGGGTCAGCCCGCCATCGCCGCAGCTTCCTCAACGTCCACCGACACCAGCCGGGATACCCCGGGTTCGTTCATCGTCACGCCCATCAGATGGTCGGCCATCTCCATGGTTATCTTGTTATGCGTGATGATGACGAACTGCACATCGGCAGACATTTCCTTAATCAACTCTGCGAAACGGGCAACGTTGGAATCGTCCAACGGGGCATCCACCTCGTCCAGCAGACACACCGGGCTGGGATTGAGATGGAAAATGGCGAATATCAATGCCACTGCAGTCATGGCTTTTTCGCCCCCCGAGAGCAAATGAATGCTCGCGTTCCGTTTCCCCGGCGGCCGCGCCATGAGCGAGACGCCGGTGTCGAGCAGATCCTCCCCTGTCAGTTCCAGATAAGCGTGTCCTCCGCCGAAAATTTTCGGGAATAGCTCGCCCAGACGAGCATTTACTTTTTCGAAAGTATCCTTGAAACGCAATCGCGTCTCTTTGTCAATCTTTCGAATGGCCGTCAGCAGCGTGTCCAGTGCCTGTTCCAGGTCTTCGTTCTGCTGATCGAGATAGTCTTTGCGTTCGGATTGCGATTCGAATTCCTCGATCGCCGCCAGGTTGATGGGCCCCAGCCGCGTGATGCGCCGGTCCACCGCCGCCAGCGCCTCGGCTGTCGCCTCGGCCGTAGCATCCTCGGCCAACTCGGCCACAACCGCTTCGAGTTCATAGCCCGTGGCCGCGATCTGTTCGCGCAGATTGCGTTCCTCCACGGTCAGCCCCTGGCGATCCACCCGGGCCGCTTCCAGTTGACTGCGCAGCTCCGCCAGACCGGCCTCCACCTCGCTGCGCTGGCCTTCCAGCTTGCGCACCTCGGCATCGATGGTTTCCAGCGATTCACGCACCTCGGCCAGACGCCCCTCTTCGGCCAGGCGCTGACTGAGCTTTTCTTCCAGTTCCGTCTTCAGCTCCGGCAGCGGACGGGCGTTATCCTGAATGCCCGAGCGCAGCTTACGCTGCTGTTCTTCGAGCTCCTGGCGCTGGCGGATAAGCCGCTGGCGTGCGGTTTCCCCGGCAGCGAGCCGGGATTTCAGACTGCCCAGCTCACCGTTCAGGGCGTGGTAACGGTCGCGGCTGGTGCGCGCGGCCTGCCGTGCCGCGTCCAGCTCGCGCTCGTTATCCTCGCGGGTTAACGCGTAGCGTCCCCGCGCCTCGGCCTCGTGTTCGCGGGACTGCTCCGCCTCGGCGAGACGCTGCCGGGCTTCTTCCAGCCGGCGGCTTTCCTCGGCCACCTGCGCGTCGATCTCTTCGCGTTCCCGGCGTACCCGTTCGCGGCGCGCATCGGCTTCTTCTTTCTGCACCCGACGCACACCATGGTCGGTCTTCAGCTCGCCGAGGCGTTGATTCAGCGAATTGCTGCTGGCCTGGAGCTGGTCGCGCTCGGCTTCGAGCTGTTCCACCCGGCTGCGGCCTGCGGCCACCCGACCCTGCAGTTCGCCGAGATGGCGCTCCGCCTCTTCCACGCGCATGGTGAGCGCATCGATCTGCTGAGCCCGCTCGATGATCCCGGATTCGTCCTGGGCCTGAGCGAGCACACGAACCCAGTCCGGGCCCATCCAGATGCCCTGGCGCGTGATGATGCTCTCGTGGGCCTTGAGGCGCTGCCGCTGCGCGAACGCCACGTCACCGGTTTCGGCCGCATAAACCCCGTGCAGCAGAGACCCCAAGCTGCATGTCCTGGCTGCGCACCAGGGATGCCAGCGTCGGCAGCTCACCGTCATGATCCGCTTCCACGCGGGCTTCCACCAGGGTAACGCCGCCCTGATCGAGATGGGCCAGTGCCGCCTGATAGGAATCGATGCGATCTACCCGCACGGCCTGCAGGTAGTCGCCGAGGACGGTCTCCACAGCCCGTTCCCAGCCCGGCACCACGGCCAGCAGTTCGCCCAGACGCTGCCGCTCGGCCAGGCCCTGCTCCTCGAGCCAGCCGTGCGCCTGCCGCTCGTCCCGCCCCAGCGCCGCCTGCTGCACAGCTTCCAGACTGGCCAGTTCGTGGCGCAGGCTCTGCACGTCTCCCCGCGCATCGTCGAGCACCCGCTCGGTGGCCAGCACGTCTTCCCGGGCAGCAGCGAGTTCGGTCAGGCAGCGATCGATGTCAGCCTCGATGCGGCGCCGCTCGGCCTCGCGGTCGTCGATCTTCTGCGCCAGATCGTTCACGTCGTCGCTGGCGACAACGGGGACGTTCTCGGCGTCTTCGTCGAGTTGCCCGCGGCGGTTGCGCAGCCGCTGCAGCAGTTGTTCCAGGTGATCCACCCGGGAAGCCTGCACCTCGGCGTCCCGCTCATGTTCGGCGACCCGCCGGTTCAGCGCTTCCCACTCGGCCTGCCACTCCCGGTAGCGGCCTTCGAGGGATGCCAGCGCCTCGGCGCAGCTCTCGTCTTCGGCGGCGGCGCCGGCAACCTGAGGTTCGAGCTCGCCGATGCGATCGTTCAGGGTCTGAATCTCGGCCTCGTCCATGCCGAGCTGCTCGCGGGCTTCGGCAGAACGCTGGGTCACGGTTTCCAGATCGAGCTCGAGCTGTTTGACCCGCTGCTGATTGAATTGCACGGCTTCTTCGATGCGCGCGATGTCGGCACCGATCTGATAGTAACGGCCCTGTACGCGGTTGAACTCCTCGGAAGCATCCGCGTGGCGTGACCGGCAGCGCTCGATTTCCGTCTCGACGTGCTGTTGTTCGGCAGCGGACTTCTCCAGCGCCACTTCCAGCTCGCGGATCTGGCGCTGGCGTTCCTCCAGGGTTTCGTGCAAAGCCTGATAGCGCAGAGCATGCAACTGGGCCGTGAGATGGCGTTCTTCCTGCTTGAGCTCCTTGTAGCGCTCCGCGGCCCGGGCCTGGCGCTGCAGGCGGTCGAGCTGACGGCCCAGTTCCTCACGCAGGTCGGTGAGCCGTTCGAGATTCTCGCGGGTGTGGCGGATGCGGTTTTCCGTTTCCCGGCGGCGCTCTTTGTATTTGGAAATACCGGCCGCTTCCTCGAGATACACGCGCAGCTCGTCGGGTTTGGCCTCCACCAGCTGACTGATCATGCCCTGTTCGATGATGGAGTAGCTGCGCGGGCCGAAACCGGTGCCAAGGAAGATGTCCATGATGTCGCGGCGCCGGCAGCGGCTGCCGTTCAGGAAGTAGTTGCTCTGGGCATCCCGGGTAACCTGGCGGCGGATGGCGATCTCTGCATAAGCGGCATACTCTCCGCCGATTCGCCCGTCGCTGTTGTCGAACACCAGTTCGATACTCGCCTGAGCCGTGGGCTTGCGGGTATTCGAACCGTTGAAGATGACGTCGGTGAGGTTCTCGCCGCGCAGCTGCTTGGCGGAACTCTCCCCCATCACCCAGCGCACGGCGTCGATGATGTTGGACTTGCCGCAGCCGTTGGGCCCCACCACGGCACAGCGATTACCGGGGAGGGTGACCGTAGTCGAATCGACAAAGGACTTGAAACCGGCGAGTTTGATCTGCTTCAGCCGCATTCGACCGGACGAGCACCCTGGGTACGCAAAGCCGCAAGTCTAAAGCAAATAAGCGGCCGATGTCCCGTATTTATCGGGCCGCGACAGCAACCGTCTCAGGCCGTCAGCCTTTCTTCCAGAGAACACAGCGCCAGTTTGCGCTCGCGGCCGTTGAAGGCGTGCACCAGGTGCGCTGCCTGCTCTGCGTTGCCCTCGCCCAGGGTCTTGAGCAGCGACTGATGGAAGCGCACATTGTCGCGCAGATCGTAGTCGGGGTGGGCAGCGGCCAGATAGGTGAGCCGCAGCCCTGCGGGAATCAGCCCTTTGAGCACCGAGACCAGATAGAAGTTCTGCAGTTGCGCAAAACCCGCTGCGGCGAAGGCCCGCCGGGCGTCCAGTGCACCATCGAGATCGCCGTCCTGCACGGCGCGCGCCATATGGCTGATGCAGCCCTCGAACGGCTCCAGGCGCAGACCGCGGCGCCGGGCCAATTTGCTGTAGAACGACGCCTGCAGCTCGGTGACGAGTTCTGAGCAGTTGGCCAGTTCCTCCGTCTCCAGGGCGCTGACCACCGCCCCCCGCCGCGGCAGAATCTCTACCAGATAGCGCCGTTCCAGAATCAGCAGCGCCTCGCGCACCGAGCCGCGCGACACGCCGAGCTCCGCCGCCACCTTGAGCTCCTGAATGCGCGACCGCGGCTGCAGCCGGCCGGCAATGATCTCGCTGCCCAGTTGATCTGCGATCTTTTCCGTCAGACTGGCGGCCGGTTCGAATTCCATGGTGGTCTCTCAGCCCAGGCTATCCGGAACTTCGACCGGCGGGCCTGCCGGCAGTTCCCGGGTTGGGCGCAAAGGCGCTGGAACGCGCCTCAGCCTTCGGCAGCACGCGGTGCCAGGGTCGCGTCGAGCTCCACCGGCGCGGACTGTTCCGCCAGCCGCAGCACCGGAGACTGCCATTCCCAGTCACCGGGTGCGGCCGTGGGGTTGCCGCTGCGGCTCAGGCGCACCACGATCTGCACCTCCTCGGCATCGGACAGGCTGACTGCCGGACCCATGGTGGTGGTGTCGTCCAGACGCACCGACAGCGGCAGCATGGCCGCCGGCCGCCGCACCACGGCGTACGGCATGCCGCCTGCCGGCGGCCGCGCGATGACGAACAGGGTGGCATCGCGGGGGGCATCCGGCGGCGCGCTGACGTCCACGTCGACACTGGGGGAAAGGTCTCCCATGCGGCTGCGCGCCTCGCGCAGACCGCCGAGCAGGGTATTCATCTGCGAACGCGGCAGCGGGTTGTTCAACGCCCGGTTCAGGAACTCCACCGCCTGGCGGAAGCGCCCCTGGCGATACGCTTCGATGGCGAACATTTCCAGGACCAGGGGATGATTGGGCCGGGACGCCAGGATGCGCTCGGCGATGCCGCGGGATTGCTCGTCCAGCTCGCCGCCGGCCGCCAGGTAGCGGGACTGCAGCCAGTAGAGGTCGATGTTGGGGTCGTTGGCCACCAGTTCGCTCGCCCTGGCGAAGGCCTCGGCCGCCGCGCTGAATTCACCGAGCTGCAGCCGGCTGACCCCGAGCAGGTACCAGCTCTGGGCATCCTCGGGGCGGCCGGCCACCCGCCGGTCGAGGCGCTCCGCCCAGGCGCGGATCTCCGGGCGCTGGGTTTGTGCATCGAGCTCCAGCACCGCATTGGCGCCGGCGATGTCGCCCGCACCCGGTTCACCGGCGCTGAAATAGACGGCTACAGCCAGCCCCGGCACCAGCACGGCCGCCAGCCAGACGGCCATGGAGGGCCGCCCGCGCGGTCCCTGGGCCGGCCGCGCCGCGGCCGGGCCCGGCTCCCGATATTCGGCCAGCAGGTTGGCGCCCAGCTCTTCGGCCACCTGGGCGCGGGTCTCGCTGTCGAGTTGACCGGCGTGGGTCTCGGCTTCCAGTTCCGCCAGACGGTCTTTGTACAGTGCACGGATCACCTCGCCGCGGCTCGAAGCATCCGCCTCGGCGCGGGCGCCGCGCAGGAACGGCCAGGCCGTAAACCCCACTGCCAGCAGCGCCAGCACCCCGGTTGCCAGCCAGAACATCAATCCTGGTCCAGAATCGTGCGCAGTCGGGCCGCCTCGTCGGCGGACAGGGGTTGCTCCGGTTGCCGCAGCATGCGCCACAGCACCACGGCGCCGATCGCCAGGAACAGCGCTGGTGCCAGCCACAACACCCAGGTATCGGGGCGGAACGGCGGGTCGTAGAGCACGAAGTCGCCGTAACGGGCCTGCAGAAAATCACGGATCTCGTCGTCGGTCATATTCTCTTCGGTAATGAGCCGGTGCACGGCGCGGCGCAGATCCTCGGCGATGGGCGCATCGGACCCGGCCAGGTTGGTGTTCAGGCATTTGGGGCAGCGCAATTCGGCGATGAGCGATTTGTATCGCTCACGCTGTTCGGCAGTGTCGAACTCGTGCAGGTCCACCTGGCTGGCCGCCAGGGTCGACCCGGCCGCCATGAGCAGCAGTCCGGACAGCACGATCCGCAGCCAGGACACAGATCGTTCAGCCATCCTGCACCTGCGCTACCAGCGGCCCCAGCTCATCGCGCCAGATGCGCGGATTGATGTCACCCACCCGTTTATAGAGGATCACCCCGTCGGCGTTCAGCAGGAAACTCTCCGGCGCCCCGTAGACGCCCAGCTCGACACCCAGCGAGCCGTCCGGGTCCTGAATGACCATGTCGTAGGGATTGCCGTAGGCTTGCAGCCAGCGCCGCGCTTCAGCTGCGTCATCCTTGTAATTCACGCCGACGATGCGCAGGCCCGTATTGCGCCGGATGCGCAGCAGCTCATCGTGCTCCGCTTTGCACGTGGGGCACCAGGTGGCCCAGACGTTCACCAGCACCGGCTGCCCCAGCAGATCCTCGCGTGCCACGGTGCGGTCCGGCTCGGCCAGCAGCGGTGCCTGAAATTCCGGGAACGGTTTGCCCAGCAGAGCGCTGGGCAGTTCGTGGGGGTCGTTGAGACTGAAGCCGACGTAGCCAAAGCCGATGATCACCAGAAACACGCCCACGGGAACGAACAGGCTGGCCCGGCTCACGCTATCCCCTCGCCGGCGGGCACGCCCGGCAACGCCGGCCCGGGCGTATCCGACGCAGTGGCGCGGCGGCGCAGGCGCCGGTAACGGGCATCCAGCACCGCCAGGGCGCCGCCCAGGGTCGCCAGCAGGCCGCCCAGCCAGATCCAGCGCACCAGCGGTTTGTGCTGCAGGCGCACCGCCCAGTCACCGCCATCCAGCGGCTCGCCCAGAGAGATGTAGATATCGCGGCTGATGCCCGGACTGATGGCGGCCTCGGTCATCACGTTGTCGCCTGCCAGGTAGCGGCGTTTTTCCGGATACAGCCAGTATTCCCGCCCGCCTTCGGTAATCAGGAACTCACCCCGGTCGGCAACGAAATTGGCGCCCTGGCGCGGGTTCACCCCCTCGAAGCGCACCTGCACAGGACCGAGATCCGTGGTCTGCCCCGGCGACATACGCACGTCGAGTTCCACCGACGACACGCTGGTCACGGCGACGCCGGCGAGCGCCACGGCAAACCCCACGTGAGCCGCGGACATGCCCCAGTAGGCCAATGGAATGCGCCGCCAGCCCAGGCGCAGGCGCTTGCCCAGATCGGTGAGCTGAGAAATGATCACCCACATGGCCAGAGCCACCGCCGCCATGGCCTGCCATGCCACGGCACCGGACAGCACCAGGGGCACTGCCAGCCCCAGCAGCACACTGGCCACGGCCACCCAGCGCACCTGGCGCAACAGCCGCTCCCGACTGGTACGCTTCCACTGCAGCATGGGTGCCAGACCCAGGGCCAATGCCAGCGCCAGCATCAGCGGCACGAACACGAAGTTGAAGTATGGCGGCCCCACGGAGACCTTGTCGCCGCCGGTGACGGCTTCGTAGGCCAGGGGATACAGCGTACCGAGCAGCACCACGGCCATAGCGATGACCAGCAGGATATTGTTGAGCAGCAGAAACGCCTCGCGGCTCAACAGGCTGTACTGGGCCCGGGAGCGGATCACCGAGGCGCGCAGACCGTACAGGGTCAACGAGCCGCCCACCACCAGCACCAGGAACATCAGGATGAACAGGCCCCGGGTCGGGTCTACGGCGAACGAATGCACCGAGGTGAGTACCCCGGAGCGGACGATGAACGCGCCCAGCAGCGACAGCGAGAACGTGGTGATGGCCAGCAGCAGGGTCCAGCTCTTGAACGTGCCCCGTTTGTCCGTCACCGCCAGCGAATGCACCAGCGCCGTTCCCACCAGCCAGGGCATGAAAGAGGCGTTCTCCACCGGGTCCCAGAACCACCAGCCGCCCCAGCCGAGTTCGTAATAGGCCCACCAGCTCCCCAGGACGATGCCCAGGGTGAGGAAACTCCAGGCCATGTTGCTCCAGGGCCGCGACCAGCGCGCCCAGGCGGCATCCAGGCGGCCGGACAACAGGGCCGCCACGGCAAAGGCGAAGGCCACCGAAAAGCCGACATAGCCCATGTAGAGCATGGGCGGGTGCACGATGAGGCCGAAGTCCTGCAGCAGCGGATTCAGGTCGGAGCCGTCCGCCGGGCCCATGGGCAGGAGCCGCTCAAAGGGATTGCTGGTCCAGATCAGGAAGGCCAGAAAACCCACGTTGAGCAGCCCCATGATGCCGAGCACGCGGCCGAGGAAGTCGGCCGGCAGGTGCCCGCCACGCAGCGCCACAGCCAGGGTCCAGCCGGCCATGATGAGAATCCACAGCAGGAACGAGCCTTCGTGGGCGCCCCACACCGCACTGAATTTGTAGTACCAGGGCAGCAGGCTGTTGCTGTTGTTGGCCACATAGGCGACGGTGAAATCGTCGGTGAGAAAGGCATAGGTCAGCGCGGCAAAGGCCAGCCCCACGAACACGAACTGACCGGTGACCATGGAGCCGAGCGCCCCCACCCAGTCCGTACGGCCCCACGCCGCGCCGGCCAGACCGAACCAGACGATGGCCCCGGCCAGGCAGATGGACAGCGCCAGGGCGACCTGGCCCAGCTCCGGAATCATGAATCATCACCCGCGTTGCCGCCGGCTTCTGCCGGCCTGGCCGCTCGGCTGTGCATGCCGGCAAGTTCCGGCGGCATGTAGTTCTCGTCGTGCTTGGCCAGCACCTGATCGGCACGGAAGATGCCGTCGGCGCCCAGCATGCCCTGCACGAGCACGCCCTGGCCCTCGCGGAACAGGTCGGGAAGGATGCCGCTGTAGCGCACCTCGAAGTCCGCGCCTTCGTAATTGGTGAGCACGAAGTGCACATCGAGACCGTTGGCCTGGCGTTGCACGGAGCCGTCCATGACCATGCCGCCGGCGCGAATGCGGGCGTCCACGGGAGCCTGCCCGGCAACGATCTGATCCGGCGGATAGAAGAGATTCAGGTTCTCGTTCAACGCGGCCAGGGTCAGACCCACGGTGACCGCGGCGCCCGAGAGCAGGAACACAACGATGACCAACCGATTACGGCGTTTCGGATTCATGACTGCTACTACTCTTCTCTGCTCGATGCGTCTGTTGTACTGGATGCGGCCCGGCGTCGTTCCCGGTCGCGAACCGCCTGTAATGCCCGCTTGAACTTCATACGTGCGGCGACCACGTTATAGACGACGATGATCAAGCCTGCACCGTAACTGAGCCATACGTAAAGACCGTGACCGCCCATGGCGATGAATTCTTCCAGGCTCGAGAAGTTCACCCGGGCTCTCCTGCGGATCGGCGGCCGGCGATGAGTTCGCGGACCCACTGAGTGCCCTGCTCCCGCTCGATGATCTCGGCGCGCATGCGGCCAAGCAGGTTGGCGCCGAACAGGCAGTACACACCCAGCACGTTGATCGCCAGAGGCGCCCACATCTCCGGCGGCATGGTGGGTGCTTCGGTCAGGCGGAAACTGGCGCCCTGATGCAGGGTGAGCCACCAGTCTACCGAATATTTGATGATGGGAATGTTGATGGTGCCTACCAGGGCCAGCACGGCGCACGCCCGTCCGGCCGTCTCGGCGCGGGGGATGGCCTGACGCAGCGCATACAGGCCGATATACAGAAACAGCATGACCAGGACCGAGGTGGTGCGGGCGTCCCACACCCACCAGGCGCCCCAGGTGGGCTTGCCCCAGGCTGCCCCGGTGAACAGCGCCAGTGCCGTCATGGTCAGGCCGAACGGCACCGCCGTGGCCAGCACGATGTCCGCCATCTTCATACGCCAGACCAGCAGCACCAGGCCCGCGGCGCCCATGAGCATATAGACCGACTGGGCGACGATGGCTGCCGGCACGTGCACGTACATGATGCGCACACTGTTGCCCTGCTGATAGTCCACAGGCGCAAAGGCCAGGCCCCAGATCGAACCCACCAGCAACAGCACCAGAGCCAGACCGCCCAGCACCCAGCGCAACGGCCCGCTGATCTGAAAGAACCAGCGGGGCGACCCCAGGCGATGCCAAAGCTCCTTTAATCTCACGACTGCTCCAGGCTGATGCGCAACGCCGCCTGCACGGCAAACGGCGCCACCGTGACCGCCAGCATACTAATCGCTGTCAGCAGGTAAATCTGTGCGCTGACATCGACGCCCGCCATGGCCAGGCTGATGGCGCCCGCCCCGAAGATCAGAATCGGTATGTACAGCGGCAGAATCAGCAGCGCCAGCAGCACACCGCCGCCGCGCAGGCCCACCGTCAATGCAGCCCCTACGGCGCCGAACAGGGTCAGGGCCGGGCTGCCGACCAGCAGACTCAGCACGGTTATGCCCAGGACCTCCATGGGCAGATACAGCAGCAGCGCCGCCAGCGGCGCCAGCAGGGTCATGGCCAGCCCCGAGAGACACCACTGCGCCGCCGTCTTGGCCAGCACGGGGACGAACAGAGGCCGGCCCAGCAGCACCATCTGTTCCAGGGTGCCGTCGTCGAAATCGCGCCGGAACAGTCCCTCCAGCGCCAGCAGATTTGCCAGCAGCACCAGCACCCAGATGATTCCCGGCGCAAAACGCTCCAGGGCGGCGGGCTCGGCGCCCACGCCCAAGGCGAACAGGGTAATGGCCAGAAAGAGGAATACCAGCGGGTTCAGGGCCTCCTGAACGTTGCGCAGGGCGGCAGTCAGCTCGCGGCGGAACTGGCCGGCAAAAAGCGCCCCCGGCGTGCTCACGGCTGGCGTTCCTCACGGTCGAATTCAGCATCCGCCGCCCCCAGTGACAGAACCTGGCTGCCCCGCAGCCGCAGGGGCTGGTGGGTGGCACACAGCACCGCTCCGCCCTGCTCGAGCTGATCGGCGATGAGCCGCCGGACCAGCTCGGACCCGGCGCTGTCCAGCGCCGTCAGAGGCTCGTCGAGCAGCCACAGCGGCGCCCGGCAGAGCACCAGCCGCGCCAGTCCGACGCGCCGTTGCTGGCCAGCCGACATGTGCTGGCAGGCAACCCGTTCGTAGCCTGCCATGCCGACCTCGGTCAGGGCCGCTGACACACTGCTGCGGCCGGGCCGTAATGTCTGGTACCAACGCAGATTTTCCTCGGCCGTCAAAAGCGCACTGATGCCCGGGCGATGCCCCAGATAGAGACTTTCCCGGGCCTCGATGGTTCCGCCGTAGTCCGGGAACAGACCGGCAATGGCGCGCAGCAGGGTAGACTTGCCGCTGCCGTTCGGGCCGCGCAGCTCCAGACATTGCCCGGCTAAGAGCGTCAGCCCAAGGCCGTCGAACAACACCCGGCCGTCCCGTTCGCAGCAGAAATCCTGCACGTCCAGCAGCGCTGCGCTGTTCATGCTGCGCTCAAACCCGCAGCACCCGATAGCAGGGGTCGTAGTGGGCCCCCTCCAGCTTCATACGGCCCTGGGCCACGAACTGCCGCAGCAGGTGGTCGAGGCCCTCCATGAGGCTGGCATCGCTGTGCAGCTCGAATGGCCCGTGCCGCTGGATCATACGGATGCCGTAGTCTTTGACGTTGCCCGTGACGATGGCCGAGAAGGCCCGCCGCAGCTCGACGGCGAGTTCGTGATTGGGCAGATCCCGGGACAGCTTCAGACCCGCCACGCTGGGATGATCCACTACGAACGGCGTCTGGTGGGCATACGGAATCTGCATGAGCCAGTTGAAATAGTAGGCATCGCCGTCGCGGCGCCGCTGCCGGCGCACCTGGCGGATCCGCTTGCCCATGAGATCACCCACCCGGGCGGCATCACCGGTGACGATTTCGTAGCGTTCGGCGATCTCGTCGCCCAGCGCCAGGCGCAGGAACGCATCCAGCTCGTGGAAGTACTCCACGCTTTCCGCCGGCCCGGTGAAGATGACTGGCAGCTCCTGACGGCGGTTGGCGGGGTCGAGCAGAACCCCCAGGAGATAGAGGATTTCTTCGGCCGTTCCCACGCCGCCGGGAAACACCACGATGCCGTGGGCCAGACGCAGAAAGCCTTCCAGGCGCTTCTCGATATCGGGCATGACCACCAGGTGGCTGACCATGGGATTAGGCGGCTCTGCGGCGATGATGCCGGGCTCGGACAGGCCCAGGTAACGGCCATCGCGCAGGCGCTGCTTGGCATGACCGACCGCCGCTCCCTTCATGGGCCCCTTCATGGCGCCGGGTCCGCAGCCGGTACAGATGTCCAGCCCGCGCAGCCCGAGCTGATAGCCCACTTCCTTGGTGTAATCGTACTCGCGGCGGCTGATGGAGTGTCCGCCCCAGCACACCACCAGATTCGGCGCCTGGTTGGGATTGAGGATGCGCGCGTGCTTGAGAATCTGGAATACCGCGTCGGTGACGCCGGCGGAGTCGGACAGGTCGCTGTCGGCAATGTCGGTACCCGTGTAGACGATGTCGCGCAGCACGGCGAACAGGTGCTGGCGGATACCCTCGACGATACGGCCATCGACGAAGGCACTGGCCGGGGCGTTCTTGATGATGAGCTTGAGTCCGCGGGTGCGGCGGCCGACCTCGATGGAAAAGTCGTCGTACGCCTCGAACAGGGCGGCAGAGTCGTCGATCTCGTTGCCGGTATTCAACACGGCCAGGGCACAGCGCCGGAACAGCTCGAGCAGCTGGGTTTCCTGAGCCGAGCTGGTCAGCGCCTGCACCTCGAGCTGCGAGAGCAGCTCCAGGGTGCCCCGCGGCCCTACATGGACCGGGTCGCGGTGCTTTTCCACATTGAACCGACGGGTCATAGCATGCGCACGTGGAAATAGACCTCGCCGGATTCGTCCGGGCCGAGCTCGCGCTGATAGGTCCAGCGCAGGCTGTGTACGCGGCTCGCGCCGTCATCGCCGGCCGGTCCGGTTTCCGCCGCGGCGGCGATACCGGCTTCGCTGGCGTGAAACTCGTCTCCGTCGCCGGAATATTCCACCATGGTCCCGTCACCGCCGGCGCTGTCGGCCACGTAGCGGGTCCCCTCAGGAATCGGGTTGGTGATGACGATGCGTTCGGCATCCACCGCCGTTCGGGATTCGTTGGTGAAGCGGATCGTGTAGCGCAGTTCCTCCCCAGGCACCACATCGTCGGTGGCCAGCAACTCCCGCTTTACCTGCCCGCTGCCGTCCAGGGTGGTCTCCACCTTTCTGACCGAAGTCTCCAGGGTTACTTCGGCAATGGCCGCTGCACTGCACAACCAGGCACCAAGCACCAGCAGCGCCCCTTTCATCGAGCCGCCCGCACCTTTCCGATCATGCATCGAAGCCTCCTTGTGTTTCGTGTGACCGCGCGTCCGCGTTGCGGCTGCCGGCGGCGGTCTTATCGACATTATCGCCCGGCTCCCTGATATCCGTCGTCCCCGTGGCCGGATCGAACCAGACTTCCGCCTGCCCGGCAGCGATCTGACGTTCCACCGCAGCGCATTTCTCTTCCAGGGAGATGTCCCTGTGTCCATAATCGGTACCTTCGCGCAGCACGAAGGCTTCAACGACGCCGCGCAGCGCTTCCGGAGAGAGGGTATGTGTGGGAATTTTGACCATGGACGCGCAGTTTACGTGATGCAGCGCTCAAGCTGGCTACCCCGGGTTGAATTTGTCTCACCGAGATGCATTACTTCCAGTGGTTCGAACGCAATTCAATTCACCAGCTAAGCTGCGAGAGGACACCGGCGGCGCCCCGTGCGGCGCAACCACGTAGCAGGCGGCGTACCAGAGCATGGATCATGAGTGTGGATCATGCCGGAGCGCCGACTGACGTTCCAACAGGACAGGGAACTATGGCCGAACAGGAACACATTCTCGTCGTCGAAGACGAGCCTATCACGCGGGAACAACTCGTCTCCTATTTCGAGGAAGAAGGGTTCAAGGTCAGCGCCACCGGCTCCGGCGATGACGTACTGCCCATCGTCCTGGAACGGGACGTCATCCTGGTGCTGCTCGACATCAAGCTGCCGGGCAAAGACGGCCTGACCATCGCCCGCGAAATCCGTGCCGAATCGGATCTGGGGATCATCATGGTCACCAGCAAGCAGGAGCAGATCGACAAGATTCTGGGCCTGGAAAGCGGGGCCGACGATTACGTCACCAAGCCCTTCGATCCGCGGGAGCTGCTGTCGCGGGCCCGCAACCTCATCCGCCGCGTGCACATTCAGCAGCGTCAGCGCCGCAAGAACCACATCCGCAACTTCGACGGCTGGCAGCTCGATCTGAACAAGCGCGAGCTGACGGCGCCCGACGGCGAGAAAGCTACCCTGTCCGCCGGCGAGTATCAGTTGCTGCTGGCATTCATGGAACGTGCCGGAGAAGTGATGAACCGGGATCAGTTGATGAACCGGATCCGCAACCGGGAGTGGTTTCCCGACGACCGCTACATCGACGTACTGGTGGGTCAGCTGCGCAAGAAACTCGGCGAGCGCGCGTCCACCGCCAAGATCATCACCACCATTCACGGCACAGGCTACCTGTTCACCCCCGAGGTCACCTGATCGCGGCCGCACCCGGGGCCCGCGTGGCCGGCTGCGGCACCATCCGGACCCGCGTTATGATCGCGGGTGCCGGCGTTTTCATGGACTGATTCAGTGGCGAAGGGCGTAGACAGAACCATCTATGAGAGTGCCACCACCCTGGTGAAACGATCCCAGTGGGACGGCCAGGCGGTCATCATCAAGGCGCTGAAACCGGGGGCCCGTAACGGCAGCTCCATCGCCCGCTACCAGCACGAGTTCAAACTCAATCAGTCGCTGACCAGCCCATACGTCTGCCGCGCGCTGTCCATGGACGACAGCGAGCACCGCATCATCTTCGAGGACAGCGGCGCCCGGGCACTGCGCGAGTTCATCCGCGCTGACGCCCTGACGCTCGACGAACGCATTGACGTGGCCATGACCCTGGCCCACGCCCTGCAATCCATCCACGACGAAGGCGTCATTCACCGCGACCTGAATCCGGGCAACGTCATCGTCCTGGACGACACTCTGGACGTGCAGATCATCGACTTCGGCCTGGCGACCCTGGCGCCGCGGGAGTACCCGCTGCAGGAAGCCGGCAGCCACCTGACCGGTACCTTGCCGTATATCTCCCCCGAGCAGACCGGGCGGGTGAACCGGGTGGTGGACTATCGCACCGACCTGTATTCACTGGGGGTCACGTTCTACGAACTGTTCTCCGGCGCCACACCGTTCACCGGCAACGATCCCCTGGAGATGATCCACGCCCACATCGCCAGCACGCCCAAGCCGCTGCACGTGACAAACCCCGACGTGCCGCAATGGCTGTCGGACGTGGTGCAGAAGCTGCTCGCCAAGCAACCCGAAGACCGCTATCAGAGCGCGGCCGCCGCCCGGGACGACCTGGCGGAAGGCCAGCAGCATGCTGCCGTGATTCCGTTCCGCCTGGGCCGCACGGATGCGCCCGGACAACTTTCGCTGCCCAAACGTCTGTATGGCCGGGAGGCACCCCTGGACGACCTGCGCGCGGCCGTGGAACGCACACTGTCCGGCGAGAGCATGATCGTCGAGATCAACGGCGCCGGCGGCATGGGGAAAACGGCCCTGTGCGATGCCCTGCAGCGCAATACGCTGGAACACGAGCTTCTCACCGCTCGCATCAATCTGCGCGGCAGTCCCTACCGGGATGGCGCCGGCATGTGGCTCGACCTGTTGCGCCTGCTCATCCGCCAGGCTCTGTCGCTGCCGCCGCCGGAGGGCCAGGAGCTGCTCGACCGCCTGCAGCGGCTGCCACCACCGAGCCTGGCGTGCCTGGCCGCCTACATGCCGGAGCTGCAGCCGGTGCTGGAAAACCGCGCCGGCGGCACTGACGAAGCCGCAGCGGCGCCAGCCCTGGCGGTCATGCATGCCCTGCGCGCCATCAGCCCCCACCCGGTGTGCGTCATCGTCGAAAATGCCGACCAGCAACCCGAGGACGATCTGGCGCACCTGGTCAATACCACTGCCGAGCTGCGGTATGTGCTGCTGGCCTTCACTCAGGAAGAGGCCGACCCGGCTCTGTTCGAGCGGCCGCGCCTGGCCACCAAGCACGTGCGCGTGCCGTTGCAGCCCCTGAGCAAAGGCGACGTACGCAAGCTGCTGGCAGACATGCTCTCGCACGGTGAAGCCCGTGTGCGCGAACTCGCAGCGGAGCTGCACGGCAAGACCGACGGCGTGCCCGGCCACCTGCTCGAGCTCATCTTCGAGCTGCACGAGGAGCAGATCATCGCCTACAACACCGCGGACGGTGAGTGGCGCTGGGACCTCGAGCAGGTGCGCAGCCACTACTTCAGCAACAACTCCTCCGACCGGGTGCGCAAGCAGCTCGAGTCACTGCCGGAACAGACCCGCGAGGCCCTGCGCTGGGGCGCGGCCATCGGCGATGAGTTCACCGGTGCGCTGATCCGCGAACTGCTGCCAACCGACGCCGCCGACACCGCCAGCGTCCTGCGTCCTGCCATCAGCGCCGCGCTGGTGCGCAACGTCGAGGACGACGGCGACACGGCGGACAAGCTCTACCGATTCTCCCACCCGCGTATTCGCGCGCTGCTCTATGCCAGCCAGCCGCGGGAGGACAAACCGCGCCGGCACGCCGCCATCACTCAGGCGCTGAAGAGCATGCGGCCGCGTTCCGGGACCAGCGTCATGCACCTGGCCAATCATCTGAATGCCGCCGTGGACTTCCTCAGCGCCGACCGGGACCAGCGTGCCGACGTGGCTTACCACAATCTGCTGGCGGCCCGCGCCGCGCTGCAGCAGGGGCGCTTCCAGGCCGCCTACAAATACGCCCGCAGCGGCCTGGCGGTCATGCGCGACGATATCGACGGGGCTACGGGGCTCGAGCTGAGCGAGTGTGCAGCGGAGGCCGCTTTCCTGTGCGGCGACTTCCACCAGCTTTATCGGGTGATCCGCGAAACCACCGCGGAGAGCAGCGTCATCGACGAGGTGCGGGTCCGGGCTGCCGCTGTGCAGAACCGCCTGGGTGAAGCCGACAAGCTGGCGGAAGCGGCACTGGCCCATCTGGGCGCACGCCTGCCGGCACGGCCTTCAGGCCCAGCCTGGCAGCGCCGGCTGATGGAGCGCGGCGCTCGCCTGGGCAGGCGTCTGGCGCGGCACTTCGACCGGCGCCTGCCCACGCCCATCCGCGTGGTGGACGATCTCCAGGTCCACGAGATTTTCCGCCTGTACGGTTATGCGTTGCACATCGGTTATCACCTGGGTTCGCTGCGGCAGCCGGCGCTGGCCCGGGCCGTGCAGCAGCGGGCGCGGCGTTCCGGCTATTCGGCGGAAGTGGCCTTCGCCCATGCAGCACAGGCGGCCATTGCCTTCGTCGACGGTGACGGTGCTGCCGCCCGGCGCAACGCCGACCAGGCCCGGGTGCTGGCGGCGCGATTCCCCGGCGAAAGCTTTTCCGTGCGCAGCCTTACCCTGCTGAACGGCCTGGTGGACCCCTGGTTCACCTCCCTGGATCACACTCTGAACGCGCTCACGGAGAACCTGGCCACCAGCATCGCGCGCCACGACTACGAGTTCGCCGCTGCCGCCAGCGCCTTCTACGCCACCAATGCCATGGTCCGCGGCGCCGAACTCGGCTCGCTGAAGCAGGCGCTGCACGGCCAGGTCTCACAGCTGACCCAATACCAGCACGTCACCGGCATCAACATCACCCGCTTCGTGCTGCAGATCGTCAACAGCCTGGTCGGCCAGGCCGACGTAGACCCGGACCCGGAACGGGGCCAGAACCTGGCCATTCACAATACCGAGGATGTGGCCGCCCACGGCGTGGTCTATGTCCTGCGTCTGTACTACGCGGTGCTGTTCCAGGATTTCCAGGGCGCCAACAACATCCTGCGGCTGGCCAACGACTACGGCAGACACCTGGCTGGCTCGCCGCTGCTCACCCTGCTGCGCTTCGCCGAGAGCCTGGTGTATCTGCGCATGGCCCGGCCCGGCCCGGATGAATCCGCCGAGACAGCGCCCACGGCCGCCAGCATCCGCCGCGGTCATGCGGTGGTGCGTCGCAATCTGCGCCAGCTCGCCCGCTGGCAGAAGCAGGGCGCCACCCACGTGGAACCCAAGATTCTGCTGCTGAATGCCGAGCTTGCCTGGCAGCGCGGCCACACCACCCGTGCCCTGGAGCTCTACGAACAGGCCGCCGACCGTTCCCGGCGCCTGGGTCTGGCCAACGACGAAGCCCTGGCCTACGAGCTGGCGGCGCGCGCCTGCGAGCGCAGCGGCCGTACGGATTTCGCCAAGCTGTTCGCGCGCAACGCCTATCAGGCCTATCTGCGCTGGGGCGCCGCGGCCAAGACCAACCAGCTCGAACGCGAGTTCCACGCCCTGCTGCAGGACGGCCACGAGCCGCGCCACGGCAGCTCGCTGTCGGTGGGCGATCTGGCGGAGCTGACGGTACGCGACATCCACAGCCGCAGTGCCAGCGTCAACACGGGCGAATTCAACGAGCGCATTCTCGATACCACCACCGTGCTGCGCGCAGCCCAGACCATCTCCGGCGAGATCATGCTGGACCAGGTGCTCACCAAGCTGCTGCGCCTGGCACTCGAGCACGCCGGCGCGCAGAAAGCCTGCATGCTGCTGGCCCATGAGCGGCGTCTGTACGTGGAAGCCATCGCCTCGGTGGACGGCGGGCCCACCCACCGGGTCACGCCGCCCATGCCGCTGGAAGCCTCCGACGAGGTACCCGAGAGCATCATTCAGTTCGTGGCGCGCACCAAGGAAACCCTGGTCATCGGCGACGCCACGCAGGAAGACGTGTTCACTCAGGATGCCTACGTCAAGCGCATGCAGCCGCTGTCGGTGCTCTGCCTGCCCATCGTCCACCGCGGCGAGATCACCGGCATCCTCTACATCGAGCACAGCTGGCTCACCGAGGTATTCACGCGCCAGCGCGTGGAAGTGCTCGCCCTGCTCGCCTCTCAGGCCGCCATATCCATCGAGAACGCGCGCCTGTACGCCGATCTGCAGGCCACCCGCGACGAGTACCGCACGCTCTACGATAACGCCATCGAGGGGCTGTTCCGCATCAGCCCCAACGGCGTGCTGCTGTCGGCCAACCCGACCTTGGCCCGCATTCTCGGCTTCGATAACGTGCTGCAGCTCCTCGACGAATACCGGGAACTGCTCGATCGGGTGTTTCTGTCCCGGGAGCGCATCGGACAGTTCCTCTCGGAGCTCGAACAGCAAGGCATGGTGAGCGGCTTCGAAGCTCAGGGCGTGACCCGCCAGGGCCGTACCCTGTGGATGGCACTCACCGCCCGGCTCAACAAAGATGCGGACGGGCTCGAATACATCGACGGCTCACTCATCGATATATCGGAGCGAATCGAGCGCGAGCAGGCCGACAAGCAGCGCCAGATCGCCGAGGCGGCGACTCAGGCAAAAAGCGCCTTCCTGGCCAACATGAGCCATGAGATCCGCACACCCATGAACGCCATCGTGGGCTTTTCCAAGCTGGCGCTGGATACCTCGCTGGACCGCAAGCAGCACGAATACCTGACCTCCATCCGCAATGCGGCAGAGAGCCTGCTGACTCTGGTCAACGACATTCTCGACTTCTCCAAGATCGAGGCCGGCAAGCTCACCCTGGAGCAGCGGCCGTTCACGCTGTCGGACACTCTGGGTGAGGTGGAAAGGCTGTTCCGCACCGAACTGCGCCGCCGCAAGCTCGAGTTCGTGCTCGACGACCGCACCCGCGAACACCCCGAGTTTCCCGCCGACGGCCTGCTGGTGGGCGACGCCATGCGCCTTCAGCAGGTGCTGGTCAATCTGGTGGGCAATGCGGTGAAGTTCACCGAATCCGGTTCGATCCGTCTGCGCGCCGAGGTGGAATCCCTGTCATCGCCGGATCTGGTACTGGCCATTGCCGTGGAAGACACCGGTATCGGCATCAGCGAAGAACAGCAGCGGCGGCTGTTCGAGTCGTTCGAGCAGGCCGAATCGTCCACCACCCGGCGTTTCGGCGGAACCGGTCTGGGGCTGACCATCTGCCGCCGGCTGGTGGAAGTCATGGGCGGCGAGATCGACGTTGCCTCGGAACTCGGCGAAGGCAGCACGTTCCGCTTCACCGTGCACATGCAGATCGCCGGCGAAGAAGTCAGCCTGCCCCACCGCAGCGGCAGCCGCGAGCGCAATACGTCCATTCTCGAGGGGCGCACCATCCTGGTGGCCGAGGACAACCCGATCAACCAGCAGCTGGCCAACGAGTTTCTGCAGCGGGCCGGCGCCCGGGTGGACATTGCCGAGAACGGCCGCGAGGCCGTGGACCGCGCCACGGCCAGCGACTACGACGCCGTGCTCATGGACATCCACATGCCCCTGCTCGACGGTCTGGAAGCCACCCGCATTCTGCGCGAGCAGGGCATTACCCTGCCCATCGTCGCCGTCTCGGCCGATGCCCTGTCCACCCGTCAATCCGCGGCCCTGGACGCCGGCTGTGACGCCTATGTAACCAAACCCATCGACTTCGACGAACTGCTCAGCGTCATGACGAGCCTGCTGCCGGAATCCGGCACGGCCAACCGGCGCCGCCGGGCAACCGATCAGAACGTGCCGGCTGAGGCCGACGCCACGGCGCAACCTCCAGCCCCGCCAGCGGCCGCGCCGAAGCCGGAACCGCCGGCCCCCGCACCCACCCGCCAGGACCTGGAAGCGTTGCCCATGCGACGGGTACCCGGCATCGATATCGGCGCCGCCATCAAAGGCCACAACGGCAATGTGCGGCTGATGCTGAAACTCATGGGTGACTTCGGCCGCTACTACGGCGATGCCGGAACCCGCATGCGCCGGCTGGTGCACGACCAGCAGCTCGAGGATGCCGAACGCCTGGCGCACAACCTGCACGGCGTGGCCGGCAGCTTCGGCGCCCAGCGCCTCAAGGAAGCTTCCAAGACCCTGGAACTGGCCCTCGCCGACCCGGCGAGCGAGAACCTGCTGGGCCTGGTGCAGAGTTTTGAGATCGCCCTCACCGAGGTGCTCGAATCCGCCGACGCACTGGCCAGCGAGGAGGTGCGCTTCCGCGCCACCGACCTCAGCGGGCAGTAACGTCCTTCAGCGGCACGCGGACGCCGGCGAGCGCGCCGGAGCGTTCCAGCCCGGCAAAATCGAACAGCTCGGCATCGGCCAGATGGGACGGCACCACATTGGCCATGGCCCGGGCAATGTTGCGCACCCGGCCGGGCGACTGCTGGTCCCACTGCACGAGCATCTCCTTGATCACCTGGCGCTGCAGATTTTCCTGGGAGCCGCACAGGTTGCAGGGAATGATCGGAAAGCCGCGATGTTCCGCCCATTGCGCGATGTCCGCTTCCCGGCAGTAGTACAGCGGCCGGATGACGATGTTGCTGCCGTCGTCGCTTTTCAGCTTGGGCGGCATGGACTTCATGCGCCCGCCGTGGAACAGGTTGAGGAACAGGGTCTCTACCGCGTCGTCCAGATGATGCCCCAGCGCTATCCGCGTCGCACCGATGCGCCGGGCACAGGCATAGAGGATGCCGCGGCGCAGGCGCGAGCACACCGGACAGGTGGTCTTACCCGCCGGGGTCAGCTCCTGAACCACGCTGTAGGTGTCTTCCTCGAGAATGTAGTGCTCGAGGCCCTGGGCTTCCAGGTATTCGGCCATGAGCCCCGCGGGATAGCCCGGCTGCTTCTGATCGAGGTGCACGGGCACCAGTTCGAAGCTCACCGGCGCCGAATGCTGCAGATTGCGCAGGATGTCCAGCAGCGTGTACGAATCCTTGCCGCCGGACAGGCACACCATCACCCGATCGCCTTCTCCGATCATGGCGAAGTCCTCGATGGCCCGGCCCACCTGACGCCGCAAGCGCTTGTGCAGCTTGTTGACGTCGTAGCGCGCCTGACGGCGATCAGCCTGGGGCTGAAAGTGCTCTACCGGCATGGGGTTCTCGGGTTGCTCTTGCGGGCAGCGCAGTCTACCAGCGTTAGGCCGGCGGTGCGGCTGAAAGGTCGATGGGGTCGAGCGCTCTGTTCGCGTGGCGAGAAGATCTCACGGATCCGGCAGCTCGTCCTCCTCGACGACCAGCGGCCAGCGATGGCCCCGGCGCAGCACCACCGCTCGAAAGTGGCGAAAATCCCAAGTCAGAATACTGGCCTTGCGAACTGAAGCCATGGCCATAACGGACAGATCCGGCAGGTCCGCGCCACTACCCTGGTAGCGTCGGGCAAGGCGCAAGGCCAGTTCCAGTTCCGGGAAAGTCGGTGCGTCCAATTGGTGAACGCCGGCAAGTAAACTGTCCCCGAACTGCAACGCAGCGTCCTCATGCCCGCGCGATCGCATCAACAGATCCACTTCGACGAGTACCGGCCAGGGCACCAGAATGTCCCGGCCCAGGTGCGTGAGAAGTTCCACGGCGAAACGGTGGCGTTGGCGCTCCGCGCGGTTCAACGCGGAGACGAGCGGACCCGTATCGCAAACGATCAACGCCGGAGCCGGCCGAGAATCTCCTCGACGCGCAGCGAAAGATCTTCATCGTCGTCGATCAAGCCCGCATATGGCAGCGCGACGGGCTGACGGGAGACAAGCTCAGTCACAAGCGACGAAACGGACTTCCCCTGGCGTGCGGCTTCACGATCCAGGTGCCGGGCAACCGCCGGGGGGAAGGAAATGGTCTTGCGGACGGATGACATGTTCTCGAGTATGAACTCAATGGTATGAACATTCAAGCCGGAGATCACGGCAGTGAATGGGATCGACTGGTACCCGCCAAAGATAAACACTCACCAAACACTATTGACGTGCTGTTTCAGGCTCGAGGCGATACACCACGCCAACAGTCGGGTCGCCGCCTGCCGGTTTGTTGCCTTGCAGCGAATGTCATTGGCGGGCCATGAGCGGAGCAAACCGCGCCAGGAACCCAGCCTGATGAAATGGTTTCTACGCCCAGCCCAATTGCTGCAGGGCGATGCTGTCGTTCCAGACCTTGGTCATGTGCCGGATTCGCCCATTGTCGAATTCCATGGCATAGACATAATCACTTGCAACTGGCTTGCCGGTTGGCTCGCCTGGTCCCCCCGGCCCCGTTTGTGTTCCTTGAAATACCGCAAAGGCTGCAACGGTCTGCCGCTTCCCGTCTTCAGCCATGAACTTCAGTTCATAGTGGCCGTCTGGAATCGGCACGAGTAGATTCTTCATCCATTCGCAATATCCCTCCAGAGTGTCCACATCGGCCAGAGCAGCCGACTGGCAGGAAAACGTGGCCTGGGCATGGCAATATTCTTTGCAGCCTTCCCAACCCTTGCCCGTTTCACACGCTGCAAAGAAGCCTTCCGCTTGACTGAGAATTTCGCTCATCGTCGTCCCCTCCATTCCAGTTCAGACCCGCCGGACAGGATAATTGGGGCATCAGACGATCTCTACCACCCAATCCTACGCGTCGCACCTTCTCGACTGACAGCTTCGGGTCGTCTCAAAAGAACTAGTGTGCCAGGAATGTCTCGACCGCAGCGCAGTAAGCGTCCGCCTCTTCGATGTGGGCCATGTGTGAAGACTCTTCGAAGCACATCAGTTCCGCGTGTGGAATACCCTGCTTGATTTTGCAGAGCACAAGGCTCACCGAGTTCGTCATATGCCCCGTAGGTGATCAGCGTTGGCTGGCCTATGAGATGCAGGTCGGCGTCGCGGGACCAATCTCTCAGGTTACCCACCACAGTAAACTCGTTTGGACCATTCATTGTCTGATAAACCTGGTTACCGTCGAGCGATTCGACGGATTTCAATATTGACTCGGGCCACGGATCGAGGCGACACAGGTGGTGCTCCAGGAAAGCCTGTTCAGCGGCTTCATAACCAGGGTCGTCGAGATCCCCGGCCAGGAGCACCTCGGCGTGCGGTGCGGGCAACCCCACCATCAGGCGCTGGCAGTTCTCAACAAAGGTAGCAATGTTCGAAGACGTTGAGGCAAGTACGACCTTGGAAACGCCATCCGGGCACCGGCAGAGGTAGTCAATGGAGAGCCATCCGCCCCACGAATGCCCGAGCAGGTGGCATTCGTCAAGCCCAAGCGCTTTGCGCATCTGGTCGACTTCGGAAGTGAAGTAATCGAGGGTCCAGAGAGACGGGTCGTCAGGCTTGTCTGATCGACCACAGCCGAGCTGATCGTAAACGATGACGGGACGATGCCCGGAGAGGCGCTCCTCAAGTGGCTCAAGATAGTAGGACGCGGCGCCCGGGCCACCGTGCAGAAGCAAGACAGGCAAAGCACTGCCACCGCCGCTCCGGCGATACCATATCCGCCCGTGCTCGAGATCGATGAAACCTTCTTCCATCATGGCAGCCTTACGGGAGTTGCCCGTCAGCGGCCATCGTCTGGGGCGCAGTCGTCCGTGTCAACGAACATTTCCAAACGGCGCCTCAGGGTTGGGAGCTGTCGACCAGACCTCATCGACCAAACCTCATCGACCAATCGCCAGTGGATGGACGGTGATGGGTGGGCGGCGACCGGCCACCCATCTCACCGGCCAACCCAACCGCCACCGACCAGCCGCCCCGTCAGCGCAAAATCAGCCGACCTCCCGCAACTCCCCGTCCGTAACGAAGGCAAAGAACTGCTCTGCCGGCAGCGGCCGCGAAAAGTAGAAGCCCTGCACGTAGTCGCAACCGATCTGCTTCAGGCGCTTCACCTGCTCGGCGGTTTCCACGCCTTCGGCTACCACGCGCATACCGAGAATCCGGCCCATGCTGACAATGGAAGCCACCAGACCGTAATCGCGGGTGCTGGAAAGCTGATCGATGAAGGTCTTGTCGACTTTGAGGACGTCGAACTCGAAGTTGCGCAGATAGCCGAGCGAAGAAAAACCGGTACCGAAGTCGTCCAGCGCCACCATGCTGCCCATGGCCCGGGCCTGGCTGAGGAAGCGGTGGACGCCGTCGCTGTTCTCCATCAGCGCACTTTCCGTGAGCTCCAGAACCAGCCGGTCATCTGCCACCGTGCTGAGCAGGCGCAGCAACGCCTGGGCATCCTCATCACGGCGCAACTGCATGGCGCTGACATTCAACGAGATCCGCAGATCGTCGAGCCCCTGGCGGCGCCACACCTCGAGCTGGCGATGACACTCGGAGACGACCCACTGGCCGATCTCGACGATGAGGCCCATATCTTCCGCCACCGGAATGAACTCGCCCGGCGACACCATGCCGAGATCGGGATGCTGCCAGCGCAACAGAGCCTCGGCGCTGGTGACCAGGCCGCGTTTGACGTCGATGACCGGCTGGTAATACAGCAGCAGCTCGTCATTGGCGATGGCGCGGCGCAGCGCGGATTCCAGTTCCAGGCGGCGTTCGGCGCGCGTGTTCATGTCCGGTTCGAAGAACGCCAGGTTGTTACCGCCGTCTTCCTTGATCTGAATCCGCGCGGCATCGGCCTTCTGCAGCAGCTCGCCGGTCTGGTCGCCGTCCTGGGGCAGAAGCGCCACGCCGACGCTGGCGGTGATGAACAATTCACGGCCGTCGACGCTGAACGGTTCGTTGACGGCAGCGAGGATGCTGCGGCCGAGGCGCTCCACTTCGCCGTAGTCGTTCACCTCGCTCATCAGCACCGCAAAGTGATCGCTGCCGAGACGGGCTACGGTGTGGGATTCTTCCACACACATGGCGATGCGGTAGGCCACTTCCATGAGCACCTGATCGCCGTTCGACGGCCCGACGGAATCGTTGACCATCTTGAAACGATCCAGGTCGATGCTGACCAGCGCGCCCATGAAACCCTTCTCCTGGTTACGCAGCAGCAGGCGGGTCAGACGCTCTTCGAACAGATTCCGGTTGGGCAGCTTGGTCAGAGTGTCGTGGTGGGCCTGCCAGAGCATCAGCCGCTTGGCATCATCGGAGCTGAGCATGTCCATGGACAGGGTCAGATAGCCCAGCAGCTCGTCACGCTGGCCGGCCAGGCGCATGCGCGTGACCTTGTCGGCGAAGGCTTCACCGTCTTTGTTGCGCAGCCAGAACTCGCCGATCCAGCGGCCGCGGCATGCCAGGGTTTCACGCATGGCTTCATAGAACGCCTGATCCTGCTGACCGGCATGATTGAAACCTATGTCGTGGCCCAGCACTTCCGCCTGGGAATAGCCGGTCATGCGCGTGTAAGCATCGTTGACCGCCAGGATGCGGTCATAGGCGTCGCTGACCACCACGGCTCCCGGCGAGTTCTCGAACAACCGCTCCGCCAGGCCATGCATGGACCAGGCGGGCTTCTGACGCTGCCGCGCCAGATAGCGCGCTGCCATACCGGCGATGGCCACGCCCAGCGCGGTGAGCAGAGCCAGGGCCGCCAGATGATAGGTCTGCAGCGCCGCCAGACGCTCCACCAGCGCCCCATTGTCAGATTGCGCTGCAATGCCGGGGCCACTGGTGAGCACCCGGCCGCTGAAGATCCAGAAAGCCACGGCCAGCAGCAACGGCAGCCAGGCCGCCCCCTTCACGAGCGCACTCGGCAACCCCTGCCGCGGCTGATCAGCGGTCCGCGCGGCCGACCTCCCGGATGTGCCGGAGGCGCCGTCGGAATCGCTGCGACGTCTGGGCCCGAACAGGCGATGCAGCTTACTCATCGATTGGAGAATCCAGCTATCCAGGTAAGGGTGATACGTCTACTAACCCTAGTAGACGGCGGCGGATCTGCAACGGCCGGCCGCAGATCGGGCGGGGTCAGTTGAGGCCGCGCAGCACCAGCATGGGCGGCGTGGAAATGAGACTGCGGGTTCCGGCCAGACCCACCGCGAGGATCAGCACAGCGCCGGTGAGCGGGCCCAGCAGCCATAGCCAGGGATGGATATCCGCGCCCATCTCGAAGATCTGACTCTGCAATACGGCCACGGTCACCTCGGCGCCGACCACCGCGACCACGCCGGCAAACAGCCCCAGTATGGCGAACTCGGCGGCCAGGGAACCGGCAATCAGCCGCCGGGTGCCGCCCAGGGCACGGATCAGCGCATGCTCGTGCATGCGCGCATCGCGGCTCGCCTGAATGCTGGCCACCAGCACCAGACAGCCCGCCGCAAGGACCAGCCCCAGCACCAGTTCCACCGCCTGCGTGACCCGGGAAATGATGCTCTGGATCTGTCGGATCAGCGCATCCACCTCGATCACCGTGACGGTGGGGAAGCGCGACAACAGACGATTCAGGAACGGCTTCTGCTCGCTGTCGAGATGGAAACTGGTCATATAGGTGGCGGGATAGTCCTCGAGCACGCCCGGCGAGAAGATGATGAAGAAGTTGGGCCGCATGCTTTCCCAGTCGAGGCGGCGCAGATTGGCGACTTCCGCCACCACTTCGCGGCCCGCGATATCGAAGGTGAGGATGTCGCCCACCGATAGCCCGCGATCCTCCGCATAGTCGTCTTCCAGCGAGACCAGCGCCCTGTCGGCGGAGCCGGCTGCATCCGACCACCACTCGCCGCGAACCACCCGGTTGTCGCCCGGCAACTCGCGCATCCAGGTCAGGTTGCGCTCCGAGGTGAGGCTGGGCCCGTCGCCGACATCATCGCCGGCCGCCCGCTGGCGATCCTCCCAGGTCTCCGCGTCCACGTCGCCTACCGCCACGATGCGTCCGCGCACCAGGGGATAGAGCCCGCCGCGGTTGTCGGAGACTTCCGCCAGCATGGCGGACAGTTCATCGACCTGGTCCGGCGTGACATTGAGCACGAAATGATTGGGCGCATCTTCCGGGACCTGATTGCGCCATTCGTCGAGCAGTGCCGTGCGCAGCAGCACGAGAATGAGCAGCAGCATGATGGCCAGGCCGAAGATCAGAATCTGCGCCACGTTCTCCCGGCGGCGCCGCTGCAGACCGGCCAGCGCCAGCCGCCAGCCGCTGCCCGCCTGCATGCCCAGCGCCCGGCCGCCGCGCAGCAGGCCAAGCGCCATGGCCGAAAAGCCCACCAGCACGGCGGCGCTGCATCCCAGCGTCCACAGGGTGAGCCACAGGCTGTTGCTGTACCACAGCAGCAGCCCCAGGCTGCCGGCCCCGGCGGCCGCGTAACTGACGATCTGCGACGGCGGCGCACTGCCCAGATCACGGCGGATCACGCGCATGGGAGAAATGTTGTACAGGTGCAGCAGCGGCGGCAGGGCAAAGGCCAGGGCGCAGATGAAGCCGGTGGCGCCGCCGAGCAGGAACGGCCGCACCGTGGGCATGGGCAACGATACCGGCATGATACCCATGAGCACGGCCACCATGGCCGCGTGCAGGCCGCTGCCGAGCAGCAGCCCCAGCACCACGGCCACCGCGCCAACCACCGACAGCAGCACGATGAAGGCCCGCAGGATCTGCCCCGGGCCCGCGCCCAGGGTTTTCAGTATCGCCACATGATCATAGTGACGCCGGGCATAGCGGTGCGCCGACAGCGCTACCGCCACACCAGCCAGCAGCACACCCAGCAGCCCGCCGAGCAGCAGGAAGCTCTCTGCCCGATCCAGCGCCGCGCCGATGGCCTGGCTGCTGTCGCGGATACCGCGCCAGCGGAAATTGGGTTCCAGGGTCAACGACTCGCGCAGGGTTTCCAATGCCGCGTCAGGGCCCCGCAGCAGCAGGCGGTAAGACAGTCGGCTGCCGGGTTGCACCACCTCCGTGGCCGGCACGTCGGTCATGTGCATGAGCAGGCGCGGGCCCAGGTCGAACATGCCGCCGCCGCGGTCGGGCTCGGTGACCAGAACCCGGCTGATGGTGAGCTCGGCCATGCCCACTTCCACCGTATCGCCCAGTTCCACATCCAGGGCCGGAAAGAGCCGGGAGTCGAGCCATACTTCGCCGGGCGCCGGCAATTCGTCCGTCGGCTGGCCGCGGGTGAACGGGCGGTCGGCGACGATGAGCGTGCCGCGCAGGGGATAGCCGGCGGTCACCGCCTTAACGGACACGAGCTGATTGCGTTCGTCGCCGGCAAACACCATGGACGGAAACGACAGCGTGTCGGCAATATCGAGATTCAGCTCACGGGCCGCCTCGCGGAACGAATCCGGGATGGCGCGGCTGCTGCCGATGTAGCGGTCGGCTGCCAGAAACTCGGCAGATTCCGCGACCAACGCCTGCTGCAGCCGATCCACCAGCAGGCTCACTGCCGTGACGCTGCCTACTGCCACCAGCAGTGCAGCGAGCAACAGCCCCAGTTCGCCGCTGCGCCAATCCCGCCAGGCCAGGCGCAGCACCAGGCCCAGCCTCATGACACGATCTTCCCGCCGTCCAGCGCCACCACGCGCTGACAGCGCGCCGCCACCCGTTCATCGTGGGTGACGAGAACCAGGGTCGTGGCGAACTCCGCGTTGAGTTCGAACAGCAGATCGACGATGTGCTGCCCCGTAGCGGTATCCAGATTGCCCGTGGGTTCGTCGGCGAACAGCACGTGGGGCCGCGACGCGAAGGCCCGGGCAATGGCCACGCGCTGCTGCTCGCCGCCGGAGAGCTGCCGCGGGTAGTGACCCATGCGCGCGCCGAGGCCCACCTTCTCGAGGAGCGCCCGGGCCTGATCACCGGCGTCGGCCTCGCCGTGCAGCTCGGCCGGCAGCATCACATTCTCGAGGGCGGTAAGGCTCGCCAGCAGTTGAAAGGTCTGAAATACGAAGCCCACATGCTCGCCGCGTACGCGGGCCCGCTGCTCTTCATCCAGGCTGGTGAGCTCGCGGCCCATCAGTGTCACGGTACCGCTGCTCGGCAGATCGAGACCGGCGAGAATGCCCAGCAGAGTGGTCTTACCGGAGCCGGAAACGCCGACGACGGCCACGGATTCCCCTGCGTTGATTTCCAGGTCGATGGCATCCAAGATGGTCAGTTGCCCTTCAGCAGTGGGTACCACCTTGTCGACGTTTCGAACTCGAATGACCGCTTCGCTCATTATCGTCCTGTCCCGACTGCGCCAGCGCATTGGGTTCGAGAGCCGTCCCGCAATGGCCGTCCATCGCCCTCGCAGACCCGCATCCGGGTGGCTGCGCGTGCGGCTCTGTGCGGCCGTGATCTGCGGCATGAGCGCCGTCCCGATGGCGCTGGCGAGCGCGGGGCCGACGATTCTGGTGCTTGGCGACAGTATCAGCGCCAGCTACGGTATTCAACGCGACGAAGGCTGGGTCCAACGGCTGCAGGAGCGCCTGGCCGACTGCGGCGGCGGCTGGCAGGTGGTCAATGCCAGCATCAGCGGCGAGACTACCGGCGGAGGCCTGGCCCGGCTGCCGGATGCCCTGGAAGCGCATCAGCCCCGGGTGGTCATTATCGAACTCGGCGGCAACGACGGCCTGCGCGGCTATCCCGTGGACACCATCCGCGACAACCTGAATCGCATGGTGGAACTCGCCCAGGCCGCAGGCAGCCGGGTGCTGCTGGTGGGTATGCAGATTCCGCCCAACTACGGGCCGCGCTACACGCGCGCATTCGCGGCGCTGTTCGAAGAAGTGGCGGACCGTCAGGATGCTGCTCTGGTGCCCTTCATCCTCGACCAGGTGGCGCTGGTGCCGGAGTTGATGCAGAGCGACGGCATACATCCCACCGCCGAGGCCCAGGACCTGCTGCTGAAGACGGTCTGGCCCCATCTGACACCACTGCTCGAGGACCGGGGCTCTGGGCAGACGGCGGCCGCTTCGGGATAATTCAGCTATGAGTATTCAAGAGCGCATCGAACAGAAGCTGGCCGGAGCATTCGACTTGGCCCACCTGGAAGTCGTCAATGAAAGCGGTGGTCACAACGTACCGGCCGGTTCGGAGACTCACTTCAAGGTGGTTCTGGTAGCCGAGGCATTCGCCGGCCAGCGGCCGCTGGCCCGGCACCGCCGGGTGAATCAGACCCTGGCCGAGGAGCTGGCCGGCCCGGTCCACGCCCTGGCCATTCACACCTACACGCCCGAGGAATGGCGCGCGCGTTTCGGCGGCGCGCCGCTGTCGCCGCCCTGCCTGGGCGGTAAGGCGGGGGAATCGGCGGCCGCGGGCGACAGCGGAACCGGCTGATGACCGCCGTCATGACCTTCTACCGCTTCGTGCGGCTCGACGGACTGTCGGCATTACGCGACGACCTCGAGACTGCGGCTGCCGGGCTGGAGCTGAAAGGCACGGTGCTGCTGGCGCAGGAAGGCATCAACGGCACCGTGGCTGGTACGGCGGCGGCGTTGACCGAATTCCGCGACCACTTGCACGGCCGGCCGGAGTTTGCCGGCCTGCGCTGCCGGTTTTCCAGCGCCGCCGACGGGAATCCGGTGTTCTACCGCCTGAAAGTCCGCATCAAAGCCGAAATCGTGCGTCTCGACCAACCGGACGTGGCGCCGGAACAACGCACGGGCGTGGCG
The DNA here is from genome assembly GCA_034522075.1 of Gammaproteobacteria bacterium. Taxonomy (GTDB): domain Bacteria; phylum Pseudomonadota; class Gammaproteobacteria; order Pseudomonadales; family Azotimanducaceae; genus UBA7803. The sequence goes on along the minus strand of JAXHLO010000030.1, from coordinate 77,614 downwards.
GTGGATGCCCGGCAATGGAACGCGCTGCTCGACGATCCCGACGTGACGGTCATCGATACGCGCAACAGCTACGAAATCGATATCGGCACTTTTCCCGGCGCTCGTAACCCCCGCACCCGTTCCTTCCGCGAACTGCCGGACTACGTAGCGCGGCATCTCGACCCGGCCGTGCACCGGCGCATCGCCATGTTCTGTACCGGCGGCATCCGCTGCGAGAAGGCTTCCGCCTGGTTGCTCGATCAGGGCTTCGACACGGTCTATCAACTCGACGGCGGCATCCTCAGCTACCTCGAGACTGTGCATGAGGGGGAGAATCGCTGGCAGGGCGAATGTTTCGTGTTCGATCAGCGGGTGTCGGTAGACACCGATCTCGATGAAGGCTCTTTCGAGCAGTGCTTCGCCTGCCGGCGGCCGCTGTCGCCGGAAGATCTCGCCGCCGCGGACTATCAACCGGGCGTGAGCTGTCCCCACTGCGTCCGCGAGCACAGCGCCGAGCAGCGCGCGGCGTTCCGTGAGCGGCGCCGCCAGGTGGAGCTCGCCGCCCGACGCGGCGAACGCCACGTGGGCGCGGATTCCGGGAAAGCCTAGCGCACTGCGTCAGGCGGGAGGCGTTCGGGCCAGGACCACCGAAATGTTGTCCATGCCGCCAGCCTCATTGGCGGCGTCGATCAAAGCCTCAGCGCAGGCAGCCAACCCCGCGGATCCGGCCAGGCATTGAACCAGCAACGCCTTGATCCGGCTGTCTTCGAGCATGTCCCACAGACCGTCGCTGCACAGCAGCAACAGATCGCCGGGCGCCAGGTGCAGCGTCACACTATCGGCACGCAGCTCGGCCTTGAGCCCGATGGCGCGGGTAATGATGTTGCGTTGCGGCGAACGGCGCGCCTGTGCCGCGTCCAGCAGCCCGTCGTCCTGAAGTTCCTGAACCACACTGTGATCGCGTGTCAGCGGGATCAGGGTTTCGCCGCGCAGATGGTAGGCCCGGGAATCGCCCACGTGGGCCACGGCGCCGCGGCCGTCCGGGCCCAGCAGAGCAGCCACCGCAGTCGTACCCATGAGCCCGGTGCCGGACAGGGCGGCGCGGTGCACCTGTTCATTGGCTGCAGCGAGTGCCGCCAGCAGATACTGCGCCGCCGTCTCCCCCGAAGCAGCGGCGCCGCTCCGGCGCAGATGGGCCATGACCGCAGCAACGGCTTTGCGGCTGGCGATGTGGCCATCGCGCAATCCGCCCATGCCATCCGCCACGATGCCGGCGCCGAGGTCCACGTCCGCGGCTACGCGGTCTTCATTGCGCCGGCGAACCCGGCCGCAGTCTGTCCGCCCCACGATCTGCACTGCAGCGGCTGCCGTCTGGAAGGTGGCCTCATTGAAGCATATCGACGCGTCCAGCCACCAACCGCCGTCAGGATTGGTTAAGATAGCGCCTGATACGAATGATCCGGTTCACCGGACAATTCCCGGAACAAGGAGTACAGGCCGATGAAGCCGCAGGACCTCGACCCCAGCCAGCGCACCGAAATCGAAGCCGCCGTGTTCCGCCGGTTGCTCGAACACCTCGATGAACGCAAAGACGTGCAGAATATCGATCTGATGAATCTGGCCGGCTTCTGCCGCAACTGCCTGTCCAAGTGGTATGTGGCAGCCTGCGCCGACGCCGGGCTGGACGTGGACTACGAGGCGGCCCGCGAACGTGTCTACGGCATGCCCTACCCCGACTGGAAAGCCCGCTATCAGAAAGAGGCCAGTGCCGAACAGCTCGACCGTTTCCAGAGTTCCCAGGGATAGCATTCATGAGCGAATCCCGCGGCTGGCGGACGTGGCAGGAATGGCGGGGATTCGTCGCCTTCGTACTGGTGATGCTGGTGTTCCGCTCGGCGGTGGCAGACTGGAACCAGGTGCCGTCCGGGTCAATGTTGCCGTCCATTCTGGTGGGCGACCGCATCGTCGTCGACAAGCTCGCCTACGACCTGCGCATTCCCTTCACCCACGTACGCCTGGCGAGCTGGCGGTCCCCCGACCGCGGGGACGTGGTGACGTTCACTTCGCCGGAGGATGGACGCCTGCTGGTCAAGCGGGTCGTGGGCATTCCCGGTGACCAGGTTTCACTGCACCGCAATCGCCTCACCGTCAACGGCGTCAGCGCCCGCTATGAGGATCTTCCCGCGGACACGCTACCGTTCGCCGTAGGGCCGGCAGCGGCGCTGTATCGCGAGTCCATTCTCGGCAATGAGCGTTACGTCATGCTGCAGCGCGGGGCGACGGCCGGATTCGCCAGCTCGTTCCGCAATATCCGGGTTCCGGAAGGCAGCTATCTGATGCTCGGCGACAATCGGGACAACAGCCGCGATTCCCGCGACATCGGCTTCGTACCGCGCGGCAACATCCTCGGCCAGGCCACCTCGGTGGCATTCTCTCTGGACTACGACAACTACTACGCACCGCGGCTGAACCGGTTCCTCGCTGATCTGCCGTGACCCGGGCCGGGCGTCAGTCGCGCCCGAACAGCTTCTTCAGCACCCGCAGCACAGCGGCACCGAGCAGCGCCAGGACGACCATGGCGCCCACCAGCAGCACGCTGGTGCCGGCAAAATCCAGCAGCTCCTCTTTATCCATGCCGAGCTCGCCGGCCAGCCAGGCAATGCCGGCGACCACGGCCACCGTGCCCAGCACGATGGTGCGTACCAGACGGCGCTGCTGCAGGTTGCTGCGCGGGGCGGCGGCCATGGAGTGGGCTGTCAGTTGCCGGAGTCGCTCTCAGCGCCCTCAGCGCTCTCCGCCGACGCCACGTCCAGCAGCTCCACGTCGAAGATCAGGGTGGAATTCGGCGGTATGGAACCCGCGGCCTGATCGCCGTAGGCCAGTTCCGCCGGGACGTAGAGGCGGTACTTGGCGCCCGGTGACATGAGCTGCAGACCCTCGGTCCAGCCGGGAATTACCCGATTGAGCGGAAAGCTCGCCGGCTCGCCGCGCTCATAGGAGCTGTCGAAAACTTCACCGTCGATAAGGCGGCCTTCGTAATGGGTGGTCACCGTATCCGTGGCCTCGGGCTTGTCGCCCTCGCCTTCTTCGAGAATCTCGTACTGCAACCCGGATTCCAGGGCCACCACCCCTTCCCGCTCGGCATTCTCCTCGAGGAAGGCCAGACCCTCTTCCAGGTTTTTCATGGCGTCACTGGCCGCCTGGGCCTGACGCGCCTCCATCATGGCCGTGAGGACGCGCTCCGCCTCGGCATCGTCCACCAGCGCCTCCTGGGCGGTGAGCTGGTCGCGCACGCCGCGTACGAAGGCCTCGTTGTCCAGGTCTTCGGGGAACTGGCGCTGCACGTTCTCGGCAAAGCGGTAACCCAGGCTGTAGGCGGCTTTGGCACTGTCGTCGGCCAGAGGCTCCGGCGCCGCGGCAGCTTCTTCGGGCGCTCCACCGGCTTCGCATCCGGCCAGCAGCGCCAGGGCTGCCAGGACGGCGAGCAGCCTGCCGCGCGCAACGACGAGCCCGGCTGAATTGGCTGCAACGGCACGTGGCTCTCGGCCATTGCTTCGACAAAGTCTCATAAAAGGCATATCAGGCTCCTTGGCTCCGGTTGCTCGCGGGCAGACCACCGGGTTACATTCTGATCACTGTGGCATCGTGAGCATTTGGCTAGTCTCGGACGGAACGGTTTCCCTGCAAACTGCCTGTTCCGGGGAACCTCACGGTGCCGGCGGAATCCTATGCTCAGGCACCCGCATTCGTGGTTCCAAGGCAGCGTCTGTCCGGACAGCGCGCATCTAAACACAACTCCGGCGGACAAGTAAGGACTCTGGCAATCGGGCAACACAGCGTCAGCCACTCAGGTAGAAAACAGCGCATGCAACAATTTCGACGATTTCTGTCAGTCCCGCCGCTCCGGACGGGCTGGCGCCGTTTCTTCCCGTTTGCGGGTCTCGCCGCCTTGCTGGCGATTGTGCTGGCCGCCGGTGCGCCGAGCTGGGCCAAGCAGAACGGCGATAGCGCCGGTGAACGCAGCGTCGCGTTTTCTGTACCCGACGAAACGACCAGCCTGGAACCCCTGGACGTGCACCCGCGCACGTTGCTCACCATCGTCGAGCAGCTGCGGCACAACCACTTCATCGACCAGAAGCTCGACGACAACGTATCCAGCGAAATTTTTGACAACTATCTTGATATGCTGGATGGATCCCGAGTCTACTTCCTGGCCTCGGACATCGAGGAGCTGGAGAAGTACCGGCACAAGCTCGACGATGCCCTCGTCCGCGGCAATCTCGACCCGGCCTACGATATCTTCAACCGCTACCAGCAGCGTCTGGTGGAGCGTCTGCAGTTCCTGCTCGCCGAGCTGGAGGCGGGTATCGGTAACATGGATTTCAGCCGCGACGAGGCCGTCGTCATCGACCGCGAGGGCGCCGCCTGGCCCGCGGACGAAGCTGCCCTGAACGACATCTGGCGCAAACGTCTGAAAGCCGCCGCGCTGAGCATGAAGCTCAACGACAAGCCCATGGAGGAGATCCAGACGCTGCTCACCAAGCGCTATGAGAACCGGCTGAAACAGGCCGGGCAGACCAAGAGCGAGGATGCGTTCCAGCTTTACGTGAATGCCTTCGCCACCACCTATGACCCGCACACCCAGTATTTCTCGCCGCGCACGTCGGAGAATTTCAACATCAACATGTCGCTGCAGCTCGAGGGCATCGGCGCCGTGCTGCGCAACGAAGACGAATACACCCAGGTGGTGGAACTGGTGCCCGCCGGTCCGGCCGACAAATCCGGCCTGATTGCGCCGTCCGACCGCATCGTCAGCGTCGGCCAGGGGGAAGACGGCCCCCTGATCGACGTCGTGGGCTGGCGCCTCGACGACGTGGTGGAACTGATCCGCGGCCCGAAAGATTCCACCGTGCGCCTGGAAGTGATTCCGCACACCGCCACCGACACCAGCACCCGGGTCATCACCATCACCCGGGACGCCGTACAGCTCGAGGAGCAGGCGGCACAGAAGAAACTCATGACCCTGAACCGCGGCGGCGAGGAGCAGCGTATCGGGATCATCGAGGTACCCACCTTCTATGCCGACTTCAAGGCCATTCAGCAGGGCGACCCCAACTACAAGAGCACCACCCGGGACGTGCGCCGCCTGATCGAGGAACTGAAAGAGGAAGGCATCGACGCACTGCTCATCGACCTGCGCAACAACGGCGGCGGCTCGCTGCAGGAAGCGGACGCCATGACGGGGCTGTTCATCGAGTCGGGGCCCACGGTGCAGGTCAAATCCGCCAATCGTAAACCGAGCATCTATTCGGATTCCGACGACAACGTGGCCTGGAACGGTCCGCTGGCCGTGCTGGTGAACCGCCTGTCGGCATCCGCCTCGGAGATCTTCGCCGGTGCCATTCAGGACTACGAACGCGGCCTGATCATCGGCAGCCAGACCTTCGGCAAAGGCACCGTGCAGACTCTGGTGCCGCTGAACCGGGGGCAACTGAAGATCACGGCCGCCAAGTTCTACCGGGTATCCGGGCAGAGCACCCAGCATCAGGGCATCATTCCGGACATCGAATTTCCCGAGATCTACGACCCGGAGCGCATCGGCGAGAGTTCATTGGACGAGGCCATGCCCTGGGACATGATCCAACCCGCCGTGTATCCACGCGGTGACGCCATCCACCCGCTGCTTGCCGAGCTCAACGCGCGCCATCAGAAACGGGTCGCCGACGACCCGGATTTCGAGTACATGCGTGCCCTGGCGCTGAAGACCCGGGAAGACAGCCGGCAGACCCACGTGTCACTCAACGAGGACGTGCGCAGCGCCGAGCAGAAGCGGGACGAGGCCTGGCGCCTGCAACTCGAGAACGCCCTGCGCGCCGCCAAAGGCGAGGAGCCGCTCGAGAGCCTGGACGAGCTGGACGCGACGGCCGATGCCGCCGTGACCGGCGAGACCGAAGAGGAGGCCGAAGAGAAGGCCGAAGAAGACGAGGACGACCCCCGCGAAGACGCCATGCTGCGCGAGTCCGGCAACATCCTGGTGGACTACATGCGGCTGACCCGCCAGGTGGCACTGGCCGAACACCGCGGTGAGCGCGAACCCCTGACCCTGCAATAACCCCCCGCCCTGGTGCCAGGCGCCCCCGGCCACGGGGCGCCCCCGGCAGCGGAGCGCCTGCCGGGGGCGGCTGGACCCGGCAGGGTTTGATTTGCCGCCGGCGCCCCCAGATAACAGTCAGTGACAGCAAAGCGAGGCGCCATGGATATCGACCAGCAAGGTGATACCGCTCAGGACGACTCTGACGGCCGCCAGATCATCCTGCCCAACGAGGTACTGCCGAGCCACATTCACATTCTGCCCCAGCACCACCGGCCGTTCTTCCCGGGACAGGCCATTCCGCTGGTGATGAATGCCGAAGTATGGCTGCCCACGTTGAAGGCCATCCAGGAGCGCAAACAGGAAGTGGTGGGCCTGATCGCTACTCGCCGGGAGGTGGACGACGTCCCGGGGCCCGCCGACCTGCACGACATGGGCACAGTGTGCCGCATTCACCGCATTCACCGGGAAGACGATCAGCTGCAGGTGCTGCTCGAGGGCCTGCAGCGTTTCCAGGTGCGCAAGTGGCTGCACCAGGAGCCGCCGCTGCTGGCCAACGTGCAGTACTTTCCGCAACGCGGCGAGAGCCGCTCGGAAGAGCAGAAGGCCTATGCCGTGGCCATCATCAACACCATCAAGGAACTGATTCCGCTCAATCCGCTGTACGGCGAGGAGCTCAAGGTGTTCCTGACGCGCTCCAATCCCAATGAGCCGTCGCTGCTGGCCGACTTCGCCGCCAGCCTGACCTCGGCCAGCAAAGCCGATCTGCAGGAAGTTCTGGAGACCATCTCCGTGCAGCGCCGCCTGGAAAAAGTGGTCGAGCTGCTGCACCGGGAACTGGAAATCGCCCAGGCGCAGATGGATATCCGTAACCAGGTGGAAGCCGAGATCCAGGGGCGCCAGCGGGAAACGTTCCTGCGCCAGCAGCTCAAGTTCATTCAGCAGGAACTGGGCATCTCCAAGGACGACAAGACCGCGGAAATCGACGAGTTCAAAGCCCGTCTGGAATCGTTGACCGTGCCCGACGCGGCCATGAAGAAAATCGACGAAGAGCTGCACAAGCTGTCATTGCTGGAAGCGGGTTCCCCGGAGTACGCGGTCACCCGCAACTATCTGGACTGGATGACCAGCATGCCGTGGGGCCGCTACAGCGAAGACACCCGCGACCTGCAGGCCGCCAACAAGGTGCTGGACAGTCATCACGAGGGCCTGGAAGACATCAAGGAACGCATTCTCGAGTTCCTGGCGCTGGGCATCATGAAAGGCGATGTGGCCGGCTCCATCATCTGCTTCGTGGGCCCGCCGGGCGTAGGCAAGACTTCGCTCGGCCGGGCCATTGCCGAAGCCCTGAACCGGCGGTTCTACCGTTTTTCGGTGGGCGGCATGCGCGACGAGGCAGAGATCAAGGGCCATCGCCGCACCTACATCGGCGCCATGCCGGGCAAGCTGGTACAGGCACTGAAGGACAGTGAGACCGCCAACCCGGTGATCATGCTCGACGAGATCGACAAGATTGGCGCCTCTTTCCAGGGCGACCCATCCTCGGCTCTTCTGGAGGTGCTCGACCCGGAGCAGAACAGCACCTTCCACGACCACTACCTGGATACCGACCTGGATCTCTCCAAAGTATTGTTCGTGTGCACGGCGAACCAGTTGGACACCATTCCCGCTCCCCTGCTCGACCGCATGGAGGTCATCCACCTGTCCGGCTATCTGGACAAGGAAAAGCTCAGCATCGCCCGTAAGCATCTGCTGCCGCGGCAGCTTTCCCGGGCCGGGCTGCGCCAGCGCGGCGACCTGAAAGTGGCTGCCCCGGCGTTCCGCAGGATCGTCGAGCAGTACTCCCGCGAAGCCGGGGTGCGCAAACTCGAGAAGGCTCTGGCCCGGCTGGTGCGCAAGGCCGTCGTACGCATCCTCAAGACCGGCAAGCGGCCGGTGACGGTGACCGCCGATGATGTGGAAACGTTCCTCGGCATGCCGCAATACGAAAAAGAGCCGGTGCAGCGCGGTGTGGGCATCGTCACCGGCCTGGCCTGGACGCCCCTCGGCGGCGCCACCCTGCCGGTGGAGGTTACTCTGGTGCACCGCAAGCAGGCCGGCTTGAAGCTCACGGGCCAGCTCGGCAACGTCATGCAGGAGTCCGCCAACATCGCCTACAGCTATGTGCGCGGCAACGCCGACCAGTTCGGCATCGACGCGGACTATCTGGACGAGGCCTACCTGCACATCCACGTCCCCGCCGGGGCGACGCCGAAGGATGGGCCCAGCGCCGGTGTCGCCATGGGCGTCGCGATGGTCTCCCGGGCGATCGGCAAACCGCCCAGGGCCGGATTCGCCATGACCGGCGAAGTCACCCTGACCGGGCGCGTGTATCCGGTGGGCGGCATCCGCGAAAAACTGCTGGCCGCCAAACGTCAGTCCATCAAACAGGTGATTCTGCCCGCAGCCAATCGCCGCGACTACGAGGAGGTGCCCGACCACATCCGCCGTGGAATCCGCGTACACTTCGTCGACAGCTTCGACGACGTCGTAGCGCTGGTATTCTGAAGGGTCACACGCGTCAGGCACCATGACTGAAGTGAACGCTGCCGCCGGTGCGCCGGACGCCCATGCCATAGCCGTCATGGCCCTGACCGTGGTGGCCCTGTACCTGTTCACCCGCGATCGCCTGCCTCTGGAAATCACCAGTCTGGTACTGCTGGCCGTGCTTGCGGTGGGCTTCTCGCTGTTCCCCTACCCGGGCCTGGAGCCGACCCAGCTGTTCGCCGGCTTCGGCCACGAAGCCCTCGTCGCCGTGTGCGCGCTGATGATTCTGGGTCAGGGCCTGGTGCGCACCGGGGCGCTGGAACCGGTGGGCCGATTCCTCGCCCGGGCCTGGGGCCGCGCACCCTTTCTGTCGTTTCTCGCCACCCTGCTGGTGGGCGCGGTGTTGTCCGCCTTCGTCAACAACACGCCCATCGTGGTGCTGCTGCTGCCCATTCTCATCAGCGTCTGCCTGCGCACGGGTTCCTCGGCGTCGCGTGTGCTCATGCCCATGGGTTTCGCCACTCTGGTGGGCGGCATGGCCACCACCATCGGCACCTCCACCAACCTGCTGGTGGTGGGCGTGGCAAGCGATCTGGGCCTGGAACGCTTCGGCATGTTCGATTTCGCGCTGCCGGCGGTCATGGCCGCCAGCGTGGCCATCGTCTACCTGTGGTTGATTGCGCCGCGGCTCCTGCCCAATCGCAAAATCGCCCTGGAGGATCCGTCGCCGCGCCTGTTCGAAGCGCGCCTGCTCCTCGATGAGGGGTCGCCGGCCGTCGACCGGACGCTTGCCCAGGCCAAGTCCCTGGCCGGCGGCGAGATGAACGTGATCCGCATCCGCCGCGGCGAGACCTATCTGGTTCCCCTGCCGGACGTCAAACTCAAGGCCGGCGACCGGCTGCGGGTACGCGGCACGCCGCAGAAGCTCAAATCATTCGAAAAGGCGTTGGGGGCCAAACTGTTTTCCGGCGATCAGCGCGTGGACGAAGAGCATCCCCTCAACGCCGAAGACCAGATCCTCGCGGAGATCGCCGTGGTGGAAGGCTCGAGCCTCGATCGCACCAACCTGCGCTTCGCCCGTTTTCTCGACCGCTACCAGCTTGCCGTGCTGGCCCTGCACCGGGCCGGCCGGGAAATCTGGCGTACCAGCGAAGAAATTCAGGACGTCATGCTGCGCCAGGGAGACATCCTGCTGGTTCAGGGGCCGCGGGAGCAGATCGCGGCGCTGAAGCAGAGCACCGAGTTCCTGGTTCTGGATGCGACGATTTCACTACCCACGACGGCCCGGGCCAGGCTGGCCCTGGGGATCCTGCTGGCCGTGGTGACGCTGGCCGCCACCGGCCTCATGCCCATCGCCGTAAGCGCCACCGCGGGCGTCGTACTGCTGGTGCTGACCCGCTGTCTGGACCTGACGTCGGCCCTGCGCGCCATCAGCCCCTCGGTGTTCTTCATCGTGGCAGCGAGCCTGGCGCTCGGTCAGGCGCTCATTGCCACGGACGCGACGGAATACATTACGGGGGTATTTCTCGGGGTCACCCAGGGCGCTACGCCCACGGTGATTCTCTCAGGACTGATGCTGCTGCTGGCGGTGTTGACCAACGTGGTATCCAACAACGCCGCCGCGGTGATCGGCACGCCCATCGCCATCAGCATCGCCCAGCAGCTCGGCGCCCCGCCGGAACCATTCGTTCTGGCAGTGCTGTTCGGTGCCAATATGAGCTATGCAACGCCCATGGCTTACAAGACCAATCTGCTGGTCATGAGTGCCGGCGGCTATGCATTCAGCGACTTCCTGAAAGTCGGCGTGCCGCTGACGGTGCTTATGTGGCTGACGCTGACCTGGGTCCTGAGCGCTCTTTACCTCTGAGCGGCGCTTCGTTGGCGCAGGGGGCCTCGCCCGCGGTCGGTGCGCTGCGCGCCCGACGTCTGGACCTGGCGGCCTGATTACGCCGTTCCAGGGCAATGAGCCTGGATTCACTACGATTGATCACGTTGTCCTCGGCAGAGCTTTTCTTACGATTCTTACAACTCGTCAGAATCTTTCGATCCGGCCGGAACCGTCCTGTGACGGTCCGACGGGCGCGGATTATATGCAAGTGAGATTACACCTCAAGGGGAAAGTTCAAACCGTGGACCGGTTAACAATTCCGGCGACGCAAGCGGATTTCTATTGTGGGGCAGCCTTCTATCCAATGTGGGGGCAGCCTTCTATCAAATGTGGGAGCGGCCTCCGGGCCGCGATGGCTTCGGCCTCGCGGTATCGGGCTCTGGAGAGCCCTCCCACAGGTGAGCCCTCCCACAGGTGAGCCCTCCCACTGGGCCCTCCCAGCCTAGCCCGCTTCGCGGGCCAGGTTGTTGAGCACGTACTGCAGGATGCCGCCGCTTTTGAAGTAGGCGATCTCGTTGTCGGTATCGAGCCGGCTCATGACCGTGATCTCGCGGCTCTCGCCATCGCCATCTTTGACCGTCAGCGTCAGATCCTGGCGCGGTTTGATCTCCGAGACCCCGTCGGGCAGCCGGATGTCGATGATCTCTTCGCCCGTGAGCTTCAGCGACGTCCGGCTGTCGCCTTCCCGGAACTGCAGCGGCAGCACACCCATGCCGATCAGGTTCGAGCGGTGAATGCGCTCGAAGCTCTCGGCGATCACCGCCTTGACCCCCAGCAGCCGGGTGCCCTTGGCGGCCCAGTCACGGCTCGAACCCGTGCCGTACTCCTTGCCGGCAAAGACCACCAGCGGCGTCTCCTCGCCCTGATAACGCATGGCTGCGTCATAGATGGACAGCTCATCGCCGGACGGAACGTGCTTGGTATAGCCGCCTTCCACACCCGGCACCATTTCGTTCTTGATGCGGATGTTGGCGAAGGTCCCGCGCATCATCACCTCGTGGTTGCCGCGCCGCGACCCATAGGAATTGAAATCGGCCACGTCCACGCCGTGCTGCTGCAGGTACTGGCCGGCCGGGCTGTCCGGCTGGATGGCGCCGGCGGGCGAGATATGGTCGGTGGTCACCGAGTCTCCCAGCAGGGCGAGAATGCGCGCCCCGGAAACCTCGGCTTCCTGGTCGAGGTCGTCGCCCACCGAGAAAAACGGCGGCTGCTTGATGTAGGTCGATTCCTCCCACGTGTACGTGCCGGAATCGGTGACGTCGATGTCGCGCCAGGCCTGTCGGCGCCGTCGAATACGTCGGCGTACTGTTCCGAGAACATCTGCGACGATACCTGCCCCATCATGTCGGCAATCTCGTGATTGCTCGGCCAGATATCCTTGAGATAAACGTCCTTGCCGTCACCGTCCTGGCCGATGGGGTCGCGGGTCAGATCGATGCGGCTGGTGCCGGCGATGGCATAGGCCACCACCAGCGGCGGTGAAGCCAGCCAGTTGGCGCGCACTTCCTGGTGCACGCGGCCTTCGAAGTTGCGGTTGCCGGAAAGCACCGAGCTGACCACCAGATCACCCTCTTCTATGGCCTTCGAGATGGGTTCCGGCAGCGGCCCGGAGTTGCCGATGCAGGTGGTGCAGCCGTAGCCCACCAGGTTGAAGCCCAGGGCATCCAGGTCGTCCTGCACCTCGGCTTTGTTCAGATATTCCGTCACCACCTTGGAACCCGGTGCCAGAGAGGTCTTCACCCACGGCTTCACCTTGAGGCCGCGCTGCAGGGCATTGCGGGCCACCAGGCCGGCGCCGAGCATGACGGCCGGGTTGGAGGTATTGGTACAGGAGGTAATGGCAGCGATCACCACGTCGCCATGACCCAGGTCGTAGTCGGTTCCAGGCACGGGTACCCGAACTTCCTTGCTGTCGGCGCGGCCCTGCAGCTCCAGGGTCTCGTCGAAGGCTTTCGCCATGTCGGTCATGGCCACCCGGTCCTGTGGCCGCTTGGGGCCGGCCAGACTCGGCACCACATCGCCTAAGTCGAGCTCCAGGGTATCGCTGTACACCGGGTCCGGCGCGCCGCTTTCCCGCCACATGCTGTTGGCTTTGGCGTAGGCCTCCACCAGTTCGACCACCTCCTGCGGGCGGCTGGTGAGCTCCAGGTATTTGATGGTCTCCTGGTCGATGGGGAAGAAGCCGCAGGTGGCGCCGTATTCCGGCGCCATGTTGGCGATGGTGGCCCGATCGGCCAGCGGCAGGTCGTCGAGACCGTCGCCGTAGAATTCCACGAACTTGCCCACCACGCCGCGCTTGCGCAGCATTTCCACCACGGTGAGCACCAGGTCGGTGGCGGTGATGCCTTCCTTGAGCCGGCCCGTGAGTTTGAAACCCACCACCTCGGGAATGAGCATGGAAACCGGCTGACCGAGCATGGCAGCCTCGGCCTCGATACCGCCCACGCCCCAGCCCAATACGCCCAGGCCGTTGATCATGGTGGTATGGCTGTCGGTGCCGACCAGGGTGTCGGGGTAGGCTACGGTGCGGCCGTCCTCTTCCTTGCTCCAGATCGTGCGGGCCAGATACTCCAGGTTCACCTGGTGGCAGATACCGGTTCCCGGCGGCACCACCCGGAAGTTGTCGAAGGCTTTCTGGCCCCAGCGCAGAAACCGGTAACGTTCGTTGTTGCGCTGCATTTCCAGCTCGACGTTCTCTTCGAACGCCTTGGCCGTGCCGAATTTGTCCACCATCACCGAATGGTCGATGACCAGATCCACCGGCGACAGGGGATTGATGATGTCCGGGTCCTTGCCCGCGTCTACCACGGCGCTGCGCATGGCCGCCAGATCGGCCACGGCGGGGACGCCGGTAAAGTCCTGCATGAGCACGCGCGCCGGCCGGAAAGCGATCTCCTGGTCACCCGGGGCGTCGTTGGCCCAGTTGCCGAGTGCCCGGATGTCGGACTCGGTGACGGTGCTGCCGTCTTCGAAGCGCAGCAGGTTTTCCAGCAGGATCTTCAACGATACCGGCAGCCGCTGCACATCGCCGATTCCGGCCTCCTCGGCGGCCGGCAGGCTGAAGTAGTCGTAGTCCTTGCCGCCGGCGCTCAGGGTCTTGCGGGTCTTGAAGGTGTCTCGGCTCATGGATCCTCACTTTCAGGCGAGCTGATTGGCAAGGCGCTATTGTGCCTCAAAGCGAGGAAGGCAGAAACGTTGCCGGGGCAGCGGTCACGCCGCCACCCCGGCCAGACAGGCGGTTCAGGCAGCCTGAACCTCGATTCTCCGCGGCCTGGCATTCTCTTTCTTGGCCAGGTTCAGGTACAGGACGCCATCCCGGGCCCGGGCATCGATGCTGCCCCAGTCCACGTTCTCCGGCAGGCGGAAGCTGCGCGAGAACCTGCCCCAGCGCCGCTCGACGTGATGCCGCTTGCCGCCCTCGCTGCCGGTCTCGCTGTCGGTCTCGCTGCGGCGCTCGCCGGATACCGTCAGAACACCATCCTTTACAGCCACATCGACGTCATCGGCGGCGACGGCCGGGATTTCCATCTCGATTCGGTAACCCTGCTCGGTTTCGATGATGTCTGCCGCCGGCAGCCAATCCGCCCCGGCCAGCGACTCGCCGGGATGCCCGGCCGCTCGGGTGAACAGATCGTCGAACTCCCGCCAGGGGTTCCATTGCACGATACTCATGATTGTCAGTCTCCAATAGTTGAATAACCGAACTCGTCTGCCTGTATAAATGGGGGCGGGTGGATGGTTTCAAAGGGCTTGAAATCGAGCCGGCTGTCCCCACCCGTGACTCACCTCGCACCATGCTGGAGCCGCCGCATGACACAGATGACCACCGAAGAAAAACAGAGCTTTCTGGCCGAACCTCACGTGGGGGTACTTGCCATCGGGCGAACGGAAGCAGGCCCGCTGACCGCTCCGGTGTGGCTGGCGGTGGATTACAGCAAGACAGGCTGAAGGCGCTTCAGCGGCGTTTGACCAGCTGGTAGATGACCTCGGTGACGTTGTCGAGGCCGGCTTTGGCAAACTTCGGCGGCAGCGCCTGCGCCGTCGTCCGACAGGCGGACTCGATGTCGCAGCGCCCGGTAAACAATGCCTCGACTTCCTTCTGCGGCACCGAATAAGGCGGCCCGGCAACCGTTTTCTGCTCATATTCCAGGGTGAGCAGAAGAATGCGGCAGTTTTCGGGAACGATCCGCAACAGATGGTCGGCATAGTGAGCACGGGACTTCGGCGGCAGCGCGTTGAGTGCTGCCCGGTCGTACACCGCGGCGACCCCGGGCAGATGCAGCGCCGTCAGATCCATGAAATCGCCGCAGTAGATGCTCACCCGGCCGGCACTGAACTCCTGCACGTGGCGCAGGCGCTGTATGCGGCAGGGTTGTCCGGCCTCGTCGAAGAAGGCGCGCACCGCCATCTCTGCGAGTTCCACGCCATAGACCTGATGACCGCGCTGGGCCAGCCAGTGCATGTCCAGGCTTTTGCCGCACAGCGGGACGAACACGGGGCTGTCGCCGGGGATGCCCATCTCCGGCCAGCATTTGCGCAACCACGGATTCACGTCGGCCTGATGAAAGCCGATCTGCTGGCTGTTCCAGCGGTCGAGCCAGAATTCCCGTTCCACAGCGTGTACAGTCCCCTTTCCGCCACTCGATTCTGACTAATGCCCCCAGCGGGAGCAACAACGGAGATCATCCGCCGCTTACGCCGCACCAGCCTCCAGCGCCAGGGGCTGCTGCAGCGTGCTGCATTCGGCACCGGGCTCGCCGGTACCCGCCGCGCCATCGAGGCACTGGGCTACGTGCAGATCGATACGATTTCGGTGGTCAGCCGCGCCCACGACCACGTTCTGCAGGCCCGGGTGCCCGGCTACCGCCCCGAATTGCTGGACCGGCTGCAGGCCGACGGCAGCGTCTTCGAATACTGGGCCCACGCCGCCGCCTATCTGCCCATGCGCAACTACCGCTTCGCCCTGCCGCGCATGCACGCCATGCGCGCCGGGGAGGAACGCTGGATCCGCAGCCGTGACCAGACCCTGATGCGGCGCGTCCTCGACCGCGTGCGTCTGGAAGGCCCGCTGCAGACCCGCGACTTCGAAGCACCCGCCAACGCCCGCAGCAGCGGCTGGTGGGACTGGAAGCCGGCCAAGCGCGCCCTGGAGCAGCTGTTCATGCAGGGCGATCTGATGGTGACGGGGCGCAGTGGCTTCCAGAAAATCTATGATCTGCCGGAACGGGTACTGCCGGACTGGGTGGATACCCGTACTCCCACCGTGGAAGAGTATGCCGACCACCTCATCGAGGCGCAGCTGCGGGCCACCGGCCTCGCCAGCGTGCGCGTATGTGTCTATCAACGCCAGACCCCCGGCCTCCGCCAGGCCGTGACCCGGGCCCTGCAGGCCGCCGAAACGCGGGGCGAACTGCTCGAGCTCATGTTGCAGCCACCCAACGGCCCCAGCGAGACGGTCTATGCAGACCCGGAGATCTTCGCAACCCGCGCGCCCCCGGCACGGGCCACAGCACGACTGCTGTCACCATTCGACAATGCCGTGATCCACCGCCAGCGTGCTCTGTCCCTGTTCGACTTCGACTATCAGCTCGAATGCTACGTACCCGAGGCCAAGCGGCGTTTCGGCTATTTCTGCCTGCCCGTGCTCTACCGCGACCGGCTCATCGGCCGCGCCGACTGCAAGGCACACCGCAACCAGGCACACCTCGAAGTGAAACGCCTGTTCATCGAGCATTCCGCGTGGCTGGAAGGTGACCACGAAGCAGCCGCTGCCGCCGTCGCCGAGGCGTTCGTTGAGCTGGCTGCACACAATGGCTGCCAGGCGGTGACGCTTGGGGTGGTGGAGCCGCCGGAGTGGCGGGATCGGCTGATTGAGGTTTTACCGTGAAGGGGCTGGAGGGTGGGACGCGCTTGTTATCTTCGACGCCCCGGCGCAGACTCGTTTGTGTCATGTAACGGGATCGAACGAGGGAACCATGGCTCCAACCAGAAGGCTTGCACATGTGCTCTATCGAACCCACCGATTCACCGAGATGGTGGAGTGGTATCAACAGGTCTTTGATGCCGAGGTGCAGCATGCAGACCCTGCCCTCGCATTTCTCTCCTACGATGATGAGCATCACCGCTTCGCTATCGCCAATCTGGATGTGTTGCGGCCGGACGATGGCGAGCGGGAACAGAAGGGCCTCGTAGGCGTCGACCACATCGCCTACACCTTGGATTCCCTTGACGATCTGCTCGACGGTTATGCCGATCTGAAGGAAAAGGGCATCAAGCCGTACTGGTGCGTTCACCATGGCATTACGATTTCCATGTACTACAAAGATCCAGACGGCAACCAGATGGAGTTTCAGGTCGACTGCTTTCCATCCAGCGATGCCACCATCGGCTTCATGAAGGGCTCAGTCTTCGCCGCCAATCCAGTGGGCGTCGAGTACGACCCGGATGAGTGGCTGAGCCAGAAGATCGACGGCGCGGATCTATCGAGCTTTTTGCAGTTGAGTAGAGACGCCGAGGCATCGCCGATTCGGGGCGCAATGATGGAGGTGCCGCCCGGCACCTGAGCAGGCGTTGGTCTCGCATGTGGTCCTCAAGACTTTCTCTCACCCGCTCGTGGAGTGGAACGCCGTTTCAAGTGATCCCCCCACGCTGCGAATAGCTCTACAGCTTGCAGTCATCGCCACACGGGGGTTGCTGTCAGTGGCGGATCGGCTGTCTGCTTCGGGGTTGGGAGCCCCGGTTGCTGAGCGCTTCCCTTCGAGCGCCTGGATTGGAATGATGCAGCAATTCCGGCCCATTCTAAGGACCGCTTCGGGTCGTCTACCGCCGGATTGCTGCCGTGCAGGGAATGACGCTGGCCGGCCAGAGGCGGCGGCTCGGTCGGTCATACTTCTACAGGCAAACCGAATCAGCGTCCGACGCGCGAACTGCCTTGGCAGTTGGCCTCAGGCATAGCGATTTGCCATCCTGCTGCCAGATCCAGTTGGAGAGGCCCTCGGCCATCGTGCCTGGAGACGGGCGAGCCTTTCCAGACAGGGTCGCCGCCCAGGCGCGCAGCACCACTGCTTGAACGCGGAGAAGCTGCAGGCTTTCAGAATAGGGTGCGTAGGCAGGTGCAGCGACGCTGGCCAGCCTGGAGCCAATGGGGTCGAACAGGACGTCCCACCAGGTCGGTTGCCAGGGCCGAGGTGCCTTGCGTTCCCAGAAGGCGGCCCCGGACATCTCGGTTTCCTCCACAAAGGGAGCAAGCATTCGGCGCTTCATGCTCAGCATGTGGCGGCGCTTGAAGAACAGACCGGACCACGAATCCTCCGGCTGGAACCACTCGGTGTGGCGCAGTTCACCCTCCATGGCGCGGCGCAGGGAGAGTTCCGTGGCAGACAGCGGCCGGAGCGCATGAATCAGCGCGTCGAAATCCTCATCTTCCGGCGGCGTAGTCTGCAGCGCCAGTTTCATTGCCGTGAAGGACATGCCTGTCGTGGCTGTAAAGACCATCTTGTCAATCAGGAACGGTGACTCGGCCAGTAGACGCCGTTGCGAATTGACTGTCGGGGCAATGAACTCAGGCCTCAACCGGCTGTGGCTGGCCAGTTCGCGAATGACGGAAGTGCTGCAGCGCTGTCAGGTACGGCTGCCAGTGATGGTTCGACAGCCGATCCAGCTCTGCTGAAATGCCCTGGGAACGAAGGACGCGCTGATAAGCGTCCCAGTATGCTTCATTCTGCGGCAGAGCAGCCATGATCTGCGCGCGGTGTTCTGCAACGTAACTGGCACATTGCTCGTCGAATTGCGCGCATCGAGACTCCGTCCCGGATCGCGAGCGCCTGGGGCGTTGCCGCATCATGATGCCGACGATGGCCGAGGCGGCTCCAGCCACGGCGCGTCTCCCGGGTCCGGTCGCGAGCGCAGCGGCTGCGGCGATGAGCAGCCAAAGATGGCTCTGATCAGGATCCGCATCGTTCAGCGAGGCTCTGGTCTGCTGTCTGCCACAGTATATGGCAAAGACGGCTGGCTGCTCCCGGCCGTCTTGCGACGTCCCAATGCCGCGCCGCCCAGATTCGAGCAGACACCTCAGCGGCTGTTTCGATAGCTACTCCGGGCTTCGCGGCCTCGCCACAATTACCGTGTGCTCCCGATCAATGAGAGATTGGAATCGCTTCATCACTGTCTGCATAGCCTCCTCACCGCCGAGCTTCCTGGCTAATGCGGCATCCCACTTCACGTCTGTGGGAGATCGCTGCCACGCCAGATCGCCGGGGCCACCCTCCATCCTGAAAAACACGACGTGATCCCACTCGCCAGTCAGCACATCGAAGGGGATAACCTCGTGTCCGATCTGGTGATCCGTCGGCCAGAAGTGGGAATAGATGATCTGCCGAGCCTCGGCCCAGGCACCGGGTTTGAACTTGGTGAACAGCGCAACGTAGTAGTCGACATCCGCCCGCTTGCGGGCCTCGGCTTCCTGTGCAGCCGCCTGCCCGATGAACAGACTGAGGAATACCAGCAGAAACATGGCACAGAGGGTTCGCATTTGTCCGTCTCCTCTACCTGGGATATGGATGAGCCGGAGCAACGCCGAGTGCACCGCCCGCGCACTCGATAACCCTCTCGGACCCGATATACTACGACAACGCTCGATGGAGGGTAAGTCACAACTCGCCACTTCATAGCTTGGCACCTCCGGACAAAGGCAGCCGTCGGCACGCCGACATGGATCAGGACGCCGACTCCGTGTGGTCGGTGATCACGTCTTCCTCGAAGGATGAGGTGGCTGAGAACAACGAGGAAAGCGACGGTGGATTACCGCGAGGATTTAGGCTTTACCGCAAGAGAAGATTCCGCTGGGATCACGATATTCCACAAGGGCAAGAAGGCAACGACCCTCCGGGGATCCAGGGCGGCTGACTTCAAGTACGACCTGGAGCGATTGTCAGCTTCCGATCTGCAGCAACTGATGGCTCGCTTGACCGGAAACTACAAACACGGGAACGAAAGAGCAGCCAGGAATCATCCGAGAAACAGAAGATAGCCATTCAGTCGGCGCGAAAGAGCTATGAAGGACAATCTGATGCACCAAATCTCAGAATGCCTCGCGCAGAGCGGCGATGTGGTTCGGCGACAGCCCGCAACAGCCACCGAGAATCTGCACACCATCGTCGACCCAGGTACGCGCAAACCCGGCCAGCACGTCGGGTTCGATGACGTCTTCGAACTGCCAGTGCGGCATGCGGAAATAACCGGAATCCGGATACGCCATCAACGGGCCGTCGAATTCACGGCGGAGGATGCCAGTCGCCTCGGCAATGACATCGGCGGAGGAATGCATCAGACCGGCGGCCCGAACGTGCGCCCCCTCGAGGACTGGAAGTATGTCTGCGAACGGAATCGAGCGCTCCCGCGCAAACCCCACGACGGCTCCCTGCTCGTCGCGCCGCACCGCGAAACCGGCCCACACCGGCAGACCGGTAGCAAGCGCCGCCTCGAGCGCCAGGGCTATACGCTTGGGGTAGTACATCATTTCCAGGAGCAGAAGGTCGCATCCGGCATCGCAAAGCAGTGTCGCCAGTTCGTGAAACGCGTCGCGCATGACCTCCGCCGGCGGCTCGCGGTTGAGATCGGTGAGATCCGAGTCGGGCGCGATCGGGCACATATGAGACAGCGAACCTGCCACCAGCACGTCCTCGCGACCGCTCGCTTCTCGAGCGCGGTGGGCGGCCGCTACTGCTGCACGATTGATCTCTTCGAAACGATCAGCGTAGCCCGCAGGTTCGAGCATCAATCGTGATGACGCATAGGTATTGGCAGTAATGATGTCGGCACCAGCAGATATATAGTCGCGATGCACCCCCTCGAGAATCTCGACGCTATCGACGGTGGCCGGGCCGCACCACGCCTCAGGATGCATCGCTGCACCGCGCTTCTCGAGTTCAGTGCCGGTTCCGCCATCGAGCAAGACGATGCCGCCGCTTTGCAGGCGATCTGCTATCGTCGAATAGTTCACGGTAGCTGTCCTTTTGCGCTTGCTTTGCTGTACCGCGCATCCTGAAACCCGGAACAGACTTCGTAAAGCCCATACCCCCTCGTCAGTTCATCTTCAGTTGGGCCGAAACCGTTCCTTCTCCTTCACAACTTTCCTGACACGCTTAGCGAACCGCCTGTGCGCCTGACGGCGCTCGGCAATCGATGCGGCATTTCTGGCCTCCTCCCGCAGCAGTTTCTGGTAGTTGCGGAAGCGGCGTTCATCGAGTTCGCCGGATTCGATCGCGGCACGTACCGCACACTGCGGCTCCGATTGGTGGGCGCAATCGGCAAACCTGCATCGTGACGCCAGAGCCTGGATGTCGTCGAACACTGCCGAAGCCCCCCGATCGAGACCAGACAACCCGAGTTCACGCAGACCCGGCACATCCAGCAGCAACGCTCCCTGCGCCAACAGGTGCAGCGAGCGCGACGTGGTCGTGTGGCGGCCATGGGCGTCGTCCTCCCGGATCCCGCCGGTCGCTTGCACCTCGCGACCTGCCAGGCTGTTGAGGAGCGTTGATTTACCCACGCCCGACGAACCGACGAGCGCTACGGTCTGACCCGGCTGGCAGCACGCACGAATGCCGTCCAGTGTCGACGCATCCAGCGCGTTGACCGGCTCGATGGCCGCATGCGCCGCAACCGCCCGCACCCGGTCGATGTAGGCGTCCGGGTCCCCGGCAAGGTCACGCTTGGTCAACACGACCACCGCTTCGGTACCCGAACCCGACGCCATGGCCAGATAACGTTCCAGGCGTGAGTCATTGAACTCCTCGTTGCAGGATGTCACGACGAACATCGTGTCGACGTTGGCTGCAATGAGCTGCACCTCGGCGGCGGATCCCGCTGCCAGGCGCTTCAGCAGGCTTTTCCTTTCCAGGAGTCGGACCACCCTGTCCTGTGAGGGCGCAACGAGCAGCCAGTCGCCGACGGTGGGCCGCTCTTCAGGCTCGCGCTGAAACCAGCCGCTGCCCAGCGGCAATTGAAACTCCGCGGTGCCATCGGTCACGACGATGCCGGCTCGATGCATGGCGACGACCCTCGCCGGGATCAGCACATCGAGTTCATCCAGGCCAAGTTGATTCGCGAAGTACGAACACCAGCCATAATCTCTCAGACTCATGCAGATTCCTTCGATGCCGTGCGCAACGCTCTGCACAGGGCGCAGAACGCTGAGCAAGTTGAGAAATTGCCGCCTGAGAGATAGAGGTAGGGTTAGAAGCCCCTCATCCGACCCAAGCGGCTCGAATGTTGTTCAATAATGACAAGCATACGAACAGCCTCCCGGGTGGATGGAAGATGCCGAAAGAATGCGCAAAGACAACCAAAAAGCAACTGATTGGCCAACAGTCGCCCGAACCCCAATCGATGCACCGCCGCTACGGGATGGACAGTGATAGGCAGGCGGCGCCGGAGGAACGCTTGCTGGAGCTCGGCTCCCATCTACAAACGAGCCCGTCCAACGACAAGCACGCCACGCGTCAGCGAGCGACCCTCCGGCGCCGCCCGGCCGCCCCACTGGCCATCCCACTGGCCATCCCACTGGCCAACCCCCAATCAAGCATCCTGATAGTCCGGCGGCCGCTTCTCCATGAACGCCGCCACCCCCTCCCGCATATCGCCGGTGGTGGAGACCAGAATCTGCTGGCGGTCTTCCATGGCGATGACCGATTCCAGGCTGCCGGCGTCGACACTCATGTTCAGGCACTCCTTGGTCAACCGAACCCCCACGGGCGAGTTGCCAAGGATCTCCCGGGCCAGAGAACGGCCGGCGTCGGTGAGCGCGTCGTCCGTCCACCACGTCCGATACCAGGCCCACGGCGCAGGGCGCGTTCGGCATCGATGAAGTCGCCGGTGAGCAGCAGTTCCGAGGCCAATGCACTGCCCACCAGGCGCGGCAGGAAGTAGCTCACGCCCACGTCGCAGGCGGTCAGGCCGATGCGGATGAACGCGGCGTTCATCCGCGCGGCGGGACCGGCCAGCCGGATGTCCGAGGCCAGTGCCAGGGCGAAACCGCCGCCGCTGGCGGGGCCGTGGATGAGGGATATGACGGGCTGGGGTGCACGGCGCATGCGCATGACGATCTCGCTGACACGGCGCTGCACCCGCAGGCCGGTCACCGCCCCGCCGCCTTCGTCGCTGCGTTCTTCCTTGAGGTCCAGCCCCGCACAGAAGCCCCGCCCGGCGCCGCGCAGTATGACCACACGCACCGAGTGGTCCGTGTACAGGGCGCCGAAGTAGTGCTGCAGCTCCAGCATCATGGTCCGGCTCATGGCGTTGAGCGCATCCGGCCGGTTCCGGTACGACCAGTCGATCGCGCCGTTCCTTCCGCCACGATCAGCGTTTCCCCGGTGCAGTTCCGTCCAGGGCTTACTGCGCGGCTGGTAGTTTTCGTCGGTCATTCCCGGGCTTTCCTTTACTGCTTCAGATCTGTCGCTCGCGGCCTTCCCAGTAGGGGTTGCGCACGAGCCGGCGCTGGATCTTGCCGCTCGGCAGGCGCGGCAGATCACTGGCGAAATCGATGCTGCGCGGGGATTTGAAACCCGGCAGCCGGTCCCGGGCGAAGGCCTTGATGGCGTCGGCCAGCTCAGCATTCTGTGCCACGCCGGGCTTGAGCTGCACCACGGTCTTCACCTCTTCGCCCCATTCGTCATTGGGCACGCCCACGGTGCAGGCATCGAGGACGTCCGGATGCTGCAGGATCACCGCGTCGATTTCCTGAGGATAAATGTTGACTCCGCCGGAGATGATGGTCTCGGCGCTGCGCCCCGTGAGGACGGCAGCGCCGTTGAGCTTCGTCCGAGGGTTGCCGCTGCAGCCAGGGTCGAACCGGTGCGCCCTCGATCAGCCTTCCGGGTTTTCTCCGGTGACTTGAAGTATTCGAAACGGCCCACTTCCGGTGCGCGGAAGTAGATCGTACCGACTTCGCCGGGGCCCAGCTCGTTGCCGGCATCGTCGATGACGCGGGTGTTCTCCGGGGTCGGGCTCCTGCCGACGCTGCCCGGCTTCTGCAGCCAGGTCCCGGCATCGATGGTGTAGTTGCCGCCGCCTTCGGTGGCGGCGTAATACTCGAATACGATGGGGCCGAGCCAGTCGATGATGGCGTGTTTGACGTGCACGGGACAGGGTGCGGCGCCGTGCATGACCAGCTTCAGGCTCGACAGATCATAGCGCCGCTTTACATCGTCGGGCAGCTCGAGCAGACGATGAAACATGGTCGCCACCATGTGTGTGTGGGTAATGCGGTACTCCTCGATGAGCCGCAGGGTTTCCTCGGGATCCCAGCGGTCCATCATCACCACCCCGACACCGGCATTCAGCGGCACGGTCACGTTGAACGCCAGCGGTGCCGCGTGATAGGCCGGACCCGTGCGCGCGACGACGGTCGTGTCTCCGGGTCGCCGGATGCTGCACTCAGTGCAGCCGTACGCTGCACCGGCGGCCGCTCGCGGTACACGCCTTTGGGGCGCCCCGTGGTGCCCGAGGTATAGAGCATCTGGCTGCCGCGCACCGGGTCTGCCACGTCCGCCGGGTCCTCGGCGGCGATGGCGGCAGCGTAGTCTTCGAAGCCGGGGATGCGGCCGCCCGCGGCGAGCCGCAGCCGGCACTCCGGCGCATGGCTTACGGCCTCTTCCGCCGTGCCGAGACCGGCGTCGTAGATCACCGCCGCAGCCTCGCAGTTGTCGATGATATAGCCGCTCTCTTCGCCGGTGAGATGCCAGTTCACCGGTGTGATGCGGATACCCGAGCGCAGTGCGGCAAAGTACGCCTCGACGAATTCGGGCCGGTTGCGGGTGACCACGGCTATGGCACTGCCCGGGCCGATGCCGTGACGGTCCAGCAGCCGGGCGAGTTGATTGGCGCCGGCGTTCAGCTCACGGAACGTGCGGTCGCCGTAGGGCGTCGCCAGCGCCAGAGCCTCAGGCCGCTGGCCAGCGTGAAAGGCAACCGCCATGCCCTTTTCCTGGGCCTCATCCAGGTTCGCGAACATCCCTCTCCCCTTCATTGTCGGTCAAAGATCCACGCGCTGGGGCGTGCCGTGATGGCTGGCGAACCACAGGTTACCGTCGCCATCCGGATAGAGCACCAGGGCATCCAGAAAGCCCACCTCCGGGCCGTGGGCAGGCTCACCGAGCAGCACTTCGCGCAGCAGGTACAGCGTCATGTCGTGCGACACACACAGGTCGAGCTGTGCTTC
Source organism: Gammaproteobacteria bacterium (assembly GCA_034522075.1). Taxonomy (GTDB): domain Bacteria; phylum Pseudomonadota; class Gammaproteobacteria; order Pseudomonadales; family Azotimanducaceae; genus UBA7803. The sequence continues at coordinate 52,912 of JAXHLO010000030.1, read as the reverse complement.
GGCCACCGGCTGCTCGAGTTTGCTCGCCAGCACCTGCAGGATCAGCCGCCCCGCCAGCTCGGCCGGCATCATGACGTCTGCCGGCGTGCGGCCGCCGACCCAGTCGGCGATGAACGGCACCAGGCCGCCGGCGGCGCTCATGGCCTTCCACATCCTCATCTGATCGAGGGCATAGAAGACGCCGAGCGCTTCCAGCGGACGATGCCGGGTCACCGCTCCGCCGCCGCGCTCGTGGCCTTCGAGAATGAGGGCGGCCGTCTCCATGCAGCGCTCCGGCGGGCTGGCATAGCCCCGCAAGGTCAGGGCTTTGGGCAGCCGGCCGCCGAGATCGCGGGCCCGCTCACGCCCGTGGGCGGTCAAGGGGTTTTCCAGATCATGCCGATCAGGCGCGAATTCCCGGGCCGAATGGCGCATGAGCACCACCGCATGGCGGGCATTCTCCTGAAACACCCGATCCACGAGCTCTACCGTGGCATCTCCATAGTTATCCAATTCCCCCACCCGCCTTCGATGGCAATACCCGGACGGTCTGTATTAGTATCAAAATCTTTCCGTATTCCGCATCTTTTTTCACACCAGCCAGCAACCTCGAGGGGGAAGCACATGGACCTTGGAATTTCCGACCGCGTCAAACCGCTGATCGACGACATTCAGAGCTATATCGACGATCACATCGTCCCCAACGAGCCGGTCTATGCGCGCCAGGTTGAAGAAGGCGGCCGCTGGTGCGAAACCGCCGTCATGGAGGAAGTGAAAGAGAAGGCCAAGGAGCGCGGCCTGTGGAACTTCTTCCTGCCTGACAGCGAACGCGGCGCCGGGCTGAACAACGTCGACTACGGCCACATCGCCGAAGTCCTCGGCAAGTATCCCATGGCGTCCGAAGCCATGAACTGCGCGGCCCCCGATACCGGCAACATGGAAGTCATCGAGCGCTACGGCTCCGAACAGCAGAAAGAGGAATGGCTGCAGCCCCTGCTCGACGGCAAGATCCGCTCGGCCTTCGCCATGACGGAGCCTCAGGTCGCGTCGTCGGATGCCACCAACATCAGCCTCGAAGCACGTCTCGACGGTGACGAGTGGGTGCTGAACGGGGAAAAGTGGTGGACCTCCGGCATCGGCGATCCGCGTTGCAAGATCCTGATCGTCATGTGCATCACCGAGCCCGACGCGCCGCGCCATTCGCGCCAGTCGCAGATTCTCGTGCCGGTGGACACCGCCGGGGTCGAAGTCCTCAAGATGATGCACGTGTTCGGCTACGACGATGCGCCCCACGGCCACGGCCATGTGCGTTTCACCGACGTCCGGGTGCCCAAGGACAACATCATTCTCGGCTCGGGGCGCGGCTTCGAGATCGCCCAGGGCCGCCTCGGCCCGGGCCGCATTCACCACTGCATGCGCTCCATCGGCGTGGCGGAACGGGCGCTGGAACTGATGTGCCGGCGCTCTCAGTCGCGGGAAGCCTTCGGCAAGAAGCTGGCTGACCTCGGCGGCAACTACGACAAGATCGCCGATGCCCGCATCAACATCGAAATGGCCCGCCTGCTGACGTTGAAGGCCGCCTGGATGATGGACACGGTGGGCAACAAGGTAGCGCGCAGCGAGATCGCACAGATCAAGGTGGCGGTGCCCAATATCGCCTTGCAGGTCATCGACGACGCCATTCAGATGCACGGCGGTGCCGGCGTTTCCCAGGTCTTCCCGCTGGCCCGCATGTACTCGGGCATGCGCACGTTGCGCCTGGCGGACGGTCCTGACGAAGTCCATCGACGCACCGTCGCGCGCATGGAACTGGGCAAGTATCCGGGCGACGAGGCGCCGCGCACCGAAGTCTGGGGCCGGTGAGACGGCTCACACCCATGCCGGGCGCGACAGCGGGGAGAACGGTCTGAGAGGGGGAACGACATGGGAAGGCTCGATGACAAAGTTGCGGTAATCACCGGTGCCGGCCGCGGTATCGGCCGGGAGATCGCCATGCTGATGGTCAGTGAAGGGGCCAAAGTGGTGATCAACGACTTAGGGGCCAACACCGACGGCACCGGCACCGGCAAGGTCGCCGACGACGTCGTGGCGGAGATCCGGAAAATGGGCGGCGAAGCGGTGTCCAACACCGACTCCGTGGCCGAGGTCAAAGGCGGCGAGAACCTGCTGCAGACGGCGCTCGACGCCTTCGGCGCCATGGACATTCTGGTCAACAATGCGGGCATCCTGCGCGACCGGACCATCTTCAAGATGGAAGAGGAAGACTGGGATGCGGTGCAGGCCGTGCACCTGAAGGGCCACTACTGCTGCTCGCGGCCGTTTGCCCGCTACATCCGCGAGAACAACCGCACCGGTTGCCGCATCATCAATTTCTCCAGCGTCTCCGGTCTGATCGGCAACTTCGGTCAGGCCAACTACGGGGCGGCCAAGGCCGGCATTGCCGGCTTCTCCCGGGTGCTGGCGCTGGAGCTCGCCAAGTACGGCTGCACGGTCAATACCATCTCGCCGGGAGCGCTGACCCGGATGACCATTCCACTGCGCGAGAACCGCGGTGAAAAGGTCGAGGACGACGACCTTGCCCAGGGCGGCCCGCAACACATCGCGCCCATCTGTGCCTGGCTCGCCACGGAAGAGGCCTCGGGTATTACCTCGCAGATCTTCCACACCGGCCGCGGCGGCATCGCCATCATGCAGCAGCCGGCGGTGATCAAGCAGTATCACAAATCCAGCGGTGTCTGGTCGCTCGATGAGCTCGATCGCTATGTACCGAAACTCATGGCAGCCAAACAGGCCCACGATCACACCGTGAAGGAAGGGGCCACGCCGGAAGAGATCGGTTGAGACCCACCATGGTCAGCAACCGACTGAGGGCTGTGCTGTGAGCCTGCGGATCGTGGTCGTGAACCCCAAGGGCGGGTCCGGCAAGACCACGGTCGCAACCAATCTGGCGGCCGCCTATGCCGCCGAGGGGCAGAAGGCCGCTCTCATCGACCGCGACCGGCAGGGTTCGACCATGCGCTGGCTCCACCAGCGGCCGGCCTCTCTGCCGCTCATTCACGGCGTGGCCGCCTATGAAGAGCCGCCGGCCAATGTGACCCGCAGCTTCGCCATGCGCACGCCGCCGGACACCGAGCGAATCGTGGTCGACACGCCGGCGGCCCTGTCGCGGCACGAACTGGTGGACGCCGTGCGCCAGGCGGACAAGATTCTCGTGCCCGTTCTGCCTTCCGACATCGACATTCACGCAGCCGCACGCTGCATCGGCGACCTGCTGGTCTACGCCAAAGTGCCGCGGGGACCCCGCGTGCTCGGTGTGATAGCCAATCGGGTCAAACGCAACACCGTCATGTATCACTCGCTCATGCGCTTTCTCAATACGCTCGGCGTACCGGTGGTGGCAGTGCTGCGCGACGTGCAGGTCTACGTCCGGGCGGCTGAGTCAGGCATGGGCGTGTGCGAGCTGCGGGCCTCGGAAGCGGGACCGGAACTGCGTCAGTGGCGCAGCATCCGCCGCTGGATCGACCACGATCTGCTGCCCCAGCCACGAACGCGTAAGCCGGACGCCGATGCCGACGCCGCCCGGAGCCAGCCCACGCCACCCCGCGGCCAACTGTCCATCGTGCCGAAACGCTAAGGCGATCCGGCCGCGCCCGGCTCGGACAGATCCAGGCACATGAACACGCTGTTGGGGTCCTCCCGGTATTTGCCGAACGGGCCGCAATAGCGGAACCCAAATCGCTCATAGAGTGCCCGGGCCGGGGCAAAGGCGGCCATGGAGCCGGTTTCCAGATACACGCGCACATAGCCGCGCTGCCGGGCTTGCGCGATGATGTGGCGCAACAGGGCCGCGGCCACGCCCTGGCGCTGATAGCCGCGCGCCGTTCGCATGGATTTGATTTCGCCAGCCCGGTCATCCAGGGCCTGCAGTGCCCCGCAACCGAGCAGCGACTCACCGTCCCAGGCAGACCACACCGTAACGCCGGCGGCCCGCAGCCCGTCCAGATTCAGGGCGTGCGTACTTTCCGGCGGCGACAGCCTGGCCATGTCTGCCAGATGTTCCTGGAGCAGCGCGGCCATCGCCGAACCCGACAGATCGTCTTGCCGAATATCCATGCTCATGAATCAGAAATAATAAGCCCAACGCAGGTATATCCGCGTAGCCCCGCCGGCCGTCACGGCCCGGGTCGCCAGCGGGACGCCGCCGAATTCGTCACCGGCGTGGCCCAGCGGGTGCACGACCCCCAACTCGAGGCGCTGATGATCGTCCGGCTCGTGGCCGATCTGCGTCTGCACCAGCATGCTGCCGTCGTGCAGATTGCCGATCAAGGTCAATGACTGGGACCACAACGGGTGCCACTCCAGGGTGCCGCCCACGGCGACATAGTCGCGCATCAGATTGAACAATTCGCCGCGTCCGAGGCGTTCGATCAAAGTCTCTGGATATTCAGCCAGGGTATCCGGCAGGCGGCGCACGCCGAAGGCATTGTGAAAATACTCGGCAAACACGTAGACGTTGCGCTGCCCGGCCAGGAGGCTGTAGTCCACATTGACGATGCCCGACAGTTTCCACGTCCCCGAGTCGAGCCGGGTCGCCACCAGGTCACTGCGCAGCAGGGCCCCGCCCAGGGGAAAGCGCCAGGCGGCAGCGGCGACATGGTCTTCGTAGTGACGCCCGGCCATCAGCTCGAGTTCGCCGCTGCCGACAAAGCCGTGCCATTTACCGGCCACACTGCCGGCGGCAGCTGTCACGTCTGCGTCGGCGTCCCGTCTGGCCACCGCCAGCAACTGGACGCTGCCGCCGCCGTCCAGCGAACGTTCCAGGCGCACGATGTCGTCGCCGATCTTGTAGTCCTGGTCCACCGCGGTGGGCGCGAAGGGGTTGAACAGGTCCATGGGCTGAAAGACCAGACCGTTGCCCCAGCTCACGGCCTGGCGGCCGACGGTTACCGCCCACGGGCCGTCCCGGTATTGCAGCGCCAGGCGGTCCAGGCGGTGCAGCAGGCGGTGATTGGCACCCCGGTCCAGGTTCCAGGTCAGGTCCATGAGCCGCCCGTCATCGCTGACCGCGGTCTGATCCAGGCTATTGCCGGCCCCGGCGAAATTCAGGCCGTCGTTGCGCAGTAAAGTCGTGCTGTGGTCCGCCAGCAAGGTCAGCTTGCCGGTGCGCTGGCGCAGTTTGAGGCGCAGATCGAAATTGTCGTCGAAGCTCGGCGTTCCCGAGCGCTGCCGCTGTACGTCCTCGTCGGGCAGCAGGCCCAGGGTGCCGAACCACTTGAATCGGGCATCCACCTCCACCGACTGGACCGGCGCCGAAGCCAGCAGCGCAAGCCACACCCAGAGAAAGCCCAAGCCGTTCCTCACCCAGCCGCCTCGGCATGAGTCTCGCCGGCGATGGCGCCGTCCTTGAGCTGCACGCGGCGCCGCGCATAGCTCATGACCAGCGGGTCGTGGGTGGCGGTGACGATGGTCACGCCCCGTTCCAGGTTGAGCTGCCGCAGCAGATCCAGCAGATCTTCCGTGGTGGCCGTGTCCAGATTGGCGCTGGGCTCGTCGGCCAGCAGCAGCACCGGCTCGGTCACCAGAGCACGGGCAATGGCGACGCGCTGCTGCTGGCCGCCGGACAACTCACCGGGCCGGCGCCCGGCCAGCTCGCTGATGCCGAGAGCCTGCAGCATGGTCATGGCGCGCTGCCGGCGCTCGCTGCCGGCCACACCCTGCAGCTGCAGAATGAACTCGACGTTTTCCCGCGCGGAGAGAACGGGGATGAGATTGTAGTCCTGGAATACGAAACCCAGCTTGTGCAGGCGCAGATCGGCCAGAGCCGACTCGGAAAACGTCCCAAGCCACACGCCGTCCACGGCGATGTCGCCCGACGTCGGCCGATCGAGACCGCCGATGACGTTCAGCAGAGTAGACTTGCCCGAGCCGGAAGGGCCGGCGAGGCTGACGAACTCGCCGCGCCGGACCTGAAAATCCACACCGCGCAGCGCATAGACCGGCACCGAGTCATCCTGATAGACCCGGGTGACCGCCCGGCACTCCACCACCACATCATTCATCACTGATCATCGCTGCATCGCCTCCAACGGCTTGATCTTCACCGCCCGCCAGGCGGGATACAGGCTCGCCAGCACCCCCAGCAGCAGGCTCATGCCGGTCACCAGCGCCACGTCGCCGGCCCGCAGGCGCGGCACCAGGGTACTGCGCATGCCGGCCAGCTCCACACCGTCGGACCAGGCCGACAGATCGATGCCGTCACGCAGCCACCAGACCAGCCCGCTGCCGATCAGCAGACCCAGCGCCACACCGGCGGCCATGATGATGCAGGACTCCAGGACCACCTGCATGACCACGGTGCCGGGGCGCATGCCCAGCGCGCGCAACATGCCCAGCTCCCGGGTGCGTTCCATGACGGCGGTGACCAGGGTGTTGACCAGGCCGAAAACCAGCGCGCTCATGAGAATCAGAAACCAGATGAAGATGGCCATGTCGGCGTACTCGAACATGGCTGCAGCCTGGGGCTCCAGCGTGTCCCAGCGCAGTACGTCCTGAGCCGGATACGTCTCGCGCAATCGGCGGACCGCCGTATCCAGCAGCGGCGGCTCATCGTGCTCGAGGCGCACGGAGATTTCCGTGACCGCAGAGGTGCCGAGCATCGACTGCAACCGCTCCAGACCGGTAAACGCGAAGGCTTTCTCCAGCCCCGTGCCGTCACCATCGAACAGCCCGGCGACGCGAAAACCGGCCTCGCGGTTCAGCCCGTCGGCGCCCTGAGCCATGACCACCAGGCGGTAACCCACATCGGTGCGCAACTGCTCCGCCAGCGCCTTGCCCAGCAGCAAGCGGCCGTCGGCCGCATTGGCCAGCCGTTCGCCGCTGACCGCCACATCGCCGACGAAGGAAATGTCCTCCCGTGACGGGTCGATGCCGACCAGTTCAATGCCGCGGGTCTCCCGCTCACTCATGAGCACGGCCGGTACGCGGATTCGTGGTGCCCAGCCCGCGACCGGTACGCCGGCCAGGGAATCGTGCCAGCCCTCGGCCACGTTGAAGCGCTTGTCGATTCCGGGATCGTCCCGATAGCCGGGCGCCAGCACCTTGATATGACCGGTCAGGTTGTCCACCGCGGCGTCGCGCATGTCGGCCTGAAAGCCGCGAATGAGGCTGTTGGTCAATACCACTCCGGCCACGGCGACGCTGATGGCCAGCAGCAGCATGAAATTGCGCCGGCGGTGACGGAACAGATTGCGCACACCCAGTGAAAACAGCAGCGACAAAGGCATGCTTCTGCGCTGCGCCGTCATGCCGCCACCCGCAGGGCGTCCACCGGCCGGATACGGCGGATGCGCAGGCTCGGCAGCACGGCCGCCACCTGCGTGCCGGCCAGCATGACCAGCGGCGCCGTGAGTAGAGCCTCCCACGCGAACACGGGATAGAGACGGGCCGGCATGTACATCTGGCTGGCCAGGCGCTCCATGTCGGCACCGAGATAAATGCCCGTCTCCGCCAGCCAGGCTACCAGAGCACCGGCCAGCGCCATGCCCGCCGCAGTACCGATACCCCACATGAACAGCGCTTCCCATTGCAGCATCAGCATGACCCGTCCCGGCCGCATGCCGATAGCCAGCAGCATGCCGAACTCCCGGCGCCGTTCGAATACGGTCATGATGAAGGTGTTGACGACGCTGAAAGCGACCAGAAGCATGATGAGCCAGTAGAACAGCACGGCGCTCAGGCGATCGATTTCGATGGCCTGATTCAACTCCGGAAGTACGTCGCGCCAGGTGAGCGTGCGCAGCGGTACCGCGTCCTCTGCCGCGGCATCCGGCCAGCGCGCCGGCAGCGTCCGGCGCACGGCCGCGGCAATGGTTGCCACCTCCTCCAGGTCTGTGGTGCGCAGGACGATCCGGTGGGCCCGGTCCGTCAGGTCGAAAGCATTCTGCACCGCAGTAATGTCGGCCAGCAGCAGACTGCGGTCGAGTTCGACCATGCCGGACTCGATCAGGCCCGCCACGTTCGCCACCAGGACGGCCACACCACCCTGCCGCGCCGAGCCCAGCAGCACGACTTCATCGCCCACTGCCACACCCAGGTTGCGTGCCAGCACGGTACCGAGCACTGCATCTTCGGCCGACTCAATATGACGGCCGGCGACGATGCGCTCATGCAGATCTACCACCTGCCGTTCGGCAGCGGCGTCCAGGCCGATGATCCGGGCGCCGAAACTGCGTTCACCCACCGAGGCCAGGGCGAAGGTCTCCACCCGGGCAGATGCGGCCGCAATCCCTGGCATGCTGCCAACCTCCGCCAGCAGCTCGGCGGCTGCCGGCAGCGCATCTTCCAGCCGCTGGCTGTCGCGGTAGTCGCCGTGCTGAATCTGCAGGTGACCGGCCAGCAGGCCGGTGGCCGTCTCCTTCATGGTGTGATAGCTGCCGAGTTGCAGACACATGGCCGCGGTCACGAGAAAGACAGCGAAGGCGACGCCGCCGGCGGTGAGTGCGGTACGGCGCGTGTTGCGCCACAGATTGCGCCAGGCGATACGCAGCGGCATGGGCAGACCGGCGGCATCCCGGGACTGCGGCGCGCCGGGCCCATCATTCAAGGCTCGGCTCCTGTCCTCAAGGCGAACAGCGTAAACAGATCATCGGGCAGCTCGATGTCGAACTCGGCTTCCCGATAGTGAACCTCGGTGTAATGACCGGGTTCGTCGAGCTTGCTCATGCGCATGCGGGTGGCAAATTCCCGCCCGCCCAGCTCACCCACCTGCAGGGCTTCCAGACGCTTCAACGGCTCGAGATCCTGATCGAAGAAGGTGTGCGACAGCAGCACGTAATCGTCGCGCAGCACCAGAACCTCCTTTCCCCACACGACCGGCGCATCGTCATGGGGCACGGCGGCCACGGTGTAGACCCGGTGTCCGTCGTCCCGCTGCTCTGCCGATTGCAGATTCAGCGCATAGTGATTGAGCAGCTTGTCACTGCGTGCCAGGTCATTGTAGGAAAAGTCCGAGCCCGCCCAGCTTTGCGACATGAGGCTGTACGGCAGACGAATGGTGCGATTCAGTTTCGGCGTGTAGGTCCACATGCGGTCGTCTTTCTTCAGCGTCGCATTGCCGGCATCCCGCGCCGGTTCGGTGAAACGGATGAGCGCATCCTCCCGGCCCCGGGTCCAGGCTTTGAGGGTGGACGCCCGCTGCCAGTCGGGTCGATGAATGAGCATGGTCATTTCGCTGTAGGAGGTCTGCCCGCGCACCAGGTCCAGGGCACCGGCGATGAGTTCCCGGGCATCCGGCCGGCCGGTCTGCCCGGCAGGCTCCGGTGCCCCGGCCCAGGCAGCACTCGACAACAACAACGTCAGCAATGCCAACCTGATCGACAGCCACATCTGTAAAGCGGGCTTGGGCATGGGCAATCCTTCAGCGGCGACGACGCAGCGAAACCACATTATCGCCCCTGAGCACTTCCTGCTTCAGCGAGAAAGCAATCTCCCAGGTAAACACCCGGGACCCGGCCGGGCTGCCGCTCCCGCCCGCATCCCGGACGAAACCGCGAAAGCCGTAACCGCGCGGCACGGAGAATAGAGCAAATGTGGCGTACAGGGTGCCGCTGTCGTTCCACAGCAACCCCAGGTTGGGCGGGCTGTCCAGTTTGGCGGTGCCCTGCAGATGGTCGCCCCCCAGGTAGACCGTCAACGTATAGGTGCCGGCATCATTGCGGGCCAGGCGCACCTGAAAATCCGTTGCGGACTCGCCATCGGCCTGCCAGTCGCCGGTGAGCGTGGCGCCTTCGGCGTCGCGTTCCACGCTGACGTGGCACGCCACCGGCGCGCCACGGCTATGGCCATCCACCAGCACACTGCCGCGCCCCAGCCACTGTCCGCTTTCCAGCATCATCACGGATCCACCGCCACCGGCGCTGCGACGCCCTCCAGGCACCGGCTGTCTTTGTGGCGGGCGTTGTTGACGTAGGTGGACACGGGCAGCGCGTCGAGCGCCTGCGGAATCGCCGGGGCCAGCAAGGGCTTCAGCTCATCCACGGCCGTAGCGGGGTCGAGCCAGGTGCGGGCGGCGGTCAGGGGCAACATCACCGGCTGGCGCTTGTGGATGAACTCGAGCCCCGGCGCTGCATCGGTGGTCAATACGGCGAAGCTTTCCAGGTCCCCGGAACCGTCCGGGTCGTGCCAGCGATCCCAGATGCCCGCGAGCAACATGCCGGCGTGTTCCCGGGGATGAATGTAGTACGGCATCTTACGCTTACCGTCGGATGACGGCTCCTGCAGGCGGGCCCATTCGTAGAATCCGGACACCGGCACCACGCAACGGCGTGCCTTGAACGGCTCACGAAAGGCCGGACTGCGCTCGACACTCTCGGCGCGGGCATTGAACATGGCGTAACGGGTATCCACCTGCTTGGCCCAGTGCGGCGTCAGCCACCAGCGCATGGGCACCAGCTCCGGCTCACCGTCATCGTCGAGACGCAGGACAGTGATGGTTTCCGTGGGTGCAGCGTTATAGTTGTCCGGGCCGGGATGACGCAACCGCACCAGTTCCAGCAGCAGCCGGGACAGCGGGTCGGATTCCACGTTGAATCGTCCGCACACGATGGCACCTCAATAGCGAGCCTCAGGATGGTAACGGTTTGCGTTTCGCGGTGCATTCGCGTAGGAAAGCGGCCTTGCCATGGATTTCGGCCGCCAATCGAGCATAGTCATGAGTTCTCCTCCCATTGCTGCCCGCAAACCCCACAGCTACACCCGTCACGGCATCACCGTCGAAGACCCCTATGCCTGGCTGAAAGACCCGGGCTACCCGCAGGTTTCCGACCCCGGGATCCTCGACTACCTGAATGCCGAAAACGCCTACTTCGACGAGCAGATAGGCCCCTACCAGCCGCTCGTGCAAGAGCTGTTCGAAGAGCTCAAGGAACGCCAGCCCCAGGAAGATTCCTGTGTCCCTTACCGGCGCAGTGGATACTGGTATCAATGGCGCTTCGAGCACGGCGCGCAGTATCGGTTGTGGCTGCGCGCACCGGTGAGCAGCAGCAACGAGGCGCCGGCCGAGTCCGACCCCTCCTGGCAGGTCATTCTCGATGAGCCGCGCCTGGCCGAAGAACACAACTACTTCGTCCTCGGCGGTCTGTCGGTGAGCCCTGACGACCGCTATCTGGCGTGGAGCGCGGATACCAATGGTTCGGAACGCTTTACCCTGCACGTCACCGACCTGCAGCAGGACGTGCTGCTCGACGAACCCGTTCCGGACACGCTGGCCGCCCCGGTCTGGACCGCGGACAGCAAGCACTTCCTCTACGTGGTGGTCAACGAGCAGTGGCGCCCGTTCCGGGTGTGCCTGCATCGCCTGGGCACGCCGCGAGCCGACGACCGCACGATCTACGAGGAGCAGGATGAGTCGTTCTTCGTCGGCATCGACAAAACCTCGTCCGAGGCATTTCTGCTGATCAGCACGGGCGATCACGTGACCAGCGAGATCCGTTGTCTGCCGGCCGACGCACCGGACGCCGAGCCGGTGCTGTTCGCGCCGCGGCGGGCCGGCCACGAGTACTCCGTCGACCACGGTGAAGGCTGGTTCTACGTCATGAGCAATGCCGCGCACCGGAACTTCGCTCTGCTGCGCACCCCGGAATCCGCCCCTCAGGAGGCACACTGGGAAACCCTGGTAGCCGGATCCGACGAGCAGTATCTGATCTGGTTCGCGCGCTTTCAGGCGCGGCTGGTGCTCGGCGAGCGCATCGACGGCCTCGATCAGGTGCGGATCATGGAAGACAGCGGCGCCGACTACCTGCTGGATTTCCCTGAGCGGACCCATACCGTCAGCCTGGGCCCCAACCCGGAATATCACATGACGGCCCTGCGCCTGCACTATCAATCCATGGTCACGCCGGAGACGGTGTTCGATTATCACTTCGCCGACGGCCATCTGGAGCACCGGAAAACTCAGCTAATCCCCAGCGGCTACGACCCGGCCATCTATGTCACCGAGCGCCTGACCACCACGGCCCGGGACGGGGCCCGGGTACCGGTAAGCCTCATCTATCGCAAAGACCTCGAACGCAATGAGCACACACCGCTGTACCTGTACGCCTACGGCGCCTACGGCATGGCCACTATGCCCGGCTTCTCGGCCAACCGGCTATCGCTGCTGGAGCGCGGCTTCGTGTTCGCTATCGCCCATATCCGCGGCGGGGACGAGCTGGGTTACGCCTGGTACGAAGATGGCAAGCTCGACAAGCGTACCAACACCTTCAACGATTTCGTCGACGTGGCCCGGGATCTGATCGGGCGCCGTTATACGCGCGCCGGCCGCATCGCCATAGCCGGCGGCAGTGCCGGCGGTGAGCTCATGGGCGCGGTCGTGAATCAGGCACCAGAGCTGTGGGGAGCCGTGGTTGCCCACGTGCCGTTCATGGATGTTCTGAACACCATGCAGGATACCTCGCTGCCGCTCACGCCCATCGAGTGGCCGGAGTGGGGCAACCCCATCGAAGACCAGGCGGCGTTCGAAAACATCCGCTCGTATTCGCCCTACGATCAGCTCAAGGCAGGCGCCTATCCACCCATGCTGCTGACGGCGGGCCTGAACGACCCTCGAGTGACCTACCGGGAACCTGCCAAGTACGTGGCCAGGCTGCGCACGCTGAAGACGGATGACAACTGGCTGCTGCTGAAGACCAACATGGATGCCGGCCACCGCGGTCAGTCCGGGCGTTTCGAAAGCCTGCAGGAACTGGCCGAGGAATATGCGTTCATTCTGGTGAGCCTGGGGAAGGCTTGATCATCTGTAGGAGCGATCTCCAGATCGCGATCTGGCGCGAACTCGTGATCGCGATCTGGAGATCGCTCCCACAGTCTGGGGGATTATCCAGTATCCGCCCGCCGGCCATTCTTGGCCTCGTGGGCTTCGCGCATTCTTCGTTTGATGATGTTCTGCACCACGCTCACCGTGGTCCAGTCGTGCAGCATACGGCGCTCGCAGGCGCCGCAGGGTACCTGCTCACCGTCCTGCACGCGCCGCAGCAGATCACTGTACTTCAATCGAGTAACGTTATCGCAGTGTGAGCATTCCAGGCCCACTGCCGGATCGATGCCAATGTAGTCCATGACCGCAGCACTCCCTCATGCGGCAAACGCTCGTTTCCTTAATATTAGTGATAATTGACGAATTTGCGAGCGTCGGCGCAACCCTCACCCGGGAATAAAACTACGCAACTCATCGCGAAACTGCGGTGCGGCGATGTCGATCAATGCTTCCGCCCGGGCCCGCAGCGGGGCATCGCGCAGGCGGGCGACACCATATTCCGTAACAATCATGTCGACGTCAGTGCGCAGAGCCGTGACCAGCTCCGCCTTCGGCACGATACGGGATACGCTGCCGCCGCGCGCAGTGGCGGTCATGGCGATGATGGAGCGCCCGCCCGGTGAGGCGCGGGCGGCCCGCATGAAATCCACGGACCCGCCAGTGCCGGATATCTGCCGGCCACCGGCCATTTCCGCATTGACCTGACCATAGAGATCCACCTCCACGGCCGAATTCACGGATACGAAATTGGACAACCGGCCGATCACTGCCGCCTCGTGGGTGTAGTCGGCACTGCGCAGCTCCACCTGCGGCGTTTCGGCCAGCCAGTCGAGCAGCGTCCTGCTGCCCAGCGCCATCCCGGTAACATGCCGGCCGGTGTCTATTTCCTTGTTCGCACCGGAAATGTTGCCGTTGCGGATCAGGCCCATGCCCCCGTCGTCGATGAGGCCGCCGTGCATACCCAGATCGTTCTTCCCGCCGAGACGGTCGAGGATGGCAGCGGGAATCCCGCCGATGCCGGTTTGAATGCAATCGCCGTCACGGATCTCCGCCGCCACCAGAGCTCCGATGGCGCGGGCCGTGTCGTTGATCTGCGGAGACGGCATCTCAAACAACGGGCGCTGCGTCGTCAACAGTACATCGATGCGTGATTCGTCGATCAGCGGCGCACCGGCGGGCGCGGTTATGGCCGTGTTGAGTTCGGCCGCGACCCGTGCCGGCGAACCCAGCACCGCAGCGGCGAAATCCACATTGGGGCCGAGCCGCAGGCGGCCGTCAGCGTCCCTTGCAACCTGCAGCAGCGCCACGTCCACGCCACTCGACAGATAGTCGTACACGCGGCGCATCTGCATGGGCAGAAAGTGCAGCCGAGCCGGATCAGCATCCTTGAGATGGGGGGTCATGAAGAATGTGGTCTGCTGCGCCGTGGGCTCATAGGCGGTGAAGTCCTGGCGGTTGTAGCCCGCCAGGGGAAACTGAATGAAGTGCAGGCCTTCCGGTAATGCCCGGGTTCGCAGCTCCTCGAGCAATCCGCCGGGCTCGTTGGAGCTACCCGCCACGAAGATCCGCTGGCCCGGCTGAAGCAGATCGGCGATTTGCGGCATGAGACCTCCGTGGCGGCTTAGAGAAAGCTATCGGCGTGGATTGGCGTCGGGGTATATTCTAACGGGACTGTTGGAGCGATTTTCCAATCGCGATCTGGACCGGTGGGAGCGATTTTCTAATCGCGATCTGGAGATCGCTCCCACAGTCAGAAGATCCCTCCCACCCTTCGGAGACCAGTTCACCGAGCCGATGCCCCAGCCCGCAACCAGCACCATCGATCCACTGGCCGGTTTCGAGCCGGGCCTGCGGCGCTGGTTCGAAGCCACCTTCGACGGTCCCACCGATGTGCAGCGCCTCGCCTGGCCCGTCATCGCTGCCGGGGAACACGTGCTGGTTACCGCGCCCACGGGCAGCGGCAAGACCCTCACGGCATTTTTCTGGGCGCTCAACCAGTACGCCGCCGGCCGCTGGCAGACGGGCGCTACCCGGGTGCTCTATGTTTCGCCGCTGAAGGCCTTGAACAACGACATTCAGCGCAATCTGCTGACGCCGCTGGCCGGCCTGCGGGAACTCGGCGCATTGCAGGATCTGCCGCAGCGCAAGAACCCGCCGGGGGACACGCCGCGAGTGGAGCGCCAGCGCATGCTGCGCCGCCCGCCGGAGATTCTCATCACCACGCCGGAAAGCCTCATGCTGCTGCTCACCAGCAGCCGCGGCCGTCACGCCCTGAGCCAGGTTGCTACGGTGATCACCGATGAGGTACACGCTCTGGTGGACAACCGCCGCGGGACGCTGCTGTTCACGGCCCTGGAACGCCTCGCCGCCATCGCCGGCGATTTTCAGCGCATTGCCCTGTCGGCCACGGTCCGCCCGCTGGAGGCTGTTGCCGCCCATGTGGCGGGCCGTGAAGCGGACGGCACGGCACGTCCCATGCGTGTGCTGGACGCCGGTTCCGGCAAGGACATTTCGCTGCGGATACGCTTTCCCGAAGCTGCCCGCGACGCGACCGCGGCGGGAACCAAGATCTGGGAAGCGCTGGCGGAAACTTTTCGCGGCATCATTGCGGCCAATCGAGCTACGTTGTTCTTCGTCAACAGCCGCCGCCTGGCCGAGCGCCTGACCTACGCCATCAATACCGGCCTCGCCGAGCCGCTGGCCTATGCCCACCATGGGTCGCTGGCCCGGGAGATCCGCCTGGAGGTGGAACAACGCCTGAAGCGCGGCGAACTGAAGGCCATCGTCGCCACCAGTTCCCTGGAAATGGGCATCGATATCGGCGAACTCGACGAGGTGGTGCTCATTCAGGCCCCGCCCGCCATAGCCGCCGCGCTGCAGCGTATCGGCCGGGCCGGGCATCGGGTCGGCGAGACGAGCCGGGGCACCCTGTTTCCTACCTTTGCCCAGGACTTCGTCGAGGCGGCGGCTCTAGCCGGTGCCGTCGAGCACCGCGACATCGAACCCCTGACACCGCTGCACAATCCGTTGGACGTCCTGTGTCAGATCGTCGTTTCCATGAGCGCTTCCGAAACCTGGCCGGTAGACGAGCTGTATGCCCTGCTGCGCCGGAGCGGCCCTTACCACACCCTGGCCCGGGCACAGTTCGATCTGGTCATCGAAATGCTCGCCGGCCGTTACGAGGGCTCGCGGGTCCGCGAACTGAAGGCACGACTCTCCTACGACCGCATCCGCCAGACCGTGCAGGCCAGACACTCGGCCGTTCTCGCGCTGTACAACGCCGGCGGTGTGATCCCCGACCGCGGCTACTTTCAGATACGTCACGCCGATTCCGCAGCCGTGATCGGTGAGCTCGACGAGGAATTCGTCTGGGAAGCCACGACGGGTCAAGTGTTCTCCCTGGGCACCCAGAACTGGCAGATTCACCACATCACCCACAACGACGTGCTGGTCCGGCCCACCGACCGCCCCAGCTCCGCCCCGCCGTTCTGGCGCGCGGAGTCGCAGAGCCGCAGCTTCCACTATTCACGCCACATCGGCACATTTCTGCAAGCTGCGGAAGCCGCACTCGCCGGCGCCGACCCCACGGCCCTGCAGCGCGAGCTGACGAAACGGCGCAGCTTCGATGTGGTCGCTGCCGGGGAGCTCGTGGGCTACCTGCAACGGCAGCGCGACGCCACCGGGACGGCACTGCCCCATGCCGGGCATCTGCTGGCGGAGCGCGTCCTCAGCGCACCCGGCGGCTACCGCAGCAGCGACGGCCTGGAGCATCTGGTGCTGCACACTTTCTGGGGCGGCCGGGTGAATCGCCCCTGGGCTCTGGCCCTGGGTGCCGCCCTGCGTCAGGCGGGCATCGAGGCCGACGTGCGTGCCGATGACAACGCCCTGGCAATCCAGAGCCGCGAACCGCTGCAAGCCGAGCAGATCCTGGGGCTGGTCAGCGAGGCCAACCTCGCCGCCCTGCTGCGCCAGTCGCTGGAGGGGTCGGGCATATTCGGCGCCCGCTTCCGGGAAGCCGCCGGCCGCGCGCTGCTGCTCAGCCGGCAGCGGTTCAATGCCCGATTGCCGCTGTGGCTCAGCCGCCTGCAGGCCAAAAAACTGCTGGGGTCGGTACGCAGCTTCAGCGACTTTCCGGTGCTGCTGGAGACCTGGCGAAGCTGCCTGAACGATGAATTCGACCTCGAGGCCCTCAAGACCTGCCTTGCGGCTCTGGAGGATGGAGACATCGCCGTATCGGCCTGCACCAGCCAATCGCCCAGCCCGTTCGCCGCCAATCTGACCTTCGATCTGATTTCGCCCCACATGTACGCCACCGACCGGCCGGAACACCGGGAAGCCAGCGCACTGTCCGACGAGCTGATAGCCAGCGCCGTCTACAACGCGGAACTGCGCCCGCGCATCAGCGCCGAGGCGGTGGCGGATTTTCAGGCCAAACGCCAACGCACGGCACCGGGTTATGCCCCGGAAACCGACGACGACTGGGCAGAGTGGATCAAGGAACGCATTCTGCTGCCGGCCCAGGAGGCGCCCGCAGAGCTCGATCACGGCGACGTGGTGGCCGTGCACAAAGCCGGCCGTCACTGGTTCGCCCACCGGGAACTGCTGCACGCGCTGTGTGCGAGTGGATTGCTCGACGGCGCGGACTGGACCGCCGACACAGTACAAGTTGCGGACCCGCGCGGCGCCGAACAGTTGGCCCTGGAAATGCTGTCCTTCTACGGTCCCCTGACCGCCGCCGATATCCACGGGTTGCTGCCCGCGGTGCCCGACGCTCTGCTCGATGACGACGAGACTCTGGTGCGCGGCCCGCTGCTGGAAGACGACGACAGTATCCGCTACTGCGATCCGGACAACTTCGCCGCCCTGCTGCGCCTGCAGCGGGCCCGTCGCCGCCCGCGACTGGAGCCGCGGCCGGTGCTGGACCTGCCTGCCTGCGTGGCGGCCTGGCAGGATTTCGCTGCCGAACCCGGCCGGCCCGACGACGACCACAGCGCCGCCCTGGAGTCCTGTCTGGAGCCGCTGCGCGGCCTCGACGCACCGGTGGCCCTGTGGCTCTACGATCTTCCGGCAGCTCGCCTGCCCGGCTACCAGCCGGCACAGCTCGATCAGGCCGTGAGCGAGCTGGGCATGCACTGGATGGGCAGCGGCAAGGGACGCATCCGTCTGGGATATGCGGAGGATCTGGCACTTCTGGACGACGCAGACGCCCCCGCGGAGACAGCGGGTTCCATCAGCGCCCTGTTTGCCGACCCGGAGGCCCGCTACGGATTTCTCCAGCTCGCGGAGCGGCAGACCGCGCCGCTGACTGAGTTCAACGAGCAATGGTGGGACGCGGTGTGGGCCGGACGTGTGGCGGCCGATGCCCTGACCCCGCTGCGCCAGGGTGTGGCGCGGGATTTCCGGCTGGGCAGCGACGCGGTGCCGGCGCGCAGCCGGGGCCGTTCCGGCCGGCCAAGGCTGCCGCGCTATGCCCGCTCGGCCTATGCCGATCCCTGGGCCGGTACGTGGTATCTGCGCCCGGTTCAGGACCCTGCCGGCGATCGCCTGGATGAACTCGAAGATGCCAAGGAACGGGCCCGCCTGCTGCTCGACCGCTACGGACTGGTGTGCCGGGAGATCGCCAACCGCGAAGGCGGTGCGCTGCGCTGGGGGGCCCTGTTCCGCGCCCTGCGCATCATGGAACTGGGCGGCGAGGTGACCGCGGGTTATTTCTTTCACGGCCTGTCCGGGCCGCAGTTCGCGCCGCCGTCGGCGCTCACCGTGCTGCAGAGCGAACGGCCCCGGCCCGGCGTTTTCTGGTGCAATGCGCTGGACCCGGTATCACCGTGCGGACTCGGTCTGGACTGGCCGGAGCTGCCCCAGCGGCGCATCGGCAACTATCTGGCTTTTTCTGACGGCGCGCTGGCGCTGGTGGCGGAGAATCTGGGCAAACGGCTGACCTTCTACCTGCCCCCCGACCACCCGGACTGTGCCACGACGGCAGCGTTGCTGGGTTTTCTGCTGGCCAGGCAGCGGCGCCTGGTCATCGACAGCGTGAACGGCGAGCGGCTGCCGGACAGCGACTACCGGCCGGTCCTCGAGACCGTGGGTCGGCTGGTGAGCGACCATCGGGCGAGCTATCTGGAATCCCAATAGGGGCTACAATGGACTCATGAATGTATCCGGTGTGATCCACGATGCTGCGCTGCGCGAGCGCCTCAGCCTGCTGGCCGCCGCCGCCGGCTGGCGTTGCTGGCTGTGCAGCGACCGGACAGGTCTGGAGCGCATCATCGCGGCGCTGGCGCCCACCCCGGATCTGCTGATTTTCGACGATCTGGCAGACGTTGAGCAGCACCTGGAGCACAGCGCCATCCGCGTGCTGGTCACCGAGCTGCCGGCGGGACCTTCAGCCTCCCGGGAATACAGCCAGGTCGACCCCGACCAGAGCGACGACGATCTGCTGCACGCCCTGAAGACCTGCGTGAACGCCCGCCGCCTGCGCGAGCGCTTTGCGGAATTCGAGCGTACCGAGCCCATCACCAGCCTGCCGCGCCACGAGGAGCTGTTCCGCTCCCTGCAGGGCAGCAAAGGCCGGCCGCTGGGGCTCCTGGTGGTGCAGATCGATCACGCCGCACACCTCTACGACAGTCTCGATCCGGTGAGCAAGACCGACCTGCTGGCTGCCATGGGCGCGCACATCCGCGACGCCGTGCCGGCCAACGGTGTGCTCGGCTTCTTCGATGCCGCCTGCTTCGTGGTGGCCCTGCCGGAAATTGCCGAAGATCAGCTCAGCCGCGCCGCACAGGCCGTGGTGGCCCGCGTCCGGGCGCCTTTGTTCTTTCGCGGCGGCGAACTGCACCTGACCGTGAGCGTGGGTCACGCCTTCGACGCCATGTACGCCGCGCCGGACCGCCTGTGGGCCCGGGCCTGGCGCGCCATGCGCGCGGCCCTGGAAAACGGCGGCGACCGCTGTGCTGGTGCCGACAACGCCAGTGTCTCCAACCGCCTGCCCCAGGCCCTGGAGCGGGAGGAGTTTTCCCTGGTGCTGCAGCCCCAGGTGGCCGTGGACGGTGGGCGCATCGCCGGCGCCGAGACACTGCTGCGCTGGCAGGGCATGGAAGTAGGCGAGCTGGCACCCAACCGCTTCATTCCCATGGCCGAGCAGCGCGGTCACATGGCGCGCATCGGCGACTGGGTGCTGGACCGCGCCTGCCGGGAAGCCGCCAACTGGCTCGAGCACCTGCTCGACCCCGTAATCCTCGGCATCAACGTGTCGCCGCAGCAGTTTCACAAAGCCGCCATCGTCGAACGCATCGGCCGCTACCGCACGGAAAGCTGGTTCGATCCGGCCATGCTGGAGCTGGAGCTGTCCCAGGACGCCATGCTCACCCTGGTGGACGATTACCGGACTCAGCTCTATCAGCTGCGCGACTGGGGGGTGCGCTTCGCAATGGACAATCTGGGCAGTTCACTCATCGATACCGCCAAGCTGCTGCGCTGCCCGGCGGATACGCTGAAGATCGACCGGGCCCTGATCAGCCGCCTGGACGAAGACCGGGAAGCCCGCGAGCTGGTGGCACAGATCTGCCAGCTCGGCCAGCGCTTCGAACTGCGGGTGGTGGCCGTGGGCGTGGAGCGTGCCGAGCAGCTCACCCTGCTGGAACGCTTCGGCTGCACCGACGTGCAGGGCTATCTGTTTTCCCCGCCGGTGTCTCTGGCGCAGTTCCGCGCCCTGTTGAACGAGGAACACCGGCGCCCGGCGGGCAATCACAAGGGTTGATGCTGCTCTATACCCACAAACGCTGCCTGGACCACGAGATGCAGCCGCGCCATCCCGAGTCGCCGGACCGCCTGCGCGCCGTCCTCAGGCATCTGGAATCGAACACCCTGCTCCAGTCGCTGACCGTGCGGGAACCGCAGGCGGTGAACGCCAAGGCTCTGGCCCGGGTTCACGACGCCGCCTACCTGCGCGCCATTGCCGACCAGGTACCGCAGCAGGGGCTGACACCGGTAGACCCGGATACCTTCATGTGCCCCGACACCCTGGCGGCGGCCGCCCTGGCAGCCGGCGCCGTGGTCGACGCCGTGAACGCCGTGCTGGCCGACGAGGACAACCGTGCATTCTGCGCCGTGCGCCCGCCGGGCCATCATGCCGAAGCCGGCCAGGCCATGGGATTCTGCTTCTACAACAACGTCGCCGTGGGCGCCGCCGCGGCCCTGGCCCACCCGGACGTGGAGCGGGTCGCTATCCTCGATTTCGACGTGCATCACGGCAACGGCACCGTGGACATCTTCAAGGACACGCCGGCCGTGCTGGTGTGCTCGAGCTTTCAGCATCCCTTTTATCCGCACCGCTACACGGACATTCAGCGGCCCAACATCGTCAACTCACCGCTGCCCGCCGGCAGCGGCAGCGAGGCGTTCCGTACCGCCATCGAACGGGACTGGTTACCCGCCATCGACGCCCACCAACCGCAACTGGTGCTGGTCTCGGCGGGCTTCGACGCCCACCGCCGGGACCCGCTTGCCGCCTTGAACCTGGACGAAGAAGACTACCGCTGGGTGACCCGGCTGATCGTCGACGCCGCCAACCGGCACGCCGGGGGCCGGATCGTGTCGACCCTGGAAGGCGGCTACGACCTGGATGCGCTGGCGGCATCGGTGAGCGCGCACCTGGAAGCGCTGGCCGGGGATTGAGGGTGTTCCCCCTAGGTAGGAGCGATCTCCAGATCGCGACCCCCAAGACATCGCGATCTGGAGATCGCTCCTACCTTCAGGCTATTCCCCGCTGAATTTCGCGTCCCGTTTCTCCAGAAACGCTTTCACGCCCTCGGCGAAATCTCTGCTGGCACCGGCCTGATTCTGCAGTTGCGCTTCCAGATCGACCTGCTGCTCGAACGAGTTCTGCCAGGTGCTCCAGTACGCCTTACGGATCAGCGCCAGAGAACGCGGCCCATCGGCCAGGCGCCGGGCAATATCCATGGCCCCCGCCATGAGCGACGCCGAATCGTCGTACAGGCGATTCACCAGTCCCCAGTCATGGGCCTGCTCCGCCGACAGACGTTCCGCCAGCATGGACAGCTCCATGGCACGCCCCCAGCCCACCAGCCGCGGCAGCATGAATGTCGAGCCGCCATCCGGAATGAGGCCGATACGGGCAAACGCCTGCAGAAAGAAAGCATTTTTCGAGGCACAGACGATATCGCCGAGAATGGCGAAGCTCATACCCACCCCGGCAGCGGCGCCATTCACCGCGGTGACCATGGGCATGTCCAGATCGCGCAACATGAACAGGAGCGGATGGTAACCGCTGCGCAGCCCGTCACCGGCGCCGCCGCGCCGCTGGGCCCGGTCTTCGTCCTGCAGATTCGCACCGGCGCAGAAGCCGCGGCCTTCACCGGTCAGCAGCAGGCAGCGGGCACCGTTAGCCGGGTCCTTAACCTGGTACACGGCTTCCGTAAAATCCGCCAGCATGCGTGAACCCACGGCATTCATGACCTCGGGATGATTGAACTTGAGCACGGCAACTTTGCCGTCGAACTCCAGCGACATGCGCTCCATGAAACCCCCGTCAGTTGTGAAAAATTGTGCAATCCGCAACCATACCCCAATGCAAGACACCGACATAGAGCACATCGAACGGGCCTGCTCGGCGCTGTCCATCAGCTACGCCCGGGCTATCGACTTCCGTGACTACGACGCCTTCCTCGAGCTGTTCACCGACGATGCGGTACTCGACACGGGCCAGCCGCTCGAAGGCCTCGACGCCATCCGCGCCTCACTCGCCGGCCGCGACGACCGGCTGCGCACCCGCCATGTCATCAGCAATGTGTTCGTCGATGTGTTATCCACCGATGCGGCACGCGGCATCGCCTACCTAACCCTCTACCGCCACCGGGGAGACGACAGTCTGCGGCCCGGGGCCGTACCGTTGGCCGGGCCGGCCGCCGTCGGCCACTATGAAGACCGTTTCGCGCGGACCAGCGAGGGCTGGCGGTTCCGCTCGCGGCGCCTGCATGTGGCGTTCCGCGATCCGGCACAGTTTCCCTGATGGGGAATCTGGCCGGCGCAATCCTGACGGCATTGGCCATGGGCCTGATTCAGCCCGCCTGCGCCACACCGGGGAGTGATGCGGCGTCTGCCTGGCAGAAACTGCACCAGGAGTTGATAGCCATGCAGCAGGCCAACGGCGTGCCCGTGCTGGTGCTTGCCATCCTGGACGAAGGCCGCCCGGTACTGGTGCGGATGACCGGCTTCCAGCGGCAGCAGGGGTCGACAAGCGCCATGGACCCGCACACAACCTTTCGCTGGGGCTCCATCAGCAAAACCGTCACGGCGCTGATGCTGCTGGAAGCCATGCGGCATCACAGCGCCGCACCGGATACGCCGGTAGCGGAAATTCTGCACGAGCCCCCCTACCGTAACCCCTGGGCACCGGAGCAGCCGGTGCGCCTCGATCACCTGCTGGAGCTCAGCGCCGGCCTGCCGGACTTGAAAGCGGAAGAGTTCAACGACAACGAGCCGCTGCCGCTGGCCGCGGCCCTGGACCGTTATGCAGGCCAGCGCCGGCTGCTGTGGCCGCCGGGGCTGCAGCACAGCTACAGCAACGTAATCCCCGGCATTACCGCCGCTGTGGTGGCAGAGCTCACCGGCCGGACTTTCGACCAGGCGGCCGAGACCCTGGTATTCGCACCGCTCGGCATGGAGGGCGCCAGTTTCCAGCCAGTGGAGGGCCTGCCTGGCGGGTTCAAGGCTGACGGCCGCACGGCGATTCCCTATTGGCACATGACGTTCCGTGCGTTCGGTGCTCTCAATGCGGCTCCGGCAGCGATGGTCCGCCTGCTGGAGGCGTTGTTGAATCATGGCCGCGTAAACGGCCGGCAAGCCGTCGCAGCGGCCTCGGTGAACCGCATGTACCGTATCGAAGCCACCCTCGGCGGCGAGGCGGGGCTGGAGATCGGTTACGGCGCCGGTATCTATGGCTGGGTTCGCGACGGCCATCTTTGGCACGGTCATGGCGGCGACGCCGACGGCTATCGCTCGCGCTTCGGCGTACTGCGCGAAGCAGGCCGCGGCTATCTGGTGGGCATCAACGTCGACGACCCGGGCCTGCTGCGGCGCATGCAGCGGCGTATCGAAGCAACACTCACGGCGGACCTGCAGACGCCGCGGCCGCCACCAGAGGCGGCCGTCGACGACGACGCGTTGCACAGCCTGGCAGGTGAGTACTATCCCGCATCGGTTCGCTTCGGCGTGGAGCGCTGGCAGTCCGGACGGGCAGGCACGATAAAGCTGAGCGTCGCGGACGGCCAACTGGTCTACCAGGGTACTCAGACGCGGGGCACTCTCCTCCCCCTTGGTCAGCGCCGCTTCAGGCGACCCGCAGACCCCGCCGTGTCGGTGGTATTCGCCGAATTCGACGACCGCCTGTACCTGCAGGGCGAACTCGGCAACTACGCCCGAATCGATCCGCCGCCGTATCCGGAATTCATGCCCGCATGCCGGAATCGCTGGCCTTTACCGGAACCGTTTGGCATGGTCGGCGCCGCGCGCTAGCGAAACGGCAGCATGGTACACGCTCACAATCACGAACACGGTCATACGGACCCGAGCCAGCACGAACGCCTGGTGCGGCGTGCCTTCCTACTCATCGCCGGTTTCATGGTGGTGGAGGTGGTGGGCGGTCTGCTGGCCAATTCCCTGACCCTGCTCGCTGACGCCGGGCACATGTTCCTGGACGCCTCGGCTCTGGGCTTCTCCTGGTACGCGTTGCGCCTGTCGCGGCGCGGCCACGATCACAACCTGTCGTTCGGCTATCACCGCTACCAGGTGCTGGCCACGTTCATCAACGGCCTGACCTTGTTCGCGTTGATCATCTGGATCGTGCTGGAAGCCTGGGAGCGCCTGCAGCGACCCCAGGAAATGCTGCCCATTCCCGCCCTGTCGGTGGCCGTCGTCGGGCTGCTGGTCAATATCGTCGCATTCCGCTGGCTGCACCACGG
The DNA here is from genome assembly GCA_034522075.1 of Gammaproteobacteria bacterium. Taxonomy (GTDB): domain Bacteria; phylum Pseudomonadota; class Gammaproteobacteria; order Pseudomonadales; family Azotimanducaceae; genus UBA7803. Next base: position 28,141 of record JAXHLO010000030.1, on the reverse strand, counting down.
CCACGACAACGCCGCCGTGCGCAGCGCCGCCCTGCATGTGCTCGGCGACATGCTGGGCTCGGTTGCCGCCATCGCCGCAGCGCTGACGGTCTACTTAACCGGCTGGCTGTATGCCGACCCGCTGCTGGCGCTGGTCATCGTGGTAATCCTCACCCGGGGCGCCTGGCGGCTGGTCAGTGAGTCCTCACACATTCTGCTGGAAGGCGTGCCGCAGCACATCGACCTGCACGACATCCGCAATACCCTCACCGACCGCGTGCCGGGGGTGCTGGAGGTACATCACCTGCATGCCTGGTCTCTCACCGCGGAACGGCCGCTTGTCACCCTGCACGCCACCGTGGAAGAAAACATCGACCTCGGCGGCGTGACGGCCCACATCAAGCGCATACTCATCGAGGACTTCGGCATCGACCACTCCACCATCCAGGTGGAGCACGGCCCCTGCCCCGACGACTGATCGAACATGCCCAAACCCGGATACACAGGATTCAAGCGCGTGATCAAAGCCACCGAGTACTCGGTGCAGGGCTTTCGTTCGGCGTGGCGCAACGAATCGGCATTTCGCCAGGAATGCACCATCGGTCTGATGCTGCTGCCCTTTGCCTTCCTGCTCGGCGAGACCCTGGTCCAGACCGCTCTGCTCATCGCCGTGTGCGTGCTGGTGCTGATCACCGAACTGCTTAACTCCGCCGTGGAAGCGGCCGTGGACCGCACCGGCGAAGAGGTGGACGAGCTGGCCGGGCGGGCCAAGGACATGGGCTCCGCCGCCGTCGCGCTGAGCCTCGCGCTGGTCTGGATCACCTGGGGCCTGGTCGGCTTCGAGCGGCTGCGGGGCCTGCTGTAATCCCGCCCGGGAGGTTAGGTTCGATCGTCTGTCATAGCCGGAGGCGCCTATGAGTCTGGAAATCCTCATCCTCCTCGCTGCCACGGTGCTCGGGCTGATACATCTGTCAGCAGCCTCTTTCACCTTCAAAGCTCAGGTGGGCAATCGCTATACGGTGGGGCCGCGGGACGAGGACCTGCGCCCGACCGGCATGGCCGGGCGCCTGATGCGCGCGCAGAACAACTTTCTGGAAACCTACCCGTACCTCGCGGTCCGTGTGCTGGTGGGCGTGCAGCCGTTTCTGTAGAACGTCAGCCGACCGGCGCGCCCGCTACCAGCAGCCCGCTCTGGGCAATGCCGTCGATCATGAACTGCACCGCCAGCGCGGCCAGCAGCACGCCGAACACGCGGCTGATCACGTGCAGGCCGGTGACACCCAGGTAGCGTTGCAACTGGCTGGCAGCCAGCAGCGAGATCAAGGTGATGACCAGCACGGCCAGCAGCATCAGCAGCACGATGCCCTGATGCACGAGATCACCTTCCGCACCGGCCATGAGCAGAATCGCCGCACCCATGGCGCCCGGGCCGGCGATCAGCGGCGTGGCCAGGGGAAACACCGTGACGTCAGCCTTGCCCGAGCCCTCGCGCAACTCCTCCTCGGTGGTGGAGGTGCCGCCGGAGGGCCGTGCGAACACCATGTCGATGGCGATGAGCAGGAGAAGAATGCCGCCGGCCACCCGCAGTGCGGCCAGAGATATGCCCAGACTGCCCAGCAGCACCTCGCCGGCCAGGGCAAAGGTCACCAGGATGCCGGTGGCGATCAGGGTGCCGCGCACGGCCATGCGCCGGCGCATCTTCGGCGCTGCCGACGGCGTCATGGCGGCGAAGACCGGCCCCACGTCCAGCGGACCGATGGTAGCGAAGAAGGTGGTGAAGGCCACCACCGCCGTTTCCATCATGATGGGAACATCCTGGCGCGGCTCACGGTCAGCGCGCCCGCAGCAGCAGTTCCATGGTGCCCTCGCGCAGCAGCGTGCCGCGGGCGATTTCGAAGCAGTTGAACGACGCCGCCAGGGTGGCCCGGGAGTGGGAATACGGCGGCGCAGAAAATTCCGGGCGGGGCCGCACCATCAGACGTTGCTCGTCCAGGACACCGTATTGCAGCGCCCGTTCCGGCGCAGCGCCCGACATGGCCGGCGCATTGGCTTTGAAGGCGCCGAAACCATGGCCCATGGTGTCGCGGTGCAGATGGGCGCGCAGTACGTTGCTGAAGGCCTGCAGGGCCGGCACGGGCAGATAATTGAGAAAGTCCCACAGCAGGCAGATGTCAAAGCGTGTCTGCGGCTTCACCGCGAGCATGCGGGCACACGCGGTCTCGAGACGCTCTTCAGCCGATGCTTCGTCATCGGCATCGGCATCCGCGCTCAGAGCGTCGAGTGCCGCGTTGTCGTACAGACCGGCGAAGTGCAGCCGGCAGCGGAAACCGGAAAAGAACGTCACGGTCTCCGGCACACCGAAGCCCGCATCGAGCACGGTCAGCGGCTGCTCCGGGTCGAAACGTTCGAGCAGGAGGGGCAGCAACAGGGTCTGGCGGATTTCATCGCCGGCCGCACCCAGCCCGGCGGGCGGCGCCTTGGCGGCGCCGTCGCGCGTCGACTTCATGTCATGCTCCCGGGTTGCGCTCAGGCAGCCCGTCCTTCACAGATTCACGCTTTACCGGTGGCTCCGCCGGGCTTGTCCTCGACCGCGGTGGGTTTGCTGCCGGATACCGCCTGAGGCTGCGCTGCGCCGGACGCAGAGCGCTGCTCGGCACCGCTCGGGTCCATATCGATGCTGCCCTTGAACTTGGCGCCATCCTCCAGAGTGACCCGCGGCCCGACGATGTTGCCCTGAACCTTGCCGGTCTTGGTAATCACGACCTTTTCTACGCCGACGATGTCGCCTTTCACTTCGCCATCGATGCGCACCACATTGGCGGTGAGATTGGCGTTGACCTTGCCGCTCTGGCCCACGGTGAGGTCGTTGCTCTTGAGATGGATCGTGCCGTCCACCTTGCCCTCGATCACGAGGTTCTCCTCGCCGGTGATGTCACCTTTAATCGTGATGGTCTTGCCGATCATGGCGGTTCCTCTGGTGTTGCTGTCGGGCGTCCGCGGACGGTCCTCGGCGGCGGCGCCGAACGAGGGAGTATCGGAGGACGTTTCGTTGTCCTTGCGCTTATCGAACATTGACATAATGCGTGCTTCCGAACGGCGGGTTTGCCGGACGATAGTATCCACATTGCTGCGCCAATGACACCATCGGCAGCCGGCGCTGTGATGCCGTATCCGTTTTTTCCGGCAGGCGCCGTCAAGATTCAGCCGAGCAGTTCGCTGGCCCGGTTCATCAACGGCGTCATGGCCAGCCTGGTGGTCTCCCACACCGGGTCGTGACGTTTACCGCGGCGGTGCAGGTTCAGGTTGAAACCGGTGATGATGGCGAATTTGTAGGCGGCCAGCGCACGAAACCAGTTCAGATCCGGCAGCGGCGCGCCCCAGGCGTCGGCGTACAGCGACACCAGGGTATCCGGGTCGAGGAACATGGCCCGCTCACCATCGCCGCGCGGCCAGGCCTGTGAATCGCTGAACGTCACGATCCAGCCCACGTCGTTCAACGTGGCACCGATACCCGTCAGTTCCCAGTCGATGACGGCTTTCAGGTTGCCGTCGCTGGAACAGAACAGATTGGCGGTCTGAAAATCGCCATGGAAGATGCCCACCGGCGCGTCGCCCGGCAGCTTGTCCAGCAACTTGCGCCGCACGGCCGGCGCATCGCGCAGCCGTTCGGGATCGGCGGCACGCTCGTAGAACCGGTCCCAGCGGGTCACGTCTTCTTCGAATGGTACCGGCTCGCCCAGGTAACTGGCGGCGGCCGGATCGACGCGATGCACCCCGGCCAGCGCCGTCATGGCCTGGCGGCCCAGCTCATGAAGCTGTGCATCGCTGAGCCGGCTGCCCCATTCGTTCTCGCCCAGCCGCAGCACGTCACCCTCGAGCCACGGCACCACGAAGTAGGGGCAGCCGAACCACTGCAGATCGTCACCCGACCACTGCACCGAGCAATGGGGCACGTCGGTGCCGTCCAGGGCGTTCAGCACCGCCACCTGACGCAGCACGTCGGCGGTGCCGCGCCACTTGACGTTGGGCGGCGGCAGCCGCAGAAACCAGGCATCCACCCGGCCGCGCGACTCCACCCGGAAGCCGTAGGCAAAGCCGGCGTGGCCCGGCATTTTCACCACATCGAACACGCGCAACGCGGGGTCGTCGTAGCGGTCGGCGCAGAACGGCGCGAGCCGCGCGCTGAGTTCGTGCAATTCCATGAGCTATGCCCCTGCCGGGTCGGGAAACTGCTCACGCAGCACGCGCTTGAGGATTTTGCCGCTGGGGTTGCGCGGAATCTCGTCGACAAAGACCACCCCATGCGGCCGTTTGAAGCGCGCCAGCTTGCCTTCGCAGAACTGCATGACCTCCGCTTCGCTGAGAGCGTCGTCGTTGCGGACCACAATGGCCAATGGCGATTCGCCCCACTTCTCGCTGGCCCGACCGATGACGGCCGCTTCGACGATCTTCGGATGGGCGCTCAGCACACCCTCGATCTCCGCCGGGTAGACGTTCTCGCCGCCGGAGATGATCATGTCTTTCATCCGGTCCTGAATGGCGACGAAGCCGGCCTCATCCATCACGGCCACGTCGCCGGTGTGCAGCCAGCCGTTCTTCAGCGTCTCTGCCGTGGCGTCCGGCCGGTTCCAGTACTCGCGCATGATGTGCGCGCCCCGGACCACCACCTCGCCGGCTTCGCCCGGCGCACAGGGCTCGCCCTGCTCGTCGACCACCCGTACCTCGGTATGGAAGAACGCCTTGCCGGTGGAGTCGGGCCGTTGCAGAGCATTCGCCGAATCCATGACGCAGGCCGGCCCGCAGGATTCGGTGAGCCCGTAGACCTGCAGCACACCGATGCCCATGTCGGCATAACGCTGGGTCAGCGCCACCGGCACCGGCGCAGCCCCCGTCATGATCCAGCGCACCGTGGCGTAGTCGAAGCGCTCGCGGCCTTCCACCTGCAGCATGAAGTTGAGCATGGCCGGCACCATCAGTCCGGTGGTGATGCGCTCGCGTTCGATGAGCTGCCACGCCAGGGTGGGATCGAAGCTGCGCATGACCACCGAGGTGGCGCCGCGGTAGACGTTGACCGCCAGCGGGGTCAGGGCACCGACATGAAACATGGGCAGCGCGGCCAGATAGCGGTCGCCGTCCTGATAATCCACGGTAGCGGCAATGGTGATGACCGCCCACAGCGCGCTGCTGTGGGTGTGCACCACGCCTTTGGGCAGCCCGGTGGTTCCCGACGTGTACATGATGTAGAGCATGTCCTCGTCGGCACCCACGGGTTCCGGTTCCAGCCGTGCGCCGCGGTCGCGGAAGGTTTCATAGGCCTCGGCGAAATGCGCCAGTTCCTCCGTCCCGGCGACCTGCAGCCACTGGCGGACGTCGGTGCGGTCACCGCGGCCGTGCAGTTCCGCCACCGTGTCGATGAACTCGTCGCCGAAGATCAGCCGCCGGGTGCCGCTGTCCTTGAGAATGAACTCCAGCTCGTCGGCCACCAGCCGCCAGTTCAGCGGCACCACCACGGCCCCGGCCTTGGCCAGGGCGAAATAGGCCTCCATGAACTCGGCACTGTTCATCAGCAGCAGGCCCACCCGCTCGCCGGGCTCGATGCCGCCGTCGAGCAGTGCATTGGCCAACTGGTTGCACCGTTCGTTGAGCTCGGCGTAGGTGAGGCGCAGATCCCGGTGACTGTCCACATAGGCTTCCCGGTCGGGATTGAGAAATGCCCGTTTCGCCAGCACCAGCCCCAGATTGTTGCGCATCACCACCCCTGCATGTCCTGATTGGAACGTGCATTCTCGACAATCCGCGACAGGCTGTGAATAGCGCCGCAGCGGGCTTGCCGAGCGGGTGTTTCAGCGCTGATGTTGCCGTGCAACAATTGGTAACAAAATAACACCCTGCCAACCCTTGTGGGGCGCCGGCAAAGCCGTAGAATGCGCCACTCCTGACGGGTTGCAGCAGTATCGCAGCCGGCTCAGGAACAGGCGTGGCGCGGTGTCTCTCTCCCCTTCCTCCCCAACCGCGAAGGCAGTGTGGCAACATGCTGTCGCCACGCCTCCCCTTTTTCCTGTTGCCTCTTACCTGGACAGGGCCGCCCAGGGTTGTACAATTCTGTACGGGTTCTGTACTGGGCACCGATTTGGACGCCGTCGACGACCTGTACCGTATAGGTACCATCGCCAACCTCACGGGCATCGCCGTGGAGCGGCTGCGTGCCTGGGAGCGGCGCTACGGCCTGGAGCCCGCCCACAAAGACGGCAAAACGCGCTTCTACAACGGCCAGCAGCTCGAGCGGCTGCAGCTCATCAAACGCCTGATCGATCAGGGCCATCCCATCAGCACCCTGGTGGATCTCGATGAGACCGCTTTGTGCCAGCGCCTCAATGCCCAGCGCCACGCCAGCCTCGAGCCCGCCCGCTGCGCGCTCATCGGCCCCAATCTGCTGGTCCTCGAGCAGCGTCAGGCACAGTCTGCCAGCCATCCCCCGCGGCTCGACGTCCGCGCGCGCTGGGCCAACCTGGACGCTTTTCTCGAGGACCGTACGGGCACCGAAACCCTGGACGTGGTGGTGCTCCAGCTGCCGGTGCTGCTGACCGATCATGTCGAGAAAATCGGCCGCTACCAGCCCGGTGCGCGGGTGGTGGCCCTGTACCAGTTCGCCACACCGAGACATCTGCACGCGGTGCAGGAAATGGGTGTGCCCACCCTGCAGTGGCCCACGAGCTGGACGGAAATCGAGCACGCCTGTGCAACGACGGCCGGCATGCCGCTGCGCGCCGCGCGGGCGGCGGCCCGGCGTTTCACCGACGAGGAACTCATCGCCATCGCCGCCAGTGCCAGCGATCCCAGCGAATGTCCCGGGCATCTGGTGGAGCTGATCAGCAACCTGAACGCCTTCGCCGAGTACAGCCTGGGCTGCACGGAAAGCCCCGACGACGACGCTCAGCAGCGTGCCCTGTACGAGCGCGTCCACACCGACACCACCCAGGCGCGGGCGCAGCTCGAACTGGCCCTGGAGGCGCTGGTGGACGCCGAGCAGCTGTTGAATACGCCAAACTGAACAAAACCTGTACAAATTCCGAAAAAACCTGTTGACACGAAGTCTGTACTGTACATAATGAACCCACATTAAGGTTTCAGGCGTGCAGCAACTTCATGCAGTCCTCCCTTTCAAGTGTCCTTCCCCCAGAAGACAGAAGTTGCATTCAGCGGCGTTAGCCTCTGACACGCCTTTTTTATTCCGACCCTGCTCGCACCCTTGAGCAGCCCCGAAAGGCGCCTCCCCGAGGCGCCTTTCGTCGTTCTGAGCCGCCACTCACAGCGGCCGCCCCGGAACTGTGAGAAAGTAGCGGAGTCCATGCCAAGCGGCCCTCATTGGCGCCTTCGCGAGTACCCGGGAACATGAGACAGACATTGCGTAATTGCCGCCTGTGCACCGGGTTCGCCGGCGCTGCGCTGATACTGCTGCTCGGCGCCTGCGGCGGCGGCGGTGGTGGAAGCAGCAGCGGCAGCACGACCCAAACCGGCCCGCGCCCGCCCACGGCGAGTTTCACGGCCACGCCTTCTGACGGCCTGGCACCCCTGCAGGTGAGCTTCAATGCCGCCGGGTCCAGCGATCCGGACGGGACCATCAGCAGCTACCAGTGGGACTTCGGCGACGACACGCAGGCCACTGGCGGGCCTACGGTCAGCCACACCTATGAGGACACCGGCCGCTTCACGGTGACCCTGACGGTTACCGACGACGACGGCCAGAGCGATTCCGCCACGCGCACGGTGCAGGTGCGCGGCGCCACGGTTTCCGGGGTGATCCGGGTAGCCGCCGGCAGCGGCGTGGACAGCGACGTCAACGACGAATTCACCACGCCGGCGGCCAACAACAGCTTCGGTGCAGCCCAGCCCGTGAGCAACCCGCTGCGCCTGGGCGGCTTCGTCAACGTGGCCGGCAGCGGCGCCGAGGACGGCAACTTCACAACCAGCGGCGATCCCGAGGACTACTACTTCGTCCAGCTCGAGGGCGGCGAGCGCATCGTGCTGAGCATCGGCGACCCCAGCGCCGATCTGGATCTGGAACTCTTCGACGACGCCTCGCCGCCCAATCTGGTGGATGCTTCCGTATCGCCGAATCCGGAGGATGACGTCACTGAGGACTTTACCGAGGATGTCACCGCGCCGCAGGAGCCGGGCGGCTACTTCGTGCGCGTTCTGGCCATCAGCGGCGCCAGCAACTACATCCTGAGTATCAGCAGTGACAGCCAGCCGACCTTCCTGCGCCGGCGCGCCAAGCGTCTCACCGACCCGTTCGTGCCGGGCGAACTGCTGATGTCGGCCGGTGCCCGGGAGCCCGTGCACCGCTATCGGATCGAACGGGCCAGAGGCGGCCGGCACCATCACGTGGTGCGCGCGGACCGCGCCGCGAGCGCCATGGACCTGCGCCTGAGCCAGGTTCAGGCGGCGCCCGGCAGCACCATGTCCCCGACGCTCGAAGCCCGTTACCGCACCCTGATCGCCGCCCGGGACGCCAACCGCGATGCCCAGGTGGCCGCTGCCGAGGTGAACGTGCTGCGCCAGCCGCTTGCCGTGCCCAATGACGATTTCTACGATTTGCAGTGGCACTACCCCGCCATCGAGCTCGAGCAGGCCTGGGACCTGACCACCGGCGCCGAGCCGGGCAACCCGGACGTGGTGGTGGCCGTGGTGGATACCGGCGTTTTGCTCGACCATCCGGATCTGCAGAATCAATTCCTGCGTGATGGCAACGGCCAGGTAGTAGGCTTTGACTTCATCCAGGACGCAGCCCGGGCCAACGACGGCGACGGCCTCGACCCGAACCCGGACGACCCGGGCGACGACGGCCGCGGTCCCGGCAGCGGCAGCTTTCACGGCACCCACGTAGCCGGCACCGTAGCCGCGGACAGCGACAATGGTATCGGTGTGGCCGGGGTTTCCTGGGAGGCGCGGCTCATGCCGTTGCGGGCACTGGGCATCGACGGCGGCACCACGTTCGACGTCATGCAGGCGGTGCGCTACGCCGCCGGGCTGTCCAACACCTCCGGGACGACCCCGCCGCGGCGCGCCGACATCATCAACCTGAGTCTCGGCAGCGATTTCTATTCGGAAACCGAACAGGCCACCTTGAACGAGGTGCGTGCCGCCGGCGTGTTCGTGGTGGCCAGCGCCGGCAACGGCGCCAGCGACGTGCCCAGCTATCCGGCCGCCTACGACGGCGTGCTGTCGGTGGCTGCCAGCACCATCAACGATACCCAGGCGCCCTACTCCAACTTCGGCGCCACCATCGACCTGGCGGCGCCGGGGGGACTCAGTCCGATGTCGACAACATCGACGGCCGACGGCGTCGTCAGTACTCGAGGTGAGCAGACACGACGATGGACATCGAGTTCGGCGCTGCGTTTCCTGCAGGGCACCTCCATGGCCGCCCCGCACGTTTCCGGGGTCATTGCCCTCATGAAGGCCCTCTACCCCGGCCTGCGTCCCGGTGAATTCGATCGCGATGCTGGAATCCGGCGCAGTGACCGATGAGGCCGGCGCCGCTGGATCGCGACGATGAATTCGGCTGGGGCATCATCAATGCCCGCAAGGCCGTGGAGACGGCCCTGGCCAGCGGCGACGGCACGGCAGGGCCGGCCCTGTCCCTGTCCACCGGAACCCTGAACTTCCAGGTCTTCACCCGGGAGCTGGAGTTCACCGTCGATCTGCTCGGCGACGAGCCGGTGAACGTCACGGTTACCACTGACGAACCATGGGTGAACGCCACTCAGCCCACGCCCACTGCAGACGGCCTGGGCCAGTACCGGGTGAACGTCGAGCGGGCGGGTCTGACACCCGACCGGTACAGCGCCACCATCACCATCGACGCAGACGATCCGGCCGTGTTGACGCGTACCATCAGCGTGCTCATGGAGGTAGCCAGCACCGACGTGGACGCCGACGCGGGCCAGCACTACGTGATTCTGGTGGACCCGGAGGGTGAAGAGTCACTGTCGGCCCAGATCGTGACCGCGGTGAATGGTGAATACACCTTCTCGCTGCGCGACGTGCCGCCCGGCGAATACCGGCTGTTCGCCGGCACCGACCTGGATAACGACAACTTCATCTGTGACGGCGGCGAGGCCTGCGGCGCGTTCCCCAGCCTGTCGAGCCCGGCTATCATCAGCGTCGATGCGCGCCAGCAGGCCGAGCTCAGCGAGCAGGATTTCGTCTCGGAATTCCGCACCACGGCCACCACCACGGCCGCCGGCGCCAGTGCGGCGGATTTCAGGGACGATGGCCTGCGCGTAAGCAAAGCCCCGGCAGGCGAGACCGATGATGCAACAACGGAGCGAGTTCATGAGCAACGCTGACCTGTGCGGCTGGCGCCCCGCGGCGCTGCTGGCGGCCCTGCTGCTCGGCGGCTGCGCCGGCGAACAGAGCCTGAACGCCACCACGGTGCTCAGCTACGATCAGTGCCAGGGCATCGATGCGGGGCTGACCCGGGTGGACTATGCCCAGGTAGCGGGCATTCGCGGCAGCACCCTGCTGGACATGAGCCGCCCGGAACCGGAGGCCGGCAACGACGATCTGCTGCTCATCGCCGTTTCCCGCGGCCGCCAGCCGACGCCGGGCTACGGCTTTACCCTGGAAGAGGCGCGGCGCCGCAACGGCACCGCTATGATATCGCTCGGCTGGCGCACACCGGAGTCCGGCGCCGTGCTGCCCCAGGTGCTCACTCATCCCTGCCTGGTGGTGGGTCTGCCGCGGTCGGGCATCGAGCGGGTGGAAGCGGTGGACAGCAGCGGCACAGAACTCGGCAGCCTGGACCTCTGACGGGTCAGCCGCCGAGCAACGCCAACGCTGTCTCGGCACGTTCATGGACGCTGTGCTTGTAGGCATCGAGATCCATTCCCCGATTCTCACCCATGGCGCCTACCAGGTAACGCTTGTAGACGCCCTGGCCGATGGCTGCCAGACGCCAGTGGGAAAACGCCCGGTAATAGTTGATTCCGGACAGATCACGGCCGGTGGCGGCCTCATAGCGCGCGCAGATTTCATCGCGATCCGGAAAGCCGCCCACGGCGGTGGGCGCCACGTCTGCGGCAGCTTCCCCCGGCTGGCTCCAGGAATTCAGCAGATAGCCCACATCCGCCAGCGGGTCGCCCAGGGTGCACAGCTCCCAATCCAGCACCGCCAGAATGCCGCAATCTTCATCGCCGCTGCGCGCGCCGTTGCGCGCGCTGTTGCACACGCCCACTATCATGTTGCCCAGGCGATAGTCGCCGTGCACGATGGCGGCGCCTACCTGCTCCGGCATCCGCGCCTCGAGCAGCGCCGCGGTCTCTTCCATGGCGGGAATCTCGTGGGTCTTGCTGGCTTCCCATTGCCGGTTCCAGCGTTTGAGCTGGCGGGCCAGATAGGCTTCTTTGCGGCCCAGATCACCCAGCCCCACCTGGTCGGGATCGAGCCGGTGCAGACGCGCCAGCACGTCGATGACGTGCAGACCGAGCTCGCGGCGCTGCTCTGCCGACAGGGCCGCCGCGGCATCCGCGTCGTGCAGCACCGCACCGTCGACGAAACCCATGACGTAGAACGCCGCGCCATTGACCTCCGCGTCGTCGCACAGTCCGTACGTCGGCGCCACCGGCACGCCGCTGTCCACCAGGGCCGAGACGATGCGATGCTCGCGGGCCATGTCGTGGGCGCTTTCCAGCACGTGCCCCAGCGGCGGCCGGCGCAGCACGTAGGCTGCACCGCGGCTGTCCACGAACCGATAAGTCAGGTTGGAGTGACCGCCGGCGATCAGGGAAAACTCGAGCGGCGGAGCCAGGCCGGGTATACGTTCAGTCAGCCAGCGCGTCACCGCCTCTGCATTGATGCCTTCGACGGAATGTCCTGCGGATGCCATGGTCGCTCCCCTGACTGACGATGCGGTAATCAATCACTGTACCCAAACATTTTGAGTTTTGTCATGAGATGGTTTTACATTCGCCGCTCACTCCCAACCCTGTGGGCCTGCGCCTGAAGCCGTGATCCCACGCTTCTGCCAACGTTTTGCTGCCGCTGCGGTGCTCATCGCCGTCGGTGCCTGTAGCGCGCTGCCGCCCGGCGTGACGCCGGCGCCCCGCGGCGCTGCCGACGCCGGCACCCTGACATTGCCGACGGGACAGCAGGTGGCGGTGCTGCCCGGACAGCTCGCCTACACCGGCGAGGCGCGTTTCCGCTGGCCCGACGGCCGGATCTATGACGGTGCCTGGGTGGACGGTCAGCCCCACGGCGCAGGCACCGAAACCCTGCCCGACGGCAGCCGCTATCAGGGCATGTGGCGCCAGGGTGAACGCCACGGCGAAGGCACCCTGACCAACGCGGATGGCAGGTACCGCGGCGGCTGGGCCCACGGCAACCGCCATGGCCAAGGAACATTCCGCGGCAGCGACGGCAGCCGCTATGACGGTCACTGGCATCAGGGGCAGCGGCACGGATACGGCCGCTACGTGACGGCCGCCGGCGCCGCCTACGAGGGCGACTGGGCCCGGGATCAGCCCCACGGCTTCGGCCGGCTGGAGACCGCCGCCGGCGCCAGCTACGAGGGCCAGTGGCGGGCGGGCGACCGGCACGGCTACGGACGGGCCGAAGAGGTGTCGGGGCTGGTCTACGAAGGCACCTGGGCTGACGATGAGCGCCACGGCTTCGGCCGCGAACGCCGCCCCGACGGCAGCCTGTACGTGGGCGACTGGCAGGCCGGCAATGCCCATGGACAGGGCCGCGAGGACCGCCCGGACGGTTCCTTCCACGATGGCAGCTGGGAGTTGAATCAGCCGCTGGGACCGGGCCTGCGGCGCACCGCCAGCGGCATAGAAATCAGCGGCATGTGGAACCGGGACATGGTGTCTACGGGGCTGCTGAGCCTCCCCACCGGACCCGAATACGCCGGGCCGATGTTCTCGGAGCGCAACCGGGTGGCCAGCACCCGGCTGCAGAGCTGGCTGTCGTCGGCCGCCGAACGCGGCGACCCTTATGCCCAGTTGCTGCTCGGCACCCTGTATCTGGATTTCGACGACCCGCCGCCGGATCAGACCGCCGCCCGCCGCTGGCTGCGCCCGGCGGCCGATGCCGGCATTGCCGAGGCCCAGTACCGGCTGGCGCTGACCTACCGGGGAGTCAACCCGCCGCGCATGGTGGAAAGGCTCTCCGCAGCGGCGCAACAGCAGCACCCCGAGGCCAATGCGGTTCTCGGCGGACTCTACCAGGACGGTGATATCGTGCCGCGCAACCTGCAGCGCTCCGTGCACTACTATGAGCGGGCCGTGGCCGCCGGCAGTGTCACCGCGCGCAACGACCTGGCGTGGCTGCTGGCCACGACCGCTCAATCCAGCCTGCGCGACGGCCGCCGCGCCGTAGATCTGATACGGCCCATCGCGTTGTACAGCGGCGCCTGGCAATATCTCGACACCCTGGCAGCCGCCTGGGCCGCCGCCGGCCGTTTCGATCAGGCCGCGGCCGCGGCCCGGCAGGCGATCGACACCGTGCACCGCGAATTCGGCGAAGACGCGGCACAGATCCTGGCACCGCTGCGCCGACGTCTGGCTGGCTATGAGGCGGGCCGGATTCATGTCGAGCCGCAACCGTAACAAAAAGCACAACACTTGGAGCCCCCATGAGCCGAGTCAACTGGCCGTTCCTGCGAACCGACAACCCCACCATCGTCCGGACCGAGGGTGTCTACCTGTACACCGCCGACGGGCGGCGCGTGCTCGATGCGGCAGGCGGTGCCATCGTCGCCAACGTGGGGCACGGGCGCGAACGGGTTGCGGCGCGGGTGGCCGAAGCGACGCGCGAGTGCACCTACGTGGTGCCGCCATGGATCACACCGTCAAGGCAATCCCTGGTGGAAACCCTGGGCCGCGACTGGCTGCCGGATTCGCTGACGCGGATTCACATCACCTCCGGCGGCTCCGAGGCGGTGGAAGCCGGCATGAAAATGGCCCTGCAGTATCAGGCGGCCATCGGCCGACCGGAGCGCCACAAGATCATCGCGCGCAGCGTCTCCTACCACGGCACTACGGTCACCACCACGGCGCTGTCCGGCCACCCCGTGCGCAAGCGCGGCCTGGAACATGCCCTGGTGACTTATCCGCGGGCGCCCACGCCCTATCCGCTGCGTTGTCCACTGGGGTCCCACCATCCGGACGCGGGACGCTTCTACGTGGAGGAACTGCGCGCCGTCATCGAAGCGGAAGGCCCCGAGACCATCGCCGCGCTGGTGGCTGAACCCATCACCGGCTCGAGCGGCGGCGCCATCGTGCCCCCGGAGGATTACTGGGGCGAGGTCCGCCGGCTGTGCGATGAATTCGGTCTGCTGCTGATTCTCGACGAAGTGATGACCGGCTTCGGCCGCACGGGCCGGCCGTTCGGCTACCAGCACTGGGACATGGCGCCGGACATTCTGGTCGCGGGCAAGGGCCTGGCCGGCGGCTATGCGCCCATCGGCGGCGCTTACGCCACGGAAGCCGTGGGCACAGCCCTCAAAGAGGCCGGTCTGGGCGTCATGTTCCACACCTTCGGCGCCCATCCGGCGGCCTGTGCCGCAGCCACGGAGGTTCTGAACATCCTCACCGAAGAGGCGCTGGTGGAGCGTGCGGCACAGCAGGGCGAGCGCCTGAAAGCCCGCCTGGAAAGCGCCTTCGCTCAGCATCCCCACGTGGCAGAGGTGCGCGGCCGCGGTCTGCTGCTGGCCATCGAGGTGGTGCGCGACCGGCAAACCCTGGAACCCTATGCCGAGGCCGACAACGTGGCCAACCGCATCGTCGGCCATGCCCTGGAACACGGCGTATTCTTCTACGGCGGCGGTACCGGCGAGGTGCGCGACATCGTCTGCATGGGGCCGCCGTTCATCATCGACGACGACCACATCGACATGATGGTGGACACCCTGAGCCGGGCCGTGGACGAGGTCACGGCTTGAGCGTCGGCCACGGCATCGGCATCTTCTTCGACGGCATCCGCGCCGCACGGCGGCCGGGCCTGGGCCGCTACATCTGGTTGCCGGCCCTGGTGAGTCTGGTGGTCATCGCTGCGGGTCTGACCCTGACGTTCGGCTACATCGGCGAGCTTTCCGCCTGGTTGACCCGGCAACTGCCCGGCTGGCTCGAGTTTCTCAGCATGATCCTGGCGCCGCTGCTGTATCTGCTGGGCATTCTCATCGGTGCCTGGCTGTTCGCGCTGCTGGCGGTATTGCTGGCCAGTCCGTTTCTCGGCGACCTGTCGGTGGCTGTGGAACACGCCGAGTTCGGCAGCGGCCCGGCTCAGGTCCCGGGCCTGTGGGCGGGGGCCGTCAGCGCCCTGGGCCGGGAAGTCCGCAAGATGGGCTACTTTCTGCCGCGCGCGCTGCTGGTCTTCGTCCTGACCCTCGTGCCGCTGGTGAATGCCGTGGCGCCGCTGCTGTGGTTCGCCTTCGGCGCCTGGACCCTGGCCATTCAGTTCAGCGACTACCCGGGCGAGAACCGCAACCGGCCGTTCCGCGACACCGTGGCGCTGCTGCAGCGCAACCGCGGCGCGGCCCTGGGCTACGGCGCCTGCGCCACCGTGGCCATGGCCATCCCTATCGTCAATTTTCTGCTCATTCCCGGCGCCGTGGCCGGCGGCACGATTCTCTACCGGCGCCTGCAGGACGCCGTCTGACGACACCGGCGCGCCAGTTCCAGTTTCGATCCAGGCAGCGTAAAGTTGGCAGCGAAGCAACGAGGTAACGTCATGTGCCGATTCGACCTGCGCAACCTGACCGTGGCGGCATTCGCCGCCGCAAGCGTGATTCTCTCTGCCGGTGCCTGGGCCGAGCGGGTGGGCAACTTCACTCTGCTGGACCAGCGGGGTAAAGCTCACGAGCTGTACTACCACGACGACGCCGAAGCCGTGGTCATCATGATCCAGGGCAACGGCTGTCCCATCGTGCGCAATGCCATCGGCGACTACCAGAAAGTCGCGGCGGAATACGCGGACGACGGCGTGCGCTTTTTCATGCTCAACGCCAATCTGCAGGACAACCGCGAAACCATCGCCGCGGAGGCAAGCGAATACGGCATCGACCTGCCGGTGCTGGTGGACGACTCGCAACTCGTCGCCGAGGGACTGGGGGTGATCCGCACCGCCGAGGTGTTCGTCATCGATCCGTCGAGCTGGGAGGTGGTGTACCGCGGCCCCATGCACGACCGCATCACCTATGAGCACCAGAAGCCGGAAGCCACCGAACGCTATCTGGCGGATACCCTGGATGCCGTGCTGGCCGACAATCCCGTACCTGCGGCGCAACGCGATGCCGTGGGCTGCCTGATCAACTTTCCGGCGCGCAACGAAGATCACAGCGAGATCAGCTACAGCGACACCATTGCCCCCATGCTCAAGGACAACTGCACGGTCTGTCACAGCCCCGGCGGCATCGGCCCCTGGGCCATGACCAGCTACGACATGGTGCGCGGCTTCGCGCCGATGATCCGCGAGGTGCTGCTGACCCGGCGCATGCCGCCGTGGCATGCCGATCCCCACGTGGGCGAATGGCGCGGTGATCGCAGCATCAGCACGGCAGACAAACAGACGCTGGTGCGCTGGATTGAAGCCGGCGCCCCCCGCGGTGACGGGCCCGACCCGCTCAAGGACGTGGAACCCATCAGCAGCGCCTGGCCCCTGGGTGAACCGGATCTGGTCATCGAACTGCCGGCCTTCGACGTCCCTGCCAGCGGCGTGGTGGACTACCAGTTTCCCGCCGTGCCCAACCCGCTGGACGAAGGCGTGTGGATCGAGGCCGCCACCGTCATCCCCGGCGACCGCGCCGTGGTGCACCACGTGCTCGCCGGTTCATCAGAGACCTATGACCCCGACGCCCGGGAAGAAGAGAGCGTGTTCGAGAACTACATCATCGGCTACGCGCCCGGCGCCGAGTCCTACACGATGCCGGAAGGCACGGGAGTCTACGTGGCACCCGGCGGCGCCTATCAGTTCCAGATGCACTACACGCCCACGGGCAAAGCCACCACGGATGTCACCCGCATGGGCCTGTACTTCGCCGAACGACGGCCCGACAACTTCCTGCGCCATCAGGTCGTGCTCGATCCCACCCTCCGAATCACACCCAAGGACCCGGAGCATGAGGAGGCCGCTTACCATCAGTTCCACCGCGACGCGATTCTCTACACGCTGTTCCCGCACTCGCACTACCGGGGCAAAGCATCCACGTTCGATCTCGAATACCCCGACGGCCGCACGGAGCGGTTGCTGTCAGTGCCGGACTACGACTTCAACTGGCAGCGCGGTTACGACTTCGTGGAACCGAAGCAGGTACCGGCGGGCGCCAAGCTGATTCACCGCACGGTCTATGACAACTCGGCCAGGAACCCGGCCAACCCGGACCCGGAACGCACGGTGCCGTGGGGGCTGCAGTCGTGGGACGAGATGCTCTACGGGGCGTTCAGTTATGCCTGGGCAGAAGAGACCGCCGAGAATCCCATTCACGATTCCCGGCGCTCGGAAATCGCCCAGTGGTTCGGCTTCATGGACAAGGACATGGACACCAGGCTGGTCTGGAGTGAGCTGCCCGATTCCCTGAAAAAACGCCTGGTCCAGGGCTTCAAGCATGCCGACGCCAACGGCGATGGGGGTCTAGACGTCGACGAGTTCCTGGTGCTGCAGCAGCGCCAGGCGGCAGCCCGGCAGCGGCAGGCGGAGCAGGGACAGGAATCCAGCGGGCGCTGACACCCACTGGTGAACGCCCATTTTCGAACCGCTGCGCACTGCGCGGTTCCTGAGCGAGGCGTCGTCGCGCCGGCGTGGCAGATCCACGCAAGCGGCGAGACGAAGCGCGGCCGCGACGCGCCTGCGGAAGCCGGGCGGCCCAGGCCTACCGCGCCTCGTCGACCTCGGCCCCGCGCCGCAGCCTGGCTCAGCGGTCCGAAAATGGGCGTTACAGGTAGTCGAAGGTCAGCGGCAGATCCGGGTCACGGGCATGAGCGGCGAGCTGCTCGATGTCGGCGGCAAGCGTCCGCCCGGCAGACGCTCGGGTAAGTCGTCCAGCGCAAAGAAGCCGGCATCGGTGGTTTCGAGACTCGCCGCGGCACTGCCGCCGTGGAGCTCGCACAGGAAGAACAGCTTGTAGATGTGCTCCAGGCGCCGCGGCCGGTAGGGATGCAGATTGCGGTCCTTGAGCGCCACCAGCTTCACCGCACGGACCCGGAAGCCAGACTCCTCGAGCACTTCCCGCTCGACGCTGGCCCGCGGTGACTCCTGCTCGTCGGCCCAGCCGCCGGGCAGCGACCAGCGGCCGTCGGCGGCCTCCTGTACCAGCAGTACCCGACCCTCGCGGAACACCCCGGCGCGAACGTCCACTTTGGGTGTCGGATAACC
This sequence comes from Gammaproteobacteria bacterium, assembly GCA_034522075.1. Lineage (GTDB taxonomy): Bacteria > Pseudomonadota > Gammaproteobacteria > Pseudomonadales > Azotimanducaceae > UBA7803. The sequence goes on along the minus strand of JAXHLO010000030.1, from coordinate 9,787 downwards.
GCGCTCAGGCAGATACAGGTCGCGGATCTGTGCCGGCGGCGTATCGGTAATCTCCGCCAGCATCTGCCGGGCGATGGCGTCGATTTCGGTGAAGCGTTCCAGGTCGTAGTCATCGCGGCTGTAAGACAGCCCGGTCTGGGCAATGGCCCGCAGACGCCGCGCCCGCTCCAGCCACGGCTCGCCGGGAGCCGGCGGGTCGGCGTCGCTCATTGCAGCGCGGCCTTCACCGCTGCCAGGCGCTCGATGGTGGCCAGAGCCTCGCCCTGGTCCGTGCTGATGTTGCGCACGATCACGTCCGTATAACCGAGTTCCCGGAAAGCGGCGAGCTCGTCCGCCACTTCCGCCACCGACCCGGTAAGCAGCGCCTCCTCGGGAAAGCCGCGATAACCCTGCTGCACGTAGGGCTGCACCACCGCCCGCGCCTCCTGGCTCGTTCTGCCGACGAACACGTCCCGGCGGATGGCCACGGCGCCGGGTTCACGGCCGTGCTCGGCACAGGCCTGGCGGTAGACGTTCAGCGCATCGGCGGCCCCGGCGCGGGTGAGTCCCGGTGAGGCCAGCCAGCCCTCGGCCAGGCGCGCCGTGCGATTGATGGCCGGCACGGCCAGGGCGCCGACCCAGACATCGACGGGCTGCGGAGGCAGCGGTGAGATGCGCGCCCGCTGTACGGGCCAGAACCGCTCCAGAGTCACTTCCTCGCCGCGCCACAGGGCGCGCAGCGCCTCCAGAGACGCCTCGAACATGGCCGCACGGCGGCTGTTGGATACGCCCATGCCCGCACTCTGGCGTTTGTCGCCGCCCAGGCCGCACTGCATGATGAACGGACCCTCGGCAATGCTCGCCAGGGTGGCCACCTGCTCGGCCAGCAGCACCGGATGCCACAGCGGCAGCAGATACAGCGCACCGGCCGGCTTGTCGCCCCACTCCCCCAGCATGCGGCCGAGGATGGGCGAATTCTGATAGTAGGGGCTGCGGGTGACGTGGTGGTCGCCCACGAACAGGCTGTCCAGATCCGCCTGGCGGGCGGCGCGGGCCCGTTCCACCATGAAGGCGGCGCCCTGACGCGGATCGTCCACGTCGTAGTTGGAGGAAACCGAGATGCCGATGCGCATGGCGGCCATCATAGCGCATCCGCGGGGGTGAGCCGGCGCAGACGATGGGCCAGCAGCCAGCCGCCGGTGAACAGGAAATCCCCGGTCAGATGCTCCCCGGCCAGTAGCCGGGGCAGCCACAGCCGGTCGTCGTCCCACATTTCCTCGAACGGCAGGGCATGGCGCGCATACCAGCCGGGAATGGCCTCCGGGGTGGTGCGGGGCTCGCCGGAGAAATCGGTGGCCAGATAGATATAGCCCAGCCAGTCGGCTGCGCGGGTGTCGAGGAAGCGGAACACGCCCGCGAGCCACGGATCATGCACCGCCACACCCACTTCTTCGGCGGTTTCCCGCAGCACACATTGCAGCGGCGTTTCCCCCGCCTCCGGCTTGCCGCCGGGGCCGTTGATCTTGCCGGCACCATGACCGCGGCGCTTACGAATGAGCAGCACCCGGTCACGGTCATGCAGGAACATCAGGGTGCCGATCTGATCCGGCCGCCAGTTCTGCAGACGCCGGGTCAGCTCCTGCAGGTCACCGGCGTCGCCGCCGCTGTCCTCGTGGTTGTCGTCAACGCTGGTCACGCCGCCAGCATAGCAGGGGCGCAGGCCGTGGATCAGGCGGCAAGCGTGCCCGGATCAGCAGCAGCCGCAGACGGGTAAATGGGCGCCAGGTGGGTCACCAGCCGTGCCGTCACCTGGCGCCAGTCCTGGGTCTCGGCATGGGCCCGGCAGCCCTGCCGATCCACCGCCAGGGCCTGGTGCACTGCCGCGGCCAGATCGTCGTGCAGGCTGCCGGTGACCCCGGGCGTCACCACATCGCGGGGGCCGGTCACCGGATAGGCGGCCACCGGCGTGCCGCAGGCCATGGCTTCGAGCATGACCAGGCCGAACGTGTCGGTGCGCGAGGGGAACACCAGCACGTCGGCGGCCGCATACTCGGCTACCAGCTCGGCGCCGTGCCGGTAACCCAGCCATGCCGCGTCCGGGTAGCGGCGCTGCAATGCCTGCCGCGCCGGGCCATCGCCCACCACGCGCTTGTCGCCGGGTACATCCAGCTCGAGGAAGGCCTCGATGTTCTTCTCCACCGCCACCCGGCCCACGTACAGAAGACGCCGCCCCACCGGCTGCGGGCGCGCTGCCGGGCGGAAGCGCCGGGTATCCACGCCCCGGCCCCACACCCGCAGATTGCTGAATCCCCAGCGGGCCAGTTCCTGACGGTGAGATTCCGTGGTGCACAGCACTACCGCCGCCGGCCGGTGGAACCAGCGCAGGTAGCCATAGCCGAACGACACCGGCACGGCCAGGCGCTCATGCAGATATTCAGGAAATTTGGTGTGTAACGAGGTCGTGAACGGGATGCCGCGTCGGCACAGCAGGTTGCGTGCCCACAAGCCCAGCGGCCCTTCTGTGGCGATATGTACCGTGTCCGGGCCGCAGGACGCCATCATGGCGGCCAGCTTACCCGGATTGCGCACCACGCGGATTTCCCGGTAGCCGGGCAGCGGCACGGTGTCGAACAGGCCCGGATGGATCACCTGAACGTCCATGCCATGGTCGGGCAGATGGGCGATCACCGACTCCAGTGTGGTGACCACACCGTTGGTCTGCGGCTCCCAGGCGTCGCTGACGATGAGCAGCCGTTTCATGCGCGCAGACGCCGGCGGGCGGGCTGGACGTCCGGTAACGGGATCACCTCGGCAGTGGGCACGGTGCGGCTCCAGTCGAGAATGCGGATATGCCCCTGATCGTCCTCCACCAGGGCGGTGCAGCTTTCTACCCAGTCGCCGCAGTTCAGGTAGCGGGTACCGTCCAGATCGCGGATTTCCGCATGATGGATGTGCCCGCAGATGACGCCCTGGTAACCCTGCTTGCGGCACTGGTGGGTGACCGCTTCCTCGAACTCGCTGATGAAGCTCACCGCCCGCTTGACCCGATGCTTGATCCAGCCGGACAGCGACCAGTAGCCGTAGCCGAAGCGGCTGCGCAGCGCATTCAGGTGGCGGTTCAGCGCCAGCAGCAGTGTGTACCCGGCATCCCCCATGAACGCTATCCAGCGGTGATAGCGGGTCACCACGTCGTACTCGTCGCCGTGCACCACCAGCAGCCGCTGGCCATCGGCCGTGTGGTGAATCGTTTCGTCCACCAGCTCGATATTGCCGATCACCAGGTCCGAATAGCGGCGCAGAAACTCGTCGTGGTTGCCGGTGACGTAGATCACCTGCGTGCCGCGCTTGCTCAATGTGAGGAAGCGGCGCAGCACGTTGCTGTGGCTCTGCGGCCAGTAGATCGAGGACTTCATGCGCCAGCCGTCGATGATGTCGCCCACCAGATACAGCCGGTCGCAGGTATGGATCTTCAGAAAATCCAGCAGGCGGTCGGCCTGACAGCCTTTGGTTCCCAGATGAATGTCGGAAAGAAAGATCGACCGGTAATGGGTCTTGCCGGGCTCACGCCGACTGTCGTCGCTCATCAAGCACTCCACGCGGAAGGGTGGTGGCCCAAAGCCGGGGAAATGCTAAACGCGCCGGGATGATGCTCCCGTGACAGATTGATGAACGTTTAATGACGCATGTAATGACGCATGTAATGACGCATGTAATGACGCATGTAATGACGGTTGTAGTGCAGCTCAGGGATGTGCGCCGTAACGCTGCGCCAGAGCCTCATACAGACGATCCGGCACGTCCTCCGGCGCCGCGTCCAGGTCGTCGAGGAGTTCGATCAGGTGATCGTTGTCCTCGCGGCCCTGCCAGGTCTTGCGGTAGGTTCCGGCCTTGTAGCCATGATCCTGGCGGAAGTGATTGAGCACGTTTTTGCCCACGTACAGACGGAACAGCTCCGGCAGCGGCAGGGGCAGGCTCTCGAGCACGGCGAGAAACGGTGCCATGGCGAACAGCCGATCGCTCAGGGTCTGCTGAGCCAGAGCCTCAACCGCCAGGCGGAAGCGCTCGTCGTCCGGCTGCGCGCGATCGCTGACAGCGGCCAGGTCGGCCGCCACCGTGTCGCTCAAGGCCTCAGCACGCATGAGATCGCTCAGGCCGAAATGCCAGATATCCACCAGCTCCAGCTTCACCTGGCCGGCATCCGGCTGCTGATGTTTCCACCACTTCCAGCCGAAGTGATCGAGCAGCTCTGCACATTCCACCCACACGGCGCGATAGTATGGATACTGCTGCACACGCCAGTCGGGATGCACCTGCTGGTTGTGGGCCTCCTGCATGCGCGCCATGGTCTGCAGCATGGCCGAGGCTTCACGGTCGTTCATGGAGGCTCCTGTGCAGCGGTTGCAGGGGCCGCCCCGCCGGGGCGGCTGGTGAATTATGGGGTATTCTGTCGGTCATGGCCAAAATGCTGCGTACCGCGCTCGTCATGCACCCGGTGGTGCGCGACGAGCTCATCCGTGACGATCATCTGGAACGCCTGGAACGCGCCGTGGATCTCATCGGCCGCGAGCCGCTGCGCAGCTTCGATGCGTTCGGCGTGGACCTGGGCCGCACCGACGTGCTCATCACCAGCTGGGGGTGCCCGCCCATCACCCCGGAGGTGGTGGAACGCATGCCCAAACTGCGCCTCATCGCCCATCTGGCCGGCAGCGTGAAGGGCTTTCTCGACGATGCGGTGTGGCGCCGCGGCATTCTGGTGACCAACGCGGTGGCGGCCAACGCCGTGCCCGTGGCCGAATACACCCTGGCCGCCATCCTGTTTGCCAACAAGCGCGTGGTGCAACTCCAGCGCGCCTATGTGCAGGCCAGAGAGAATCGCGCGCCCTGGACCCGCGAGGCCCCCAACGTGGGCAATTACCGCAAGACCATCGGCATCGTCGGCGCCTCCCAGGTGGGCCGGCTGGTGATCAAGCACCTGCGCGCCTTCGATTTCGAGGTGCTGCTCTACGACCCTTATGTCCCGCCGCTGGCGGCCCGGGATCTGCGGGTCGCCAAGGTTACCCTGTCGGAGCTGCTGGCGCGTTCCGACGTGGTGTCGCTGCACGCGCCGCTGCTGCCGGAGACCCGCCATATGATCGGCGCCCGGGAACTGTCGTTGATGGCCGACGGTGCGACGTTGATCAATACCGCCCGCGGGGCTCTGGTGGAGCCCGATGCCCTGGAAGCGGAACTCACCCGCGGACGCCTGTATGCCGTGCTAGACACCACGGAACCGGAGGTGCTGCCGCCGGGTTCGCCCCTGTATCAGCTGCCCAATGTCTTCCTGACGCCCCACATCGCCGGGTCCCTGGGGCGGGAAACCGAGCGCCTGAGCGACTACATCGTGGCAGAGGTGGAACGCTACGCGCGCGGCGTCAGTCTCAAATATCTGGTGCGCCGCGAGCACCTGTCCCGGCTCGCCTGAACCGGCGCGGGCAGTTGCCCGGCTGCAGAGAAACCCGGTAGTCTCGATCGCCTTCCAGCCACGGAGATACGCATGGATCTGTCCTACGGGCCGCACTACGAGGCCTTCCGCCGGCAAGTCCGGGAATTTCTCGAGCGCCACGGCGACGAGGCCCCACGGGGTGCCGGTTTGCGCTCGGAAGCGGCCCTGGCCTGGCAGCGCCAGCTCATCGAGCACGGCTATGCGGCCCGCACCATTCCCCGGGAATACGGCGGCTACGGGGCCGCGCCGGATATCCTGGAATCGCGCATCATCGCCGAGGAATTCGCCCGCGCCCAGGTCAGCCAGGGGCTCGGCGGCCAGGGCATCTCCATGCTGGTCCCCACCCTGCTGGAGATGGGCACCGAGGAGCAGAAGCGCGAATTCATCGGCCCCACTCTGCGCGGCGAACTGGTCTGGTGCCAGGGTTACTCCGAGCCCGGCGCCGGCAGCGATCTGGCGAGTCTCACTACCAGCGCGGTGGCGGAAAAAGACCACTGGGTGGTGAACGGCCAGAAGATCTGGACCAGTACGGCCCAGCTGGCCGACTGGATGTTCTGCCTGGTGCGCACGGAACCGGATGCCCCCAAGCACCAGGGCATCTCCTTCCTGCTGCTGCGCATGGATACCCCCGGCATCGAGGTGCGCCCGCTGGTGGACATGACCGGGGCCGCAAACTTCAACGAAGTGTTCTTCACCGACGTGCGGGTGCCGCTGCATCAGATCGTCGGCGAACGCGGCCAGGGCTGGCAGGTGGCCAATGCCATTCTCGGCCACGAGCGCGATTCCCTGGGCAACCCCGATGCCACCCTGGCGCGCCTGAACGCCCTCATGGATCTTATGCGCCGCGAGACCATCGACGGCGTACCCCTCATGGAACACGCGGCCTACCGTGATCGGCTGATGAAGCTGCAGGGGCGGGTCATGGCCATGCGCTGCAACGACCTGCGCATTCTTTCGGCCCGGGTCAACGGCGGTAACGCGACCCTGGCGCGCATGATCGTCAAGCTGCAGGGTACCGAGCTGCGCCACGACCTGGAGGGCCTGGCCGTCGACGTCATGGGCGAACTGGGCCTGGCCTACGGCGACAACCCCTACCTGCGCGACAACGGCACCTGGCAGACCCAGTACATGTATTTCCTCGGTCTGATCATCGGCGGCGGTACGTCACAGATTCAGAAGAACATCATCAGCGAACGCGGCCTCGGCATGCCGCGGGAGCCCAAGGTACAGCGGGGGTAGCCGGCCATGGATTTCGGTTTGTCACAGGAACAGGTCCTGCTGCAGGACAGCGTCAGGCGCTTCCTGGCGGATCAGGTACCGCTGGACCGGGTCCGGCGCTTTGCCGAAGACGGCGACGACGCGGACATTCACGAGGGCCTGACCGGCCTCGGTATCACCGGCCTGCTGGTTCCGGAAGCTGCCGGCGGCGTGGGTCTGTCGGCTCTGGAAACGGCCCTGGTGGCGGAAGCCCTGGGCTACTACGCCGCACCAGCTCCGTTTCTCGGCACGGCCGTGGCGGCGCCGCTGGCGCTGGCCCGGGCCGGCGGCCACGACGACCTGCTCGCCGCCATCGCCGCCGGCCAGGCGCGGGTGGGGCTGGCGCTGGGCGAGGCCGTAGGCGCGCGAGCCGATGCCGGCGTTCGAGCCGAAGCCGGCCGCCTGTACGGCAAGTGCCTGTTCGTCACCGACCATCCCGCCGACCACTACCTGCTGGCGGACCGGGAGCGGCGCCTGTATCTGCTGCCCGCCGACCTAGCGGGCCTCGGCAGCCGCCATCTGACCACCATCGACAGAACCCGGCCCACCGGCGAACTCGAGCTCGACGGGGTCGCAGCCGAACCCATCAGCGACGACCCCGCCCTGCTGTCCGCCGTACTGGATATCAGCCGCGTGATGCTGGCCGCCGATACCCTGGGCGCCGCCCAGAGCATGCTCGACCAGGCGGTGGCCTACGCCCACGAGCGTAAGCAGTTCAACCGGCCAATCGGCTCGTTCCAGGCGGTGAAACACATGTGTGCGGAGATGGCGGCGGAAATCGAGCCGTGCCGGGCCATGGTCTGGTACGCGGCCCATGCACTGGATCACCTGCCGGACGAAGCCCACCTGACCGCCTGCCACACCAAGGCGCACCTGGCGGAGGTGGGCAAATTCGTCGCCAGGACCGCCACCGAGGTTCACGGCGGTATGGGCTTTACCGACCTGCTCGGATTGCACTACTGGTTCAAGCGTATCGGTTACAATCGCCAGATGCTGGGCGCTCCGGAGCTGCTGCGCCACGAGGCCGCCCGTGCTCAGTCCCTGACAGCCTGAGCTGCGCACTATGTCTGCGAAACCCGTCAAGCTACCCGTCCTGCCGCTGAAGAATACGGTGGTCTACCCGCAGATCATCGTCCCGCTGGCGGTGGGCCGCAGCATGTCACTGGCCGCCGTGAACAGCGCCCTCGATCACGGCCGTGAGCTGGTGACGGTGGCACAGCGCGACCCCGGCGAAGAGCAGCCGCAACGCGCCGGCCTCTACGACGTGGGCACGGTGGTCACCATCACGCGCGTCGAAAAGCGCGACAAGGGCGCACAGATCATCGTGCAGGGACTGCGCCGCGTGCGGCTCGGCGAATGCACCTGGGAAGACGAGCGCCTGCTGGCAGACACCGAGCCTCTGCCGGAGCTCTCCATGGACCACCTGGGCGACGACCGTGCCCCGGTGGAAGCCCTGGTGCGCGAGAACCTGGAGCTGGCGCAGAACATCGCACAGATGTTCGATCAGGAAAACGGCACCCAGATCTATCAGCAGCTCGTCGGCTCCCTGCCGGACGCGATCACGCAGATGTACCGCATCGCTTCGCTGGCCAACCTGGACGTGGAGCGGGAACAGCGGGTACTGGAATGCGACAGTGTCCGGCTGCTCATGGAAGAGCTGCACGATATCCTGCTGCACGAGCAGAAGGTCACCGAGCTGCGCCGTCAGATTGCCGAGCAGGCCCGTGACGACATGGAGTCGCAGCAGCGCGAACACCTGCTGCGCCAGCAGAAGCGCGCCATCGAGCAGGCGCTCGGCGAGGACGACGGCGACGAAGACATCCGCGAACTGAAAGCCGAGCTCGACCAGGCCCAGTTGCCGGAAGCGGTGCAGAAAGAGGTGGACCGGGAGCTCAAACGCCTGTCGCGCATGTCGATGAATGCGGCGGACTATCAGGTGGCGCGGGCCTACCTGGAACTGGTGGCGGAGCTGCCGTGGCACCAGCGCACTGAGGACAGTCTCGATCTCAGCCATGCCCAGCAGGTGCTCGACGAAGACCACTACGGGCTGAACGAGGTGAAGTCGCGCATCCTGGAGTCGCTGGCGGTGCTGCAGCTCAACCCCGAGTCCCACGCGCCCATCCTCTGTCTGGTCGGCCCGCCGGGCGTGGGCAAGACCTCGCTGGGCCAGTCCATCGCCCGGGCCATGGGACGCAAGTTCGAACGCCTGAGTCTCGGCGGACTGCACGACGAGGGCGAACTGCGCGGCCACCGGCGCACCTACATCGGTGCCATGCCCGGGCGCATCATCCAGGGCGTGCGCCGCGCCGCGGTAACCAACCCCGTGCTCATGCTCGACGAGATCGACAAGCTCGGCCGGGATTTCCGCGGCGACCCCTCTGCCGCACTCATGGAGATTCTCGACCCGGCGCAGAACAAGGATTTCCGCGACAACTACCTGAACCTGCCCTACGACTTATCCAGTGTGTTCTTCATCACCACCGCCAATACTCTGGAGGGTATCTCGCGGCCGCTGCTCGACCGCATGGAGGTCCTGGAGCTGTCGGGCTACAGCGACATGGAGAAACAGGCCATCGCACGGCGTTACCTGATTCCGCGCCAGCGCCGTGAAGCCGGGCTGAGCGATGTCCAACTCGACATCAGCGACGCGGCGCTCGAAGTCATGATCCGCCGCTACACGCGGGAAGCCGGGGTGCGCGAACTGGAACGGGTGATCGGCCGGCTGGCGCGCAAGCGGGCCCGGCAGGTGGTGGACGGAGAGAATGCCGAAAAACAGATTCAACCCGAAGATCTCACTGACCTGCTCGGCCCGGAGAAATTCAGGCGCGACCGCTACCGCGAGACCCTCACCCCCGGCGTAGCTGCCGGTCTGGCCTGGACGGAAACCGGCGGCGACGTGCTGTACGTGGAGGCTGCACTCACCCAGAAGGAAGAGAAGGTGTCGCTTACCGGCCACCTGGGTCAGGTCATGCAGGAGTCAGCGCGGGCGGCGCGCAGTTACCTGTGGACCATCGCCGAGCAGATCGACATCGACCGTGACAGCATCGAGCGCCATGGCCTCGCGGATCG
>JAXHLO010000029.1:0-1912 GCA_034522075.1 Gammaproteobacteria bacterium | reverse complement strand
AGTCAAGATAAGGCGCGGCGGTGAAATCCATGAGGGTTGGTGCTATGCTCGACGGCCAAGCACCGGCTATGGCTTCAACTCCTGGGGAGGACGAGATGAAAAAGCCTGGTTTGCTGTTTTACCTGTGCGGCGCCGCCATCCTGTTGTCGGCACAAGCTTCGGCCTGCGGCGAGAGCCTGTATCGTGTCGGCAAGGGCGTAGCCTACCGCGACTACAGCGCGCCGCTTCCCGGCAAGATCCTCATGGTGGCAACCACCTCGAGCCATCAGGAAATGGCGAAGATTCTTGCTGCGTCCGGTCACGACGTGCATGTCGTCGACTCGGCTGACGACATCGCCATGGAGCTGGCGGCGGCCGAACACGAGTTCGACCTGGTGATGGCCATGTATCAGGAGCACGCGGCGGTTCACGCCCAGACGTCCCGGGGCGCGGCTGCGCCGGCCTTCCTGCCGGTGGCCGACGCGGACCGTGACGAGCTGGACCGGGCCCGCGCGCTCAACCGGCACGCATTGTCATCGGACAACAGGGTGAAGGCGTTCCTGCGCGCCATCCACCGCTCGCTGCTCGAAAGCGGCCGGGTTTGAGACCAGGCGCTTTGTCGTGGGCCCTGCCGCCCAGCGCCGAGGGCTGCACGTCATTTCTCTGGGCTGGTGGCTGGCCCCAGCAGTATTGAGTCTGCCCATCGCCGTTGCGGCGGCCGGCGCAGCGCCTGGCGAGCATCGGGGCCACTTCTCGGTCGACTACCAGTACATTCACATCGACGGCTTCGAGGCCACCACAGGCAAGCTCGATATCGGCACCACCGACACGCACTCGCTGTATTTCGACCTCGCCTACGCCATCACCGACCGTTGGACGGTCTCCGTGGGCATACCGCTGATCCGCAAGCGCTACCAGGGGCCTGCGCCTCACGACCCCGACGCCATCGTCCCGCCGCAGGATCAGGATCTCATCGACGATGGGGGCTATCACACCGACTTCCAGGACTTTCACTTCGGCGCATCGTACCTGGCCTGGAAGTCAATCAACTGGTCAGTGGCGCCGTTCGCCGGCTACGGCGTACCGAGCAATGATTATCCGTTCTTCGGCCACTCGGCCGTCGGCCAGAACCTGTGGCGGTTCGATCTCGGTGCGAGCATCGCTTACCGTCCCGCTCTATCCTACTTCTTTGCCACGTTGACGCCGGGCTATGTCTGGGTCGAGGAGACCCTGGGGGTCAACATCGATCACTGGATGATCAATGGTGAAGTGGGCTACCAGTTTTCCGACCGGATCGCCGGAAAGGTGTTCGCCATCGCCAAAAAGGGCAATGGACTGGACTTTCCGGACGACTTCCCGCCGCCGCGCAATGACGAGTTCTGGTTCAATCACGACCGCATGGTGCGCCACAACTTCGTGAATGTTGGCGTGGGGATGGACTGGCAGATCAATTCGACCCATCGGGCGCATCTGTCATGGATGACCATGGTGCACGCCGAACAGGTGCACGTCATGCAGGATGCCATCACCGTGGGCTGGTCGCGCTCGTTCTGACCGTCCCTGCCGGCTGCGCTGGTCCAGCCGGCACTCCCCAGCGGGTCAGCGCCGCCGGCACCGCCGCACGCAGTTTGGCCATTCGCTGCTCGAGAGCTGCGACGACCATCTGATAGCGGGGCTCGTCGGCCAGGCGCCGGAAACAGTGGTAGTCCAGGATCAGCGGCATCCAGATCCCAGTCCGGGGCTGGAGGGAATCTGTTCGATACGCTCCAGCGCCCGCTCGTGCTGACCCAGCACCTCGAAGGCGCAGGCCTGATACGCATGGGCCCACCAGTCCAGCCCACCGCCGGTCTCGAACTGAGTCTGCATATGATCGCGGGACCATTCGGCATATTCGCGCGCCAGGGTATGCTCGCCGATCTGATGCAGCGCATCG
>JAXHLO010000028.1:0-19114 GCA_034522075.1 Gammaproteobacteria bacterium | reverse complement strand
GCCCGTCACGGCACCCGGAAGCGGCGTGCCGCACGGCGCGCGGCGCCACGCTCGACACCGAGGCTCGAGACCGAAAGTCTCTGTCACTCGATTGCCGCCGACTGCGCTCAGATGTCGAAATCTGAATAAACCGGAGCCGCCCAGCCATTGCCCGCACCCGTCGTACCCAGTACCCCGGCATCTCCTCTGGGACTGCCGCACCAGATCGAGGCCATTCTGCAGGCCATGAGCGACGGCCTGTGGATCTGCGACGCCGAGCCGCGGCTGTTGTGGATCAACCGCGCCTGCGAGGAGCTCAACGACATCCGCGCCGTGGACGTCTGCGGACGGAAGGTCTCGGAGTTGCTGTCCATCGGCAACTTCGACCACGACGCCACGACCCGGGTCCTGCAGCAGCGGCGCCCCGTGGCGATCAACCAGCACGTGAAGTCCGGCCGCACGCTGCTGGTGAATGCGGTGCCGGTCTACGACACCGACGGTGAGATCGCCTATGTGGTCGGAACCGAGCGGGACCTGACCGAGCTGAACCAGCTGCGGTACGAGCTCGACGAGACCCGGGAGATCACCCTCAAGATCAGCTCCGAGCTGCTCGCCCTGAAGCTGCGCGACTCGAAGCTCTCCGATATCGTGGCCGAGAGCGACGAGCTGCAGCGGGTGCTCGATGCCGCGTTGAAGCTTTCGCAGTTCGACAGCACGGTGCTCCTTACGGGCCCCTCCGGAACGGGGAAAAGCATGGTGGCCAAGCTCATCCACGAGCAGTCGGCGCGCAGCCGGCATCCGATGCTGTCCCTGAACTGCGGCGCCCTGCCGGAAAGCCTGCTGGAAGCGGAGCTGTTCGGCTACGCCAGCGGCGCCTTCACGGGGGCCCAGGCCGGCGGCAAGCCGGGCCTGGTGGAAGCCGCCGACGCCGGCACCCTGTTTCTCGACGAGATCGACGCCCTGCCGCTGGATGTCCAGGTCAAGCTGCTGACTTTTCTCGACACCCAGAGCTTTATCCGCGTCGGCGATACCCGGCTCAGGCAGGTGAACGTGCGGCTGATCGCGGCTACCAACAAGAACCTGGACGAACGCGTCGCCGAGGGTGCTTTCCGGAACGATCTGTATTTCCGGCTGAACGTGGTTCCCGTCGAAATGCCCCCGCTGCGCGACCGGCGCGCCGACATCCCGCCCCTGGTCCGGCGCAACCTGGAGCGCCTCAACCAGCGCTACGACGCGGGCAAAAGCATCGATCGCGACGCCATGGAGCTGCTCTGCCGCTACGACTACCCCGGCAATGTCCGCGAGCTTCAGAACATCCTGGAGCGCAGCTTCGTGCTCACCGATTCCGAAGTAATCGGGCCGGAGGACCTGCCCCGGGAGCTGCTGGATACCGCGCCGCCTTCGACCCCTGCGGGCCACGGAACCCTGGCCGATGCCACGGCGGCGATGGAATACCAGTTGCTGAGCCGGGCCTGCGCGCGCCTCAACCGGCAGGTGGATATCGCCCGCGAGCTCGGTGTTTCCCAGGCGACGGTGGCGCGGCTGCTCCGCCGGCACGGCCTGCGGGCGGGTCGCGGTGGTGCTTGAACCGGGGCAGGATTTATTCGGTTCTGCATATCTCGCCTCCGGTATGCAATGACGAATAGGCCTGGCTGGCGGCGACCCCCCGGCTCGATATCGAGCGGCGCATGCAACTTTCTGAATTCATTGTGGATTTTGTCCGTGCCGTCGTTCTGGCATGCCCCTTGCAACTGAAATCGCACCGGGCCGCCGTTGCGGCTCCGTCAGAACCACGAACCGGAGGATTTACTGATGATATTGCTTTCCCGTCTGAAAAGATTGCTGGCCCTGGCGCTGGTGCTGCCGTTCGCCGCCGCGGGCACGGCGCTCGCGGCGACCAACACCGTGACCTACGCCCACTACGGCGACATCAAGGACTGGGATCCGGCCGTCGCCTTCTCGCTGGAAGTGCCGATGCTGGTGAACGTCTATGAACCCCTGCTCTGGTACAACCCGCCGGAAGACGACGAGCGCTTCACCCCGGCTCTCGCCGAAAGCTGGTCGAAATCGGAAGATGGCAAGTCCTGGACCTTCAATCTCCGCCAGGGCGTCAAGTTCCACGACGGCACGGATTTCAACGCCGCGGCCGCCAAGGCTTCCATCGAGCGCACCATGGAGCTGAAGCAGGGCGCCTACTATATCTGGAGCGCCGTGGAGAGCATCGAGACGCCGGACGACCACACCCTGGTCATCAACACCGGGGAACCCGCGCCCATCGACCTGATCGCCTCGTCTCAGTACGGCGCCTACATGTATTCTCCGGCGGCCGCCGAACAGGGAACGGACTGGTTCAACCAGGGCAACGCCGCGGGCACCGGACCCTACCACGTCCGCCAGTGGGTCCAGGGCCAGCAGGTTGTGCTTGAGAAGTTCGACGACTACTGGGGCGGCTGGACCGATCGCAACTTCGACCGGGTGATCCTCAAGATCGTCACCGAGAACGCCACCCAGGTGCAGATGCTGAAGTCGGGGGAAGCGGACTTCATTTCCCTCGTCCCGGCGGATTCCATGGAATCGCTGAACGCGGAGCCGGATCTCGAGGCGACCCTGCTGCCGTCGTGGAAGAATTCCCAGTTTCTCATCAACGTCCAGAAAGCCCCCACCGACAACCTCAAGTTCCGCCAGGCCCTGACTCATGCCTGGGACTATGAGAGCGTGGTGAAAAATGTCTACGCGGGCAGCGCGGAAGTCGCCGCCGGGGTCATCCCGGCGACCATGTGGGGGCACAACGACGACCTGGCGACGCCGGAGTTCGACCTCGAAAAAGCGAAGCAGCTTGTCGAGGAATCCGGCGTGCCCAAGGATCAGCGCAAGGTGACCATGGCGTACATCGGCACCTCCGAGGAGTACAAGAACGCCGCCCTGCTGTTCCAGGAGAACTGCCGCCAGATCGGCGTCGAGGTGGAGCTGAAACCGGGACCCTGGGGAACCATCTGGGACGCGGCGAAGAACCTCGACACGGCGCCGAACCTGCAGTCCATGACCTGGTGGCCCACCTACCCGACCCCTTCCGACTGGCTGATCGGCCTGTTCCGCACCGAGGAAAACGCTCTGTTCAACCTGTCGCATTACGCCAATCCCGAGTTCGATGCGCTGGTCGACAAGGCCACGACTCTGGAAGCCAGCGACCGCGAAGAGGCGATCCGGTTGTACGGTGAGGCCCAGCAGATGCTGATCGACGACGCGACGGCGATCTTCTATGCCGACATCAAGTCCCGCGTCGCCCGGCGCGCCGACATCGGCGGCCTGCGGGTGAACCCGGCTTACAACGCCGTGTTCTTCCATCGCATTCACCGGGAGGAGTAGGCGCGGACCCATGGCCCGCTACGTGGCGCATCGCCTGTTGATGATGGTGGGCATCCTGTTCGGGGTGCTCATCATCACCTTCGGCCTGAGCCGCGTGCTTCCGGGCTCACCCGTGGAAATGATGCTGGGCGCCAAGCCCACCCAGGAACAGATCGCCGAAGCGCGTGACCGCCTGGGACTGAACGAGACGCTCCCCGAACAGTTCCTGATCTACCTGAAGAACGCCGCCCGGGGCGACTTCGGCACCAGCCTGCGCACCGGCCAGCCGGTGACCCGCGACATCGCCAACCGGGCCTCGGCCACCGTCGAGCTGGTGGTGGTGTCCCTCGGCTTGTCGCTGTTGTTCGGCCTGCCGCTGGGGGTGATCTCCGCCGTGCGCCAGGACTCCTGGGTGGACCACGCGGCAAGGGCGGTGTCCATCGCCGGCGTGGCGCTGCCGGCGTTCTTCATCGGCATGCTGCTGCAGATGCTGTTCTACGGCACCCTGGAATGGCTGCCCCTGCAGGCCCGCATCGGCGCCGAGGTGCTGCTGGACCATCCCTTCGAGACCGTCACCGGCCTCTACCTGGTGGATACGGCGCTGGACGGCAACTGGATCGCCTTCAAGAGTGCGGCCTCGCATCTCGCCCTGCCGGTGCTGACCATGACCCTGGCGACCATCGCCATCGTCACGCGCAATGCCCGCGCCATGATGGTGGATGTGCTGGGCGAGGACTACATACTCACCAGCCGCGCCTACGGCATCCCGGCGCGGACCATCCACTACCGCTACGCCCTGAAGGCCACGCTGATCCCCGTGCTCACCGTCGTCGGCCTGACCTTCGGCTACATGCTGGGCGGCTCCGTGGTCGTCGAGTACGTGTTCGACTGGCCGGGGCTCGGCGGCTACGTGGTGGGGGCGCTGATCAACAACGATTTCCCCGCCGTTATGGGCGTTACGCTGGTGCTCGCCACCGCCTACCTGATGATCAATCTCGCGGTGGACCTGGCCTACCACCTTGTGGACCCGCGCCTGAGGCGCTCGTGAGCAGCGTCGCCATGGTCTCCGAGCCGGGGCGCTGGCGGACCGCCTGGCACCTGATGTCCCGCAACCCGCTGTTCGTCGCCGGCGTGGTGGTTTTCGCGGTGGTGATCGTGTGCGCCCTGTTCGCCCCCTGGCTGGCGCCCTACGAGCCGAACGCCATCAACTTCGCGGACAAGCTGGTGCCGCCGGGCCTGGCCCATCCGTTCGGCACCGACGACCTCGGCCGGGACATCCTGTCGCGGGTCATCCACGGGGCGCGCACTTCCCTGGTGATCGGCATCACGGTGCTGGCCATCGCCCTGGTCCTGGGCATTCCCATCGGGCTGCTGGCCGGCTACTACGGCGGCCGGCTCGACTCGCTGCTGATGCGGCTGACCGATGTGTTCCTTGCTTTCCCGCCCCTGCTGCTGCCCATCGCCATCACCGCGGCGCTGGGTGCGGGGCTGTTCAACGCCATGCTGGCGCTGGCGGTGTCCTGGTTTCCCTGGTACGCGCGCATCGTGCGCGGCGCGGTGCTGCGGGTGCGCGGCGAGCGCTATATCGACGCGGCCCGCGCCATGGGGGCGAAGGACATGTGGATCATGACGCGCCATGCTCTGCCCAACTCCACCACGCCCGTTTTCGTCCAGGCGTCAATGGACTTCGGCTATACCATCCTGGCCGCCGCATCGCTGTCGTTCATCGGCATCGGGGCGCGGCCGCCGACCATCGAGTGGGGGCTGATGGTCGCCCTGTCGCGGACCAAGTTCCTGGACTACTGGTGGATCGCTGCCTTCCCCGGCGCCGCGATCTTTTTCACCGTGCTGGCGGTGAACCTGATCGGCGACGGCCTGCGGGATGTTCTGGATCCGCGCTACCGGGGCCGGTCATGAGCACCGATCCGCTGCTGGCGATCCGCGACCTGTACGTGGAGTTCCCGCTGTTCCGGCGCACGGTGCACGCCATCAACGGCTGCAGCCTGGACGTCGCGCCGGGACAGATCGTCGGGCTGGTGGGGGAATCCGGCAGCGGCAAGTCCGTGACCGCCCTGGCCAGCCTCGGACTGGTCGGGCCGCCGGCGCGGGTACGCGGCAGCATCCGGCTCGCCGGTCACGAAATCGTCGGCTGCCGCGACGAGACCCTGGCGGCGGTGCGCGGCGGGGTGGCCGCCATGATTTTCCAGAACCCCACGACGGCCCTGAATCCCTATTTCACCATCGGCCGGCAGATGACCGACGTGATCCGTCTGCACCGCGGCGGCGACGTGAAGGAAGCGAAAGCACTGGCGGCCCGGTCCCTGGGACAGGTCGGGCTGGCGGACACCGGGGCCCAGCTGCACAAGTACCCGCACCAGCTCTCGGGCGGCCAGCTGCAGCGGGTGATGATCGCCATGGCGCTGGCCTGCAGGCCCCGGCTGCTGATCGCCGACGAGCCCACCACGGCGCTGGACGTCACCGTGCAGGCGCAGATCATCGTGCTGCTCCGGGAACTGGCGGCGCAGTCCAACATGTCGGTGCTTTTCATCACGCATGATCTGGGAGTCGTGGCGTCGCTGTGCGACCGCGTCACCGTCATGTACGCGGGGTCGGTGGTGGAGGAGGGCGCGGTCTCGGATATCTTTGACCATCCTGCGCATCCGTACACCCGCAAGCTGATCGACACGGTGCCGAAGCTCGGCACCGGCCGCCGCGATTTCGTCGCTATCCCGGGCCAGGTGCCGGACCCGTCCCGGCGGCCGGCGGGCTGCCCGTTCCACCCGCGCTGCGAGCTGGCAACGGAGACCTGCGCGCGCGAGCAGCCGGCGGCGCGCCCGGTGGGTTCGGGGCACAGCGCGGTCTGCCACTACCCGGACCGCCCGCTCAAGCTTGTTTCCAGCCGGGGGAGCGCCGAAGCATGAGCGCGCTGCTTCAGGTCAGGAATCTCCGCAAGACCTATCCGTCGCGACAGGGAGCCGTGCACGCGGTCACGGACGTCAGCTTCGACGTCGCGGCCGGCCGGACGATGGCCCTGGTGGGGGAATCCGGGTGCGGCAAGACCACCGTGGCGCTGACGCTTCTGCGGCTGCTCGAGCACGACGGCGGTGAAGTGTACTTCGACGGCGAAAATCTCGACACGCTGTCCGGCGCACGCCGGCAGGCGGTGCGGCGGAACCTGAGCATCGTGTTCCAGAATCCGTACTCGTCCCTGGATCCGCGCATGCGCATCCGCGAAATCGTCGGGGAGCCGCTGCGGACCGTGTACAGGCTGCGCGGCCGCGAGCTGGACGAGCGCGTCGCCCGGCACCTGGAAAGCGTAGGTCTGTCCCGCGAGCAGATGACCCGCTATCCCCATGAATTCTCCGGCGGCCAGCGCCAGCGCATTGCCATTGCCCGTGCCCTGGCCCTGGAGCCGCGTCTTCTCATACTCGACGAGCCCACTTCGGCGCTGGACGTTTCGGTGCAGGCGCAGGTGCTCAATCTGCTGCGCGAGCTCCAGGAGCGGCTGAACCTCAGCTACCTGTTCATTTCCCACAACCTGGCCGTGGTCGAGCAGATGGCCGACGAGGTCATGGTGATGTACCTCGGGCACATCGTGGAATCGGGCCCCGTCGGGGAGATATTCAACGCGCCGCGGCATCCCTACACCCGGGCCCTGCTCGACGCCATTCCTTCCGTGGACCCGGCGCGCCGGGATCAATTGAAACCCATCAGCGGGGAGATTCCGAGCGCGCTGGTCCGGTCCGCGGGGTGTCCCTTCGCGCCGCGCTGCACCCGCGCCGACGACCATTGCCGCGCCGCCATGCCGGCCCTGAGCGGAGAAGCGGGCTCGCGGCGGGTTGCCTGCTTTCATCCGTTGTCCCAGGAGACACAACAATGACACGTTTTTCCATCGCCTCGGTCCAGATGGACCTGCCCGTCGCCGACAACGTGTCGGCGATGGCCCGCCAGGTCGACATCGTGAAGAAGCGATTCCCCTGGGTGGACCTGATTCTGTTCGCCGAGCTTTCCGCGTTCGGCCCGCGCCCGCAGGCCGCCCAGCCGATGCCGGGGCCCGCGGAGGATCACTTCCGCGCCGTGGCCCGGCAGCACGGCGTCTGGCTCGTGCCGGGCTCGCTGTATGAAATGGACGACGGCGTCATCTACAACACCGCGCCGGTCATCGACCCGGCCGGCGAGGTGGTCGCTCGCTACCGCAAGATGTTTCCCTTCCTGCCCTACGAATCCGGGGTGGCCGCCGGCGGAGAGTGCGTCGTGTTCGATATACCGGGCGCGGGCCGCTTCGGCCTGTCCATCTGCTACGACATGTGGTTCCCGGAAACCACCCGCACCCTGGCCTGGAAGGGCGCCGAGGTGATCCTGCACCCGAGCCTGACCAACACCGTCGACCGCGAGGCGGAGCTGGCCATCGCCCGCGCCAGCGCCATCACCAACCAGTGCTATTTCCTGGATGTAAACAACTGCGGGGATATGGCCTATGGACGCTCCATCATCGTCGGTCCGGAAGGGGAGGTCATCCACCAGGCCGGAGAGCGCGCCCAGATAATCCCCCTCACCATCGATTTCGAACGCGTGCGGGATGTCCGGCGCAACGGCATCAAGGGCCTGGGTCAGCCGCTCAAGTCGTTTCGCGACAGCAGTGCCGTGTTCCCGCCCTACAACGAGGGTTCGGTGTCGGCCGATCTGAACGCCCTCGGATCACTTCGCATGCCCGAATCCCGGGGCTGCGGTGGCAGTTGATCCCGGCATTGCAATAAAAGCTTCCCGCAGGTCGGGGTGTACACGCGCCATGCAGCCGCTTATAGCAAGTGTCAGAGACCTTATGGTTGTTCGGGACTGCCGGGACGAACTTCCTGGGGGCGGCGTATTCATGTGATTTCTCGCGAGGTGAAGGATTATTCCTGTAATTCAGTATGTTATGGAGTATTTGTTATCGGAATTCATATCCGTTTATCAGCCCGCTTGAAGTGACGCCACCCGGGATGCCGAGCGAGCCGGAATCCTGTCGTGCATGGCCAGTTCGGTCCGCGCTTGAGGCGCTGAAAAACAGCACGCAGTATGTAATGATTAATGCGCGGCCTGCGAGGCGGCCGCAGCTTCTGCAGTCAACAATCACCCGGGTCAGGGTAGGCCGGTTCGGCCGCGCCGTGGCCCAGCGAAACAACGGAGGATGCGCATGTACCAGAGAATCATGCAGGTCGGGATCGGCATCGCGGCGCTGTTACTGGCGGCCGCCGCGCAGGCGGGTCTGCAGTCGCAAACCCTGGAGTACGAAGTTGACGGCGATCCCTATACCGGCTACCTGGTTTACGACGACGCCGTAGAAGGCGAGCGGCCCGGCGTGCTGGTGGTTCACGAGTGGTGGGGCCACAACGAGTTCGCCCGCAAGCAGGCCGAGAAGCTGGCCAGCGCCGGCTATACAGCGCTGGCCCTGGATATGTATGGCTCCGGCAAGGTGGCGGACCATCCCGAGGATGCCCAGGCATTCATGAAAGACGCGACCAGCGATCCGCAGGCCATGGAGGCGAAGTTCCGCGCGGCGATGTCTATCCTGCAGGAGCACGAGACGGTGGACGGCGGCCGCATCGCCGCCCAGGGCTACTGCTTTGGCGGCGCCGTGGTGCTGAATATGGCGCGTGCCGGGCTGGACCTGGCCGGGGTGGTGAGCTTCCACGGCAGCCTGGGGACGGAGTCGCCCGCCGAAGCCGGCGCCGTGAAGGCGAAGATCCGGGCGTATACCGGCGGCGCCGATCCGTTTGTGCCGCTGGAGCAGGTGACGGGCTTCATCGAGGAGATGCACGCCGCCGGGGCCGACGTGTCGGTGCGCATCCTGCCGGGGGCGAAGCACTCCTTCATGAATCCCGGCGCCGACGAGATCGCGGAGCAGTTCGACATGCCGATCGCCTACGATGCGGACGCCGCGGCGAGCGCCTGGACCGGTACGCTGGCGTTCTACCGCGAGCTGTTCGAGCGGTAGCGGGGCTGTTCGAGGAGTCAGTCGAACATGCGAATGCCGAGGTAGGCGCCTTCGGAGATGTTGCTCCATTCACGGATCATGTCCCGGAAGTCGAAGTAGCTCCGGTAGATTCGCTTTGAGAGCTCATCGCCGGAGCCCGCCTCGGTCACCACGTCCCGGCTGATCTGCGCGAAAGCCTTCAGTATTTCATCGTCGAACTTTCTGATTTTGACGACGCCTTCCGCTTGCAGTTTCCGCAGCGCCAGGGCGTTGTTGGTATTGAACTGCGCGAGTGACACGGCATATTCGTTCGCCGCGGCCGTCTCGATCAGCCGCTGATCGCTTTCATCGAGGCTGTCCCATACCCCGCGGTTGATGCCGAGCGTCAACGCCGTGCCGGGTTCGTGCCAGGCGGGATAGTAATAGTAGCCGGCGGCTTCGTGCAGGCCCATGGCGGTGTCGAGCCAGGGTCCCAGCCATTCGCAGGCATCGATGGCGCCGGAGCGCAGGGACTGCACGATATCGGCGCCCGGCAGAACCACCACGGTGGCGCCCAGGCGGCGAAACACCTCGGCGCCGGGCTCGGCCATCCGGTAGCGCAGTCCTTTGAACTGCTCGATAGAAGTGACTTCGTTCAGGAACCAGCCGCCCATCTGCGCGCCGGTGCTGGAGCACAGCAGGGGCTTGATGTTGAATTGCCCGCACAGCTCGTCCCACAGCGCCTGGCCGCCGCCGAACCGTATCCAGGCGAACAGCTCGTTGGCGGTGAATCCGAACGGGAGGCCGGAATAGAAATGAAATGCCGGTGATTTCTTCTCGAAATAGCCGATGTGGGAATGAAACATATCGGCCACGCCGGCCTGCACGGCGTCGAAGGTTTCGAACGGGCGCACCACCGCGCCGGAAGGCGAGACCTCGATCCTGATGCGCCCCTGCGAGGTATCGGCGATGGTTCGGGCAAGCCGCTGCGCGCTGGGCAGCACGCCCGGGCCTTCCGGCCAGTCAGTGACCAGCGTGAGCTGCCGGACTTCCTTTCCGAGCGGCCGGCGCCGGAACGGCGAACGGCGACACGGCGGCCAGCCCCGCGCCAGCCAGCACATCCCTACGTCTCATCGGGCCCCTCCTTATCCCTGAATCAATTGGTTCGGGATCATGCTAGGTTATACCACACAAGCCGCACAGGGTGCAGGTTGGCCGTGACACCATCGCAGACTGATCGATCAGAGACCGCGGCGCCCACGGTCTGGCGCTTCGGGGTACGCGCGCGGCTGCTCCTGGCGTTTTTCGGGATAACCGCCTTCGCCGTGCTGGCCGCGGCGGCGGCAATTTATGCCTTCCGCGAGGTGGGTGACCGCCTGGAAGCCGTGGATGTGCGCGTGCCGCCGACGGTGTCGGCGCTTGAGCTGTCGCGCTCGGCGGAGCGCATCATCGCCGCTGCGCCGGCGCTGCTTGCGGCCACCGAGCGAGCGCAACGCGATGAAGTACGTACCGATCTGGAGGCGGAGGTCGAGCGTCTCAACGACAAGCTGCTCGAGCTCGAGCGCGCCGACACGCGGGCGCTGCCGCTGGACGATATCGAGCCGGTCGTGTCCTCGCTGACCGCCGGCCTCGACGATCTCGAGACGCTCGTCTCGCGCCGCCTCGAGACCAACGAGCGGGTCACGGCGCTGCGGCGCGACGTGTACCGGATCAGCACCGAGGTGCAGCGCCTGCTGGCGCCATGGCTCGAGGTCACGGGTCAGGAGATTGCAGCGGCGGTGGACGGCGGTCGAGGCGGGCACGATGACGGTGCGGTGAGCCTCGCGTCTCTGATCCGGCTGCAGCGCTTGACGCAGTCCGCACGGCAACAGGTCTCCGCCATCGTGGACATGCTGGCCGAGGCCTCGACCACGGGCGAGGCGCGCCGTCTATCGATCCTCGACTTCCAGCTCGGCCTCGCCCTGGACGATGTGGTGGAGACGGCCGCCGGCCTGGATACCAGGCTGCGGCCCGTCTTCCTGGAGCATGTGGCGGCCCTGCGGGAGTTCGTCGAGGGGCCGAAGGCGATCACCGATGCCCGTAGACACGAGCTCGCGCTGGTGGCCGAAGGTGAAGAGCGTCTCGCCCGAACCGCCGAGCTCTCGTCCCGCTTGACGGCCGCGGTCGACCGGCTGGGCAACGCCGCCAAGCGTGACATAGGCGGCGCGATCCGGGAGGCCCTGCGGGTCCAGCATCTGAGCGCCCGCGTGCTGGTGGCGCTGGTGGCGCTGAGCCTGCTTACGTCCGTCCTGATCGTGTGGCTGTACGTGGGTGGCAACATCGTACGCCGGCTGACGTCGCTCAGCGACGGCATGCTGGCTATCGCCGGGGGCCGGCTTCGGGCGCCAGTCGCGGTCCGCGGCAGTGACGAGATCGCGGCGATGGCCCGGGCGGTAGAGACATTCCGGCGCAACGCGATCGAGCTGGAGCATCTGCTCGAAGAACGCAAGCAGACGGCCACGCGGCTGGAGCAACAGGTCCTGGAACGGACCCGGGAGCTGAGCGAGAAGAGCCGTCAGCTTGAGGCGGCCAACGAGTACAAGTCGCACTTCCTGGCTTCGGCGAGCCACGATCTGCGCCAGCCGCTGCATGCGTTGAACCTGTTCATCGCGCAACTGCACACGGAGTCGGATACGGGCGAGCGAAGCCGGCTGGTCGAGCGAATCGATGCCGCCGTGAGCTCCATGAACGAGCTGTTCGAAGTGCTGCTCGACATGTCCCGGCTCGAGGCCGGTATCGTCGAGCCGCATGTTTCCGATTTTCCGATTGCGCGGGTATTCAGACGCATCGAGTCGACCTTCGCCGACGCCGCCCGGCACAAAGGGCTGCGGTTGTCGGTGGTGGCGAGCAGCGCACGGGTGCGAAGCGACCCGACCCTGCTGGAGAGGATCCTGACGAACCTGGTGTCTAACGCCGTGCGCCACACGGCCCGCGGCGGAGTCGTGGTGGGATGCCGGCGCCGCGGCGGGCGACTGCGACTCGATGTCTGCGACAGCGGGCCGGGCATTCCGCGAGACCAGCAGCGGAACGTGTTCGATGATTACTATCAGCTGGAGGCCGCCGAGCCGGAGCGGGGCGCCGGGTTCGGCCTGGGGTTGGCGATTGTCGACCGCCTGGGGCGCCTGCTGGACCATGAAGTCGAGCTGGACTCGCGGCCGGGGCGCGGCTCGCGCTTCTCCGTATGGTTGCCGCCGGCCGCGCGGCAGGACGCCGCGAACGAGGCGCCGGCATCGCCGGTGATCGTCGATCCGGCGCGCGGCAAGCTGGTAGTGGTAATCGACGACGACCCGCTGGTGCTCGAGGGTATGGGGGGTATTCTGGGTAGCTGGGGCTGCCGGCTGGTGGCCGCGGATTCGGCGCAAACAGCGCTTTCGGGCATTGAGGAGCAGCGACAGCCACCGGATCTCATCATTGCCGACTATCGGCTGGCGGACGGGGCCACCGGAATCCAGGCGATCGAGCGCCTGCGGGGCGAGCTGGGCGCGGACATTCCGGCGTTTCTCATCAGCGGCGACACCGCGCCCGAACGGCTGCGCGATGCGCGCGCCTGCGGCATTCATCTGCTGCACAAGCCGGTGGCGCCCATGCGGCTGCGGGCGATGCTCAATCAATTGCTGAAGCCGGATCGCGCGCAGGGACGGAGCGTGTCGGCGGCTCAATAGATTCCATTCCTGTTCCATACCGGGGCGGGCCGACTGGTGGC
This sequence comes from Gammaproteobacteria bacterium, assembly GCA_034522075.1. Classification (GTDB taxonomy): domain Bacteria; phylum Pseudomonadota; class Gammaproteobacteria; order Pseudomonadales; family Azotimanducaceae; genus UBA7803. The sequence goes on along the minus strand of JAXHLO010000028.1, from coordinate 6,113 downwards.
AGCGGACGGTCGTGAACCCATGCATCGCCTCGATCATCCATGTGGACCAGGACCAATGCACCCCCCGTGTGCCTGTGGCCGCCCCGCGGCCCGCGCGCCGGGTCGACTCCAGTACTTAAGGACCGTGACGCCTGACTGATTCATGCGACCGGGTGACGGGTATAGGCTCGTCACCGTGAACGCTGTTCACAACGAATGCAACCCAAACTAGGAGGGCGTTATGAAACCACGATTCGTTCTGGCCGTCGCCGCGGCAGCGACTCTCATTGGCGGCCATGCCGTCGCCGATCCGGTGTCCGTTGAAGTTCTGCTCACACCGCAGGAGCAGATGAAATTCGAGATCGCGGACGGCTCCAATCACTTTGTGCTCGCCGTGCGGCGCGAGGGCGAGGCCGAGGGAACCGGCGTTTTCGCCGGCGCGTCGGTCACGGAGTTCGGCTGGCACGACGTCAATCCGCCCATATCGGGCGATCCCCGCGGCTATTTGCAGATCACCACCGATAACGGCGACGTGGCGGTGCTGCACTGGACAGTGAAGGCCGTGTTCATCAAGGGCGAGGACGGCCCCACTCTGTTCGACAAGGGTGTCTGGGAGCTGGTCAGCGGCACGGGGCAGTTCGAGAACAAGCGCGGTGTAGGCTCGCTGGTCATCGTGCCCCGCGGCGGACCGAACCTGTTCATCCTGGAAGGCGACGTCGGCGACAAGGCCTGAAGCGCGTCGGCTCTCGTGTCGGCATATTGATACGGGCAGGTCCATCTTCCCGCCTACGCGAAGATGGATCTGCCTTTTATTTGGTCCGGGCCATGTCCTTATCCCGCCCCACGCCGCGGGCGCCGGCCGCGATGACCGCCTCGGTGCGATTGCCGACCCGGAAGGCCTTGAGAATCGCGGTGACATGGTTTTTCACCGTCGGCTCGGCGAGATCGAGCTCCCGGCAGATCGCCTTATTGCTCTTGCCCTGCATCATCAGCATCAGCACGTCCATCTGACGGTTGGTGAGCCCGAGCTCGGCGGCCGAGGGTGCCGGTTTCGCGTGCGCGTCCGGAGCAGGCGGGGTCTTGCCGAAAACTTCCGGCGGGACGTAGACACCGCCGGAAAGGATCAGCCTGAAGGCGCTCAGCATGACCTCGCGCTGGGCGGACTTGGGGATGAACCCCAGCGCGCCGAGGTCGAGCGCCCGGGTGATGTCGTCGTGGTCGGTGCTGACGGAGAGCGCCACCACGGAGATCGCCGGATAGCGCTCGCGCAGTTCGGCGAGCACCTCGAAACCGCCCCGGTCGGGCAGGTACAGGTCTAGCAGAATCAGCTCGACATCCGGGTTCTCTTCGATGCACTGCATCGCCCGGCGTGAATCCGGTGCCTCGATGATCACGGCGTCTTCCCTCAGTTCCTTCAGGACCCCGCGCAGCGCCTCCCGGATCAGTGCGTGGTCATCGACGACGAGCGTTTTCATTTACGGGGGAGTGCGCGGTTCAGTTGTCCAGCGGCCCCGGCTTGCCGGGCTCGATGCCCAGTTGCCGACCGGCGCGCGCCAGCGTCGCGCTCGACAGCTCGCCGTCGTCGACCAGGTCGGCGAGGGCGGCAAGGGCGACGTAGCGCCGGTCCACCTCGAAGAAGTCCCGCAGCGCGGCGCGGGTGTCGGAGCGCCCGAAACCGTCGGTGCCCAGTACCGTGTAACGGCGCGGCACCCAGCTGCGGATCAGATCCGGGTAGGCACGTATGTAGTCGCTGGCGGCGATGACCGGGCCCCTGTGCTCCGCGAGCCGCCGGGTGACGTAGGGCACCGGCGGGGTTTGATTGGTATTCAGCAGCCTCTGGCGGTCGCAGGCGATGCCGTCGCGGCGCAGCTCGCCGAAGCTCGTCACGCTCCACACGTCCGCGGCGACATCGTGCTCGTTCTCCAGCAGATCGGCGGCGGCCAGCACTTCCATGAGGATGCTGCCGCTGCCCATCAGCTGAACGCGCGGGCGGCCGCCGCCCAGAGCCGAGGTCCGCAGCTGGTACATGCCGCGGCGGATGCCGTCTTCCGCGCCGTCCGGCAGGGCCGGGTGCGGGTAGTTCTCGTTGTAAAGGGTCAGGTAGTAGAAGCAGTTTCCCCTTCGGTCATCATTCGTCGCACACCGTCCTCGACGATCACCGCGACTTCACAGGCAAAAGCCGGGTCATAGGCGCGGCAGGTGGGCACGGTAGCGGCATACACGTGGCTCTGCCCGTCCTGGTGCTGCAGGCCCTCGCCGGACAGCGTGGTGCGTCCGGCGGTGGCGCCGACCAGGAAGCCGCGCGCCTGGGAATCGGCCGCGCACCAGATGAGATCCCCGACGCGCTGGAATCCGAACATGGAATAAAAAATGTAGCAGGGCAGCATGGGCATGTCGCTGTGCGACCATGCGGTGCCGGCCGCGATCCACGAGCTCAGGGAGCCCGCTTCGGTGATGCCCTCCTCCAGGATCTGGCCCTTGCGGTCTTCGCGGTAAAAAGCGAGCTGGTCCGCGTCCTGCGGTTCGTAGCGCTGGCCCCAGGGCGAATAGATGCCGAACTGCCGAAACATGTCCTGCATACCGAAGGTGCGCGCTTCGTCCGCGACGATGGGCACGACGCGCGGGCCGAGCGATTTGTCGCGCATGAGCTTGGTAAGGAGCCGCACGAAGGCCATGGTGGTGGAGAAGGCGCGGTCACCCGAGCTTTCGTGAAACGTGTTGTAAACGTCCGGTGAAGCGAGACTGACCGGCGCGGCCTGCTGGCGGCGCCGGGGCAGGGCGCCGCCAAGCGCCTGGCGCCGCTCTTTCAGGTAGCGCACTTCCCGGCTGTCCTGGCCCGGGTGGTAGAGACTCACCTTGTCCAGCGCCTCGTCACTCAATGGCAGGCCGAACTGCTCGCGGAAGTGCTCCATGTCCGCCCGGGTCAACTTCTTCGCCTGGTGCGCGGCATTGGTCCCCTGGCCGGATTTGCCCATGCCGTAGCCTTTCCAGGTCTGGGCGAGGATCACCGTCGGTTGGCCGCGGTGGGCCGTCGCCGCCGCGTAGGCCGCGTGGATCTTGACCGGGTCGTGCCCGCCCCGCTTGAGCGCGTCGATGTCCTTGTCGGACATGTTGCCGACCAAGGCCGTGAGCTGCGGGTAGCGCGAGAAGAAATGCTCGCGGTTATACAGCCCGTCGGTGGCGCCGAGCTTCTGGAACTCGCCGTCCACGGCCTCCGCCATGCGTTTCAGGATCCAACCTTCCGTGTCGCGGGCGAACAGCACGTCCCAGTTGCTGCCCCAGAGCACCTTGATCACATTCCAGCCGGCGCCGGCGAACAGGGTCTCGAGCTCCTGGATGATATTGCCGTTGCCGCGTACCGGGCCGTCGAGCCGCTGCAGATTGCAGTTGACCACCAGGATCAGATTGTCCAGCTGCTCGCGCGCGGCCAGCGAGATCCCGGCCAGGGACTCGGGCTCGTCCATCTCGCCGTCGCCCACGAACACCCAGACCTTGCGGTCGGCCACGGGCAGGATGGCACGCTGCTGCAGATAGTGCTGGAAGCGCGCCTGGTAGATCCCGGTGAGCAGACCCAGTCCCATGGAGCCGGTGGGGAACTGCCAGAAGTCCGGCATGAGCGTCGGGTGCGGATAGGACGACAGGCCATTTACCATGCCGCCGGAAACCTCGCGGCGAAACAAGGCGAGCTGCGGCTCGCTCATCCTGCCTTCCAGGTACGCGCGGGCATACACGCCCGGGGCCGCATGGGGCTGGAAGTACACCAGGTCGCCCGGATGATCGGCCGAGGGCGCCCGGAAAAAATGGTGAAACCCGACCTCGAACAGATCGGCGATGGACGCGTAGGTGGCAATATGCCCGCCCAGCTCGGGATGCTCCTGGTTGGCGCGCATCACCATCGCCAGCGCGTTCCAGCGGTGGATCGCGGTGATATGCAGCTCCAGGTCGAGATCGCCCGGATACGGCGGCTGGTCCTCGACGGGGATGCTGTTGCGGTAAGGGGTGGTATGCAGCGTATGGAACCGCCCGCCAGCGACGCGGCCCGCCTCGATCAGGCGGTCGACCAGGAACTCCGCGCGCTGCATGCCGTCGCGCTCGATGACATCGTTCAGACTGTCGATCCAGTCCCGGGTTTCGTCGCTGTCAATGTCCCGCGGATCACGAGCCGCGAGCGCCGCCGGTTCTTGCGGACGCGCGGGTCCGTTCCTCATACCAGATCGCCGGGATTCTTGCGCAGCATACTCATTACCTGTCAGCTTGCTTCAGTATTTCGGTCCGAAGACCGCTTGTCGATGTATATTGCCATACATCCGTGCCGGCCGTGTACCGACCGCGCACACCGTGGCCAGGCAGTGTCCGCGGATGCCACTCGCAACGCCGGCCGCGCCGGTTTTCGAGGGCGCTGTTGTTCCCGGGCGGGGCGCTGTCTTCGGCGTGATATCAGCCGCGGATTTCGGATGAACAATTCAAGCTCCTGATGATTTATATTGACGCGGAGTGAATGCCGCCGTGAACCTGCCGGACAACGAGGAGATCGCCGATCCCCTCGAGCGCATCGCGCTGCTGCTGTCGGAGCAGGATGCGGATCGCTATCGCGTCCGCGCCTACCGGCAGGCCGCCGACACCGTGCGTCGCTATCCCGATTCCATCGCGCGCATCGCGGCTCGGGAGGGCGTCGAGGGACTGATACGCCTGCCCGCCATCGGCCGGAGCATCGGGGGCGCCATACAGGAGCTCGTGGCGACCGGCCGCATCGGGCTGCTGGAGCGGCTCGAGGGACAGGTTTCCCCGGAGGATCTGTTCTGCACCGTGTCGGGCATCGGCGAGGATCTGGCTCACAATATCCATGACAAGCTCGGCATCGAAAGCCTCGAAGAGCTGGAGCTGGCGGCGCACGACGGCCGCCTGGAGACGGTCCCCGGCTTCGGTCCACGGCGCGTCGCCGGTGTCCGCGACGCCCTGGCCGGCATCCTCAGCCGCTCGTCGCGCCGCCGGGCCCGTCAGCGGCGGTGGGACGAGCATCACCGGCGGCCGGCACAACGCGAGCGCCCCGGCGTGGCAGCGCTGCTCGACGCGGACGCCGAGTACGGACGGCGCGCCGCCGCCGGCGAGCTTCGCCGGATCGCGCCGCGTCGTTTCAATCCTGATCGCGAAGCCTGGCTGCCGGTGCTGCACACGCGCCGGGGCGACTGGGAGATGAACCTCATGTACTCCAATACCGCGCGTGCCCACGAGCTGGGTATGACGAATGACTGGGTGGTGATTTACTACGAACGCGACGGCGAGGAGGACCAGTGCACCGTGGTGACCGAGACTCGCGGCCCGTTGGCCGGCCGGCGCGTGGTGCGCGGGCGTGAACAGGAATGCCGCGACCATTACCGGCAGCAGCCGGACGCCGGTCGGGGCTGATGAAACCGTTCAACGCCCTGGTCGATATCGGCGCGGCGCTTGCCCTGTTTGTTCTCAGCAGTGTGATTGCCGGCTCGGCGGCGGCTTACCTGCCCGAGGCCTTCCGGTTGACGGTGGTGGTGGTCGTGCAGGGCCTGTTGTTGATCGCGGTCGTCGGCGTCCTGCTCGCATGGCGCGGTCAGCGGTGGAGGGTGATCGGACTGGTGACGCCGGTGCTCGGGGACGGGCCGCGCGCGCTGCTGGCCTATGGCGCCTGCCTGGGCGTCAACCTGGTGTTCATCTATACGCTGTATGCCATGTTTCCGTCGATCGTCGAGGCTCACACGGAGCGGTTGGGTTTCATCGTGCAGCAACTTTCGGCCGGGCTGCCGTTCCCCTTGCTGGTCGTGGTGCTGGGCTTCGTGGGTATTTACGAAGAGATATTCGCGCGCGGCCTGCTGCTGGCCCGGTGCCGGGCGCTGTTGAGCGGCACTTGGGCGCCGGTGCTGGTTTCATCACTGCTGTTTGGCCTGGGGCATCTGTACCAGGGCTGGATCGGTGTGGGCCAGACGACGCTCATCGGCATCGTCCTGGCGCTGGTGGTCATTCGCTGGGGCACGCTGTGGCCGGCGATCATCGCGCATGCGCTTCTGGATGTTTCTTCGATACTGTTCATGGAGGCCGCCGCTTAGTGCCCCTTGGCACGAAATACGCACGCGTTCAGCGGGATCGGAAAAGCCCATCGCCGA
>JAXHLO010000027.1:0-18733 GCA_034522075.1 Gammaproteobacteria bacterium | reverse complement strand
GGCGTCCATGCCCTCGACCTCGATGAAGCCAAGCGCGCGGGCCTGGTGGGCGAAACCATGGAAGGCTACCTGGCGGCCGTGAACGAATCGCCTTCCGCCGAGGTGGCCGTGCTGGTGGAGGAAGTCAATGCCAAACGCCGCGCTGAATATGAGCGCATCGCCAAGGCAAACGGCATTGAAGTGGCCGAAGTGGAAGCGCTGGCGGCCAAGAAGGCCATCGAGAAGACCCGCACCGGCGGCTGGGTCCGGGTCAACGGCACCTGGCGGCAGAAATAGCCCGGCCGGCGCCGGCCTGCTGGGCTCTGTTCTACTGTCCAGGAATAGCCTCTCCGGGAAACACGTCTTCCCGGACCACCCCGTCACCTCACCACGGCCACGCCTTTCGCCCAGCACGTGAGCGAATGCCGGCGGACGTCTGTGCCGGCTCGGTGAAGGAGGCGCGGTCGGTCACCGTGTGAGGGTCGAACACAGTGATGTCGGCGTCGGCACCGACCTGGATGCGCCCTTTGCGCGCCATCGCAGGCGCCACCGGCTCGAGACGCCGGGCCGGCAGCAGCGTCATCTTGGCCACTGCCGTCATCAGGTCCAGTACGCCTTCTTCCCGCACGTAGCGGCCGAGTACCCGGGCGAAGGTGCCGGCGCTGCGCGGGTGCGATACACCGTCGACGAACGGCACGCCATCACTGGCCACCATGACTTCCGGTTGTGCGGCCAGCCACCGGTTGGTGGCCGGATCCTGACCATGGATGATCACCCAGCCGCCCTGCTCGCGGTAGCGGCGAAAGCTCTCTGCAGTGAGCCGCTCGCCGGTGGCCGTCCACTGCAGGTCGCCGTAGTCCCCCTGCCAGTCGTCGAACAGCGCGCTTTCGAGGCGCGTGGAGCCGGCGGTGTAGGGATAGAACTCGGTGGTGACGTCCACGCCGCGCGCCCGGGCGCCGCGCATCATGGCCAATGCCACGGGGGCCGCGGTATCGGTGCTCGAGTTCAGATGCACGATGTGCAGGGCTGCACCGGTTGCGGCGGCATCGGCGAGCACCTCCTGAACGGGCGCCAGGGCGTCGCCGCCCAGGGCGGCGGCGTTGCGCATGTGGACGAATACGGGAACACCCCGGCGTGCGGCCAGCTCGAACACCCGATAGATCTCGGCGTGCGAGGCGGCGGGGGTGTAGCTGATGCCGAGCCCGATGCCCAGGGCGCCTTCATCCAGCCCCGCCTCCAGGTGAGCGACCACCTGTGCCATGCCGTCCTCGTCCAGCGCCTGCGAGGCGAATGCGCCGCCGTCGCGGCTGAGGTGCCGCGCCCGCATAAACAATGTTGCCGACGTTCTCGCCGGTCAGCGCGTTGTGCCGGGCGGCCGGGTGGCCGGCGGACGCGCCGAAGTCGAATCGGCGCGCGGCCCTCGCGCCGGGCGAGCCGAGTCGCCGAGCGGCAGCACGCCGATCTCGAGCTCGAGCGCGGTGGTGACCCCATCCGCGGCCTGAAAACGGTTGCTCACGGCGTCCTGGCCGTGGGCGTGCAGGTCGATGAAGCCCGGCGCCACCACCAGGCCGGACGCGTCGATGACGTGCGCGCCGTCGAGAGGCGATTCGCTGATGGTGACGATGGCGCCGTTGCGGATGCCGACGCTGCGCACCGCGTCCAGTCCGGTCTCCGGGTCCAGCACCCGCCCGCCGTTGATGGCGACGTCGTGGTCCGTGGCGGTAACGGGCCCGGCAGCGGCCAGGCACAGCAAGCCGCCCAGCCACCGTAGCGCCCATCGGCGGCCGCCGCCGATGCAGGAAATCGCTCTCATCATGAATTCTTCATCCCCGAAGATGTTTCAGGGCGAGACTATATCAGCATGTTCTACGACGGCCCGCCGGGAACCCTGTCGTTCAATGGTATTCCGGGCCCGGCATAGGGAGTAATGTAGGAACATCGGGGAATCGACCGCTACGGATCAGGCAGGGGGAAACATGAATTTCACAGCAACCATGGCCGGCATGCTGGCGGCTGCGCTGGCGGCTGCGCTAGGCGTCCCTGCCCGCGGCGGCGGGCACGATCACCGGCACCATCACGGATCCGCGCGGTAACGCCCTGCACGGCGTGCAGGTACGCGTCACCGGGAAGACTGCCGGGGTGTCGGAGGCGGTGTTCACGAACCGGCAGGGCCGCTACGAGCTGGTGACCCGGCTCGAGGGCGATCTCGCCGTGCGCGCGCGCCTGCCTTACTACCGGGACGCGACGTCCTCCGTCGAGGTCGCCGGCCGCGTCCGCGTCCAGGAGGATTTCACCCTGCAGCCCATGACGGATCCGGTGGAGATCTCCAACAGCCTGCCGGCCGCCTACCATTTCGGCAGGCTGCCGTTCGAGACCGGCGAGGACAAAGAATTCAACCGCTGGCAGTTCCAGCGCGACTGCTTGTCGTGCCATTCGCTGGGAGATCCCTTCACCCGCATTCCCCGTTCCGCGGAGGCCTGGGTCGCCACCATCGAACGCATGCACCGAATGGTGGGGAACTTCGATGCTGCGCTGCGTGACCGCCGCGCCGTCATCCTGGCCGCCGGCTTCACCGGCGAGCCGCTCAGCGTGCGGCCCGAGTTCCCTGTTGATCCCGCTCTCGAGAAGGCCAAAATCTACGAGTTTCCGCTGGCCAGGGCGTACGTGCCCCACGATGCGATTGCCCACCCGAACGGGCTCCTCTACACGGTGGACCAGGGGCTCGATCACATCGTGATCACCGACCCGGTGACCGGTGAGTCCCGTTACGTGCCGCAGACCGACGGCCGCGCCATGGAATACCGTGAGGGATTCACCACGGCGGATCAGGAGGTGCTCGGGGAGTTCAATCCCGGTTCCCGTCACGGGCCGCATTCCCTCGACCTGGCAGCGGACGGTAAGTACTACGTCACCAATACCGCCAGCCGCTCGATCGGCGTGTTCAATCCCGAGACGGAGCAGTGGGAGCCTTCGTTTGTCATCGCGGAAGAGACCGGCGCCGTGTATCCGCACACCATCCGCGCCGATAGCAAGGGCGACCTGTGGTTTACCCTGGCCGGCTCCGAGCACGTCGGGCGGCTGAACCCGGCCAGCGGCAGGTTCGACATCGTCGACCTGCCTCATGCGGTCTCCGGCGGGGTGTCTGCCGGTACCCAGCCGTACGGCGTCGACATCAATCCGCTCGACGACACCATGTGGTACGGGCGTCTGTTCGCCGACCGGATCGGCACCGTCGATCCGCAGACCCTCGAGGTCACCGAATACGAGTCGCCGGTGCGCGGGCCGCGCCGCATGCGCTTCGACGAGGAGGGCATTCTCTGGGTGACCGGCTTCTCGGCCGGCAGGATCGCGCGCATCGACGTGCGCAACGGCTTCGCGAGCAAGGTCTACGATATGCCCGAGTTCGCGCCGGGCTACCGGCCCACGCCGTATGCGCTGGGCGTGCACCCCGACACCCAGGACATCTGGGTGAACGAGGTGATGACGGATCGGATCTACCGGTTCATCCCGGCCGAGGAACGCTGGGTGGCCTACCCGGTGCCGCTCGCCGGCACCTACTCGCGGGACATGACCTTCACCCGCAACGGCAGGGTGTGTCTTTCCAACAATCCCATCCCGCCGCCCGTGCTCGAGGGCGGGGTGCTCGAGGTGCTGTGCATCGACCCGGCATACGACCCGACGGTGGAGGCCGCGGTGGCTCTCGGTCAGCGGTAGTCTGGCGGGCGCTCGAACCCATACCACTCCCGCTCCAGCAACTGCGCAAAGCGCAGCGTCGTGCGGTCTTCCAGATACGGCCCGATCGCCTGTAATCCCAGCGGCAACCCCCGCGGGTCCAGCCCCGCCGGAAACGCCGTGGACGGCAATCCGGCGAAGATCGCCAGCATCGGAAAGAGGATGTTCGAGAAGTACGACACGGGCTGGTTGTCCACCATCAGCGTGCGGTCGTCGAAGGCCGTTTCCTGGTGCGGGAAGGCGGCGTCCAGGGTCATGGGCGCGATCACGATGTCCCAGTCCTGGAAGAACGCGCGCCACGCCTGGCGGGCTTCCTCGCGGCGGCGCACCAGGGTCAGAAAGTCGTGGGCGTCCAGGGTCAGGGCTTCGGCCTGAACCTGGTCCAGCACCTCGGCGCTGTCGCGCCTCTTTGCGGCGCTGGCTTCCCGCGCCTCCCGCGGCATGCCCTGGGTGATCATCACCTGCAGCAGCCGCACGTAGTCGTGAAAGTAGGCTTCCATGTCGAATGCCGGCGCGGCCGCTTCTACCCGGGCGCCGCTGCGGGACAGCAGACCGGCCAGTTCTTCCAGCCGGCCCCGCATGGCCTGGGAAGCGTTCACGCCGACCACGGAATCGATGACGGCCACGCGCAGCTCGCCCAGCGCTTCGCAGCGCGGCGGCGGCAGGGTCTGCGTCCAGCCTGTTTCCTCGCCGAGCTCCGGGCCGCGCAACACGTCGAACAGTAATTCCAGGTCGGCGGCCGTGCGCGCCAGCGGGCCCTGCACGCCCATCAGAAACGCCGGGTTCGGCAGATCGGCCAGGGGGAATGCGCCGGTTCGGGTGATGGCGGTTTCCGACGGCCGGTGGCCGTACACGCCGCAATAGGCGGCAGGCACGCGGATCGAGCCGCCGATGTCGCTGCCCACTTCCAGCGGCGTGAGCCCGGCGGCCAGTGCCGCGCCGCCGCCGCCCGTGCTGCCGCCCGGGGTGCGGGTGAGGTCCCACGGGTTGTTGGTGCGGCCGTACACGGGGCTGTCCGACTGCCAGTCGCCGAGTGCCACCGGAATGTTGGTTTTGCCGAGCAGGCCGGCGCCGGCGCGGAACACCGAACCGGCGATCAGGCCGTCGGCTGCGGGGGTGTAGTCTTTGAAATCCATGAGTCCCGCGCTCTGCGGCAGCCCGGCGGTCTGGGTGGATTCCTTCAGGGTCATGGGCAGCCCGAGCAGGGGTGCATCCTCGCCGGCGGCGCGCCGCTCATCGGCCGACCTGGCCTGGGCGCGGGCCCGGTCGAAGGTCTTCACGGGGATGGCGTTGAGCTCGCCGTCGTGGGCCTCGATGCGGGCGATGTGCAGCTCGGTGAGCTCGACGGACGAGATCTCGCGCGCCTTGAGCGCGGCCAGCATGTCGGCCGCGCTGGCGAAGTGGTCGATGGCCATGGTTCCCCTCCCGATGAATGGCCGGGGAATCGTACCACCGTTCAGCGCAGCGTCATGCCCTCGAGCCCGCCCTGCTCACGCCACGCCTTGAGCACCTCGTTGAATGCATTGATCCCCGGCGCATACGGCGAGTTCTGCATGTTGGTGCGCCCCTGACCTTCGCGGTTGTAATAGCCGGGCGTGCATTCCGCTAAAAACGCCTGGGCGCCCGTGCCGGCCAGGCGGACGATCTCCTGCACCCAGGCCTGCTCCGCCTCTGGCATCACCTCCACCTCCTGCATACCGCGCTGCATCACCTCGTTGATGATGTAGCTCACGTGCACGGCCTGGTCGTCGAACATGGCAGTCATGTTGGGAGACAGGCCGTTCTGGTTGATGCCGATGGTGAACCAGTTGGGGAAGCCGTGGCTCGCCATGCCGTGCAGCGTGCGGTAGCCGTCGGCCCAGTGATCATAGAGCGAGATGCCGCCGCGGCCGATGGTGTCGAAATCCACCCGCCGATGGGCGGAGGTGGTGATCTCGAAGCCGGTGGCGTAGATGATGCAGTCCACCTCGTAGAGCTGCCCGTTGGCCACCACGCCGTTTTCGGTGATGCGTTCCACGCCCTTGGCGTCCGAGACATCGACCAGTTCGACGTTGGGCCGGTTGAATGTGTCCAGATACTCGTCATTGAACGTGGGCCGTTTGCAGAACTGTCGGTACCAGGGTTTCAGCGCCTCTGCGGTGTCCGGGTCTGCAACGGTCTCGTCGGCGCGCGCGCGGATCTCGTTCATCTTCTGGAAGTCGGCGATCTCCGAGCGCAGGGCGACTTCTTCCATGTCCACGTCGCCGGCGTCCGGACGCCGGTTCATCAGCGACAGACCGATGCGCCGGGCGATGTCGGTCCAGCCGTCGGCTACCAGGTCTTCGCCGAAGTTCTGGCCGAGCAGGGTGGCCGCGAAGTTTTCCCGCCGCGCGCGCTGCCAGCCGGGCTCGAGTGTGTCGTACCACTGTTCGTCGGTTGGCTTGTTGCCGCGCAGATCGACCGACGACGGCGTGCGCTGGAACACGTAGAGCTGTTGTGCGTATTCGCCGAGGAACGGCACGCACTGAATGGCGGTGGCGCCGGTGCCGATGACGGCCACGCGCTTGTCAGCCAGTTTCGTCAGCCCGCCGTTGTGATCGCCGCCGGTGTAGTCGTAGTCCCAGCGTGAGGTGTGGAAAGTGTGGCCTTTGAAGTCGCTGATGCCCTGAATGCCGGGCAGCTTCGGGCGGTTGGCGGGGCCGGTGGCCTGAATGACGAAGCGCGCGCGGATGTCGTCGCCGCGGTTGGTGGTGATCCGCCAGCGGTGCTCATCCTCGAGCCAGCGTACTTCCTTCACCCGCGTCTGGAACAGCGCGTTGTCGTAGAGTCCGAAATACTCGCCCACGCGCCGGGTGTGCTCGAAGATCTCCGGGGCGTAGGAGTACTTCTCTTTCGGCATGTAGCCGGTTTCCTCGAGCAGGGGCAGATAGCAGTAAGACTCGATGTCGCATTGTGCGCCGGGATAGCGGTTCCAGTACCAGGTGCCGCCGAAGTCGCCGCCGGCCTCGATGATGCGGAAATCCGTCACGCCGCGTTCCTTCAGGCGCGCGGCCGCCATCAGGCCGCTGAAGCCGGCGCCGATCACGGCCGTGTCGATGCGGATCTCTACCGGGTCGCGGTCGACCGGTTCGGCGTAGGGGTCGTCGTCGGCGTAGTGGGCGAACTCTGCCGCCGCCTCGAGGTACTGATCTTCGCCGTCCTCGCGCAGGCGCTTGTCGCGCTCGTAGCGGTACCTGGCGCGCAGTTCCTCCGGGTCGAAGTCGAGGTCGGGGAACAGGTTGTGCCATTTGTGCATCGGGTCGCTGTCGCCGGCCATGCGTCTCTCCCTCGGGCGTGATTAAAACAAGTTATAGTATTTTTCCCGCAGTGGGGAGGGCGGGTCAAGCGTGGTGGTCCACTGTCGCTGGTGGCTTACCTCAGTTCGGCAGCCGCGCGGCTATGTGGCCGGAGCCGGCAGCACACCCTCTACCAGAAAAACCTCGCGCGGCAGGGTTACCACCTCGTGCGCCCGCTGCTCCCGCCAGGTCACCCGCTCGGCAGTGGTTTCGCAGGTCCACGGCGTCTGTGCCCGGGGTGCCCGGTCTGCCAGTGCCGAGGGGTCGAACAGCGCGGCGTTCAAGCTCTGTTGCGGATCCCGGGCGGACGTGAACGTGAACGCACCGATACCGTGTTCGCGCATGGCGCTGCCCAGTGCCTGGGTGGCCGTGTAGTCCACGGGCGAAGTGAGTGCGGCGCGATGATCGGCGAACGGCGGCTGTTCCAGTTGCAGACCGCGCGCGGTGCGAAAGCGGGCCGAGAACGCCGTATGGCGGGTCACGAGGGGCTTCGGAAAGGGTGTGGCGGGCCCGGCGGTGAACACCAATCGGTAGTAGGCGGCCTCGCAGAGCAACGCCGAGCGATGGATCGAGCCGTAGAACAGGCTCGGTTCGAAGCGGCGGCCGAAGCGGGAGCCGTGGCGCAGCGGCGGATACCGGAACGGCGTCGCCAGCAGATAGTGCAACCGCTCGGTCCCGGGGCGGCGCGGCTTGGTCTCGTCGAGCAGGCGCTCGAGGGCCGCCTGCTCATCCAGGGTGTCCACCAGGGCGTTGGTGGCGATCTCCTCCTGGCTTTCCACCATGCGCCAGAGAGTGCCGGTCAGGGTGGACGGCGCGGCCGTCGCCGCACAGGCCTGCCAGATGCCGCTCACAGTTTGCCGCGGATGGCGTCGACGTATTCGAGCACACTCATGAGCCCGCTCACCGTGCGGATCTGCTCCCGCGGTATGCCGCCGGTGTGGTGGTTCTGCGTCTCCATCCAGTGCCGCATGGCCTGGGCGTCGCCCCCCACCAGAGCATAGAGCGAGCGGTACAGACGGATCAGCAGCGCCGCGAGCTCGCCCGCCTTGCTGTCGGGGTCGATACCCCGGCGCAGGCTGGTCCGGTCCCGGCCCACCACCGCACCAACCTCGGTCTGGTTCAGGCCGAGCACCTTGCCGGCGCGCAGAGTCGCCTTGGTCAGGGTCTGATCGAGAGAGGGGGCGGCGGTGGCAACGGAACGCATGGCCGGCTCCATAGGGTCATTTGCATCATTATGCCGTTAGTATGATGTATATGCCACAACACATGGGCCGCGCCAGCGGCGCTGCTACTCGCGCCCTCTCAATCGTAGACATGCTTTCGGTGACCCACGCGAAGCACGAGCACCACCAGCCGGTCGTCCTCGATGTTGCATATCAGGCGGTGGTCGCGAACCCGATAGCGCCAGAGGCCGGCCAGGTCCCGGGACAACGGCTTGCCGAATCGTCGCGGGTCCTCGTTGGTTGCTATCCGCTTACGGAAATAGGAGAGAATGTCTTTCTGAATCTGGCGGTCGAGCTTGCGGAGTTCCTTGGCTGCGCGGTCGTCCCATTCAACCGTCCACGTCAAGGTCCCGCTCCATTTCGTCGAGTTTCCAGCGCTTCGCCGGATGCTCCAACCGATCGATAGCAATGTATCTTTCTTCCATTGCATCGAGATGTTCGAGCAGTGCCTCGCGGACGTAGAACGTCTTGGTTCGGCCGGTTTTTCTGGCTAGTTCCGCCAAGCGTCGCTCGATGTCCTCAGGCAGGCGTACGGCTATCATGGCAGCGGGTCTCAATGCAGGTTGGAGCTGCATGTTATACGTGCCATACATGTATAGCAAGCAGCCGCCAGGCTGGCCGGGATCAGGGCGGAGCCGAGAGGGTAGCGCCTCGGATGGTATGCTTGATGGACTCGGCGCAGCAGCCCTGCCAGACCACCACAATCGTTGAAGGTGCATTGGCAGGATTCATGGAAGTGGTTCTGGTTGTTCCTTATAGTGCCCTCATGATCACCGACGCGTTACGGCGGCGCATTCGCCGGGTGCTCGCCCGCTATCCGTTTGTCGAGGCGGCGTATCTGTTCGGTTCCCATGCGGCTGGACGAGCCCGGCCAGACAGCGATGTCGATCTGGCAGTGGTCGGGTCCATGGCGGAGCTGCACGCACACAAATTGGATATCCTCGCAGATCTCACCGCCGAGGGTGTGGATGGGGTCGACCTGGTTGCTCTGGATTGTGCCGATGCCGTCATGCGATTCGAAGCCGTGCACCTCAACTGCCTGGTTTTTGCTCGGCCGGACTTTGATCACGGCGGATACTTTTCCCGGACTCTGCGCGAGTACTTCGATCTGGAACCGTATCTGCGGGTTCAGCGTGAGGCCTTCAAGCGGAGGGTGCTTGATGGTCAGGCCTGAAGTGGTACGGCGACGGTTGGAGCAGCTGGGCGACTACCTGGCCATACTTGAGCGTTATCGGCGTTATGACCTGGAAGCATTTCTGGTTGAGCCCGAACGCTATGGCAGCGCCGAACGGTTTCTGCAGCTCGCCATCGAAGCGACCCTGGATATGGGGAGCCACATCATTGCCGACGAGACTCTGGGGTCGGTGGAGCAGAGCCGCGACATTCCCCGGCGATTTCGCGAGCACGGTCTACTCACTGAGGACCTGGAAGAGCGCTGGATCCGCATGATTGGTTTTCGCAACATCCTCGTTCACGAGTACCTGGAGGTGGATCGCGCCGTGGTCTACGACGTCGTATGCAACCGGTTGCAGGATCTGGCCGAGCTCCGACGCGTATTCGCCGGGTTTCTATGAAGCAGCAGCCTGCGCTCAGGAAGGATCATCTGTGACTATCGAACGTCATTGGCTCGAACCCACGTGGTTCATCGACAGCGATAGCGAAGCGGTCGCCGGCTTCGCCGACACAGCAGCCGGCGATGCGGCTGACCCCGTGGAGGTCGCACGGCGTCTGTTCTACGCCGTGCGCGACGACATCCGCTACGACCCCTACGCCACCGCCGCCGAGCCGGAAGCCTACCGGGCCAGCGCCGTGGCGGGCTCGGAGCGCAACTGGTGCATTCCCAAGTCGGTGCTGCTCGCGGCGGCCGCCCGTTATCGGGGCATCCCGGCCCGGCTCGGCTTTGCCGACGTGAAGAATCACCTCACCAGCGACAAGCTCAGCGCCACCATGGGTACCGACGTATTCGCCTGGCACGGTTATGCCGAACTGCTGCTGAACGGCCAGTGGCGCAAGCTCAGCACCGCGTTCAACATCGAGCTGTGCGAGAAGTTCGGCGTGAAGGTGCTGGAGTTCGACCCGGCTCAGGACACCCTGATGCACGCGTTCGATCAGCATGGCCGGCAGCACATGGAGTACATCCGCCAGCGCGGCTCCTACGACGACCTGCCGCTGCAGGAAATCTTCGCCACCTTCCTCGAGATCTACCCCGGCTGGAAGCGCGATGCGGCCGGCCACGTCCGCCGCAGCGCCGGCGGCGACGGCGTGCGCGACGAGGCCTTCCACGGGGGTTGATGGGGCACGCCGGCAGCGTGCGGGTACAATGGGCGCCAAGCCGTTTTCGAGCGCTCCATCGCCCATGACCGAAACCCTTACCATCCGCCGCCCGGACGACTGGCACGTGCACCTGCGCGACGGGCCCATGCTCGAGGCCGTGGTGGACTACACCGCGCGGCAGTTCGCCCGGGCCATCGTCATGCCCAATCTGGTACCGCCGGTGACCACGACAGCGATGGCGCACGCCTACCGGGAGCGCATCCTGGCCGCCGTCGACTCGAGGCTCGATTTCACGCCGCTCATGACGGCCTATCTCACCGACAGTATCGACCCTGAGGAACTGGCCCGCGGCCATGCCGAAGGCGTGTTCACCGCCGCCAAGCTCTATCCGGCCGGCGCCACCACCAACTCCGCCTCAGGCGTTACTGACGTTGCCAACATCTATCCGGTGCTCGAGCGGATGCAGCGCATCGGCATGCCGCTGCTGGTCCACGGCGAGGTGGTGAGTCCGGAAATCGACATCTTCGACCGCGAGGCGGTGTTTATCGACCGCGTGCTCGAGAAGCTGGTGGGTGACTTCCCGGCGCTGAAGATCGTCTTCGAGCACATCACCACCCGCGAGGCGGTGGAGTTCGTGACCGGCGCGCCGGACACCGTGGCGGCCACCATCACCGCCCATCATCTCGAGATCAACCGCAACGACCTGCTGGTGGGCGGCGTGCGCCCGCACCTGTATTGCCTGCCGGTGGCCAAACGCGAGCAGCACCGGCAGGCGCTGCGCCGGGCCGCCACGTCGGGCAGCGCGAAATTCTTTCTCGGCACAGACACCGCCCCGCACGCGCGCTCGGACAAGGAAGCCGCCTGCGGCTGCGCCGGCATTTTCAGCGCCCCGGTGGCGCTGGAGAGCTACGCCGCCACCTTCGAGGCGGAAGGCGCGCTGCAACAGCTCGAGGCCTTCGCCTCCATCAACGGGCCGCGCTTCTACGATCTGCCCGTGAACGAGGACACAGTGACCCTGCAGCGCCGGGAGCAGACCGTGCCCGATATCTGCGGCATGGGCGAGACGGCGGTGGTGCCGTTTCGCGCGGGCGAGACTCTGGCCTGGCGGCTGGCAGACTGATCGTGCCGGCGGTACGCCGCTCGCCCCAGGCGTTCTACTCCAGGCCCTTCACCATTGCTATGCTCGCCTGCGACCCCGCGAAGCGATGCTGCGCCAGGGCCTGGTATTCCTCGGAGTCGTACCACGCGTGCAAGCTGTTTTCATCGGGAAACTCGAGCAGCACAGTGCGGGTCCAGGGCCACTCGCCCTCGAGCACTGTCGGCGCCTCGTCCACGGCGAGCAGCGTGCCCTGGTATTTCGCGAAGATGTCCATGAAGCCCTCTTCGTAGCGCTGGTACGGGTCTCGATCATGGATATTTATCACAGCCACGGCGTACACACTCATTCCCAGCTCTCCTTTTCACTGTGCCGGTGACACGGTCGGTGGTAGCGGGGATCACGGCTGCCGTGGCAAACCGCGTACAAAGGATTCGGCCGGTCATGCTTAGAATCCGTGGTTGCCAGGTCAGAAGCAAATCCATCGAGCATCAAAGGTGTAGTTGCCGGTTCCAGACCACAACGCGGAGAATAATGTGTAAAATATATGTGTAACTGTAGCGATGATGATGAATATGGCCCGAGTACAACCTGGTGATGCCTGACCAGGATCGTGATCGGTACGTGCATCAGGCGCGCCGTGAAGGCCTGTCCTTGAGCGCCTGGCTTCGTGCCGCGGCAGAGGACCGGCTGAATCGCCAGGCCCAGGCAGGCAAGTTCGAGTCGGTGGAAGACTTGCAGGCTTTTTTTGTCGCCTGCGATACCCGTGCCGGGGACGGTGAGGAACCGGATTGGGCGGAGCATCGGTCGGTGATCGAGGCCTCGCGACGACGAGGCGCGTCGGAGACATGATCTTCGTCGACACCAACGTCATCATGTATGCGGTTGGCCGGGCGCATCCGCTGAAGGCCGCGGCCCGGGAGTTTTTCGAGACCGCGCTGGCGGACCAGACGCGGCTCTGCACGTCTGCCGAGGTCCTGCAGGAATTGCTTCATGCTTATCTTCCGGTCGGTCGCATGCAGACGTGGGAAGACGCGTTGACGCTGGTACAGCGGCTGAACGTCGCGGTGTGGCCGCTGGAGTCCGCGGACGTGATAGCAGCAGGGGCACTGCAGGCGCAGTTTCCGGCACTGGATGCGCGGGATCTATGTCACCTGGCCAGTTGCCGCCGTCGGGAGGTCGCCGGGATCAAGACCTATGATCGGGCGTTGGCGTCCGTGTCCGCTTGAGCCTGACCCGCCTACCCCGTATTCCGCAATCCGCTGGCAATCCCCGCCATGGTCACCTGCAGGGCCTGCTCCACCGCCTCACGGTGACTGGTCTGATGCCGCCAGCGGGCCAGCAGTTCCGCCTGCAGCAGGTGCAGCGGATCCAGATAGGTGTTGCGCACGTACAGCGATTCCGCCAGCTCCGGGTCGTTGGCCAGCAGGTGCGCAGAACCGGTGGTGCGTAACAGGTCGTCGGTGAGTCCGGCCAGGCGATTGCACAGGCCGTCGACGATGTGCTGCTGCTCGTCGTCCGTGAGTCGTTCGGCGTAGTAGCGCGCCAGGGTCGCATCGGCCTTGGCCAGCACCATCTCCAGCATGTCGGTCTGCATGCGGTAGAACGGCCATTCCAGCATGTCGCCGAGCACCGGCCCTTCGCCGCGTTCCAGGGCCTCGTGCAGGGCGGTGTCGGTGCCCAGCCACGCCGGCAGCATCAGCCGCACCTGGGTCCAGGCGAACACCCACGGAATGGCGCGCAGGCTGTCGATTCCGGCGCTGGGCTTGCGCCGCGCCGGGCGGCTGCCGAGTGCCAGGATGCCCAGCTCCTGTTCCGGGGTGAGGGAGCGGAACAGCTCGACGAAGCGTTCGTCCTCGCGGACTACTGCGCGGTAGGAGGCGAGCGCGGTCCGGGACATGCCGGCAATGCTGTCGCGCCAGGCCTGGGTGGGCGCCGGCGGCGGTTTCAGGGTGGCTTCCAGCGTGGCGCTCAGGTAACGGCGCAGGGTCTGCACGGCCAGGCTCGGCAGGCCCAGCTTCCAGCGGATCATCTCGCCCTGTTCCGTCACCCGCAGCGATCCGGCCACGGAGCCCGGCGGCTGGGAGAGAATGGCCGCTTGCGCCGGGCCGCCGCCGCGGCCCACGGCTCCGCCGCGGCCGTGAAACAGCGCCAGCCGCACGCCGTGCTGCTCGGCCACGGCCACCAGCCGTTCCTGGGCCTGGTACTGGGCCCAGGCGGCGGCGAACTTGCCGGCGTCCTTGGCGGAATCCGAATAGCCGATCATCACCTGCTGGTAGCCGCCGGTGTAACCGTGGTACCAGGGCAGGGACAGCAGGGCGTCGACGCTGGCGGCGGCGCCCTCGAGATCGGCCAGGGTTTCGAACAGAAGGCACCACGGGCAGATCGCGTTCCAGGCCGCATTCGCGCAGCAGCAGGATCACCGCCAGCACGTCGCTGGGTGCGGCGGCCATGGATATGACGTACTGGGCGATACCGGCGCCGTCACCGTGGGCGATGGTCCGGCAGGTGGCGAGCACTTCCTCGCTTTCGGCGCTCACCGGCCAGCGGGCCGGGAACAGGGGACGGCGGTTCTCCAGTTCGGTGAGCAGGAACCGCTGCCGCTCCGGTTCCGGCCAGTCGGCGTAGCTGGCGTCGTCGCGCAGAATATTCAGATAGCGGGTCAGCTCGTCGAGCACGGCAACGTGGCGTTCGGCGTCCTGGCGGATGTCCAGGCGCACCAGGTGCACACCGAAGGCGGCCACGCGGCGCAGGGTATCCAGCAGCGGGCCATTGGCGATGGTTGCCATGCCGGCATCCATCAGCGAGCGGTGGCACAGTGCCAGGGGCTCGAACAGTTCGTCGCTGGTCAGATAGACGGCATCCGCCTCGCCGGGCGGGTCGGGATGCAGGGCCGCGGCCCACTCCCGGGTGCGCAGCAGCCGGTCGCGCACCTGCTTGAGCAGAGTGCGGTAGGGTTCGCCGGTCTCGCCCACACGCTCGGCCAGTTCGGCGTTGCAGCGGCGCATGGACAGGGACGACTGCAGGGCTTCCACGTCGCGCAGAAACAGATCCGCCGCCATCCAGCGCCCGAGCATCAGCACTTCCCGGGTCACCGCGGCGGTGACGTTGGGATTGCCGTCCCGGTCGCCGCCCATCCAGATGGCGAAACGTACCGGCGCGGCATCCAGGGCCAGGGGGTCCAGGCCCAGTTCCGCGAGGGCATGATCCACCTCGCGCGTCAGCGCCGGCAGCGCGTCCCACAGAGAATCTCCACCACCGGCGACCCCAGCGTGCTTCGTCCTGGGGGCTTGGCCGGGTCTGGCGGATTTCGTTGGTGTGCCAGGCCTCGGCGATCAATCGCGCCAGGTCGCGTTCCGTGTCGCCGCCGGGGCCTTCCTGATCGCGGGTGGCCAGCGCTGCGGCAATGGCATCGTATTTCTGGATCAACGTGCGCCGCAGCACTTCGGTGGGGTGGGCGGTGAGCACCAGCTCGATGTCGAGGTCCGCCAGGGTCTCCGCCAGGCGTGCATCGTCGGGCAGCGACAGCAGCACCGTGCGGTCGCGGTGCGGCCGGGTCAGATGGTGCTGCTCGGCGATGTTGGCGAGATTGAGGAACTGGTTGAAGGCCCGCGCCACGTCGGCCATGTCGTCGGCGGGAATGTCGGCGAGGTAGGCGCTCAACCGTTCCCAGTCGGCGGCGTCGCCGTTGCGCGCATCTTTGGCCAGCGCGCGGATGGTCTCGATGCGTTCCAGGAATGCCTCGCCGCGGGCGTCGGCGATGACCCGGCCGAGGATGTGGCCGAGCTCGCGGACGTCGTCACGCAGCGGCGCTTCCAGGTGCTGAAGCTTGCTGGCCGGGTTGTCGGGCTCCGCGCTCATGGCTGGAAGCATACGCGGGCGGCGGCAGGGGTGCTATGCGGGCGGCGGGCTGCCCTGCTCGAGGGGCGTGTAGGTGAACCGCTGGCCGCCCACGCTCGCTTCCAGCATCAGCCCGCCGGTGGTGATGATGAACGCGGCCATACCCTTGTAGTAGCCGCCGGCGAGCCTGGCGTCATTGCGGCCGCCGCTGGCACCGGCCCCGGCGCCCTGGGTGCCCGCGCCGGCCTGGGCGCTGGCCGTGATCACGGTGGCGTTCATCTGGCCGCTGAACTCGAAGCCGCCGGCCGCGAATTCCTCGAACGCGCGCCGGTCCTGGAAAAAGATGATCTGTGAATGGGCCTGAGCGCCTGCCTGAAAGCCGACGGTGAGTTGCGTCAAGGTGGATTCACCCACCGGCCTGCCGTCGACATAAACGCGGCCGGTACCGCGTGCTCCGCCGACGACGAACCCGGCCTTGGCGACCCGGGGAAGATGGCGTAGCCGTACGAATCGTCGAAGAACCGCGCGCTTGCCCCGGCATCGCGGAAGCGGTCGGCTGCTTCGGAAAACGCGTCTGCCTGGGCGATTCCGGCGATCAGCAGCAGAATGGCGGCGGTGGCCGTTCGAATCATGGTGATGCTCCCTGGGTTGCTCGGATACTAGCCATCGTGGAGCGGCATCATATACTGTCCATTGTTCGGCGATAACCGCCTGTCGGACAGGACAGGCGGATGCGGCAGCGCCCCGCGCCCTACGGCCGGAACTGCAGAGCCCGCGGCCCCAACTGTCCCGGTTGCGTGACGATCCGGTAGGCGGTCGCCACCCACTCACAAACCAGCCGACGTGTATCCCGCGGGTCGATCATCTCTTCCATCTGAAACTTCGATAGCGGGCCGGTGGGGCCGCGCGCACTCTCGATCCGGGCCATCAGCTCGGCGCGCAGCGACTCCGGGTCTTCGGCTTCAGCAAGCTGGCGTTTGTAGGCTGCTTCGATGCCGCCTTCCGGCGGAATGCCGCCCGCGTCGGCCGCGGGCCAGACCACCCGCACCGACGGCGCCGCCCGCGGCGTGGCGTAGTTGTTGCCGGCGACGCCGAAGCTGCGCCGCATGATCACGGTGAAAATGGGCACTGCGGTCTGGGCGAAGGCGATCATCCACTCGCCGCCGGCGCGGATGGTGCCGGCCTGTTCGTGCTCGACGCCTACGGCGAAGCCGGGGTTGTCCACCAGGTTCAACAGCGGGATATGGAACAGGTCGCACAGGTCGAGATGCCGGGTGAGCTTTCTGCAGCCATCCGCGGTGAGCGCACCGCCGTTGGGGTGACGGGAATCCGAGGCGATCACGCCCAGGGTGTGGCCGTTCATGCGCACGAAGCCGGTGATCTGGTCCGTCCCCCACAGGGGGCCGATCTCGAAAAACGAATCGGCATCGGCCATCAGCATGATCGCGCGGCGCATGTCGAAAGTAGTCGTGCGTTTACGCGGAATCAGGGTGAACAGTTCTTCCTCGGCGGCCGAGCGGACCACGGGCCGGCGTTCCGGCGAGTCGCCGGGGTCCAACGCAGCACCGGCGGCGCTTCGTAGACGGAGCCCGGCAGGTAGGACAGAAAGCGCCGGGCACTGGGCGAAGGCATCGGCTTCGGTATCCGCCGGATTGTCCACCGAGCCGTTGGTGCAGTGAATGCGCCAGTCACCCAGGTCTTCCTGGCCCACGTCGTAGCCCATGGGCGTGGCGGACCACCGGCGGGCCCGCCGCGAACAGCTTGCGCGATGTCGCGGACCATCACCGAGAAGTGGCCCAGCACGGCCTACGGCGGCGCCGATGCCTACCACGCTGCCGAGCAGCAGATTTACCACCGGCAACGGTGGCGAGTTGTTGCTGCGTATTGGCTGCTGCCCAGGTGCCCGGGCAGGAACGGCCTCCGCCCGTACCCGCCACCCGCGGCGTCCGGCGGTGATGTCGCCGCTCGACTCCTGAGCGCGGGCTGGCCCCTTCCTGCCGCCGAGGCACCATGGCGGCCACGCTGCCGCCGCCCGACGGAGCCGTCCAGCAGCCGCAGGGACGGTACTTTCATCTGCACGGAGAGTTCATCCAGATAGCGGCTCTTCTGGCCGATGGCACCGTCGGCATGGCCGCCCCGGGAGGTGAAGTCGTCGGCGCAGACCACGGCCATGCGGCCGTCGATGGTGCCCCAGCCGCCCACGTGATTGGCGGGGGTGAAGGCCGCCACCCGGCCGTCTGCGTCGTGGGAGGCGAAGCCCGCGGATGCTGCCCGCTTCGCGGAACGACCCGGCGTCGAGCACGGCGTCGATGCGCTCCCGGCAGGTGAGTTTGCCGCGGTTCGCTGCTGGCGGACCACGCCGGGTTCGGTCGAGCCGGCGGCCAGGCGCTCGTGGGCCAGCCGCTGGAGGGTGTGGACTTCATCGAGCACATCGGCCCAGGTGTCCTGCGCCGGGCGTTCGGCGAGGATCTGGGCCTGGCCGTCGCGGCGGCGTGATCAGGGCGATGACCTGACCCGCGGAGACATGGGCGCCCGGTTCCAGGGGCAGCATCGCGGCGATCTCGCCCCCGGAGTGCTCGGCGTTGATGACCGTTTCCATTTCATGGCACTGATGATTACCGGGTCGCCGGCGTTGACCTGGTCGCCCGGGCTACGCAGAGCTCTATGACATGACCATCCATCGGAGCGCATATGGGCTGCTGGTTTTCTCGGGAGCAGGCTGGAGGTCGCCGAACTGCAGGACAGGACTCCGCCCGCCCCGCGGTGTCCGCGAGAGCCAGGAGTTCCAATGCCCGGCCGTTCGCTGTCGGCGCGTTCTGCAGGGGCATCGCCGGCTTCGTCGAGCAGGTCGACGCGGGCGTCACCGTCGCGCACGGCTGGATGGTCGAGGATGGCGCGCAGCTCGGCCAGGTTGCGGGCAGCCCGGCGATGTGGAACTCGTTCAGAGCCCGCAGCGTCCGGTCGAGGGCGCCGTGGTAGGCGGTCTGCATGGCGTTGGGAGCCGCCGGGCCCAGGGCGCTGGACGTGCCGATGACTTTGGCCAGCAGCGGGTCGAACTGAGGCGGGGCGTATAGCCCGGATAGCCGCAGGCGTCGACGCGATGGCCGGACGGCTCGTAACCGCTCGACAACCCGCGCCCCGGCCACCACCCTGGCTGCACGGCGAAACGCCGCGGCGCGGCTATGGCGTCCTGATCGGCCAGGCCGAGATCGGCGAGGCCTGGCACCGCAGCGATGCGCAGTCGCGCTTCCACCAGATCCACGCCCATGACCTGC
>JAXHLO010000026.1:0-184321 GCA_034522075.1 Gammaproteobacteria bacterium | reverse complement strand
CGGTATCTCATTGGGTACGTGGTTCCGCCACGAGTTGGCTGACCCATTGGGTCTCGACTTTGCAATCGGCCTCGCAAAAGCGAATCTGTCCCGCTGCGCCGATGTATTACCGGCCAGGGTGCGGCCCGGTTCCAGAACGCCTCAGCGCCCCGGTGCCAGTGAGATGATGCGCGATTTCAACGACCCGTCCACACCCACCGGTGCCGCCTTTCAGAACCCCGCGATGGGGCCCGGCTACATGAACTCAATCCAGTTCCGCCAGGCTGAAATTCCCGCCGCCAACGGCCATGGCACCGCGCGCTCGGTCGCCCGCCTGTTTGATGGGCTGAACACCCTCGTTTCTGCAGACACCCTTGCTGAGGCAACAGCCACACACTCGTTCGGGGCCGACGCTGTACTCAAGTCGAAAACTCACTTCGGGCTCGGATTCATGCTGTACGACGACGAAGCCCCGCTGGGCTTACGTCCGGGGACCTTCGGGCATGCAGGAGCGGGCGGCTCCATGGCTTTCCATGACCCGGATTCCCGGGTGAGCTTCTGCTTCGCCATGAATCAGATGGAAATGGGCGTGATTACTGGTGGAGTTTCGGCAATGCGCACCGCGAGTGCGGTCTACGACTGCCTGTAGCTATTGCTAGCTTAATTTCACCCTTTCAGTTCTTCAGGTGGGATGTCTCGCGGTCGCTGACGGCAGGAAATATCAGCCGAAAGGTCGTGTACTCACCTTCGCGGGACTCGCACTGAATCTCGCCGCCAATAGACTCCATGACCATTTTGCAGAAGCTAAGGCCGATGCCGGCCCTGGCCGGTATCGGCGGCGGTGAAGAAGCGGTCGAAAACTCTGCGCCGACTTGCAGCTTGAATCCCGGGGCCCGTGTCAGTCACTTCGATCTCAGGTCGAATGTGAGATGTACCGATCTATAAACGCTGATCCGTTCGGTGATTTTTGTGCGTAGTAGATGTTATCTTCTTCAGCAGATTAAAAAAGAACATGCACAAGCAACAGTTTTCGAGCATCAACCACGAAATTCCCGTTCAGCGAGCATTGACCTGATCAGATTCTTTCTCCAGTTCGAGTTATTGAGAAGGGATATCTTGCAATTGCTTCCCCTTCACGATTCCGGGAGATATTCGTGCTCTCTGCCCCTTGGTCGTAAGAATGGCGGTTCAGAGGTATTCGATACGGAGCATGTCGATGATCGTATTCGAGTACGCGCTACTTCTTGTTCTATCGAACTCAATGCGGATCTTAGACCATCGACTTGTGTATCGCTTAGAGATCCGACTTCAAGGCCGGAGTCTTTTGCTTTCAGGTAGGCATTGGCCATCGTCTCCGAATGCTTCCTTACAGATCTGGCTAGAGACCGTATGCTTGCCAAAGGGGTTCGTAGTTCATGGGCTATGTTTCCGCCAATGGCTGAAGCCGCACGGAGTTTTTCTCGAGTTTACGTCAGTCGACATTGCGGTTGGTAATAATGCCGAAGAAAAGGGCAGTCAGATATCCCGGTAACCGGATATATCATGACCCTGTTGAGTTCATTCCAGTTTATCGAGTTCAGGAAAAGCAACGAACCAAGGGCTGATAAAGTGCTGATCGTCCAAAGTAGCGTCGCCAGTGGGCCATTGTGGATTAGCTGAATGAATAGAAATAGAGAAATGAAATATTGAAGAATCCAGATTATCTCGATTTCTTCGCCTGGAATTGCGGAGGCAGCGTTCAGAATAAGCATAAGTCCGAACGTGAACGGAAGCACGTAGGCAACGACGCCGACAAAGTAGAGTGAAAAGAATAGGCAGCTCTTGATTGTTTTGTATACGAAAACAGGTAGAGGGATTGCTGCTACAAAGGCGGCCGTTCTTATCGCGAAAGTGTCGAAGTATGGCCTGCCTACGTCGACGTAGACAATGTACGCGATGGGTACGACAATGCTTAACGCCCCAAGAGAAAAAACGGAAGTGCCTCTCTGAATACTCGGCGCTCCCCTTGGCGGCATTGTTTCAGATACTGAAACGCTGCTGGCAAGGCAAGGTTTCTGGATGCTTGAGTTTGGGCCATCTGACATTCCCGCTCAATCGATCAAGTCTGGCTCGGCTCGACAATTCTGCAGCGTGTCCAAGGGCAATCGATATAGTTGATGTCTCACGAACGATCGCCAGTTAAGCAAAGGCTGATCGACCAGTTCCGGTTCCGGCGCGAACGCCGGGCGACTCCGGAAATACCTCGCTTCCCCATTCTGTGATCTGTACTTCGGCTTCTCCTGTGAATGTCGTCTTATCCTGCAGGGCACTGCGCGCTTTGGGAGGAGTATTGTGACTACCTTTAAGATTCTATATAAGCCAATGATAATAAAGGATAAAAATGACCGTTGTTGTCAGATGGAACGCATGATGGGCCTCGACAAGGCTCGTTGGTCGGGCTGATGACGCTATGAAGTGGTTCGATTCTGCCATCGCTTGGCTGTTTCCTAGTGTTCTTGTAGAGGGGACGCCATGGAAACAGCTTTGGCTGGAAAAAGATCGCGAGGCGTTCCTGTTCAGTTGCCGAGTGTTCTTTCCTTTGGTGGCGGTCATCTATGTTGCCCACTTCTTCTTCTATGACCGCGCAAACGATCTCGAACCTATCGAGTTCTGGTTCTCGTTTCGGTTGTTCATCTCCATCTGTGCGCTGGTGACACTCCTATTCTACTGTAGTTCGGCTGTGCGTTGGAGTTGGTACAAGCTGCCTGCGTTGCTCATGTGCTGGACCATCTGCCAGTCTTCGGGCGTCGTTGCACTGTGTCGGCATGGTCTTCAGTCCTGGGTTTTCTGTTACATCTTAATCGCCGTGATCTGTATTCTTGCGCTTCGACTATCTGCATTGAAGAGTGTGCTCGTTGTGCTGGTTACCGTTGCCCGACGCAGACCCCAATTACTTGTCGAAGCCGGGATATCTGGAACCTACATATTTACTGGGTCGGTCAGTCGCTGTAGCGACATCCCTTATTGTGCGTTCTAGCTACTTGTCTGAGGTCGCGGCTCTTCTCTTGTCGAACCGAGGAGAAGTGTGGCCGCCCAGAAGAGAATCATAGAGTTGAACATGGAGTTTGCGGACAGGATTCGGTCGTTCATTCCGAAGGTGATAGCGGAACGAATTGATGACTGCATGGACCATGAACGAATGAGTGTTTCCTTGAAGCCTCGATGGAAGCTCTGACTCCAAGAACGAGGCAGGTAGCGTGCCTGTTTCAGTGAATTGTCAGGGGGTTCACTGAGCAATCCAAAGATATTGACGCATTTGTCCGTCGCAGTGTGATCCCCGAAGTGAAAGCTTGTACTGATGCGATAGAGGGCTATGCGGAGAACTCCCAGGAAAGTTGGTGATTTGATCTTTGCATACTTTGATGACGAACGTCTGACTCGCAATCTCCTTGGGTGTGTTGCCGCAGGGCGTTTCGGTTTCAAGGCTAAATCATGACGTGAACGCTACGGCCAATTCGAAACTGATAAAACGATACGTTCTCGTGTCTTGTGGTGAAGCATTAGGTCGGGAACCTGGGAGGCTCGGACTCCTGTCAATTGAGATAACCGCACTCGGAAATCCAGGTCAACTTTTTGAGTACGATTGGATGAGGTCACCAAACATCCAGAAGTTGCAGGGTGTTTGAATCCCAGGCGACCTAGTGTTGAGCGAATCTGCGAGCAGCGTTCTCGAGAAACTCTCTCCTGAGGTCGTTCAGCGGCGGATCGTTTTAGATGATTTAGGGGTATCCATCCGCGATTTCGGAGATGTAAAGTACGTCTTCGCCATTGCGCCGACTGACAGCAATTATGAATCCGTACTTCGAGCTCTAAATGACCACCAGTCGAAACTTGACGACTACGGAAATTCAACAACTGTCGCGGCGTAGCGGCTACAGGCGCTGGACTTTTCTGGAATTCATGAAAAGATTGACCCGGCTGATATAAGAAACCATGAGCGTGTTCTTGCTCGGATTCGACACCGAGGTTCCGGGGCCTCGTTGAAGAGATTCAGTGTCTGGCGACTGAGATTACCTTGGGTGTGGAAGCTCATTCGCTGATTGCGTTCAGTCGAAGATTACTCCAAAGGGGTCTTCCATAGAGCCTCGAAATGATACTCTGCAGGGCAGAGAACCCTGTTCGAGGGGCTCGTGGTCGATCTGGTTTTGAACAATCAAGGCATTAGCGTTCTCGGCATCAGATTGTCAAGAAAGGTCGAGTCGGCGGTTCCAGGTGTTGACCGGCGGATTGGTGAGCGATGGATTTGTAGCGACGAGTTTCTTACCCCAACCTGTGTGGCTCCCACGCCTGGAAGATTCGATCGACTTTGTGTACTTTCAGGTTCGGGACGTATCCGCGGATGGCCTGCAGCTCGGTTGCAGCCTTCGGAATAAGTTTTTAATTGCAGGTATGCGGATCAGCCTGACCACCGTCTTCCCGCGATGGCTTCAAGTGATCCAGTTGGAGGTTGAGGTTGTTCGGGTAGGGATTGCGGCCTTTGCTGGTCGAGATCGACTTGTAGTTGGTACGAAGTTCATGGCGATCAGCGATCACGCAAGATCAATACTTGGGCAATATATTCTACAGTTTGGAAATGTAGAATACATAGAAGGATCTCAGAGAAGGCTGGCCTGGCACCAAAGAGCGTTTCTTTGGGAGTAGACTTTTATAATCTCAAAACGGAAGAAGACTACCAGGCTGTCCTAGATTTGCGATTCCTGGCGCATTCCACCGACGGAAACCTTTAAAGAGGACGCAGTGACGTGAAGATCTCGCCGATCTCAATGATGCGCGCTCCCGAATAATCATAGGCAAATACCATGGACGTACGGTGGCTACCTCGAGAGTTCGTTTCAATGAACTTGATGAGCCGATGGAACATGAAGCCTACGTAGAGTGGCCCAAGACATTGCCGAGGCGAGATCAGATTGTCGAGGTTTCCAGAGTTGCAACTCATTCCTGACTTTAGGCGAAACGACCTGCTGGCGGCCCTATTTCGGTATTCCTATCTAAACCTCGCTACAGCGAGACCGACCCTGGATCGTTATTTCCTGTCTGGACAACATGGTTAAGTTCTACGAGAAAGATCGGATTTGTACATACAGGTTTGCGGCACAGAGAGCCTCTCTGGAAAGATGATCGAGTACTCAATGTAATGATAATCAATACCTTTGAGTTGATAGTCGGAAGGGGTGTTAATCCCTTCTATTGGAATATTATGTGGAGAGATGTAGCGCAGTACCTTTCGGCGCAGGCGGTGATTGAGCCGAATGGCGTAGACCAAATGAGGCTCATGGCATACCGAATGTTTGGCCCGATCTCAAGCATAGCGATGCAGTTTAGGCAATTGATGAGGCCCCGCAAAAAGAAACCGGATCAGCATCAGTGATTGAAAGAGTCCTCGGGGCTCGCGCTGCAGTCCTTTTCACGTTTCTGCTGCAGTGGTTATTGGCTCGATATGGGCTGCATCATCGCTATCCTTTGACCCCAACAACCGTGTCTTCTTTAGTGCGGAGCATGAGCACTTTGGAAACCTTCAAGACCTTCGAGGCTCGATTTCGGTTCGAGTCGCTAACCCTTTTCTTTCTCATAACGTCTGACCGATCCATCTTTGAAGATCCTGAGATCGGGGTCCTCGATTCGGTGGTTGTCTGAGGAAAGTTTGGCGCATCGAGAAGGTAATTTCCGTTGAATCTATCGCCAATTTCCCGCTTGGGGTTGCGGATGATGGCGGCGAGGCTCGTGGTACACAACCTTCTCGACTTCGTGTGCCCGAAGATCGGCAGTCGTGTCGTGTCAGGGCGCAGTGCTTCACTTACGAAGAACAGCACGTTGTTTAATCGTCTTGTAGACGAGGATGCTCGTGCTTTCTCAAGTCCTTGCCAAGGTCGATCTCTCGGATCCATCAACGGAAGATGTTGTACACATAGCCGAAAGCGCGAGGGATTTGGTCAGCGAGTTCGAGTCCAGGTTCCCAGGCCAATCCCTGTACCTGACTGGCGGCGTGCCAATGATGTACGCATTTCTTGAAGCAGCTATGAATGACTCGGATTCACTAATAATCCTCGTAGTCGTCCTCCTGTCCGTTGGTCTGTTCGTGTTTCTTGGCGGTGTGATGCCGACCCTTATTATGATCTTCCTTGGGACTGGCTTCAGTTGCTGTGGCTCTGGGGGCAGCAGGCGCCTTGGGCTCGGTGATCGATCCGGCTGCCGCAACGGTACCGCTGGTCGTATTCACTTTGGTTGTCGCCTCCGCCATGCATATCTACTTGCGCGTGGCTCGGAGAAGAGCGGTTGGAATCGCGAAGTGATGATGCAACGAGCCACTCGAGCAGCCGTTGTATCAAATGCCCGCCCCGTCGTCCTTGACTGCTCTAACTACGATTATTGGTCTCCTATCTGTATGTCATTCGTTTCCGCACCGCCGCTGAGAGAACTTGGCATTCTCTCTGCTGTTGGCGACGTTGCTTACAGGAGCAATCCTTAGCCTTACAACGATTCCCTGTTTGTTCTCCTACCTTCCGCGCTTGAGAAACTTCGCCCGGATTATTGTGGGTGCAGGCGTCAATGAACGAATATGCCAAGTGGTTGGAGCGCGTCCGTCCTCGCATGGTTGTTGCCCTCGTATTTTTCGTGCTCGCCTTAGCGGGCTTATTCAGGTTCATGTTGGCGAGAGACGTTGTGCGCTATTTCTCCAGTGATACTTCCTTCAGACAGGATACGGAGTCCATAACGAAGCATCTTGCCGGTCCCTACCACATCGATATTGTTTACCAATCGGGAGAGTCGGCCGGCATCTACTCGGAGCGCGCGATACGCGATATATCCTCGATGGTCGAACAGCTTCGACAACACCCCGATGTGGTTAATGTCCTGTCGGGGATTGTCGATGTGCTTCGCGAGGTTGGCGGAGTCATGTCGGGCTCCCGGGATATTGAGCAATGGACGCCGGAGGTGCTAGCTCAGTACTTCCTATCTTATGAGCTTTCTTTGAATATCGGCCAGAGCACCAAGGATCTGATGGATTCGGATCATAGACGATCGCGAATTTCAGTCTTGCTAAATGATGTTTCTATGGCGGAAATACGGCATTTGGTCTCGTCAATTGACGAGTGGGCGGAAGCTGAAGGCTTCCTCGATATAAGTAACCATATCAGGCGAAGGCGTGCCAACTGCCTATCTGTCAATTGGAAGATATTCGCGAAATGGCGGTTGGCATTGCAGTTTAGCGTTGTCATCTCTGCGATTCTGGTCGGGCTATATTTCCGCGATTGGAAGGCGTCATTGTCGATATTTGCTGCGACAGCTATTCCCATACTGGCTGGGTTTGGAATATGGGGATGGGTCGAATCTGACATAGGGGATCGCAGCCACATTGGTGGTGGCGATTACGATTGGTGTGGTAATCGACGACACGATACATTTGACTTATCGCTATGTAGACAGTCTAAGGAATCTGGACTTGACCCCTTGGGGGGCGACGGCCTACAGCATCCACAAGACCGGTACTGCCATTGTTGTGACCTCGGTAGTTCTGGCGGTAGGGTTGCTCGTGCCTTACTGCGGTATCTGACTTCAGGATGAATAGCACATTTGGTGCCTGCTCGGCACTCATAGTTGTTTTGGCCTTACTGTACAATCTGTCCGTCGCTCCGAAATTTCTAAACTACTTGCGATAGATTCGTTCTGACTTTGGAGAAGCAGTACCCATGGAAGTAAGTCCAGACGGTGTGCTTAGTACCCAGCTTGCTGGGGATCATCCAGACTGCACGAAATTGATTGGGATGCCTACGCAACTCAGTACGATTTATTAGCAACATAGATCCGAGCTACAGAGAGAATATTGAACTTGCTCAGGTCTATGTTGAGAGGACTTCGGGCTTCGCGATGAGCCTCAGGATTTGTGACATTGGGGCGGGAACGCGGCAATTACATTTGTGCGCTGGCGAAAGATCTGCCGAAGGCGGCGTTTTATCATGTAGACGCAGATCAGAAAATGAATGACGTTGCAAAGGACAAATATGCCGCGGCCGGAGTTAAGAATGTCGAGATGCATGGCGTTTCTGCACTTGATGCTGAATTCCAGCCGGGCAGTTTCGATTTGATTATCTGTGTTAATGCCCTGTATGCGATCCATCCACCAGAAGAAATGCTTCGGCAAGCAAAATCTTGGCTTAAGCCAGATGGGGTGTTCTTTGTCATTGATTTTGGTCGAAGGACTCAAATGTGGGACTGGAGCAAATACATATTCGGTAGCATTTTGCGCGAGCATGGTTTGATGGAAACAATTCGCTTTTGCATCAATGGGATGGAGACATATCGCCAGAATCGTCGTGGTAATACAAGGGTCAGGCGGAAGGAGTTTATTGGCTTCACACCGACCGAGGAGTTTAAGGAAGCGCTTGTCCGAGCGGGCTTCTCTATTGAAAAGATTCAGACCTGCTATCGTGGTTACTGTGGCTCATCGCCGTTTGCAGGGCGGGAGTATGCGTCGTAGTTAGCCCACTCCATTGCATGGTCTATGTTGCCGGGTAGTCGTTGCTAGTCAGCCGAATCGTAGTCAGAGTTAGGGTGGTTGACTCGGTGTCGGTTGCTGGATTGCTTGGGTCGGGGGCCCGCATGCACCAACTTCCTCACCAAGTCAAACTCGACGGGCCCCCAGAAGCAGGCTAACGTCCCACTCCGAAAGCCGTTGTTGCATTGAACCAATGCCACGCGGCGACGAGGAGCCACGATTCTGGGGGCTGCAATACCCCAGGCTGGCGGGAGGCGATTCATGTTGCAGTATTCCGAGGCGGTGAGCCTGCGGCCAGCCGAGATAACGGAGCTGGCCGCCTTTGCCGTCGATCTGGCCGCTCGCGCCGGCCGGGTGACCCTGCCTTACTTTCGAACGGCTCTTGCGGTTGACGACAAACGCACCGGAGGCAGGTTCGACCCGGTAACGGCTGCTGACCGGGAAGCGGAGCAGGTCATTCGGGCTGGGGTGCAGGCCTCTTACCCCGAGCATGGCATCTTCGGAGAGGAGTTCGGGCACAAATCGGGGAATGGATTGACCTGGGTGGTTGATCCCATCGATGGCACCCGCGCTTTCATGACCGGGATGTTGCATTGGGGAGTGCTGCTCGCCCTGTTCGATGGCGAGAAGCCCGTCCTCGGCGTCATGCATCAGCCGTTCACCGACGAGACGTTCTTCGGTACCAACGATGCGGCCTATTACCGCCATGGCGGTCAGCAGCGTTCACTACGCTGCCGCCCCTGCGACAACCTGGATGCGGCTGTATTGACCACGACGAGTCCGAGGCTCTTTGCGGATTCCGAGCGCAAGCGATTCAGCCGCCTCGAGAGTGCGGTGAAGCTGACCCGCTATGGGGGCGATTGCTATATCTATGCCATGCTGGCCATGGGTCAGGTTGATCTCGCCAGCGACGCCGGTCTCAATGCATACGATATCCAGGCGTTGATGCCGATCATCCGCGGCGCTGGGGGTGTCGTGACGACGGTCGATGGCGGTGATCCCAGTCTGGGTGGTTTCGTTGTGGCGGCGGGAAGCGAGGCGCTGCACCGGCTGGCTCTGGAGTGCATGATGACGGCTTGAGCGGTGTGGGGACGCCGCCGGGTCGAGGACACAGGGAGGGGAGAATGGATTTCGGTATCGCCTTGGCCACCAGTACCGAGTCATGGAAGACGGTAGCTCGAGCGGAGGCGCTCGGCTTCAGCCATGCATGGTTCTACGACACACAATTGCTCAATCCGGACGTATTCATCGGCATGACCATGGCGGCGATGCATACGGAGCGCATCCGTCTTGGCACGGGTGTACTGATACCGTCGAATCGCATCGAACCGGTGACGGCGAACGCGCTGGCGTCATTGAACAAGATTGCACCGGGGCGGATCGACTTCGGCGTGGGCAGCGGCTTTACCGGGCGTCGAACCATGGCTCAACGGGCAATCCCGCTGAACCGGATGCAGGACTATGTCGAGCGGGTAATGGCGCTGCTGCGCAATGAGCGGGCGGGATGGCCGCCGGAGAGGCCGCAGCATGACATAGGCTTTCTCAATCCGGACCTGGAACTGATCAACCTGCATGATCCAATTCCGCTGCATGTTTCCGCCATGGGGCCCAGGTCGCGGCGACTGACGGCAGAGCTGGGTGCCGGCTGGCTCAATTTCTATGGCAATGAAGCGGCGGCGGTCCGGACCGCGGAGTCGATGCAGCAAACCTGGCAGGAAGCGGGCCGGGCAGGGTCGGATCTGTACGCCACACTGTTCTTTCTGGGCGCGGTGCTGGAGCCGGGGGAAGCCTGTGACTCGGCGCGCGTCATCGACCAGGCCGGCCCCAGCGTGGCCGTGTTCTTTCACAATCTGGTGGAGACGACGGAGCCGGGTTCCATGGAGTCGATCATCGGCAAAGACCTCAGCGATCGTCTGGAGCAGTATCGCGAGGTATATCAGAGCTATCCCGCCAGACGTCGGCATCTGCACAACCACCGCGGACACCTCATGTTCGTGCGTGATGACGAACGCTTTCTGATCACGGCCGATCTCATCGAATCGATGACCTTTACCGGTGATATCGAAACGCTGCAAAGGCGTGTGGATCGGTTGGGTGAGGCCGGCTATACGCAGCTCACGGTGCAGATCGTGGAAGGTCAGGAAGCCGCGCTGGACGACTGGGCCCGGGTCTTTCGCCTGTAGCTCGATGCGTCTGCGATCATGCGTCGGCTACGCCATGGTGCAGGGCAGCAAAGATATGCCCCAGAGTGGTGCGGATCGCCGAGCCCACTGAGCAATTCAAGCCACCCTGGATCCGCCTAACCCATTGAAAATAGAGGGTCTCGAGCGAACCTCAAGAGTTGGCACGCCACCTGCAAAGAGTAATGCGACGCCCGGTTGTCGACTCTCTCCCCTAAAGACCTACACCGGCGTTGGGATCCTTAGGGATCCGGGAGGCACCCAGTCTTTCCTCTCCCCTCGGGCTGGGTGCCTCTCCTCTTCCTTCCTCGAATCTACCGAAGCAGCATCAACTGTTTGCTGCGGCCGGCGGTTGTGCGAGCTCCGCCAGGGTCGCCACCACCAGCTTGCGTTCGGCGACTTTGACCCGCTCCTCCAGGGCGGCGGCGTCGTCGTCAGGACGTACGGGTACGCGAACCTGCGCCAGAATGGGACCGGAGTCGTAGTGTGCATCCACCAGGTGCAGGGTCGCCCCGGTTTCGGTTTCGCCGGCGGCCAGGACGGCTTCGTGAACGCGGCGTCCGTAGAAGCCTTCACCGCCGAATTTCGGCAGCAATGCCGGATGGGTGTTGATGATGCGCTCGCGGTAGGCGTTGCGTACTGTGGCACCGAGCTTTTTCATGTAGCCGGCCAGCAGCACCCAGTCCGTACCGGCTGCCCGCAGGGCACGGGCCATGGCGGCATCCAGGTCTTCGGGGTTCGGATGAGTGGCGGAACTCAGGTGAGCGGTAGCGACTCCAGCGGCCTGTGCCCGCTGCATGGCGCCGGAATTGCTGTTGTTGGAAATAACCAGCACGACTTGTGCATTCAGTTCCCGCGACGCGCAGGCGTCCAGGACAGCCTGCAGAATGGTCCCGCCATGAGAGGCCAGTATGGCGATACGTATCATTCGGCCACCCGGAAGATGGCTGTGTGGAAAAACTCGGTGGTGATGTCCTGGCCCCGGTGCAGCGCCAGATAGAGCTTTACGAACTGATGTCCCTTGCGCTCCCATTTCTGCAGGGGCACGGCTCGCACCTCCACCGTATCAGCGACCTTGAGCAGTTTGTGGAAGCGCATCTCGGAACCCACATGAATCCAGGCCGGCATGATGAACTCGCGGGTCAGAGCCCGATTGGCGATGCCGAGCAGCCAGTGGGGATGAGCAGCAGTGCGGTAGATGTCCAGATCGTCAGCCACGCGTTCGGCGAAGGTGCGATTACCGTCCTCGGTAATCTGCCAGTGCCAGGGTTGGAACGGCTGGCCTTCCACCACGGCATCCCAGGTCATGTCGACGCGCTCAGAGTCCTTGGCTGGAGCATCGAAGACCGACTGCGACTCGGGGGCCGGTATCGGGTCCAGACGCGTTCGCAGTTCTGCCAGCAGCGTGCCGTCCTGATTCACACAGCGGGTCAGCGATTCGTCGTGCTGTTCGTCGAGTTCTATGGTGAGACGATCGCCTTCATAGGCGGGCTTCAGGAACCTGACTTCGCTGGCCGAGTGGGCCAGCCAGCCCTCGCCGTGGCGCTCTACCAGGGGGTAGGTGAGATAGCCGAAGACAGCCACCCCAGGGACCAGGGCGCCGCGAAAGCCGTAGCGGCGGGCGATCTCGTCGCTGTGGATCTTGTTCTCCGATGCTTCGGAATAATTCCTGGCAGTGACCTGGCGTGTGTCCATAGAGGCGGTCCGATGACAATGCCGGGTATTCTGCACGATCCTGAACGCGGTGCCATACCGTCGCCGGCAGATCTGAGTTAGTGTGCCGGCAGATGTCAGAGATTGCCGACCAGCACAGGCTCCTCATCGTGACCGGTAAGGGCGGGGTCGGTAAATCCGTACTGGCTGCAGGCATGGCCCGGTGCTCCGCAGAGCGCGGTCTGCGCACCGTTCTGGTGACCCTCGATACCCGCTCGGAACGCCATCCCGTCATCGACGTACCGCTGGCGTACAAACCTGCGCAGACCAGCCATGGCTTCGCCGTCAGCCGTGTGGATGCCTTTCAGGCGGCCGCCGAATACGCCCGCCGCAGCCTGCCGTTCGGTGCCATGTACGAGGCTTTTTTCAAAGGGCGCATGTTTCACGACTTCGCGGCGGCCGCGCCCGGCTTCGAGGAGCTCATGTGCCTGGGTAAGCTTTACAACCTGGCCATGCAGAGCGCATACGACCGGGTGATTTTCGATGCGCCGTCGACCGGGCATCTGAAGAACCTGCTGGCGGTGCCCGCCGCCACCCAGCGTGCAGTGCGGGTCGGGCCGCTCAATCACAACGCGCGCAAAATCGAGGATCTGCTGCTGGATCCGGATCGAACGCGGATTCTCGTGGCTACCCTGGCTGAAGACATGCCGCTGCGTGAAGCCATGGAAACCGTGTCCTTGTGCCGTGACGAGCTGCGCATGGGGCTCGCCGCGGTGCTGGTCAACCGACGGCTGCCGCGGCGGTTTGCCGACAGCGAGCTGGCTGCTGCGGGGTCCCTGGAACGCGCCGACAGCCTGTCGCAGGCCGCCGCCGGAATGCTGGCCGCAGGCCGGAATGAGCTAGCCGAATGTGCCTCGCAGGATGAGTCGCTGCGGCCCCTGCAGGGCCTCGGGGTAGACACGGTGGCGGTGCCGCGGATTGTTCAGCACGCTTATGACGGCGACGCACTGATCGAGGACGTGGCACCGTATCTGGCGCCACTGTTCGCCAGCCCGGTACCGGTCCGTCCGGACAGCGCCAGCCCTGGCCGTACTCGCTCCGGCGTCGCGGCGGACGCGGTGAGCCGTGATGAGGCCGGTGAAGCGCCCGAACTCGACCTGCAGAAGCTGGTAGCCAGCCGGCGCATCATCGTCTGTTGCGGCAGCGGCGGAGTCGGCAAAACCACCAGTGCCGCGGCACTGGGAATCCTGGCAGCACGGGCGGGGCGCAGGGTTCAGGTCATGACCATTGATCCGGCGCGGCGTCTGGCGCAGGCCATGGGTCTGGACGAACTCGACCACGAAGCGCGGCAGGTGCCGCTGGATGCTCCGGGTGAGATGTGGGCCATGATGCTGGACAGCAAACGGGCATTCGACCGGCTCGTCGAGAGCTATGCGCCGGATGCCCGGGTCCGGGAGGCCATCTTTGCCAATCACTATTATCAGCAGCTCTCGTCCTCGCTGGGCGGGTCACGGGAGCTGGTAGCCATGGAACGGGTTCTGGAAGCGGCCGCTTCCGCCGACCATGACCTGTTGATCGTCGATACTCCGCCGTCGCAGCACGCGCTGGACTTTCTCGACGCTCCGGCGCGCATGATCAGTCTGCTGGATGGCTCCATGACCCGCATGCTGGTGCGGCCCTATGGCCTCGCGGCCCGGGCGCAGTTCAATCTGTTCCGGCAGTCGTCAGCCGTTGCCCTGAAGTTCATGGAACGCTTCACCGGTGTGCAGATGCTGGCCGATCTGTCCGATTTCCTGCTCGCATTCTCCGGTATGTTCGAGGGCTTCAAGGAACGCTCTCATCGGGTGCAGGCCCTCATGCGTGATCCCGCCACGGCGTTCCTGCTGGTGTGCGCGCCGGAGCCGGCGAGCCTGGCGCAGGTGACCCAGTTTGCTACCCGCCTGCACCGGGACGGCATGAGCATCGCCGGTGTGCTGGCCAATCGGGTGCACGAAGCACCGGCTGCCGGTGCTGGGCTCGATCCGCTGACCGGTGCCCCGGCGCTGACGGATGCCGATCTTGCCGTGCTGGCCAAAGCCGGCGACCGGGCCTTCTCCGATGAGCTCCTGCCTGAGCGGCTGACACAGGCCTGGCTGGATGCCGCGGCGCTGTCCGAGGCGGATCGAACGGCGCTGCAGCAACTGCAGCCGCGCCAGTTGCCCCTGCACAGGGTGCCGCGTTTTACCCACGATCTGCACAGCATGAGCGACCTCGACCGGTTTGCCCGGCGCCTGCTGCCGATGTCCGGCGAGGGACGCGCCGCGGACTAGCGGACCGGTATCACCTGGCCTTCGCGACGGGGATCCGCGCCGCCGGTCACACCGTCGTCGGTGACCAGCAGGACGTGCAGCCCGGAGTTCTCGCCTTCCCGCTCCTCCACGGGGTAGCCCTGGTCGGCCAATGCGTCGGCCAGCTCCGAGCCGCCCGGGACGCCGGTTTCCACGCGTACCTCGCGCCCCCGCGCAACCACGTTGGGCAGATCGATGGCCTGTTGAGCCGAGAGATCCCAGCGCAGGGCGCCGACGATCGACTTCGCCACATAAGCGACGATAGAGTTGCCGCCGGGCGAACCGGTGATCATCTGCAGCCGCCCGTTGCCGTCGAAAACCATGGTCGGGGACATGGAGGAGCGCGGCCGTTTGCCCGGTTCCACCCGATTCGCGGCCGATGTGTCGGTTGCCGATGGATCTCTGGCGAAATCGGTGAGCTGGTTGTTGAGCAGGAATCCGCCGGCCCACCGTGACGAACCGAACACGGACTCCACGGAGGCGGTCAGGGAGACGGCATTGCCGTCGCTGTCGATGACGGACAGGTGGCTGGTGCTCGGCATCGGCTGCGTGGAATCGGCTGCCCAGCGCCCGAGCAGGGGCTCGCCGCGCAGCACGGCACCCGGATCGCCGGTGGCCGGTGCCGCCGCCGGTTCTGACCGCTGGTCTGCCCGGGCATCCAGGTAGCGTGGGGAGATCAGGTCGTTTACGGGTACGTCGACGAAGTCGGCGTCGGCGACGTAGTGGTCCCGGTCGGCATAGGCCAGGCGTTGAGCGTCGACGAATGCAGACCAGCGGGCGGTTTCAGTGTCGCTTGCCAGGTCTGCCGCGATACGGTCGTAGAGGCCCAGGATCATGATCTGTGCCAGGCCGGAAGAGGGCGGCGGCATGGCGCAGATCCGCTGCGGTGGAACCGGTGCGCACAGCGCTTCGCGGCGTTCGACCCGGTAGTTGACCAGATCCTCCAGTGACAGAGTGCCGGGCAGAGGTTCGGCGCGAGCCGCCGCAACGATCTCGTGTGCCAGGTCGCCGCGATAGAATGCAGCGGGCCCTTTGCTGATGAAGTCCTCCAGGGTCTGTGCATAGGCTTCGTTGCTGCGCACGAAGCCCTCCGGCAGCGGCTCGCCGTCGGGGTAGAAATAGCCGGCGGTATCCGGATTCTCGTCGAGACGTATGTACTCGCGCAGGCGTACCAGAAAGTCCGCCAGCCGGGGCGATACGACGAATCCTTCCCGGGCGAGTTCGATGGCCGGCGCCAGTACCGTGGCGAGGTCGAGCCGGCCATGCTCGGCATGGGTGTCGTGATACAGCGCGATCACGCCGGGCACACCGACAGAAATACCGCTCTGCCAGGCTTTCAGATAAGGCAGCGGTTCGCCGTCCACCACGAACATGTCCTCGGTCGCAGCAGCCGGGGCTGTCTCCCGGCCGTCATAGGCGACGATCGAATCGTCTGTCTGCTGATAGACGAGCATGAACGCGCCGCCGCCGAGACCGGAGCTTTGCGGCTCCACCAGCCCGAGGACGGCGTGGGCGGCAATGGCGGCGTCTACGGCATGGCCGCCGGCCTGCAACATGTCGGCCGCAGCCTGTGCGGCATACGGATTGGCCGCGCTCACCATGGCGCCGTGGGGCCATGGGCTCGCTGCATCGTCAGCGCTCGTGTCGGTGGGTTCAACGCTGCAGGCGGCGAGCCCGAGCAGCAGGATCAGAGAAACATATTTACGCACGAAGACATCCGGCAATGAACTGATCGGGCAAGATATCAGGCTTGCAAGTCCGATTGCACGTTTGCTGTGCCGTCAGCCGTGTACACTCGAGGCAGGCGGCCTGGCGACCGCGGTTCTCGGTTTGGTGCTATGGTGGCGTTACGCCGGTCGCCGCACGCCGGTACCCGCAAAGCAGAGGTCATCATGAGCAAAGGCATGGACAGCAAAAAGAATTCGAAAAAGAAACCCACCAAGACGCTGAAAGAGCGTCGGGAGGCCAAGAAAGCCAGGAAGGTGTAATTCCCTGGCCCGAACCCGAGGCGCGGCGATTGGGAGTTTCTCAGGGCTCCCTCGCCGCGTCCCCGAGAACCCTCGCCGTGCCGCGATGACGCGGGTCTGCCGCCGCCTGCCACCTCGTGCCGTCGAACCACACCACCTGCACGTCGCCGAACTCCCAGCCGTGGGGCTCCACTCGATAGCCCATCTGTTCCAGATCGGTAGTGGTCTGGGGCGGCAGCGGCCGGCTGGGCGTGAAAGTCACGAGGTCGGGCGGCAGCAGTTGGTGGTGAAAGCGCGGCAGCGCTACGGCATCGGCGGCAGTGAGGCCGCCGTCGACGATGGCGGCGATGGTCAGAAACACCGAGCCGAATATGGTCGAGCCCCCCGGAGTGCCCACGGCCATGCGCACCCGGCCGTCCTCGAGCAGCAGGGTGGGAGACATGGACGACAGAGGCCGTTTGCCTGCCTCGATGGCGTTGGCTTCCCGGCCGATGACCCCGTACACATTGGGCACCCCGGGCTTGGCGCTGAAGTCGTCCATTTCGTTGTTGAGGAGGAAACCCGCCCCGGGCACGACGACACCGCTGCCGAACGACGTGTTCAGGGTATAGGTATTCGAGACGGCGTTGCCGTTCTTGTCGACGATGGAGAAGTGGGTCGTGTGCCTGCCCTCGGGAAGGCCGGGTTCCACAACGGAGGACGAGCTGATGGCGTTCAGGTTCACCTCGGCAGCACGGCGCTGGATATAGTCCTCATCGGTCAGCGCGGCGATGGGTACGTCGACGAAATCGGCATCGCCCAGGTACTCCGCGCGGTCAGCGAACACGCGCTTCTGCATCTCGGCGATCAGGTGCACGTAGCGTGCTGAGTTGATGTCTGTGTCCGCGAACTCGTCGTCCAGCCAGGCTTTCATCTTCAGCAGCTGAATGACGCCGAAGCCCCCGGAACTCGGCGGCGGCGCCGACACCACCTCGAAGCCGCGCCAGGGGGCGGTGAGCGGTTTCCGCCAGGCGACTTCGTAGCCGGCCAGATCCTCCGCAGTGATCCACCCGCCGTGGGCGCTCATGTCTTCAGCCAGCAGCCTGGCAGTC
The DNA here is from genome assembly GCA_034522075.1 of Gammaproteobacteria bacterium. GTDB lineage: Bacteria > Pseudomonadota > Gammaproteobacteria > Pseudomonadales > Azotimanducaceae > UBA7803. The sequence continues at coordinate 166,591 of JAXHLO010000026.1, read as the reverse complement.
TCGCCCTGGTAGAAATCCTCCGGCCCGGCGTCACGAATACGCTCGAGGGTGGCGGCGAGTTCGGGCTGCTGCCAGCGTTCACCGGCCGCAATGGCTGCAAAGTATTCATTGAAGTTGGTTCTGTCCGCGAAACCCGGAGCCTCAGCGGCGACGTTGGCGGCCAGCAGCGGCGGTACCTGGAAGCCATCTCTGGCCAGGTTGATGGCGGGTGCCAGCAGTTCCCGCCATGGGCGTGTGCCCCAGCGCTGATGGGCGGCCCACATGCCTGCCACCGTACCGGGTACCCCGGCCGCGCGGCGGCCGACCACGCTGGCGTCATCGATGACGTTGCCGTCAGCGTCCAGATAGACGTCGCGATGGGCGGCTGCGGGGGCTGTCTCCCGGTAGTCGAGGAAAACCGACTCGCCGTCCATATGGGCGAGCAGGAAGCCGCCGCCGCCGATGTTGCCCGCTTCCGGCTGGGTTACGGCCAGCACGAAGGCGGCGGCAATGGCGGCATCCACGGCGTTGCCGCCGGCGTTGAGGACATCCTGAGCGGCGTCTGCGCTGAACGCGTCGGGCATGGCCAGGGCGCCGGCGAAGGCCGTGCCTGGCTGATCCGGTTGCGCGCTGGTGTTCGGCGGTGCAGACGGCTCGCAGGCGAGCAGGGCCCACAGCAGGGGCAGCAGAAGCAGACGCGGGAGTGTTTGCGCTCGGGACATGGCGGGGCTGACCTGGAAATGACCAGGGGCCAGACTACACGACTATGACGGCTCAGGGTGTCCCGTATGCCTGGGCCGGCAACCAGGTCACCAGTGCCTCCCAGTTGAACAGTATGACCAGACCGAGCAACTGGAGAGCGATGAACGGCAGCACGCCGCGGTAGATCGTGGCTACATCAACGCCTGGGGGAGCTACCCCCTTCAGATAAAAGATGGCGAAGCCGACCGGCGGCGTCAGAAAGCTCGTCTGCAGGCACACGGCGAACATGACGGTGAACCAGACGGGGTCGAACCCCAGACCGATCACTACCGGCGACACCAGAGGCAGGATGATCAGGGTCAACTCGATCCAGTCGAGGAAGAAGCCGAGCAGAAAAGTGGCCAGCAGAATGCAGATGACGATGCCGTTGGCATCGAACGGCAGGCCGAGCAGCGCCTCTTCGATGAGCGCGTCGCCGCCGAGCCCGCGCAGCACCAGAGCGAAGGCGGTGGCACCGAGCAGCACCGCGAAGATGAAGGCCGTGGTGCGCGTGGTCTCCTGCAGTACTTCGCGCATCACGGGGCCGTTGAGTTGGCGTTTCAGGATAGCCAGCAGCAGGGCACCCGCGGCCCCCATGCCGGCGGCCTCCGTGGGCGTAGCTATGCCCATGAATATGCTGCCGAGGACCGCCAGAATCAGGAACGCGGGCGGCAGGATGGCGCGGAACAGTGCACCCACGGCGGCCAGATCGATGGGCTCCTGCCGGCCGGCCGGCGCCGCATCCGGCCTCAGCCAGCCGTATATCAGCAGATAACCGATATACATACCGCCGAGCAGCATGCCGGGGAAAACGGCCCCGAGAAACAGATCCCCCACGCTCATGGCCATGCGGTCTGCCATGAGCACCAGCATGATGCTGGGCGGGATCAGAATGCCCAGGGTGCCCACGGCACATACAGTGCCGGCGGCCAGTGCTTTGTCGTAGCCCTCGCGCAGCATGACGGGTAAACCCAGCAACGCCAGCAACACCACGGCTGCCCCGATAATGCCCGTGGTGGCAGCCAGCAGCACACCGATGATCGTTACCGTGATGGCCAGCCCGCCGCGTACCCCGCCGAACAGCCGCGCGAAACTGGTCATGAGTTCCCGGGCTATGCCCGACCGGTCGAGCAGCAGACCCATGAAAATGAACATGGGCAGAGCCACCATCACCCAGTTCTCCATGACGTTCCAGGTGCGGTCCACGGTGATGGACGTATAGTCCCAGCTCATCCCCATGGGAACGTTGAAGTCCACCTCCAGAACGATGGCCAGCGCGGTAAACACGACGGCCAGACCGCCGAGTATCCAGGCCACCGGAAACCCCGTGAACACCAGCGCCATGAAGCTTGCGAACATGGCCAGCGCGAGGATTTCGTTGCCCGTCACTCGGCTGCTTCCCGGCCCAGGAACAGAAACGACCAGACGCGGCTCAAGCGTGAGATGACGGCGAGCAGCAGCAGCAGGAAGCCCGCCGGCAGCACGGCCTTCATCAGCCAGCGAAAGGGCAGACCGCCGGGAGCCTGGGACACCTCACCGACCTCGTAGCTCTGGACGACGAAGGGTACGCTGTAGATCAGAACCAGGGCGATGAAGGGAAGCAGCAGCACGACGATGCCGTACAACTCGATCCAGGCGCGTGTGCGCGGACGCAGGCGTTCGTGCAGCACGTCTACCCGGATGTGGGCATCGCTGATGTAAGCGTAGGACAGCCCGAGCAGAAAGCCCACGGAGTACAGGTGCCACTGAATCTCCTCAAACTCGATGCGCCCCTCACCGAAGACGTAGCGCAGCACCACGTTGACCACGATGATGACGAGCAGAATCAGCCATACCCAGGAGATGCCGCGGCCGATGGCGGCGAGCAATGGGTCGATGACTCTGGATACGCGGGTGTCCGGCAGCATCAGAAATCCCGCGGCAGATAGGCGCGCGATTTCCAGTGGCTGTAGTCCTCGCGGAAACGCTGCTGAGACTCATGGATACGCGCAAAATCCTCGTCTGCCGCTGCTTCTTCGGCGAGCACGTCTTGGGTAATCGATTCCAGTTCCCGCAATACGCCGGTCGGCAGGGTTTCCACGTCGACGCCGCGGTCGGCGAAATCCCGGACCACCGGCCCCTGCAGGCCTTCCGAGCGGGCCAGGTTGCGCGTCACGCCGGCGCTGCAGACGGTCTCGAGCAGGGCCTGGGTGGATGGCGCCAGGGCTCGCCAGCGTTGCAGGTTCACCAGTAGGTGAGCTGCCGTGGAAGGCTGGTGCCAGCCGGGATAATAGTTGTACGGCGCTATGCGGCTGAAGCCGAGAAGCTGATCCACCACCGGCAGGGCGTACTCGGTGGCATCGATGGCGCCCTTCTCCAGAGCCTGGAAGATTTCGCCGCCGGGCAGCATGGTCACCGATGCGCCGGCACGCTCCAGCACCTTGCCGCCAAGGCCGGCGAAGCGGATTTTCAGACCGCGGATGTCGGCCAGGGATTCGACCGGCACGCGGAACCACCCGGCTGTCTCCGGCCCGGTGATACCGCAGAACAATGGGTGGGCGTTGTACTTGTGATAGAGCGCCTCGCCGAGTTCCCGGCCGCCGGCTTCGAACCACCAGGCGGAATATTCCCAGGGTTCCATACCGAACGGCACCGCGCCGAGCAGGGTAGAGGCGGGGATCTTGCCCTGGTCGTAGCCTAGCCAGGTGTAGCCCGCTTCCACTTTGCCGTCGCGTACGGCATCGGTTATGGAGAACGGCGGAACGATTTCCGCTGGTTCGTAAATGTCCAGGCGCACCGTGTCACCGCTCACGGCGCGCAGCGTCTCGCTGACGTACAGGGCGTTGTCGCCCAGCGCCGGCAGATTGGTGGCGAAGGCCACCGGGACCCGCCAGCGCAGCCGCGTGTCCGTGCCGAAGCCGCCGGCAGCTTCGGGATCATCGGCCGTGCTCGTAGCGCCGCCCGGTGGCCGCAGGGCCAGACTGCCGATGAGCCCGATTAGAAATGCGATCACCACCGCCGTTGCGGCTGCCCGATGGCTCAGCGCTGCGCCACTCATGTCTTCCCCTTCACGCGGCTTCAGGATGGGTTGCCGCAGACCGTCGGATTGTCTGAACAGTAGCCGGTCGTTGCAAGAAGCCTCACAATCCAGCAGTTGTGTTTGCCGTGACAATTGGCTAGGTTGCCATCTTTTGCGCGATGCACCATTCGTGCAGGTTAGACAGAGGGGGATTGCATGCTGATCGGTGTGCCCAAAGAGACGTGGCCGGGCGAGCGCCGCGCAGCGCTGGTACCGCTGACGGTCAAGAAGCTCATCAGTGCCGGCTTCGATGTGTCAGTGGAATCGCAATGCGGCGTCGAGGCCGGATTCCCCGATGATGCCTATGTAGAGGCCGGCGCCACGATCGCCGAGGGCCATGAGGCGCTGCTCAACTCAGCCGACATCGTACTGAGGGTGCGCAAACCCAGCCCGGAGGACGTGGATCTGCTCAAGTCCGGCGCTGTGCACGTGAGCTTTCTCGACCCGTTCAACGAAAAACCTCTGGTGGAAAAGCTGGCGGAAAAGCGCGTGACGGCGATCTCCATGGAGATGATCCCGCGCAGCACCCGTGCTCAGAAGATGGACGCGCTGTCCTCTCAAGCGAACCTGGCGGGTTACGTCACGGTGATCCAGGCGGCCTATCACTCCCCGAAGATTCTGCCCATGATGATGACACCCGCCGGCACCATTGCGCCGGCCCGGGTTTTCGTCATTGGTGCCGGTGTCGCCGGTCTGCAGGCCATTGCCACGGCCAAGCGGCTCGGGGCGCGGGTGGAGGCTTTCGATACCCGGCCGGTGGTGGCGGAGCAGGTGCAGTCGCTGGGAGCCAAATTCGTCGAGATCGATCTCGGCGAAACGGGACAGACCGATCAGGGCTACGCCAAAGAGCTCACGGCCGAGCAGATCGAAATGCAGAAGGAAGGGCAGAAGAAAGTCATTGCCCAGTCCGACGTGGTCATTACCACGGCACAGGTGTTCGGACGGGCGGCACCGCAGATCGTCTCCGCTGATATGGTCCGGGCCATGCAGCCGGGCAGCGTGGTGGTCGACATGGCCGTGGAGACCGGCGGCAACGTAGAGGGGTCACAGCTCGACGAAATCGTCGACGTGAACGGGGTGAAGATCATCGGGCAGGGTAATCTGCCGTCTCAGGTGGCGCGCAATGCCAGCGACATGTATTCGGCCAATCTGTTCAACCTCATTGGCGAGTTCTGGGACGAAGAAGAGAAAGTGCTCGATCTCGACCCGGAAGACGAGATCGTCAAAAGCTGCGTCATCACCCGGGATGGCGCCATCGTCAACGAAACCATCAAGAATCTGTAAGCGGGGGATCTCATGGAAGCGGTATTTTTAGGCCTGGTGTTGATGCTTTCCATCTTCCTCGGCTTCGAGTTGATTTCGAAAGTGCCGGCGACGTTGCATACGCCGCTGATGTCCGGCGCCAACGCCATTTCCGGCATTACGCTGGTTGGCGCGCTGACTTCCGCGGGAGCGGGCGCCGGCAGTATGGCCACAGTACTCGGCGTGCTGGCCGTGACCTTTGCCACGATCAACGTGGTGGGCGGCTACATGGTCACCAACCGCATGCTGGGCATGTTCAAGAAGAAACAACAAGCTCCGGCCAGGGGGGAGGGCCGTTCATGAGTCCGGTACTGATCAATGCGACCTATATCGTTGCCGCTGCGCTGTTCATCTTCGGGCTGAAGCTGCTGTCATCACCGGACACGGCGGTACGCGGCAACCGTCTTTCCGCCATCGGCATGTTCATCGCCGTTGTCGTGACCCTGTTTTCTCAGCAGATCGTGGAACTGCAATGGATTGCCGTGGGGGTCGTGATCGGCTCCGTGATCGGTGCGTTTGCTGCCCAGCGGGTCGCCATGACCGGCATGCCGGAAATGGTGGCGCTGTTCAACGGCTCCGGCGGTGCAGCCAGTCTGCTGGTGGGCTGGTCGGCGTTGCACGGCAGCGACACCGGGCTGTTCACCTCGATCACCATTCTGCTGTCGATTCTCATCGGCGGTGTGACCTTCTCCGGCAGCATCATGGCCTGGGGCAAGCTGTCCGAGGTTTTGACCAGCGCTGCCGTCGTGTTCGGTGCGCAGCGCATTGTCAACGCCGTCATCCTCGTCGCGCTGCTGGTGTGCAGCGTGCTGTTCGCGCTCGATCCGTCGCTCACTTCGCCTTATCTTTTCGCGGTGATCGCCCTGGCGCTGCTGTTCGGTGTCATGGCCGTGCTGCCCATCGGCGGTGCCGATATGCCCGTGGTCATCTCACTGCTCAACAGCTATTCCGGTCTCGCCGCCTGTGCCGCCGGCTTCGCCATCAACAACAATATCCTCATTGTCGCCGGCTCTCTGGTGGGCGCGGCCGGTATCATTCTGACCAACATCATGTGCAAGGCCATGAACCGCTCGCTGGCGAACGTCCTGTTCTCCGGTTTCGGTGCAGTCAAGCAGGCCAGTGCGGTCGAAGGCGAGGTGAAGCCCATCACCGCGGAGGACGCCTATCTGATACTCGAGTCCGCCGGTTCCGTCGCCTTCGTGCCCGGCTACGGCATGGCAGTGGCTCAGGCTCAGCATGTGGTGCGCGAACTCGGCGAATTGCTCGAAGACAACGGCGCCGAGGTGAGCTATGCCATTCATCCGGTCGCCGGGCGTATGCCGGGTCACATGAACGTGCTGCTGGCGGAAGCCAACGTACCCTACGATCAGCTCGTGGAGATGGACGATATCAACCCGCGCATGAGCAACGTGGATGTGGCCGTGGTCATCGGTGCTAACGACGTGGTGAACCCGGCCGCCCGCGAGGACGAGAACAGCCCGATCTACGGCATGCCCATCATCAACGTGGATCAGGCGCGAACGGTGTTCGTGCTCAAGCGCTCCATGGCGTCCGGGTTTCGCCGGCGGCCGACAATCCGCTGTTCTTCGGTGAGAACACGCGCATGCTGTTCGGCGATGCCAAGAAGTCTATCGCCTCGCTGGTAGCGGAGTTCAAAGGCTAGTCTGCTGTTGCGGTTCAGCCCTGGAAGGTGACGCGCAGGGCGACTCGCACCGGAATGGCCCTGCCGTTCTCGCGGAACGGTTCGAAGCGCCAGTTGCGCACCGCTGCCACGGCCGCCCGTTCGAAATAGTCACGCGGGCTGCCGAGCACTTCGATGTCGCGTACGTCGCCGGCCTCGGTGACGGTCATGTGCATTTCCACCGACCCGGAGGCGCCGCGTGGTGCCGTCCGGGGAAAGCTTGGTGCCTGCTGACGAATTGCCGTCAGATCCGACAGGGCGTAGAGGTTTTCGAATCTGCCGGCCTGGGCATCGAGCAGGCGCTGGCGGTGGTCGGCCTGTTCCCGCAATTCGGCGATGGCGCTGCCGCTGGCGCCGGCCTGGTCCGCGGCGTCGAGGTGCCTGCGGGTCGCAGCCATGTCGTCGGCGGCCAGCAGTGTCCGGGCGCGGTCAAGGAGCCCTGACCGGACCAGTTCCAGGCCGCGCCTGGCTGCGGCGGAATCCGGTTCCACTGCCAGCACTTTTTCATACAGCGTGAAGGCATTGGGCATGTCCGGCGGCATCAGCCGATCCTGCTGCAGCGCTTCGGCGGCGGCGAGAAGCTGTTCCTTCACCTGCTGGCTCTGCTTGAGTTCCCGCAGATTCGATTCCGTCTGGCGCAGCGTATTGATGCCCGGCGCATCCGGATTGATGGCCATGGCCTGACGCAGATAGGCACGGCCCTGCTCGATGTTGCCGGCGTACATGGCCGACTCCGCATTGGCCACGACCCGCTGCACCACGGATTCGAGACCCTGACGGGCTGCCTCGTTGCCCGGGTCGAGTTGCAGCACCTGGGCGTAGACGGCGGCTGCGTTGTCGCCCTCCGGTGCGGTCAATTGCCCCCTGGCATAGAGAGCCACGGCCTGATTGAGCAGTGCTTCCACGCGCTTGAGCCGTTGCGCCCGCTCATTGACGCCGAGCGCGTGCTCATTGTCCGGGTCGATGTCGAGTACCCGGGCGGCATTCTGCCGCGCCTGGTCATAGTCACTGTGGAAGATGGCGGATTCGGCTTCGTTGAGCAGGTATTCGATGACCTGGCTCAGGCCCTGCCGGGCTGCGTTGTCTGCCGGCGCGGTCGCCAGGGCTTGCTGATAGTAGTACAGCGCGTTGTCGCCGCTGGGCGAGATGATGTCGCCGGCCGCGAAGGCCGTGTCGCCGCGCTCCGTCAGCGACAGATTGCTCTGATTGACCTGGGTCAGCGGTGTGCTGAGCACATGGGTGATGCCCATGCCCTGCTGGACCTGCTCGGGCGTCTCGGATTTGATCAGCCACCATGCCAGCAGCACGCCGATCACCGCAGCCCAGGCTGCGAGGCCGAAGCTGTCGCCGATACGCCCCTGACCGGAAGAAAGTTCTTCGAGTGTGGCGGTGTTGTTCATGGCGCTTCGCTTCCCTGAGGTGATCCGGCACCCCGCAGCCGCAGCATCCGCCCGGCGATACTGCGCAGCAGCCGGTCACCCAGAGCAAACAGCGAATCGCGGGGTGCGGACACGGCGTGGCGGGCCAGCAGGCTGGGGTTCTCCACCAGCTCCAGATGCTTGCCCACGGCGGAGTCGATCCAGATGGCCGTCTGCTTGGGCCTGATCGGTTTCAGTAGAAAGCGGAACACCTGGCCGCCGTTGATCAGTTCGATGAGCCGGTGCGCGTCGGAGTGATCGCTGGCGACGATGGTGACCAGTTCGGGAACACAATGCTTGAGTTCGGCGGTCAGTGACTGCACTTCGTCGCCGTTGATCGCCATGTCGGTGATCAGCACGCCGATGGGGTTGTCGCCCAGCACGTCTATGGCCTGCTCGATAGAGCCTACGGCGTGCAGGCGATAGGCCATGCCGAGGGCACCCTCCAGCGCCTGGGTAAAAGCCTGATCCGCGGACAGAACCATCAGTTCGGTGGCTGCCGGCCGGGGAGCGTTGCCTCGCTGCAGCGTATCGCGCACCCGGTCGAGGGTGGAACGGCGGCCGGCGGATCGAACGTCCGGTGCTATGGCTTGCGGCGCCACCGGTGCCCGGCCTGTCGCGGTAGCCGAAGACTGGCCGGGAGGTGCTGGTAGCGCTTCATTGTCACTACGGGCGGCAGCGCCGAGCGGCGGCGGTTCTGCGGACGGCGGAGCGCCGGCACCGGCAGCATCTACTGCCAGAGCCAGGGTCTCGCGCAGGGTGTCCCGGGCACAGGGCTTGGTCAGGTAGCGGAAGACCTCGCCCTCGTTGATGCTGGCTTCGATGGCGTCTTTGTCGGCATAACCCGTGAGCAGAATGCGCATGGCGCGCGGTGCGCGGGTTTTGCAGGCCTTCAATACATCCACGCCGGTCATACCCGGCATGCGTTGGTCCGACACGATGACGTCCATGTCCTGGTGTTCCAGCAGCTCCAGCGCCTCGTTGCCGGAGTTGGCCAGATGCACGTTGTAGTCGCGCCGGAACAGCGCGCGCATGGACGACAGGACGCGCTTCTCGTCGTCGACGAACATGACGTTGGCTTTGCGGGCTGCTTCCATTTACGCGGCCTCCGCCGCATCGTCGGGCTCGTTCATCTGGCCGGCACCCTCGATGGGAAAGCTCAGGGTGATCCTGGTGCCGACACCTTCTTTGGAATCGATGAGCAATCTGCCCTGGTGCTCGTCCATGATCTTGCGGACGATGGATAGACCCAGACCGGTGCCCTGGCCTACCGGCTTGGTGGTGAAGAAGGGGTCCATGACCTTGTTCAGGTTTTCCTCGGGAATGCCGCAGCCGCTGTCGCGGATTTCCACGTGCACCCAGCCGTCATCATCGGCATAAGTGCCGATCTGCAGCTTCCCTTCGCCATCCATGGCCTGAGCCGCATTGGTGACCAGGTTGATGAACACCTGATTGACGCGCGAGGGCGCACACAGAATGTCCGGCACGTCGCGGAAGTCGCGTTCCACCTCGATGCCGTACTTGAGCAGATTCTTGGTGATGAGCAGGGTCTTCTCGAGCCCGTCGCGCACGTCGAAGCGATCGAAGGTGGCGCGGTCGAGACGCGAGAAATCTTTCAGGCTCTTGACCAGTGCATCGATGTCTTCCAGACCTTCCCGGCTGTCGGCAGTCAGCGACGCGATCTCCTGCAGGCTTTCGGCCAGGGCATCGCTGTCCAGTGACGAGCGCAGGTTCTCCAGCAGCTCGCGCACCTGATCCTTCGGCAACTCCGGCTGCTTCAGGCACTCGACGAGCTCACGCAAAGGCTGCAGGTCACGTTCCACTTCGGTGATCGTCTCGTGAGTCATCTCGGTGTTGTTCATCACGTACAGCAAAGGCGTGTTGATCTCGTGCACGACCCCGGCCACGAGCTGACCGAGAGAAGACATCTTTTCCGCCTGGACGAGCTGAACCTGAGATTCCTTGAGCTCGTCATAGGCGGTTTCGAGATCCTGTGTGCGCTCTTTCACGCGTTCCTCGAGCAGAGCGTGGGAGCGGTTGAGAACCTGGTGATTGCGCGCGAGCCGCACACCGAAGTAGACGAGAAACAGCAGCAGCATGAGGGTGTAGACGTTGAGCAGCACGCGTGCGTCACTCACGGTCCGCAGGGTATACAGATGGTCTCCACCGACGAGTTCGCGCAGAGATTCAGCCATTTCCGGAAGCGGGCTGGCAGTCAGCCGGTTGAGGTGATCGTTGGCGGCCAGGCGCAGATCCAGCAGTTCCGAGACCTCTCCGGTCAGGCTCTGCAGCTCCTCGCCCAGGCTGTCTCCCGGCACGCTGATCTGACGCAGGCGCTGCAGGGTCGATTCCACGGCACCGGTATCGGCTGCCGTGCTGCGGCGCACCCGGTCGAGGGCTTGCTGCAGGCCGGCGAATGCGGCGTCCGCGGCAGTCTCATGGCCGCGCTGACGCAGACGTCTGACCACGTCGCGTCCCTGCTCCTGGACGGCATCGCGCTGCCCCAGGTAGCCGCGCTGATCGCGGGAGAATGCGCTCACGTCGGCCTGGATCACATCGGCCTCGGCGGTCAGTTCGTCGAGCCGCGCCGCCAGTTCCCCGGGCGGTACCCGCTCCCGGTTCGACGCATCGATGGTGTTGAACAGATTGAACGCGGCGTGACGGGCGGGGCGTATCATGCCCTGCTGCTCGCGCTGGGCAGCGGCCGCCAGATCGTCGAGTCGTTCAGCCGCCGAGCCGAAGGCCAGTTCCAGGGCGCGGAAGCGGTCGGTAACGTCGAGTTCGAGTCCGTCGGCCGTGACCACTTCGGATTGAATGGCCGTGCTGATCTCGCGCAGTTCCCGCAGGCCATGGTCGAGCTGACGCTGGCGCTCGTCGTCGCCGCCGCTGGATGCCAGCAGCAGGATGCCGAGCAGGGCCAGTGCGCATATGGCACCGAGCAGATTGACCAGCGGGCGAAGCATCCCGACCATGCACAAGCGTCCTGACGAAACGAATAGACCCCTTGAGGGTATGCAGGAAAACGCATTTCGTCCGGCCAGGCCGCACAAATCTGCTGTGCATCAGATCACAAAACCGCTTATGGCCGTAGCGAGCCGGGGCGCGTGTCCGCCGGGCCTCTAGTGCTCAGCTTGCGGCGCTGCGCTCAGCCGTAGACCGCTTGCGGCCGCGCGGGTGCTGACCGCCGATGACCTCGCCCCAATCGTCTGTGAGGGCATTGCGCAGATGGCGAACCGTGTCATAGCCCAGGCGCATGGCCAGGGCCTGCTCCGCCTGCCGCAGCGTGGCCAGTGCCGCATTGATGAGCTGTGAGCCCTGTTCGCTGAACACGATGCGATTGGCCCGACGGTCTTCGGGGTCGGGAATCTGCGTGACCAGTTGATCACGCTCGAGTTCGTTGATCTGCTGCTGGATGGCCTGTCGGCTCACACCCAGCACCCGGGCCAGTTCAGCCGCACGGGTAATGCCATTGGAGATGTTGATGAGGATCATCGTCTGCGTTCGCGTGCGGGGCTGGAAGCCGGCCTGAATGAGGCCATTCTGGAGGCTTTCGTCCATCCAGTAGTAGGCCCGCAGCAGCCCACGCATGAGCACTTCCGGGGGTTGGTCTTCCATATCTAACCTTCACTTGTCTGATGAGACGCGTCGCAGCGAGCGGGTGGTGGGATTGCCACGCGCCCGGCCGCTGCTGCCGGTCACGTGACCTCATATTGTTCCGTAAAGTCAAGTTACTGGCAATACCCCTTCGACAGTCCTTCGGCGATCTGTTTCGCGAAGTTCCGCACCAAGCCGCTCCGCCCCGGCTGCACGGCGCGGTATGGTAGGCTCGCCGTGTCCCACCGGGAGACGGCCATGGAACTCTACGACGTCATGCGCACCACCTTCGCGGCCCGCGAGTTCACCGATGAACCCGTGCCCGACTCGGCCATCTACAGCATCCTCGACAACGCCCGATTTGCCCCCAGCGGCGGCAACCGGCAGGGCTGGCGGGTCATCGTCATCCGGGAGCCGGCCACCCGGGAAGCCATGATCCCGATGATGATGCCGACGTTTCAGCGTTATTTCGCCCAGGCTCAGGCGGGCGAGGCGCCGTGGAACACCATTCATCCCACGCGTCTCAGCGAGGCGGATATCGCCGCCGCCGAGGCGCCGGAATCATTCATCCGCAGAATCGCCGAAGCCCCTGTGGTTCTGCTGGTGCTGCTCGACCTGTCGGTGGTGGCATCCTTCGATGCCGAACTCGATCGAGTCGGCGTGATCTCCGGGGCTTCGATCTATCCCTTCGTCTGGAACATTCTGCTGGCCGCCCGCAATGAGGGTTACGGCGGCACTCCCACCACGTTCGTCGCGGCGCGCGAGCAGGAACTCCGCACCCTGCTGGGCATTCCCGAGCATCTGGCGGTTGCTGCACTGATGCCGCTGGGCCGGCCGGTAAAACAGCTCACCCGTCTGACGCGCAAACCGGTGGAGGCGTTCGCCATGCGGGAGCGCTGGGACGGCCCGCCGCTGCGCGAGGACGGATAGGCGGGCCCACCCGCGTTTCGACGCGGGCCTACCCGCGTTTCGACGCGGCTCTCCCGCGTTTCGACGCCGGCCTACCGCGTTTCGACGCGGGCCTACCGCGTTTCGACGCGGGCCTACCCGCGTTTCGACGCGGGGCCGTTGCCCGCTACGGGCAATCGTGCGAACCTTTCCGCTCGGAGGATGGGAGTGCTCCTGATGGAGCAGACCGGCGAATATCATCTGTCGGCCAGCCGCGACGTGGTCTGGTCCGGGTTGAACGACCCGGAGGTCCTGGGGCGCTGCATAGACGGCTGCCTGTCCATGGAGAAGACCGCCGACGATCAGTTCACCGCCCGGGTCAAATCCAAGGTGGGCCCGGTGCGCGCAACCTTTCACGCCGAGCTGACGTTGAGCGACGTCAACCCTCCGGAAAGCTACACGATCCAGGGTAACGTCAAAGGCGGTGCGGCCGGTTTTGCCCGCGGCTCCGCGCACGTACATCTCAGCGATGCCGGTGACGGCACTCACCTGACCTACCGGGTCAATGCCAACGTCGGCGGCAAGCTGGCGCAGGTGGGTTCGCGTCTCATCGACGGCAGTGCGCGCAAGATGGCCGACGATTTTTTTGCCGCTTTCCGTCGGGAGATGGGGGGCGGTGAGGACCCTCCGGAGGTGGCTGCAGAGGCTGCCTCAGCGCCGCAGGCGGCGACATCCGCCGCGGCGTCAGCGAATCTTCAAGGCAATGGTTATGAATCCCGCGGACGCTGGCTGGTCTGGCTGGCGGCATTTGCCGCCCTGGCGCTGGCTCTGCTGTTCGCATTCTAAGGCAGGTGGCGATTGGACGATCACGAAGACGAGGTCGTGGACATGGAACTGACGCTGACGGTGAACGGTAACGTTCACGAGCTGAACGTGCCGGCGAATACACTGCTGGTGGAGGTGCTGCGGGAGCGTCTGGGACTCACCGGCACCCATGTGGGGTGCGACACCAGTCAATGCGGGGCCTGCACCGTGCACCTGGATGGCCGTGCGGTGAAAGCCTGCACCGTGCTTGCCGCCCAGGCGCAAGGCGCGGCCGTCACGACCATCGAGGGCATCGGCAGCGCGGCGCAGTTGCATCCGATGCAGGCGGCCTTCCGCGAGCACCATGCCCTGCAGTGCGGTTTCTGCACGCCGGGCATGATCATGGCGGCCATCGACCTGGTGCAACACAACGAACAGCTCGACCGGCGGACGGTCCGTGCCGGTCTGGAAGGCAATCTGTGCCGCTGCACCGGCTATCACAACATCGTCGATGCGGTGCTGGCCGCCGCACCTGAACTGGCGGGGGAGGCGGAGCATGGCTGAGGCGCTAAAGGACGGCATTGGCGCCTCGGTACGGCGCAAGGAAGATGTCCGCTTCGTCACCGGCAGCGGGCGCTATACCGACGACATCAATGTGGCGGGCCAGCTGCATGCCGCCTTCCTGCGCTCGCCCCATGCCCGGGCCCGCATCGATGCCATAGACCCCACGGAAGCGCTGGCTTTGCCGGATGTGGTGGCCGTGCTCACCGGCAAGGACATGGCCGACGACGGCCTCGGTGATCTGCCCTGCGGCTGGCTGGTCAAGCAGAAAGACGGCAGCGACATGGTGTCGGCGCCGCACCCGCCGCTGGCCCACCGCGTGGTCAACTACGTTGGTGAACCTTACGGCATCGTGGTGGCCCGCACGGTTCAGGCAGCACGCCGGGCGGCAGAGGCCGTGGCCACCGATTTCACCGAGGTCGATGCCGTGGTGGATCCGGCGGCGGCCATGAGCTCGGAAGACATTCACGACGGCGTGGTGGGCAATCTGGCCTACGACTGGGCGCTCGGCGAACAGCAGGCCACCGAGGACGCGCTGGCTGCGGCGGCCCACGTGACCCGGCTCGAGCTGATCAACAATCGGCTCATTCCCAATGCCATGGAGCCGCGCGCGGCCCTGGGCGTCTATGACAAAGGCACCGGCGACCATGTGCTCTACACCACCAGCCAGAATCCGCACCTCGAGCGCCTGGTGCTGTCAGCGTTCGTGCAGGTGGCCCCGGAGCACAAGCTGCGCGTGGTGGCGCCCGACGTGGGCGGCGGTTTCGGCTCGAAGATCTTCATCTATGCCGAGGAAACGGCCGTCATCTGGGCGGCGCGGCGGCTCGAACAGCCCGTGAAGTGGACGGCGGAGCGCAGCGAATCCTTTCTCGCGGATGCCCATGGCCGTGACCACGTAACGCAGGCGGAGCTCGGCCTGGACGCCGATGGCCGCTTCGTCGCGCTCAAGGTATCCACCACCGCCAATCTGGGCGCCTATCTGTCCACCTTCGGCTCGTCCGTGCCGACCTATCTCTACGGCACACTGCTGGCCGGGCAGTACAAGACCCCGAACATTTTCGTCGAGGTGCACGGCGTCTACACCAATACGGCGCCCGTGGATGCTTACCGCGGTGCCGGCCGGCCCGAAGCGACTTACGTGGTGGAACGCATGGTCGAGACCGCGGCCCGCGAACTGGGTCGCGATCCGGCAGAGCTGCGCCGTCTCAATATGATCCGGCCGGAAGACTTTCCCTACGACACACCCGTGGCACTTACCTATGACGTCGGGGACTACGAGGCGAGCCTCGACAAGGCGCTGGAACTCATCGACTACGCCGGCTTTGCGCAACGCCGGGCTGCTGCCGCCGAGCGCGGCAAACGCCGCGGCATCGGCTTGGCCTGTTACATCGAGGCGTGCGGTCTGGCGCCGTCGAAACTGGCCATCTCTCTCGGGGCCGGTGTAGGCCTTTATGAAAGCGGCGAGATCCGCGTCAATCCAACCGGTAATGTCACCGTATTCACCGGATCGCACAGCCACGGCCAGGGTCACGAGACCACCTTCGCCCAGGTGGTGGCGCAGCGCTTCGGTATCGGCATCGACGATGTGGAAGTGGTCCACGGTGATACCGGTCGGGTGGAGTTCGGTCTCGGCACCTACGGCTCGCGGTCGCTGGCCGTGGGTGGTTCCGCGCTGTCCTGTGCGGCGGACAAGATCATCGCCAAAGGCACGCGCATTGCCGCGCACATGCTCGAGGCCGACCCTGAGGAAGTCGAATTCACCGGCGGCCATTTCAAGGTGCGGGACAGCAACCGCACGCTGTCGTTCGCCGAGGTCGCCTTTGCCGCCTATGTGCCGAGCAATTATCCCGACGACCTGGAGCCGGGGTTGTCGGAGAAGGCCTTCTACGATCCCGAGAATTTCACTTACCCGGCGGGGACTCACATTGCCGAGGTAGAAATCGACGAGCAGACCGGCGAAGTGGAACTGGTGGATTTCGTCGCCGTGGACGACTTCGGTACCGTGATCAATCCCATGATCGTGCTTGGCCAGGTGCACGGCGGGGTGGCACAGGGAGTGGGCCAGGCGTTGCTCGAACACGGTGTGTACGACGCCTTCGGACAACTGCAGACCGGCTCTTACATGGATTACTGCATGCCGCGTGCCGACGATCTGCCGGATTTCCGGGTGGATACCACGGTGACCCCGTGCACCCACAATCCGCTGGGCGTGAAAGGCTGTGGTGAAGCGGGCGCCATCGGCAGCCCGGCGGCTGTCATGAACGCAGTCACCGATGCAGTGGGGGTCAACGACCTGTCCATGCCGGCCACCGCCGAAAAGGTCTGGCGCGCGCTGCAGGGAGCCTGACATGTATACCTTCGACTATCACCGCCCGAGTACCCTGGAAGAAGCGGAGCAATTGTTCCGCAACGCCGAGGACGGCATCTATCTGGCCGGCGGCCAGACCTTGCTGCCCACCATGAAACAGCGCCTGGCGGCTCCCTCGGACGTGGTGGATCTGGCCGGGGTCGACGGGCTCAGCGGTATCGAGGCAACGCCTGAGCGGGTGAGCGTGGGCGCTTTCACCCGCCACGCGGAGGTGGCGGCTCACCCCGGCGTGTGCGGCACCTTGCCGGCGCTGGCCGGCCTGGCCGGCTGCATCGGCGATGGGCAGGTACGCAACCGCGGGACCCTGGGCGGGTCCGTGGCCAACAGCGACCCGGCCGCGGATTATCCTGCTGCGGTGATCGGTCTGGGTGCGACCGTACACACCGGCAGCCGGCAGATCGCGGCGGACGAGTTCTTCCTCGATCTGTTCGAAACGGCCCTGGCGCCGGGCGAGATCATCACCCGCATCGACTTCCCGGTGCCGCTGAGGGCAGCCTATCGCAAGTTCGCGAACCCGGCGTCCCGCTATGCCGTGGTCGGGGTGCTGGTCGCCGATTTCGGCGGCCGCATCCGTGTGGGCATTACCGGTGCGGGGCCGTGTGCCTTTCGCGGCACGGCGCTGGAGGAAGCCCTGCAGGACGATCTGCGCCCTGCCGCGCTCGAGCAGGTCGAGGTGCCGGACGCCGGCTTCAACAATGATCTGTTCGCCTCCGCCGACTATCGAGCGCACCTGGTCCGAGTGATGGCTTGTCGCGCCGTGGAAGACCTGATGACGCTGTAACGCTGTTGGAGCGATCTCCTGATCGCGACCTGGAGGTCGCTCCCACACGCCTGCTCAGGACTGATCGGCTTCCAGATATTTTTCCTGCAGCCGTTGCATGCCGCGGATCCAGCGGTCGTAGTCGCCGGTTTTGCGCTGCATGTACTCCCGCACCGTGGGGTGGGGCAGCACCAGGAAGGTTTCGTCGCGCAGCGCCTGCACCACTGCCTCGGCGGCGTCCTCGGGTTCGATCATGCCGTCCACGCCGGCCACGCCCGGTCCGCCGGCGGTCATGGCCGTGCGCACCGCCTGAGGACAGAGCACCGAGACTTTGATGCCGTCGCGGCCGTGGGTGATGGCGATCCATTCCGCCAGAGCCACTGCAGCATGCTTGGTGACCGCATAGGTCACCGAGCCGATCTGCGACAGCAGACCGGCTGCCGATGAGGTGTTCAGCAGATAACCGCCGCCCCGGGCCTTCATGCGCGGAATCAGATTGCGCGCGGCATAGACGTGGGACATGGTGTTCACTTCCCAGATTTTCTGCCAGACCTCGTCCGGTTCGTCGAGGCCCCGGCCGACGCCGATGCCGGCATTGGAACAGAACAGATCGATGGGGCCGAAACGTTCCTCGGTCTGTTCGATGAGCTGAACGATGTCGGTCTCGCGGCTCACGTCGACGCCCATGCTCCAGCCATCCACCGATTCGGCGACGCTGGAGGCGCCCACCTCATCGATGTCCGCCGTGACCACTTTGGCCGCTCCCTCGCGGTGAAAGCGCTCTGCCATGGCCTTGCCGATGCCGCTGGCCGCGCCGGTAACGACGACGATCTTGTTGTTGAGCTCCATGGAAAGTTCTCCCTGACAGCGCGTGAACGGGCACATTAGACGTTTCCCCGCGGTGATTCTATAGTCCGGGCCGTGTGTCGCCATGAGTGCCGGGCCATTGACCGAATCTACCTTGTTCAGTCTGACGGATCTTGAGCGCGCGGCCGAGGTTGTCTATGACGCCATGCCGCCCACGCCGCAATATGCCTGGCCGCTGCTGTGCGAGCAGACGGGCTGCGAGGTCTGGGTCAAGCACGAGAACCATACCCCCGTGGGCGCCTTCAAGGTACGCGGCGGGCTGGTCTATCTGGATGCGCTGAACCGCGAGGGGAAGCTGCCGCCGGGTTTCATTACCGCCACCCGGGGCAATCACGGGCAGAGCATTCCGTTCGCCGCTCGTCGCTACGGCGTCCCTGTGACCGTGGCCGTCCCGGAATGCAACAGTGTCGAGAAGAACCGGTCCATGGAGGGCTGGGGTGCGCAACTGGTGGTGCACGGTGCCGATTTCGACGAATCGCGGGCCGAAGCAGCGAGGATTGCCGAGGCGCAGGGGCTCAGTTTCGTGCCGGCGTTTCATCCCGCGCTGGTGGCGGGGGTCGCTACCTACGCGCAGGAGCTGCTGCACGCTGTGAAAGGCCTGGATACGGTCTATGTACCCGTAGGCATGGGCTCGGGCATCTGCGCTCTGATACGCACCCGCGATCTGCTCGGCCTGACCACCGAGATCGTCGGCGTGGTGTCGGCCCATGCGCCCGCCTATGCCCGCTCGGTGGCCCGAGGCGCGGTGGTCGAAACCGACAGCGCCCGGACGTTTGCCGACGGTATGGCCTGCCGCATGCCCATGGCCGAACCCCTCGATATCATCCGCCGCGGCGCTGCCCGGCTGGTGGAAGTGACCGATGATGAAGTGGCCGATGCCATGCGTGTGCTCTACCGCACTACCCACAACGTCGCGGAAGGCGCAGGCGCCGCAGCGCTCGCCGCGTTGACGCAGGAAGCCGGGCAGCAGCGCGGCAGGCGGGTAGCAGTGATCCTCACAGGCGGCAATGTGGATACCGCCGTGCTGGCCACGGTATTGTCGGGACGCACCCCGGAGGTGGCGCCGTGATCGGCTCGGCTGGCATGACAGGCCGGAGATCGAGCCTGGGGTGGGCGGCCGCTGTCCTGCTGCTGGGTCTCTGCGCCGCCGCGCCGGTCCGGGCGGACGAACCGGTGGCTCATGAAATCACCGTCGACGGCCATCCGCTGCGCATCTGGGAGAAGTCGCCGGAGGCACCGCGCTCCCGGGTTCTCCTCATTCACGGCCGGACCTGGAGCACGCGGCCGGACTTCGATCTGCAGGTCCCCGGCGAGGAACGCTCGCTGATGGATGGGCTGGTCGCCCAGGGCAGCGCGGCCTATGGCGTCGACCTGCGCGGCTATGGCGAAACGGCTCGGGACGACAGCGGCTGGTTGACGCCGCAGCGGGCGGCCGCGGATGTTGCCGGCGTGCTGGAATGGCTGGCGGGGCAGGACGGCGCTGCAGCGCGGCCGTATCTGTTCGGCTGGTCTTACGGCGCCATGGTCGGCCAACTGGTGGCACAACAGCGCCCGGACCTGATCTCGGGCCTCATCCTGTTCGGCTACCCGGTACGCCCGGGTATTGCAGGAAATCCTGACGGAGCCGATGGACCGCCGCCGCGGCAGGCCACCACCGCCCGGGCCGCGCGGTCCGATTTCATCGTCCCCGATGCCATCAGCCAGCGGGCCATCGACGCATTCGTGGAGGCTGCGCTCGCGGCGGACCCGGTGCGGGCGGACTGGCGCCGCCTGGAGCAATGGGAGGCCCTGGATGGCGCAGCCGTGCGGGTGCCGACCTTGCTTCTGGAGGGACATCAGGACCCGCTGGCCCTGGACGATGTGCATGCCGAACTCTTCGCCCGGCTGAATACCGCGGACAAAGCCTGGGTCGTGATGCCCGGCGGTGACCATGCCGCCTTTCTGGGCCGCCCGCGCGGCTATTTTCTGCGCCAGCTCGATGCCTTCATGCACCGCCCCGAGTGACCTGTCACTGACAAGATTGGCATTAGGGGTTATCCTGACAGTTAACTGAAACCCGTTTTATGATGAATTGACGGCCTCCCCGAGGCCGGTTCAGGAGAACGACCCCATGAGCGATACACAGCAGTCCGGTTCCTACCGGGAGAATCTGCGCCGGTCCAACCGGGAACTGGTGGCCGAATGGGCCATCGACGTCAACCAGGATCCCTATTCCTTGCCCCTGAATCAGTTGAATCCGGGCCATCCGGACCTGTTCGAGGCCGACGCGGTACTGCCGTACTTCGAACGGCTGCGCGCCGAAGATCCGGTGAACTACACCGAGAACAGCCAGTTCGGCCCGTACTGGTCGGTGACCCGTTATCAGGACATCGTCCACGTGGACACCAACCACCAGATCTACTCGTCGGATTCACGCCTTGGTGGCATTCAGCTCGGCGGTCAGCCCCAGCCGGAGCCGGACCCGGTGTTTCACCTGCCCATGTTCATCATGGAAGACCCGCCGAAGCACGACGAGCAGCGCAAGGTGGTGGCGCCCATGTTCTCGCCGCGCCACATTGCCGAACTGGAAGGGCTCATTCGCGAGCGCGCCGGCATCATCCTCGACGGCCTGCCGCGCAATGAAACCTTCAACTGGGTGCGCGAAGTGTCCGTCGAGCTCACCGGGCGGATGCTGGCGACCCTGTTCGCCATTCCCCAGGAAGACCGGGACAAACTCATTCACTGGTCGGATACCACCCAGAACATCGGCAATCCGGAGTATTTCGAAACGCCTGAGGAAGGCTTTCAGGAGCTGTGGAAGTGCTGGGAATACTTCGACGCGGTGTGGAAGGAGCGTGCGCAACAGGCCGAGCCGGGCAACGATCTGATATCCATGCTGGTACACGGCGAATCCACCCGCGACATGCCGCCCAACGAATACCTGGGCAACATTCTGCTGCTCATCGTCGGCGGCAACGACACCACGCGGAATTCCATCTCCGGGGGCGTACTGGCGTTGAATCAGAATCCGGCGCAATACGAGAAGCTGACCAATGACCCGAGCCTGGTCACGAACATGGTCCCGGAGATTATCCGCTGGCAGTCTCCGGTGGCTCACATGGCGCGCACGGCGCTGCAGGATGCCGAGCTCGGCGGCAAGAAGATCCGGAAAGGCGATAAGCTGGCCATGTGGTACGTGTCGGGCAATCGCGATGACGGCCAGATCGACCGCGCCAACGAGTTCCGCATCGACCGGCCCGACGCGCGCAAGCATCTGTCCTTCGGCTACGGCATTCACCGCTGCCTCGGCAACCGGCTCGGCGAGATGCAGTTGCGGGTATTGTGGGAGGAGATTCTCCAGCGCTTCCCGAAGATCGAGGTGGTGGGCGAGCCCGTTTACCTGAAGTCGAGCTTCATCCGCGGCATCCGCGAGCTGCCCGTTCGCATACCCGGTTGATGGTGACATAATAG
The DNA here is from genome assembly GCA_034522075.1 of Gammaproteobacteria bacterium. Classification (GTDB taxonomy): domain Bacteria; phylum Pseudomonadota; class Gammaproteobacteria; order Pseudomonadales; family Azotimanducaceae; genus UBA7803. Next base: position 145,120 of record JAXHLO010000026.1, on the reverse strand, counting down.
CGGCGTTGTTCCCGGGCGGGAGTAACTCAGTTGGTAGAGTCCCTGCTTCCCAAGCAGGTTGTCGCGAGTTCGAGTCTCGTCTCCCGCTCCATCTTCTGCTCTATCCCCCGCCTTGCCGGCCGGTACGGCGCCGCAAAATTCCGCTTGCGTTGCCGGCCGCCCGGGCGCATGATGCCCAGGCGATCTACCGTCTTGGCCTGCCTTTGAGATGCCGTCCGGCTCCCGGACAACCATTCAAGCCACCCATTGCGATCAGGTTGTTCGATACCGTCCCCGATTGTGGACGGACATTAAGATTAGGAGGCCAGACATGGCTATCGGAACAGTTAAGTGGTTCAACCCTACCAAGGGTTTTGGTTTCATTCAGCCGGAATCCGGTTCGGATGACGTATTCGTACACATCAGCGCGGTGGAAAAAGCCGGCCTGGGCTCGTTGACCGAAGGTCAGCGGGTCAGCTTCGATGTGATCGAAGAGCGTGGCAAAAAGGCCGCAGGTAACCTGCAGTCTGCTTGACCCGGCGCGGTGCAGACTTTCGGGTCTGCGGCCTGCACCACGAAAAAGGCGGCCCTTGGGCCGCCTTTTTTTGTGCCCGCGCTGCAGGCGGGGGGCGTACCCGGCGTCAGAAGCGAACCTCGATGCTGCCGCTGAAAGTGCGAGGGTCGCCGTAGAAGGCGCTGACCGTGCCCTCGAGGCCCAGCGGGTTGGCAATGTTCAGAAAGTCGTAGCCGGAGGTCCGGTATTCCTTGTCACTCAGGTTCCGGCCATGCAGTCCGGCCCGAACGCGGCCGTCGTCGGAGGTCCAGGTAATCGACAGGTCATAGAGCCAGTAGCTGCTCTGGTCGAGGGGCGAGGCAACTTCGAACTGCCGGGTGTCGTCGCGAAAGCTCGCCAGCGGCACGATGGCCAGTTCGCCGTGCCGGTCCAGCAAGGTCAGCGGCATGGCGTAGGTCAGGGACAGACTGCCGGTGTACTCCGGCGTGTTCTGTACGTCGCGCTCGTTGGAAACATCCTGCAGCGATGTCTCGCCGCCTTCGGTAACGGCAATGATGTATTCGTCGTACTCGGCATCTATCCAGCCGAAGGTCCACGCTGCCGACATGGAATCGCCGGCACCGAAGAGGTCGCCGGCCAGCAGGGCTGAACCTTCGAATTCGAACCCTGTCATGCTGGCCTTTCCGGCGTTGGTGGTCACACCGGCAAACGAGTCGGCAATGCCGTCGCCGTCGGTGTCCACACCGATGGAGCCGGGAATCTGCACGTCTTCATAGTTGCTGTCGAACAGAGCCAGCCGGGTGGTCGCCCGGCCGTCCAGCCAGTTCGACTTGAGTCCCAGTTCGTAAGTCGTGATCTCTTCGGGCTCGAACATCATGAAATCGCGGACTTCGGCCTCGCTCACCGTGCCGTCGTTGTCCAGGTCCGGGGCAGCGGTGGTAGCGCCGCGGGGATCGAAGCTGCCGCCCTTGAAGCCCTCGGCCCAGGACACATAAGCCGTGTGCTCCTCGGTGGCGTGCCAGCTCAGGCTGACCCGCGGCGTGAAGTCGGTAAAGGTCTCGCTGTCGTTGAAGTCCGAGGTGGTGGCGATGAGGGTGGGGTTGCCGCCGAAAACTTCCGTGCTGCCGCCGATGAAGGTCTGCCGGAGGATGCGCGCGCTGCGCTCGTCATCGGTGTAGCGTCCGCCCACGGACAGTTCCAGCCCGCGCCAGGCGTCGCCAAGCAGGGTGTCCAGGGTCAGGCTGACGTCCGCGAAGACAGACCAGGTTTCCGTGTCCACCTCGCCGAACGTATAGGCATTGAGACCCGGCAGGCCGATCAGGTCGCCGGTCTGGCCGAGCAGCACGTCGAACTCGTTGTAGGCGCTGGCGTCCAGATAGTAGAAGCCGAGCAGAGCCTCCAGGCCGGTGCCGGACCAGAGTATCTGCAACTCCTCGCTGGTCTGGTCGTCGGCGGTAAGATAGGGGCCCTGCAGATCATTCACCGGCAGGCTGTCGAAATCGATCTGCTGGCCGGTTTCGTTTTCCCGGTAGGCGAGGATGTTCTTGATCATCAGCCGATCGTTGACCTGCCATTCGACCAGCGCGGTGGCCCCTTTGCTGATGGCTTCGGTGTCCGGGTAATCCAGATCCGCACGGGTATCGAACACATCGTCGAGCACGGGAAATGCCCCGGGTGTGAACTGACCGGGAATCAGCCGATGGCCGTTGCGGGCGTCGGAATCATCCTCCGTGTAGTCACCGGACAGACGCATGAACCAGGCGTCGGAAGGGGTGAACTCGATGCTCAGACGCGCGGCCCGGATGTCTTTGTTGTAGTTCTCGACACCCTGCTGGACGCGGTTCTCGCCGAATCCGTCGCGCTGAAACTGGGCCACGGAGCCGCCGACGCTGAGGCTGTCGGTGACGGGCAGGCCGAAAGTGCCCACCACGTCCAACTGGTCGTAGCTGCCGGTGGCAACCCGGATTCTCGCTTCCGGTTCGGGGCCGAGACGCCGGGTCACGTATTTGACCGCGCCGCCGATGGTATTGCGCCCGTACAGCGTGCCTTGCGGTCCGCGCAATACCTCCACCCGTTCGACGTCGTAGATGTCGAGCACCGCACCCTGGGGCCGGTTCAGATACACGTCGTCGAGATAGATACCGACTCCGGGCTCGAAACCGGCCACCGGATCCTGCTGACCGACGCCGCGGATGAACGCCGACAGTGTGCTGTTGGTGCTGCGGGTGCGCTCCAGGGTCACGTTGGGGGTGACCTGATTCAGGTAAGTGATGTCCTGAGCGCCGACGGCTTCGAGTTCATCGCCGCTGAACGCAGTAATGGCAATGGGTACGTCCTGAATGGTCTCGGTGCGTCGGCGGGCCGTCACCACGACCTCTTCGATTGCCCGGGCGCTGGAGTTGGATTCCTCGGCCGCGGCGGGTGAGGCGGCCAGCAGGCCGGCCAGTGCGGCGGCGGCCGGCAGGCAGCCGGCTGCCGTCAGTGGATGGATTAGTCTGTATACGCCCATGCTTTGCTCTCCCGCTGTGCTGGACGCCCTGTATATTCAACGTTTGATGAAGAGTCAATAGTTGATTCATCGAACGTTGAAAAATCAGGGATCCGGTGAGTCGCACAGACGGTGGAAGCCGGCGGCAGCGAAGGGCACCAGCCGCTCGTGTACCGCAGCCAGGTCGCTGGCCTGACACAGGCCGTCGGAAAGATTGTCGATGCGCCTGGTTTCCGCGAAGGTCAGCGTCAGAGCGCCGGAGAGGAAATGATAGCTCCAGAACAGATCCCGCTCGTCACAGCCCGGCAGAGCCAAGCGCAGGGCGTCGAGGAACTGCCGCACCACCGGGTCGAAGTAGCGGGACATGAGCTGACCGCCCATCTCCGGACTGTTGTTGACCTGGGCCACCAGCGCGAAATAGTCCTTCCAGCCCTGACCCTCCCGGGTGGAACGGTTCAGCAGCGGGTGGGTGAACGCGTCGATGATGGCTTCTACGCTGGGCGGCTCCGGCGCGGCGCTGGCGATGCAGTCTTCCAGCATCTGCACACGCTCGTCGTTGAGAACTTCGGCGCGACGCAGCAGCACCGCTTCGTAAAGGACCGCCTTTTTGCCGACGTGGTAGTTGACCAGCGCTACATCCACCCGGGCGGCCCGGGCGATCTCCCGCACCGACACGCCGTGGAAGCCGCGCTTGGCGAACAACCGTTCGGCAGCGTTGAGAATCCTGTCACGCTTGTTGGTTCGCGGTTTTCGGGCTGTGGCCATTGCCGGGATTGCAGCACTGCCTCCGCAGAAAGTCAATTCAACGTTGGTTGAAGACCTGACGAGACCCGTTATGATCGGGTATCGGCGAATATCAGGAGCAGATCATGGCGACGTTTGAGGATCGGTGGGTGACCACCGGGGACGGGCTGAAACTGTATGCCCGTGATTATCCAAACGACAGCGCACCGTTTACAGTTCTGTGTCTGCACGGTCTGACGCGCAACTCGGCGGATTTCGAGGATCTGGCGCAGGTGCTGGCCCGGCACTACCGGGTTGTGGTGATGGATCAGCGGGGCCGCGGACGCTCCGACAACGACCCCACTCCGGCCAACTACCATCTGGGCACGTATGTGGCGGATACACTGACCCTGCTCGATGCCCTGAAGGTGGACGATGCTGCGCTGATCGGCACGTCCATGGGCGGTCTCATGTCCATGGTCCTGGGCAGTACGGCTCCGCAGCGTTTTCGCGGCATGGTCCTCAACGACATCGGGCCCGTGGTGGAAGCCGCGGGTCTGGAACGAATTCGCGGTTACGTGGGGCGCGGTGGCAGCGCAGCGGGCTGGGACGAGGCGGTGGAGCAGATCCGGGCGAACAACGCCGCCGCATTCCCCAATCTGAGCGATCAGGAGTGGCTGGCGTTCGCCCGCCGGCTCTACCGCGAGCGTTCTCCGGGGGAGTTGGAGCCGGCCTATGATCCGGCCATCGCCGAACCCATGAACGCCGATACGACGGCGGCCGTTCCCGGCGATCTCTGGGAACTGTTCGACACCCTGGCCGACATGCCGATGCTGGTCCTGCGTGGCGAGTTGTCGGACATCCTGTCTGCCGAGACCGTTGCAGAGATGGCTCGACGAAAGCCCGGACTGCAGTACCTGGAGATTCCGCAGCGCGGTCATGCGCCGCTGCTCTCCGAAGCACCAGCGGTCCGGGGCATCGAAGACTTTCTTCGGGAGCTATGACTACCGGGCCCGTGATCGGGCGATGGGCCTCTCAGCCTGCCAACTGCCGGTCTTCGCAGGCCGGTGTCAGAGCGATGTTCGACTTGCCGTGGCGCTTCACATGGTACATGCGCTCGTCAGCGGCGCTGAGCACGCGCTGCAGGCTGGTGCCGTCATAGGGGAAAACTGCCACGCCAATGCTGGCTGAGAGTTCCAGGCTGGAGCCGCGCAGTTCAATGGGTGTGCTGATGGCTTCCCCCAGGCGCCCGGCCGTCGCCTTGATGGCATGATCGTCGCCGCCCGGCACGGCCATGGCTACCACGAACTCGTCGCCGCCAACGCGGGCACAGATGTCGTCGGCTCTCAACTGATCGTGCAGGCGTCCAGCGATAACTTTCAGTGCGCGGTCGCCTACGGCATGGCCGTGGCTATCGTTCACCGGCTTGAAGCCGTCCAGGTCGATGAACATGATGGCTACGCGCTGACTGCTGTCGGCCGCCTGCTGGATCATGGCGCCGGCCTCGCGCTCGAAACGCAGTCGATTGGCCACTCCAGTCAGCGGATCGTGGTCGGCCAGGTAGGAAGCACGGCGCCTCTCTTCGTCTTTGATCTGCACGTCGCGCTGCAGGGAATGACGCAGCAGATAGTTCTCCCGGGTGTAGCGCTCACGCAGGCTCTGGGCAACGATGCCGATGACGGTCACGGACACGCCTACGAACAGGTTTGCCACCAGGATCACGCCATCCGGGCCGCTGTGATAGCCGTGTGCCAGCATGGCTATGGCCGCATAAATGAGCAGCAGAGCACAAGACATGAGCAGAGAGTGGCACGGCTTCAGGTAGGTGAGGGCATGCAGCCCGGTAATGGCGATCACCAGTCCGCCGAAGTACTGGTCCACGGCAACTTCGTCGTGTTGTGCCAGATAGATCATGACATTGATGCCGACCCCGGCCACGGCAAATGTCACCAGCAGGATGCTCGTATACAGAATCTGAAAGGCATGGTGCCAGGTGCTGAGCAGCGCGAGTACGAACATGGCGGTTATGACTGCGCGCACCGTCCATACCTGCGTCAGCGCCGATGGAATCGCCCACAGGTCAAGCGCCACGAAGGAGAGTGTCAGGGCGATGCCGAGCAGCGCCACGATGCGCGTCAGGCGGATCTTTTCAGTGGCGAGATCGGCCTGGTATTCGCGCTCCAGGGTTTTGCTGGTGAATGTGGAAGCCCAGAACATTCTTGCGGTTGCTACACAGAGTCCCCTCGTCTTTGGCTAAGATTAGTCCATATGCAGGACACTGCCGCACAGCCCGTTGAAGGTGCTTGTCAGCGGCCGCTACTCAAAGCGACACGTTGAACTGTAAGCCATAGGTGCGCGGCGAGTTATACAGGCCCACCGTGCTGTCCGTGACCTCTTCCGGATAACCCAGCAGCATGAGCAGCCCTGGTGCGGCGTTGCGATGGCGTTCCACGACCCGGTCGGTATCGAAAACGTTGTCGACCCAGCCGCGTACCCGCCAGCGGCGCGCGCTGCCGAACACCAGTTCGGCGTGGAGGTTGACCAGGGTCAGTGAGTCCGACATGGCGAGGCGGTCACCGCTCAGGTCTCCGCCCAGGGAGTCCTGGAACAGGTGCTCGGCGCTGAAGATGACCTCTGCGCCATTCGCCAGGCGGTGGGTGTAGCGTGCCAGCAGGCTGCTGGTCCATTCCGGGCCGCCCAGCGTATTGCCCGCATAGTTCCCCGTTCCCGGACCCAGCGGATCGGGAAAGTCGTCAACTTCACTGTGGGTCTGGCCGACGTTGACGGCCAGCAGCCAGCGCGCCAGCAGCAGCTCGGCACTCAGTTCGACGCCCTGGGTGTGCGCTTCGGCAGCATTGGTGATGCGCAGGGTCGGCAGCGTCGCACCGGGCAGCACGGAGTACTGGCTGACCTGCAGGTCGCGGTATTTGGAGCGGAAGGCGGCGGCGTTGAGGCGCAGCCGGTTGTCCAGCAGCACAGCTTTGACCCCCGCTTCCAGTGTGTCCACCCGCTCGTCATCGAATTCGAGCGGTGTCATGGCTGGCGCGGTTACCAGATCGACATTGAAGCCGCCGGATTTGAAACCCTGGGCGTAGCGGGCGAAAAGCGATGTCGATTCGCTGAGCGCGAAGCGTACGCTGGCAGACGGCGTGACATTGCTCACGGTGCGTTCATCGCGGGTGCTGAAGTCCAACAGCACGCCGCCGCCATCCTGGCTGTAGTGCTGCAGATCCTTGCTTTCCCGGGTCCAGCGCAGGCCGGCTTCCAGCTCGAGGCGTTCGGTGACGGATTGGCCAACGGTGGCAAAGGCGGCCCAGGTGCGGCTGTCCAACTCGCCGGCGGCGCGGGCCTGGCCGAAGAATGAAGCCACGCCGCGGTTCGACTCAGCCCGCTGGTCGAGGAAGTAGGCGCCCAGCAGGTAGCTGGTGTCGCCGGAGGTTCCGTTGAGGCGCAGCTCCTGGCTGATCTGATCGGTAGCTTCCGTCCAGTTGACAAGATGTTGCACGGGAACTTCCCAGGCATCATCGTCCACGTCGGCTGCCGTCTGATACGCACGGAAGGCAGTGATGCTGGTCAGCGTACCCAGGGCGACGGGGCGTTGCGCGTGCAGTGATACTCCGTAGTCCTCGTCGTCCAGACGGCCGGCCAGGTCGTTACTGGCCACCCGCGGCGGCAGGGCGCCGAAACCCTCCAGCCGCTGGCGGGCGATCAGGTCGGGGGTGGAGCGATAGTAGTCGCCGGCCAGGGCAATTTCCCACTCGGCCAGATTCCCGCGGATGGCGCCCCGGCCGTCCCACTGGTCCACGTTGTTGCCCTGTCTGCCGAGGAACTGATTGTCCACCAGGCCGTCGCGCTCGCGCTGGCCGAATACTGCAGACGCGGACCAGTTGTCGCCCAGCGGTGCAGCGGCGGAGGCTCGAAACGAACGGTGGCCGTCGCTGCCGACGCCCAGGCCGAGATCCATGCTGTTCGAGGCGTCCGGCGTGCGGGTGACGATGTTGACCACACCCAGGGTGGTGTTCTTGCCGAACAGGGTGCCCTGGGGACCGGGCAGGTATTCCACCCGCTCGACGTTCTGCAGAACCCGGTCAGCGGTCATGTAGCGGCCGCTGTAAACGCCGTCGACGAATACCGCATAGCCGGAATCGAAGCCGATGTTGCGGGCGCCGGCATTGAGTCCGCGCACATAGCGCGCGCCGAATCCGGTGAGCGGGCTCGAGTCGCTGGCCAGATTGGGCAGCCGGTACTCCACGTCGGCCAGGCTGCGGGCATCGATGGCGTCGAGCATGTCCGTGTTCAGAACGGTGATTGAGGCCGGCACCTGCTGCAGCGGTTCCGCACGCTTGCGTGCGGTAACCACGATCTCTTCGATGGGCGGTGCCTGCAGGCCGCGGGAATCGCGGCTGGGGCTGGGTGCGGCCTCTACCCAGGCGGCGCTGAGCAGGCAGGCGAAGGCGGGCACAGCGATAATGCGGCTGCGGGTCCCTGGATGACGCATGAAACTTACCTGATGGAATTGGGTTGCGGGTATTGTCCAGGCATCTTGCCGCCGCCGGCGTGATGCACTGCACAAAGCCCCGCTTTCAAGCCGGTACGTGGGGTATACTCTGCCCCTGCGTGACACCGGACCGGTCGTTTCGCCAATCCGGGAGAATCGGGATCAGCAGCTCTCAATCGCAAAGTCAGGCCCCCGCACCCGATGCGCTGCCGGAACGGCTGCGTCAGTCCTTCGAGCGAACGATAGATCATCTGCTCCGGGCCACGTCTGCCGACAAGGTCCGCTATCGCGACAAGATGCTCGATATCTGCCAGCGGCTGCTGGCCACGCCCGGCGGCCGGGCCTATCTCTATGAGCACGTGGGCCTGCTCGATCAGGCCGGGTTGTTTGAGGGGTCTGACTGGGAAGACCCATCAGTGCTGTCGCCGGGCCTGGTGGGCGACACGCTGTCCTCCGCTGATCCCCCCACCGCCGTACTCGAGATGGTCAGTGAGATTCGCCTGCTGGCCGTGGCCAACGGTGACCTGTATCACCGGGGCATGATTCCGGATCAGGCCCGCCACTTTCTGACTCAGGTGCTGGCACTGAATCTGAATCGTTTCCTCACGATCGGCGGCGAGGCGGAGCGGGCCCGCGACGACGCTCTGGCCGATCTGGTGGACGAGCAGTTCGCCTACCTCAAGGACAACGTCGGGCTGGGCGACATCCTCGGCAAACTCATCGAGGAAATCTGGCGCATCATGGACCAGCGGCCCATCCAGGTGGATCAGGTCAAGATCATGATCAGCCAGATCGCCGTGGCCATGCAGGGCGCGGCGGGGGATGCCAGCGAAGGCGCGTTGGGGGCCGATCGGCTGGTCAGCGCTCTGTTCGGTCCCACCACCGGGTGCCGCGAAGATCCGGGACTGCCCGTGTACGAGGAGCGACTGGCCGCCATGGACAGCGCTACCCTGCAGCACGAGGCCGCCGGTTTCGCCCGGGCCATGCACGATACCGGGCTCGTTTCCGATTATCACACGGTGTTCGTGCGCTGGCTGGTCGCCCATGGTGAAGCAGCAATGCTGCCGACCGCCCTGGGCCTGAGCAGCACGGGCATAGATTGCCTGCGCTGTTATCAGGATCTCATTCATCATCTGATTCTCGAGACCATCTCGCCGGATACCAGTCAGACGGTGTACGCCCTGGCCATGATGCTGGAGCGGGGCGTGCTGTATATCCCGCCCGTGGGTCCGGCATTGTGGCGGCAGAGCGGCCTGCGACTGACGCCGGCTGCTGCACAGCGCCTGACGGCTGCCTACGGCCCGGCGGTGCCGCCCGAAATGCGTCTGCTGGCGGGTGTCATCAATCTGCTCGGGCTGCCGCTCGGCGTGGGACAGGGCAACAATCCGACCTGTCAGTCCGCCCGTGCGCTCTCCATGTGGGCCTACAGCGACCCCGATTACCTGCTTTATCTGGTCGCTCAGGCCGCCGTGTTCGATGACGTGATCATGCGCTTCGAAGGTCAGCCGATCTACGCAGCCGCTGCGCGCGCCACCCATGCGCCGTTGGCCCTCATGGACGTCGATCCCGTGTCGGTGGTGCTGGTGCCGCTGCTGAATGGCGTTTATGAGGAAATGGGCCGATTGTGCGAGGACCGGGGCGAGGATCCGCACCGCTGGATCAATCGGGAATTTCATGGCTGGTGGGTTGGCGGTGAGTTCAACATCGCCGTGGACGTCACCGATGGGGCGCTGATTGAGCTGCGGAGTTTCCTCGAGCGTTTCTGGGCCACTTACCATCCCCTGTACAACGGCAACCAGCCGGTGATTCACCCGCAGCCGGCCGGCATTGCCGTCACCGACAGCGCGGCTCGCTTCATTGGCTGGCACGCCATAACCATCCTCCGGGTGGCCATGGATCAGGCCAGGGTCATGCGCGTGTACTTCTTCAATCCCAACAACGACAGCGGCCAGAACTGGGGTAACGGTGTGGAGGTGTCCACCCACGGCCACGGTGAGCACAACGGCGAAGCATCGCTGCCGTTCGTGGATTTCGCCTCGCGCCTGTACATCTTTCATGCCGATCCGTTGCAGCGGGCCGGCTATGTCCAGGTTCCCGAGGAAGAACTCGACGACGCCATGGTCATGGTCAGGGAAAGCTGGGGCGCAGAGCGGGAAGAGCGCTGACGCTCAGGGATAGCTAGGACTCAATCAGCGTTACCGGCCACAGACGGCGGACCGAGTTGGCCAGATACAGCGCACGCGCCGCGTGCAGATCCCGGGGCTGGACGACGCGTTCCACTACCCGGCCGGTGTCCAGCAGATGTTGCCGATAGACCCCCGGCAGCAGGCCCGATGACAGAGGCGGTGTGATCAACTCACCGTCCAGGTCGACCACCAGATTGGCGATGGTGGATTCCGTCACTTCACCGTTTGCGTTCACCAGCAGGACGTCGTCGGCACCGGGTATCCGGGCCAGCGTCTCCCGGCGCGCGTCGTCGTAGATCTGTCGATGGGTGGTTTTGTGGCAGACGAATGGATTGTCGATTACCGCGGCGGGGCACAGGGCCAGGGCAACCCGAACCGGCGCCGGGGTCTCGGCCACGGGTCTGGCGGTCACGTCAACCGCACCGTCTTGTGCCAGCAGCAGGCGCACGCGGTGCGGCACCGGCGACAGGCCGCGTACTACCTCTGCCAGGTGCCTGCGGACATGGTCACGGTCGATGGAGTAGCCGAAATGACGAGCGCTGTCCTGCAGCCTGCCGACGTGTGCCTCGGTCAGCAGATAGCCGCAACCCGGTTCCCACAGCAGTGTTTCCAGCAGCGCGAATCCCCGCTCCGCGTCCCCGCCCGGCGGCGTACGTCCCGGCGTACCGGCGGGGTGCAGAATACGTGCTTTGGTGCGGGTCTCTGCCAGTTCGTCGGCGGCATCGGAGTCCCAGACGATGCCGCCGCCGATGCCGTACTGCGCGGTGGCGCGGGCTTTGTCGAGCAAGGCCGTGCGGATGGCGACGTTGAACTGGACGTCGCCGCCCGGTTCGATGATGCCGATGGCGCCGGTGTAGACATCGCGCGGTGACGTTTCCAGTTCCCGGATGATCTCCATGGTGCGCCGCTTCGGCGCCCCGGTGATGGACGCAGCGGGAAACAGCGCGCGAAAGATGTCGGCGACCGAGGCATCGCTGTCGCCTTGGATGGTGCTGGTCAGGTGCCAGACTGTGGGATAGCCCTCCAGTTCGAACAGCCCGTCGGTGTGGATGCTGCCCGTATCCGCCAGCCGGCCGAGATCGTTGCGCACCATGTCGGTGATCATCAGGTTCTCGGCCCGGTTCTTGGCGGAATGCTTGAGCCAGCAGGCGCGCTGTTCGTCGTCGTCGGCGGTGCTGCCGCGCGGTGCAGTGCCTTTCATGGGCCGGCAGGTCAGGCGGCGCCCGCGGCGCGTGAAGAACAGTTCCGGAGAGGCGCTGCAGATGGCCCAGGCGTCGGTCTCGAGCAGGGCGCCGTAGCCGGCCGGCTGACTGGCCGTCATGGTCGCAAACAGGCTCTGTGCCGGATCGGCATCGGTGGCCTGCAGCGCAGCGCGCAGCCGATAGGTGAAGTTCACCTGATAGGTGTCGCCGGCTGCGATGTATTCGCGAATCCGGCCGATGGTGCTGAGGTAGGCAGCGGCGTTCACGTCCGCGGTCCAGTCGAGTTCAGCGGGCGATTCAGGCCCCTCGTCAGGAGCGGCGACGGCCTGGCGGCGGCGGTACAGCGCGAACCAGGCCGGCGGCAGCATGCCCGGCGGCCGCGCCTCGAGTGCCGCGTCCAGGCCCGGCGCGGCCTCGTAGGTGACGAAACCCACCGCATACAGTCCGTCCCGGCGCGCCTGCCGTTCGGCTGTCTCGAGCAGTTCCGGGACGTCGCCCGGGGTTGACGCAGTGAGGACGCACACGGGGTCCTGGTAACGCAGCCAGCGGCCGGAGCGGGCATCTCTGAGCAGGGCGCGCGGGGTCACGTCGGCTCCGTGCAGGTGGGGTGCGCAGGATTGTGCGGCGGACCCGGACTGTCAAGACGAAGTACACTGTGCTTTCAGCAAGGAACGACATGCCCCGCAGAATTTATTACGGCTGGTGGATCGTGGCCGCGGTGTTCTTTGTCCTCACGGTCTCGTCCGGCTTCGGCTTCTACAACCTCTCGGTGTACATCAACGTGCTGGCCGGCGCGCGCGGCTTCTCCGTGTCCGACGTGTCCGTGGCGGTGAGCCTGTTCTTCGTGGTCGGCGGTGTAACCGGCATGATCGTGGCGCGCCTCATCGATCGCTATGACGTGCGCTGGGTCATGATCGGCGGCGCTGCCCTGGGCGGTGCGGCGCTGGCAGCCGTGGGCCAGGCGACCACGCTGGGGCAGCTGTATCTGCTGTTCGTGCTGTTCGGCATCGGCAACAGCGCCATTTCCATCGTCACGGCCACGACTCTGGTGACGCGCTGGTTTCCGGGTCCGAACCGTTCTGTGGCCCTGTCCATTGCCTCAACGGGCCTGTCTGCCGGCGGCATCGTGCTGACGCCTCTGTCGGCGCGCTGGCTCAACGAATGGGGCCTGGAAGCGTCCATGCCGTGGTTCGGCGCCCTGTTCTTCGTGCTCGTGGTTCCCGTGGTGCTGTGGCTGATACGCGGGCACCCGCCGCAGAGCACCGAGCCGGCTGAGGGTGGGACATCTGCGGGGCCCGCCTGGCGCTACGCAGATGCTGTGCGCAGCCGCTTCTTTCTGCTGGTGACCCTCGGCTACGTGCTCTGTATGGGGTCTCAGGTGGGCGGCATCGCTCACCTGTACAATCGCGCCGAGCAGATTGCCGACTACCGCGCGGCGGCCCTGGCCGTGCAGGCGCTGACCCTGATGAGCATTCTGGGGCGATTTTTCGGCGGCTGGCTGGTGACCCGGATAGCGATCCGGCCGTTTGCGCTGGGCAATCTGGTGGGTCAGGCGCTGGGTCTGACGATCATCGCTACGGCGCAGGGGCCGCTGCAGGTGGTCGGCGGCGCTGCGTTGTTCGGCGCTACCGTCGGCAACCTGCTGATGCTGCATCCGCTGTGGCTGGCGGACGCCTTTGGCGGCTATGCTTACGCGCGCATTTTCTCGCTGTCCAATGCGGTTTCCGTGCTGGGCGTGGCGGTGGGCCCGGCGTTGCTCGGCCTGCTGTTCGACATGTACGACTATCGGGCGGCCTACCTGGCCGGTACCGGGGGTTCACTGCTGGCGCTGGTGCTGATGGTCGGCGCCGGGCGTGCGCCGCTGCCGGCGGTGCGCAGAGCTGCCGGATAACGCCCGAATGACTCTGGGGAGCACGATGCGGATCATCATTCTGCTGTTGCTGGGCCTGGCCGCGCTGGATGCGGCAGCGGCCCTGCCGGCGCGCCTGGCTGACGGTGAGGCGTTGCCGAGTCTGGCGCCCATGCTGGAGCGGACCACGCCGGCTGTGGTGAACATTGCCACCTACACCACGGTTCAGGTCCGCAACCCGCTGCTGGAAGACCCGTTCTTCCGGCGTTTTTTCGATATCCCCGACCAGCGCCGCTTCCGCCGGACCCAGAGTGCCGGCTCGGGGGTGGTGGTGGATGCCGGGCGCGGCTACATCGTTACCAACAATCACGTCGTCGCCCGGGCCGATGAGATCACCATCACACTGGCCGACGGCCGCTCGCTCAGTGCGGAACTGGTGGGCACCGATCCGCAGGTGGATCTGGCCGTGCTCAAGGTCGCGCCGGAAGACCTGGACCAGATCGAGTTTGCCGATTCCGCAGCCCTGCGGGTGGGCGATTTCGTCGTGGCCATCGGTAATCCGTTCGGCCTCAACCAGACAGTCACCAGCGGCATTGTCAGCGCGCTGGGCCGCAGCGGCCTGGGTATCGAAGGCTACGAGGATTTCATCCAGACCGATGCGTCCATCAACCCGGGCAACTCCGGCGGCGCGCTGGTCAATCTGGCCGGCAGACTGGTGGGCATCAACACGGCGATTCTGGCGCCATCCGGGGGTAATGTGGGCATCGGCTTCGCCATCCCGGCCAACATGGTCCGCGCCATCATGGCGCAGCTCATCGACCACGGCGAAGTCCAGCGGGGCCATCTGGGCCTGTCCGTCCAGTCACTGAATATCGAGCTGGCCGAGGCGTTCGGCCTGGAGCGCCAGGAAGGCGTGGTGGTGGTTGAGGTAGATGCCGACACTGCTTCGGACAAGGCCGGCATAGAGGCTGGCGACGTGATCGTCCGGGTGGGTGATCGGCCGATTCGCCGCATCACCGACTTCCACAGCCAGGCCGCGGTGATCTTCGTCGGCGATACGGTGGATATGGAGATTCTGCGCGACGGCCGCTCCCGCCGGGTCACCGTGGAAGTCGGTGAAGACCAGGTCGAGAAGGTCAGCGGCGAGCGCGTCGACCAGCGCCTCACGGGTACGGAGCTGCAGAATTTCCGCGAGCAGGGGAATAGTGCTCTGGGCAGTGGTGTGCTGGTTACCGACGTCGATCGGGACAGCCGCGCCTGGCATCACGGACTACGTCCCGGCGACGTGATTGTGGCCGCCAACCGGCGCGCCACACGCGACCTGGGGGATCTGCGCGAAGGCGCGCGGCTGAGCGGCCAGCAGCTTCTGCTGCGCGTGTATCGCTCGGGGCAGTTCGGCTACGTGGCCATCCGCTGAGGCCGCCAGGTCGCGGCGGGTCAGTCGAACATGATCACGCTGCGGGCTACCTCGCCCGTCTTCAACGCTTCCATACCGTCGTTGACGTCCTCGAGCCGGATGCGCCGCGAGATGAGATCGTCGAGATGCAGGCGGCCCTGCAGATAGAATTCGACGAACCGGGGCATGTCGATACGGAACCGGTTGGAGCCCATGTTGGAGCCCTGCATGCGCCGTTCCATGAGGAACTCCGGGCCGTGCAGTTCGATGTGCGTGCCCACGGGAATCATGCCGATGACGGTGGCGGTGCCGCCGCGGGCCAGCATTTTGAATGCCTGCTCAGCCGTGGCTTTCAAGCCGATGGCTTCGAAGGAATAGTGCACGCCGCCGCCGGTCATCTCGCGCACCGCCTCGACCGGGTCGTTGTCCTTGGCATTCACCACGTCGGTCGCTCCGAACTTGCGGGCCAGTTCCAGTTTGGCCGGCACCATGTCCACGGCGATGATACGGGCGGCACCGGCAATGGCTGCGCCGTTGATGGCCGACAGGCCGACCCCGCCGCAACCGATCACGACGACCGTGGAGCCGGGTTCCACCTTTGCGGTGTGAATCACGGCGCCCACGCCGGTGGTGACGGCGCAACCGATCAGGGCGGCGCGGTCCATGGGCATGTCTTCGCGGATCTTCACGATGGTGTGTTCGTGCACCAGCATGTACTCGGCGAATGACGACAGATTGAGGAACTGCCACATGGTCTCGTCTTTCTTGGCGAGCCGTGACGGCTGTTCCTCGCTGCGCTGCAGTTCGGGCTCCTGACACAGCGACATATGGCCCGTCAGGCAGTACTCGCAGTGTCCGCAGAATGCCGATAGACAGGTGATGACGTGGTCGCCGGGCTTGACGTAGGTGACGTCGGCGCCGACGGCTTCCACCACACCTGCCGACTCGTGTCCGAGCACGGCCGGCAGCGGGTAAGGATAGGAGCCATTCTGAAAGTGCAGATCGGAGTGGCAGACGCCGGCGGCCACCGTGCGGACGAGCACTTCGCGCGGCCCGGGATCGCCGTGTTGGATATCCTCGATCTCCAGAGGTTTGTTGATCTCGCGCAGCACCGCAGCCTTCATAGTGTTCGCCTCGACAGCATTTCGGGAAAGCCATCGAGTTTGCCAGGCCCACTGGTGGATTACTATATTGCACGGCGTAGTATGTCCCTGAGCGGGCGCTGCAGCAGCCGGGGGACGCATGGTATTGATCGGAATCGGCTCAAACCGGGGAGACTCGGTGGCCATCGTAGGTGAGGCGCTGACACGGCTGCAGGATTTTGCTGCGGGGGCCGTGCATCGTTCCAGCCTGTGGCGCACCTCGCCGGTGGATTGCCCGCCCGGCTCCGGCGACTTCATCAATGCCGCGGCGTCGTTCGCCTCCCGCCCGGGGCTGACCCCGGAGGGTCTGCTGGCTGCGCTGAAGGCGCTCGAGGCGGAATATGGCCGGCGCTCGCCCGCATTGCGCAATGCGCCCCGGGAGCTCGATCTGGATCTGCTGCTGTTCGACGATCAGCAGCGCTCCGCTGCCGACTTCGAGCTGCCCCATCCGCGGGCCGTAGACCGCCTGTTCGTGCTGGCCCCGGCGGCGGAGGTGCTGCCGGATGCCGTGTGGCCCGGTACGGGGCGAACGATTGCCGACCTGCTCCATGCGCTGGAGTCCGACGAACACGTGCAGCGTCTTTCCGACGTGGCGGTCGGTGAGGCCCGCGGCCATGACTGAAGTACGCTCTCGCTGGCTCCTGACGGCCCTGGTGCTGTCGGTCATGGCGCTGCCTGGCGCGGCCCTCGGCTACGAACCCGAGCGCCATCAGCGCCTTACCTTCTTCGCTGCCAAGGCGCTCAACCGCTGTCTGGACGACACCGGAGTCGCACACCTCACGCCGCTGCAGGTTCGCTTCATCGCCAACAGCAATATGGGGCTGGCGGACAGCAATGCGCTGGTGCGGTTCTTCCGCTGGAGCTATTTCGACCCGGCCCGGGATGACGACCGAAGCTTTCTGTGGCTCATCAACACGCGTTTCATCGATCATTTCGAAGAACTGACCGGTAACGTGAGACAGGCTGCGGACGCCGCCGAGCGCTACGAGGAACTGGGCCGTATCGTCAGCTATGTGCAGCTGGTGAGCTCGCCGCCTCGAGCACTGCCGGTGTACACCGGCAGATTCTGGCGCTGGAGCTTCAGGGATCGTTTCGATGACTATCGGGTGGATCCGGCTGCGCTGGAACGTGCCGTAGAGGCTGCCGCATGCGATTTTCTGGCGCCCCCGCCAGAGAGTTTCCAGCGCATTCTCGCTGACGTAGCCGCGGATACACTGCGTGCGGTGCGATCACCCATCGGCGGCCTGCCGACCACCTGGGAGGCCTTCTGGGTGCCGGACGAGGACCCTGGGGAGTTCGGTGAGTACGGCCCGGCGGGCAATAATTTCGGCCGCAGGGTCGAGTTTCCCTGCCGCTCCGGTGACGCTGCGCGCTGCGTACTGCTCAAAGACGACCCGCTCTACGAGGAGTTCGCTCTGGCGCGGCAGCTTGCCGCTGTGCGCGGAACCGCGCGTGCCATGTATCTGCACCAGCTCGAGTTCGCTCAGGCGCCGGCAGCATCTGCAGACTGAGCGGGCACCGCCGCCGGCCGTGCGCGAAGCAGCGGCGGCTACTAGAGTTCAACTACTATGTTGTCCATCGACCTGTTCTGCGCAGCGGACGACCAGCATCGAGTCAAATTGCTGGCAGAGGTCCTTGGCGACGTGCAGCAGGCGTTGCAGTCCGGGCAGGCCGTTACGTTGCGCGCCGGCCCCGTGGCACAGCCGTCCGACCCCTGCCTGGTGGCCTGCACGGCGCGGGCCTTGCGCGCGCCGTGGATTCAGGCGCTGTTCCGCGCCGATCACACGGTGGTCGCCGTCCGTCTGGACGACACGCCGCTGCCCGGCCCCTGCACCCGCATCGTCGACATCCAGACCTGGCCGGCGCGGTCGGCCGACGGTGATGTCGAGGCGTTGGCCGTATGGCTGCAGAACCTGACTAAAAAGGGCGTTAGCCACGTTCCGCATCCGCCCGCTGCGGCCGGTGCTGCATCGATGTATCGAGCGCATCGGCTGCATCTGCGGCAGCCCGGCCGGGCCGTGCCTTGGCGGGCAGTGCGCCCAGAGTTCGGCCTGCTCGAGCACGCAGTGATCTGAGAAGGGGGCTGGCGCTGCTGGGTCTGGTGGCGGCAGGGCTGAGCCTGCTCTGGCTCACGGGGCAACGCCAGTCGCCGTCTCCGGCTGAGCACGCCGAGCAGAGATCGGCAACCATTGAATCAGCGATAGAGTCCGGCGTAGCCGCTGCCGTGGCTGCGCCGGGACCCGGCGGCGGGACGGCGGCCGGCGAGCCGGGCAACGGCAGTGAGGCCGGCAGTGCGGCGGTGGGTACGGTCGTGGATGCGCCAGACACTGACGTTGCGCTGCCGCCGCCAGGCGCAATGCTGCTGCCGATTCCCGCGCCAGCCACGGCAGGGTATACCGATGCGCTGGAGCATCTGTGCCGGGCGCAAACACCCGCCGCAGCCCGCGCCTGGGCGGCGCTGCTCAACTGGAAACAGCAACGCCGGGCCGCCCGTGAGCCGTGCGTCCGCGCGCTGCTGGAGCGGCCCGGATTCGACGCCCTGAAGGGATTGCTCGATCTGTCCTGAGTGCGCGGGCGGATGGCATAATCCGGCGATGGAAGACGCCAAGCACGAGCCCTTTCTCAACGGCATCAAGGTCCTGGACATGGGCTCTTTCGTGGCGGCACCCGCCGCCGCCACGGTGATGGCCGACTATGGCGCCGACGTCATCAAGATCGAGCCGCCGGACGGAGACGGCTACCGGCGTCTGCTGGCGGCTGCGCCCGTCGATCACTTCTGGATGCTCACCTCGCGCAGCAAGCGCAGCCTGGCGCTGGATCTGAAGAGCGATGACGGCGCCGAGATCCTGCACCGGCTGGTGCGCTGGGCGGACGTCTTCGTCACCAATTATCGGGACAGTCTGCTCGACAAGCTGGGCCTTACCTACGCCGCGCTGGCGGAGCTGAATCCGCGCCTGGTGTATGCGCACGTGTCCGGCTACGGGCGGCGGGGCCCGGAGGCGGGGCGGCCGGCCTTCGATACCACGGCGTGGTGGGGCCGCAGCGGCCTGCAGGAATTCACCCGCGACGAGGGAGCGCCGCCCATCATCTCGGCGCCGGGCATGGGTGACCACGCCACGGCCATGTCGCTGTTCGGCGCCATCATGGCGGCGCTGTATCGGCGCGAACGCAGCGGCCGGGGCGCCCTGGTGGAAACCTCACTGCTGGCGAACGGTGTGTGGAGCAACGGCATGGTCATGCAGGCCATGCTGGCCGGAGACGACTGGTCCACCCGCAAGCACGAGGGTGAGCGCCCCCGTCATCCGCTGGCGTCGCTTTATCAGACCCGCGACGAACGCTGGGTGCAGCTCTCGCTGCTGAATCCGGTGAAGGAGTGGGCGCCGTTCACCGAGGCCATGCTGCATCCCGAATGGCAGCAGGATTCGCGCTTCGCCGACGCGGCACAACGCCTGGAGCACGCCGATGCGCTGATTCCGCTGATTGCCCAGGCCATCGGCGCGTTGACCCTGGAAGAACTGCGGCGGCGCCTGGACGAACGCGGTCTGACTTATGGTTATGCCGCGCAGAACCGCGAACTGGTGGCGGATCCGCAGCTCATCGACAACGACATACTGATTCCCACCGCCGACAGCGAAGGCCCGTATACGCGGACCGTGGCCAATCCCATTCACATCTCCGGGGAAGTCCAGCGAACGCCGACCCGGGCGCCCGGGGTGGGCGAGCACAGCGTGGCCATTCTGCAGGAACTCGGCTGCAGCGCCGGCGAGATAGACCGCTGGCTGGCTGCCCGGTCTGTCATTGCGCCATGAAGATCGGGATTACGCCGTGGCAACCGCGGGAGCGTTCCGCCCTGGGCCTGACGGCTCAGGCGCAGCGGGCCGAGCAGCTCGGCTACGATGCGTTCTGGCTGCCCGAGAATCACTTCAACCCTGACGCCATTCCCGACCCGCTCATGCTGCTGGCCGCCGTGGCCGCCAGCACCTCGCGCATCCGCCTGGCCACGACCTCCTATCTGCTGCCGCTGCGCCATCCGCTGCAGGCGGCGGAACAGGTGGCCGTACTCGACCAGCTTTCCGGCGGGCGGGTCATTCTCGGTGTGGGCCGCGGCTACGCGGCACCGACCTTCAAGGCCTTCGCCGTGAGTGCGCGCCATAAGCGTTCCCTGTTCGAAGCGAGCCTCACGACCATGGTGCGAGCCTGGTCGGGCGCCCCGGTGTGTATCGACGAGGCTGCAGACGAGTGCGTCGTCCTCGACCCGCTGCCGGTCCAGCGGCCGCATCCCCCCCTGTGGGTGGCGGCTTTCGGCCCCAAGGCCCTGGCCCAGGCCGGGCGCCTGGGGCTGCCCTATCTGGCGTCGCCGGTGGAGCCGCTGGAGGTGCTGGAACAAAACTATGAGCGGCATCGCGAAGCGGTGGCCGAAGCCGGTGCAACGCCGCCGCAGGAAATACCCGTCATGCGCTCGCTGTTCGTCACCGATGATGCCCGGCAGACCCGGGAAGTGCGCGAAGACCTGCAGGAGCTGGCTGCCGCCAGCGGCCGGTTGCCGCAGGGCGCCGCCGTGGAGGACTGGAGCATCGTCGGCGAATCCGCCTACGTAGGTGAACGTGTCGAGGAGTACCGTGAGCGCCTGGGCATGACACACCTGGTGGTGGCGCGCTTGCGCCTGGGTGGCCTCGATCCGCAACGGGTGGAGGCGTCGGTGGCCCGAACCGTGGAAATACTCGGCAAGGGAGAGCCGTAACGCTGACCGGCCGGCCGTTGTGGGCGGCCGTCAGTCGAGGACGTGGACGTTGTCGATCTCGAGGTAGCGCTTGAGCCTGCCGGTGAGCCAGTAGAACGGCAGCGTGTCGGCCAGGGCCACGGTCATCTTGAACAGATAGTTGCTGCCCATCAGCACGAACATGGCGGCGGCACTGATGCCGCCGGCAATGAACGTGGCGCCGAAGGTCACGGTGATCACCATGAACGAATCCACCATCTGGCTGGTGAGCGTGGAGAAGTTGTTGCGCAGCCACAGGTGCCGCCCGCCGGTGATGCGTTTGAAGAAGTGAAAAAGCTGCACGTCGCAGTACTGGGCTGCGATGTAGGCCATCATGGAGGCGAACACGGCGCCGGAGGTGCAGGCGTAGAGCAGGCCGAACAGTTCCACGCTGCCGGTGACTATCTGGCCGTTGGGCAGAGCGATTTCCTCGGCGAGCGCAATTACCTGCCAGGGCGGCTGATTGTCCGGTGCCACGGCGGGCAGGGCGTTACCGAGCCACAGGGTGCCGAGAATGAAGAAGTTCAGAGTGAAACCCAGCCACACCAGAAAGTTGGCCCGGCGCCGGCCATATAGCTCACTGATCAGGTCGGTGCACAGAAAGGTCAGCGGGTAAGGCAGTACGCCCACCGCCAGGGCCATGGGGCCGAGCTGGATGAAGCGGGTGATGCCCACCACGTTCAGCAGCGTCATGGCGCACAGGAAGAATCCCGCCAGCACCAGGAACACCCGCTCGCGGCGTTCATTCAGTTCGGCATCGCTGACCGTGCCATCGCCGCCGGCAGTGCGCTCCGTTAGTGGGGCCGCAATGGAGGCGTGGCGCCGAGGCCCTGCGTCAACCGCGAAACACCGCACTACGCGACCTGCCCCAGGTTGGCATGAATCACCGCGCCGTTGATCACCGGATTGCCGGCGGCCCAGAAGATGGTCTCGGCGATTTCGGCCGGGTCGATGAGGCGGCCGAATGCGGACATGGCTCGGACACCGTCCAGCGCCTCTGCCGGCACGTGAGACCGCAGCATTTCCGTGTCGGTGAAGCCGGGGCACACACAGGCGGTGTGAATGCCGGTGTCGGCCAGGTCCTGACAGGTGGCGCGCATCATACCGACCATGCCGTGCTTGGCGGTGGCGTAGCTGAACACGCCCGGTACTGCTTTCTCAGCCAGGGTGGACCCCACGTAGACGATGGCCGAGCCGCGTTTCATGAACGGCAGGCACAGCCGGTTCAACGTATTCGGCGCCACCAGGTTGATCTCCAGGATCTCGCGCAAGGCGGCGCTGTCGGTGGTTGCTGCCGTATCGTTGTCCATGCGCGCCGCGTTGTGTACCAGCACGATGCGCTCGGCGTCGCGCAACAGCGGTTCGACGGTGGCGGCGATCGCGTCGGCGAAGTCGTGGCGGGTGAGATCGCAGGGGATGTGCATGACATCGGCCACCGGGCAGTCGCGGCGCGACAGGTTGATGACCGCGTAGCCGGCGTCGCTGAAACGCTGCGCCGTGCTGGCGCCGATACCCGCGCTGCCGCCAGTAATGAGCAGGTAGTTCATCCCTGGGCTCCCTGGTTGTGCCACTGTGCGCCTGCCCATTGCCCCGGCCCGGACGACACGCGGATCTGTACACGGATGAGGTCCAGCGCGGCAATGGCCGGTTGTGTTCGCACCCGCTCCAGGAACCAGCCGGCGAGTTCTTCCACGGTGATGTTGCGCACCGGCAGGGTCAGCACGTCCCGGGGCAGAAACGGGATGCGCTCATCGGCGAAGCGGGCGATCAGATAGCCTTCGCTGTGCTCGAGGGTGAGATACGGCGAGCGCTCCGGCAGCAGCACCTTTTCGTCGAGCTCGCTGCATAAGTCTTCGAGGGCGGATTTGAAGAGATTGTAGTCGAACGCCAGGCCATCCTCGCCCACCGGGCTGTCTACCTCGGCGGTGACATAGAACGTGTGGCCGTGCAGATCTTCGCGTTCACTGGCCGAGAACAGCGTGAAGTGGGCTGCGTTGAAGTGCAGGTAGTCCTTGCTGATCTCGATGGTGCTGACGGTGGGCGCTGACATGATCGCGGGATGCTATCACAGGCCCCTGTCGCATAGGCGTCAAAGGTCGCTGCGGCGTCGTTCATTCACTGCGTATGCGGTCGACGATCAGCCCGTAGAAATAGGTTTCAGTACTGTCGAAATACCAGCCCAGATGGGTGCGGCAACCCGAGCAGCTCGCCAGGCGCCAGCTGAACCCCGGAAACCAGGTATCGGCTGCCGTGGGCTGGCCGGACAGATCGCAACCGAGCGCCTGTGCGTAGCAGCCCACGCGAAAGCGAATGCCGTAGGGATTCGTGCACAGATGCGTGTGGCTGCCATTGATGGAGATGACGTCGGATTTGCGCGCGACGGGCTGGGCGCAGGCGATGCAGTAGACCAGATCACGCGGGTTGGTCTCTTCCTCGTCGAGCAGGTCCTTGAGCCCGGGATCGAGCCCCTGAACCTCCTTGTCTACCACGTCGGTCATATCATCTGTCGAGCAGGGCCTTCAGATCGGTGTCGGGGTCGGCGAGCCTGGCCGCGTCGACGGCTTTGCCGATGAGCTGTTTGCAGATCATGAACTCCTTGGGACTGTTCACCGCGTCGGCAGCCACCAGCGTGGTTCCGTCGAGATAGAATACGGCGAACTTGTCGTCGGCCATCTCGCCCCGCACCACCTCGTTGTCGCCGTCGGCGGAGAAACCCACCATCTGCAGTTTCAGCTCGTACTGATCCGACCAGAACCAGGGAATGCTGGCGTAGGTCTTGTCGCCGCCGCACATGTTGGCGGCGGCCACCCGCGCCTGTTCCATGGCATTGGGTACAGACTCCAGACGCAGGCGTCGGTTCAACAGCGCATTGGGGTGGTTGGTGCAATCGCCGGCGGCGAACACGTCTGTGGCCGAGGTCCGGCAGTGGTCGTCCACCAGAATGCCGTTGTCGCAGTCGATGCCGGCCGCCTGTGCGACTTCGGTGTTGGGAATGATGCCGATGCCGATGATGACGATATCGGCGGGGAATTCCTGGTCGCCGCACAGCACGCCTTCCACGTGACCGCTGCCGGTGAATGCGGTGACCGCCGCTCCGGTGTGTATGTGTACGCCGCGGGATTCGTGCAGTTGCCGGTAGTATGCCGACATGCGCTCGGTGGTGACGCGCTGCAGGATGCGCTGCTCCATTTCCAGGACGTGAACCTCCAGGCCGGCTTCCACCGCCACGGCCGCCACTTCCAGGCCGATGTAGCCGCCGCCGACGATGACCAGCTTGCGTTTCGGCGCCATCTCCTGGCGTATGCCGTCCACGTCGTCGATGCCGCGCAGGTAATGAATGCCGCGCAGGTCGTGACCGGGAATGGTCAGCCGCCGCGGCCGCCCGCCGGTGGCCAGCAGCAATTTGTCGTAGGGGATGGTTTCGCCCTTGTCGGTGGTCACCGTCCCGGCCTTGGTGTCGATCCTGTCGACCCGCTCGCCGGTGCGCACCGTGACGTTCTTGTCTTCGTAGAACTTCGCCGGGCGCAGGTAGACGCGCTCAATGCCCTGTTCGCCGGCCAGGTACTGTTTGGACAGGGGCGGGCGCTGGTAGGGAATGTGCGGCTCGTCGCCGATGATCACGATCTCGCCGTCGAAGCCTTCCTGTCGCAGGCTCGCCGCAGCCTGCCCGGCCGCGTGTCCGGCCCCTACGATTACCATTGCCGCCATCTTGTGCGTACTCCTGCGCTGGCAAAAGCCGTTATTCTACTCGCAGGGGCGACGGCCAGAAACTGCGCTGCTCGATCCGTTCGGTCTGGGAGGGACTTCAATGAAGGATGCGACCCTGCACGGGATCGTCAAACGCGGTCGCGACAACCTGACCCGCAATCACTGGGACTATCTGGTCGGCGGTGCCGACAGCGAGACCTCGCTGCGGCGCAACCGCCACGGATTGGACAGCCTGGCCTACCGGCCACGTATCCTTGCCGATGTGAGCCATGTGCATGTGGCAGGTGAGCTGCTCGGAATACCCCTGCGTATTCCGGTGGCACTGGCACCCATCGGTTCGCTGCAGGTGTTCGAGGCCGACGGCGGTACCAGTGCCGCCCGGGCGGCAGCCGATTTCGGTGTGGTGCAGATTCTCAGCTCGGTGTGCTTGCCGGACTTCGAGGCCGTGGCTGCCGACGTGCCGGGACCACGGATCTATCAGCTCTACCTGATGGGTGATCAGTTGTGGATGGACGACATCATTGAGCGGGCGGTGCTGGCGGGCTACACCGGGCTGTGTCTCACTGCAGATACGCAGACCTATTCGCGGCGCGAGCGTGACATACTGAAGGGCTTCGTGCCGCCGTCCGGCAGCCGCGCTGGCGCGGCCGATTTCTCCTACCAGGCGCGCATGACCTGGGAGACGGTGGCCCACATCAAGGCGCGCTTCGACATTCCCCTGGTGGTTAAGGGCGTTGCGGCCGCTGAGGATGCAGCACGGTGTGTCGATGCCGGTGTCGACGCGGTGTACGTATCCAACCACGGTGGTCGTCAGCTCGATCATACCCGGGCCTGTATCGATGCGCTTCCCGAGGTCGTTGAAGCCGTGGACGGCCGCGTGCCGGTGATTGTGGATGGCGGCTTCATGCGCGGTGCCGACGTGGTGAAAGCGCTCTGCCTGGGGGCTACGGCCGTGGGCCTGGGGCGTCTGCAGGCGCTGGCCCTGGCCGCCGGCGGCGCGCCCACTCTGTTCCGGGCCCTGGAAATTCTCGAACATGAGATCCGTACCACCGTGGCGTTGCTCGGCATGTCCGACATTGGCCGGTTGCACCCGGGCCTGCTGGCTCCGGCCGTACCGGTGAATGCGCCGACGGTGCTCAGCGCCTTCCCCTTGCTCGACGAAGATTACTGAGTTTGCAGCGGCAATGCGGTGGTCGACTTCATTTCCGACATGGCGATGTTGGAGTGCACTTCCTGCACGCCGGGCAATTGCGACAGCGTTTCGAAAAAGAACCGCTCGTAGGCCTGAATGTCCGGGACCACGATGCGCAGCAGAAAGTCCATGTCGCCCATGAGGGTGAAGCATTCCTGAACTTCGGCGCGGGTACGGATGGCCTCGGCGAACTCCGGCAACGAGCGTCGTCCATGGGCGTTCAGTTTGACCAGGGCGAAGACCAGCACGTCGAGGCCGAGCCGGTGGCGGTCGAGCAGGGCGACCCGGGCGCGCAGGTAGCCGCTCTTTTCCAGCCGGTTGATGCGCCGCCAGCAGGGCGACTGGGAGAGGCCGATACGGGCGCCGATTTCGGCCGCCGACAGGGAGGCATCTTCCTGCAGGAGCGCGAGAATCTGCCGGTCGAAGGCATCGAGGGGTTCGGTTTCCACAGGCAAAGAATTATTCATGCATGTAATGACCGTTTATAGCATTATTCATCCACTAAAACAGCGCTTTCACGTGGATTAAGCGAAGTCCTTTTGGCCTCGACGCCCTATCATGAACAGCTATATTGACGCGAATTCGCGAGGCAACCATGCAAGCGTTCGAGGCCGGCCACGAACAGGTGATCATGCGGGAAGATGTGCACACGGGGCTGCGTGCCATCATCGCGCTGCACAGCACCGTGCTCGGCCCGGCTGCCGGCGGCTGCCGGCACTGGGTCTATGCGAATCCCGCCGCTGCCCTGGACGATGCCCTGCGCCTTTCGCAGGGCATGACCTTCAAGAATGCCCTGGCCGACATTCCCTTCGGCGGCGGCAAAAGCGTGATTCTCGGCACCCCGGGTGAACGGCTGTCGACCCGCCAGCTCGAGACGTTCGGCCGCTGGGTCGACGAACTGGGCGGGCGCTACGTGACCGCCGAGGATGTGGGTATCCACGTGGCCGACATGCGCGTGATCGCTCGCACCACCCGTTTCGTTTCCGGCCTGGGTACTGCCACGGGGCTCGGCGGCGACCCGTCGCCGCGCACCGCCGAAGGCGTGCTCTATGGCATCGAGGCTGCCGTGCGGACGCGCTTCGGCGCCGATTCGCTGGCTGGCATCCGGGTGGCGATTCAGGGCCTGGGCAACGTGGGCTTTCATCTGGCGACGTTGCTGAACCAGCGCGGCGCCCGGCTGTGGGTGGCCGATATTGCCGACGACCGCGTGCGGCGTGCGGTCAAGGGGCTGGGCGCCGAGGCTCTGTCGGTAGACGACGTGCTCACCGCCGACGTGGACGTGGTTGCCCCCTGCGCGCTCGGCGGTGCCATCGACCACCGTACCGCGTGCGCCCTGCGTGCGCCCATTGTGGCGGGTGCGGCGAACAATCAGCTCGCCAGCGACGACATGGGCGATCTGCTCAGCGAACGGGGCGTGCTCTATGCGCCGGATTACGTGATCAATGCCGGCGGCGTCATCAGCGTTGCCGGCGAGTACCTGGGTAAGGAAGATCCCGCCTGGGTAGACAGCCGGATTGCCGGTATCGGCGAGCGCCTGCAGGCGATTTTCGAACGCGCCGCCGGCAGCGGTGAGGCCACCAGCCGCATTGCCGACCAGCTGGCCCGGGAGCGCCTGGCCCGGGCGGCCCGCGACGACCTGCGCGGCAATGGCGGCCGCGCGGTCGCCTGATCCGCGGCTCATTACCGGTTCGCGCCTCGATCCGGCCAGTAAGGCTGCAATAACGGTTCTTTGTACAGTTTGCCCGTCTCGTGGCGCGGCAGCGCAGCGTGGAAATCGATGCTGCGCGGGCATTTCAGGTGCGCCAGCCGCGCCCGGCAGAAGTCGATGAGATCGCCGGCACTCACCCCTTCGCTGTCCGCCGACAGTTCCACGGCCGCCTTCACTTCCTCGCCGAATTCCGCATTGGGAATGCCGAACACGGCGGCGTCCTGTACGGCCGGGTGCGTGACCAGCACGTCTTCCACCTCGCGGGGGTAGATGTTCACCCCGCCGGAGATGATCATGTGGGAGGCCCGGTCGGTCAGATACAGATAGCCGTCCTCGTCCAGATAGCCGATGTCGCCCAGGGTCGACCAGCCGCGGGCGTCGTAGGCGGCCGCAGTCTTGGCCGGGTCTTTGTGGTATTCGAAGCGTGGTCCGCCGGAGAAGTACACGCGTCCGCTGCGCCCTGGCTCCAGCTCCCGGCCCTGGTCGTCGACGATGTGCACGGCGCCGAGGATGGGCCGGCCCACAGAGCCCGGGTGGGCCAGCCACTCGTGGGGATCTATGGCCGTCTGGCCGTTGCCTTCCGTGCCCGAGTAATACTCGTAAAGGATGGGACCCCACCAGTCGAGCATGCGGTGCTTGATCTCTACCGGGCAGGGGGCCGCCGCGTGCACGGCCAGCCGGTGACTCGACAGGTCGAAGGCGCGGCGTTCCGCCTCCGGCAGGCGCAGCAGCCGCACGAACATAGTGGGTACCCACTGACTGTGGGTGACCCGGAATTGCTCGATGAGGGCGAGGCTGGTGCGGGCATCGAAGCGCGGCATCACGACACTGGTGCCGCCGCAGCGCTGCACCATGTTGTTGTAGCGCAGGGGGGCCGAGTGATAGAGGGGCGCCGTCGAAAGATACACCGTCTCCGCCCCGATGCCGTGCAGCGCCACCCGGCGCTGGAACAGCTCGGAGGTGGTGTTCAGCGGCGCTCCGGGGCGTGCCGAACGTACCCCTTTCGGCTTACCCGTGGTGCCCGATGAATAGAGCATCTCGGCGCCTTCCGCAGCATCGGCTATGAGGCTGGCCGGCTCGGCGGCAATGAGCTCGGGCCATTCGTCCATGTCGAGCACGATGGCTTGAGGGGCGCCGTCGATCTTGTCGCGCTGACTGTGGTGGCAGATCAGCAGCCGGGCATCGCAGTCGTGCAGGATGTGCTGAACCTCGCTGCGCTGAAACTGGGCGCTGATGGGCGTGTAGTACAGGCCGGCGAACTGCGCGGCCCAGTGCACGGCCAGGGAGTGCGGGTGGTTGGGGCTGACCACCGCGATGCCGTCGCCGGTGGCGAGACCGAGCCGGCGCAGCAGGCGGCTGCCGCGCAGGGCCAGTTCCGCCAGCTCGGCGTAGCTGACTTGCCGGTCGTGGAAAATCCAGGCGGGTTTGTCGGGGGAGCGCTCCGCCCAGTACAGCGGACCGGCCCACGGCGCGGGCGCCGCAGCTGGCACGGCAGTGGTTACGACTTGCCGCCGTCCCGGGGCAGCGGCAACGGAAACGGCGTGACATTGCCGCCCTTGCTGTCGGTGATCTTGGCGACGCCTTCCTTGTCCACTTCGTCGATGCGGATCACCGCATGCATGGGAATGAAGCTGCGTTGCACACCGGCGAATTCGCTGCGCAGCCGGTCTTCGGAGGGGTCGATGACCATGCTGGTCTGGCTGCCGAACACATAGTCTTCCACTTCGATGAAACCGTAGAGCTCACTCTGGTAGATATCGCGGGCGTAGACTTCGTAGACCTGTCCCTGGTTGTGGAACAGTATTTTGTATATCTGCTTGCTGTTTTCCGGCATAACCGCCAACCGCCTGGATGAAGTTCGTATATAGAGGTGTATGGCTGAATTGCAAGTCACTATAATCCCCCGCCCGCGGTCAAGGCCAGGCCGCGCTCAGATCGTCCCACGGTGACAGAGACAACAACCTTGCCGAAAAAACTCTACATCAAGACCCACGGCTGCCAGATGAACGAGTACGACTCGTCGCGCATGGCCGACGTGCTGCGGGCCAGCCACGGCTGCGAGCTGGTCGCCCGGGCCGAGGACGCCGACGTGATTCTGCTGAACACCTGCTCCATCCGGGAAAAGGCTCAGGACAAGGTGTTCCATCAACTGGGCCGCTGGAAGCGCCTGAAGGCGGATAACCCGGATCTGGTCATCGGCGTGGGCGGCTGCGTGGCCAGCCAGGAGGGCGCCGCCATTCAGGCCCGGGCACCCCAGGTGGACATGGTATTCGGACCGCAGACCCTGCACCGCCTGCCGGAGATGCTGGACAGGACGGTTGGGGTGGAGAGGCCTCAGTCTCAGTCTCAGTGGGAGCGACTCCTCCAGATCGCCACCGACAGATCGCTCCCGACGGCGCCATGATCGCGATCCAGAGATCGCTCCCACAAAGGGGAAGTCAGCCAGGCCCATCCGCGTTCCCGTGGTCGACGTCACCTTCCCGGAGATCGAGAAGTTCGACCGCCTGCCGGCGCCGCAGGCCGACGGGCCGTCCGCCTTCGTGTCGGTGATGGAAGGCTGCAGCAAATACTGCAGCTTCTGCGTGGTGCCCTATACCCGCGGCGAAGAGGTGAGCCGGCCGGTGGCGGACGTCATGCGCGAGGTGGTACAGCTTGCCGCCCAGGGCGTACGCGAAATCAACCTGCTGGGGCAGAACGTCAACGCCTACCGCGGCGCCATCGACGGCGATGCGGCGGATCTTGCCGAGCTCATTCACTACGTGGCCGAGGTGGACGGCATCGAGCGCATCCGTTTCACCACCTCGCATCCGGTGGAATTCACCGACAGCCTGATCCAGGCTTTCGCCGAGGTGCCGGCGCTGGTGGACCATCTGCATCTGCCGGTGCAGTCCGGCTCCGACCGTATCCTGGCGCGCATGAAGCGCGGCCACAGTGCCGCAGATTACCGGGCGCGCATCCGCGCCCTGCGCGAGGTCCGGCCCCACATCTGTCTGTCGTCGGACTTCATCGTCGGCTTTCCCGGCGAAACCGCCGAAGATTTCGAAGACACCATGCGGCTGATCGACGAAGTGGGTTTCGACGTTTCGTTCAGTTTCATCTACAGCCCGCGGCCGGGTACACCGGCCGCGGCGCTCGAAGACCCCGTGACGCTGGCCGATCAAGAAGCCGCCTCGAACGGCTGCAGGCGCGCATCCGCGAGCAGGCGGACGCCATCTCCCGCGCCATGGTGGGCAGCCGGCAGCGCGTGCTGGTGACCGGCAGGTCTCGAGAAAGGATCCGGGCGAGCGGCGGGCCACGGACAGCGGGCCGGGTCGACCCTGGCGGGCGCGAACGAAGAACAGCCGGTGTGGTCAGCTTCCCGGCCGGCGCATGCGTCGATCATCGGCCGGCTTCTGCCGAGGTCGTTCATCGCTGGAAGCCCTGGCGCCAACTCACCATGCGCGTGCCAGCCTGCTGGCGTGATGCTTCCCGGCGTCGCGCGACACGTACTTTCATCGCGAGCACCCGGAGTACGGGCATGCTGGAAACTCGCACTACTCGGCTGACAGGGCCTGACATTGAGGGTCCAGCATGCACTCCCGCGTGCCGTGGCGCTGATCCACCAACAGCTCAGTCCTCGAGCCTGACGACTCCCAACGTCTAGCTGCCTTGTGCGGCCCCTTCGACCAGAATCTCAAGCATCTGGAAAAGCGCCTGGGCGTGCTCATCCGCAATCGCGGCAACGTGTTTCAGGTGAGCGGGCCGGAGCAGCGGCTGAAAGCGGCCAGCGCCCTGCTGTCGCAGCTATACCGGGAGACCGCCGAGCGGGTGAGTATCGAACCCGACGTGGTGCACCTGTTCCTGCAGGACTCCGGCGTCGATGAGTTGCTCGCCCGGGAAGAGCGCGTGGAAGGCACTGCCGGCGACGATTCGCCGGTGGTCCGTACCGGGCGCAAGACCGTCATGCCGCGGGGCGGCAATCAGATAGGCTACGTGGCGAACATCCGCGGGCACGACGTCAACTTCGGCATCGGCCCTGCCGGCACGGGCAAGACCTATCTGGCCGTGGCCTGCGCCGTGGAGGCCCTGGAGACACAACGCGTCAGCCGCATTCTGCTCGTGCGCCCGGCGGTGGAAGCGGGCGAGAAGCTGGGTTTTCTGCCCGGCGATCTCGCGCAGAAGATCGATCCCTATCTGCGGCCGCTGTACGACGCCCTGTATGAAATGATGGGCGTCGACCGGGTGCACAAGTACATCGAGCGCAACATCATCGAAGTGGCGCCGCTGGCTTACATGCGCGGCCGCACCCTGAACAACGCCTTCATCATTCTCGACGAGAGCCAGAACACCACGATCGAACAGATGAAGATGTTTCTCACCCGCATCGGCTTCGGCTCCACCGCGGTGATTACCGGCGACATCACGCAGATCGACCTGCCCAAAGGCCAGAAATCCGGTCTCGTGCACGTACGTAACGTGCTGCGCGACGTGGATGGCATCACCTTCACGCACTTCAGCTCCCGGGACGTGGTCCGGCATCCGCTGGTGCAGAAGATTGTCGAGGCCTATGCCGCCTATCAGGACGCTTCACCGGGCAGTAGCAGTGGCCGGAGTCCGGGCGAGGGGAGCCCCGGCGGCGGCCATGCCGGTTGACGTGCAGATCGCCACTGACCAGAACACGCCTGCTGCCGCCTGTATAGAAACCTGGGCGGCGGCCGCTCTGGCGCGCGGCGCACCCGCTGCGGCCCAGGCCCGGGCCTGGGAACTGTGTGTGCGGGTGGTGGACGAGGCCGAATCCCGGCAGCTCAACCACACCTATCGCCGCCGCGATGTGCCCACCAACGTGCTGAGCTTTCCCGCCGACGTCGATCTGCCGGAAGCGCGCCTGTGGGGCGACGTGGTGGTCTGTGCGCCGGTGGTGCAGGGTGAGGCCGAGGCCCAGGGCAAGCGCTACAACGACCATTTTGCCCATATGGTGGTGCATGGCGTTCTGCACCTTTTAGGGTACGATCACGAGTCCGCGGCCGAAGCGTCGGCCATGGAACGACTGGAAATAACGATTCTGGATGGCTTCGGCATAAGCGATCCATACGGGGAAGGATGAGCGAAAGCAGCACACCAGTGTCCAGGCGGACGCTGTTTGACTGGGTGACGGCGCTGTTCAGCGACGAACCGACGGACCGCAGTGAGCTCATGGAGATGCTGCGCGACGCCGCCGATCGCCAGATCATGGATGCCGAGGCGCTGAACATCATATTCGGCGCGCTGCAGGTGTCCGACATGCAGGCGCGCGACATCATGATTCCGCGCACCCAGCTCGTCTATCTGAAAGCCGGCGATTCCCCCGAGGTTCTGCTGCCCACCATCATCGATTCTCAGCACTCCCGCTACCCGGTGATCGGCGACGATCTCGACGACATCAAAGGCATCCTGCACGCCAAGGATCTGTTGCCCCTGGCCCTGTCGAAAGATCTGGGCAGTTTCGACATCAAAGACTGCATCCGGCCGGCGGCCGTGGTCCCGGAGAGCAAGCGTCTCAACGTGCTGCTGCAGGATTTCCGCAACACGCGCAATCACATGGCGGTGGTGGTGGACGAATACGGCCATGTGTCGGGGGTCGTCACCATCGAAGACGTGCTCGAGCAGATCGTCGGCGAGATCGAAGACGAGCACGACGTGGATGACGAAAGCTTCATCAAGCAGCTCGACGGCCAGACGTTCAACGTCAAGGCCACCACGGCGGTGGAAGACTTCAACAAGTATTTCGACACCGAGCTCGACGAAGAGGAGTTCGATACCGTGGGCGGGCTGGTGCTCAAGGCTTTCGGCCACCTGCCGAATCGCGGTGAAGTGGTGCGCCTCGACGATTTCCGTTTCAAGGTGCTCAATGCCGATTCCCGCCGACTGCGTCTGCTTCAGGTCAAGCGGGTGTCATGACCCTGCCGGCTTCATGACCCGCCGGCGGCCGTGAGCTACCTGCTCGCCCTGGCGTGCGGGGCGTTGCTGCCGCTGTCGCTGGCGCCCTTCGGCTACTGGCCGCTGGGCCTGGCCGCCGTGGCCGGCTGGTTTGCCGTGCTGCGCCGGCCCGGCGTGAACGGTGCTCTGGCTGGCTGGCTGTTCGGGGTGGGCAAATATGCCGTCGGGGCCTCCTGGGTGTACGTGAGCATCCACGTCTATGGCAACGCCGCGCCGCCCCTGGCCGCTTTTCTGGTGGTGCTGTTCGTAGCCGGACTGGCACTGTTCACCCTGGCCAACGGCTGGCTGTTCCAGCGCCTGGCCGACGGCCGGCCGTGGCCGGATGCTCTGCTGTTCGCCGCGCTTTTCACCGGTTTCGAGTGGCTGCTCACCTGGGTACTGA
Organism: Gammaproteobacteria bacterium; assembly: GCA_034522075.1. Lineage (GTDB taxonomy): Bacteria > Pseudomonadota > Gammaproteobacteria > Pseudomonadales > Azotimanducaceae > UBA7803. The sequence continues at coordinate 111,439 of JAXHLO010000026.1, read as the reverse complement.
CCGGGTTTCCCTGGCTGTTCGTGGGCTATGCCCATCTGAGCACGGTGCTGGCCGGTCTGGCGCCGCTGGGCGGTGTGCTGCTGGTGGGCTTTGCCGTGGCGCTGGGCGCGGCCATGGCGGTGCTGCTGGTGGAGTTCGCCCGACGCCGGCAGTGGCCCGGCGCGGTGCTGGCCATTGCCGTGGCGCTGACGCCCTGGGTGCTGGGCTGGCTGCTGGCCGGGATTGCCTGGGTGCAGCCCGGCGAGACCCGCCAGGTGGCGCTGGTGCAGGGCAACGTGGATCAGAGCATCAAGTGGCTGCCGGAAAGCCGCATGCCCATTCTGCGCAACTATCAGGCGCTGTCGGAAGCGCACTGGGGTGTGGACGTGATGATCTGGCCCGAGGCCGCGCTGACCTTCGTGACGCAACGCGCCACCCGGGTCCTCGAGGCTCTGGACAGCCGCGCAGCCCAGGCAGGTACGGCATTGGTGCTGGGCCTGCCGTCTCTCGAGCATGCCCCCGGCGGAGCCGTGACGTTCCGCAATACCGCCCGGGTGCTGGGCACGGGCCACGGCCACTATGTGAAGCGGCGCCTGGTGCCGTTCGGCGAGTATGTGCCGATGGAGTCCATGCTGCGCGGTGCCATCGATCTCTTCAACCTGCCCATGTCGCGCTCACAACCCGGTCCCTGGCGCCAGAGCCTGCTGGATCTGGGCGGCCAGCGTGCGGTCATGGCCATCTGCTATGAAGTGGTTTACCCGGATCTGGTGCGCGCCGGTGCGGCCGGGTCGGATGTGCTGCTGACCATCTCCAACGACTCCTGGTTCGGCGCGAGCATCGGGCCGCTGCAGCATCTGCAGATGGCGCAGATGCGGGCTCTGGAGAACGGCCGGTTCGTGCTGCGCGGAACCAACAACGGGGTGACGGCCATCATCGACCAGACCGGTACCGTGCGGGCGCGTCTGCCGCAGTTCGAGGCCGGCACGCTGCGCGGCGAGTACACGGCCATGGCCGGAACCACGCCGTTCACCCGCTACGGGCACGGCCCGCTACTGGTGATGCTGGCGGCAATTCTGGCGGCGGGCGGCTGGCTGCGCTGGCGCGGCGGCGTGCTCCGGTAGATGCGCTCACGCGCTGATCGTTACGCCGACATCTGCCGTAACCCTTCCTCGAACGACACCACCGGCTGATAGCCGAGGTCCCGGCGGGCTTTGCTGTCGTCCAGCGTGCAATCGCGCGACATGACCATCACCGCGTGACGGGTCAGCGGCGGCGCGCCGGACAGGCGCAGGGTGCGCCAGACGGACTCGCCGGCAGCGGCGATGGCGCCGGCCAGCCAGGCGGGCAGGGCACGGTCGGGCAGGGTGATGCCGCGGCTTGCAGCCAGGCCGCTCAGCACCTCGCGCATGGTGCGTTCGCCGTCGTCGAGAATGAAATAGGCCTGGCCGGGCGTGCCGCGGTCGAGCGCCAGGACGATGGCTGCCACCAGATTGTCGATGTGGGTGGTGGACGTCCGGGCGCGGCCGCCGTCCAGCCAGCGGAACTGGCCGGAGCCGGCCATCTGTTCCAGCGCGGGCAGAATGGTCTGGTCGCCCGGGCCCCAGATGAATCTGGGCCGCAGCACGATGGTGGCGAATTCCGGGCCGTTGGCTGCCAGAACCCGCCGTTCCGCTTCCGCTTTGGTGGCGCAATAGGGATAGGGGGAGTCCAGCGCCAGGGGTTCGGTCTCGTCGGCGCCCAGGATGTGCTGGCCGCGGACGATGGCGGCTTCGGTGCCCATGTGGATGAAGCGCCGGGCCCCGGCGCCGGCGGCCGCATCCAGCATGCGCTGGGTGCCGAGCACGTTGGCCTGGTACCAGGCATCCGGCGGGCCCCAGTCGGCCACGTAGGCGGCGCAGTGGAGCACGGCCTCGGCATCGCCTACGTGTTCGGCGCTGACCGTCTGCAGATCGCAGCGCACCGGGGCGGCACCCAGATTCTCGATAGTGCGGTCGGCGGCCTCGGTGCGCGACATGGCGCGCACGTCGTGACCGTCGGCCGCCAGGCGCGCCGCCGCTGCGCCGCCCACGAAACCGGAAGCCCCCGTGACGAAGATGCGCATACCCTTGTCCTCCGTGTATGCGGGAACGGTATCACCCCGGGTGGGCGCAGTCAGCGTCCGCCGGTCACGCGGCGCCCGGTCGGTGGTATCCTTGCGCGTTTCCGGTGAACCACTGACGTTTGAGGCTTATGAACGCCCCGTATGACCCCCGCACGGTGGAGCAATCCGTGCAACAGACCTGGGATGCCGCCCGCTGTTTCGAGGCCGGCGAATCCGCTGCGGCCGAGAAATTCTATTGCCTGGCCATGTTTCCCTATCCCAGCGGGCAGCTGCACATGGGGCATGTGCGCTGCTACACGCTCGGTGACGTGATCAACCGCTATCACCGGCTCAAGGGCTACAACGTCATGCAGCCCATGGGCTGGGATGCCTTCGGTCTGCCGGCCGAGAATGCCGCCATCAAGAACGGCATTCCGCCGGCCCGCTGGACCCGTGACAACATCGCCTATATGCGCGGGCAGATGCGCGAACTGGGCTTCGGCATCGACTGGAGCCGGGAGTTCGCCACCTGCGACCCCGAGTACTACCACTGGGAACAATGGTTCTTCATCAAGCTCTACGAGAAGGGTCTGGTCTACCGCAAAAGCTCCATGGTCAACTGGGATCCCGTGGATCAGACCGTGCTCGCCAACGAACAGGTGGTGGACGGCTGCGGCTGGCGCTCCGGGGTACCGGTGGAGCGCCGCGAGATGCCCCAGTGGTTTCTCAAGATCACCGACTACGCCGAGGAACTGCTCGACGAGCTCGACCGGCTGGATGGCTGGCCGGAGTCGGTGAAGAACATGCAGCGCAACTGGATCGGCCGCTCGGAAGGGGTGGAGATCGACTTTCCCGTCAGCGCCGCGGACGCGGCGGCGGGGGGCGATCCGCTGCGCGTGTACACCACCCGTCCGGATACCCTGCTCGGCGTCACGTATATGGCCGTGGCCGCCGAACACCCGCTGGCCCGCCAGGCTGCCGAGCGCAGCCCGGAGGTGGCGGCCTTCGTCGACAAGTGCCGCAACATGCAGACGGCGGAAGCCGAGATCGCCACCCTCGAGAAAGAAGGCGTGCCGACCTCGTTGACGGTGGAGCATCCGCTGACCGGCGAGCCCATCCCCGTGTGGGTGGCCAACTTCGTGCTCATGGAGTATGGCTCCGGCGCCGTGATGGCCGTGCCCGGCCACGATCAGCGCGACTGGGAATTTGCCCGTAAATACGGCATTCCCATCAAGCAGGTGATCGAACCGGCCGGCGACGAACCCTGTGATCTCGACGCGGCCGCCTTCACCGACTACGGCAAGCTGGTGAATTCCGGCGAGTTCGACGGCATGGCATCGGCCCGGGCCTTCGCTGCCATCGCCGAGGCACTGGAGGCCAAGGGCCTGGGGCGGCGGCGCACCAATTTCCGCCTGCGGGACTGGGGCGTCTCCCGTCAGCGCTACTGGGGTTGTCCCATTCCCATGATTCATTGCGACGCCTGCGGCATCGTCCCGGTGCCGGAGCAGGATCTGCCGGTGCTGCTGCCCACCGAGGTGACCTTCGAAGGCGTGCGTTCGCCGCTCACCACCATGGAGAGCTTCTATCGGGTGAACTGCCCGCAGTGCGGCGCCGCGGCCAGGCGGGAAACGGACACTTTCGATACCTTCATGGAGTCTTCCTGGTATTACGCCCGCTTCGCCTGCCCGGACGCCAACCAGCCCATGCTCGACGAGCGGGCCAACTACTGGACCCCGGTGGACCACTACGTGGGCGGTATCGAGCACGCCATTCTGCATCTGCTCTACGCGCGTTTCTTCCACAAGCTCATGCGCGACGCCGGCATGATCAACTCCGACGAGCCGTTCACGCGGCTGCTCATGCTCGGCATGGTGCTCAAGGACGGCCGCAAGATGTCCAAGTCATCGGGTGACGCGGGCAATCCTCAGGTGCTGCTGGAGAAATACGGCGCCGATGCCGTGCGCACCGCCATGATGTTCGCCGCGCCGCCGGATCAGTCCTTCGAGTGGAGCGAGGCCGGTGTGGAAGGCCAGGCCAGATTCTGCCGGCGCCTGTGGAACCTGGTTCAGGATCATCTGGCCGCCGGTGACGTGCCGGCGCTGAACCCGGCCGAGCTGAGTGATGCCGGGCGCGATCTGCGCCGCAAGAGCCACGAGACCCTGCAGCGCGCCGATGACGATTACGGCCGGCGCCTGACTTTCAATACCGTGGTCTCCGCCGTTCACGAGCTGACCAACGCAGTGAGCAGGACCGAGCCCGCCCACGAACACGACCGGGCCGCCGTGCGCGAGGCGCTGAAGATCGCGGTGCTGGTGTTCTCGCCCATCGCGCCGCACGTGACCCAGGAACTCTGGTCGGCACTGGGCGAACGCGCGTTGCTGGTGGAGGCACAGTGGCCGGCGGTGGACGAGTCCGCACTGGTTCAGGACACGGTGGAGCTGGTGGTCCAGGTGAATGGCAAAGTCCGCGGTCACGTCTCGCTGCCTGCCGACGTGGACGAAGACACGGCCCGGAGCGCAGCCCTGGAGAATGAAAACGTGGAACGTTTTGTTGCCGGTAAGACCGTACGCAAGGTGATCGCCGTTCCCGGCAAGCTCATCAACATCGTGGTGAGCTGATGTTGCGCCCGGTGGTGCTCACGTTGCTGGGGCTGGCGCTGGCAGGCGGCTGCGGCTTTCACCTGCGTACCTGGGATATCGGCAGCAGCATCGAAGCGGCACACGTGGTCTCGGACCCGCGCAACCCGCTGGAAGCCCCCCTGCGGCGGGCGCTGCGTCAGGCCGGGGTGGCGGAGAGCGACACGGCCGCCGACGCCACCTTGGTGGTGGAACTGCTGGATTCCCGCCGCGACCGGCGCAGTATCACCGTCTCCGGCCAGGGCCGGGCCGCCGAGTACGAGACCACGCTGGGTGTGCGTTATCGGGTGACCGGTCCGCAGGGCGAAGAACTGGTGGCGCCGCAGTGGCTGGAGCGCCAGCGGGTATTCCGCATCGACCGCGACAACATCGTCGGCAGCAGCGAAGAACAGGCTCTGCTCGAGCGGGAAATGCAGAATGATCTGGTGCAGCAGATTCTGCGTGCGTTGAACACGGTAGCGTCCGGGATGAGCGATGCAGCTTAGAGCGGCGGGTCTGGCCGGGCATCTGCGCGGCTCGCTGGCGCATGCCTATCTGGTCACCGGCGATGATGCGCTGCTGGTGGAAGAGGCCTGCGATGCGGTGCTGCACGCGGCCCGCAAAGCAGGCTATACGGAACGCTCGGTGCTGCACGTGGACGCCAATTTCAACTGGAACGACGTCATCCAGGATGCCGCGAGCATGTCGCTGTTCGCCGAGCGTCGCATCATCGATGTGCGCGTGCCCGCCGGCAAGTTCGATCGCGACGCCTCGGAAGTGCTGCGCCGCTACGCCGACCACCCCGCCGCCGACACGCTGCTGCTCATCCGCACCATTCGACTCGAAGGCAAGCAGCGCAAGAGCGCCTGGTTCAAGGCGCTGGACGACCTCGGCGTAGTGGTGTCCATCTGGCCGGTGGCCGAGAAAGATCTGCCGCGCTGGCTGTCGGGCCGGCTGCGCGCGGCGGGGCTGGAGTTCGACGACGAAGCGCTGGCCCTGTTGAGTGACCGGGTGGAAGGTAATCTGCTGGCGGCCGTGCAGGAGATCGAGAAGCTCAAACTCGCCGACCTGCCCTCGCCGGTGACCGCCGGCGCCCTGCTGGAGGTTCTGGAAGACTCCGCCCGCTACGGCGTGTTCGATCTGGTGGACGCCACCTTCGCCGGTGATGCGCGCCGGGTCAGCCGCATGGTGACCACGTTGCGCCAGGAAGGCGTCTCCCTGTTCCCGCTTCTCGGCGCTCTGACCAGTCAATTGCGCGCCGTCAACGGCGATGGCTTTCTGCCGGGTCCGCGCAAACCGCTCGCCGCCGGCCTGCTCGAGCGCGTCGGCGGCCGGACCGCCATCGACCGCGTGCTCGCCGAATGCGCCCTGGTGGATGCTCAGGGCAAGGGGCAGATTCCGGGCGATGCATGGTTGTCCCTGGAAGACCTGCTGCTGCGTCTGTGCGGGGTGCGGCCGCTGGCCGTGGGATCGCCCCTGCGCCTGCTGCGGGCCTGAGTACCGGTCTGCGCTATGACGGTTCCACCAGCAGACCGGATACCGCCTTGGGCAACTGCGTGGTGATCACCGGCCGGCCGTCGGCCAGTTCGGCAGCGCGCACCAGCACGCGGAAGTCTCCCTCGGCGGTATGCAGTTCGCCCACCCGCTCCACCCGTATGGCCTGCAGGCGGTTGTCCTCCACGGCGTAGATCCGGTCGTTTTCGTAGAGTGACGCGATGGGCAGCGCCACCACGCCGGCTTCCTCCGGCAGACGGATACGCAGGTCCACCACCCGGCCGATGGGCGGCAGGGTCGCGGCGCCCGGGTCATCGAGGCGGAAAAATGCATCCACACCGCTCTGGCCGGCTCTGACCCGGTGGGTCAGGCGGGCCAGTTGCAGACGGCGGCCGTCCGCCAGACTGGCCGCTATGGGGTCGTCGCCGCTCAGGTGGTGCTGAAAGCGCTCTACGTAGCTGGCTGGAACCTGCACCCGGACCTCCAGCGCGCCGGCCTCGGCCAGTTCCAGCAGAGCGACACCGTTGCCGCTGCGGTCGCCGGGCGCCACGTGCACGGCCAGGATCGGCCCGCTGAACGGTGCCAGTACCCGGGTCTTCTGCAGATCCAGTTCGGCCCGGGCGGCCAGTGCCGCACTTCTGTCCACCAGCGCCTGCTGAGCCGCCAGACGGTTCGGCAGGTCGTCCAGCCGCCGCTGGTGCTGTTCGAATTCAATGGCCGCGTTATTGGCCTGGGCCACGACCTCGTCGAGCAGGCTGCGGCTGATCAGGCGCCGCTCCAGCAGTTGCCGGTGGCGGGCCAGCTTGTCCTGGGCGATCCGGTGCATGGATTGCGCCTGGGCGACCGTGCGTTCCAGCATGGCCTGTTCCGAGCGGATGGAGCGTAGCTGGGCCCGGTGACCGGCCAGCTCCGCCTGGCGTTCGGCCAGCAGCAGGGCGGTTTCCTCCCGGGCGAGTTCCACCAGCACATCGCCCTCGCTCACACGATCGCCCTCGCGCACGTTCACGGCAGTGACCGTGGCAGCCAGGTCGGTGCTGATACGGGCGGTGCGGTTCGATTCCACCCGCCCATAGGCGGTAAAGGACGGATGCAGCGGTTCCGGCTGAACGGTCAGCACCGACACCGGCCAGGCTTTCTCTGTACGTTCCTCCGGCACGGAGGCTGGCCCGGTGGCGAATATGGAGACACTGGTCAACGCGGCGCCGGCGAGCATGGCGGCGCCGGCAGCCATGCGCCTGCCGCGCGGCGAGCGCGGCCACAACCGGCGGGCAAGCACGTGGTAGGCAGTCATGAAACGGCTCCTTGAGACAGAGTGGGTGAAGGTGGGTGGGCTTGGTCCGGGCCGCGGCCGAGCAACCGCCCGGCACCGTGGCGGACACCTTCGAGCAGCACGATCAGGGCGGGAATCACCAGCAGCACCAGGGCCGTGGCCAGGGCCAGGCCGAAGCACAGGGTCACTGCGATGGGCGCCATGTAGAACGCCAGGCTGGAGGTTTCGAACATCAGCGGCGACAGACCGGCAATGGTGGTCAGCGATGTCAGCAGCACGGCGCGGAAGCGGGCGCGTACGGCCGCTTCCAGGGCCGGGCGCAGCGCTTCACCGGCTTCCACGCGGCGCTTGAAGAAGCTGATCAGCACGATGGAATCGTTGACCACCACACCCGTCAGCGAAAAGAAGGCCAGCAGCGACATGGCGCCGATGTCCCAGCCGGTGATCCAGTGACCGAGGACAGCGCCGGTGAGACCGAAGGGAATGGCCGCCATGATGGCCAGCGGCCACAGGAACGACGCGAACACCCAGGTCAGGATCAGATAGATGAGTATCAGGGTGAGCACCGCGCCAATCGCCATGGTGCTCAGCATTTCCTGGTCTTCCCGGGATTTGCCGCCGAGACCGAACTGCAGGTCGTGGCGGCGCAGAATGTCCGGCAGCACGTCACGCTCCAGGCGGCTGGTGATGTTCATGGCGTTGGCCACCTGTGAGTCCACATCGGCGCTCACGCGCACGGCCAGGCGGCCGTCGCTGTGGCGGATCAGGTCGATGCCGCGGCGGTTGTACAGGGTGGCCACACTGCCGAGCGGCACGAACTCACCGGCTGGGGTGCGGATGGGGAAGCGGTTGAGCTGGCCCAGATCGTCGCGTTCGCTGTCGGGCAGCATGGCGCGGACTTCCAGCTCCGACTCGTCGTCGTTGAAGATCTGCACCCGGCTGCCGCTGTAGGCCGCCCGCAGTTGCCGGCCGATGTGCTCCGCCGACAGACCCAGCGAGCGGCCGGCCGGGGTGATTTCGAAGATGATCTGTTCCTTGCCGTAGGGCAGGTCGTCGATCACGTTGGAGACTCCGGGATAGGCATCGAGGGCGCCAGCCAGTTCTTCGGCGCCGGCTTTGAGCGATTCCAGATCGTTGCCCGACAGACGCAGTTGAATGTCCGCCTGACCGTTGTTCTGGCCGCCGCTGACCTGGACCACGAGCTGTTCGACGTAGGCGGGCCGTTCAATGCGCGCGCGCCAGCGCTCGACGAACACCCGGGGGGCGAGTGTGCGCTGCTCTTCATAGGCGTAGGTGGCTTCGATGGAGCCGTACTGCTCGCCTTCCAGGCGTTCCTCGCTGAGGGTGGCCAGGTTGTGCTTGGTGACCCAGCCGAGCAGATTGCTGCCGTCGGTCTGTTCGTCGATGGCGGCCAGTTCCGCCTCCAGGTGTTCCATGAAGCGGCGTTTGTCGTTGTCGCTGGCCGTGGCCGCGAAGGCCACGTTGGCCTCCAGACTTTCGATGGTGAAGCCGGTCACCAATGCCACGGCCACGTGCTGGGAGGCGATCAGCGACACGACGATCATCATGCCGCCGAGCGCGGCACAGACCGTGGCGCCGGGGTAGGCCAGGGCGCGGCGTACCAGCGGCATGAAGCGGCGGTCGCGAACATGGGTGAGGCCGCGGTCGAAACGGCCGCGCCAGGATCCTGCCTGCGGCGCTTCGCTGCGCCCCAGACTGTGCTTGAGGTGGGCCGGCAGTACCAGAAAACACTCCACCAGGGAGGCGACAATGATGCACAGCAGCACGGTGGGCAGAGTGAGAATGATCTGCCCCATGGGGCCGCCGAACAGCAGCAGCGGGATGAAAGCCGCCAGGGTGGTCAGCGACGAGGTGGCTACCGGCACCCACATGCGCCGGGCACTGCCGATGGCCGCTTCCTCAGCGGTTGCCCCGGCCTGAAAAAGGGTGGTGGCATCCTCGCCGACCACGATGGCATCGTCCACGACGATGCCCAGCGCCATGACGAAGCCGATCAGAGCGATGATGCTGATGCCCTGGCCGAAGAGCAGATGAAACAGCGCCAGGGCCATGAGAAAGCTCACCGGAATGCCGACCATCACCCACCAGCCCACGCGGCCGTTGAGGAATGCGAACAGCATCAGCACCACCAGCAGCAGTCCCGACGCGGCATTTTCCAGGATCATGTCGAGCTGAGCGCCGAGCAGGGTCCAGATGTCCTGCATGACGCTGACCTCGACGCCCTCCGGCAGGGTCGGCCGCACCTCTGCCAGCCAGGCGTCGACGATCTGATCAGCCTGGTAGGCGTCGGCCTCGGTGGCGCGCCAGAGCATCATCTCGATGGCGGGCCGGCCGTTCTTGGTGACGATGGGTTCGCCGCGCTGGGGCCGGCGTTCCACTTCCGCCAGGTCGCCCAGCCTGATCACCTGACCGCCGGTTTCCAGCAGAAGCTGCTCGAAACCGTAAGGGCTGCGCTGCTGATCGAGGCTGCGCAGTTGCCGGGTGCCCTGGCCGCTGCCCACGGTACCGGCGGGCACGTCGCGGCTGGCGCGGGCCACGTTGTCGGCCAGTTCGTCCAGGGTCAGCCCCAGTTCCTGCAGCCGCCGGGCGCTGACCAGCAGCGCGATCTCCTGGCGCGGCAGGCCGTCGTAGCGAACGCCTTCGATGCCGCGGGCCATGAGCTCACGTTCGAACTCACGGACCACGCCGATGAGATCGCCGACATCACCGTCCCCGGTGACCTGCAGAACGGCTACCGGCTCGCGGTCGATGAAGCGGCCGACCGTGGGCGGCTCGATGTTCGCCGGCAGATTGCGGATGCTGGCAATGCGCTGTTTGACCTGGTCGAGGGCCACGGCCATTTCGGCGTCGTAGTCGAACTCGACCCAGATGGTCGTGGCGCCGTTGCCCGTTCGCGACCGTACCTCGTTGACCCGGTCGACGCTGCGTACCTGCTGTTCGATGGGCACCGTGACCAGGGTGGCCACGTCCTCAGCGCTGGCGCCCGGCCACTGTACCTCCACGAACACCACGGGGAAGTCCGCCGGCGGGTCGAGCTGGGCGGGCATGACGCGAATGGCCCACAGACCGGCGAGGATCATCATGATCATCAGCAGGTTTGCGGCGACCTTGTGTCTGGCAAATGTTTCGATCAACGCAGCTTCCTTCCGGGCCGACTCGAATGAGTGCCCGCGCGCGGCGTTGAGGGGCGCCTACTGCATGGGAGGGGCGCGTTGCCGGCGCGGGCGGATGCTGCTCTTCACGAAGCGTGCCAATTGACCAGACTGGCGTAGAGCCGGGGGAATCCGCGGGTTCGGCCACGTTGTATGGCGGAGTGGTGTGGCGGGCTGTGGTCGAAATCACCAATAGTTGGTGAGGCCGGGCCGCTTCAGTTGACCTGGGTCTGCGCGCTGCGGCCCAGTTCCAGGAGTTCGAGGGCGCCATGGTCGTTGCTGAGCAGGGTCACCGAGCCGTAGTCCGGGGGAAACACCACCAGACGGTCATCGTTGCGCGCGGCGCCCACGGCCACGTTGATGGCGATGAAATGGCAGAACACCACCGCATCCTGTTCCAGGCCCGCGAGAAATTCCACGAGGTCGCGCCGCCAGGCTTGCAGGGATTGGTCCAGGTACTGCCAGCGGCCCTGCATGATTTGACGCAGCCAGGCGCCTCGCTCAGCCAGATCTTCGGTGGGAGAAGGAATCTCGGCCACCCGGGGTTCGATGACCGGCTCCACCTGCCAGCGCCGGGCCAGCGGCATCGCGGTCTCGACAGCCCGGGCCAGAGGCGATGAGTAGACGGGCAGCGGGCCCACCGACGCCAGGGCCTCAGCGGTGGCCTCGGCCTGACGGACGCCCTGTTCGTCCAGCCCCGGGTTCGCATGGCTGGCGAAACCTGCCGCCGCCTTGCCGTGTCGAATCATATAGATCAGGGGCACTAAGGCTGCTCTTTGGCGATTGGTTCCTTACAATAGCGCGCTTGCCCGCAGCAGGGGAAATCAGTGGCAGATGAAAAAGCAGAGTTGAGTCCGGAAATGGTGCCCGATACGACGGTCAACGTGCGTGACGAGTTCGGCATCGATCAGGACCTCGAGGTACCCGCCTTCAGCCGGCGTACGGACTACGTGCCCATGGTCGACGACGATTACCGGTTCGACCGCGATACGACGCTGGCCATTCTGGCCGGTTTCGCGCACAACCGGCGGGTGATGATTCAGGGCTATCACGGCACGGGTAAATCCACCCATATCGAGCAGGTGGCCGCGCGGCTGAACTGGCCGTGTGTGCGCATCAACCTGGACAGCCACATCAGCCGTATCGACCTGATCGGCAAGGACGCCATCGTCATCCGCGACGGCCAGCAGGTCACCGAATTCCGCGAAGGCATGCTGCCGTGGGCGCTGCAGCATCCGGTAGCGCTGGTGTTCGACGAATACGACGCCGGTCGGCCGGACGTCATGTTCGTGATCCAGCGGGTGCTCGAGGTGGAAGGTAAGCTGACCCTGCTCGATCAGAACAAGGTCATCGAACCGCATCCGTCGTTCCGCCTGTTTGCTACGACCAACACCATCGGCCTCGGCGACACGACGGGGCTGTATCACGGTACCCAGCAAATCAACCAGGGTCAGATGGACCGCTGGAGCATCGTCACGACGCTCAATTATCTGCCCCACGACCAGGAGCAGGATATCGTGCTCGGCAAGGCCAAGCATTATGCCGAGACCGAAGAGGGACGGCGCACGATATCCAATATGGTGGCGGTGGCGGAGCTTACCCGTCAGGGCTTCATCAACGGTGATGTGTCGGTAGTCATGTCGCCGCGTACGGTGCTGACCTGGGCGCAGAATGCCGAGATCTTCGGCGACGTGGGCTTTGCCTTCCGCGTGACGTTCCTGAACAAGTGCGACGAGCTGGAGCGGCCCATCGTGGCCGAGTATTACCAGCGTTGCCTGGGCGAAGACCTGGGCGACGCCACGCGGGGGATCACGCTGAAGAGTGCATAGTGCAGGAGCGGCCTCCCGGCCGCGAACTCTGAAGCCAGGTATCTCGGCCGGGAGGCCGCTCCTACAGCACAGGGTGCTGATGCATCTGATATGAGTGACAAAGACAACCCACTGGAACCGTTCAAGCGGGCGACTACGGCCACCATCCGGGCGCTCGCCGGCAACGACGAACTGGAGGTGACGTTCGGCCAGGGCCCGCCCGTGGGCCGCGGCAACCGGATCCGGGTGCCGCTGCCCAGCGTCGGGGCTTCCAGCGAAGAGATCGATGCCGTGCGCGGTATGGGCGACGAATATGCGCTGAAAATGCGCTATCACGATGCCGCTGAGCATCAGCGGCGCACACCCCAGGGTGGCGGCCCCGCGCAGGAGATGTTCCAGTGGATCGAAGACGCCCGCATTGCCTCCATCGGCTCCATGCGCATGGAGGGGGTGGCCCAGAACCTGGACGCGTCGCTGGAAGTGACAGATAGCACGCAGTCGGCCATCGACATGCCATCGACCGTGGCAGTCGTACGGCGCCGATGCGTGGCCGTGGGTCTGCTGGTGCGCACAGCATGCACAGGCCGCCGCCGCCGCCGTCGGCGGAAGACGCGGCGAGCTCTGGCGCGAGCTACGGTCGGAAGAACATGCCGGTGAGGACATCGATCGGCTGAAGGAACACGTGCTGGATCAGGGCAAGTTTGCCGACGTCGTGCGCGACATGCATCGCTGCACCGATCTGGGGTTGGCGAGCCAGGCTGAAGACCCTGACCGACGCCGAGGACAGCGCCGACGACGTAGAGACCGTCGACGAAGGCGACGACGCGGATTCAGACTCCAGCCCCGAAGATGTGGCGCTGGACGACGACACCATGATGGACGAGAGCGCCGAGGGCGAGTCCAGCCTGGTGGAGATGGATGCCGACATCGACATGGACGACCTGGGCGCCGAGGCCGACCCTGACGAGGCCCCGCCCAATCTGCCCGACGAGTCCGGGCGCATCCGCATGGACGTCAACTACAGCGCCTACACCGAGGCCCACGACGAGGTCGTGCGCGCCGATGAACTGTGTGACGCCGACGAGCTGTTGCGCCTGCGGGCACTGCTCGACCAGCAGCTCGTGTCCCTGCAGCACGCCACCTCGAAGCTCGCCAACCGCCTGCAGCGCAAACTGCTGGCCAAACAGAACCGGACCTGGGAGTTCGATCTGGAAGAGGGCCAGCTCGATACTTCGCGCCTGGCTCAGGTCATCGCCGACCCGATGAATCCGCTGGCCTTCAAGCAGGAAAAGGAGATGAAGTTCCGCGATACCGTGGTGACCATGCTCATCGACAGCTCGGGCTCCATGCGCGGCCGCTCCATCACCATTGCCGCCATGTGCGCCGACATTCTGGGAAGAACCCTGGAGCGCTGTTCGGTGCGGGTGGAAATCCTCGGCTTCACCACCCGGGCATGGCGCGGCGGGCAGTCCCGCGAGGAATGGATTGCCGCCGGCAAACCGGCCAATCCCGGGCGCCTGAACGATCTGCGCCACATCATCTACAAGGCGGCCGACGACCCCTGGCAGCGTTCCAAGCGCAACCTGGGTCTGATGATGCGCGAGGAGCTGCTTAAGGAGAACATCGACGGCGAAGCCCTCATCTGGGCGCATAACCGCCTGGTGACCCGCGCGGAAGAACGCAAGGTGCTCATGGTGATCTCCGACGGTCTGCCGGTGGACAACTCCACGCTGCTGGTCAACCCCAGCAACTATCTGGAGCAGCACCTGAAGTACGCCATCGACATGATCGAGAACCACTCGCCGGTGCAGCTCATCGCCGTGGGTATCGGCCACGACGTGACCCACCATTACCGGCGCGCCGTCACCATCACCGATGCCGAGCAGCTCGGCGGTGCCATGACCGATCAGCTCGCGGAATTGTTCGACATTCCGGCCTGATCGCCCGTAATTGCGCCCGCGCGCCTCCCGTTCGCTTCCTAAGGGCTTGCCCGGCTGCTAAAATAGCGCTCGCGAGGCGTGCAGACTGATTCGCTGGAATCAGTGAAAGTCGCCGCCGTCGTCTGGCCGAAGCGGCCCTGGGCAGGAACCGGGGCTCTGATGCAAAAGGCCGTGTAGTAAAAACAGAGTGGAGAGAGTCATCATGCAGCGCTTTTGTAGGGCAGCGCCATCCGTGGCGTTCGCGTCGTTTGTTGTCCTGGGGCTGCTCGCGCCGCCCGTCACTGCGGCCATCGAAGAGATAGTCGTTACCGCCCAGAAGCGTGAGGAAGGTCTGCAGGACGTCCCCATCGCGGTTTCCGCATTCAATGCCGATCAGCTCGATCGCAAGCAGATCGATACTTTCAGCGATCTGCAGTTCAACGTGCCGAACGTGTCCTACAGCAAGGGCAATTTCTCCGGCTCGAACTTCTCCATTCGCGGTCTGGGCACCGTCGCCGTGGGCACCAGCGCCGACTCCGGTGTCGGTGTGCACGTTAACGACGTGTACCTGCAGTCGCCGCGCCTGTTCGAAACCGAATACTACGACATCGAGCAGCTCGAGGTTCTGCGCGGCCCGCAGGGCACGCTGTTCGGCCGCAACGCCACCGGCGGTGCCATCAACATGAAGACGGCCCGGCCGCGCATTGGCGAGTTCACCACCGACATCGAAGCGCAGGTCGGTAACTATGACCACCGCAAGGTGAAGGGCGCGGTGAACATTCCCATCAGCGATCGAGTGGCGGCGCGCGTTGCCGGCATCTGGCTGGATCGCGAGGGGTACACCGACAACGTGTTTACCGGGAATGACATCGACGACCGCAGTCAGTGGTCGGTGCGCGCGTCCCTGAGGCTGGAGCCCACGGACAGCACGGTGATCGACATCATCGGTCACACCTTCGAGGAAGACAGCTCGCGCACCCGCAGCCAGAAGCAGTTCTGCGACTTCGACCCGAGCGGCATCCTGGGCTGTCTGCCCACTACCCGGCAGACCGACGCCACGAACCCGTATTCGACATTGGGCTACGTTCTTCCTTCGACCTCTTCGCTTCCGGTGGGCTTGGCCTATTCAGCTCCGGACTACACAACCGGCTTCTCCGGCCGGGAATCCCGGCCACCTGCGCGAGGTATCAGCTTTCTTCGATCCCACTTACGAGGCTGAGGAAGACTTCGTGATGGTGGAAATCAAGCAGACCGTCAATGATTGGCTGGACGTGACCTTCGTCAGGGGCTGACCAGGACGCTCAGGTGGTTTCTGTAGCAGGATTACGACGGTACCGCGTCGGGCCAGGAAGTCGGATTCCCGGCCGGCGTTCGTGGCCACCTTCCCTGAATGCCGCCGGAGATTTCTCGGCGTCGGTGTGGGTTCGCCTGTACCGGTCTCCACGGTGGGTGACGTGCGCACGTCCATCGGGCTCGCTAGCGGCGACTTTCGCCCCAGCAATACTTTCAGTGGCCAGGACACGTCGACGTCGTTCTCTGAGCAGACCAGTTTCGAGCTGCGCTTCAACTCCCAGTTCAATGGTCCGTTCAATTTCATGGTGGCCGGTTCGACCTTCGACTTCGAGAGTCAGACCGACTACTTCGTGCGCGCCCCGGGGCTGGACTACTATTCTCTGGTTGCGCCCGTCGTAAATCCCGACCTAGCGCCGGTTCTGGCGGAATTGCCGCCACCGCCTGAGGGGTCTTTCACTGTGTTCGGTCCGGGCTACTTCAACAACGAGACCCCCGAGTTCGAACTCGATTCATGGGCTGTCTTTGGTGAAGGCTACTACGAGTCTCAGCAGAGACGATGAAGCTGACCGTGGGGCTTCGTTCTGATGTCGATGAGAGATACGTGCGCGACCGGCAGCTGCTGTTGAATGTGCCGATCTGGGTGGACTCGGAGACAGGCAGCACCTCGGTCTTCGGCACGCCGGTGGATACCATCAACGAGGTGATTGAGGCGGGTACAGCGCTCGCTTCGGATGACGCTGACCCCAACACCCCCGGCAACCAGGAGTTCCGCGAGGACACGGTGGAGTTCAAGGAGTGGACGGGCCGGGATCGTGCTCGACTGGCTGCCGCAGGTCGATTTCACCGACGAAACGCTGGTCTACGCCTCTTACTCCCGCGGCTACAAAGGCGGCGGCATCAACCCGGCCATCGATACCGAGCTGTTCCCCAACACACCGGTGGCCTTCGATCCGGAAGAGATCGATGCCTACGAGATCGGCGCCGAGACCCAGCTCTGGGACAATCCATTGCCGGCCGACCTGTCGGCGTTCGACCACCCACTACCGCGGGACCTGCAGGTCTCCAAGATCATCAACCGGACTTCGGTGAACGAGAACATCGACGCCGACATTTACGGAATGGAAGGCGAGTTTCTGCTGGCGCCCAACGACAACTGGTTGTTTAACGCCAACATCAGCCACCTGAACACCGAGATCGGCGATCTGGAAACCATCGATCCGCGGGATCCGACTCAGGGCCGTGATGACGTCACTTTGATCAAGGATTTCGAAGCCGCGCATTGCGTGCTGGGCTTTGACGGGCAAGGGCCGGCCAGCGCCAATGCGGCATTCCAGGGTTTTCTGGCCGCGAATGAAGTGCCTTACATTCCGACAGGAGCCGCGACCGGTATCCCGACCACACCCGGGGTCACGGACTCAGCGATCAGCTCCTGTGCAGCGCTGTCCCAGATCGCGCCTGGTTTCGGCTACAGCTTCAGCGACGGCGTGCCGACCAACGTAGATGGCAACCAGCTGCCCAACTCGCCGGAATTCACGGTGAGCCTGGGCGCGGAGTACACCCACTTCTTCGGTAACGGCGCGACCCTGTCCGGGCGCCTCGACTACTACTGGCAGGACGAGTTCAGCGCCAGAATCTTCGAGCGCGAGCAGGATATGGTCGATGCCTGGGACGTCTGGAATGCTTCGGCCACGTACACCAGTGCCACGGGCCAGTGGTGGGCGCGGGCGTTCATTCAGAACATCGAAGACGACGATGAGATCACCGGGCTGTACGCCACGGATCAATCGAGCGGTCTGTTCATGAACGGCTTCTTCGTCGAACCGCGTCTGTTCGGCCTGTCGGTGGGCGTGCAGCTGTAAAGCTACACACCCTGTAGGAGGCTTCTCCAGAAGCCGATTCAATCGCGCTCTGGAGAGCGCTCCCACCAGCAGGGGAGCAGGCACCGATACAAAAAAAGGCCGCCCCATGGGCGGCCTTCCTTTTCTGGTAACCGGTGATCTGACCCGTCAACCGACGACTTCCAGTCGCTGAATCTCCGGTTTGCCGGCCATTACCCCGGCGAATTTCTTTCCTGCTTCCTTGAAGTGCTCGGACTGGCCGTGCGCTGCCAGCGCCTCGGCACTTTCGTAGAGCTCCATCACCAGATATTTGCCCTCGTCGTCCTTGCACAGCGTGTAGAGTTGATTGCCGGGTTCCTTGCTGCGTACATCTTCGGCCAGCGCCAGCATGGCTTCTTCGAACTCGGCCTCCTTGCCCTCGGCGACATTCAGTTTGGCGATAACGGCGATACTCATGATTCCCCCTGATTCGGTGATTGCAGTATGTGATCCGGCAGCATAGCAGGCCTCCATGCCGCGGCACATTGACGATCACGGCTGGATTCGGTCCTTGCCTGCTGCACACGGTCCGACAGTCTGTAGTTGACATTTTTTTATAACGCGTTTATCTATAGCGTCGAGCCGGAGGGAAGCCATGGTTTTCGTGGCTGGGCTCATAACGGAGGGGAGAATCATGATTCATGCGTCCATAAGGGCGGGGGTGCGCGACCGCGTGTGCCTGACGCTCTCAGGAGTTCTGCTGTTCGGTTCCGTATCGGCATTGGCTCAATCGTCTTCGGCCATCGAAGAGGTTGTGGTTACGGCCCAGCGCACCGAGCAGAGTCTGCAGGAGGTACCTATTGCGGTGACGGCGTTTTCCGGCGCCATGATGGAAGACAAGCAGATCATCAGCCCGTCGGATCTGCAGTTGAATGCGCCGAACGTCAGCTACACCGATACCAACTTCGGCGGTTCCAGCTTCAGCATCCGCGGCATCGGCCGCCTGGTGATTGCCGGTTCCGGTGAGAATGGCGTGTCCATTCACCAGAATCAGATCGCTGTGCCGACCAACCTGCCGGCGGCCGAGTTCTATGACCTCGAGCGTGTGGAGGTGCTGCGCGGCCCGCAGGGCACCCTGTTCGGCAAGAACGCCACCGGCGGTGCCATCAACATGGTTACCAAGATGCCGGATTTCGAGTCCTGGAACGGCTTCGTCGACGGTGAGGCCGGCGATTACAGCAACAAGCGGATCAAGGGGGCGTTGAACATGCCCTTCGGCGACCGTTTCGCCGTCCGGGTTGCGGGCATGTGGCTCGAGCGCGACGGCTATATCGAGAATACGGCTTATGGTCAGACCGGCGATTGCCTGATCCCGGGCTCCACCATAGACAACCAGCAGACCCAGCCGTGCCAGATATCCGGCATCGACGATGACGTAGACGGCCGGGATATCACCACGTTCCGGGTCACGGGCTTGTGGCAGGTCAGTGACAATGCCTCGGCCTGGGTGCAATACAGCCGCTTCAAGGAAGACGATGATAAGGTGCGCATCACCAATCAGGTGTGCGAGAAGAACACGATCCCCACCATCGGCTGTCTGCCGGACGGCTTCGGCTTCGATACGCCCCATGCCGGTACCACCACCGGCGGCATCTTCGGCGGCCTGAACGGTGCCGTGCTGCTCGGCGATCCTTCTCCGACCAAGGCTTTCAGCGCCCCGAGCACGGGCTTCCGCAAGATGCACACGGACTACGAGCCAATCTACAAGTATGACGAAGATCTGTGGACGGCCGGGTTCGACTACGACTTCGAAAACTACAGAGTAGGACTGCTGGCCGGCTACCATGAGAGCCAGTATGTGTCCCGGCAGGACTATCTGATGGACGTGGGTTTCAATCTGTATGCCTCGCCATTGAACCCGGGCGGCCTGTGGCCCACCTCGGCGCCGCCGGAACTCGAGGCAGGCTCCGACTGGACCAGTTCCGAGTGCAACTTCAACGACGGCACCTCGGGCATCTTCGGCGGTTGCGTGCATCCGTCCGATCAGACCCGGGTGTTTGCCTATGACAGTGCCACGTCGGACACTGAATATTGGACGGTCGAGGCTAAACTGGAGTCTGCCTACACCGGGCCGCTGAACTTCATCGTTGGCGCCAACTACTCGGAGTACAAGGGGCATGGTGACTACTATGTAATCGCCAATACTCTGGACCTGGTGGGCAACTATGGTGTGCCCGGTCTGGGCTTCCCGCCGCTGTATCCCACTATGTTCAATTCGACGAGCAACCCCAGCGGCAAGGCCGGCAATACCGGCGATTCCGCGTCGGCATTCGGCGAGTTGTACTACGACGTCACTGACTCCTTCAAAGTTACCATGGGGTTGCGCTATAACCGCGACAAGAAGGAAGTGGAGGATACCGGCATTCTGTTCAACGCTATCAATGCCGAGGCCGTGGGTGCTACCTTGCCCGGATTCCTGGTTGGCTTTGGGTTGCTTGACCCTGACTACCTGACCAACAGTGCTGCAGGACGGGGTGCGGGTGGAATCAACTGGACCAGAACGTTGAATTTTCTGCTTGGGGGTCTGGGTGATCCCGCAGCCGCGGAGAATGAGCTGGAGTTGGCCCGCTACCATGGGGCAACTGATGCACAGATTGCCGACGCCTCAGCAACACCAGCGTATAGTGCTGCGCGATTTGAAGTGAGTAGCGTCGTGCCATTCGCTCCTGGCTTTGGCGAGAATCGAGCGCTGACCGGCAGCCCGAGTGAGGCGAAGTTCACCGAGACCACCGGACGTATCGGCTTCGACTGGCAGCTAGGCGACGCTACCATGGTTTATGGCTTTTTCACTCGCGGTTACAAGCCCGGCGGCTTCAATCCGCCGTTGAACCAGAGTTTTGTAGAAGCTACGACAGCCAAGTACATCTTTGACCCGGAGCAGGTAGATTCCATCGAGTTCGGTGCGAAGAGTGCCTGGCTCGACGGCTCTCTGGTGGCCAATGTAGCGGCGTTCATCTACGACTACCAGGGTTTGCAGACCACTCGCATTGCGAACAACAACTCCATCAACGACAACATAGATGCGGACATCTGGGGCCTGGAGTTGGAGACTTACTACCGACCTGCAGCCATTCCCAACCTCAGCATAGATATGGCGTATTCATATCTGAACGCGGAGGTGTCGGACACTGCCTCGGTGGACCCAATCAACCGAACCGCCGGCAATGACGACTTCGTGCTGCTGGAGAACATTGATCCAGGTTCGTTGACCGGTGTGAACTATGTCGCCAACCGCGGGCAGATCACGCAGGCACACATTGATGAGGCGTATAGCCTCTGCCGGGCACTGAGCGCTCAGAACCCACTCAACGGAGCGGGATGTCCCGGGGTTGCCCCCGGAACAACCTATGGTGACGGGTTGCCGGCTTACTTTTCCCGTGGCTACCTGAACGGTACGGCCGTGGACGGCACGGGTAGCCCGCTGAATACCGTCGGTGTAGTTGAAACCAACGACGGCTTCGAAACTGACCTGGACGGCAATACCCTGCCGAACTCACCGGAGCACACGGTGCATCTGGGCGTGGCCTACACCTGGCCGATTGATCGCATCGCCGGGTCGTTGACCGCGCGCTGGGACTACTACTGGCAGTCCGAGTCTTATGCCCGCGAATTCAACACGCCTGGCGACAAGATCGATTCCTGGGATCAGCACAACGCCTCACTGATCTATGAAAGCAGCAACGGGCTGTGGTCCGCCCGAGCCTTCGTGCGTAATCTGCAGGACGACGACAACGTTACCGGCAAGTACCTGACATCCGATACGTCGGGCTTCTACCGGAACTACTTTCTGACGGAGCCGCGTATCTACGGAGCGTCGGTGCGTTACAGCTTCGACAACGCCCGCTAGAGTTACGCGCCGCTGATGAGGCCCATGGGGGAGACCCCATGGGCCTTTTTCGTTATCGTGCCGGTCAATTCCGGCTAACCGATTCGCTCATGCACCGCCAGCCGCTGCTCAATCTGCTCCGTGCCTATGCCGACAGGCATCCGCAGGAGCGCGCCACTGCCGACATGTTCATCGACTTCGTGGAACGCAATCCACGTTGCTTCGAGCGCGAGCTGGCCGAAGGCCACGTGACGGGGTCGGCGTGGCTTGTCGATCGCTCCGGCGGCAGCGTGCTCCTGACCCACCACCGCAAGCTCGGCCGCTGGCTGCAGCTCGGCGGTCACAGCGACGGCAATCCCACGACTCTGGCGGTAGCCATGCAGGAAGCCGGTGAAGAGTCGGGTCTGTCGATCACACCGCTGTCCGAGGATATTTTCGACCTGGACGTCCACGAGATTCCCGCCCGCCGTGATGAACCCGCTCACCTGCATTTCGACGTACGCTTCGCCTTACAGACACTGGGCGACGAGACCTTTCAGGTCAGCGGCGAATCACTGGATCTGGCGTGGGTGCCCATTGCCCGGCTCGGCGACTACACAGAGGAGGAGTCCGTATTGCGTATGGCACGCAAGTGGCGTGAGTGCACCGGGTGAAGGGTGATGGACTGGCCGATTACCTGCCCCGGCAGCGGCTGGCCGTGCTGCTGTGCCTGCTGGTGTTGCCAGGCCTGTTGTGGCTGGCCAACCCGGCCGTGGCGCTGCTCACCGGAGGCGCCATAGCCCTCGGTTTGAATCGCTGCCCATTCGCCAGTGGCAGCACCATGGCAGCCTACAGCCTGCAGACGGCCATCGTGCTGCTGGGATTGAATCTGGATCTGAACACACTGTGGAGTCTGAGTGCGCAATACACGGGCGCTGTGGCCGTCTACGTGCTGTCCACCTTGGCCCTGGGGTTGCTGCTCGGCCGTCTGCTCGGGGTGGAGGCAGCGTCGAGCAAACTCATGAGTGCGGGCACGGCCATCTGCGGCGGTACCGCCATCGCCACCTTGAGTGGTCTGGTGCGGGCCCAGCCTCAGCAGATCGGCGTGGCGCTGGCCATCGTCTTCCTGCTCAACGCCCTGGCCCTGCTGACCTTCCCCTGGCTGGGCCGGGCGCTGGAACTCTCGCAACTGCAGTTCGGGTTGTGGTCGGCGTTGGCCATTCATGACACCAGTTCCGTGGTGGCTACCGCCGCGCTGTACGGTGACCGGGCCGCCGAGGTGGCCACCACCCTGAAGCTCGGCCGGACGCTGTGGCTCATTCCGCTGATTCTCGCCGTCAGCGTTTACGAACACCGTACACGTGAACGCGCCGCTGCCGATGCGCCGGTACCGCGCCTGCGCATACCGGGATTCATCCTGGCGTTCGTGGCAGCGGCCGGCGTGGGGTCGGTGGTAGAGCTGCCGGCTCTGGTGAGCGACTGGTCCGGACACCTGAGCAAAGGGCTGCTGGTGGTGGCGCTGTTCCTGGTGGGCACGGAGCTGACCCGGACCACGGTTCGCCAGATTCGCGGCCGAGTCCTGTGGCAGGCGCTGGTTTTATGGATGGTGGTGGTGCCGGCTACCCTGGCCGGCGTGCTCTGGCTGACCTGACGTTATATGGATATCGCAAAACGGTACTTCCGGCGCCGGCCGGGTGGTGACTAAGCTCGCCGCTATGAAAGTCCTGCGCACCCTGGATCTGACCAGCTATCTGGCACTGGCCGTTTTCGCCGGCTACCTGCTGGCGCCGTTGTTGCTCTGATTCCGCTGCAGAAGCGTCAATACAGGTGGCACGCCACCAGCCGCTCCGGATTGCCGTCCACCGGCTCGAGCAGCGGGGTCTCCTCACGGCATACATCCATCACGTACGGGCAGCGGCCGGCGAAGCGGCAACCCGGTTTGATGTCCACGGGTGAGGGGATCTCGCCGGTGATGGTGGTGGACTGCCGGGCCCGTTCCTTCTCCGGGTCCGGTTCGGGATTCGAGGCGATGAGTATCTCGGTGTAGGGATGCTTGGGGTCGAAGAACACTTCCGTGGCCGTACCGATCTCCACCAGGGCGCCTAAGTACATCACCGCCATGCGGTCGCTGACGTAGCGCACCATGGACAGGTCGTGGGCAATGAACAGCAGGGTCAGACCCATGGAGGCTTTCAGCTCATCGAGCAGATTGACCACCTGGGCCTGCACGGACACGTCCAGCGCTGAGATAGGCTCATCGCAGACCACGAACTCGGGCTCGAGGATCAGCGCCCGGGCCACACCGATGCGCTGGCGCTGACCGCCGGAAAATTCGTGGGGGTAGCGGGACATGTGGTCGGGTTCGAGGCCCACGCGCTTGAGCCATTCACCCACCCGATCGCGTATGTCGTTGCGGGACAGGCGGGAGTGCATGCGCAGACCTTCACCGATAATCTCGCCCACGGTCATGCGCGGATTCAGCGACGAATAGGGGTCCTGAAAGATCATCTGCATCTTCCGCGCCCAGCGCTGAAAGTCCTTCGGCTGATAGCGCTGCGGCAGGGTCTCGCCGCGATAGGTGACGGTCCCGGCGGTTTTCGGATGCAGGCCGATGAGCGTTTTACCGTAGGTAGACTTGCCGGAGCCGGACTCTCCCACCAGACCGACGATCTCCTTTTCGTGGATGGTCAGGGTCACGCCGTCCACGGCATGCACGGTGTGGCCGCCGCGCAGCGGAAAATGCTTGGTGAGATTTTCGGAGAATACCAGCGGCTTGCGCTCGCTCACGCCTGAACCTCCGTGTCGCGGTGATAGAGATCGGCAACCTCGGGTGCATCGGGGTGGTGCAGCCAGCAGCGGGCGAAGTGCCGGTCGCCCTGATAGAACGCGTGGGGATCCCGGTCGGCGCACACGGCCATGGCGTAGGGGCAGCGTGCCGCATAGGCGCAGCCCGTCGGCGGATGGAACAGATCCGGCGGGCTGCCTTCGATGGGTAACAACTGATGTTCACCGTGACGGACGCCGCCCGGAACCTGGGACGGGTCATTGTTCGGCATGGCCGCGCGCAACCCCAGGGTATAAGGGTGTGCCGAGCGATAGAACACATCGTCCACGCTGCCCTGTTCGGCTACCTGACCGGCGTACATGACCACCACTTCGTCGGCCATGCGCGCCACCACACCCAGGTCATGGGTGATCAACACGATGGCCATGCCGGTCTCGCGCTGCAGGTCGTCCATGAGATCGAGAACCTGCGCCTGGATGGTCACGTCCAGGGCGGTGGTGGGCTCGTCGGCGATGAGCAGGGCCGGCTCGCAGGCGATGGCCATGGCGATCATGGCCCGCTGCAGCATGCCGCCGGAAAACTCGAATGGATACTGCCGGGCGCGCGCGGCCGCTTCCGGAATGCGCGCCATATCGAGCAGTTCCACGGCGCGGGCGAACGCGCGCTTTCTGCTCCAGCCGCGGTGCACCTCCAGGGTCTCGGCGATCTGCTCGCCGATGGTCATGGTGGGGTTCAGCGACGTCATGGGATCCTGGAAGATCATGCCGATCTCGCGGCCGCGGATCTCCCGTCCACCGATGCGCGTGCGGCCGAGAATCTCCTCGCCGCGCAGCCGCGCACTGCCGGACGTGATGCGCCCGGGCGGCATGGGCGTGAGGCCCATGAGGCTCTGCACCGTCACCGATTTACCACAGCCGGATTCGCCGACGATGGCCAGAGTCTGCCCGGCAGCCACGGCGAAACTGACCCCGCGCACCGCCTGCACGGTGCCGCCGTAGGTGTCGAACTCGACCCGCAGGTCGTCTACCTGAAGCAGCGGCTCGCTCATGCAGTAATCCCTGTGGGAGCGGCTTTCCAGCCGCGATACATGTTCATTCCTGCGACCTCATTTTCGCATCCAGCGCATCACGCAGACCGTCGCCGAGCAGATTGAAAGCCAGCACCGTGATGCTGATGAGCGCCGCCGGCAGAATCAGCTCGTGGGGGTACGTGAGCATGGTCTTGATGCCTTCGTTGCACATGCTGCCCCAGGATGGGGTGGGCGGTGCCACGCCCATACCGATGAACGACAGAAATGCCTCGATGAAGATGGCGTTGGGCACGGCGAAGGTCAGGGTCACGAGAATCACGCCCATGGTGTTGGGAATCATGTGCCGCAGAATCAGGTAGTTGGTGCGCGCACCGAGCAGCCGGGCGGCATCGACGTAGCCTTCCTCCCGGACCTGCAGAATCTGCCCGCGCACCAGGCGTGCCGTGGCCGGCCACAGCAGCAGCACCATGGCCACCACCATGGGCAGAATGCCGCTCTCCCCGGGGCCGATGCCGAAAGCGATCTTGAACAGAATCATGAACAGCAGAAACGGCAGGGCGATGACGAAATCGGCCACGCGCATGAGGGCCTGATCGCCGCGCCCGCCCACGAAACCGGCGGCACTGCCGTAGATCACGCCGAACAGCACGAACAGCGCCGGCGCGGCAATACCGATGAACAGCGACACCCGGGCCCCTTCCATGAGCCGGGCCAGCATGTCCCGGCCCAGGTAGTCGGTGCCCAGCGGATGCAGCATGAGCTTCACCTGATCGCCCACTGCCGGGTTGCTGCCGGGTTCCACCAGGCCGCGGCTGACGGCCTCCTCGATGGTCACCACCCGGGTTACCGGGACGTCCAGCGTTTCCCGCGCGGGCAGTTCGTTGCCCTGCTCATCCAGCGCCACCACCGTGTAGTAGTAGGTGCGCGGCTGCAGGTCCAGGCGGTCTTCGAAACGGGTGTCGTCGGCCGTCAGGGTCTCGGCCAGCGGCAGGCCCAGGGCGTCTCCCGGTGCGACGGGAAAGATGTTGCGGTAGACGCGGTAGGCGGCGGCGCCCGGCAACGGGTCCCACAGCAGCCGCACGGCCTCGGTCGTGGCGGGCTCGGCCAGATGCAGCCCGTCCTGATCCGGCGCTGTGCTGCTGCCGTCCCAGAGTTCGTATGGGCCCACCAGAGTGGCAGCGCGGCTGGCCCCCGGCGGCGTGCTCACCTGATCGAGATCCTGGGCGGCCGGATCCACCCGCCAGATCATCGGCCCGACCACGGTGAAGGCCACCAGGCCGATGACGATGTACAGCGATACGAGCGCCCGCCGGTTGGCCTTCAGGCGAATCCATGCGTCCTGCCAGTAGGACAGCGACGGCCGGGTCAGCACCTGGCTGCGCTGCTCGCCCATGAGCGGCTGAAACGCCCCGGGGCTCGGCTGATACTTGAGCGCTTGGGAGTCTTCCGTCATGGTCTAATCCAGCCTCACCCGCGGGTCGATGAGCCCGTAGAGCAGGTCGACGATGATGACCATGAGCACGAGGAAAGCGCCGTAGAATACGGTCGTTCCCATGATGACGGTGTAGTCGAGCTGCTGGACGGCCTGGACGAAGTAACGGCCGAGACCGGGAATGGCGAACACCAGCTCCACCACGAAGCCGCCGGTGGTAATGGCCGCGATGGACGGGCCCAGCACCGTGACGACAGGGAGTATGGCGTTGCGTAACTGGTGGCGGGAAAAAATGCGCGTCGGCGGCAGCCCCTTGGCCTTGGCGGTACGCACGTAGTCCGAGCTGATGATCTCGAGCATGGACGAGCGCATGAGACGGGTGAGATATGCCATGGTGCCGAGGCCCAGCACCAGCGACGGCACCAGCATGTGCCAGACCGTCCCCCAGCCGGCCACCGGCAGCAGCGAGCGGCCGAAAAGATCGTTGAAATTGACCAGAGTGAGCTGGCCGAGTGCGGCGAACACGAAGCTCGGCACGGAGATGCCGAGAATAACGAGGAACATGATGATGATGTCCGGCAGACGGTTGCGGTACAGGGCCGTGAGCGCGCCCCACAGCACACCGCCTAAGCCGGCGAACACGATGGCCAGAATGCCCAGGGTCGCCGACACCGGAAAGTGTTCGCGGATGATGTCGTTCACTTCCCGGTTCTTCTGGGTGAATGAGATGCCGAAATCGCCGCGCAGCAGGTTGCCCATGTAGATGAAGTATTGCTGGGTGACGGGCTTATCGAGACCGTATTTGGCTTCCAGATTGGCGCGGATGTCGTCGGAGACGGCCTTGTCCGAGGTGAGCGGATCGCCGGGTACGTTGTGCATGGCGATGAAGGTGGCGGTGGCGATGAACCACACCGTAATCACCCCCTGCAGCAGCCGTTTTGCCGTGTAGCGCCACATATTCGATCGATCAGCCTTGTTCTGCGGCGATGCGCACGTTGGTGAAATCCGGATCCGGGCCCACTGCGCGGCGCACCAGACCCTTGAGGCGCGGGTCCGACGCACAGTACGACCTGGCCGCGCTCGTAGTTGGGCAGAATCACCACGTCTTCGAAGAGGATGCGCTGGATCTCGCCGAAGGCGTCCATGCGCGTACGCGGGTCGGTGGACGATTGCGCCACGGCCACCCACCGGTCGAGTTCCGGGTTGTCGTAGCGGCCGCGGTTGTTCAGGTTCCAGGAAGCGAACAGATCGCCGAAGGTCAGGGGATCGTCGAAATCCGGCCCCCAGCCGGCCAGCACCATGTCGAATTCGCCGGCGGTCATTTTCGCCAGGCGCTGCTTGAAGATCTGCTTGTCGATGCGCAACTCCAGGCCCAGCACCCGGCTTAGCTGCTCCTGGTAGTACTCGGCCTGCTTGTTGGAGATGGGGTTGTCGCCGGACAGCAGCACCAGCGGCGGAATCTCCTGAAGCCCCAGCTCCCGCTTGGCCTGTTCCAGATGCTCGCGGGCTTTCTGCGGATTCATGGGCGCTGTGGGCGGCGGATATTCCTGGCGGAACGGTTTCTCCACACCGTCGAGCCAGATGGGGAACAGCGATTCGCCCGGCAGATAGCCCGGCAATTTGATCACCCGGTACACCAGCTCGGAAGGATCCAGGGCGAGCGCAATGGCTTTGCGCAGATGCCAGTTGCGGGTCAGGCGGCCCTCGCGGTGATTGAATTCGATATAGAACACCGAGCCGTCCATGAAGCGGTGCATGTCCCAGCCCTGCACCAGGGCTTCCGTGAGGTTCTCTTCGGTGAGCACCGTGTAGGCGATGCGGCCGTCCTTGAACAGGTTGAGCTGGGCGTTCGGGTCCTGGGTGATATAGGGGAAATCCAGCACGTCAACGTG
Organism: Gammaproteobacteria bacterium; assembly: GCA_034522075.1. Taxonomy (GTDB): domain Bacteria; phylum Pseudomonadota; class Gammaproteobacteria; order Pseudomonadales; family Azotimanducaceae; genus UBA7803. The sequence continues at coordinate 82,987 of JAXHLO010000026.1, read as the reverse complement.
CACCCGGTCGGGGTTCCAGTAGGACTCGTTGCGCTCCATGCGCAGGTGCGCGCCATGTACCCAGCGGCTGATGGTGAACGGGCCGTTGTAGAGCAGGGTATCCGCATCGGCCCCGTAGCGGCCGTCCATGGCGTTGTAGAAATCTTCGCGGACAGGGTAGTAGGTGGCGAAGGCCACCAGTTTGTCGAAGTAGGCCACCGGCCGCGCCAGGCGGACTTTGAGCGTACGGTCATCCACGGCTTCGGCGCCCAGGGCCGACAGGGGCAGATCGCCGCTGTTGATCTCTTCGGCATTGTCGATGGCGAACAGGATGAAGGCATACTGCGAGGCATTGGCCGGGTCGAGGGCAGTCTGCCAGGCGAACACGAAGTCGTGGGCGGTGACCGGCTCGCCGTCGCTCCAGCGCGCGTCGTCACGCAGCCGGAAGGTGGCTTCGGTCTCGGTCACCTGCCAGTCTTCGGCGACCCCGGCCACCAGGTTGTTGTTCTCGTCGTAGCGCAGCAGGCCCTCCATGACGTGGCCGAGGATCATCAGGCTCACCTGATCCGTAGCCAGGGTGCTGTTGAGCTGCGGCGGCTCCTCATTCAGAACCAGGCTCACCGTGCCGGTAGCCGGATCCACCGCGGCACTGTTGCCGGCGGCGGAACCGGTGAGCCCCGACGCCCAGGCGAGCCCGGCCATGAGCACGGCCACACCGACGATCGCCAGTACGCCGAACAGCGCCAACTGGCGCCCGGCGGAGCGGGTAAAATCATCCTGCTGGTGAGGCGCGTCAGTCACAGGCAACCATGTGGGAGCGGCCTCCAGGCCGCGACTCCTAAGTCCATCACCACTTCCCGTTAATTCACCGTCCGCAACAGATTGCCGACTATGCGTTCCAGATGCATCAAGCTGTTACATTCTTCGGCCTGGTGGCAATAGGCACTATAACGGCGCATCTCCGCATCGCCCAGATACCAGGAATTGCGCGGCTCGGGATTGAGCCAGATCAGACGCTTACAGCGGTCGTACATTTCCTTGAGGATATCAGTCCGCGGATCGCCGTAATTGTTCCGTGCGTCGCCGAGGATGATGATGGTGGTGCGGTTGTCCACGTCGTCCAGGCAGTGCTTCTTGAAATCGGCGAAGGCCTGGCCGTAGTCGGTGGAGCCGCCGGCGTAGTCGCGCAGCGTCTTGGCGATGGCGTCTTCGAGGTCGTTGCGTTCGAACAGATCCGTGACCTCGGCCAAGTCCGATGAAAAGGCGAACGAGCGCACCTTGGGCATGACTTCGTCCAGACTGTACAGAAACATCAGCATGAACCGGGCGTAGGCCGCGACGGAACCGGATACGTCACAGATGGCGAAGACCTTTGGCCGGTCGATCTTCACCGACTTCCAGCGCAGGTCGAAAATAGCGCCGTCATAGGCCATGTTGTGGCGCAGGGTGCGCGGCACGTTGAGCTGGCCGCGTTTGAACACCTTCTTGCGCCGCGAGTGCAGAGAGGTGAGCTTTCTGGCCATTTTGAATACCACTTCCTGCAGCAGGCGGAAGTTGCGGGCCTCCACGTTGGACAGCTTCACCTTGCGCAGCAGCTCTTCACGCAGTCGTCTGCCCGTGGCATCGGCGTGCAGCAGAAACTGCCGCTCCACGTAGTCGCGCACCTGCTCGCGCAGCCAGTCGCGGCGCTGCCGCAGTTCCTGACCGAGACGCCGGTCGGGAATGCCGGGACTGTCACGCAGGCTGGAGATCTCGCCGTTCAGCTCGCCGAGGCCCATCTCGTCCATGATCCTGCGCGTGTACAGACCCTTCTGGGTGAAGACCTGGATGTCGCGTACGTCGACCGCCTCGCCCGCCTGGGCCATGGCTACCGACAGCTCTACCTTGGAATCGGCCATGAGCAGCCGGCCCAGCGCCGATTGAGCTTCGGTCATCTCGCCCGGGCCGAGATCCTCCTCCGCTGCCGGCTCCATGGCGTCGGCGGGCTGGCCCTTGGACTTCTTCTTGCGCCCGCCGGCCGGCGCGCCTTCCCGGGCTTCGGCCCCGCCGGCGCCTTCGCCGCCTTCGCCTTCCGCGGAAGATTCAGCCTCATCGGCTTCGGCGGATTCGTCGTCGGCGGCGCCGCTCTCGCGGTCACCGCTGACGTCGTGGGCGGTGAAGAACTGGTCGAAACAGACGTCGAAGGTTTCTTTTTCGTCCGCCGTCTTCGGCAGCACCAGCGCCAGCGAGCGCTTCAACGCCGCCCGGTCCTGGTAGCCCACCAGCTCCACGGCAGACAGCGCGTCCAGGGTTTCCGCCGTGGAAACCCGAACCTCCGCATTGCGCAGCGCCCGAATGAAATTGGTCAGAGTGCGATCCATGGATGAGGCAGTGCTATTGGTGGCTCTGTAGGAGCGGTCTCCAGACCGCGACAGTTGGCATTGGCTATAACTTCAACGCCTTACTGGTAAGCGTCGTCAACTCACTATTCACATTCTCGATATCGTCCTGGAACTTCAGGATCACGTTCAACGTATCACGCACCAGTTCCGGGTCCAGGGTTTCCGTGTGCAGCAGCAGCAGGGTGCGCGCCCAGTCGATGGTTTCCGATATGGCCGGGACTTTCTTCAGGTCCATGTCGCGCAGCTCGTGAATGAACGCCACGAGCTGGCGGCGCAGTTCCTGGGAAATCTCCGGGACGCGGGCATTGATGATGCGCTGTTCCAGCTCGATGTCCGGGAACGGTATGTACAGGTGCAGACAGCGGCGCTTCAGCGCGTCGGAGATCTCCCGGGTGTTGTTGCTGGTGAGGAATACCATGGGCGGCTCGGCGGCCGCTTTCACCGTGCCGATCTCGGGGATCGACAGCTGATAGTCCGAGAGCATCTCGAGCAGCAGCGACTCGAACTCGTGGTCGGATTTGTCCACCTCGTCGATGAGCAGCACGCAGCCGTTCTCGGCCTTCAGCGCCTTCATGAGCGGGCGCGGCTCGAGGAATTCCTCGGAGAAGAAGATGTCGCCGAACTCGTGCAGCCGGCCGACGGATTCGGCGAAGCCCTTGGCGCCCTGCAGCACCTCGTCGAGGGTTTCCTTGAGCACCTGGGTGTAGAGAAGCTGCTTGCCGTATTTCCACTCATAGATGGCTTTGGCCTCGTCGAGGCCTTCGTAGCACTGCAGGCGGATCAGCGGCAGGGCGAACATGTCTGCCGTGGTCTTGGCCAGCTCGGTCTTGCCCACGCCGGGCGGACCTTCGATGAGGATGGGTTTGCGCAGGTGATAGGCCAGGTACACGGCGGTGGCGATCTGGTCGCTGCAGATGTAGCGGTGGGCCTCAAGTTCGGTCTTCAGGGTCTCCACCGAGCCGGTGATCTGTTCGATGTCTGGCGCAGCTTCGGCCACTTGCGACTCCTTGCAGCGAAATCGGGCATTATCCCAAGGGGGCTTGGGCCTGTATATGGCGGGAGGGGCCGGATCTGGTATGGTCTGACCCCATCCTCACAGGCGGAGACAGCCATGGCACAACGGTGGTTGGTAACGATTCTGCTGCTCGGAGCGGCCCTGCCGGTGCAGGCGGCCACGGTCATTCACGCCGGCCGGCTCATCGACGTGAATGCCGGTGAGGTATTGAGCGAACGCTCCATCATCATCGAAGGCAACGAGATCCGCGGCGTGGAAGCCGGCTACGTGTCCGGCGATACGGTCATCGACCTGCGCGATGCCACGGTGATGCCGGGCTGGATCGACATGCACGTGCACATCGCCAGCCAGACCTCGCCCGACCGGCAGCTCGAAAGCTTCACCCTGGACCCGCAGGACGCCGCCTACCGCTCTGTCGCCTATGCCCGGCGCACGCTCGATGCCGGCTTCACCACCGTGCGCGATCTCGGAACGTCCCATGGCGTGGCCCAATCCCTGCGCAGCGCCATCAACCAGGGCCTGGTACCGGGCCCGCGGGTCTTCACCGCCGGCAAGTCCATCGCCACCACCGGCGGCCATGCCGATCCCAGCAACGGCCGCAACCGCGAGCTGGCCGAGGATCCCGGCCCCATGGAGGGTGTGGTGAACAGCACCGACGGTGCCTGGAAGGCCGTGCGTGCGCGTTACAAGGAAGGCTCCGACCTGATCAAGATCACGGCCACCGGCGGTGTGCTCAGCCAGGCGCAAAGCGGCGACAACCCACAGTTCCGCATGGCCGAACTGGAGGCCATCATCGCCGCGGCCCGGGACTACGGCTACCGCGTGGCCGCCCACGCCCACGGCGCCGAGGGCATGAAACGGGCGGTGCTGGCCGGGGTGGATTCCATCGAACACGGCACGCATATGACTGACGAGGTCATCCGCCTCATGAAGCGTGAGGGCACCTGGTACGTGCCGACCATCCTGGCCGGCCGTTTCGTCGGCGAGAAAGCCGAAGAGCCGGGTTACTTCTCCGAGGTCGTGCGGCCCAAGGCCGCCGCCATCGGCCCGCAGATTCAGGAGACCTTCGCCCGCGCCTACCGCGGCGGGGTCAAAATCGCCTTCGGCACCGACACCGGGGTGTCACCCCACGGCGACAACTGGAAGGAGTTCGGCTACATGATCGAATCCGGCATGCCGGCCATGGAGGCCATCGTCAGTGCCACCCGGTCGGCGGCGGAACTGCTCGACCAGAGCGAGCGCCTCGGCAGCATCGAAGCCGGCAAGCTGGCGGACATCATCGCCGTGCCCGGCAACCCCCTGGAGGACCCGGCCGAGTTCGGTAAGGTCCACTTCGTCATGAAAGACGGCAAAATACACAAGAGCCCCCTGTAGGAGCCCCGTGTAGGAGCCCTCTCCAGAGGGCGACCTCCAGAGGGCGACTCGCTCGACCCGGAGACCACCATGACCCCCATCCGCCATCTCAGCCTCACGTTTTCCGCGGCCCTCCTCGCCACGGCCGCCCTGCTGCTGCACGCCACGGCCCTGGCCCAATCCCGCGACCCCTACGCCTCCGCCTACAAACCGCAGGCCACCGAGCCGCTGCTCATCACCGGGGCAACCATTCTCACAGGTACCGGCGAGCGTCTCGACGATGCCGCGGTACACGTGGTGAACGGCCGCATCGCCGCCGTAGGGCGCGGGCTGACCGCCCCGGATGCTCGCCACGTGGATGCCTCCGGGCTGTGGCTGACCCCCGGCATCATCGACGTCCACTCGCACCTCGGCGACTACCCGTCGCCGTCCATTGCCGCCACCCAGGACGGCAACGAGATGTCCGATCCCAATACCGCTCAGGTGTGGGCCGAGCATTCCGTGTGGCCGCAGGATCCGCAGTTCCCGCTGGCCCTGGCTGGCGGCGTGACCACCCTGCATGTGCTGCCCGGCAGTGCCAATCTGTTCGGCGGCCGCGGGGTGACCTTGAAGAACGTACCGGCGCGTACGGTGCAGGCCATGAAGTTTCCCGGCGCGCCGCAGTCGCTGAAGATGGCCTGCGGCGAGAACCCCAAACGCGTGTACGGCTGCACGCAATCAGGCGCCCTCCACCCGCATGGGCAACGTGGCCGGCTACCGGGCCGCCTGGGCCAGGGCGAGCGCCTACCGTGAGGACCTGCGCGCCGCGGCAGAGGACGACGAGGTCGAAGCGCCGGAGCGCGACCTGGGCCTCGAGACCCTGGTGGGCGTGCTGGACGGCGAGATTCTGGTGCACAACCACTGCTACCGGGCCGACGAGATGGCCACCATGATCGATGTGGCACGGGAGTTCGACTATCGCATCACCGCATTCCACCACGCGGTGGAGTCTTACAAGATCGCCGATCTGCTGGCCGAGAACGGCATCTGCTCGGCCATGTGGGCCGACTGGTGGGGGTTCAAGCTGGAGGCCTTCGATGCCGTCAATCAGAACGTCGCCCTGGTAGACCAGGCCGGCGCCTGTGCCATCGTCCATTCCGATTCCGCCCGCGGCATACAGCACCTCAATCAGGAAACCGCCAAGGCGCTGGCCGCCGCCCAGCGGGCCGGCATGGATGTGTCGGAAGCCGAAGCCATGCGCTGGATCACCGCCAATGCCGCGCGGGCGCTGGGCATCGATGAGCGCACCGGGCAGCATCGAAACCGGCAAGGCCGCCGATCTGGTCCTGTGGAACGGCAACCCGTTCAGCGTCTATGCACGGGCGCAGCAGGTCTACATCGACGGCTATCGCTACTACGACCGCAACGACCCGCAGCGCCAGCCGCTGACGGATTTCGATCTGGGCCAGACGGCGCGGGGGAGGTGACCATGAAACTTTATTGGCTGCTCGATCGGCATTCTGCTTCCTCTCTCCGCCCACCCCGGCGTGGCCGTAGTCGGCGGCACCCTCCACACCCTGGAAGACGACCAGACCCGGGAAGGCATGACCGTGCTCATCGACGACGGCGTGATCCAGGCCGTGGGCCGGGATCTGACCATTCCGCCGGATTTCGAGCGCATAGACGCCGCCGGCAAGGTGATCACCCCGGGGCTGATCGAACCGGTATCCCAACTCGGTCTGGTGGAGATCAGCGGCGAAACCACCACCGTGGACGGCCGCGTCACTACCGTGACGATCGGCGATGAGGCCGTGGTGGAACGCTACCGGCTCGGCCCGGCCTTCGACGTGCAGTACGCGGTCAATGCAGATTCCGTGCTGCTGCCGGTCAATCGTGTGGAAGGGGTCACCCGGTCCATCGTTGCGCCGGCGCCGGGCAACGATCCCCTGAGCGGCTGGGGGGCCGGCATACGTCTGGCGGACGACGAGGTGGTGACGCACCCGCGGCTGGCGCTGTTCGGCAGCATCGGGGCCCAGAGCGCCCAGTTCGTCGGCGGCAGCCGCGCCGCCGTGATTCAGCGCCTGCGCATGGCCTTTACCGAGGCAGCCGAGTTTCGCCCCGGGCGCTACCGCACCGAACACGACGGCTACACCCGCCAGGACATGGCGGCCCTGGCTGAATTCCTGCGTGCCGATGTACCGCTGGTGCTGACCGTGCACCGCGCCAACGAGATCCGCCAGGCCCTGGCGCTGGCCCGGGATTTCGGTCTCGAGCTGATCATTCACGGCGGTTCCGAAGCCTGGAAAGTAGCCGACGATCTGGCTGCTGCCGATGTGCCGGTGATCCTCGACGTTCTCGACAACCGGCCGGTGAGCTATGACCAGCTCGGCGCGCGGCTGGACAACGCCACCATCCTCTGGGAAGCCGGTGTGCCGGTGATGTTCACCGCCGAGGACAGCCACAATGCCCGCCTGCTGCGGCAGATCGCCGGCAATGCGGTGGCCGAGGGTATGCCCTGGGCCGAGGTGCTGGCCGGCGTGACCCGCCGACCGGCCGAGCGTTTCGGTCTGACTGCCGGCACGGGCACCATCACGAAGGGGGCGCCGGCCGACCTGGTGATCTGGACCGGTGATCCGCTGGAGCTGACCACCTGGGCGGAGCGGGTGATGATAGACGGCGAGTGGGTGTCCATGGAGACCCGCCAGACCCGCCTGCTGGAGCGTTATCGAACGCTGGAAGGGTGAGAAGCCGTACGGGTACAGGTAATTTAGATTGTTGGAGCGGCCTCCAGGCCGCGATGGCCTGCCCGGGACCGATCGCGGCCTGGAGGCCGCTCCGACGGCCAGCCCCTCACCCGTGCTTCCGCATCAGCCCTTCCTGGGCCGCTGACGCCACCAGTACGCCGTCGCGGCTGAACACCAGCCCCCGATTCAGGCCCCGCGCGCCGCTGGCGCTGGGGCTGTCCTGGACATAGAGCAGCCATTCATCGGCGCGGAAACGCCGGTGAAACCACATGGCGTGGTCGAGGCTCGCCATCTGCATGTTGTCATCGAGAAAGCTCACCGCATGGGGCAGGGTGGCGGTATCGAGCAGCGACCAGTCCGACAGATAGGCCAGCACGCACTGGTGCAGCCGGTAGTCGTCGGGCAGCGGATCGCGGGACTTCATCCAGCACATCTGCCGCGGCGGGCGCTGTTGCGGCTCGAATATGTTCACCGCCTCGATGGGCCGCACGTCGATGGGCCGTTCCCGGTTGAAGGCTTCCGCCTGCTCCCGGGGAAGCTCGGCGGTCCACTTGGCGCGCAGCTCGCGTTCGTCGGCCAGAGTTTCCGGCGCCGGCGCTTCGGGCATGTCGAACTGGTGGGAGAAGCCGTCTTCTTCCACCTGGAAGGAGATGGACATGTTGAAGATCGGCCGGCCGTGCTGAATGGCCACCACCCGCCGGGTCGTGAAGCTGCGCCCGTCGCGGATCCGGTCCACCTTGTAGAGGATGGGGACGGTGGTGTCGCCGGGGCGCAGGAAGTAGCCGTGCAGGGAATGGGCCTGGCGGTCCTGCGGCACGGTGCGCGAGGCGGCCACCAGGGCCTGGCCGATGACCTGGCCGCCATAGACCCGCTGCCAGCCCTCGCTGGGGCTGGTGGCGCGGTAGTGGTTCTTTTCGATCTCCTCGAGGTCGAGCAGAGCAATGAGTTCGTTGGCGGCGCTGTTATCAGTCATGTCACGGGTGTCTGCCTGGGGTGACGCATTGTAGACGCCGGCGGCCGCGGCGAGAATGCGGTATCGCCAGTCATCCAGGAGCCTCGCCATGGCATCGCGCCGCGAACAGATTCAGCTCACCCCGGCCGAGATCGGTGATTTTCTCGCCGTGCAGAAAACCATCATCCTCGTCTCCAACGGCAAGGACGGTTATCCCCATCCCATGCCCATGTGGTTCTACGCGGATGATGATGGCGTCATCCAGTGCACCACGTTCCGCAAGAGCCAGAAAGTGCTGAACCTGCGTCGTGATCCCAAGGCCGCGCTGCTGGTGGAGAGCGGTGAAGAATACGCGTCGCTGAAGGGTGTGCTGATCTATGCCGAGGCCCGCATCATCGACGACACCCCCGCGGTGGTGGACGCTCTGATCAACATCAATACGCGCGGACAGACGATTTCGGATGACGACCGCCGGAAATTGTCCGACACAGTTGTGGCGACGGCGGAGAAGCGGGTGCTGCTCGAGTTCGTACCTGAGCGCTATGTGACCTGGGATCATGCCAAGCTGGGCGGCCGCGTACTGAATCACCCTGAGCGCCGTAAGCCTCCATTTTTCCTGCGTTTTTTCTACATTCTCGGTTTCAGCCGTGCGCAAAAATTGTTTCAGAAAGTTTCGCCTTGTTTCCATCCGGGGCCCCCAATTGGCGCGGGGCGACCTTACTCCCGGTTATTTCAAGTTAGGTTTTAGTGACAAAATTTACTCTATGTTACGGATATGTATGTGCTTATAATCCGCGCCGTGGCGCAAAGCCTATCTAATAATTGAAATAGAGTTGGGGTACACAATATGTTTCAGAAGAGATCATTGGCGGCCGCCTGCGGCCCGCTGGTGGCTGCAGGTACGCTGTTTGCGGTGGGCCTGACGTCAGCCGGCGCGGCCTACGGAGCGGAAGCCGGCGGGACCATCGAAGAAGTGGTGGTCACCGGTACGCGAATCAAGGCGGCCGGCAACCTGGTGGAGACCAGTCCCGTCACTGCAATCAGCGCGGAAGAGTTCAATGTCCGCGGCGTCCTTCAGGTCGAGGACATGATCAACACTCTGCCGCAGGCGTTCGGCGCCCAGGGTTCCAACCTGGCCAACGGCGCGACGGGTACGTCCTCCGTGGACCTGCGCGGTCTGGGCGAAGAGCGCACCCTGGTGCTGATGAACGGCCGGCGGCTGCCGTACGGCTCGCTGAACACGCCGGCGCCCGACGTGAACTTCATTCCGGCTGCCCTGGTGGAGCGGGTAGACATCCTGACCGGCGGTGCTTCTGCCACCTACGGGTCGGATGCCATCGCTGGTGTGGTCAACTTCGTGCTGAACGACGACTTCGAAGGTCTGAAGCTCGACGGCAATTTCTCGACCTTTCAGCACAACAACAGTGGCGACTCCCAGGATCTGTTGGAGGAGTTCGCAGCCATCAACCCGGGTCAGTTCGAGGTTCCGGATGGCAACCACACCAACGGTGATTCCTTCGATCTGACGCTGTCCTTCGGCAGCTCCTTCGGCGGTGGCCAGGGCCACTTCATGGGCTTCCTCGGCTATCAGGAAACCGACCCGGTCTTCCAGGGCGACTACGACTACGCTCAGTGCGCGTTCGGCACCCGTAACGACGGTGAGGAGTTCACCTGCAGTGGGTCGAGCACCAACGAAATCGCCAACCTCTTGAACGTCGGCACCACCGTTGAACTACCCGACGGATGGGCGCGGGTGACGCCGAACGGTGAGTTCGCGCCCCGCGACTTCACCACGGACACGTTCAACTTCAACCCGTTCAACCACTATCAGCGCCCGAATGAGCGCATCAATGGCGGCATGTTCGTCAACTACGAGTTCAACCAGAACGTCGAGGCCTACGGCGAGTTCATGTACATGAACAACGAGACCAACAGCCAGATGCCCATCGGGCGTCTTCGGCTACGGCGTCGGCGGACAGGTAGCGGTGGCATCAACTGCAACAACCGTTCCTCTCCGATCAGCAGTTCGACTTCCTTTGCGGCTCTCAAGGGCTGGGGGAAGACGACATTGCCGAGAACGTACTGATCCTGCGGCGTAACGTCGAAGGTGGTGAGCGGAACAACGACATCCAGCACACGACCACCCGATTCCTCGCGGGTCTGCGTGGCCTCGGTGGGACAGACGCAGCTCTCCTATGACGTTTACGCAAGCTACTCGAACGTGCATCGCTCCGAAATCTACAACAACGATCTGTCCATCAACCGCATTACCAGGGCGCTGTACGCGGTGGAAGATCCAACCACCGGTCAGCCGGTCTGTCGAGTAAACGTGGACGACGATCCGACGCAACGATGATCCGGCTGCCGCTGCCCTACGACGACATTTTACCGGCAACCCGCGGACCCCGGGCCGGCGGTAGACTACCTGGCGATTCCGCTGCACCGCGATGGTAATACGAAGCAGACGGTCATCAGTGGTCAGATCTTCCGGCAGCCTGGACGAATGGGGCATCATGGTGCCCTACGCCCAGGAAGCCGTGGCGTTCGCCGCCGGTATGGAGTATCGCGAAGACGAACTGGACTCCAACCCCGACCTGGCTTTCCAGATCGGTGACGGTGCCGGTCAGGGCGGCCCGACCAATCCGGTGTCGGGCACCCAGGACGTGATCGACTATTTCGTGGAACTCAACGTACCGCTGGTTCAGGGTGTGACCGGCGTCGGAGCACCTGGGTGTTGATGGCGCCTATCGGTACTCCGACTACTGACGATTTCACCACCGACTCTTACAAGGTCGGCGGCGGATTACGCGCCCACCAACGACATCGCGCTTCCGCGGGTCGTACCAGCGTGCCGTACGTGCGCCGAATATCTTCGAGCTGTTCGATCCCCAGGGCATTGGCCTGTTCGACCTCACAGAGGGCCCGAACGGCAACTACGATCCCTGTTCCGGCCCCACACCCACGGCGACTCTGGAGCAGTGTCAGCGTACCGGCGTAACGCCTGCCCAGTATGGCAACATTGCCGACAATCCGGCTGGCCAGTTCAACAACCTGGCAGGCGGTAACCCGGATCTTGATCCTGAGAAGTCCGACACCTATACCTTCGGTTTCGTGCTGACCCCGTCCGCCGTCGAAGGACTGACCGTGTCCGTCGATTACTTCGACATCTCGCTGGAAGGCCGCATCGACAACGTGGACGAGAACCTGGCGCTGTCGAGCTGTCTGGAAACGGGTGATCCGTTCTTCTGCAGCCTGATCAACCGCGGTGCCGGCGGTACCTTGTGGGCCAACCAGACCGGCTTTGTGGTCGCCACCGACGTGAATACCGGCGAACTGTCCACCAAGGGCTTCGACGTACTCGCCAACTACGGCTTCAATGTGGGCGACATGGGCTTTGTGGAAGTGGACTACGTCGCCACCTTCCTGGACGAGCTGGAAGAGGTGCCGCTGCCGGACTCCGGTCCGAACGACATCTACGACTGCGCCGGCTTCTACGGTGGCCCCTGTGGTGCGCCGAATCCGGAGTACCGGCACAAGCTGCGGGCTACCTGGGAAACCCCCTGGGAGTTGGCTGTGTCAGCTACCTGGCGCCGTTACGGTGAGGTCGATGTGGCGCAGTCCTCCAGCCAGCCGGGCTTCGAGCGGTGCCTTCTCGCCCGTGAACGAGACCTTCTCCGCTCAAGACTACTTCGATCTGTCCGCCACTTATCGGTGGAGCGAAGCAGGCACGGTGACCGCGGGCGCGAACAATCTGTTCGACAACGATCCGCCGCTGAGCTCGATTGTTGGCACTGCGCCAGGTAACGGCAATACCTATCCGCAGGTCTACGACGCGTTCGGCCGCTACCTGTTCCTGCGTGCCTCCTACACCATGCAGCAGTAATACGCGCTGGCCGGTGTGTTCCGGAAAGGCAGGCCTTCGGGCCCTGCTCTTTTCGTCCGATTTTCGCGTAGGCGTTCCGGCGGCGTCGCCAGTCTGACCGGCCCGCTGCGACCGTTTTCGTTGCTGGCGCATCTTCAGGGGGTAGAGCGGCACTCCTGCCGCGTCATCGTTGGAGACTAAGATGAAGACGTTTGCTGTTGCCGGGCTCGGTATGGCGCTGTCAGCGGGTGCCGCGGCCGGCGATTTCCGTTTCAACTATTCTGCGGCGGATCTGATTTCGCCCGATCACGTCACAGCCATGCACGCGAGCCTCGAAGCAGCGGCGGGCGGGGTCTGCCGCGACCAGTATCCGCACAGAGTGCGCGTCGCCGAGAAGTGCGTCGACGTCATTCTCGAGGATGCGGTGGTGCAGATCGCCAACCCGCAATTGACGACATACCAGGAGCGCCTGGATAAGCGCCGTGGCTCCTGAGGACGCCGCCAGAGTCGGTGTCGACTGTCGCGAATAACCTGATGGCCCCCTGCCGGTAGGAGCGGTGCCGGTGGGGCCGGCCCTGGACGCGACCTGGCTGGCCGCGACCTGGAGATCCGTTCCTACAAGCAGGAGGCTGTCGAGGATCAGTACTTGTAATAATCCGGCTTGAACGGCCCTTCCTGCTCCACGCCGATGTACTCGGCCTGATCCTGGCGCAGTTTGGTCATGGTGCCGCCGAAGCCCAGCACCATCAGCGCCGCCACTTCCTCGTCGAGCTTCTTCGGCAGCACTTCCACGGTGATGGGGGCGCGCTGGTTCACCGGCTGGTCGGCCCAGCGCTGTTCGAAGAGGTGCATCTGCGCCAGCACCTGGTTGGCGAAGCTGCCGTCCATGATGCGTGACGGGTGGCCCGTGGCGTTGCCCAGGTTGACCAGGCGGCCCTCGGACAGCAGCATCACGTAATCCCGTCGGTCGTCGCTGCGGAAGATCTGATGCACCTGAGGCTTGACCTCGTTCCACTCCCAGTTGTCGCGCATGTAGGCGGTGTCGATCTCGTTGTCGAAGTGGCCGATGTTGCACACCACCGCGCCGGCCTTGACGGTCTGCAGCATGTTGGCGTCGCAGACGTTGGTGTTGCCGGTGCAGGTGACGATCAGGTCGGTCTTGCCTGCATGAGCCGCAGGTCGATGTCCTCTTTCCTGCCGGTGTTGTTGCCGTCCTTGTAAGGCGAGACCACTTCGAAGCCGTCCATGCAGGCCTGCATGGCGCAGATGGGGTCGATCTCGGTGATCCGCACGATCATGCCTTCCTGGCGCAGGCTCGCTGCCGAGCCCTTGCCCACGTCGCCGTAGCCGACCACCAGGGCCTGCTTGCCGGCCATCAGCATGTCGGTGCCGCGCTTGATGGCGTCGTTGAGGCTGTGGCGGCAGCCGTACTTGTTGTCGTTCTTCGACTTGGTGACGGAATCGTTGACGTTCACCGCCGGCACTTTCAGGGTGCCCTTCTTCATCATGTCGTAGAGGCGGTGCACGCCGGTGGTGGTTTCCTCGCTGATGCCGTGCACGTTTTCGAGCACCTGCGGGTACTTGTCATGCAGGATCTCGGTGAGGTCGCCGCCGTCGTCGAGCATCAGGTTGGCGTCCCAGGGCTCGCCGTCCTTGAGGATGGTCTGCTCGATGCACCACCAGTACTCCTCCTCGGTCTCGTTCTTCCAGGCGAACACCGGAATGCCGGCTGCGGCCATGGCCGCGGCGGCGTGGTCCTGGGTCGAGAAGATGTTGCAGGACGACCAGCGTACCTCGGCGCCGAGGGCGGTGAGGGTTTCGATCAGCACGGCCGTCTGCACGGTCATGTGAATGCAGCCGATGACCTTGGCGCCCTGCAGCGGCTGCTCGGCGCCGTATTTGTCCCGCAGCGCCATCAGCGCCGGCATCTCGTTCTCGGCCAGGTTGATTTCCTTGCGGCCGAACTCGGCCAGGTTGATGTCGGCGACTTTGTAGTCAGGCATGTGAACTCCTCAGCGTTGGTTGTTCTGGTAGGTGTGAATCTGAATGCGGAAGCCGTTTTTCTGCGCCAGGAACTGGGATTCGCCCGCCGTGAAACCGGCGTTTTCCGCCCACTCGGCCAGCTCCCCGGGCTCGAAGCCGAGCCACAGATCGCCGCAGGCGTCCCGCGCCCATTCCTGATCGTGGCGGCACAGTTCGACCACCACGAGTGCGCCGCCGCGGCGCAGCAGCCGCTGGGCCTGGCGGAAGAAGCGTTGTGGAGAAGGGACGTGGTGCACCACCATGGCCGCCACCACCACCTGATAGCGCGGCCGCGGCGGCAGGTCGGCGAAATCACGGTGGCGCAGACGCACGTTGTCGAGCCCGCCGGCGCGTTCTGCGCTGCGCTCGAGCATGCTGCGTGAACTGTCGATTCCCACGACCTCGTCGAAGCGCTCGGCCAGCGGCGCGAGCAATTCCCCGTCGCCGGGTCCGATTTCCAGGGCCGTGCCGTTGCCCAGACGATGGCGGTCGATGATGTCCATGACGCTGCCGGCGTAGACGCTCACCTCTGAGATGCGTGCCTGATTGCTGGCAAAGTCGTCGGCGTGGGCGGCGAAAAAGTCTTCGCTGCGCTCACTGCGGGCCTGGTGCACCGCGTCGATGCGCTGCATCTGCGCCTCCGGCACGGCCACCTGGTCGATGGCGGCGAGCAGGGCCGTGTGCATGGCACCGGGCGCCGGCGCCCGGCGATAGAACAGGGTGTTGCCTTCCCGCCGCCGTACCACCAGGCCAGCCTGATGCAGCACCTTCAGATGATGGCTCAGGGCCGGTTGCGGAGTATCGAGAATACGGCACAGCTCCATGACGCCGTAGGACTCGTCTTTCAGCAC
The DNA here is from genome assembly GCA_034522075.1 of Gammaproteobacteria bacterium. GTDB lineage: Bacteria > Pseudomonadota > Gammaproteobacteria > Pseudomonadales > Azotimanducaceae > UBA7803. The sequence goes on along the minus strand of JAXHLO010000026.1, from coordinate 67,849 downwards.
CCGCAGGACGTTGGCGCGTACCCCGTCGGCCACAGCCTTGGCCGCCGCGACGATGGGCGCGAATTCGTCCGCGACCTGCCGCCCGGCAGGGTCCGACGTTGTCGATGTGTTCGGGTTGAGCCATAGTGAAGCGGCGCAGGCTAGCAGTCCTGGCAGGCAATATCAAAACAAATTGATATTGGAAACCAAGGTGCTTGTGTCAGAATGCCGCGATGCACAGCAACGTCAGGGTCCCGGTCAGCAAGCTGCCCGGGGTAGAGACCACCATATTCACCGTCATGTCCGAGCTCGCCCGGCGTGAAGGCGCGCTCAATCTGTCTCAGGGTTTCCCGGATTTCGACGGTCCGCGCTACCTGCTCGAGCGGGTTCAGCACTATCTGACCCACGGCCACAACCAGTACGCGCCCATGATGGGTGTGCCCGCGCTGCGTGAAGCGGTGGCCGACAAGGTGGCCGATCTCTACGGCTGCCGGGTGGACCCGGACAGCGAGGTAACGGTTACCTCCGGCGCCACGGAGGCACTGTTCTGCGCCATTGCCGCCGTGGTCGGCCCCGGCGATGAAGTCATCGTGTTCGACCCGGCCTACGACAGTTACGAGCCCGCCGTGACCCTGCAGGGCGGCGTGACCCGGCATGTACCCATGCACCCGCCGGACTACCGGCCGGACTGGAACCGGGTGGCGGAGCTGATCAACCCGCGGACCCGGCTGATCATCACCAATACGCCGCACAATCCCACCGGCACGGTGTGGGACGACTCGGACATCGAAGCGCTGCGCCGGGTTCTCGGCGACGCCGACGCGGCCGGCCGGGACATCTATCTGCTGGCGGATGAGGTCTACGAGCACATCATTTTCGACGGCCGCCCGCACGAGAGCCTGTGCCGCTATCCTGATCTGTTCGCCCGTAGCTTTGTGGTCTCGTCATTCGGTAAGACCTATCACACCACGGGTTGGAAGATCGGTTACTGTGTGGCGCCGCGGGCCCTGTCGGCGGAGCTGCGGCGCATTCATCAGTACGTGACGTTTACCTCCAATACCCCCGTACAGCTCGGCCTCGCTGACTTTCTGCGCGCGCATCCCGAGCACCACCGGAATCTGGGCGCCTTCTATCAGCGCAAGCGCGACCTGTTCTGCGGGCTGCTCGGCGCCTCGCGGTTCCGGGTGATCCCCTGTGCCGGCACCTATTTCCAGCTCGTGGACTATGCCGGGATGTTCGACGAAGCGGATGTATCGCTGGCCCGGCGCCTCACCGCCGAGGCCAAGCTGGCGGCCATTCCCGTATCGGTGTTCTACGCAACCGATCCCGGCCACACCGTATTGCGTCTGTGTTTTGCCAAGGATGACGCAACCCTGCGCCGCGGGGCAGAGATCCTCTGCAGCCTGTGACGCACACAACCCACTGAACCAATTGAAGAAAGGAGCGAGCATGAGGTGGTTGACCCTGGCAGCAGTATGTCTGGTGATGGTGGGTTGCGGAAACGACAGTCCCAGCGAACCGTCCCACCCCGGACAGCAGGTCTACACCCGTTACTGCTTCTCCTGTCACGCCGCCGGCGTAGCCGGTGCGCCTCAGGTGGGCAATCCCGCCGCCTGGGAGGCACGCCTGGCCAAAGGCCGGGAGGCGCTGGTGCAGGCCACCATCGACGGTATTCCTCCCGGCATGCCGGCCCGCGGCCTGTGCTCGAGCTGCACCGATGAGGAACTCGCCGAGGCCGTGGATTTCATGATCGAGCGCAGTCGGCCCGAGTGAGTCACGGCCGGCCGTTGGCCGGCAGCCAGCCGTGCCCTGGCATGGCGCTGAAGGTCCCCCAGCCGGGCACCACCAGACGATGGCAGTGCAACTGCAGCCGCGGTGCCTGCTGCAGCTCGGCAGCCGGGCGCCCGTAGAGGTGATCGCCGAGAATGGCGTGCGCCGATCCAGGCCAGATGCACGCGGAGCTGATGAGTTCGGCCGGTCAGAGGCGCCGCCAGCAGCAGACTGCGCCGCTGCCCGGCACGGAGGGTGCGCACCCGGGTCAGGCTGGCATGACCGTCCCCCGTGGGCGTGGGCAGCGACCAGCCGCCGGCAGCACGAACGATGTGAGCACGTTCGCCGGCTACCCGGTAACGGCTCTTGCGCCCTTTGCGCAGCGGCAGGTCGATGGTGAGCGACCGTCCTGTGTCGAATGCACCGGTGACCCAGGTCAGATAGAACTTGCCCACCCGGCGCTGCTGGAACGCCCGGGTCAGGGAGCGCTGTGTCTGCGGCTGCAACGCCACCAGCAGGACGCCGCTGGTACCTTTGTCCAGCCGATGCACCAGGTAAGGCTTGCAGCCCAGTTCGTCGCCGAGGCTGTCCCACAGACAGGGCGCTCCGGACCGGTCCGCCAGCAGTGAGACGTCGGCCGGTTTGTTCAGAACCGCCAGATGTTCGTCGCGGTACAGAATCTCAGGCACGGGCACGTGGTTCCAGCAGGGCGCTGGTAATCCGACTGTTTGGCATTGGGCGATTCCCGGCAGTGGTGTCGACGTGGCCACCCAAAGTACCATAGAGCCCATTCCACGCGGGAGAGAAGGCATGCGGGCGGCAGTCATGCGCCGGGGCGCCATTGTTACCGAGGAGCTGGCGGAACCGGTTCCGCAGACGGGGGAAGTGCTCGCCCGAACCCTGGCCTGTGGCATCTGCGGATCCGACCTGCATCTGCTGGAGCACACCCATCAGTTCGCGGCGGCCACCCGCGAGGCCGGCGGCTTCGGCGTCGACCCGGAGCGGGATCTGGTCATGGGCCACGAGTTCTGCGCGGAGATACTCGATTACGGGCCGGATACCACGCGCAGCCTGCCGGTGGGAACCCGGGTGTGCTCCATGCCGACGCTGTTGCGCCAGGGTGAGGTTGCCGCGGTGGGTTTTTCGCACGACGTTCCCGGGGGTTATGCCGAGCGAATGGTGCTGAACGAAGCGTTGCTGCTGCCGGTGCCCAATGGCCTTGCCACCGAGCGGGCGGCGTTGACGGAGCCCATGGCGGTGGGCTGGCATGCGGTGGCCATGGCCCGCCTGACCCGGGACGATGTGCCGCTGGTGATCGGCTGCGGCCCGGTGGGTTTGGCTGTCATCGCCGCACTCAAGCATCATGGTGCCGGACCGGTGGTGGCCGCCGATTTCTCGCCCGCCCGCCGGCGCCTCGCCGAGACGCTGGGTGCCGACATCGTCATCGACCCCGGCGAACGCTCGCCTTATACCAGTTGGCAGGACGTAGCCCGGAACAGTGAGCAGGGCCGGCGCGCCGAAGTGAATCCATTGTCCGGTGAGCGGCAGTTGCCGCCCGGCGTATTCTTCGAGTGCGTCGGAACACGCGGCGTCATCGATCAGATGATGGTGGGTGCCAGCCGGGGCTGCCGCTTCGTCGTGGTGGGCGTGTGCATGGAACCGGACCAGTTGCGGCCGTTGCTGGGTATCACCAAGGAACTGAACCTGCAGTTCGTGCTCGGTTATACGCCGGAAGAGTTCGCGGCGACATTGCATCACATAGCCGAAGGAGACCTGCCCGTGGATCCGCTCATTACCAGCCGCGTGAACCTCGATGGCGTAGCCGGCGCCTTCCGGGAGCTGAAGAACCCGGAGCGTCACGCCAAGATTCTCGTGGAGCCGGGCCGCTCATGAATCTGCGTGATCTGCGCTATCTGGTGGCCGTGGCGGAGCACAAGCACTTCGGCCGTGCCGCAGAAGCCTGTTTCGTCAGCCAGCCTACGCTGTCCACCCAGGTGAAGAAGCTCGAAGGCGAACTCGGTGTCACGCTCATCGAGCGTACCAACCGGCAGGTCATGCTGACGCCGGTGGGCGAACGTATCGTCGCCCAGGCCCAGAAAGTCCTGCGCGAAGTGGGCCAGATGGTGCACATCGCCGAGGAGCACAAGGATCCCTTCGGCGGCGAGTTCCGGCTCGGCATCATTCCCACGGTGGCGCCTTATCTGCTGCCGAAAATTCTCGCGCCGATCAAAAAGGCGTTTCCCAAACTGAAGATTCACCTCACCGAGGCACAGACCATGACGCTGACCCGTCTGGTCCGGGAAGGCGATCTTGATGCGGTGATTCTGGCGTTGCCCGCGGACGAGGACAACCTCAAGCAGGTGAAGCTGTATACGGAGCCGTTCTACTTCGCGGTATCGCGCAGCCACCCCAAGGCCGCGCAGAAGTCGGCGTCCATGGCCGACCTGGAACACGAAGAAGTTCTGCTGCTCGAGGACGGCCACTGCCTGCGCGATCAGGCGCTGGAGATCTGTCACTCGCACAATGCGGTGGAGAACACCAACTTCCGGGCCACCAGCATCGAGACCCTGCGGCAGATGGTGGCGGCCAACGTGGGCATCACCCTGATGCCGGAGCTGGCCATCTCGTCACGGGGGGGCCAGGTGCGCTACCTGCCGTTCAAGGACGACGATCCCCATCGCGACGTGGGGCTGTGCTGGCGCACCAGCTCCACCCGCGACGAATTGATCAGCGAACTGGCCGCCATGCTGCAGAAAACCATGCAGCAGGTGATGGAGAGCAGGGCAGCAGTGGCCTGAATGGCTCTCTGTAGGAGCGATCTCCAGATCGCGACCTGGAGGTCGCTCCTACGACAGATCCTGCACCAGGCTGCGCCGCGTCTCATCGGCCAGGGTGACCTCGCAGGGCATGGCCTCGTGGTCGATGCCCATCTTGATGTCGGCCCCGCCCTTCACCGCACTGACGCTCTCCGGGTCGAGCTCGAAACGCAGGAAATGCACCGCCGAGGTCTTCTCATCGGTGGAGCGGTCGAGATCCTCGTTGGCGATGGCGAAGACCCGCTCCTGGCCGGCCACCTGAACCCAGATGTGGTTTTCGATGCCCACCATCCGGGCCAGCGCCTTGCGCCGCTCGTCCTCGTCGGCGTATTCGAACATGAACGTGCCCTTCCAGTTGCTGCCATCGGGGATCAGCGGGTTGTAGGCCGCCAGTTCCTCCTCGATGGCCTCGGGCTCGAACAGCCGCTCCACCCGCAGCATTTCCTGCACCTGATACTTCAAGGTCAGAAAATCCTCGAAGTACATGGTGGCGTTGGCGGTGAGCGCCACCCGGCGGGGCTTTTTGTGCTCGATGACTTCCGCGCGAAACGCATCGCGCTTCTGCGCGTAGTCCTCCAGGCTCCATAGATTCGATCGATCCAGCTTCTGCATGACTAAACTCCGTAGGCTTTGCGGACCATGGTGATCGGGTGTTTCGCGTCTCCTGAATCTTCCAGGCCATGGGCGATCATGCGCCCGGCCATGGGGCAATCGGAACCGAACGTGTCGGCCTCGGCCTGCTTCACGCGGTTCACCACCGGGCGGGCGATCTTCATGGCCCGGTCGTAGGTTTCGCTCTTGATGGCATAGGTGCCGTCGTGGCCGGAACAGCGCTCGATGGCCGATACCTCGGTGTCGGGGATGAGTTCGAGGAAATCCCGGGTTTTCATGCCGAAGTTCTGCACGCGCTGGTGGCAGGCCACGTGATAGGCCACTTTGCCGAGGCTCGACTCGAATGCGGTATCGATGAGGCCGGCTTTGTGGCGCAGCATCAGGTATTCGAAGGGGTCGAAGAAGGCCTCCTTGACCCGGGCCACATCGGCGTCGTCCGGAAACATCAGCGGCAGCTCCTGCTTGTACATCAGCACGCAGGATGGAATGGGCGCGATGATATCGTAGCCGTCGTCGATGGCCTCGAGAAACAACGGCACATTGGCATCCTTGAGTGCCGCCACCTTGTTCAGATCGCCGAGCTCGAGCTTCGGCATGCCGCAGCAGCGCGCATCCTTGAGAATGCGCACGGGTATTTTGTTGTGATTCAGCACCGCGATGAGGTCTTCAACCACCTGCGGCTCGTTGTGGTCGCCGTAGCAGGTGACGTATATGGCCACCTTGCCCGTGGTGCGCTTATCGGCCGTGACCGGGAGATCGGCGCCGATCTCGTCGTCGATCCGCGAGGTGAGCGCTTTGGCTTCGAAATGCGGCAGCGGGGCCTGCGGATGAATGCCGAACAGTTTGTCCCCGGCCTTGCGCAGCGCCTTGTTGCCGGCTGCGGCATTGGCGGTCTGCGCCACGCCCGGCGTGCTCAAGCTATCGAATATGGGGTCTGTACTGGTGATGATGCGGTCGCGCCAGCGGGTGTCCCTGTTGCGGTGCTTGTAGGCTTTCGCGCGCAGCATCAGATGGGGAAAATCCACGGCCCAGGGATGCGGCGGCAAGTACGGGCATTTGGTTTCCGCGCAGAGATCGCACAGAAAACACTGGTCGACGACTTTCATGTAGTCGTCCTTGTCTACGCCGTCGACTTCCAGCGTCTCCGATTCATCCACCAGATCGAACAGCGTGGGGAAGGACGCGCAGAGGCTCACGCAGCGCCGACACCCGTGGCAGATATCGAAAACGCGCTCGAGTTCGGTATACAGCTCGTCGGTGTCGTAGAAGGCTTCGTTACGCCAGTCGAGCGGCTGCCGTTCTGGTGCTTCCAGGTTGCCTTCGCTGGTCATGGTCTTGGCTCCGCATGCGCCGTTCAGATGAAAAGGGGTCCATTGCGGACCCCTGTTGGAGAAACGCCGGACCGCGGGGCGTTCAGGCCATGGCGTCGAGCGCCTTCTGGAATCGGTTGGCGTGGGAGCGCTCGGCTTTCGCCAACGTCTCGAACCAGTCGGCGATTTCGTCGAAGCCTTCGTCCCGCGCGGTCTTCGCCATACCCGGATACATGTCGGTGTATTCGTGGGTTTCGCCGGCGACGGCCGCCTTCAGATTGGCGTCGGTCTTGCCGATGGGCAGGCCGGTGGCCGGATCGCCGACGGCTTCCAGGTACTCCAGATGGCCGTGGGCATGACCGGTTTCACCTTCGGCGGTGGAGCGGAACACCGCGGCCACGTCGTTCTCGCCTTCCACGTCGGCCTTGGACGCAAAGTACAGATAGCGGCGGTTGGCCATGGATTCGCCGGCAAATGCATCCTTCAGGTTCTGCAGCGTTTTGCTTTCCTTCAGTTCCATGATTAGACCTCGAATGTTGTGTGAGTGTGCCAACGATTGCGTCCGCGAGTCGCCCGGACGGTTCATGACTTGAACAATCAGTATACGGCTTGAGGAAGCCATGGCCATTCGAAAGATGCTATTGCCGCGATAGGTAACGACTATGAAAGGCGGGATATCGTGAACTTTCGTATATGATAATCATTCGCATCCTGCGTGTACAATCCGCGCTCCTGGTGTGGTGTATCGCCAATAATGTAGCACTCTGCGCTCCGGTGCGGTTCCTGGACAAGGCGGCGGTGCGCCGGTGTGGCAGGCCCCACATCAACGCACCGCGCAACGCAGGCCCAGGACCGCCCGGAGGCCTGCAGGGAGGCCTCTGCGGCCCGGGATTGCGTTGCGCCTCGTCACGTATCACCAGATACGCCTTCCTGACGCGCCTTGCCCCGAAGCCGCAGAGAGCCTCAGAGAGCTACATTATTGGCGATACACCACACTAACCTGACCGGGAGCATTCGTGGTTCGCGCCGAACTGGGCCGCCTGCTGCGCCTGGCCATGCCCATCATCCTCACGCAGCTATCGCAGATGGGTATGGGTGTGGCCGATACCATCATGGCGGGCCGCTACGGGGCTGCCGATCTGGCCGGGGTGGCGCTGGGCGGGAACGTCTTCTGGCCCACCTTGATGCTGCTGGCCGGTGTCATCATGGCCGTGGTGCCGGCGGTGTCTCAACTGCACGGCGGCGGCCGCCATGGCGGCGCCGGCGAAGTGGTGCGGCAGGCCGGCTGGATCGCCCTGGTCGGCGGCGTGCTGCTGATCGCCCTGTACCGCAATGCCCAGGCCCTGTATGAGTTCATCGGTGTGGATCCGCAGGCCGTGCCCATTGCCACGGCCTATCTGGATGCGCTGTCCTGGGGCACGCTGCCGCTGCTCGGTTACTTTGCTCTGCGTTATCTGTGCGAGGGCATGTCGTGGACCACGCCGGCCATGCTGGTGGCCGGGTTCGGTCTGCTGGTGAAGATTCCGCTGAATTATCTGTTCATCTATGGCGGCGGCTTCGTGCCGGCCATGGGCGGTGAAGGCTGCGGTTGGTCGAGCGCCCTGGTCATGTGGCTCGAGTTCATCGTCCTGGCCGTGGTGATAGCGCGCTCCCGCATGCGTTCCGCCGGGCTCTTCGCGCGCTTTTCCCGGCCCGACTTCACGCAGATCTGGCGGCTGGTGAAGCTCGGCGGCCCCATCGGCCTGACCATATTCCTCGAGTTTTCCATGTTCTCCATGGTGACCCTGCTGGTGGGCCGCCTGGGTGTGGCAGCCGTGGCCGCCCACCAGATTGCCACCAGCGTGGGCGGGCTGGCATTCATGATTCCCATGGCTCTGGGTATGGCCGTAGCCATCCGGGTGGGGTTCAACACCGGTGCCGGCGATCTGGCCGCCGCGCGGCGCAGCGGCTGGATCGCCATCGGCGTCTCCCTGGTCTTCGCCCTGGTCGCGGCGGTATTCCTGCTGGTGCTGCGCGGCCCGATCGCCAGCCTCTACAGCAACGATCCGGCCGTGGTGGCGGTGGCCATGCAGCTCATGATCTTCGTCGCCGTCTATCAGTTCGTGGACGATACCCAGGTGACCGCCCTGGGTGCCCTGCGCGGTTTCAAGGACACCCGCACCCCCATGATCATCGCCCTGGTGGCTTATTGGACCATTGGCTTGCCGGTCGGCGTGGTGCTCGGCTTCGGCTGGCTGGAGATCCCCGGCTTCACCGGCGTGCGCGGGTTCTGGGTGGGCCTGTCGGCGGGACTCAGCGTGGCCGCGGTGGTCCTGGTCAGCCGCTTTGCCTGGCTGTCCAGGCAGGAGGCCCAGGTCAGGCGCCTGGCCGGCTCGTGATCCCGCCGGCGCCGGCCCATCAGCCGTGGAAGCGGTAGTACTCGATGCCGGAATCGTCGAAATGGGCTTCCCGGGCGCCGATGCGGTCGATGTAGAACACGCCGGGCTGGTGCGCCGCGGGATGCTCGAAAGGGGCACCGTCGTGCAGGGCGGCGTAGGCCTCCTCCGCCAGGTCGATGGGGTCGGCCAGGGCTTCGGTGAAACGGATGCGCCGCGCGGCGTCTTCCCAGTCCGGCATCACCACCATGGGAATGGCTTCGGCCGCATCGCCGCTGCCGTAACCCAGGGTCAGAATACGGCTGCCGCCCAGCGCCACGCCGGTGTGGGCCGCTTCCTCGAGGCCGGCGGCCATCCAGGCGGGCAGGGATGCCGTATAGAGATTGCCTACTTCCTGCATTTCCAGGGTTCCCAGGCGCGTCATCAGTGCTTCGAAACGCGGATGGCGGCGGAATTCGCGCCCGGTCTGTACGGCCAGCGGATAGATTTCGTCGCTCAGGCGCTGCTCTTCCACCAGGGCATAAACTTCCGGGACGGCGGCCAGTTCCTCGACCAGAGCGGCGGCATCGACGCCGGCGGCGGCGGCATATTCCGCGAGCTCGACGAGGTCGTCGGCATCGCCGATGGCCAGGGCCAGGAGATAGCTCATGATCAGCCCCGTTTCCGCCATCCGCTGATAGGGCCGGTGCAGAAAGGTGGCGGACAGGTCGCGCATGAAGTCGCTGGGCCGCAGCGGCAGCGCCCGCAGCAGCTTGCCTTGATCGGTTACCCCGGCAATGCGGGCGAACATGTCACGCATGGCGGCCAGGGATTCGTCGATGTAACAGGTGGTGGAGTATTTGCCGTTGAAGACCGGGAAATCCCGGGGTTGCGCGTAGGCCGACGGAGCCTGCTGCATGAAGCGCAGAAACGGTTTGCGGAAGTCGGGCCCGCGGTAGTCGGACGAGCTGCCGGACAGGGACAGCTCCAGGCCCAGCATGGCCGGGGACTCCTCCACCAGCATGGCTACGGCGCCGGCGCCCTGAGTGGGCTCTCCGGAGGTGGCCCGGGCATATTCGGCCACGTCGGAGCAGACCACGATGGCGTGACGGCCGCGGCCGTCCAGGGCGAGATAACGGGCGGCCGCCTTCAGAGCGTATACGCCGCCGAGGCAGGCGTGCTTGAATTCCGGTACCTCGCAGGCGCGGGCCAGCGGCGGCATGCCGAGATTGACCAGCGCCCGGTTCACCATGCCCTTGACGATCACCGCGCCGGCGGAATTATCGGTGCTCGATTCGGTGCCGAGGCCGAGAAAGCCGATGCGCGCCGGGTCCAGGTCGTACTGGCGGATCAGGCGCAGCACGGCCGTCGCGGCCATGGTGTAGGCATTCTCATCGGGACCGCGCATGCGGAAACCACTGCCCACCACGGAGCGCACCTTGTCCCAGCTGTCGCCGCTCCAGCGGCACCAGTCGGTCAGGGCGACGCGATAGCGCGGCAGGTAGCTGGCGAATCCGCTGATGCCGATGTGGGGCTCAACCATGGGTGTGGATGCTCCGCTGTCCTACTCGAGATGTTTCATGCCGCTGAGATCCTCGCCGAATTCCCGGCGCAGCCGTGCCCACTCCAGCTTCAACCACGGGGTGAACCGGTCGCCGTGGGCGGTAATTTCCCGGGACAGTTCCTCCGCTGCCACCCAGCGCCAGGCGCTGATTTCGGTGGCATTGATGACCGGTTCGTCGGCCGTCGAGCCCACGTATACCCAGCATAGTTCGTGCTCGGTACCCAGACCGTGATAGGACGCTGTGTACTCGAACTTGTAGACGAAGCGCAGCCGGGCGGAAAGCCCCAGCTCCTGGTCCAGGCGCCGGTGAATGGCCTCTTCCATGGCTTCGCCAGCGCGGGGATGGGAACAACAACTGTTGGACCAGTATGCGGGCCACAGGCGCTTGCCCGGCGCGCGTTTCTGCAGACCCAGCTCGCCGGCGTCGTTGAAGATGAACAGCGAAAAGGCACGGTGCAGCAGGCCGTCGCCGTCGTGGCAGGCGGATTTGTCGAGCTGGCCGATCTCGCGGTCATGGCTGTCCACCAGGATCAGCGGCTCGCGATCGGATGAAACGACTTCGGATCTGGTCATGGCCTGGGCCACTCGATACTCCGCAGGAGACTGCCGGCAACGTTGTGGTGGCCGCAGCCACCGCGATTGGTGGCGGAAGTGTACCGAAAACTGCCTGTGCAGTCGCCGCTTCATGTCGGCTGGACGCTCCCGTAGGCGCCCCCTAAGATGCGCGCTCAGCCGTACCACCGGAGAACCCATGAGGCACAGTCCCGCCGAGCGCTCCTTTCCCGCCAGTCAGGTCCGTCTCACCTATTTCGAGTGGGGAGACCGGGGTGCGCCGACGGTTCTGCTGGTTCACGCCACTGGATTTCATGCACGCTGCTGGGACCGCACGGTGGCGGCCCTGCCGGAGGGCTATCGGGTAATCGCCCTGGATATGCGCGGCCACGGCCGCAGCGAAAAGCGCGGGCCCTACCAGTGGTCGACCATGGATGGTGACCTCGAGGAGTTCGTTGCCGGACTGGGGCTCGAGGGCGCCATCGGCGTCGGGCATTCCATGGGCGGCCACTGTGTCACCTATGCCGCGGCGCGGTTGCCCGGTGCCTTCAGCCGTCTGCTGCTGGTGGATCCGGTGATTCTCGACCCCGAGGCCTATGACGGCGCACGTTATCCCGGCTATGAGACGGCCGAGGATCACCCGGTGGCCCGGCGCCGCAATCACTGGGTGTCCTGGCAGGCCATGTTCGAACGCTTTCGCGACCGGGAGCCGTTTTCCCTGTGGCGCGCCGACGTTCTGGAGGACTACTGCCGCTACGGCGTGCTGCCGCGCGCGGACGGCGATGGCTTCGAGCTCGCCTGCCCGCCCCTGGTGGAGGCGTCCATCTACCTGGGCAGCAGCGGCACGGACGTGCACGCTCTGATTCCCACCATCGAGATGCCCGTGGTCGTCCTGCGTGCGCAGAGCCGCGACCCGGCCGCCGAGCCGGGCATGGATTTCTCCCGATCGCCCACCTGGGTCCGGCTGGCCGAGGAATTTCCCAACGGCCGTGACGTGTATATGCCGGAGTTCAGCCACTTCATTCCCATGCAGGATCCGCCGCTGGTGGCCCGCTTCATCGTCGAAGCGGATGCGGCGGTCTGAGTATACTCAGGCGCTGCGGGCCGCCGCGGCCGAGCCCGACTGAAACTGCCACAGCCCGCTCTTCCACACACCGATGCTGAAAATGATTAGGGACATGGCTACCCCCGGCAGCAGGGCGGACAGCGGCGAGGTGTACTCGATGAGCAGCCCCAGCAGCACGGAGCTCACCGGCGCGGTGACCATGAAACTGAGCAGCAGGATGGACATCACCTGGGAGCGGCGGGTCGGGTCGGCGAGTTCCTGCACCGTGGTTCGAACCAGCGTCGTGGTTACGCCCATGTTCACGCCCCAGGCGAACATGGTGGCATAGAACAGCCACAGGCTCGGCTGGGTGGCCAGCAGCAGCAGGATCACCACCCGGGTGAGCTGCATGAGCAGAAACACCCGGCCGGGGCGCATGAGCGGCATGAAGGCCAGGAGCAGAACGTTCGAGCCGATGCTGCCGGCGCTGAACACCATCATCACCCCGGCGAAGAAGGCCGAACCGCCCTCGTAGACTTCCTTGACGATGAAGGGAATGGCGATCACGTAGGCGCCGGCATTGAACAGGCTGGACAGGAAGTTCAGCGAGATGATGTTGCGCACCAGCGGCGCCTGCCAGACGGCTCTGAAACCGGCGGCCAGGCCCGGCGGCGGACCCGCATGGGTCACCCGGGGCAGCGATGGCAGACGCAGCACGGCAAATGTGCCGGCCAGAAACAGCAGCGACTGCAGGCTCAACACCACGCCGAGGCCCAGATCGTCGAGGCGCCCGCCCAGGTAGAAACCCGACAGTCCGACCAGGGACGAGGTGATGATCATGATGGTCACCGCGCGCTGGATGTCCATGCGCGTGACCCGGTTGATCAGCGACTGCCGGGCGGGATCGGACAGTGCCTGGATGCTGGCCATGAGTACGCCGAACAGCACCACCCACCAGTAGCCGAGCTCGCCCAGTCCGTACACGGCGGCGATGAGCAGCGGCGGCAGCGCCACCAGTACGTGCATGGTGGCCAGATAGCCGCGGCCGTTGAACCGGTCGCCGAGCAGACCGCCGAGAAACAGCACCAGCAGCGGCGGAAACTCAGCCAGGGAGCGGGCGAATCCGGCTTCGTCCGCAGGGCGTTCGAGCACGCCCACCAGCAGCCAGCTGAAGAGGAATCCCTGCAGGCTCATGCCGGCCAGCCACAAGCTCGAGCTGGTCAGAAACCAGGGGTAGGCCGACCGTGGCGGCAGGGCCGTCTGTCCGGGGTCAGCTTGTGCAGGATCGGTCATGGCACGCTCGGCGAAGCCCAGCAGGCGATCATAGAGACGCAAAACTCATTGACAAGTTTTATACAGACAGCCGCGGCCGCCGCGGCACAGACTCCGCTTTCACGTCATGGGGAAGTAGACGCATGAATGCGGTGCGATCCAACGAACAGCCACGGACCTGGTTCCGCTCGGAACGGGTGTTCCTGAGCAATGGGCAGTGGTACTTCCACACCCGTGAAGGCGTCGATGTCGGCCCTTACGATACGCAGTTCGAAGCTGAGATCGAAGCGGGCATGCTCAAGGAGCTGCTGCGCGAACGGCTCGGCGCCACCGAGGCCCGCAATGGAGATGATGCGCTGCAGGTGATCCGGGAGTTCGTGCTCGATTCCTATGTCATGGGCCGGCCGTTGGCGCCGAGTTTCGGCGAGGCCGCGGCCCGCTAGGACGACCCTCAGCCGGCGCCCGCCGCGCCCGCCGCGCCCCTCAGGCCGGTGGGTACAGCCATGCCCGGTTGTCTCGCGTCCATTCGGCCGGTGCCGCAGGAGTAGGCCCGGCCGATTCAGGGTACAATGCGCGGCTTTGGTGAATCCCGGCATTATCATGGCTGAACCAGCACAAACTGGCTCGTCCTTTTCCTTCGTGGCAATGGAACACGACGTCCTGCGGTTCTGGGCGGACGGCGGCATCTTCCAGAAGACGCTCGCCAAAACCAGCGACAAAAAGCCCTACATTTTCTACGACGGTCCGCCGTTCGCGACCGGGCTGCCGCACCACGGCCACATCGTCGCCAGCACCATCAAGGATATCGTGCCGCGCTACTGGACCATGAAGGGCCGCTACGTACGGCGCCGCTTCGGCTGGGATTGTCACGGCCTGCCCATCGAGCACGAGATCGACAAGCAGCTCAACATGTCAGCCCAGGAGGCGGTGGAGAAATTCGGCGTGGCCGGTTACAACGCCGAGTGCCGGGCCATCGTTCAACGCTATGTGGCGGAGTGGCGCAACACCATCACACGGCTTGGCCGTTGGGTGGATTTCGACCATGACTACAAGACCATGGATGCCTCCTACATGGAGTCGGTGTGGTGGGTGGTCAAGCAGCTCTGGGACAAGGGCCTCATCTATCAGGGCCTGCGCATCATGCCGCTGTCCACGGAGCTCGGCACGCCGCTGTCGAATTTCGAAGCCAACATGAACTACCAGGACGTGCAGGATCCGTCGGTGACGGTGCTGTTCGAACTGGCAGACGAAGACGCCTGCCTCGCGGCCTGGACCACCACACCCTGGACCCTGCCGTCCAATCTGGCCATCTGTGTCGGCCCGGACATCGATTATGTGAAGGTCCACGACACGGACACCGGCAAGGACATCTATCTCGCCGAAGAGCGGCTGAGCGCCTACGGTGAGTTCGAAGTGCTCGAGCGTCTCAAGGGCCGCGATCTGGCCGGACGCCGCTATCGGCCGCTGTTCCCGTATTTCGCCGACCAGGCGTCCCTGGGCGCGTTCCAGGTGGTCACCGACGATTACGTCACCACCGAGTCGGGCACCGGTCTGGTGCATCAGGCGCCGGCGTTCGGCGAAGACGATTACCGGGTGCTGAAGGCCGCCGGCATCGAGGCGTTTGCCTGCCCGGTGACCATGCACGGCCGTTTCACTGACGAGGTGACCGATTTCGCCGGGCAGTACGTGAAAGATGCCGACAAGCACATCACCCGCGACCTGAAAGAGCGCGGTGCGCTGTTCCGTCAGGAGGTCATTCAGCACAGCTATCCGTTCTGCTACCGCTCCGATACGCCGCTCATCTATCGAGCCATTCCGTCCTGGTACGTGGCGGTGACCGAGATTGGCGACCGGCTGCTGGCCGCCAACGAGCAGATCCGCTGGGTGCCCGAGCACATCAAGCACGGCCGCTTCGGCAACTGGCTGGCCGGGGCCATCGACTGGTCCATCTCACGCAACCGGGTGTGGGGCACGCCCATTCCCATCTGGGTCAACGATGTCACCGGCAACCGCGTGTGCATCGGCTCCATCGACGAGCTGGCCGAATATACGGGCACCCGGGTGGACGATCTGCACCGGGAATACGTCGACGGGCTGACTTTCGAGATCGACGGCGAAGACGGCACCTACCGGCGGGTGGAGGAAGTGCTGGACTGCTGGTTCGAATCCGGTTCCATGCCCTATGCGCAACTGCACTATCCGTTCGAGAACCAGAACATCTTCAAGGCCGGGTTTCCCGCGGAGTTCATTGCCGAAGGCCTGGATCAGACCCGCGGCTGGTTCTATACCCTGACCGTGCTTGCCGCGGCGCTCTACGATAAACCCGCGTTCCGCAACGTCATCGTCAACGGCATGGTCATGGCCGAAGACGGCAAGAAGATGTCCAAGCGGCTGAAGAACTACACCCCGCCGGACGACCTCATGGAGAGCTACGGCGCCGATGCGCTGCGCCTGTACCTGATCAACTCGGGGCTGGTGCGCGGCGAAGAGCAGCGCTTCGCCGATGCCGGGGTGCGCGACATGACCCGGCGCGCTCTGCTGCCCTGGTACAACGCCTTCTCCTTTCTGAAAACCTATGCCGAGATCGATCAGTGGTCGCCCGCCAAGGGGCAGCACGTCGGCGACAACATCCTCGACCGCTGGATTCTGTCGCGGTTGCAGACCTTGAAGGCCCGGGTATCCGCGGAGATGGAGGCGTACCGGCTCTACAACGTGGTGCCGCAGCTGTTCGATTTCATCGAAGATCTGACCAACTGGTATATCCGCCTGAACCGGTCGCGCTACTGGGGCGAAGACATCACCGCCGACAAGATCGCGGCCTACAGCACCCTGTACACGGCGCTCTATGAGCTGAGTCAGGTGATGGCGCCGTTCGCGCCGTTTCTCGCCGAGCACATCTACGGTGAGCTGGGCGCGCTGGATGGCGGCAGCGCTTCCCCGGTATCGGTACATCTGTGCAACTACCCGGAGGCCGAAGCCCAGTGGGTACGACCGGAGCTGGAGGAAGCCGTGGCGCGCATGCAGGAAGTGGTGCTGCTCGGCCGGCAGAAACGCGAGGAAGTACGCATCGGTCTGCGTACGCCGTTGCGCTCCCTCACGGTGGTGCACCGGGATGCCGGACGGCTGGCGCAGCTCGAGGTGCTGGAGCCCTACATCCGTGCCGAGTTGAACGTCCACGAGATCCGCTACGACAGCGACGAGGCGGCATACATCGAGGTGGTGGCAAAACCAAACTTCCCGGTGCTGGGCAAGCGCCTGGGCAAGCGCATGAAAGAATTCCATCAGGTCATCCGCGATCTGAGCCAGGCGCAGATCGAAGAGCTGGGTGAACACGGCCGTATCACCGTCAATGGGGAAACGTTCAGCGATTCGGAAATCGAGGTCCTGCAGCAGCCGCGTCCCGGCACCAATACCGTGTCCAACGGCCGCATCGCGGTGGAACTCGACACCCGGCTCGACGAGGAGTTGATCCGCGGCGGTTATGCGCGCGAGATCGTCAACCGCCTGCAACGCCACCGTAAGGAGCTGGGGTTGAACGTGGCGGACCGCATCGATGTCCGATATCAGGGTGACGCGGAGCTGATGGCAGCCGCCGCTGAGCATCGCGACTATATCAGCGGGGAAACCCTGGCCGTGCGCTTCGAGCCGGCCGACGAGCTGTCGGACGCGGCCGAGGTGGTCATCGACGACCGGCCGTTCCGCTTTCTGGTGATGCCGGCAGCCGCGGAGGTGGAACAGGTATGAACCACGTCGTCACGGTAGCCAAGGCGCGTAACAATTACCATCACGGAGATCTGCGCGAGGCGCTGCTGACGGCGGCGGAGCAGATTCTGCATGAAGAAGGCCTGCAGGGACTGACCTTGCGGGCCTGTGCCCGACGCGCCGGGGTGTCTCACGCCGCCCCCAAGCATCACTTTGCCAGCCTCGCCGAGCTGCTGTCGGAAGTCGCGGCGCGCAGCTTCGACCATCTCACCCGGGCCCTGCAGCAGGCCCATGCCGAGGTGGGGGAAGATCTCGACGAGCGCTTCCGGGCCGCCGCTCTTACCTATGTGGATTTCGCCCGCAGCTATCCGGCCCATTTCCGGCTCATGTTCCGCTCCGATGCGCTCGACAAGCAGTGCAACGAGGCCCTCAGCGAAGCGTCGGCCCGCACTTTCGCCGAGCTGGCCGATATCATCGCGCTGCAGCGCGGCGAACCCGAGGTACAGCCGAGCGAGTTGCGCGAACGGGTCATGGAAGCCGGCCTGATGGAGGACATCCTCATCGGCTGGAGCTACGTGCACGGGTATACCCAGTTGCTGCTCGAAGGGCAACTCGACGGCTTTGCTCAGGACGAAAATCTCGACGAGTTCATCGAGCGCACCATCGCGGCGACGGGCAAGCGCCTCAGCCGCATGTTGCGGCAGCGCAGCAACGACGGCTGATTGGTCTGGCCTGGAGGCCTGGCGGTGGGAGGTCGGCTGATGCGCCGTTGGGCGGCGCGCGAGGGCATTTCACTACCCCGGAAACAAGTCGGCCGAGCTTTCGCTCGGCCGCCCCTCGTAAAAGGGCGCGCTGTCTGCAACCCCCTTTCCTCCCAGTCGAATAGGAACAGAGCGCCCTGTTCCTGTCAAGCGGGCTCTGAATATAAATGAAAACGGCGGGGCAGAGCCGTTTGCAGCTCTGCTCCCGCCGGTATTCGGAAGGGGCAGACCGGGAGGGATACCCGTGGGAAGGGGAGGGGAGGGGAGGTCGGGTATCCCTCGCCGGATCTTGGAAGTGATGTTACTTTAAGTAACACGAAACGCAACCTTTGGTAACGCAACGGCCTGTTGCAATTATGCAACAGCTGTGCAGGATGGCAATTAACGGTTGCGACAGGCGTCGGGCAACGTGGATTGGGATGATTTCAAGTTCGTTCAGGCGGTAGCCCGCACCGGCTCGGTCCGGGGAGCCGGTGAGTTGTTGCGGGTGCACGGTTCCACCGTGGTGCGGCGTCTCGATCAGCTCGAACGGCGCCTGAGTACGCGCTTGTTCGTTCGCACACCCGGCGGCATGGAGATCACTACGGCCGGCGCGGAGGTGATCGAGGCCCTCGACCGGGTCGCCGGCGAGCTCGAGCAGGTGGAACGCCGTCTCAGCGTGCGCGGCACCGTGCCTATGGGCCCTGTGGTGCTGGCCGCAGATGCGGCGCTGGCCACAGAGTTTCTGATACCCCAATTGCCCTCGCTGTTCGAAGCGCATGCCGATGTGCATCTGGTCCTTGCCGTATTCCAGGCGCTGGAAAAGCTGCAGCGCGGCGAAGCGGATATGGTGCTGATGGTTACCGACGACCCGCCGGGCGATCTGATCGGCCGCCCCCTGGGGCCTGTCATGGTGTGTGCCTATGAGGCAACATCCGGCCGCTCGGCGATGCCGCGCTGGATCGGCAGCACCGAGGCGGAATCACTTTCGGCGCGCTGCCGCGCCGGGTATTTTCCCGATCTGCCGGCGGGCCTGGTGGTGGAAGATCAGTTACTGTGCAGCCGCGTCCTGGAAACGGGCCTGGGCGTCGGACTGTTGCCGTGTTACCTGGGTGATGCCCATCCGCACCTGGTTCGAGCGGGGACCATGGAGCCGGAGGCCGAAGGCCAGGTCTGGCTGTTCACCCGGCCGGACTCTCGCGGCCTGTCGAACATACGGGTGTTGTCCACATTTCTGCAGAAGCTGTTTGCCGGGCACCGCCACCGGCTGAGCGGCACCGGGCAGCCGCCCGAGGAGTTTCCATGAGCAACCGCAAACCCACCTCCCATTCCTACTTCTCCCAGCGTCTGCGCCTGCATTATGCGGATTGGGGTAACCAGCAGGCGGCGCCCATGCTGCTGGTCCACGGTGTGCAGGATCACTGCCATAGCTGGGACTGGTTTGCCGATGGCTATGCAGACCGCTACCACATCATCGCGCCGGACCTGCGCGGTCACGGCGATTCCGAGTGGGTGCGCGGCTCGAGTTATCACCACCTGGACTATGTCTACGATCTCGATCAGCTCGTGCGTCAGCGTGAGCTGGCACCGGCGGTCGTGGTGAGCCATTCCATGGGCGGAACGCTGGCTGCTATCCATGCCGGCGTTTATCCGCAATGCGTGCGGGCGCTGGTCATCATCGAGGGTGTAGGCCTGTGGCCGGGGTGGGGCGGCGAAGGCGAGCCCCATGAACGAATCGACGAGTGGATCCGTACCACCCGCAGTATGGCGTCACGCCTGCCGCGGCGCTACGCAAGCCTCGAAGAGGCCCGCTCGCGCATGCAGCGCGCCAACGCCTATCTGCGGCCGGATCAGGCCCGCCATCTCACGGTTCACGGCACTAACAGAAATGAAGACGGAACCTACAGCTGGAAGTTCGACAATTACACACACGCGTGGCCGGCGCTGCGTCTGCCCACTGACGAGATGACCGCCCTGTGGCGGCGCATAACCTGCCCGGTGCTGCTCATCAACGGCGGTGACGGTTTCCCCCATCGCATTGGTCAGGATGGCACCGATCAGCACTTCGCAGACGTGCAGATCGTGGACATCCCCGGGGCGGGACACTGGGCCCACCACGACGCCCTGGATACGGTGGTGGATGCCGTGGATCGATTCCTCGCTCGGGTGCCCTGACCGGGGCGCCTTGTAAGGCGCTGCAGCACACCGCAAACTTCCGCCGTTGACGACCACGCGGATGGATCATGCGAGGAGCGCCGGTCAGGCTGCGCTGTGAGTACCTGGATAATCCTCTCGGCCTCGATTGCGACAGGCCACGGCTGTCCTGGTGGCTTAACGATCCCCGCGCTGCGGAACTGCAGACCGCCTATCAGATTCAGGCCGCGTCGACGCCGGCGGCTCTGCAGTCGGGAGCCGCAGATCTCTGGGACACCGGCTACGTCGCCAGCCGGCAGACCGTGAACGTGATCTATGGCGGCCGGGCGCTGGATTCCGGGAGCCGCGTCTGGTGGCGTGTGCGCTGCTACGACAGCGACGGTACGCCGAGCCCCTGGAGCGAGGCGGCCTGGTTCGAACTGGGCCTGCTGCGCGACGACGACTGGCAGGCGCGCTGGATCGAAACGCCGCTCACCGGCAGCCCCACCACCGCCGCACCGGTGCCGGTGCTGTTGCGGGATTTCGACCTGGACGGCGTTCCCCAGTCGGCACGGCTCTATCTGGCCGTGCTGGGCAGCGCCTGGGTGGAATTGAACGGCCGGCGCCTGGCAATGGGAGAACCCGTGGAGCCCTGGTTCGACGCCGCACGGCGCGTTCCGTACCGGGTCTTCGATGTGACCGGGCTGCTCAGACGCGGCCCCAACCGCCTGGCACTGCTGCTCAGCGACGGTGGCTATTGCGGCCCCGTCAGCGGCGGCCCGCGGCAGCGTTACGGCAACCGCCCGGCGATCTGTGCCCAGCTTGTCATGCGCCAGGACGACGGCGCCTCCAGGGTGCTCGGCAGCGATACATCCTGGTTCTGGTATCCGTCGTGGATGCTGCGCGGCGACCGGGATGGCGGTGAGGAAGTCGACGGCCGGCAGTATTCGAGCGACTGGAGTCACCCCGGACACGGACCGGCGGGTTATCCGGTGAGCGAAGCCCGGATTGGCGTAGAGCGCTTCGCTGCACCGGCCGCGCCGGTCACCGCCGGTCAGGCCTTCGAAGCGGCGGCGGCACCGCGGCGGGTGCGCGGCGCCGACGGCCGCACGCGGCTGCGCTACGATTTCGGTCGCAGTGTGCTCGGCCGCGTTCGCGTGCGGTTGTGTGCCGCCGCCGGTGTGACGTTGACCGTCAGCTATGGGGAACAGCCGGCGGCCCGGCGCCCGGATGCGCCCGACGAAGCGGCGCCGGACATCTGCTGGGAAACGGCGGTGGATCGCTACACCTGCCGGGGTGACGAAGCTGAAGTGTTCGAGCCGCGCTTCGCGCTGCATGCTTTCCGCCATGCCGAGCTGGTCATCGATCGGGAACCTCATGAAGTGCTGACCGTCGCGGCCGTCGAAGTGGCGAGCAGCCTGACAGCGGCTGCGGAGTTCCACTGCGACCACCGGCTGCTGGAGCAGTTGTTCGAGGCGTCGGCGCGCACCTGCCGCTCGGGTCTGGCGCTCGGTCCGGTGGCCGCCTGGGCCCCGCCGCAGCGCTGGTCCGCCTGTGCCGACCTGCCGGCTGTGCTGGCCGGTTCCGCGGCGAGTTTCGATGTGGCTGCGGAGTTTGCCGCCTGGTTGCGCGGCCTGGCGGCGCTCAGCGACGCCGAGGGTATGCTGCCGGTGCGCATTCCCGACGGGCCGCTCGCCGGCGACGAACCGCGCGAAATGGAATCCCTGCTGCCGTGTCTGTGGTTCCTGTATCGCTACTACGGCGACCGGCGTCTGCTGGAGGAGCTCTATCCGTCGGTGCAGCAGCATCTGCAGGGGTTGCGCGTCCGCTGGCCGGAATTGCTCCGCGGCGGAACGGCCGGTGCCGATCCTCTGCGCCAGCAGATGCTCGGCACGGCCAGCTACGTCTACGCCCTGTCCCTGGCGACGCGCATGGCCGGCGTGCTCGGTCGTCTGGCCGATCTGGAGAGCTGTGAGGCGCTGGCGGCCCGGGTGTGCAGCACCTTCCGGGCACGTTTCGTCAGCGGCGACGGCCTGCTGGTAGCGGACGATCAGCTCGGTTACCTGCTGGCGCTGGAGCTCGGCATGCTGGAGGGCAGTGAACGGACTGCTGCCATGGACCGCCTGGCCGAGCAACTGCGCGAGGACGGCTTTCATCCCCGGGTGGATCTGCGCTGGGGTGGCCTGCTGCTGGAAGTACTCACGGCGCAGGGGCGCAGCGATCTCGCTTATCAGGTGCTGCTGCAGACCACGCCGCCGGGCTGGCTGCACCCGCTGCACGGCGGTGCCAGTATCCTCTGGGACACGGCACGCGGGCAGCCCGGGCGTCTGGCCGCTGCCGCCGTGGCGGGCTGGCTGCAGCGCTTCCTGCTCGGCCTCGAGCTCGATGACAATCTCACCCCGGAGATGAATGCCTATCGGCGCATGCGCATTCAGCCGCGTCCGCCCCTGGGTCCGGCGTTTCCCGCCGGACCGCCGGTTCGTCAGGCGTCGGGCTATCTGGACAGTGTGCACGGCCGCTATCAGAGCGCCTGGCGCATCGACGGCGACGGCTTTCATCTGAAGGTACGGGTACCCGGCAACTGCAGTGCCCGGGTGGTGCTGCCCGATGGCACCGAGCATCTGGTCATGGCAGGCTGGCATGAATTCTTCCTGCCTCAGGGGCAGGCCGCCGCGCGGCCGGCCGGCGATGACGATATACCCGTGCTGCGCGAGATATCCGGAGGCGGCTGATGGACGGCATTCACGATCTGGGCGGCAAGCACGGTTTCGGCGCCGTGATCCGGGAGACGGATGAGCCGGTCTTTCATGCGCGCTGGGAAGCGCGCGTGTTCGCCGTGATGCGCGCGGCGTCGGCGGCCGGCGTGATCCGCAATGCGGATCAGTTCCGCCACGCCATCGAACGCATCGACCCGCTGGCCTATCTGGGACATGGCTACTACGGTCGCTGGCTGGGCGGCATCGAGACCCTGTTGCGGGAAGCCGGTGTGGTGGATGTGGCGGACCTCGAGGCGGCAATCGCGGCCCGCGGCGGTGACCCCCGGGCACCGGCGGCAGCCCGGCCCGACCGGCAGCCTGCGCACATCGACTACCAACCGGCCGCCCCCGGCAGCCGCCGCGAGGGCCAGGCATCCGCACGCTTCGCGCCAGGTGCACGCTTCGCGCCGGGTGCCCGGGTGCGCACCCGGGCCACCGGCACCGCGGGGCACACCCGCCTGCCGGCCTATGCCCGGGCCAGGTGCGGCACCGTGATTGCCGTGCACGGTGCCTGGGTTTTTCCGGACAGCAATGCCCACGGCGCGGGTGAGAACCCGCAGCATCTGTACACGGTGGAATTCAGCGGCCGGGAACTCTGGGGTGACGAGGCCGAGCCCGGCACCTGCGTGACCCTGGATCTGTTCGAGCAATATCTGCAGGAGGTGACCCCATGAGCGACGATCAGCCCCAGGCCCTGCGCGCTGAAGCTCTGGAAGCGCTGCTCATTGAACAGGGCCTGCTCAGCGCCGAGGCCGTGGACGAGGTCATTGCCACCTATAACGAGCGGGTCGGGCCCATGAACGGCGCCCGCGTCGTCGCCCGGGCCTGGGTGGATCCGGCGTTCAAAGCCCGCCTGCTGGCGGACGGCACGGCGGCCATTGCCGAGTTCGCCTTCGAGGGCGGGCAGACCGAGAAGCTGGTGGTGGTGGAGAACACCGATACGCTGCACAACGTGGTGGTCTGCACCTTGTGCTCGTGTTATCCGTGGGCCGTTCTGGGCCTGCCGCCCAAGTGGTACAAAGACCCGGCGTACCGGTCGCGGGTGGTGCGCGAACCCCGCAGGGTGCTGGCGGAGTTCGGCGTGCATCTGGCGGAGCAGACCCGGGTGCGGGTCTGGGATTCCAGCGCCGAGGTGCGCTACATGGTTCTGCCGCAGCGGCCCGCCGACAGTGAGGGGCTGGACGAGGCCGCGCTGGCCGCCCGGGTGAGCAGGGACGCCATGATCGGCGTGGCGGTGCTGTAATGCCGGCTGTGCCTCCGCAGAAGGATCCCGCCCCGCCCATGGCCAACGGCGAAGTGATCTTCGAGGCGCCCTGGCAGAGCCGCGTGTTCGGTATGGCCCGGGCGCTGGCCGACGCCGGCGTCTGCGACTGGGACGAATTCCGTGCTCTGCTGATCGAAGAGATCGGCCGCTGGGACGATCAGGGGGAAGGCACGTTCGCCTACTACGATCACCTGCTCATGGCGCTCGAGCGTCTGGTGGAGAACAAAGGGCTGGTGCCGCCCGGGGAGCTGCACCAACGTAGCGACGAGCTGGCGCGCCGCCCTCACGGCCACGACCATTGACGGCCCGACGGGGTACACCAGGGCTAGGTCGGCCGTCGCCGCCGCAATTGATCAGAGGTTGCTGAGAAATCCGCGCACTTCGCCGGCGTCACCGCGCACCGTGACCCGATGGATTTTGCCGGCAAGCTGATGGTCGTACATGGGATCGTAATACCAGGTCAGTAGCTGCTCGATCCAGGCGGCGTGACCGCCGTGCTGGAAACCCCGATCCAGGGCCTGCTGAACGCTCTGCCGGCGGGCGCCGCCCAGGCGCCTTTCTATACGCCCCAGGGCATCCGTGTAGCGGGCATGCAGGGCGTCCTCGGGCACGCCCCGGGCCAGCGGCTCGGTGACGTATTCCCGGGTGATGTTGGCAATGCGCTGCTCCAGGGGAATCTCCAGCAGCACCAGCGGCACGGTCTGCATGTGTTCGTGCCAGGCCGCCGGCAGAGCGAGCCGGCCGATGGTCCGGCTTTCGTCCTCGACCACCACCGTCCCGCCTCGATGCTTGAGAAAGGCGCTGGCCAGCAGGTTGTCGAAGCTCACCGGCGTGGGTTGCGGGGTTTCCCGGGCTCCGAACGCGGAACCTCGATGGGCGGCCAGGCCTTCCAGGTCAATGGCGTTGGGCAGCGTCACCAGCAGATCGGTTTTGCCCGAGCCGGTCCGCCCGCCCAGTACCAGCCAGCTTTTTTCCTGCGGGGCGCGCTGCAATACGTCCAGACCCGCGCGGCGCAGGGCCTTGAAGCCGCCGGGCACCCGGGGCAGATCGACGCCCGACTCACGCAGCCAGCTCTGGACGACGGCGGAACGCTCGCCGCCGCGCCAGCAGAAGATCCAGGCGTCGGGATGTCTGCGGGCAAATTCGCACCAGGCCCGTTCGCGGCATTGCCGGGCGGCTCCGTTGACCAGTTTGTGGCCCAGGGCCACCGCAGCGTCGTGGCCGGCGTGCTTGTAGGTCAGGCCGACCCGGTGACGTTCTGCGTCATCGAGCAGCGGCAGGTTGACGGCGCCGGGCACGGAGCCGCGGGCCGCCTCGCCCGGTGCGCGTACGTCCAGAAAAGGTGTGCCGGCGGCCAGCAGATGCTCGAGCGAGGCGCCGCTCACGGTATTGCTTCGGAAATGGTCCTGCCGTCGTGGAAAGCCTCCAGGTGTGCTTCGAGGATCTCCAGCACGTCTTCGTAGTCGGCAGACCTGGCTACGTCCAGCGCCTGGCGCTGCAGGACCACGGCGCGTTCGAAGTCGCCGTTGGCGGCATAGGTGGCGGCCCAGGTG
This sequence comes from Gammaproteobacteria bacterium, assembly GCA_034522075.1. Lineage (GTDB taxonomy): Bacteria > Pseudomonadota > Gammaproteobacteria > Pseudomonadales > Azotimanducaceae > UBA7803. The sequence goes on along the minus strand of JAXHLO010000026.1, from coordinate 42,427 downwards.
TCCAGGTATTCGGGCCGTTGCCGGGCCTCGGCGTTGTCTTCCATGAGCCGGTCCATGATGCGGCGGGCGTAGCGCGCCCGGCGCAATGCCTGCTGGTCGCTCACGGTCAGCGTCCAGGCGACTTCGTTGACGATGTTGGCATCGCCGGGTGCCTGTTTCACGGCCTGTTTGAACCAGTGCACGGCTCGCCGCAGGTCCCGGTCGGTGCCCACGCCGCGGGCGTGCAGGTTGCCGAGCAGCAGCATGGATTCCGCTTCGCCGTCTTCGGCGAGTTCCCGCAGCCAGTCGACGGCACGGGGGTCGCCCGCCTGGTTCACCTCGCGATCGAGGAGAAAGCGCGCGTAGCTGTTGCGGGCGAAGGTGTTGCCGAGTTCGGCGGCCCGGGCGTAGTAGCTCCGGGCACGGTCCAGATCTTTGTCCACCACCTCGCCCGAGTAGTGCAGGTGCGCCAGGAACATGGTGGATTCGCTGTGTTCGAGCTCGCTGGCCTGCTGCAGCAGTGACACGCCGGAGACCTTGTTCTCGTCGCCGTAGTGGCCGTTCAGATAGAGCACGCCCAGCGCGTACATGGCCTCGGTGGAGCCGAGTGCAATGGCGTGCAGGTAGTTCTCCATGACCTTGTCCATGGCCGCTTCGCGGGCTTCGTCGGTGGCCGCGACCCGGGCCCGTTCCCAGTAGATCCGGGCGAGCAGCGAGTTGGCCAGCAGGTTGCCGGTTCGCGATGCGGCGCGCAGCCAGTCCACGGCGTCATCGAAGCGGTTCTCCCGGGCCAGAAAGGCGCCCACGGCGGTCTGCGCCGCGCTGTCCTGCTGCTTGGCCAGGTAACCGATCAGCGTGAGCGGCGTGAATTCGGGCTGCGGGCGCCCAGCGCTGTCGTCCGCTGCCTGGCCGTCGCCGTCCTCGAGGACTTCCGGCGCTGCCGCTGCGGCCCGGCGCGAGTCGTTGAAGTCCGTGCGCATGCTGTCGTAGAGCCCGGTCAGGTCGAACACCACATTGCGCAGCGCACCTTCTTCGGGACGCACCTGCAGCAGCAGCGAGAACGGCACGCCGTTGCTCTGGTAGATGGAACCCACCGGGCTCAGATTCCTGCTCAACGCATAGATGCGGGCCTCTACCGGTGTGACAGCGGGATACGGGTCCTCGCGGCTGCCGGCACCGGCCGTTTCCATGTCGGACCGGATGCGCTCCACCCAGTTCCAGTGGAAGTCGGCCTTGGGGTTCGAGACGTGATCGTAGAAGCGGGCGAGCACGTAGTGTCCGGTGAGGCTGCCCACATAAGTGTCGATGATGGCGGAGCCGATGGAGCCGAGTTTCAGCGGTTCGTCTTCGACCACCGCCAGTGCCTGGGCTTCCAGATCATTCAATCGCTCCATGCGCTCCGGCAGGTCCGGCGCCCGCAGAAACGCTGTGCGCAGCTCTTCGGGCGCTATGTCCTCGCCTGCGGCGAACTCCTCCGTGAGATCACGATAGTCCGGCGGGGCGGTCTGACAGCCGCTGAGGCAGGCGGCTGCAAGGATGACAGGCAACAATCGCATAACGGGCCTTATAGCACTTGTGTGGAACAGGGTGAAAGGTATGATCGAGAGAGTCCATCCATGATGAGTAAGGTGTAGACATGGGTTTCGAGCAAAAACTCCGTATTCCGTCCGCGGCGGATGCGCTGCCGGGACGCGAGGCGCGTATGCCCGTGCCCACAGCCCATTATGTCAGCGGCGCGCCTTTGAAGCCGCCGTTTCCCGAAGGCCACGAACAGGCCGTGTTCGCGCTGGGCTGCTTCTGGGGTGCCGAACGCCGTTTCTGGGAGACGCCGGGCGTATTCACCACGGCGGTGGGTTATGCCGGCGGTATGACGCCCAATCCCACCTACGAGGAAGTCTGTTCCGGCCGCACCGGACACACAGAGGCCGTGCTGGTGGTTTACGATCCCGAGCGGGTCTCCTATGCCGATCTGCTCAAGGTGTTCTGGGAGTCTCACGACCCGACTCAGGGCATGCGTCAGGGCAATGACGTGGGAACTCAGTACCGGTCGGCCATCTATACGTTCAGCGACGAGCAGCAGGCTCTGGCCGAGCGCTCGCGGGATGCCTACCAGCAGGCGCTGAGCGCAGCCGGCCATGGCGTCATCACCACCGAGATCGACGCGGCCGGCACCTTCTACTATGCCGAGTCGTTCCATCAGCAGTATCTGGCCAAGGTCCCCGGCGGCTACTGCGGACTCGGCGGCACCGGGGTCGGCTGCAGCGTAGAACCGCTCGTCAGAGCGGGCTGATTGCCGGGTGACGCCTTGACCCGGCCGCTGGCAGGCCTGAAGGTGCTCGACCTGTCGCGGGTCCTGGCCGGGCCGTTCGCCGGCCGCATGCTCTCGGACCTGGGCGCCGATGTGGTGAAGATCGAACCGCCCGCCGGCGATGTGACCCGGCTGTGGGGTGCGACGCGCAACGGTATTTCCGGCTACTTCAACCAGCAGAACGCCGGCAAACGCGGCATGTGTGTGGATCTGACGCAACCGGAAGGGGTCGATCTGGTCAAGGCCCTGGCAGCCCGTGCGGACATCCTCATCGAAAACTTCCGCCCCGACGTCATGGGTCGCCTGGGGCTCGCTTACGCCGAACTGGCTGCCGCGAATCCGCGGCTGATCATGCTGTCCATATCCGGATTCGGCGCCAACGGTCCGGAATCCCGGCGCGCGGCCTATGCCCCGATCATTCACGCCGAGTCCGGCATCATGGCGCGCCAGGCGGAAATCGGCGGCAATCATCCCGTCGACATGGCGTTGTCGGTGGCGGATACCAACGCGGCCCTGCACGGCCTGGTAGCGGTGCTGGCGGCCGTGCACCTGCGCCACAGCACGGGTGCGGGACAGCACATCGACATGGCCATGATCGATGCCACCCTGGTCACGGACGATCACATCCACTTCGCCCTGGACGATTCCCATGACCTCAAGAACATGCCCAGCGAAGTCTGGGAGTCGGCGGCGGGGCCCATCATCATTGCCGGCGATTTCCGTTATCTGTGGCGGCAGCTCAACCGCGTGATGGGTGTCGCCGATCCGACGCCGCAAGGTGCGGCTCTGGAAGAAAAGATCGCCGCGCGGCGGGCCGCCGCCCGGGAGTTTCTGCAGCATACCTGCGCCGACCGGGCTGCTGTAATCGAAGCCATGGATCGCATGAATCTGGCCTGGGGCGATGTGCGCACCAGCAGCCGCGCCCTGGATCTGCCTACCGTGCGTCATCGCGGCACCTTCGCCGAAGTGGACGACCGGGCCGGCGGCACGCGCCGGCTGCCCCAGTCTCCCTATCGCTTCTCCGCTGCCGATGCCGGGGTGCGCGGGGGAGCACCGTTGCAGGGCGAGCACAATGCGGCCGTGCTGCATGACTGGCTCGGCGCCGACGCGAACGCCGCCGAGCGCTGGCAGGCAGCCCTCGTGTCCGCCCCGGATGCTGAGGGTAAGGATCACTGACCCATGCCCATGGGAGTCGGCATCGATTTCGGCACGACCAATTCCGCCGCCGCCGTCTACGACGGCGAGCGGGTGGTTCTGGTGGCGCTGGAGCACGACGAGCCCATCATGCCCTCGGCCACGTATATCGACCGGGATCTGAAAACCCTCACGGGCCAGGCGGCCATCGACCGCTACATCGAAGACAACGCCGGCCGCACGGTGGAGATGATCCCCGAGGTGGTGGGCGAAACCAGTGCCTTCGTGGAGCACGGCGATGCCGAGAACCCGGCCCCGGTCGAGACCTCGACCCAGAAAATCTATGGGGCGCCGCTGATCGACAGCGGTCTGCAGGGCCGCCTGTTCCGCGGCACCAAGCGGTTGCTGGGCGACAGCCAGGTGCGCCGCCTGATGGTGTTCGACCGGCCGTTCCGCCTGGTGGCGCTGATCACGCCGATTCTGTTGCGCATCCGCAAGGCGCTGGAGGCCCGCATTCAACCCTGCAACGAGGCTCATCTGGGGCATCCGGTGACCTTCGAGGGGCGTGACGAGTTTCGCGACAAGACCGCGCTGAGCCGGCTGGGAGAGGCCTACCGCTACGCCGGCATCATCCATCAGCATCTCTATCCGGAACCGGTGGCGGCGGCGATGAGTTACCTGACCGCCAATCCCGACGTTGCGGGCGAGCGGGTGCTGACGCTGGATTTCGGCGGCGGTACGCTGGATTTCTGCATCCTCCAGCGCCACGGCCGCGGCTTCGACGTGGTGACCACCTACGGCATTGCCCTGGGCGGTGATCATATAGATCAGCGCCTGTTCGCCGCGCTGCTGTTCCCGCGCCTGGGCAAGGGGGAACGCTGGCGCCGGCGCGGCATGAACCGCGAGATCGAGACCGATTTTCCGTTCGAAGATTATGAAGAGCGGCTGCTCAACTGGGCGGTGAGCTATACGCTCAACCAGAATCGCTACACGACGCCGGTGATGGAGCGCATGGCGCAGGGTGATCCCGCTGCCGAGAAGTTCCGCCGCCTGAACGAGCTTATTCAACGCAATCTGAGTTATCAGATCTTCCAGTCCATCAAGGATTTCAAGGCGCGGTTGTCCTATGCGGAGGAAGCCGTCCTCGATCTGCCGGAGCTGGACCTGGAGATTCCCCTGACCCGGAGCGAGTTCGAACGGCTGATCGGCGACCTGCTCGACCGCGTGGCCGAAGCCCTGGACGCCACCCTGGCCCGCGCTGGCATGGCGCCGTCGGCCATCGACATCGTCCTGCGCACCGGCGGGTCGAGCCTGATTCCCGCGGTGCGCGACATCCTCGAGTCACGCTTCGGCGAGCGGGTGGTCGATCACGATCCGTTCACCAGTGTGGCGGCCGGGCTTGCCATTGCCGACTTTCACCGGCTGGAGCATCACGGCCGCTGACGGCTGTCAGCGGCCCGTCACAGCTCCCGGGGCGGCTGCCACTGCGGGTCGATGGCGGTGAATAACGATTTCAGCATGCGGTAGGTCAGGCCCCAGACGAAGTGTCCCCGTTCCAGGCGGTAGCCGTTGAAGATGGTGGGCCGGCCGGCCATGGGGCGGGTTTCGGTGTCATGGCAGACGTTGCTCATCAGCCGCTCGAGAGACGTCCACACCACTTCCTGAACCTCGTAGTTCGGCGTGCACCGCGGGTCCCCTTCGATGCTGAACACGTGGGGTGCAATGAGCATATTGAGCGTCCGGCCCCGCGGCATGGCGCTCTGATGATCGAGCGCCCCCAGGTATTCGCCGTCGTGCAGATCCAGACCGATTTCCTCCAGCGTTTCCCGCTGTGCGGCCGCGCGCAGATCGGCGTCCGCGGCCTCGAGGTGCCCGCCCGGAAACGCCATGTGTCCCGACCAGGGGTCGCCGCGTTTCTCGGCGCGTTTTATGAACAGCATGTCCGTAGCGTCGCCGCGGCTGCGCAGGATGATGGCCACGGCAGCCTGCCGGGTCTGTTCGCCGGCGGCGTGGTAGTTCGGACGCGCCTCGGCGAGCCGCTGGCGAATAAGGTTCAGGCAGTGCACGACTTCTATATCATACGTCCTGATTCGAACACTGCATGGGTGGGCATGGAAAGTCGAGACAACGCTGCCGGTCGGGCCAACAACTGCTTCGTCTGCGGGCCGGAGAATCCGGTCGGCCTGGGGGTGTCGTTTTACCTCGACGATGCCGTGTGCCGCGGCGAGTTCACGCCGCAGCCCCATCACGCCGGCTATGACACGGTCACCCATGGCGGCATCCTCTATTGCCTGCTCGATGACGTGATGGCCAACTGGTTGTGGCTGCAGGGCTTCATGTGCTTCACCGCGCGTGCCGACATCCGCTACCGGGACCATCTGCCGGTGGGTACCCCGGTGCGCCTGGAAGGCCGCTGCACCCGGCGCAAAGGCCGGCTGGCGCTCATGGAAGGCACGATCATCCGCAAAGACACCGAAGAAGTGGTGGCCGAAGCTACCGGCTCCTTCATGATGCGCAGCACCTGACATTCACCACCGGGAGAAATAGCCATGGCAGCGGCAACCGCGATCGCCATGCTGGCGTTGATCGAATACTTGTTCTTCGGCGTGGAAGTGGGCCGGGCGCGGGCGCGCAGTGGTCTGAAAGCGCCGGCAGTGACCGGTGACGAGGGCTTCGAGCGGGCGTTCCGCGCGCACTACAACACCCTTGAGCAGCTCATCGTGTTTCTGCCGGCGCTGTATGCGGCCGCTTATTATCTGCATGAGTTGTATGCGGTGGCCGCGGGTGTGGCGTTCCTGATCGGCCGTGCTCTGTACTTCCGCAGTTACATCGCCGACCCGGCGCGGCGCGGGCCGGGCATGCTGATCACCATGGCGGCCAATGTGGCCCTGGTGGTCGGCGGTCTGCTCGGCGCGCTACTGGTCGCCTTCTGAGCCGGCAGCGACTCAGCCGCGCCGCTGCAGCCAGTCGAGGATGAGCCGGTTGGTGGCGGCGGGCTGCTCCTGCTGAATCCAGTGTCCGCACGCCAGAGTGTGCGTTTCCACATCGGGCACGTAGTCAGCCAGGTCCGGATTGGGCGGCACCATATCGTAGCGGCCGTAGATCATCAGCGCCGGCTGGTGAACCCGCTGTTCCACCTCGGCAAGCAGTTCCCAGTTGCGGGTGAAGTTGCGATACCAGTTGATGCCGCCGGTGAAACCGGACTGTTCGAACGCGGCGACGAACACATCCAGCTCAGCGTCGCTGAGCAGACGTTCCCCGGGCACTTCCGGCGCCGTGGCGAGATTCAGCATTGCCATGCCCGGGCCCAGGTCGGGCGGGTCGTGCTCCCATTGCCGCGTCCGGTACAGGTTGCGCAGAAAGTTGCGGGTGTTGTCGGCGAAGACCTGATCCGCCACCCCGGGCTGGCGGTTGAAATGCACGATGTAGAAGTCGCCGCCCAGGCGTTCCTCCCAGAAGCTCACCCAGTCGGTCGGGCCGCGCACCAGGAACGGCACACTGAGATTGATGACTCGGCGCACCCGCTGGGGCTGCAGCATGGCCAGGTTCCAGACCACGATGGCGCCCCAGTCGTGGCCGATGAAGGTGGCGTCGCTGTAGCCGAAGTGATCGAGCAGCCCGGTCAGGTCGCCGCACAGGTGCTCGATGTCGTAGTCGGTCACAGCGTCGGGCCGGCTCGAGCGCCCGTAGCCGCGCTGGTTGGGCGCGATCACATGGTAGCCTGCGGCGCTGAGCGCGGCGATCTGATGGCGCCAGGAGTAGGCCAGCTCCGGCCAGCCGTGACACAGCACCAGGGGTCCTTCCGGGCCGGGCGCACCGGCGCTGAAGACTTCCAGCGTCACGCCGTTGACGTCGATGAGCTGGGCTTCGGGAAATTCGTTCACAGGCATGTACCTTACGGCTACTGACTCATGTACCAGCCGCCGTTGGGCGACAGGGTCTGGCCCGTCACGAAGCCGGCCTCGTCACTGGCCAGATAGACGGCGGCCCAGGCGATGTCGTCGGGCTCGCCGAGGCGGCCCAGCGGCGTCTGCATCTCCAGCATGGGGTGCAAAGGCTTCAGCGGATCGGTCATGTCGGTTCTGATCCAGCCCGGCGCCAGTGCGTTGACCCGTATGTCATGCGGCGCCAGTTCGTGGGCCAGGGCGCGGGTGAAACCCAGTATGCCGGCCTTCGCGGCACAATAGGCCGTCCCGCCGCCGCGCCCGAACGTGCCCATGATGCTGCCCATGTTGATGATGCTGCCCCGCCCGCGGGCGCGCATGAGCGGTACCGCTTCCCGGCAGCAATGGAACGTGCCGTCCATGTGCACGGCGAACATGCGCCGCCACTGCTCGTCGGTGATGTCGGTGATGCCGCCGTCCAGGGCGTCGTCCGGCGCTTCTCCGCGTTCCATGGCTTCTGCGCGCCGGGCTATGCGCTCCCGCGCTGCATTGTCTCCCTCGATGCCGCTGATACCGGCATTGTTCACCAGTACGTCCAGCTCGGTGGTGATTTCGGCGAGGGCCTGGAACATGGTGCGCACCGATGCGGCGTCGCCGACGTCGCAGGCCAGCGCTTCACCGCCCACTTCGTCGGCGCCGGCGCGCGCCGCGGCCAGATTCAGGTCGTTGACGATGACGCGCGCGCCTTCCGCGGCCATGCGCCGGGCGATCTGCAGGCCGAGGCCCCGGGCCGCGCCGGTGATCAGGGCGGTTTTGCCTTCGAGTCGGTTCATGGTCATACCCCGTGAGTCTGGCGGTAGGCATTCCAGCGATCGAAAGCGGCCGCCATCTCGGCGTGCCGGGCTTCGGTGATCTGCTGGATTTCCGGGTGGGTGAATATGTAGAACTCGTCATTCTGGATGGCGTGCAGGACCATGTCGCCGACCACTTCCGGGTCCAGGGCGTTTTCCAGCAGCTCGGCCACACGTGCCGCTTTTTCCTCGTCCGTGCCGTCTCCCGCCAGCAGGGCTGCGGCGGTGTCCCGCTCGGCGGCAAGGTTCGCCGGGCGGTTGCGCCCGGAATCGAAAATGGCGGTGCGCACCACGCCGGGACACAGGACGGAGACGCCGATGTTGCTGGCCGCCAGATCGTTGCGCATGACTTCGGACATGCCGACTACGGCGAACTTGGAGGTGGTGTATACGGCCAGACCCGGCACGGCGATATGTCCCGCCATGGAAGCCGTATTGACGAAATGCCCGCCCTCGCCGTGTGCTTCGATACGTCGCGTGAACGTCTGCACACCGTTCACGACACCGTCGATGTTCACCCCGAGCACCCAGTCCCAGTCCGCATAGCTCATGGTGTCCACGTTGCCGCCCACCGCCACGCCGGCGTTGTTGCAGACCACGTGCACCTTGCCGAAGGCTTCCTCGGTGGCATCTGCAGCCTGCTCCATGGCAGCCCGATCGGTGACATCCAGGGGCAGGGTGATCACGGTGCCGTTGCTGCCGGCGAACTCCTCCGCTACCCGTTCCAGAGCCTGTTTTTCGATGTCAGCCACGGCCACGTTCATGCCGGCGGCGGCGAATGTGCGCACCATGGCCAGCCCCATGCCGCTGGCACCGCCGGTGACGAAGGCCGTTCGCCCTGCAATCTCTTTCATTTCTACCTCCCCGTTACGAGCGCCGCAAGATGCTTCAAAGGTACGCGTCGCGCAAGCATCTGGACCGCGTCATGATAAGGTAATGAGATCCGCCTAGGCGAGCTATCCAGTCCTCATGGCTTCGGAGATCACCCAATGCCCAGCGCATACGGAACGGTTAGACCTCTGCGCTTGACCAACTGACCCGGCTGATCTATCCGGAACTCAAGGCCATGGCGCACCGGGCGCCTGGACACGCTTGGCGCCGCCGCGCTGGCGGCGACGATCATACGTCAAGCGATCGTGGACGAGGCGTGCTTCGCGGCGGCCCAGAAGCGCGAGAGCGAACTGGTGACTTACTCCGAAGCTGCGCTCCTATCGTGCCTTGGCGGTGAAACAAGGAAGCTCGAGTACCGCCTTGAGCAGCTTAGTAGCTGGCGGTAATCTCTATTGCTCGCTCGAAACCGCGGGCCCCGCTCAATGGCAAATGCGCTTGATTTCAACGATCTGCTGGAACCCGGCGGGGGTCTATCGATCTTTCAGAAGATTCTGGAAACCCCCAGGGGGCGCCTTACCGGCCAGGTGATCGGTAGCTATGGTGTCGGCGAGCTGCGGGCAACGGGAGGCATGGGCGAGGTCTACCTAGGTCGTAGAATCGACGGTCGCTTCCATAGAGATGTGGCGATCAAGGTTTCCGGTGCCGGTAGTCTCGGCGATGAGATGCGACAACGATTCATCATCGAGCAATCGCTGCTTGCGGAGTTCAATCACCCCAACATTGCCCACCTCTATGACGCGGGTATCACCGAAGAAGGTGTACCTTATATCGTCATGGAGTTCATCGATGGCGAGCCCATCGATTTGTATTGTCAGTCCCGGGGCCTCAAGGCCCAGGAGATCGTGGCAATGATGTCCCGGGTTTGTGAAGCGGTTGCCTACTCGCATGCTCGGATGGTGGTGCACCGTGACATCAAGCCATCCAATATCCTGATAGATTCTGCCGGGCATCCGAAGCTCGTCGATTTCGGCATTGCGAAGTATCTTGGAAGCGGCTTTAACGAAACTATTGGCGCAACGCCCATGACGCCGAGATACGCCAGTCCGGAGCAACTGCGCGGTGACACGATCACCATCTCCTCCGATGTCTATCAGATCGGACTCGTGATGTTCGAGCTGCTGTGCGGCTCGCCCTTTCGTGAAGGCAGCAGTGCGGGCACGTCGATTCGCCGGGCGCTGGCCGACAAGCCTGGTGACTTCCGTCCGCTTCACCAACGTAAGCTGCCCAGAGATCTCGCTCGGATTGTTGAACAGGCGCTACGTAATGCGCCGTCTGATCGATACCAGAGCGCCCTGGCACTCCGCGATGATCTGGAAAACTTTCTGAACGGTCGCCCCGTGCGCGCTGTGGGCAACGATCCGCTGTACCGATTGAAGAAGTTTGTGGCTCGAAACCTGCCGCTGACGTCTGTCGCTACTGCGGCGGTGATACTGCTAAGCGCAGCGACAATCTGGTACGTGACGAGCATTGCTCGAGCACGTGACACCGCCCAGCAGCAAGCGCTGCTGGCGCAACATGAAGCTGCTGCGGCTCGGAAAGCCGAAAGTGAGAGAGCCGCCACCGTGGACCTGTTTAGACAGGTTTTTACCACCTTCAACGCAGATTCCCGCCCATTAGGCGAGATCAGTGCAGAAGAGTTGCTCACGACGGGGGCGCAAAGAGCACTTGACGATCTGCCCGACAACTCTGTAGTGCAGGCGAGAGCGTTGAGAGAGTTTGCGAGAATATACGCTGTGCTGGACAAGGACTCCATGGCACTTGATCTGCTCGACCGCATTCATGTCGCGGGACTGTCGTCGGAGCCCCTTCTGCTGGACGACATTGATTCGGCTCTGAGCACACTGCATAGCCGGGCAGGGCGTTACGAGAAGGCTGTGCGCATAAATCAGCAGCGATGGAACCGGCTTGCATCAGCCGAGGAAGCACCCCCCGAACAGTACGATGGCCGGCGCTTGAACGTCGCCGTTTCCCTTGCCAACGATCTTCGGTCTCTCGGACGAAGGAATGAAGCCGAAGGGTGGTTACTGAGGGCTCTTGAGTTCGACGGGGCGCTGTCCGCCAGCCCTCGGGAGCACGTCTGGGCGCTACGGAGCCTGGCAATCCTTCGCGATGAGCAGCGACGCTACGACCTGGCTGCCGCGGCCTATGGCGACGCTGTGAGCGTCGCTGAGGAACGGCTGGGGGATGACGATGCCATGACCGGTGCGGTCTATCAGTCACTGGGTGTGCACCACGAATGGCAGAATCAGTTTGCCGAGGCGCGGGATTATTATGTGAAAGCGCTCGCAGTTATCCGCCGCGTCTACGGAACCTCCTCCCGTAGGTATGGAGACTACCTTGTAGGCGTGGCGAATATGGAGGGCCGGTTGGGGAATCCAGACCGAGCTGCCGCGCTGATGGCTGAATCGATCGGTGTCCTGGAGGAAGTGCAAGGGTCGGACAGTCATCTGTTAGCGGAACCGCTATCCTCTTTGGCAGCGTTTCGCCGCGAGACTGGCGATCTCCAGGGGGCCCGAGCGTTGTACGAGCGGGCCATAGAGATAGTACGCGATCCTGCCGAACAGACTGGCGGGCCGGTTATCCTGATCAAGGCCTACGTGGGGCTCGCAGCCACTGAGCGTCTGGCGAGCCAGCTTGGTCGGGCCGAGGAAGTGGCTGAATCAGCGCTTGCTCATGCGCTCCGCTACCTGCCTGAAGATTCTGTGGACCTTGTCCGGATATACGCAGAACTCGCGATACAGGCATGGTTGCGGGACGACTCTGAAAGTGCCAAGGCCAGTTGGGATAAACTGGACGACATAGCTGTGACTTTCCCGGAGCTCGGCGACCTGGCTTTACGAACCGCATTGGAGACATATTTCCGCTATCTCAGGGAGTCGAGTCGATCCGATGAGCTGGATCGCATCGCTGGGGCGAACCCCGTATATGCGAAGGTCATTGACTCGCTTTAGATGTGAACTGAGTGCGCCTGCGCATATTTACACGTCTGGGGCTGCTTTCCGGCTGGAGTGATGGAGCTTGGGCAGAGTGTCGGGCGGTCCGCTATGATAGACGCTTATTCACGGCGGGTGGTGAATCGACATGTGGGTGATGCTGCTGGCGTCGATGCTGTTTCTGGCCACCCACCTGGGGATCAGCAGCACGACGCTGCGCGCCCGGCTGGTGGCCATGCTGGGCGAGAACGGTTATCTGGCGGCTTACTCCCTGGTGGCTGCGGTGACCCTGGGTTATCTGATCTGGATCTATGCGGCGGTACCGCGCTACGACTATTTCTGGTCGCCGTCTCCGGCCCTGTACCTGGCTGCCAAGTTGATCATGCCGGTAGCCATGATTCTGCTGCTCGGCGGCTTTATGGTGCGAAATCCCACGGCGGTCGGCATGGAGGGGTCTCTGCGCGAAGGGCCGCAGGATGAACCGGCCCGGGGTGTCACCCGTATCACCCGCCACCCGTTTCAATGGGCCGTGGTCCTGTGGGCGTTTTCCCATCTCCTCGCCAATGGTGATCAGGTTTCGGTGGTGTTCTTCGCCACGTTCATGGTCCTCGGGCTGGCGGGCAGCGTGCTCATCGACCGTAAGAAAGCGGCCAGGCTGGGTGACGACTGGCAGCCCTATGCCGCGGTGACCTCCAACCTGCCGTTCGCCGCCATTCTCGGTGGCCGTAATCGTCTGGCCTGGCGGGAACTGATCATGCCCGCGGCGGCGGGGGCGGTGGGCTACGTGCTGGTCTTCTGGGCGCACCCCTGGATCGCCGGCGTGCGCATCGTCTGAGCCGGGCTTCCAGCTGGACTTCCAGCCGGGCTTCCAGCTGGGTTGAATTTTCCGGATGGGACCTTATGGTGGCGGCGTTGTGCAAGCTGGAGAGTGGCGAGGCATGATCGAGGCAGAGCATTTGAGCCGCCGCTACGGTGATTTCGTGGCGGTAGACGACGTTTCCTTCGCAATCGACCACGGTGAGATCGTCGGGCTTCTCGGCCACAACGGCGCCGGCAAAACCACCATCATGAAGATGCTCACGGGCTATCTGGAACCGAGCGCCGGCAGGGTCCGGGTGGACGGGGCCACGGTCGAAGCCAACCGTCAGGACGTGCAGCGCCAGATCGGCTACCTGCCGGAGAATCTGCCGCTGTATCCGGAGCTGTCGGTGGCGGACTATCTGGCCTATACCGCCGAGCTGCGCGGAATTTCGCCGGTACCGGCGGTACGTCAGGCCATCGAGGCGACGGAGCTGCAGGTCAAAGCGCTGGATCCCATCGCCACCCTGTCGCGTGGCTACAAGCAGCGCCTCGGTGTGGCGCAGGCCATCCTCCACGAACCCCGCTTTCTCATTCTGGACGAACCCACCAATGGCTTGGATCCGGGCCAGACCCAGCACATGCGCGCGTTGATCAAGCGGTTGTCGGAACGGGCCACGGTGATCCTGTCCACCCACATCATGCAGGAGGTGAATGCCCTGTGCGATCGGGCCCTGATTCTGCGTAACGGCGTGCTGGCCGTGGACGAGCGGCTCGACGACCTGCGGGCCGGCAATCGACTGCAGGTGCGCACCGACCCACAGGCCGATGTGGCGGAGCTGCTGAAGCAGGTCGACGGTGTCGGCGCCGCTCATCGGACGGGTCCGGGAACCTGGGAGCTGGAAACCGCAGGCGACCCGGACGCCGTGGCGCAGCAGGTCGCCGGAATTCTGGTGGGGCAGGGTCTGCCGCTGTACGCCCTGGCGTCGGCGCAGCGTGACCTGGAGTCGGTGTTCCGGGAAGTCAATGAGATGGCCGCAGGCGCTGGTACCGATGGCGCCGGGGAGGCAGCAGATGCGGCTTGATGTCATCCGGCGGATCGCCCGCAAGGAACTCAATCTCTTCTTCGCCTCACCCATCGGCTATCTGTTTCTGCTGGCCTTTCTCGCCGTCACCCTGTTCGTGTTCTTCTGGGTGGAGGCGTACTTCGCCCGCAATGTGGCCGACGTCCGGCCCATGTTCGAGTGGATGCCGGTGCTGCTCATCTTCCTGTGCGCGGCTCTGACCATGCGCATGTGGAGCGAGGAGCGGCGCACCGGCACCCTGGAATTCGTCGCCACGTTGCCGGTGAGCGGCTGGGAGTTCGTGTTCGGTAAGTTTCTCGCCTGCTGGATGCTGCTGGCCATCGCGCTGGTCCTCACCCTGCCGTTGCCGGTCACCGTGTCGCTGGTGGCCAATCTGGACTGGGGCCCCGTGCTCGCCGGCTACCTGGCAGCCATGCTGCTCGGCGGCGCCTACCTGGCCATCGGGCTGTTCGTCAGCGCCCGCACCGACAGCCAGATCGTCAGTCTGATTCTCGCTTCGTTCGTGGCCGGAGCGTTCTATCTGATCGGCAGCCCGCTGCTTACCAACCTGGTGGGCGGCACAGCGGCAGAGCTCATGCGCGGGGTGGGCACCGGTGCACGGTTTGAATCCATCACCCGCGGGGTGCTCGACGTCCGGGACCTCTACTACTACCTGTCGCTGATGGGTGTGTTCCTGGCCTTGAACGTCTACGCCCTGGAAGTGCAGCGCTGGGCCCGCGACGGGGCCGGGGCGCGTCACCGCGGCTGGATGCTGGGCACGCTGCTGCTGGTAACCAACCTGCTGGCGGCCAACGTCTGGCTGGCTCAGCTTACGGCCCTGCGCGCCGATGTCACGGAGGGCAACATCTACTCCATCTCGGATGCCACGCGCAGTTACCTGGCGCAACTTCAGGAGCCGCTGCTGATCCGCGGCTACTTCAGCAATCAGACCCATCCGCTGCTGGCGCCGCTGGTGCCGCAGATGCGCGACCTGCTCAACGAGTACGCGGTGGTGGGCGGCGACAACGTGCGGGTGGAGGTCATCGACCCGGCCCGGAACCCGGAGCTGGAAGAAGAGGCGAACAGTAAATACGGGATCCGCCCGGTGCCGTTCCAGGTGTCCGACCGCTATCAGTCGAGCCTGGTGAATTCCTACTTCGACGTGCTGGTGAGCTACGGCGATGAGTACGAGGTGTTGTCGTTCCGCGATCTCATCGAGGTCAAAGTGGCCGGCGAGCAGGATCTCGACGTGCGCCTGCGCAACCCGGAATACGACATCACCCGGACGATCAAGAAGGTCCTCTACGGCTTCCAGGGCGGCGGCAGCATCTTCGACAACCTGCGCCGGCCCGTGCGCTTTGTCGGCTACCTGTCCAGTGATCAGGTGCTGCCGCCGGCATTGGCAGACTACCGCAGTGTGCTGCAGACGGTGCTCGAAGATCTTGCGGCCCGGGGTGGTGAGAAATTCTCCGCAGAGATCCTCGATCCTCAGGCCGGGGACGGCAGTCTGGCTGCCGAGATCCAGCAGGAATACGGGCTGCAGCCCATGGCCACGAGCCTGTTCGACAGCAATACCTTCTATTTTTATCTGACCCTGACCGACGGCGACAGGCTGTTGCAGGTGCCGCTGCCGGAGGCGCTGTCGGTGGAAGCCACCAGGCGTGCCATCGAGAACGGCCTGGAGCGATTCGCCACCGGTTTGATGAAGACCGTGGCGCTGTCCGTGCCGGAATCTCCGCCGCCGATGATGGGCATGCAGCAGCCGCCGCCGGGCAACAGCTTCCGGGAGCTGCGGGAATTTCTACGCCAGGACTTCAACGTCATCGACGCCGCGCTGGCCGACGGCACGGTGCCCGAAGAGGCGGAACTGCTGATGGTCGTGGATCCCGAGGGATTCGATGAGCGGCAGCGCTTCGCTGTCGATCAGTTCCTCATGAAGGGCGGCACCGTGGTGCTGGCCACCGGCGGTTATTCAGCCAGTTTCACCCAGCGTGCCATCAGCGCGGACCCCCGCGATTCCGGGCTCGAGGATTGGCTGGCTCATCACGGCGTGAACATCGCCGAGGGTATGGTGATGGATCGGCAGAACGCCGCTTTCCCCGCCCCGGTGACGCGCCAGGCGGGCGGATTCAGTTTCCAGGAGATGGTCATGCTGGACTATCCCTACTTCCTCGACATCCGTCCGCCGGGACTCAACGAAGATATGCCGGTTACCGGCAGTCTCCCCCAGGTGACTCTGGCCTGGGCGTCGCCTCTGGAGATGGTTCTGGGGGACGATGCCGCCACTTCCGCCGTGGCGCTGCTGCGCAGCTCGCCGGAAAGCTGGATCTCCACGGACCCCGACGTCATGCCCCGCGTCACCGAGTCGGGGCTGTCGGGCTTCGAGCCCCAGGGCGAGCTGAGCTCACACACCGTGGGCCTGCTCCTGGAAGGGCGTTTCGAATCCGCGTTTGCCGGCCAGTCGTCGCCGTTGCTCGACCGCAGCGAATCCGCTACCGGGGACGAGACTTCCATCGAGGCGGCGACCCTCGACGAGGAGGACGCCGGGTCACCCGACACAGCCGACGAACTGGGGGTGGTGACCAGCGTTATCGAGCGGTCCCCCGAGTCTGCCCGCCTGTTCGTCTTCGGCTCCAATGACTTTCTAGCCGACCAGATACTGCAGGTGATCGGCTCGGCCGAGGGCACGATCTACACCAACAGTCTGGAGCTTATGGCCAATGTGACGGACTATGCGCTGGAAGACCGCAGCCTCCTCGACATCCGCTCCCGCGGGCACTTCAACCGCACCCTGCCGCCCATGGACGAAACGCAGCAGGCCGGCGTCGAGGCACTCAACTACGCCCTGGCCCTGGGCGGCATCGCCCTGGTCTTCCTCTGGCATCGGCGGCGCGTGAAACGTGACGAGCACTTGTATCGCTCGTGGCTTGCGGAGGGTTCGGCATGAATGGACGGATCAATCTGCTGAGCGGCCTGCTGGCCGTACAGCTCGTCATCATCGCAGGCGTGTTTCTGCTGGACAGCGGCTACGGGGAAGCGCGTCAGGGGCCGCTGCTGGATTTCACCGCGGACGCCGTCGATGAAATCAGCATCAGCGATGGCGCGGATGGTCAGACGCTGACGCTGAGCCGGGACGAAGACGGCTGGCGCCTGCCGGACGGCCTGCCGGCGGATGCTGCCCGGATCAGCGACGTACTGAGCAAGCTGGCCGGGCTGCAGGCGCCCTGGCCGGTGGCGACCAGCGCCGCTGCCATCGAGCGCTTCGAAGTGGCCGATGACCAGCACCAGCGCCGGCTCGTTCTGAGGGCCGATGACACCACCGTGGCGGATCTCTACCTGGGTACCTCGCCCGGCTATCAGCAGGTCCACGCCCGCCGCGCCGGCGACAGCGCGGTCTACCCTGTGGACCTGGCCAACTACCAGGTTCCGGCGGGCGCCGGCGAGTGGCTGGACAAAACCCTGCTGCAGCCGCGCGGTGAGATTTCGGCGGTGGTGCGTGCCGGCGCCTGGACCCTGCACAGCGGTGAAACCGGCTGGCTGGTGGATGAGGTCGCCGCCGATCAGGACGCAGCGGCTGAGCTGGTCCGCCGCCTGCAGCAGCTTCGCGTTACCGGGATAGCTGAGGCCCCCGGCGAGGCTGCCGAGCCCGTGGCCAGCCTGCGAATCACCGATGCTGACGGAACCTTCGAACTGCGTCTGTTCGGCGGCGGTGACCAGGCGCCGTATCAGGTGCGCTCCGAGCGCCGGGACGGCTACTTCGAGCTGGCTGCTCACGTGGCCGAGCGGATTCTGCTCGATGCAGCGGCCCTGCTTGGGCAAGCCGAGGACGGCTCCGGCGAACCGGAGGACTGATGGTCTGCCGCGGCAGCCTGGTATGCCTGACCGTGCTGCTGCTGGCCGGCTGCGCCGGACAGAGTCCCCCCGGCGCCTGGGGAATGCGCTGGCCGTCTGCGCTCGAAGCGCGTGAGGCGGCCGTTGCTGCGGCCCGGTCTCCGGCAACCTGGGCGCCGCTGGCCGGGGCGGCCCTGCTGCAGGTCGATGATTGGGACGAGGACGTCTCCGACTGGGCCGCGGATGAGCGGCCCCTGTTCGGCAGCCGTGCCGAAGCCTGGAGCGACGACCTGCGTCTGGCCAGCAACGCCGCCTGGCTCCTCAGCACGCTGCCGCAGCCGGACGGCGACCCGGCGGATCCCCTGCTGCGCCGTCTCGGTGTCGGAGCGTCGGCACTGCTCCTCGAACGGGCTGCCACCTACGGCCTCAAGGAAGCCGTCGGCCGCCGGCGCCCGGATGACAGCGATACGCGGAGCTTCCCTTCCGGCCATGCCGGCAGCGCCGCCGCCGCTGCCACCCTGGCGGGGCGCAATGTGGCGGCCATGAATCTGCCGGCGCGGTTGAGCGTGCCGGTCCGTGTGGGTCTGCACGGGCTTGCTGCGGGCACCGCCTGGGCGCGGGTGGAAGCACGGCGGCATCATGCCAGTGACGTACTGGCCGGTTATGCGTTGGGCCGATTCATCGCCGCCTTCGTGGCCGGTGCTTTTCAGGAGGCCGGCCGGAACGATGCTCGAGGGAACACGCTGACGGCGGATTTCCAGCCTTTGCCGCGGGGTGGGGCTGTCACCGTACGGCTCGGCCGGATACGCTGATCCTGCGGAGGACGTTTGATCGCCGGCGCCCGGGGTCTTACCCTTCGCATACTCGGTAGACCTCTGGCCTGGTAGGAGCTTTGGATGCAGACATGCCACCCCGGCGGCCTCAGGCCTTTCCCGGTGTTGACTCAGACCTCGTGAGTCTGCGGGTCCGGTTGCGGCGCGGCAGCGACGTAGTACGCACTGACGTCGATAATTACCTGGCGAACCTGGCCCGGCAGGAGCGCCGCAGTGATGTGGTGGCCTGTTTCGACCTCGACAGAACGCTCATTGCCGGCTATTCGGTCATGGCACTGGCGTGGGAACGCATGCGCAGCGGTTTGGTGCCGCTGCGCCGCACGTTGTCCTCTGCGGGCGTGCTGCTGGGCTACGGGCTGGGCCGCGCCGACTATCACGACCTGCTGACGACGACGGTGCGGGATCTGGCGGGTGAATCGGAACAGGCCCTGGCGGATCTCGGTGAGCGGGCCTTCCGCCATCGGTTGCAGGGCTGGATCTATCCGCAGGCCAGGACGTTGATCGACACGCATCGAAGTCAGGGCCACCACATCGTCATGGTGACCTCAGCCACTCGCTTTCAGGCGGAACCGGTAGCCCGCGAACTGCAGGTTGATTCACTGTGCTGCACGGAACTGGAGAGCGTCGACGGTTATGTTACAGGCAAGGCTTGGCCGTGTTTCGGCGTCGGCAAACTGAATGCCGTGGAGCATCTGCTGCATCAGCGCAGCGCCAGCATCGAGAATGCGTTCTTCTATTCCGACAGCAGTGACGATCTGCCTCTGCTGGAAGCGGTGGGGCGTCCTGTGGTGGTCAACCCGAGGACGTCCATGGCCCGTCTGGCCCGTTCCCGGGGCTGGCCGTGCCTGGTCTTCGATGCGCCGGGCGAGACACGCCCGGCGGCAGCGTAGCGCGGGCGCGATCGAGGTGTAGACCGACTGCCGGTCAGCGGGCGTTCAGGTGGAGACCTTACTATGGCGGTCATGTGCTGGAACCTTTTGCCCATCTGGCTGCTCACCGCAGCGTTCGGTGCCTGGGCAGCCGATGCTGCGGACGACCCGGCCAGGGACGTGACGCTGCGTTACAACGCCTACGTAGCAGGCGCGCTGGTGGGTGATGCCACGATCACGGTAGCCATGGTGGGTGACCGCTATCAGGTGGTGGGTGATGCCCGGTCCATCGGTGTGCTCAAGCACTTCAGCAAGTGGCACAACCGCTTCGCCGCCCGCGGTGTGCTCGACGATGCCGGCAGCAGCCCGGAGGCCTTCTACTACACCGAGCGGAATCGCAGCAAAGTACGCGATGTGGCCGTACGGGATGGTACGCTGCACGTCACCAAGAACGGCAAACAGCGTCCCGAGCGCGAAGCGCCGGACGGCCACGATGTGCTCAGCGCCCTGTTCGTGTCGCCCCGGTGCGAGGAAGATCACCTGCTGCATACGGGCCGCTACCTCTATCGGCTGGAACGACTGGAACACGATGCGGAAACCTGCCGCTACCGCGTCACCGACGAGGATGACGATTCCTACGAGATCGAGCTGCAACTCACCCGGGTGAACGGGTTGCTGGTCCCCGGCAGGATCATCGTGCACGCCTGGCTGACCGGGTCGGTGGAGCTGATGGATCCACCGACGGCCGAACCCGCCGTGTCCGTCCGGTAGACTGCCCGCCGCTGGCCATTGGACCCGCCGAGCCGGCACTGGGTAAAATCCGTTTCAATTAAATCGGATCTCAGTCGGGGGAACTCATCATGCGTGAAGCCTGGATCATCGACGCCGTACGCTCGCCGCGCGGGCGCGGCAAGCCCGGAGTGGGCAGCCTCAGCCACATTCATCCGCAACGCTGTATGGCCCAGGTGCTCAACGGCCTGAAGGATAAGGTGGGTTTCGATCCCGCCGACATCGAAGACGTGGTGGCCGGCTGTGGGGCCGGCAGCGGCGATCACGCCCACGACATCGCTCGTATGTCCGTGCTCGATGCCGGCTGGCCCATCTCGGTGACCGGCGTCACCCTGCATCGCTTCTGCGGCAGCGGTCAGCAGGCGGTGAATTTCGCCGCCATGGGGGTCATGTCCGGGCAGCAGGAAGCAGTGGTAGCCGGCGGTGTGGAATTCATGTCGCGCTATTCGCCGCTGCACGCCAACGGTTTTCACGCCAACAACGAGCACCTGCTGGCCCTGCATCCACAGGTCCCTCAGGGTATTTCGGCCGATCTCATCGCCACCATCGAAGGCTTCAGCCGCGAGGACGTGGACCGCTACGCCGTAGAGAGCCAGTCACGGGCTCTGGCCGCCATCGAAGACGGACGCTTCAAGGACGCTCTCGTACCCATCTACAGCGACGATGGTTCGCTGGCCCTCGACCGTGACGAGCATCCGCGCCCGGGTACCACACTGGAAAGCCTGGAGGGGCTGAAGCCGTCGTTCGAGTCCATGGGCAGCGCCCAGGTAGACGGCTACCCGAAGCCGTTCGACGCCATGGCGAAAGACCGCTACCCCGATATCGACAAGGTCGTGCACGTGCACCATGCCGGCAACTCGTCGGGGGTGGTGGACGGCGCCAGCGCGGTGCTGGTGGTCAGCCCCGATTATGCGAAAGCCCATGGACTGAAGCCGCGGGCACGGCTGCGCATGACCGCCACGGCCGGCACGGAACCGTTGATCATGCTCACCGCGCCGGGTCCGGCGGCGCAGCGCTGTCTGGACAAGGCCGGCATGACCCGATCGGACATCGATCTGTGGGAGATCAACGAAGCCTTCGCTGCAGTGGTGCTGAAGTTCATGAAGGACATGGACGTGTCCCCGGACGTGGTGAACGTGGATGGCGGCGCCATTGCCCTGGGGCACCCCATCGGCGCCACCGGCGGCATGCTCATCGGTACCGCGGTGGATACCCTGGAGCGTCTGGACAAGTCCACGGCCCTGGTGGCCATGTGCACCGGCGGCGGCATGGGCACGGCAACGATCCTCGAGCGGATGTAGATGGCAGGCGGCGCTGCGCTATGCGTCTGGTGATTTAATCGGCACCAGGGCCTGCAGCCGATGCGTCAGGGTCTGGAGTTGCGCCGGCGGGTAGGGCTCGGCGCTGCCTGAGCCCCACACCGGCCCCGGCCAGGCTGCATCGTCAGGGCGGCGGCCCACCACGTGAATGTGCAGCTGTTCCACCATATTGCCCAGGGCGCCGATGTTGATCTTGCGAATGCCTGGCTCGGCCAGCAGCGCCTGGGAGACGGCGTCGATCTCGGCGAACAGGGCCGGCCGGTCAGCGCCGTCGAGTTGGTGTAACTCCGTGAGCCCGCTGCGGCGCGGCACCAGAATGCACCAGGGAAAGCGGGCGTCGTTCATGGCCAGCAGCCGGCATACTTCCAGGTCGCCCACAACGGCACAGTCGGCGGCCAGCCGGGGGTGCAGGGCGAAGGCGGTAGACATCACCGCGGCCGATCGCCTGCCACTGTAGTTCGGTGCATGACCCGCAGATGTCCGTCGTAGCCGCCCTGGGCACAGTGCTGGACCGAGCGGTTGTCCCACATGGTCAGCATGTTCCTTGCCCAGCGATGCTTGTAGACGAACCGTTCTTCGGTGGCATGCCGGCACAGACGCTTGACCAGCGCGGTGGCCGCCTCGTCGTCCATGTCCTTGATTCCCACCGTGTACACCGCGTTCACCCAGAGGACTTTGCGGCCGGTTTCCGGATGGGTGCGAATGAGCGGGTGTTCCTGAATCTCGTAGGCGCTCTCGCTGGGCAGGATCTTCATGCTGCGCTCGTCGCCGCGGCCGGCCTGGTAGCCTTCGTGGCTGTAGGGTCGGCGCGCGCTGTGCAAGGCGGTCAGGTCTGCCAGGTCGTGCTTGTCGGCGTCGCTCAGGACATCGTAGGCAGCATAGCCGTCCGCATACCAGGTGTCGCCGCCCACCGGCGGAATCTCCTTGCCGTGCAGAATCGTCGCCGCTGGCGGGGCAGCCTGAAACGACCAGTCCGAATGCCAGGCGCCGCCGAACGGTGCCACCGGCTCGTCGGGGTTGCGCCGCACTTCGAGAATATGCGGATGCCCATCGATGGGGGCCACGTAGGGATCGTGGCCCCAGTCGCCAATGTATTGCGTGAAACGCTCCAGATCGCTGTGTTCCATCGGCTGGTCGGGAAAGTACACCACCTGATGGGCCAGCCAGGCGGCGCGGATTGCGTCCACCTGCCGATCGCTCAATGGTCTGGACAGGTCGACGCCGGTAATGGCGGCGCCGAAACCGTTTGCGTGGGTGCTGACGGTGATGGTCACCCGGCTATTCCCACAGGGTGATCAGCGCGTAGGCCGTGCCCAGCGCCACCACGGCGCTGATCGCCAGGATAGTGAGGAAAGCGGGGGTGTCGGAACCTTCTTCCGGCTGCGCCCCCGTTTCGGTGGGCGGCTGCTTGCGCCGGCGGGTCAGCAGATAGACCACGCCGGCAAAGATGAGCAGCGGAATGAGTAGCTGAAGCAGATATCGCATGGCGCCTCCAGTGGTCAGGATACCGGCATCGCGGCGCGCGCAGAAGGGGCGATTGCTGCTACCTGAAGCCCGCGTGCAGCAGCCGGTACATGCCCACGGTGAATAACGGGATGAGAAAGACCACCAGATATCCCCAGGCGATGCGCCCGTAGCCGCCGGCGATGTTCACCGACTGCAGGATGGCGCCGGGCAGTACGTAGATACGCAGACCACGGAGCACGGCCGGCACAGTGCCGGCTTGCTGCCGCATCCTTTACTGACTCCGCCGGCGTTTGCGGCGCGGGCGGAAGTCGAAATACGTCCGGTGGATCTCTTCGTGAACCAGGTTCAAGCGCACCTGGCATTGATCAAGAAAATCGGAAATGTCGTTGGCGTTCATGTCGCGAACACTGGTGCCGGCGATCTCCCGGCGAATCCGGTTGACCGCGCGCAGCGGCTTGTCGTGACGCGGCAGGGAACGCAGATTGTTGCGCAGAGAATTCAGCCCATAGGCAACCGACCGGGGCAGACGCGGGTCGTTCATCAGGAAATCGATGACGGGGCCCTGGGTGATGGGTTCTCCCATGGAGGTGTTGTAGCTCTGCAGCGCATAGAGAGCGCGCAGCACGCTGCGCCACTGGATGTCCGCAAAGGGTTCGAGTTCGGCGGCGGAATCCCAGAACGTGCCGGTGCCGGCGTCGATCAGGCGCGTGGTCATGTCGGCGCGCTCGATGAAGTGGCCGATGCGCAGGAAGTTCCAGTGCGAATCGTGCAGCATATTGGCCGACATGTAGCCGTCCACCTGCTGGATGTACTCGGTGATTTTGTTGAGCCCGGAAATACGCCGTGTACGCGACAGCGGTTCCGTAAGGTTTTCGCGGGCGTACAGATAGGCCTCGTTGATGAACTCGAACGCTGGCCGCGGAATGATGCCGCGCAGGGTGCGGGCATTCTCTTTGGCCCAGCTGAGGCTTCTGATCAGCGATCCCGGATTGCGCTGATCGTTGATCAGGAAGCGGCACACGGAGCGCTCCAACGTATCGTCGAACAGCTCGTCGTAGTGGTCCGCGCTGCCGGTGATGGCCACCAGCGGACGCCAACCCAGGGGCATGCGGGTGGGCATGTCGATGAGCAGGTTGGCGTGCACCGTCACCAGCCGGGCCGAAGTCTCGGTCCGTTCCAGATAGCGGCCCAGCCAGTAGCTGCGCTGTGCGGTGCTGGATAGCGTGTGCGCTGTCATTCCAGATCCACCACCCAGGTATCCTTGCTGCCGCCCCCCTGAGATGAATTGACCACGGTGGAACCCTTGCGCAATGCCACCCGCGTCAAGCCGCCGGTGGTGACGTAGGTGCGCGCCCCGGACAGGATGAATGGCCGCAGATCCAGGTGGCGTGGTTCCGCATGACTGTTCACCAGGGTCGGAGCCGTGGACAGCAGCAGCATGGGCTGAGCCATGTAGTTGCGCGGGTTGGCCAGAATCTGCCGGGCGAACTTGTCCCGTTCCGCTTTGCTGGCTTTGGGGCCGATGAGCATGCCGTAGCCGCCGGATTCGTTGGCCGGTTTCACCACCAGCTTGTCCAGGTTGTCCAGTACGTAGTCGCGTTGCGTTTTGTCCACGCAGCGATATGACGGCACGTTGGGCAGCAGCGGCTCCTCGTTCAGATAATAACGGATGATATCCGGCACATAGGTATATATGACTTTGTCATCGGCGACGCCGCAGCCCGGGGCGTTCGCCAGCGCTACGTTGCCGGCACGCCAGGCACGCATCAGGCCCGGGACGCCGAGGGCGGAATCCGCATGGAAGACTTCCGGGTCGATGAACAGATCGTCGATGCGCCGGTAGATCACGTCGACCTCGATGAGACCGTCGATGGTGCGCATGTACACCCGATTGTCGCGGCCCACCATGAGGTCGGAGCCCTGCACGAGCTGGGCCGACATGGCATTGGCCAGGTAGGCGTGCTCGAAATAGGCGGAGTTGTAGATGCCCGGCGTCAGCACGGCGATCTGCGGTGCCTTCTTGTCAGTCAGCGAGCGCAGGGTCTCGGCCAGCCGGTCGGCATAGTCATCGATGGGATGGATGACGTATTCCTCGAACAGTTCCGGGAACACGCGTTTCATCACCTCGCGATTCTCGAGCATGTACGAGACGCCGGAGGGGACGCGCAGGTTGTCCTCGAGTACATAGAAGCGCCCGTCCGCATCGCGCACCAGATCCGTACCGCAGATATGCGCCCAGATGCCGTGCGGCGGCGAGACGCCCACGCATTCCGGGCGGAATTCCCTGGATTTGGCGATGTATTCCGCCGGCAGCACCTCGTCGGCGAGAATGTGCTGGTCGTGGTAGATGTCGTCGATGAAGCGATTCAGGGCATCTACCCGCTGCTTCAGGCCGGCGGTCACCACGTCCCACTCCCGCTTCATGATGAGCCGCGGAATGATGTCGAACGGCCATTCGCGATCGATGGAGCCGCTGCCTTCCCCGGTATAGACGGTGAACGTGATGCCCATGGCGCGGATGGCCAGCTCCGCGGCGGTTTTGCGCTCCGCCAGTTCGGCGTCGGAGAGCTGACTCAATACGCGGCAGAGGTTGCCG
This sequence comes from Gammaproteobacteria bacterium, assembly GCA_034522075.1. Lineage (GTDB taxonomy): Bacteria > Pseudomonadota > Gammaproteobacteria > Pseudomonadales > Azotimanducaceae > UBA7803. The sequence continues at coordinate 16,881 of JAXHLO010000026.1, read as the reverse complement.
GCACCGGTGCGTGCCCGGCCCTTCGGCGTGATGAGCTCGTCGAAAAACGCTTCCGTGCGGTAGTCGCTCCAGTTGATGCTCATGCAGTACCTTGGCCCGTCCTCCCGGGCAAATTCGCACAAATCCCGATTCAGGTCCAGATACTTGGTTGGGGGTGGTGCACTGCGCCGGTGCCGCCACTAGAATCGGGTCACACCCGATCAGGATGCAATCTCAAGTATGCTCGATGGTACCGTACATCCGGATTACGCCGATGTGGCATCGGCGCTCATTCGCCAGATTCCGCGCGATCAGCACGCCGGTTCCGCCGTGTGCGTCTATCATCTGGGCAAACCCGTGGTGGACGTCTGGGGCGGCATCAAGGATGCCGCCGGCAACCCCTGGCGCTCCGATACCACCGCGCCGGTGTTCTCCACCGGCAAGGGCGTGCTCTCTACCCTGCTGCACATTCTGGTGGATCAGGGCAAGGCGGCCTACGACGACCCCATCGCCCGGCACTGGCCGGCCTTCGGCTGCCGCGGCAAGGAAGCCATCACCATCCGCCAGGCGCTGTGTCACGAAGCCGGCCTGTATCGTATTACCGATCTGATAGAGCATCCCTCGGAAATGCTCGACTGGGCGCATATGAAGGCGCTGATTGCCGATGCCGAGCCCGTCCATGCGCCGGGGGATGGCCACGGTTATCACGCCCTGACCTACGGCTGGCTCATCGGCGGTCTCATCGAGGAAATCAGCGGCCGATCGCTGCAGCGCGTGCTGCAGGAAGAGCTTGCCGACCCGTTGGGTCTGGACGGCATGTACTTCGGTATGCCCCACAATCAATTGTACCGGCGCGCCGAATTGACCCATGGCGTCTCGAAGCCAGCCGGCGAAGTCCCGGAGTGGCAGCAGAAGGCCCGGGAGTGGCTGGAAACCGGGCTCGGCATGGCGGGCGTCGATCTGGGCGAATTCCGCTCGGCTCTGAACCCGTTCAGTGAGCCATTCGACTGGAACGACGAGGCCACCGTTCAGGCCGTGATTCCTGCGGCCAACGGCCAGTTCACCGCCCGCTCACTGGCGCGGATGTACGCCATGCTCGCCGGCGGCGGCGAGTTGGACGGGGTGCGCCTGCTGAGCGAGGAGCGCGTCCGGGAGATCACCCAGGTGCGCAGCCGCAAGCGCGACCGGGTGCTGTTCATTCCCATGCACTGGCGCCTGGGTTATCACCGTGTGTTCACTATCGGCCGCTCCGCACCGGCCGCCTTCGGCCACTACGGTTACGGCGGCAGCGGGGCGTTCTGCGATCCGACCCGGGAACTGGCCGTGGCGTTGACCCTGAACAGTGCCGCGGGGACGCCCATGGGCAACAGTCATATGCCGCTCATTGCCCGGGCAGCGCTGCGTGCCGTGGATCGGCTGCGCCGCTGATGTCCCCACTGGCGCCGTTGCTCGAGTGGGTGGATGGCGGCCGCCGTGTGGTGGTCATCAGCGGCGCAGGCTGCAGCACGGCGTCCGGCATCGGCGACTACCGTGACGCGGCCGGCGGCTGGAAGCGCCCGCCGCCGATGCAGATGCAGGACTTCGTCGCCAGCGAGTCCGCCCGGCGGCGTTACTGGGCGCGCAGCATGCTCGGCTGGCCCGTGATGGCGCGCGCGCGGCCCAATGCCGCCCACCAGGCTCTGGCGGAACTGGAGCAGGCCGGCATCGTCGCGGGCCTGATCACCCAGAACGTGGATGGTCTGCATCAGCAGGCCGGGCACCGGGACGTGCTGGAGCTGCACGGATCGCTGGCAACCGTGGTCTGCCTCGACTGCGGTACACGGTCATCACGCCGGCGGCTGCAGGAGCGTCTGGAGCAGGACAATGCGTTTCTGCGCGAGGTCAGCGCCGCTGCAGCGCCGGACGGCGACGCAGACCTGGCCGGATCCGTCGATCTGTCCGCCTTCGCCGTACCCGTCTGCCTTGCCTGCGGCGGACGGCTCAAGCCCGACGTGGTGTTCTACGGTGATTCCGTGCCGCGGCCGCGGGTGGCCCAGGCTTATGCGCTCATCGAATCCGCTGACGCGGTGCTGATCGTAGGGTCTTCCCTGATGGTGTTCTCCAGTTTCCGCTTCTGCCGCCGCGCGCGGGAGCTGGGTATCCCGCTGGCTGCCGTGAATCAGGGTGTTACCCGGGCAGACGCTTGGCTCAACGTGAAGGTCGAAGTCGACTGTGCGGCGGCATTGCCCGCGCTGGCCGGGGCATTGATTCCCGCAGCGGCACAAGGTGCCGGTGCTTGAGCGGTAAAAAGGCCGTGATGGAGAGTTGGGCGCGTACGTGGTTGGTGCTCCTGCTGCTGCCGGGGTTGGTGCACGCCGCCGGTGAGCCGGATTGCCGGCCGCTCACGGCAGTGGACGCTGACGGCCTGGCCGCTTATGAGTTCGATACGAATGCCAATCCCCTGGACGAATTGCCCGACGGCGCAACCTATCGTCTCGGGGAGATCACGGTGGTGCGCCAGAATGTTTTCGAAGATGAAGAAAACTGGCTGGAGCGTCTGGCCAACCGTTACAACTGGCGCACGCGCGACAACGTGGTACGCAGCGTTCTGCCGGTGGTCAGCGGCGAGGAGGTGAACCGGCGCCGGCTGGAGGAGGCGGAACGGATACTGCGGCGCAAGGTGTATCTCTACGACGCGCGGGTGATTCCGCGTCGACTGTGCGGCGACGAGCTGGATGTCTACGTGGTCACGCGGGACGTGTGGACGTTGACGCCGCGGGTCACCGTGGCCCGCTCCGGCGGCGAGAATACCCTGGGTCTCGGGCTCAGCGACAGCAACGTGCTCGGTACCGGCAAGGGCATTCTGTTCAACTACCAGAAAGACGAGGACCGGCGCGGCTATACCGTGGCCTATACCGATCCCAACGTGGCCGACAGCCGCTGGGCCATGAATCTGATGGTCGTGGACAATGACGACGGCGAGCGCTTGCAGGGCAGCGTGAGTTATCCGTTCTTCTCTCTTGATACGCGCCGGGCGTTCGTGCTCTCGGGCGACGACTTCACCCGTGACGAGGGCTTGTACTTTCTGGGTGAAAAGCGCTGGGAGTTCAGTGCCCAGTCCCGCTACCTGCGGGTGGCGGGCGGTTGGTCCGGGGGGCTCGAAGGACGGTTCGTGAACAGATGGCTGGTCGGCTACGGCTTCGAGGAGCAGCGCTTCGAGCTGCCCGACAGCCTGTTGCAGACCTTTCCCGCCCTGGAGCAGCCTGACCGGGAATTCGGCTATCCGTTCGTGGCCTTCGAGCGCAGAGAAGACGATCACGAAAAACGCATGAACCTGGACCACGTGCAGCGCACTGAAGACGTCTCGCTGGGCCGGCGCTACTACGGCGAGTTGGGCCTGTCGTCCTCCGCCACCGGCGGCGCCGGGGAGCATCTCATCGGCCGTTTCAGCGTAAGCGATGCGGCCTGGCTGACGCCGCAACATCTGGTGAGCGTGCAGGCCCGCCTGAACGGCTATTACGACCTGAATGAACGGCGCGGCGAGAACGTGGTGGCTGCGGGCGGCGTCTCCTACCGGTATCAGCAGGCCGAAGCCTGGAGTCTGCTGGTGCAGGGCTCGGCGGCGCTGACACACAATGCCACTCTGGATCGACAGCTCCTGCTGGGCGGTTCGGACGGCCTGCGCGGTTACCCGAACCGCTACCAGATCGGCGACCGCCGTTTTCTGATAACGGTGGAAGAACGTTATTACTCCAATCTCTACCCGTGGCGTCTGTTCCGTCTGGGGGCAGCGGCTTTCGTGGATGTGGGCCGCGCCTGGTACCAGGGTGAGGCACCGGCGTGGGTACCGGACGAGCGCGGCGCCGATCACTTCGACGTGCTCAGTAATGCCGGCGTAGGGCTGCGGCTCGAATCCACACGCACCCGCGGCGACCTGGTTCTGCATCTGGACGTGGCATTTCCCCTGCGCAGCGGCCCGGATGTGCGGGGCATGGAGGTCACCCTGTCGGCCAAACAGACCTTGTGAGTTGAGTGCCCACGGCGGCTACGCTATAGTCGGTGCGCGCAGCGGTCGGGCGGCGCGCGGTCGCCATCGCGTAAGCGGCTTCGGCCATCGCGTAAGCGGCTTCGGCCAATAGCAGCCGGCCAGCCGCTGTCAGTCACGGGGAAGTCACAGTGGGGTCCATGAGCCCGTTCATGAGCGGTTACACCACGAACGAAGTCTCCGACCTCATCGGTCTGAAACCCTCCCAGGTTCGTCACTTCGTCCGCCGTGCCCTGCTGGCGCCGCGCCGCGGTGAGCGCGGCGAATACCGCTTCGGCTTTCAGGACGTGGTGCTGCTGCGCACCGCCAAAGGGTTGCTGGAATCCCGGGTGTCGAGCCGTCGGGCGTTGCGCGCCCTGCTCAAAGTGCGCTCCGGGTTGCAGCACGACAAAGGCCTGGCCGCGGTACGCGTTTTTGCCGACGGCAACAACGTGCTGGTCCGGGAAGACAACCGCCTGTGGGAGGCGGAAACCGGGCAGAACCATTTCGACTTCGAACAGGCACCGCCCGCCCGGCAGGTGGTGCGCCTGGCCGGCGAGGACAACGCCGCAGACATCATCGCCCGTGAACCGGATTCCCTGGACAGTGACGACTGGTACAACCTGGGTCTCGACCTGGAGGAAGTGAGTTCGCCGCGGGCCATGGACGCCTACGCCCGGTCCATTGAGCTCAATCCCCGCAACGCCGATGCCTACGTCAACCTGGGGCGGCTGCTGCAGCTGCACGGCGATCTCAAGCGTGCCAAGCGCCGCTACGAGACGGCCCTCGACCTGGTGCCCAATCACCAGCTTGCGCTGTACAACCTGGGTACGGTGTTCGACGAGCTCAATGAGCTGGAATCTGCCGCCGACTACTATCTGCGTGCACCGGCCGTGCCCGACGCGCACTTCAATCTGGCGCGGATCTTCGAGTTGCTGGGCGACGAACTCGCCGCGCGCCGGCACATGCGCAGCTACCGGCAACTGGTAGAGATCGACTGAATCTGCGCCGCGCCCCGGGCGGTGCGGCTATTTCCGGCGCTTGCGCACGTAGAGCACCAGCTCGTGGTCCACCAGTTCGTAACCGTTCTCCGCGGCGATTTCGCGCTGCAGCTTTTCGATGCGGTCGTTGACGAACTCGAGAACCTGCCCGGAATCCACGTCCACCATGTGGTCGTGATGTTCGTCCGGGGCGAGCTCGTAGACGGCGTGGCCATCAGCAAAGTTGTGCCGCTGCACGATACCGGCGGCTTCGAACTGGGTCAGCACGCGATAGACGGTGGCAAGACCCACGGAGTCATCCGTGTCGAGCAGGGCTTTGTAGACGTCCTCGGCGCTCAGGTGATGCGGGTCGGCATTCTCCAGCACCTCCAGAACCTTGAGCCTGGGCAGCGTGACCTTGAGGCCGGCGCGTTTGATGTCGGTGGCAGTCAACGAGGGTTCCCTGCTGTCTGGTGTGGTAGTCATAGCCCGGCAAGTTAACCCCAAGCGGCGCTCGAGGTCCACCAGCCGCTTCAGCTAAGTAGTGTCTCGATCTCGCCTTCGGCCAGACCGGCCACCCCGGCAGCCTTCATGATGCCGCTCCAGCTGTTGTCGTCGATGGGGATGCCGTCGGCCAGCCGCGCGGCCCGGCTTTCCTGCTCCGGCTCCCCGGGCACGCGGACCCGATCGAAGCCGCTGGCCGGGGTGGTGCTGTGCAGATAATCCACCATTTCCTGGACTTCGTCGTGAAATCGCTGCAGGCCGCCGAATGCGGCCGGGTCGAGGACGAACATCAGCATGTGATTGACGATGGTATTGTCCCGGGGGTTGCCGGGCTGGGCAGTCCATTCGCCGGCCAGCGCACCACCGAGCAACTCGCACATCACCGCCAGCCCATAGCCCTTGTGGCCGCCGAAAGGGCCCAGCGAGCCCAGCGGTTCACCGAACATGACGCCGGCATCGTTGGTCGGCAGCCCTTCGTGGTCGAGCAGGGCGCCGTCGGGTACCGCTTCGCCCTTCGATACTGGCCGACCCGCACCTTGCCCAGCGCAATGGCACTGGTGGCCATATCGAGAACCAGCGGTTCGCGGCCTGGACGCGGCACGACACAGCAGAACGGATTGGTGGTCATGCGCCGTTCGCGGCCGCCGTATGGGGACACCTGCGGCGGATGCCCCACCACGTTGACGAAATGCACAGATACGTAGCCGGCCTCGCCGCAGCGCTCGCCATAGGCGCCGATGCGGCCCAGATGATGGCAATTACGCACCCCGGCGCAGACTACGCCGGTGTCCCTGACCCGCTCCAGCGCCAGGTCCGTGGCCTGCTGACCCACCACCTGACCGAAACCCATGCCGCCGTCCACCAGCAGCACGGCCCCCTTGTCGCGCACCACGTCGGCACGGGCCGCAGGCTGCAGCAGGCCATTGCGGATGTTGGCCACGTAGGCGGGGATCATGCCCACGCCATGGCTGTCATGGCCTTTGAGATTGGCCTCAACCAGATGATCGGCCACGGCGCGGGCTTCGGCTTCGGCACTGCCGGCGGCGATGAAAATCCGCGCAACGAATTCGCGCAGGGTGCTGGCGTCGATCAGCATGGGCCGGTACTCCGAAGTTTCCTGATAGATTACCCTATCAGCGGGTGTGAGCGATCAACAGCGAGGGAGAGCGTCATGAGCAGAACCACCATCGACACCGGTATCGACAGCGATCACCTGCTGGCCTGGGAGGAAGACGGCGTCGCAGTCCTGACGCTGAACCGCCCCGAGGCCCGCAATGCCATGTCCGGCGACATGAATGCCGCCCTGGCACGCGCGCTCGATCATGCCGAGCGTACGCCCAGCGTGCGCTGTGTAGTGCTCACCGGCGCCGGCGGCGCCTTCTGTGCCGGGGGAGACGTGAAAGGCATGGCGGGCAGCGGCGACAGCGGCGCTACCGCCGGCGCGGCCGCGACCCTGGACGAGCGCATCCACGCCCAGCGCCTCAATCAGCGGGCCACCGCCGGGCGTATGTTCCTCATGCCCAAGCCGGTTCTGGCCAGCCTGCCGGGTGCGGCGGCGGGGGCCGGGATGGCTCTGGCCCTGGCAGCGGATCTGCGCATCATGGCCGATACCGCGTTCATCACTTCGGCATTCGGCCGGGTAGGTTTCAGTGGTGACTACGGCGGCACCTTCTTCCTCACCCACATGGTGGGCAGTGCCAAGGCCCGGGAGATCTATTTCCTCTCGGATCGCGTGCCCGCCGAGGAGTGCCTGCGCCTCGGCATCGCCAATCAGGTGGTACCGGCGGCGGAACTGGAGTCCGCCACCCTGGCTCTGGCCCGGCGTCTGGCCGATGGCCCGCCGGTGGCCTACCGCTACATGAAGGAAAATCTCAATCGGGCCGCCATGGGCGCCGATGTGCTGCAGTGCCTGGATCTGGAGGCGACTCATCACGTGCACACCGGCCTGACCGAAGATCACCGGGAGGCTGCCAAGGCGTTCGTGGAGAAGCGCCAGCCGACCTTCAGCGGGCGTTAGCTGCGGGCACGCGCAGCCCTTTCCCGCCGAGAAAGTCCGGATTGAACAGACGCGACTGGTAGCGGCCGCCGCCGTCGCACAACACCGTGACGATGGTATGGCCGGGGCCCATCTGCCGGGCCGTGGCCACCGCCGCGCACAGATTGATGCCGGTGCTCGAACCGAAGAACCAGCCCTCCTCGTGCATCTGCCGGTAAACCATGTCCACCATGTCCTGATCACCTACCTGCACGGCGTCGTCGATCCCGGTGTCGGCCAGATTTGCCGTGACCCGGGAGTTGCCGATGCCTTCGGTGATGGAAGGCCCCTTACTCATGCGTGCTTCGCCGTCCTTGACCCAGTGGTACAGGGCGCTGCCCATGGGGTCCGCCAGGACGATGCGAATGTCGCCGCGCTGACCTTTCAGGTAGCGGCTCACGCCGGCCAGGGTGCCGCCGGTGCCGGTAGCCGCGACGAAGGCATCCAGCCGGCCGTCGGTCTGCGCCCAGATTTCCGGCCCGGTACCTTCGACGTGGGCCTGGCGATTGGCCACGTTGTCGAATTGATTGGCCCACACCGCATCCGGCAGGCTGTCCGCACAGCGGCCGGCCTGCTTCTGATAGTTCATGGGATCTTTGTAGGGCACCGCAGGCACCTGACGGACCTCGGCACCCAGAGTCTCGAGCAGGGCCACTTTCTCCCGGGACTGGTTGTCCGGCATATAGATGATGCAGCGATAGCCGCGGGCGTTGCAGACGTGCACCAGGCCAATGCCGGTGTTGCCGGCGGTCCCCTCCACCACGGTGCCGCCTGCCGTCAGGGCCCCGCTGCGTTCATGCTCGCGCACCATCCACAGCGCCGCGCGGTCTTTGACCGAGCCGCCGGGGTTGAGGAATTCGGCTTTGCCGAGAATCTCGCAACCGGTTTCGGCGCACAGTCCGGGCAGGCGGATCAGCGGTGTGCCGCCGATGGTGCCGTCGAATCCCTCTCTGAGCTGCATCGTCAACTCCGCCTCCGTGAAGCCAGGGATTCTAGCGGATTTTGCCACTGCTCAGACGCGGCAACGTTTGCCTGGGCGGGACCTGGTCTGCAATGATCCGGACCAGCGAAAGCGGGCGGGTGGCCCGCTGCAACAATTGGGGGAGACTTCATGGGAGCGAATTCGGTGCTGTCGGCAGAGGACATGGCACGCGCCCGGGCAGCGGGTCTGAATCCGGACCGGGTCACCGGTTTTCTCGAGCGCGTCCGCCGGGAAGTGGACGAGGGGCTGCTGCCGGCGGTGCAGGTGGCGGTGGCGCGCAACGGCCAGGTGGCGCTGTCCGCCACCTTCGGTGATGCCGGCGCGGACAGCATGATCAGCGTGTTCTCCGCCACCAAGGCGGTTATTTCGTCGGCAGCCTGGCTGCTCATGGACGACGGCCTGCTCGACGAGGGCGAGCGGGTGGCCGACATCATTCCCGAGTTCGCCAGCAACGGCAAAGACGCCGTGATCGTGCAGCAGCTCTTCACCCATACGGCGGGATTTCCCCATGCGCCGTTCCGTCCCCTGGAGTGGCCCGACCGGGATCGGCGGTTGCAGCGTTTCGCTCAGTGGCGGCTGATGTGGGAGCCGGGCAGCCGCTTCGAGTACCACCCCACGGCCACCATGTGGGTCGTGGCGGAGATCATCGAACGCCGCAGCGGTATGGATTTCCGCGATTTCATCCGCCGGCGCGTGGTGGAACCCCTGGGTCTGAAAGACTTCTACGTGGGCCTGCCGGAGCATGAGAATCACCGGGTGGTGCCGTGCGCGCATGTGGGAGAGCCGGCCACCCCGGAGGATTACGCTAAGCTGGGGATCCCCCAGCCGCCGCAAACCGAGGTGACCGAAGAAGCCGTGCTCAATTTCAACCGGCCGGAGTTCCGTGCCGTGGGCGTCCCCGGCGGCGGCGGCATCATGAGCGCGGCGGCGCTGGCCCTGTTCTATCAGGGCCTGCTGCACGGCGGCCTGGGCGGCGCCACGGTGTGGCCGCCGGCGCTGCTGGCCAGCGCCCGGCGGGTGCGCAGCGGCGACCTGCGTGATCCGGTGTTCGGCATGCTGGCCAACCGGGCGCTGGGTCTCATCATTGCCGGCGGCGAAGACCGGCACCTGCGCGGTTTCGGGCGCCCCAACTCGCCGGAGTCGTTCGGCCACAACGGTGCCGGCGGCCAGCTCGCCTGGGTGGATCCAGCCAGTGGGCTGTCGCTGGGCTATGTGACCAGCGGCCACGACCGCAATCCCATTCGTCAGGCGCGCCGCGGTGTGGCCATATCCAGCCTGGCGGCGGAGTTGTGCGAGCCGGCTTAGGCGGGCATCACGGCTGCGCAATCCGGACTACGCTTGCTGCATGAAGCGCTGCTTTTCAATCTGGTCCGCGGCGGTCTCGGTGATCGTGCTGGGCGCCGCCTGGCCGGTGCACGCGGACTGGTACCGGGATGCTCAGGACATCATGGGCACCCGCGTGCAGGCCGAACTGTGGCACCACGATGCCGCAGCGGCGCAGGACCTGCTCGACGCGGTCATGGCGGAGATGCGCCGCATCGATCATGCCTACAGCACCCACCGGGACAGCAGTGAGCTGTCGGCCCTCAACCGGCAGGCCGCGCAAGGCTGGGCGCCGGTGTCCGCCGAGCTGTACGACCTGCTCGAACGCAGCCGCCGGGTATCCGAGCTGACCGAGGGCGCGTTCGACGTTACCTATGCATCCGTCGGTCGCTACTACGACTATCGAGCCGGCAAACGTCCGGACCCAGCGCGCTTCGACGAGGCCGTGGAAGCCATCGACTACCGCTACGTGGAACTCGACCCCGATGGCCCCCGGGTGCGTTATGCCCATCCCCAGGTCCATGTGGATCTCGGCGGCATCGCCAAGGGCTATGCGTACTGCTCATCGAGCCGCCGCTGCCCCGCGCTCGACAGGCCAGCGTGTTCGCCGGCGGAATCTCGACATCTCGGCGATCGCGGTGTCGAGCCGCGGCGCGGCATCCGCGATCCACGGGACGCGGATGCCATGGCCGCCGTGCTGCCGCTGACGGATACCGCTGTATCCACCTCCGGCGATTACGAGCGCTTCTTCGAGGAGGACGGCGTTCGCTATCATCATATTCTCGACCCGGCTACCGGACGCTCGGCGCGGGATGCCTGGAGCGTGACCATTCTCGGCCCCGACGCTACCTTTACCGACGCCCTGTCCACCAGTGTCTTCGTGCTCGGCCCCGAGCGCGGTCTGGCACTCATCGACGACATGCCCGGTATCGATGCCATCATCATCGACGCCAGCGGCCGCCTGCGTTACTCCGCGGATCTGCTGCAAGCCGCCGACGGCGGCCTTTGACCCACGTCTCAGTTCCCCGCCGGGCTGCCTCCGGGCGGCGGGGAAACGTGACTTCCGCCACATCGCCCCGGCCGCCGCTCCAGTAGGGTTCACCTTCAGAAAGTTCAGCAGGCCGCCGGAAGCGGCCCGCCCAGGACACGACTCGACACGGTCTGCCGTGACTCAGGTTGCGTCGGAAGCGCCGTCGGTCCCAGCAGTATCGGGTGCCGTGCAGTCGGCGGTTCCGGCCCCTTGCGGATCCCGGCCTGAACGCCGGGACCGGTTACTCAATTGATGCAGCGGAGATACTCAATGATCGACAGCAGCCGCCTCAGGGCTTTCCTCCGGCCCGCGCTCACGGGTCTGTTCGTCGCCATGCTGGCCGCGCCGGCCGGTGCCGTCACCATTCAGGACACAGCGCCGGACTTCACGCTGAAGAGCCTGGAGGGCTCTAATCTGCGCCTGGATGAGATCGCGCCAGGTCGCGCCCATCAACTTCTGGCGAGCCGGCGGCCCGGACCGTGCCGCCAGGAGATGCCGCTGCTCGACCGGCTCCACCAGCGCTATGTGGATACCGGTTTTGCCGTACTCGGCATCAATGTGGAAGGTGAGGAGGCGCCGGCCCGCGCACTCATCGACAAGATTCCCGTGACTTTCCCGGTGCTCATCGATGAGGGCCAGCAGGTCAGTGAACTCTACAAGCTCGAGGCCATGCCCAGCACCATCGTCCTCGACCGGGACGGTGTGGTCCGCTACATCCACCGCGGCTACAAGCCCGGCGACGAAGCCAAGTACGTCGAGGTGGTCCGGGAGTTGATTCGCGAGTAACCGCTCAGCCAACGTATACAAGGATTGATCGTGATCATGCGCAGGACATTGCTGATCTGGTGTTTCACGGCGGCGGCCATGGCCGCACACGCCGGCGCCGAGCCGGGACGCACGCGGTGCTCGCCGGAGACCCAGGCGGTCAAACAGGAACTGCTGAGCCTCAAGCGTGATCTGGTGATCCTGGAAGAGGATCTGCTGTTCCCGGCGAGCTCGCAGGTCGCCGTCTTTCTGTCCATGGACGTGGGCGAATTCTTCCAGCTCGATGCGGTGACCGTGAAGCTCGACGGCGAAGAGGTCACCCATCATCTGTACACCGACCGTCAGCTGGACGCGCTGCTGCGCGGCGGGGTGCAGAAGCTCAATCCGGCAACCGACGAAGCAGTGCCGGTACCGCTCACGCATTCTTCACGGGCCGCGGTCCCAGCGAACGGGACTACCGGCGCGCTGCCACGGTGGAGTTCGAGAAGTCGTTCGAACCCACCTTCATCGAGCTCGCCATCCGCGACTCGGAAAGCAAGTACCAGCCAGAGTTTTCCGCGGCGGTCAGCAACTGAGCAGGCGCCGGGGAGCGGGACCATGAAAGCTATCCTCTGCGACATACTGTTCACCTGTCTGCTTTCCGGACCCGCAGCCAGGAGCATCGACGAGCTCATACGGCACGGCGCTCTATGCCTATTACCAGCAGGACTACGAGCAGGCGCTGCTCGACGTGCTGGTGGCGCAGCGTCAGGGGCGTGTCGGCGATGATCCGTTGCGCTTCGAGCTGGCCAAGGGCAGCTTCGCCTTCCAACAGGGCATGTACCGCACCGCGGCCCGCACGTTCGAGGCCGTGGATCAGGCCGAGCTGACCGATCTGGACCGCATGCGTCTGGCCTTTCACCTGGCGCGTGAGCACTACCGGCGCGGCCGCTGGAGCGCCATGGAAGAACGGCTTGCCGAAGTCGATCTCGGTGCTACCTGGCTGGGCCGCCAGCGGCGCCATCCCGAGGTCACCTTCATGCGCGCTGAAGGGGCGCTGGCACGGGAAGATTTTGCAGCGGCCGGGCAACTTCTGGCGGAGCTGCCGCCGCGCGACACCTACCGTGCCTATGGCTTGTTCAATCTGGGCGTCGCCCAGCGTCAGGCCGGTGACGCTGCGGCTTCCCAGGATACCTTCAGAACCCTGGCGGATCTGCAGGCCCACGACGCCGAGAGCTGGGATCTGGTGCAGCGTGGCCGTCTGGCCCTGGCCATGACCGCCGCCCGGACCGGTGCGGATGTGGATGTCCGCAGCGTTCTGGGGACCCTGCCGGCGGCGGGCCGTTACCGCGACATGGCTCTGGCCGGCTACGGCAAGCTGGCCATGCAGCGCGCCGAGCACGAGCTGGCCGCCCGGATCTGGCTGACCCTGCTCGAGCAGGATGGCTGGAGTGAGGGTCACGCCGTGGCGCGGCTGGGGCTGCCCATGAGCCTGGAGCGGCTGGCCTCCCCGGCCCATGCATTGCAGCGCTATCGGGATGCGGAGCAGGCGTTCGAGGCACGGCTGACGGCTCTGCAGGACGTCTCCTCCCGGGCCCGGGATCCGCTCTGGGTCGACGCCCTGCTCGAGGTCTTTGCCGAGCCTGACGAGACCGCCCGCAGCCGCGCGCTGGGCCGCCTCGATGAGCGCCTCGGCGAGCAATCCTGGCTGTCGTGGCTGGCCGGAGAAGACGTCCATCAGGTCATGGTGGAGTGGCGGGAACTGAATGCCATGGCAGCCTGGCTGGAGCGCCTGCCGGCGCGCGTGGATGCGTATGCCGGGGTGACCCGGGAGCAGCGGCGGCGCAGCGCCGCAGCGCGCGAACTGCTGGAGGAAGAGGCCCTGCCAGACCGCCGCGACGCCCTGGGCCGCCGGGTGGCAGAGCTGGAGAGCACGCTGGCGGAACTGCGCAGTCAGCCGGCGCGTATGGAGCCCGCCTGGCTGCTGCGCCTGGCCGACGAGTCGGAACGTGAGCTGATCACCGAGCTGGCGGACATGGCTGAGCTCGCCGCCCGGCATATGCCGCAGGACGAGCGGCCGCAGTTCGAGGCGCGCCTGCGCCGTCTCATGGGTGTGGTGTTCTGGCAGGTTGCCGACGAGCGCAGCGCGCGGGTACGCACCCTGCATAAGAGCCTGGACGAGAATCGTGCCCTGCTGGCTGCGGTGGATGCCCGGATAGCGCGCCTGGCGGAAGCGGAGTCGCGCTTTGCGGCCGGCGTGGAGAGTGATTTTCTGCTGCTGGCGGAGCGCGCCGATCAGGTGGGAGAACGGGTGGCTGCGGCGCTCGACTCGCGCCGCGAGGTGCTTGCCGATGCTCTGCAGCGCGGACTGCGCGAGGACATGGCGCGCACCGAGCGCTATCTGCTCACCGCCCGGATCGCCGTCGCCCGGGCCACCGATCAGCTGGCCGCTGCCGGCGACGGCCAGGCGGGCGGCTCATGAGGCTGCCCGGCCGGATGGTGCTGGCGCTCGGTCTGGCCACCGCGGGCTGCGGCTGGTTCGGTTCCCCCGGGGTCATGGACCCGCGCGGCCCGGACGTGGCCGACGTGGTGGATGGGCTGCCGCCGCTGCAGTTACCCGCGCCGCCCCGGCAGTCGCCGAGCCGTGAGGACGTCATGGCCGCCTATGAGCGTATCTACGGTCGCATGCCGGATCCCGGCGAAGACCATGCGGTGGGCAAACGCCTGGCGGATCTGTCCATGAGTGTGGGTGAAGACCGTGACATTGCCGGCGACGGCGCACCTTACGAAGCCGCCATCGAGCTGTACGAATCGCTGCTGGACAGTTGATCGATTAAATAGAACAAAAAATACACCAATTGATGACTGGGGTGATAAGATATAGTATTTTACAGTCATATATAAATGGAATCGATAACTGTGTTAAGTCAAATAATCCTGTATTTGGTGTTCAAAAGACAAACTCCGCCACCAGAATTTTAGATGCTATAAACGATAAGAATGACGATATATCATTACGTGATTTACCACTGTCTAATGACTGGCGTATTATTTAATAGTGCGTTGCAGAATAAATCCGACGGAACGTCAACATCATACACACCTTGGTATATTGAGCATAAATTCTACATTGGCTCTGGATATGATAAGATTACGCCCTTAAAAGGCATATAGACATCCATTTGGAATTGGGGACCGCTGAGGATTATAAACGTGCTTTCTTTTTAAAACCTCCAAATCAGACAACTGTCTATCGTGTTGGAATGCCTACCTCTTGTGCGATAGGCCATAACAATAGTTACAAAAAGCTCAGAGATATAGCACTTAATGAAATGATTAAACAATTTAGAGAACCATTACCTATCGTTATTGCTGACGAAGTTCGTATACCTACACATATTCGGATCGCGTCCGAAATCTTATTAATGAAGAGGACTATAAAGATACTAACGAACAAAGAAATTACAAGTGATAAATTATGACAGATATAGATAAAGAATTAGACAATATAAATTCAAGTAGTAATGAACTACCAGAACCGTTTAAAAATCCAATCCCAGAGAAATATCTAGGACACATTGCAGCGATGAATATGGGTCTAAAAGTAGGTAGAAATGAGAACCTAATATACGCTGTTATCGAACCCAGCGAACGAGAAAGAGTTGAAGTTGGTGATTACATACGAATACCATATTACAGACCTGACTTAGATGAAGACGAACGTGAGGTTAATAAACAGCTTCTAGCATCTGTTGAGTCATTATCTTACGGAATGAAACGAGATGACCGTCAGTTTACGAGTGCAGATAGCTTCGGTGCAGAGCAGTACCGATTGCTTGGCAGAAATTTCACCTATCGCGGAAATTTCACTTAATGATGAATCAGAATTTGAGGGTAATTTTGTAAGTACGCCACCCAGACCAACAGTACGAGTAGATAAGGTTAGTAATAATGAATTTCTTCTATGTGGTCTATATACGAGAAGATGGGATTTTTGTTGGAACAGATTTCCCTAAAGCGGTCAACAAAGACCCAGTATCGACAATCCACGAAGAGACTATTCATTTAATCCAATGCTTTCTATAAAACGGGGCATCAAGGAGAACCCACAATATTCAGACATATATTAGTTGCTGGTTCAACAGGAACGGGCAAAACACATACAAGTAAAAATATACTAAGACAAATCGCAAAGTGTAAGGCTTATGAAATTGATATACCAGCAGATGAGCAAAATAATACAAATCAAACTACAAGAGAGCGTAATCTTAGATAACAATAATTGATCCTGAGGATGAATATAGTTTAAAATGGGTCAAGATCCTGAGGGATGAAGATAGAGTTAAAGAACTTGTTGAAAATCGGGTAGGTCTTGAAATATGGTGCTATTGGTGAACCGAAAGATGATACGGAATTTGAAATCTTTGCTCCTGTTACTAGAGATAGTAATACGCAAAATCTTAATACGGGATCTTTAGGTGTTACTGATTTCACTATTCGTTTAGTATAGTTGAGGATTATCCCAACCTTATGATGCCTGGTGATCCTGGTGATTCAACAAGACAATTGATTAATAAAATTATAGGCGATTACTTTAGTGGTCAAAGAAGTAAAGAAACATACCAAACTTTAAGTAACTGGTTAGAAACACAGAAAAGACCCAATTTAATTGATGGTGATAGATTCTTATAGACGCATCTGTTTTCAGGCTGCCGCACGGAGATTAACAGATCGTAGCGAATATTATAAAGACGATCAATCATCAAATAAATTTACTGATGACGATATTATTGAGAGAATATTTGCATCTAAATAAAGTTAGTGTTATTACAACAGGTCACTTACGTGGAAAACAACAGAATCTTGTAGTCCAGGCACTTTCATCGTATATTATTCTTAAAGCAAGGTTAGTAGTAATCCCGCAAGTGATCATATTAAAGGTATGCCTATGTTACTTGCCTTAGATGAAGCACACGAATACTTACAAGAACCTGAAAACAACGCGAGAATATATAATTGTAAACAGATTTAGACGTGCCGCAAGACGTGGACGTAAAGATAAATTCACTATACTTTATAACACAAAATCCCGCTGACCTAGATAGTGAAGTCCAAACCAAATGAATACAAAAATATATCTACAGCTAAATCAGTCGTTCACGAATCGTACGTATTTGTTCCGCCTGCGTTTAGTGAACAACTCCCGCAGTTTAATCAGGGTCAGATGGTTGTCGTACAACCAAATGTGAACCCCGTTGAAGCTATGGGTCTTGATCTTGTCTAATAAAACACTCCACTTTT
>JAXHLO010000025.1:0-166736 GCA_034522075.1 Gammaproteobacteria bacterium | reverse complement strand
GTACTTCTTCGACCACGCCGCGCGCTTCCCGGCAGGTGGGAAAAGGGAATGCCGGAGATCACTGCATCGGCGCTGCCGAAGCCGTGTCGCTCGAGTTCACCGACCAGTTCGCTGGCACAGCCATGCACCACGCTCAACCGCGGATCGTCGATCTCGCGCAGCGCATCGACGAACTCGGCGGTGCGTTCGATGGCCAGCAGGCGGCCATCGCCGCCCATGGCCGCCAGCAGCGCCCGCGTGGTGCCGCCGGTACCGGAACCGAGTTCCACTACCGTGCCGGCCGTGGCCAGGTGAGCCGCCTTGACCAGACGGCGCTCGAGAAACGGTGAACTGGGAATCATGGAAGCCACCACCTTGGGTGACTTCAGAAATGCCTGAAAGAAGGTCCATCCGCCGGTGCTCATAAGGCATCGTCCTCCGCGGTTACGCGCTCCTGCCCCCGGCGACGGATATTAACACCTGGCCACAGCGCTGGCATGTCCGGGCGCTACCTTCGGCCGTACCCGGGCAGAGGAGGCGGTCAGCGGTCGTCCCGGCGTTCCTTCGAGCCCATCGGGTCCATGGGCGGCGTGCGGCCGGCCGCCAGGTCCTCCATGGAGTAGCCCAGGTAGTCCGCGTGCAACGCCCGGGTCAGAGCTACAGCCATGAACGCCAGCAGCGCGCAGAACGGGCAGCCCCAGAGTCGGTGATCACGTTCTGCAGGGCGCCTGCAGCCCGCCGCCCAGGCGAGCAGGAGTAGGCCGGCGACGCCGCCCAGCAGCAGGGTCCAGGACGCCCGCTGCCCGGCCTGCGGAGGGGCTGCTCGAGCCCGGTCGCCGGACAGCAGGTCGACGACCAGCGCGGCGGAGTCCGCCGACGTGGTCAGAAAGACGATGATGATCACCACGCTCATCAGCGACGTTATGGTCGCCAGCGGGTACTGTTCCAGGAAGGAAAAGAACACGCGCCCACCGGCACGTCCTGCCTGGACCTGCTCGGGCCCAGGTCGCGACGCCGTTGGTCGAGCTCCTGGTCGACGGCCGCCAGGCCGAACGCGGCGAACCAGAGAACGGTGAACAGCGTCGGGGCGCCAAGCGCACCGGTAACGAACTGGCGGATGGTGCGCCCGCGGGAGATCCGGGCGATGAAGATGCCCACGTAGGGTGCCCAGGGGATCGGCTCCAGGCCCGAGTCGAAGACCGTCGCACCGCGCGGCCCGGCGAGGCTGTCCTGGCAGGCTTCCGTCCAGTAACCGGCCGATGACCACGGCAGGTTCACGCAGGTAGACGCCGACCGATTCTGCACCGCGCCGCTTGGTGATGAACAGGGTCGGCCCTACCATCCAGACGAACAGCAGCAGTATCACGGCGATGGCGATGTTGAACTGGGACAGGCGCCGGATGCCCCGGCTCCAGCCCCAGCGCGACCGAAACCGTGGCCGCCGCGGTCACCACCGCGATGGATCGGCGATCCGTCGAGGCGGGCGTGTGACGGCGAGGCCGAGCCGCAGAGTTCAGGCCGCTGTTCAGCTGCAGGGTGCCCAGCCCCACGGAGACGGCCACCCCGAACAGCGTGCCCAGCACGGCGATAATGTCGATGAGCCAGCCCCAGGGACCGTAGATCCGGTCGCCCAGCACGGTGTAGAAAATGCTGCTGATGCGCATCGGCAGCCCCTGGCGGTAAGCAAAGTAGCCGATGGCCAGGGCCGGCAGGGTGAAGATCGTCCAGGTATGCAGGCCGAAGTGGTACAGGGCGATGGTCATGGCCAGTTCGGCGGCTTCCGGCGTGCCGCCGGCGATGTCCTGCAGGGGCGGGTTGGCGAAATGCGACATGGGCTCGGCGACGCCCCAGAACATGAGAATCGTGCCGATGCCGGCGGCGAACAGCATGGAAAACCAGGTGATGGTGCCGTATTCGGGCTGCTCGTCGTCGGCGCTGAGGCGGATAGCGCCGTAGCGCGACAGCGCTACCCAGATGAGAAAGCCCAGCAGCCCGGTAACGCTGAGAATATAAAACCAGCCGAAATAAACCACCGTGAAATCGGTGAGTATGCCGAAGAACTCGGCGAACTCGGCTCGGAGGGGCAGGGCGAAGGCCACGAACAGTACGGCCAGAGCGGCAGAGATGAAAAAGATCTGTGGTATGGCATTGAGACCGAGACGCTCCGCCAGCTTGTCGAACATGCTGCCCCTCCAGAAGTTTTTCTACAGCATACAGGGATGCGGGGGACAGTTCAGCGGCACCGGATCAGGAAGGCCCCATCCAGCGCTGCACCTCCAGCACCAGACTGCCTCGAGGGCGGCGGTGCGCCTTCTTCTCGACGCGAAAGGCCCGCAGGTCGTCGAGCAGCGCCTCCACGGCGTCATCCTCCATACGCACGTGCATGGCAGAGAGGTTGCCGGGATGGACCTGGGAACCTTCGTGAAAGCCCTCGCTGTCGCGGCCTTCGATGCGCGGATAAACGAAGTAGTGCGGCACGTCGTGAGCGTCGATGATCTGCTCGATGACGTCGGCATACTCGAAATGCACACTGATCACCACGAGCTTCATGATTGTTGACCAGTACTCTGTCCGGACCGGCCGATGTCTGGTGCCGCCCGCTGCAGGCGCCGCCGCGCCGAGTCGAACAGGGTGAATACCACGGGTATCACCACCAGGGTCAGCAGCGTGGACGAGCCGATACCCACGGCCACCGAAACACCCAGCGGCGAGCGCGCTTCGCCGCCGGCGCCGAAACCGAACGCAATGGGCATCATGCCGAGGATGGTGGAACAGGCAGTCATCAGTACTGGCCGGAAACGCACCCGGGCGGCCTCCTTGGCGGCGCTCACGGTGTCCCGGCCGCGGGCTATCAGAACCAGTGTGTAGTCGACCAGCAGGATGGCGTTCTTGGTCACCAGCCCCATGAGCATGATCAGGCCGATGAATGCGAACACGCTGAACTCCATGCCCAGCAGCCACAAGGATCCGAATGCCCCTACGGTCGATAGCGGCAGCGCCAGCAGAATGGTGAATGGATGCAGCAGTGATTCGAACTGGGCGGCCAGCACCAGATAGATGAAGACGATGGACATCACCAGCGCCACCGTCAGATAGTAAAAAGATTCCTGGAAGTCCTGGGCCTGACCGGCCATCTCATAGCTGAATCCGGCAGGCAGTTCCTGTTCGATGAAACGTTCGACTTTGCCGATAGCGTCTCCCAACGCTACCCCGGGCGGGGTTGATGCGGAAATCGTTGCCGCCCGCCGGCGATTGAAGTGATGCACGGCGCTCGGCCCGATGGTCTCGCGCAGATCCACCAGATTGCCGAGTGCCACCAGTTCGCCGGCGCCCGAGCGGACGTAAAGATCCGCCAGCATGTCGGGCACCATGTCCCCGCGGCCGCCCACTTCGGTAATGACTTCGTAGCGTTCACTGTTGCGCTCGATCTGCGAGATCTCCGGCTCGCCGAGCATGAAGCGCAGGGTGTTGGAGATGTCGGCGACACTGATGCCGTTCTGTGCGGCCTTGTCGCGGTTGATGTCCACCTCCACCCGCGGCGCATTGACGCGCAGGTTCGAGTTCACGTCGACGAACTCGCGCTGGTTGCGCATCCAGCGCATGAGTCTCTCCTGCTGCCGGGCAAGGGTATCCAGATTGCCGTGCTGCAGCACCACCTGCAGCGGCGCGCTGCCGCCGGGGCCGCCGCCGGCGTCGAGCACGAAGCCGCGACCCATGGGAATTTCGTTGAGCGCCTCGCGCATGGACTGCATGATCTGCTGCTGGTGGCGTTCCCGCTGATCGGTGGGCACCAGCTTGACGAACACCACGCCGCGATTCACTTCACCCGGACCGCCCTGGGACAGTGCGATGGCCAGGAACCAGTGACTGACTTCGGGGGTGCCGCGGAGCATGTCTTCGATGGCACGCGCATAGGTGTCGGTCTCGCGCAGGGTTGCACCCTGTGGAACCTCGTAGGAGATCATCAGCTCCGATCGGTCGACGGCTGGCGCGAACTCCGTTGACAGGCTGTTGAACGCCAGCAGACCTACGACGAGCGCGCTGATGCCGCTGGCCACGGTAACCGTGCGCTGACGGAATGCGGCAGCAAGCAGGCGCTCGTAGCCGCGCTCGAGGGCCTGAAAGCCGCGTTCGGAAGCCTCGAACAGTCGTCCGTGGCGCTCCGGTACACTGAGAAAGCGCGAGCACAGCATGGGCGTCAGCGTCAGGGCGGTGGCCGTGGAAGCGAGCACGGTGGCGGTGACGGTGACGCCGAACTCGAAGAAGAAACGGCCGATCATACCGCCGGTAAAAGCTACCGGGATGAACACGGCCGCCAGCGACAGGCTGTTGGCAATGGCCGGGAACGCCACCTCCGTGGTGGCTGTGCGTGCCGCGGGCTTCGGCTCGGCTCCGCCCTCCATGTGCCGATAGGTCGCCTCCAGCACCACGATGGCGTCATCGATGACGATGCCGATGACCAGTATCAGCGCCAGCATCGACAGCACGTTCAGAGAAAAGCCCAGGGCGTGCATGGCGGCGAAGCCGGCGGCCAGTGATGTGGGAATGGCCAGCGCCACGGCGATGGTGCCGGTGGGGCTGCGCAGGAAGATCAGTACGACGAGGATCACCAGCGCGGTAGCCAGGATGATGGTGGTCTGCAGATCGGCGATGTTCTCGGCCACGTAGGTCGTATCGTCGGTGGCGATTTCGTAGCTCAGCCCCGGTGGAAAATCCTCGGCAATGTCCGCCAGCCGGGACCGTACGGTGGCGGAAAGCTGCACGGCGTTGGCATCGCTCTGTTTGACGACACCCATGCCCACCGTGGGCTCGCCGGTGAAGCGGGCAAGCTGACGGTCATTCTGCACGGCGTCCACGGCCTCGCCCACGTCACCGATACGCACGGGGCCGTCTTCGCCGGAGCGGACAATGAGGTCGTTGATGGGCGCGGCGGATTCGAACTGCCCCTGGGTGCGCACCAGGAACTCCCGGGCTCGACTTTCCACGCGCCCGGACGGTATGTCCACGTTGTTGCGTTGAATGGTGTCGACGACGTCCTGAATCGTCAGCTGATGTGCGGCCAGCAGAGCCGGATCGAGGCGCACGCGCACGGCATAGGAACGTTCGCCGCCGATGACGACCTGGCCCACGCCGCGTATGCCGGACAGGCGTTCCTTGATCTCCGTGTCGGCGTACTCGGACATGCGCACCGTGTCCCAGCGTTCGTCGCCGAGCAGCGACACCCACATGATGGCCTGGGCATCAGGGTCGAGCTTGCGCACGATGGGTTCTTCCACCTCGTCGGGCAGGCCGCGGCGCGCCCGATTGACCCGGTCGCGCACGTCCTGGGCGGCGACGTCGATGTCACGCCACAGCTCGAACTCGGCGGTGATGGTGGCCACCTGGTCGCGGGCGGTGGAGGTCAGTTCCTTGAGCCCTTCGATGGTGTTGATCTCTTCCTCGAGGGGTTCGATGACCTCGATTTCCAGGACTTCCGGCTCGGCACCGAGCAGCACCACATTGACGCTGACGATGGGCGGGTCGACGTCCGGTTGTTCGCGCACGGGCATCTGATTGAAACCGTAGATGCCGAATATGGCCACGACGACCCAGATCACCGAAGTGAATACCGGTCGGCGGATGCAGAAATTCCAGATCATTGCAGCCGCCTCATGCGGCGTCGTCGTCGGGTTCGGCGATGGACAGCGGCGCGCCGTCCGCCACACGCATATGACCCGTACGAACCACGCGGTCGCCGGGTTCCAGGCCCTCGGTCACCTCCACGATGCCCGGATTCCTCAGACCGATGTCCACGCGGCGGCGCTGCGCGCGGTCTTCGTCATTCACGATGAAGACCATGTAGCCCTCCCGCGTGGCGATCAGCGCCTCCTCCGGTATGACCAGGGCATCATCCCGCTCAGCGACCGTGAGCAGCGCGGTGGCGAAAGTGCCCGGCTTGAGCAGTGCGTCGGGATTCTCCAGCCGGGCTTTGACGAGAAAATCCCGGGTATCGTCACTGACACTGGGACTGACGAAGGTCGTGGTGGCCGAGAAGGTCCGGTTCGGGTAGGCGCTTACCGTGAGGTCCACGTGCTGGCCGGCGGCGATACGGCCGCTGTGGCGTTCCGGCACAGTAAATTCGATCTCCAGAGCACCGGTCTGATAGGTCGTGCCCAGCAGGGCGCCGGCCTGCACGAAGTCTCCTTCGTCGACCAGGGCATCCGAGATCATGCCGTCGAAGGGTGCCCGGATGCGCATGTCTGCCAGCCGTTCTCTGGCGAGGCTGACTTCGGATTCGAGACGTCGAACCTCGGCCCGGGCGGCGCGCAGTTCGGTGGCGGCCTGATCGCGGGCATCCTCGCTAGCCGCGTTCTGCTCGAACAGGCGCTCGACCCGCGCCAGCTCCCGTTCGGCATTTTCCTGGCGCGCCTCGGCGGCCTCCAGTGCGGCCGTGCGCGACATGAGTTCCCGATCGAGCTTGCGGGTATCGAGTTCGAAGAGTACCTCGCCGGCGGCCACGCGGCCCCCTTCCTCGAAGCGCATGTGGGTGATGCGGCCGGCCGTTTCCGGGCGCAGTTCCACAGTCTGCAGTGCCCGCAGTGTGCCGATGCCGCGCACGGTCTCGGCCATGCTGTGGTGCTCGGCGGTGGCCACCTGCACCCTGACGGACGGCTCTTCGCTGTCGCTCGAGGGCTCGTCGCTGCACGCGGCTGACGTCGCCAGGACGGCGATTGCCGCCATGCGGGGCATGCACCCGATGGGGCCGAAAATTTTCGACATCAGACAATGGTGTGGCAAGTAGAGCTCTCTGGCAAATCGCCTGGCTGGCCTCACAGCCACGGCGTCGCTATAGTCGTTGCCCCGAACTTCCCCAGCGGTGAGCACCAGTATGACCGGCCAGCAGCGCAAAGCGGAGATCTTCCGCGATCTGCATCAGGGCGACGGGGCCTTCATTATCGCCAATCCGTGGGACGCCGGCTCAGCGCGCCTTCTCGAAGGGTTGGGATTCGCTGCCCTGGCCAGCACCAGCGCCGGATTTGCGCAAACGCTGGGTCGCCGCGACGGGCGCGTATCCCTGGCGGAAAAGCTGGCCCATGTGGAGGCTCTGTGCGGGGCCGTCAGCGTGCCGGTGAGCGTGGACCTGGAAAACGGCTTCGGTCACTCGGCGGAAGACGTGGCCAGCGCCATCACCGCCGTTGCCGGGGCTGGCGCCGTGGGTGCGTCCATCGAGGATTACGACGGCAGCGGAATCTATGATTTCGATCAGGCCGTGGCGCGGGTCGAGGCGGCCGTGGCAGCGGCCCGGGCACTGGATTTTCCGTTCACCCTCACCGCGCGGGCTGAGAATCTGCTGCGTGGTGTAGATGATCCGGAAGACACCATCCGGCGCCTGCAGGCATTTGAGGCCGCCGGGGCCGACGTGCTCTATGCGCCCGGTATCGACTCCCTGGCGCTGCTGCGCCGCGTCTGCGCCAGCGTCTCGCGGCCGGTGAACGTGCTGGCCCCGACCCTGCCGGGGGCGAGCCTGGCGGAACTCGCCGACGCCGGAGCGCGCCGGGTCAGCGTCGGCGGTGCGCTGGCCCTGCTGGCCATGGGCCCGGTGCTGGAAGCCGGCCGGGAGATGCTCGAGCACGGCACCTTCGGCTGGATGTCCCAATTGCGCCAGGCTGCCGAAGCCGCGAAGTTTTTGTCCAAGGAGTAAGACCATGAATTCCAGAATCTGCGCAGAACTGGGCATCGAGTTCCCGCTGTTCGCCTTCAGCCATTGCCGGGACGTGGTGGCGGAAGTCAGCCGGGCCGGCGGCTTCGGCGTGCTCGGCGCAGCCGGGCATTCGCCGCAGTCGCTGGAGGTCGAGCTCGCCTGGATCGATGAGCACGTCGATGGCAAGCCTTACGGTGTCGACCTCATTGTGCCCACCAGCATGGACGACAAGGCCGGCAACCTGTCGCCGGCGGAAGTCGAAGCGCGCATTCCGCCGGAGCACAAAGCCTACGTTGAGCGGATTCTCGCCGAGCACGGTGTCGCCATCGAGGGCCTGTGGAGCCGCGGCGTGGCTGAAGGGTTCGCCAGCGGCATGCGCGAGACCGGTGCCGCCGCGATTCTCGACGTGGCCTTCGCCCATCCCATCAAGCTCATCGTCAATGCCCTGGGTGTGCCGCCGAAGATCATGCTCGACCGGGCGCGCGCCGAAGGCGTGGCAGTGGGAGCGCTGACCGGCGCGCGGGAACATGCCATCAAGCACGTGGAAGCCGGCGTGGACATTCTGGTGGTTTCCGGCACCGAAGCCGGCGGCCATTGCGGCGAGGTCTCCACCCTGGTGCTGGTGCCGGAAGTGATCGAGGCCCTGAAAGACCATGGCGACGTGCACGTGCTGGCGGCCGGCGGCATCGTCACGGGCCGGCAGATGGCCGCCTGCATGGCCATGGGAGCCGCCGGCGCCTGGACCGGCTCCGTCTGGCTCACCACCGCCGAAGCCGAGACCAATCAGGTGGTGAAGGAAAAGATGCTCGCCGCGAATTCCCGGCAGACCGTGCGCTCGCGCAGCCGCACGGGTAAATACACACGGCAGCTCCGCTCCGCCTGGACGGATGCGTGGCAGGCTCCGGACGCGCCGGACCCCCTGCCCATGCCGCTGCAGAGTCTGGTCAGTGAACCGGCACTGCGCAGTATCGACAAGCTGGCGGAATCCGGTGACCCCGGCGCGCGGCAGCTCGCCACTTATTGGGTAGGTCAGGGTGTGGGGCTCATGAATTCGGCACAATCCGTGCGTTCCGTGGTGTTCGAATTCATGGAAGACTTCGCCACCGCTGCCGAGCGGCTCGCCGGTTTTATGGAAGAATGAAACCGTTCAGATAGCTTTCGAAAAGCTGTCGCTGACGGGCGCCAGGTAGGCGTCGAACGGCATGCACACGTTGCGGATCAGAAAGCGGCCGCGTGCCGTTACCCGGATGGCTGCTTCAGTTACCTCCACCAGCCCGTCACGTTCCAGGCGTTCGAGCTCGGCCATTGCATCCGCAAAGTGTTCGTGAAAGTCGATGCCGTGGCGCGCCGAGACCGCCGCCGTGTCGACGTGAAAGTGGCACATCAGCTCTCCGATCACCTCGCGCCGCAAGGCGTCCTCGGAGCTGCTTACCAGCCCGCGTTCGATGGGCAGCAGCCCCGCGTCGACCAGTTCGTAGTAGCGTTTGAGATCCTTGCCGTTCTGGGCATAGACCCCGCCCACATCGCTGATCGCGCTTACCCCGAGGGCCACCAGATCGCAGTGCCTGTGGGTGGTATAGCCCTGGAAGTTGCGCTGCAGCTCGCCGCGCTGCGCCGCCGCGACCAGGCTGTCGTCTTTGCGGGCGAAGTGGTCCATGCCGATGTACTCGTAGCCGGCGCCGCCGAGCGTGTCGATGGCGAGCTGCAGCAGTTGCAGCTTGATTTCTGCACGCGGCAGATCGAGTACGTTGATCTGCCGCTGGGTCTTGAAGCGCTGCGGCAGATGGGCATAGCTGTACAGAGAAATTCGATCCGGCGCGAGGTCGATGACGCTCGCCAGGGTCCGCGCAAAGCTGGCCGTAGATTGCAGCGGCAGGCCGTAGATCAGATCGACGCTCACTGACTCGACACCGCTGCGGCGGGCGGCATCGATGATGGCGCGGGTATCCGCAACGCTCTGTATACGGTTCACCGCCGCCTGCACATCCGGATCGAAGTCCTGAATGCCCAGGCTCACCCGATTGATACCAAGCCCAGTGAGGAACCGTATGCGCTGCGGGTCGACGGTGCGCGGATCGATTTCAATGGAGAAATCCCGCTGCGGCGTGTCGAGCAGGTTGAAGTGCTCGCGCAGGGACGCAAACAGGGCCGTGAACTGCGGGTCTGTCAGATAGGTCGGCGTACCGCCGCCGAAGTGCAGCTGTTCCACGCTGTGGCCGGCGGGAATCAGCGCCCGGGCGAGGGCCATCTCGCGGTGCAGCCGTTCGAGGTATTCGACGGCATGGCGCCGGTTGTTGGTGATAATCTTGTTGCAGGCGCAGTAGTAGCACACGGTGGCGCAGAACGGCACATGCAGATACAGCGACAGCCGGGCGTCGTCCGGCAGCCGCTGCAGGGCACCGGCATATTCGCCGGCCGGGAAGTCGTCACGAAACAGATTGGCTGTGGGGTAGGACGTATACCTGGGGCCGCTGATGTCGTAGCGGCGTATCAGGTCGGGGTCGAAACCGGTTGTGCTGCTTGTCATGAGAGGTGCCTGCGTTCAGAAATCGATGTGTCCGGCCAGCGCATGGAGTTCGCCGGCATCTTCCAGATCGATATGGGTGCGGCCGGCGGTAACGAGGCCGGCGGCGGAAAAGCGTGCCAGCACCCTGGACAGGCACTCGAGGGTCATGCCCAGGTAATTCGCCAGGTCCGTACGGCTCATGGGCAGAGGCAACTGGCGGTTGTCGCGGCCCTGCCGCTGCATGCGTCGGCTCAGGGCGCTCAGAAAGCCCGCCACCCGGGCGTCCGCGGCCGTGCGGCTCAGATTCATGTGATCTTCGGCACTGCGCTGGCCGCTGTCGCCGATCAGGCGCAGCAGCGACGGCCCGCCGCCCATGCGCCACAGCGCAGGAATTTCCGCCAGGGGCATTCGGCACGCGGTGCTGGTCTCCAGAGCGATGGCCGATTCCCGGTGCGAGCCGGTGGCCTGGGCCGCCATGCCCAGCAGATCGCCGGGGAAGTGAAAGCCGGTCACGTGCTCGTCTCCGCTGCCGCTCAGGAGAATGGTTTTGTAGGCTCCGGAACGCACTACGAAGCAGTCGCTGGCCCGTTCACCGGCGCGATAGAGAAAATCGCCGCGCTTCATGGGGCCGCCTGGATGTACGCAGGCCGCCAGCGCTGTCAGCGCATCGCCGTGCAGGCCCGCTGCCAGACACTGCCGGCGGGTAAGGCAATTGTGGCAATGTGAATGGACGGTCATTGCGGTCAATGTGCCCCACCGGCGGGCCTGAGGGTAATACGGGGTTTTCCCTATCGCGCCTGGGTCCGACGCGCTGGCGCACCGGCCGTCAATAGATGGTAAAGTCGCGCACCATGGGGGTCAGTGGCAACAAAGTGGCGAAGAAATCACCGGATGGGTCACTGTATTTTCTGCGCAGATTTCTGCGCCGGCCGCGCCATGTGGCGTCGATCTGGCCGAGTTCCAGGTTTCTCACCAAGCGTATGTTTCACGGCCTGAATCTCGCCAGCGGCGATCTGCTGGTGGAGTACGGTCCGGGCACCGGCGCGTTTACCGTCGAGGTGGAGCGCATGCGCGCCCGTGGCCTGAACGTGCGGTATCTCGGTGTCGAGAAAGACCCCGGTATGCACAAGTTTCTGGTGCGGCGCTTCCCGGATCTGGATTTCGAGCTTGGCGACGCGGCCGATGTGGTCGACATCTGCCGTGCCCGCAATCTGCCGCCTGCCGCCGCGGTGATCTCCGGCCTGCCGTTGATCTTCATCGACCGCGCCACTCTGGAGCTGATTTTCGACGGTACCAGCCGGTGTCTCGAGCCGGACGGTGTGTTCCGTACGTTCAGTTACATGCATTCCTACCCCAGCCCCAAGGCTGCCGAGCTGCGCGAACTCATGGCCGATGCCTTCGAGCAGTTCGATCTCGGCACCCCGGTGCTGCGCAACCTGCCGCCGGCGCTGGTGCTCACCGGCCGGATGCCCCGGCTCACCGATCCCGAGGCCAACCTGGAGCTGGCGCTGGCACCGGTTTCGGAACGGAGTTTTCCGGGCGGCTGAGAGTCAGCTTGGGCTGCCCCCGGGCCCGTCCAGAGCCTGCTCCAGGTCTGCGATCAGGTCCTCCACCGCTTCTATGCCGATCGACAACCGCAACAGATCGTCGGGAATGGGACTGTCGGCGCCCTCGATGGTATGGCGGTGCTCGATCAGACTTTCCACCCCGCCTAGAGACGTTGCCCGGATGAACGTGCGGCAGCGGCCGGCAACGGCCAGCGCGGCTGCACGCCCGCCTTTGATTCGCAACGACAGCATGCCGCCGAAACCGCCGTGCATCTGGCGCTGTGCGATGTCGTGGCCCGGATGGCTGGTCAGCCCCGGATAGAGAACCTGCAGCACCTGGTCGTGGCCTTCGAAGTGCTGGGCAACGCGCAGGGCAGAGGCGCTGGCCTGCCGCACGCGAAGAAACAGCGTGCGCATGCCGCGCTGCAGCAACCACGCTTCGAAACTGCCGGGAATGGCCCCGCCATTGGCCCTGATCTCGCCGATACGCTGCCACAGAGCATCTTTCCGGGCGGTAGCCAGCGCACCGGCGACCACATCGCCGTGACCGTTCAGATACTTGGTGGCGGAATGCATGACCAGGTCGGCCCCGAGCTCCAGCGGTCGGGTCAGCACCGGCGTGGCTGCGGTGGAATCCACCGCGAGGGTTGCGCCCGCATCGCGGGCCAGCTCCGCGGCACGGGCGATGTCGGCGACGGCCCAGGTGGGATTGCACGGCGTTTCCAGCCAGATCAGGCGGGTGCAGGCGGCTCGCACGCGGCGCGGCAGATCGTCGGGGTCATCACTGTCGTAGAGGTCGAGTTCGAGGCCCCAGTCGCTGCAGAAGCGCCGCAGCCAGTTGCGAAACCCCCAGTACATGACGGCCGGTGCGACGATGCGGTCGCCCGGGCGCAGCGCCTGGATGATCGTCATGGCGGCGGCCATACCGGAACTGAACAGGCGTGCCTCGGCGGCGCCTTCGAGTTCCGCCAGCATCTGTTCGGCCGCAGCGAAGGTGGGGTTGTGGTCCCGGGCATAGCTGTGGCCCCCGGGGTAAAGCCGATAATCGTCGTCCCGGGCGAATGTGGTGGAGGGGTCGATGGGCGGCACGATAGCGCCGCTCGCCGGGTCCACGTAATGCATGCCCTGTACGATACGGGTTTCGGTTCGCGGGTCTGTGGGATCGGTCATGGCGGGCAGTGTATCGCGAACCGCCGGGCGGTCTTCAGCGATTCGCAGCGTCGGTTGAAGCGCCGTCTTCCTGCCAGAGGTCGAATTCTCCGGCATCGATCACCCCGTCGCCGTCACGGTCGATGTCGGCGAAGCGATCGTCGCGGCTCAGCTCGTGGGCGATTTCGGCCCGGTTGAGCGTGCCATCGCCGTCCCGGTCCAGACGTCCGAATCGCGTATCCGGCTCGCGCCGGGGGGCCTCGTCCGCTGCCGCGTTACCGCCTTGCACGGCTTTGCCCTCGATTCCGGCGCCATCTGCCGGGTCTGCCGCGGGTGCCGGTTCCTCGGGCTCCATGAGCTGAATACGCCGTTTTCCCGCTGACAGTGTGGCGGTCTTGCGGCCGTCACTGATGGTCGCCCTGCCGCGGTCCGCGGGTGCGTCCTGCCTGGGGGCGGCGCCGTCGCCGGACTGGCCGGCGGGCTCTCGACGGGTTCCGGTCACATCCGCGGTAAGGGGCCAGTCGCCGGCGGAGAATCGCCGGGCGGCCCGCAGGGTTGCCGCCTCGGCGTGGATGACCAGGCGATCAGAGTCTGCGGCGACAGTCTCGAGCGCCGCAGGATCCACGGCGATCAGACTGTCTTCGATGAGAAAACTGCCCACGGACACCACCACATAGGCAATGCGGCCGCTGTCCAGGTCAATGGCGAAGTCACTGACCCGGCCCAGTTCCTCCCCTTCCGGGGTTTCCACCCGCGTGCCGAGCAGTTCGCCGGCTTTGCCGACGTCCGCACGGGACGGGAATTCGAAAGGCTCGGCGGCAGCTGCCGCGGCTGTTACCGTGCACAGCGCGGCCCATAGAATCGTCGGACGCAACATCACTACCTCCATCCGTCGCTGGCCTCGCAGGCTTGGCTGCGGGCATTATAACCCCCCTTGCCGGTTGGGAGACTCATGTACATCGTCAGCGTCAATGCAGGCCGCCGCAGGCGGCTGGACGGCCGCAGCTTTCAGGGGCATACGGGCATCTTCAAGGAATCCGTTGCCGGTGCCGTCAGGATCGGTGAGCTGGGTCTGGATGTCGATGAGATCGTCGATACCCATCACCATGGCGGGGCGGATCAGGCTGTGTATCTGTATCGTCAGGAAGACTATGACTGGTGGTCGGCGCAACTCGACCGGCCTCTGGTCCCGGGGATGTTCGGTGAGAACCTGACCCTGGCCGGGTTGCCGTCGCCGGGGCTGGCCATCGGCGCCCGGCTGGAGTTCTCCACGGTGGTGCTGGAGGTCAGCGCGCCGCGTATTCCCTGCAATACCCTGGCCGCACGCATGGAGGATACCGGCTTCGTCAAGCAGTTCATGACGGCGGAGCGTCCGGGGGCCTATTGCCGGGTCGTCGTGCCTGGCCGGGTCGAGCCCGGCGAGGCCTTCACGCTGCACGAGCCAGCAGAACCGGGAATGACGACCATCGATCTGTTCCGCGGTGTGCAGCGCAAGCTGTCCGATGCCGAGCTCCGGCAATTCCTCTCGCTACCCATCGATGCGCGCACCCGCGACAAGTTCGAGGACAAGCTCAGACAACTGGAAGCCTGAAGGAGGCCACCGTGGCGGACCGGAACTCAGACGAGACCCTCTATGAGCAGCGTGATGGCATTGCCATCCTCACCATCAACCGGCCCGAAAAAAAGAACACGCTGACCAACGCGGTGATTCAGGGCATCGCCGATGGAATCGATCGCGCCAGCCGGTCGAAGGAAGTGGCCGCCATCGTGCTGCGCGGCGCCGGCGACACGCTGACCGCCGGCTATGATCTGACCGCCAACCGTGGTGATTGGGACACGCCCTACGCTGCGCCGGATATCGAGCACCGCGAGGGGGCCTGGGATCCGGTGCGCGACTGGCAGTTCATGGGCAACAACGTGCGCCGCTTCATGAGCATCTGGGAATGTCCCAAGCCGGTGCTCGGCGAGATCAAGGGCTGGGCCATCGGCGGCGCTACCGATCTGATCCTGTGCTGCGACCAGCTCTACATGGCCAGCGATGCCCATATCGGCTATGCGCCGAGCCGCATCTACGGCACGCCCACCACCATGCTGTGGGTCTACCGGCTGGGCCTGGAGCATGCCAAGCAGTTCCTGCTCACCGGCCGTGCCATCGACGCTGAGACGGCCCATCGCATCGGTCTGGTTTCCCACGTGGTGGCCCCGGACGAGCTCGAGTCGTTCATCGAGGCCGAAGCGCGCCTGTTCCGCAACATTCCGGCCAACCAGCTTGCTTTGAACAAGCTCCTCATCAATCAGGCGTTCGAGAACATGGGCCTGCGCACGACCCAGCTCCTGGGAACCCTGTTCGACGGCGCCACCCGGCATACCGAAGAGGCTTACCGCTGGGTGGAAAGTTTTGAGGAAAAGGGCTTCCGCCAGACCATTCGCGACCGCGATGCGCCCTGGCAGGACTACGGCGAGAAGCCCTGACAGCTTTACTGACAGCGGAGGAATCATGAAACTCTATGACGTGACCCAGGCGCCCAACCCCCGGCGCGTGCGCGTGTTTCTGGCTGAAAAAGGCATCGAAGTGCCCACGGTGCAGGTCGACATGCGAGCCGGCGAACACAAAACACCCGAGTTCCTGCGCAGGAATCCCAGCGGCAAGGTGCCGGTGCTGGAACTCGACGATGGCAGCTGCATCGCCGAATCGGTGGCGATCTGCCGTTACTTCGAGGCGCTGCAGCCGGAGCCGCCGCTGTTCGGACAGACGGCGGCGGACATCGCCCGCATCGACATGGTCAACCGGCAACTCGAGTTCGAACTGCTCGCTCCCATTGGCCAGGCCTGGGTCAACGGCCCCGTGGTGGCCAGAGCCATGCCGGACCGGGAGCAGATACCGGCGGCCAAGGCGTTGGGTGAGAAGGCCGCCCGTTCCTACTACCGCCGCCTCGACGAGGCGCTGGCAGACCGGCCTTTCATGGCCGGTGATTCTTTCAGCGTGGCGGATATCACCGCCTTGTGCGTGATCGACTTTGCTGCCGCTCTGGTCGACCTGAAGCCTGACCCGGACCTGCAGCATCTGTGGCGCTGGCATGAAACGGTATCCGCTCGGCCGAGTGCCGCTGCCTGAGTCAGTAGCTGCCTGGGCCGCTGTCCTGGCGCAGTGCGCGTATCAGGCCCCACAGCGCAACCAGCAGAAAAACCGCAATGGGTAATCCGGTAGTGAGGGATGCCGTGCGCAGCGCATTCAGGCCGCCCGCATAGAGCAGCACAGCCGCTACGGCACCTTCCGCCAGCGCCCAGAACACGCGCTGTGCCCGCGGCGGGCTGGGATGTCCGCCGGAAGTGATCATGTCGTTCACCAGCGATCCCGAGTCCGACGACGTCACGAAGAAGATGATCACCAGAAGCGTCGCCAGTGCCCAGGTCAGATGATGCAGCGGCAATTGTTCCAGCACGGCGAACAGGGCCAGAGCTTCGTCGGCGCGTACCACCTCGGCAATGCTGCCGGCCACGGCCTGCTCCTGATACAGCGCCGTGCCGCCGAGCGCGGAGAACCAGAGAAACCCGCCCAGGCTGGGGACGATCAGGGCGGTCGCGATGAATTCGCGAATGGTTCGGCCTTTCGAGATGCGGGCGACGAACACGCCGACGAACGGCGACCAGGATATCCACCAGCTCCAGTAGAACAGAGTCCAGTTGGCCTGCCAGTCGCCTTCATTGCCGGGGCGGATGTGCAGGCTGGTAACCGGCAGCTTCTGCAGGTAGTAGCCGAGACTGTCCAGAAACAGTTCGATGATGTAGATGGTGGGTCCGCTCAGCAGAACGAAGGCGAATATGGCGGCTGCCAGACCCATATTGAGTTTGCTGAGCAACCGGATGCCCATGTGCAGCCCGCTGACCACCGAAATGGTTGCCACCGCGGTGATGGCCGTGATCAGGCCGATCTGTGCGCCCGTCGTCTGCGGCAGCCCCAGCAGTTCGTTGAACCCGGCGTTGACCTGAATGGCACCGAGCCCCAGGGAGGTGGCTACCCCGAACAGCGTGCCCAGCGTGCACAGCACGTCGACGGCATGGCCTGCCACGCCGCGGATGCGGTCGCCGAGCAGCGGGTAGAGCAGCGATCGCGGGGCCAGCGGCAGTCCGTGGCGGAAGTGGAAGTACGCCAGCGGCAGGGCCAGGGCCGTGTAGATGGCCCAGGGATGCAGACCCCAGTGAAAGAATGTGAAGCGCATGGACTCGCGCAGAGCGGCCGGTGTAGAGCCCGCCGTATCGGGCGGTTCCAGGTAATGCAGCACCGGTTCCGCGACGCCGAAGAATACGATGCCGATGCCCATGCCGGCGGACAGCAGCATGCTGAACCACGCCAGGTACCCGAACTCCGGCTCGCTGTCCTCGCGGCCAAGGCGGATGCTGCCGAAACGGCTGAACAACAGCCACATCACGCCCACCAGCAGCGCCGTGGCGACCAGCACGTAGAACCAGCCGAAAGTGTCGATGACAAATGTCTGAACGGCTTCGAAGGCAACCCGTGCGGTATCCGTGAAGCCTGCACCGAATGCCACGAACAGGATCGCCAGTGCAGCCGCGGGCAGGAACACCCGGGGCTCCATGCCGCTGAGGACGCGCTGCAGGAGTGGCGCTGACTGCATCACGATACCGGCTGGGCAGTGCGGGCGATCAGCCTGCTCTGGCGCTCACCAGCCAGCAGGCACCGTCCAGGTTCAGTCCCTGGGGGGTGGCGTACGGTGCCAGGGCCTGTCGGGCCGCATCCAGCGCAGCGGCCTGGGCGGATTCGTCCAGTTCCGCCAGTGCGTGTGACAGCGGACCAACCTGCTGCAGAAATTCCATGGCACCGTCCAGATCGTCCGCCAGGTGCAGGGTGGGTTCGAAGCCATCGATGGCAATATCGGCGAAACCGGCCCGGGCCAGGATGTCGCGCACGTACTGCGCTTCGGCGAAGGCAAACGGGCCGGGCGCGCGGGGGTCGGCCTGCTCTTCAGGTTCCGGCAGAAACGGCCGCACCGCCTTACCGGCGATGGCTACCCAGGGGTTGAGCTGCGGCGCCTGCCAGCACACGAAACAGAGGCGGCCATTGTCCACCAGCGCCGTGCGCAGGTTCTGGAACGCCGCATGGGGATCGGCGAAGAACATGACGCCGAAGCGCGAGAGCACCAGGTCGTGATCGGGCGTAAAGTCCGCTCTGGCGGCGTCGGTGCGGGAGAATGCCACATTGTCGAGGCCGGCGGCCCGTGACCGGGCCAGCGCCAGCATGGGCTCGGATATGTCGATGCCCCACACCGCCACACCCCGCTGCGCCAGGGCCAGCGCACTGTCGCCGCAGCCGCATCCGACATCCACGGCGCGCTCGCCGCGGCGTGCGCCGGAACGCTCCAGCAGCGCTGCGCTGATGGGTGCAAGCATGCCGTCGAGTTGCGCCTGGGCTGCGACCCACGACTGTCCGGCGCGGCCGTTCCAGTACTCGACCTGTTCGTCATTGGCGTTGGGCAAGGCAGGCTCCCGCAGTGATTTCCGGCCATTCAAGCAGGCTGCTGGACCGATGTCATGTTTCGTCATCGCCATCGCGGCGGCTGTGTTAGGGTTTGCCGGCACGCATGAGAATTCCTCAGACACCGCGGAGGCACTATGAAAGCGCTCAGTGTGATTGTTCTTGGACTGTTGCTGGCGGCAGGCACGGCACAGGCAGCCGATGACCCGTTGACCACCATGGCCGGCATCGTCGCAGAAATGGAGCATTTCCCCGACGATGAGCAGAAGGCGACGCTGGCGGAAATTGCCGGGAATGAGAAGCTCGATCCGCGTCTGCGTACCATTGCCGGGGCCATCGGCAATATGCAGCATCAGCCGGCCGAGGCCGACCGGGAAAAACTTCAGGCTGTACTCAACGATCCCACGGCTAACGTTGCGATGAAACTGCTTGCTGGATCGGTGCTGCGCTTCGAGCACCAGGCTGCCGAAGAGGATGCACAAGCGCTGGCCGCGCTGGCACAGTGATGGATTGAGGCCGGGTGCTCCACGGCCTTGGCCGTCCGCGACAGGGCGAGTGTTGCCCTGTCGGACATTATGTTCTATCAGCGAACATACTGGCGGAGTAGAATGACGGCTTATGAGTCGTTTCCTGCCCCGCCGCTCCCGTCCCTACGATCTGCGGCAGGCCTTCATGGTCGGCGTGCTGCTGCCCCTTGCGCTGCTCACGGCCAGTGTCGTGCTGGTGATGGCCAACTGGGCGGAGCGGTCGCTGGAATCGCGCCTGCAGGGTGAGATCGAGCTCATCAGCCGGGCCGTGGCACCGAGCATCAGTGCCAACCTGAGCGATGGCCGCAGCGAAGAGATCCGCCGCAGCCTCGAGTCGTTATTCAGCATCCGCCGGGTCTATGGAGCGGCGGTTTACGACGGTAATGGCGATCTGGTGGTAGCGGCGGGAACGGCAGATCAGGAAGTGCGCACCAGCGAAGTGGCCTCGGACGTCGTGCGCACCGGCGAAGACGGCGGCCGCTATCGCAGCGTCGATGGGCGGAATGTGTATTCCTATTTTTCCCCGCTCATCGATCACGGCGGGCGGATTCACGGCCTGCTGCAGATCACCCGCGACCGCCGCGAGATCGATGCCACGGTGCAGGAAGTCAGCCGTATGGCGTGGTCGTTCTGGCTGCTCGCCGTGGTCATGTCCGTTGCGTTCACGCTACTGCTCTATCGGCGCCTGGTCGGGCGGCACGTCCGGACCCTTCTCGAGCGGATGAACGCCCTGGCCGGGGGCGACCGCGATGTGTCGTTCCAGGCCGCGTCGCCCCGGGAATTCTCTGAAATCGGCGCCGGCTTCAATACCATGGTGGATTCCATTCGCCATGCAGAAGATGAGTTGCGCGAGCGGCAACGGCGCGAGCGCGATCTCGAGCGCCAGTTGCAGGAATCGGAACGGGTGGCCGTGGTGGGCCGCGTCGCCCAGGGCCTCGCCCATGAGCTTGGCTCGCCGCTGTCGGTCATCGACGGGCGCATCCGCCATCTCGAGCGCAACGACGAGCAGGGGCGCTTCGGGAAGGCTCTGCGGGACGTCCGCCGTCAGGCCTCGCGCATGGCCGATATCGTCCGTCAACTGCTGAATTACGGCCGCAGCGAAGAGGCTGCCCGGGAACCGGTATGCCTGTCGGATCTGCTGGAGCGGGTGAGGCAGGGTGCGGAAGCGGAGGACATCGAGGTGCACATTCAGCCCGGCGGCGGCGATCTCGTGGTTTGCGGTGATCCGGTGCGGCTGGAACTGGCAGTGTCGAATCTGCTGCGCAATGCCCTGCGCCATGCCGGAACCCGCGTGGAAGCCGGCGTGTTCCGCGATGACGACGGACGCGTCTCGCTGTTTGTGGCCGACGACGGCAGCGGCATCGCGCCGGAAGATCTGCCGCACGTTTTCCAACCCTTCTTTACCCGTCAGCCGCCCGGTAAAGGCACCGGGCTGGGCCTGGCCATCGTTGCCAGCGTGATGCGGGAGCATGGCGGGGAAGCCCGTTACGAATCGGCTCCGGGGGGCGGAGCACGGTTCGTGCTGAGCTTTACCGACGGCGGCGCCGAGGCGCAGGACGCGGCATGAAGACGCGGCTGCTGGTGGTGGAAGACGACCAGGCGCTGCGCGATCTGCTCAGCGACGAGTTGGAGACCGAAGGTTACGGCGTGGATACCAGCAGTGACGTGGCGGCAGCCCGAGCGGCCCTCGCATCAGCGGCCTATGACCTGGTGGTTACCGATCTGCGCCTGCCGGACGGCTCCGGGCACCAGGTACTCGAATATCTCAACGGGCTTGAACAGCGTCCTGCCTGCCTGATGATCACCGCCTTTGGCAGCGTGCGCGATGCCGTCGCGGCGCTGAAAGAGGGTGCTGACGATTTCCTCACCAAGCCGCTGGAGATGGATCACTTGGTGCTCACTGTGGCGCGGCTGGTGGAACAGCGCCAGATGCGGCGGGAACTGGAACGTATGCGCGGGCTGGTCGGAGCCTCTGACTTTCATGGGCTGGTGGGCAGCAGCCGGGCCATGCAGCGGCTGGTAGATCAGATTCAGCTCATTGCCCGCGCCGACGGCCCGGTATTGATCGTCGGCGAGAGCGGTACCGGCAAGGAGCTGGTGGCCAAGGCGATTCATCAGGAGAGCAGCCGCGCCGGCGGTGCGTTCGTGGCCATCAATTGCGCCGGTATTCCGCGGGAGCTGATCGAAAGCGAACTGTTCGGCCACGAGGCCGGGGCGTTCACCGGCGCGCGCGGCCGGCGTCAGGGAATCTTCCACGAAGCCGACGGCGGCTCTCTGCTGCTCGACGAGATCGGCGAAATGCCGGCGGAACTGCAGGCCAAACTGCTGCGCGTGCTGCAGGAAGGGACCATGCGTCCGGTAGGCGGGCAGAAGGAACACCAGGTGGACGTGCGGGTACTGGCGGCCACGCACCGGGACGTGCGTGCGCTGGTGGAGGCCGGCACCTTCCGGGAAGATCTCTATTACCGCCTGGAAACGTTCATGCTGGAAGTGCCGCCGCTGCGCGACCGCGAGGACGATCTGGAACTGCTGGCCACCCACTTTCTGCGTCAGCATGGCGCGCGCCTCGAGCGGGACATCGAGGGTATCGACGAAACCGCGCTGGCGGCCCTGCGGGCTTACGCCTTTCCCGGCAACGTGCGGGAGCTGTCCAATGTCATGGAACGGGCCGTGGCCTTCTGCCGCAGCGGCGAGATCACGGTGGGCGATCTGCCGGGCCGGGTCACCCAGGCCTGGTCGAATACGGCGGAAGCCGGCAGTGACGCACTGGAAGCCCTGGAGAACGACCTGCCATCCATCGAGCAGCTCCAGCGGCGCTACGCGCGCCGGGTCCTCGAGCGCACCGAAGGCAACAAGCGCCGGGCTGCAGCGATTCTGGGCGTCACCCGCGGCACGTTGTACCGCTGGCTCGAGGACGGCTGAGCTCGGCGCTCAGCTATCCGAGCGGAACTCCCGGATCGGCCGCCAGAAGCGCCAGATCAACCCGGTGGCGACGATGGATATGACACCGCCAAGCACCATGGTATTGCCGGCGCCGATGGCGCCCGCCCAGACCCCGACCCAGATCGTGCCCACGTTGTTGGCTGTCTGCGCCGCCAGAATCATCAGGGCAAAGGCGCGGCCGCGCATGTGATCCGGCGTGGTCAGCATCACCGTGGTCTGGCGCACCGCCACGGTCACCGCGTCGGCGGCACCGAGGGCGGCGATCAGCAGAATGCCGGCCCACAGTGTGGTCACCGTGCCGAAACCGAACAGGATGAAGCCATAGGCCAGAGAGGCGTAGAGCACCAGCATGCCCTTGGCGCGATAGCCGACCAGCAGCAACGCCAGAAATGATCCGGCGATGGCACCGGTGGAATTGGCAGCCCCCAGCATACCCGTGGCGCTGGCACCGCCGGCGAACAATCCCAGCGCGAGCACCGGCAGGATCTCGCGGTAGAACGATGCCACGGTGATCCCGGTATCGAGCAGAAACAGCCCCGGCAGAATGGGGTGGCGCGCCACGTAGCGCAGCCCCTCCCAGGTCTGCTGTGCCGTCGACATGGCCGGACCGTCGCCATGGCCGTCGGCCCGGCCGGCGGCGCGGATGGCCATCGGCAGTACGGCAGAGGCGAAAGCAATGGCGGCGGCAACGAAGAAAGCCGCCGTGATATCCACGGCAGCCACGACTACGGCGAACAGCAGCGGCCCGGCGATGGCGGCCGCGTTCTGCGATGCGGTATCGGTGGACGCGGCCAGCATCAGGTGCCGGCGGGGAATGACGATGGGCACCATGGCCGAGCGGGCCGGGCTCGCCACCATCTGCGAGAAGGCCGTCAGCGCGATGCCGGCGTACACCATGGCCGGGGCCAGCAGGCCGTTGGCGTCGAGCACACCCAGAGTGAGCATGGCTGCAAACGTGACCCCGTTGGCCAGTGTCATGAGCCGTTTGCGGTCGAGGCGGTCCGCCAGAGTGCCGCCCCACAGCAGGGCCGGGATCTGCACGACGAGCTGCACCACGCCGATGAATCCCACCAGCGCGGCCGACCCGGTCTCGTCCAGCAGCCACTGGGCGGTGGCCAGAATGCGAATCCATACCACGATGGTGGCGGTGATCAGCGCCGCCCAGAGAATCCGGTAGTCGCGGTAAAGGAAGGCGCCCCAGGGTCGGGTGCTTGCCGAATCAGCCGGGCTCAAACCCGCCCCGGCCGCTCACCGTTGGCCGGGCTGGGGGCTGTCACCTGCACCAGGTGATTGCTGCCCCGTGCCGTGGCCATCGCTGCGGCGAAGGTCTCATCGCCGCCACGACGCTCGAGACTGTCCACATACCACCATTCGCCCTGGGCACGCTCGTCGTCCAGATCGAGCAGCAGGTAACCGTGCTCGCGCAGATTCACATAGTGAATGTGTGCCCGGTCGCGCAGCACCATGGCCTCCCGTTGCTGCAGCTCGTCGACGGTTCCCTCCGGCCCGGGCGACGTCACCGAGGTGGCGACGAATTCCACCGCCAGCGACCCGCGGCCGCTGGCCGGGTCGTAGCCGCGGCCCATGGGGTCGCGGGCCAGGTCCATACCCCAGGCAGTATGGATGTCGCCGGTGAGGACGACCATGTCATCGATGCCTTCCGCCTCGAGCTGATCGAAGATGGCGTTGCGGGAGGCGGGGTAGCCGTCCCACTGGTCCGTGTTCAGCAGCAATCCATCCTCGGCGATGAGCTGGCCGAACATGAGCTGCTGGCCGAGCAGGCGCCAGGTGCTGTCCTGACGGACCGAGAGGCGCAACTGCTCGGCCAGCCAGGCCTGCTGGTCGGCGCCCAGAATCGTGTGATTGGCTCGGGCCAGCGCCGCACTGTCAGTGCGGTCCTCGACCTGCCGGGTGCGGCCGTGCAGGCGGGTGTCGAGCATGATCAGGCTGGCCAGATTGCCCAGGCGGAAGCTGCGGTAGATGTGCGGCCCGCCGGCGCCGGGCTGCTCGCGGATGGGCAGCCACTCGTGATAGGCCCGCACGGCCGCCGCGCGGCGGTCTTCCCAGGTGCCTTCGCCTTCGTCGGGATCGTGGTTTTCCGCGCCGTCGCGCCAGGAATTGTCGGCGCTTTCGTGGTCGTCCCACACACAGATCCAGGGATGCTGCCGGTGGGCCTCCTGCAGATCCGGGTCACTTTTGTATTGCGCGTGGCGCGTGCGGTAATCCGCCAGGCTGACGATCTCGTGGGCCGGGGCGTGCACCCGGCCCAGTGCCCTGCCGTCACCGTAGGTGCCGGGGGCGTATTCATAGAAATAGTCGCCCAGGTGCAGGACCAGGTCGAGATCACCCCGGGCGGCAAGATGCCGATAGGCGTTGAAATAGCCGAACGGCAGGTTGGCGCAGCTCGCGACGGCCAGGCGCAGCCGATTCACCGTCGCTTCCGGCAGCGTTCGCGTGCGGCCGGTGGGGCTGGCCTCGCCTCGGGCATTGAACCGGTAATAATAGGTATGCGCAGGCTCAAGACCCACCGCGTCGACTTTCACGGTGAAGTCGCGCACCGGCAGGGCCGTGATCACACCTTCGTTGACGATGCGGCGGAAGTCCGGGTCCCGCGCGATTTCCCAGCGCACGGCCACCGGTGCGGCGTCGCGGGGCGATACCCGGGTCCACAGTATGACCCGGTCGGTCAGCGGGTCGCCGCTGGCAACGCCGTGGCGAAAGACACCGCCGCTACCGGACCCCGGATCTCCGCCGACGGCTGGTCCACCGGCACAGCCTGCGGCAGAGGCGGCGGCGAGCGATGCGGCAGAAGCAGATACGAAACGGCGGCGTGTGACCACGGCGACCCCTGTATGCAGCGGCGAAGCGCCAAGCTTAGACGGCCATCATGACGCTGTCATCACACCCGCCCCTGTGCGGGAGTCGGCCGTAGGCCGATGGCTGTCAGGGGCTGAGAATCCTCACGGGTATCAGGTTGCGCGCAGGCTGTGTATCGATTACGGGGCAGGGGCCCGGCTGACATTGTTCGATAGTCAGTTCAGCGCG
This sequence comes from Gammaproteobacteria bacterium, assembly GCA_034522075.1. Classification (GTDB taxonomy): domain Bacteria; phylum Pseudomonadota; class Gammaproteobacteria; order Pseudomonadales; family Azotimanducaceae; genus UBA7803. The sequence goes on along the minus strand of JAXHLO010000025.1, from coordinate 141,865 downwards.
AACTTCCTCGCAGCCCATGGTCAGCCGATCTGTGAACAACAGGGAGTTCATTCCGAATACGGTTTCGGTGGCCTCCGCATCCGGCAACTCGATGGTCAGTCCGCTCAACTCGCTGACAAACAGGTCGTCGTGGCGCCGGTAGAGCTCAATCCTGGTCGTAAGCTCCTGGGGCACCATGTCGGCCGGGTGCATGAGATAGTAATTCAGCACGCAGCGCCCGGGGCTCGTGCCCGGGCCGTCCACTTCGAATGTAAGCGTCGGAGCGGGTGGCTGTGGTACGGCTGCACTGTCCCGCTCATCTGCTTTGCCTGGCATTGGCGAGGAAGCACATCCATAGCTGAGCAGAAGCATGGCGACAGGGAGGATGAGGAAAGTCGGATTGGGCATGATGACAGACTCGGTGGCGTTTCAGATGTCCGCAGTATAGCCGGCAGCGAGGCTTACGAATTGTAAATTCCGGTCGCCGCGAATCAGCTCATGGACGCGAACAGAGTCTCGCCGTAGCGGGGAAACATACACAACGCCGTGTGGTATCGATGCCCTGACTCATGGTTCCCTTCCTGTGCCGTGTATGATGACGTGCATGGATACCGGTCAATGGTATCGGTAATGAGAGGGGGGATCATGATTCGTTGGGGACTCGTATTCGCGTTGGTGTTCGGCTGCCTGAGCAGCCGGGCCAGCGAGGTGGCAGGCGAAGCAGTTTCCGAGGAGCCGGTCACGGTACGCCATGACGTGGCGCAACCCGGCGAGCCGGTGGTCACGCTGCGATACTTCCGCATTCGCAAAGGTACCTTTCCTGAATTTCTCGAAGCGAGCCAGACCGGCGTGTGGCCGTTTTTCGAGAAGATCGGCGCACGCGTGGTGGGTATGTGGCAGGTCGTGCATCCGCCCGATGTCGGCGACACCGCAACCGAACCCCATGAAGGCTACGACGAAGTCTGGCTCATGACCCGCTACGCGAGCGTTGCACACTGGCGCGCCACCCGCCGTATGGCAGAGCTTGGCGGCAATGGCCCGGACTACGACAAGGCTCTGCAAGCGCTGCGTCTGCGCCGCTCGTTGACGCTGGTCACGGATCTGCGGTTTCTGCAGGGTTCGACCTGGCAGAATCCGCCGCAGTATCTTCCGGCGGTGGAGTGACAAGGAGCTGACTATGGCCAAATGGCAGCAGCCGCGCAGTTTCTGGACCTGGGGTTATCACTCCGACGAGCCCTCGCAAGCCGACCGTCAGCGCATGGCCGAGGCATTGTCGAAGCGCTTCGGCCGCGCAGTCACGCCGCCGCCCATTCCCCGTCTGGAAGATATCGAGTTGCGCAAGCCGCGCTTGAACGTGCCGTCGGCGTTGGCCGACTGGGTGAGCACGCGGCACGACGAGCGCGCTCTGCACACCCACGGCGGCCACCCGCTGGAGCTGTTGACCGCGCTGCGCGGCCACTTTCCCAACCCGCCGGACGCGGTGGCCCATCCACGCAATGAGACGGAGCTGGAGGCCACCCTGGCCTGGTGTGACAGCAACGGTTACGCCGTGATTCCTTATGGCGGTGCCACCACGGTGGTCTGGGGTGTGCGGGTCCCGGAGCACGCCCGCGCTGCGGTTACGGTGGACATGGATCACTTCCATCAGGTTCTGGAAATCGACGAGACTTCCCGCGCCGCGCGTATTCAGGCCGGTGTGCTCGGTCCGGATCTGGAGGATGCATTACGCCCCCGCGGACTCACCCTGCGTCATTATCCCCAGAGCTTTCCGTGGTCTACGGTGGGCGGCTGGGTGGCCACCCGTTCCGGCGGCCACTACGCCACCAATCACACCCACATCGACGACTTCGTCGAAAGCATCCGCATGCTGTCGCCGGCCGGCTGGTGGGAATCGCGCCGCCTGCCGGGCAGCGGCGCCGGGCCGAGTCCGGACCGCGTGGTCATGGGCTCCGAGGGCATTCTCGGCATCATCAGCGAATGCTGGCTGCGTCTGCAGGCACGGCCCACGTTCCGGGCCAGCGCCGGTGTGGCCTTTGCGGACTGGGCCGCGGGGGCACAAGCCACCCGGCAGATCGTTCAGGCCAAGCTGTGGCCGGCCAATCTGCGCCTGCTCGATCCGGCGGAAGCAGCTCAGAGCGCGGGGCTGGACGGTACGCAGAGTCTGCTGATCATCGGCTTCGAATCCGCCCGGGTGCCTCAGGGAGCGTTCATACACGAAGCCCTGGCCATCGCCCGGGAGGCCGGCGGGCAGGTGGACGACGATGCCGTCCGCATCGATGACGGTTCCGGCCGGGCCACCGGCCGGGAGGGGGCCGTGGGTGCCTGGCGTGATTCGTTCATCGGCGTCAATGCCGGGCTGACCAACGGCCTCGGTCTGCTCACGGACACGTTCGAAACGGCGATCACCTGGGATCAATGGCCCGAGTTCGACGCCCGGGTCCGGGACCGCGTGGGCCGCGTTCTGCACGAGGTGCTCGGCCCGGGTTATCACCTGTCGTGCCGCTTCACCCACGTCTATCCGGACGGTCCGGCACCCTATTACACCTTTGCCGGGCCGGTGGACGACGGCGCCGAGGAAGACCGTTGGCGGACCATCAAGAATGAAGCCATGGCCGCCGTCGTCGATGCCGGCGGCACCGTGACTCACCACCATGCGGTGGGCCGCATGCACAAACCCGGTTGGCGGCAGCAGCGCCCCGACCTGTTCGAAGCGGCACTCACAGCCGTAAAGGGTCGCCTGGATCCCAACGGCATCCTCAATCCGGAAGTGCTCATCGGACCGTAATCACCCCGCCTCTGCGGGCGCCCGGTCAGTCCCGGGCCCGCATGGCCAGCAGGCCGCCGGCCACGATGATGACGGCGCCGGCCAGGGTCCATTCGCCGGGGATTTCGTCGAAGAACGCGTAGCCCAGCAGAGCTGACCAGATCAGTGCCGTGTACTCGATGGGCGCCACCGTCGTGGCGCGGCTGGCGCGGTAGGCGAACACGGCACAGTAGTGGACGCTGGCGCCGAACAGTCCCAGCGCGGCAAACAGCGCCCAGTCTCCGGCGGTCGGCGTCACCCAGTTGCCAATGGACAGAACGCCGCCGATGACGATGGACAGCGGCATGGTGAACAACACCATGGCGCCGGCAGGTTCGTCGGTGCCCATGCGCCTGGCACTCATCACCAGCAGCGCCCAGCACAGTGTCGCACCAAGCACGGCGAGAATGGCCGGGTCCCAGCTCAGAGGCGCGGCACCGGATGCCGGCTGCACCGCAACCAGCACGCCGGCAAAGCCGACGACGATACCCAGCCAGCGCATGGCGCCGACGCGTTCCCCGAGGAAGGGCCGCGACAGCAGCGCCACCAGCAACGGTGCGGCAAAGCCGATGGTGACGATCAGCACCAGCGGCAATTCGCCGAGTGCCCAGAAGAAACTGAAGGTGGCGCCGGAAGCGCAGCAGGCGCGGAAGATGTGCCAGCGCCAGCGCTTCGGCCGGATGCGCGCGAAGCCGCCCATGAAGCGGGCGAACAGCAACACGAAGGGCAGCGCACAGAGCAGCCGCAGAAGGACGATCTGCGGCGTGTCGAAACCGCCCTGCAATGCCTTGACGCAGGCGTCGATGCCGGAGCCCATGAGGGTGCCCAGGAGCATCCAGGCGACCCCCACGAGCGGGCTGTGGCGGCGTTCGGCGGGATCGTCGGCGGAACGGATCAAGGGTCTCCGGTTGATCCGCGCACCTTCTCCAGCAGATCCTGATCACCGAAACCGGCACCCTCGCGGCGCCGTCCCAGGGCGTATTCCGGCCCCACGGCCTCCGGGCCCTCACCGGGCGGCAGAGGCGGTGTGTAGTAGCCCAGAGCGTAGCTGCCCAGCGTGTAGCCGAGCAGGTCCTGCAGCTCCGGGTCCAGAGTGCGGGCGATCTCCGGCGGGCAGGACAGGTACTGATTTTCCTCCTGGCGCAGCCAGCCGAGCGTATAAGTGAGGTTGATGCCCAGGCGGTCGGCGTCCGAGCGGTTGGCGCCGCCGCCGTGGAAGACGGAACCGCTGTAGATCAGCACGGACCCGCGGGACATCTCCGCCTGGACGATCTCGGCCGGCTCCGGGCGGCGCGCGTCGGGCCAGTCGACGCTGCCCGGCACAACGTGAGTCGCCCCGTTCTCGGCAGTAAAATCCGTGAGCGCCCAGATGGTGTTGAACTGCGGCTCCAGGCCCTGCAGGTAGGTGCCCCAGGCCCAGCGGTCACGGTGAATCTGCTGGGCCGGCTGGCCGGGCTGCAGGCGGATGATCTGCCCCAGGTGCAGTTGAATCCGCGCGCAATAGGGTTCGAGAAATGCGCGGGCTGCCCCCAGTACCTGCGGATGCATGATCAGTTCGCGGCAGGCGGGGGAACGGGCCACCAGGGCGCCGGTGCGGGTGGTCAGACGCCCGGAGAAGTCGTCACGGCCCGGCTCCGTAGCCTCGATGTAGGGCCAGGTTTCATCGGCGATCTGCTGGAGCTGTGCGGGCTCGAGTACGTCCTGCAGGATCAGTGCGCCGTCACGGCGCAGAATGTCGAGAATCTGCTGCTGGCTTGTATTGGCAGGCAGTTTCTGCAGGGTTGCCGTCATCGTCTCACCCCGTGTGGGTCTGCGTCAGCGTTGCCGCGATTATCGTCCATTGTCCGGCCGTGATGCCAGCTTGCGGCGCCGCGCGCTTGTTCGCCCGGACAGGCAACGGTAGTCTGGTTGCCCGTATTGTCCATGCGCAGATGTCATGCTGAGATTTCTCATTACGACGGCGGCACTGCTGTTGATCGTCGGCGTGTTCTGGCTGTTCGAGGAAGATCTGCCGGCGCAGGAGGTAGATGGTCGCTACAGCAACGAGGCATCCGGGTTTCTGACCACCGCCTCCGGCGCGCGCGTGCACTTCCGGGATCAGGGGCAACCCGGCGGCGTGCCGCTGGTGCTGGTACACGGTGCCAATGCCTCGTTACACACCTGGGAGCCCTGGGTACGGGAGTTGGGCGACACGTACCGCGTGGTGACGATGGATCTGCCCGGCCACGGCCTCACCGGCCAGGTGCCGGACGGCGACTACAGCCGCAGTGCACAGATGGAGACGGTGCAGGCGGTATTGGACCACCTGGCAGTCGAGCGCTTCGTGCTCGGCGGTAATTCCATGGGCGGCGGCGTGGCCTGGCGTTATGCCCTCGAGCAGCCGGGCCAGGTGGCAGCCCTGATCCTGGTGGATGCCTCTCCGCCACGGAACTGGCGTGAGCCGAGCAGCGAAGAGCCTGCCGGGCGCACACCCATTGCCTTCAGATTGCTTGAGCAGCCGTGGTTTCGTGCCGTGGCTCGCTACGTCGACCCCGCTGTGCTGGTGGAGCAGGGCCTGCGGGCGGCGTACAACGATGCAGATGTGGTGGATGACGAACTGATCGCCCGCTACCGGGATCTTGCGCTGCGTGAAGGCAGCCGTGAGGCGATTCTGTCCGGTTTCGGCCAACCGCGCGCTGAGACGGGCAGCGCCGCCGATCCCGCCAGCATCACGGCTCCGACGCTGATTCTGTGGGGCGCCCGGGACACCCTGATCGACGTGCGCTACGCCGAACGCTTCCACGCTGCCATTGCCGATTCACGGCTGGTGGTTTATCCGGAACTCGGCCATGTGCCCATGGAGGAAGCGCCGCAGCGTACCGCCGCGGACGTACGGGAATTCCTGCAGGCCGAGGTCGCAGCCGACCTTTGACTGCCGACAAAGAGGACAACGCATGCTGGGTAGAATATTCACTGTCGCCTTGATCACGGGCGCTGCAGGCTTTGCGGTTGCGCAGACTGCCGCCGAACCTTTCACCGGGGAGTCGCGGCAGACCGCCCGGAATCTGGCGCAAACGGCGTTGTCCAGTGATCTGGCCTACGACATCGTCCGTTCCCTGACCACCGAGGTGGGTCCGCGGCTGGCCGGTACGCCCCAGGAGGCGCGCGCCCGCGATTGGGCGGTCCGGGAGCTCACCGAACTCGGCTTCGACAACGTGCGTGTAGAGCCCTTTCCCCTGAAGTTGTGGACGCGGGGCGACAGCGTCTATGAGGAAGTGGCCATAACCGAACCCTATCCGCAGCCGCTCTATGCGCTGTCGCTGGGTGGGGCGGGTGCGACGCCGGACGGCGGCCTGGAAGCGGAGCTGGCATTCTTTGCCAGTTTCGACGAACTGGTGGAGTCGGACGATGCGGAAGATGCCCTGGCCGGCAAACTGGTGTTCGTCAACGATCGTATGACGGCGTCGCGTACCGGCGAGGGCTACGGCTGGGCCAACCGCAAGCGCCAGCGCGGCTGGCTGGAGGCGGAAGCCCGCGGTGCTGCCGGTCTGCTGATCCGCTCGGTGGGCACCTCCAGTCATCGCTTTGCCCATACCGGCATGATGAGTTTTCCCGAGGGCCGGCAGGCTGCGATTCCGGCGCTGGCCGTGTCGGCGCCCGATGCCGATCAGATCGAGCGCATTCACGGGCAGGGCGAGACCGTGCGCGTCCGCTTGCGTACCCGGGCCGGCTGGCGTGGGGAAACGACCAGCGGTAACGTCATCGCCGAAGTGCGGGGCGCCGAGGCGCCTGAGGAGATCGTCGTCATCGGGGCGCACCTGGATAGCTGGGATGCCGGTACCGGGGCACTGGACGACGGTGCCGGAGTGGGCATCGTCACCGCGGCCGCCAAGCTGATCATGGATCTGCCGCAGCGTCCGCGCCGCACAATTCGCATCGTGCTGTTCGGTGCCGAGGAGGTGGGTCTGGTCGGTGCCCGGGCTTATGCCAGGGCGCGAATTGAAGACGGTACCCTGGACGATCACATCATCGGTTCGGAATCCGACTTCGGCGCCCGGGAGGTGTGGCGTCTGTCGTCCAACGTCGGCGAGCATGCCCTCGGGTTCTTCGATGCCATGCACCGGGAAATGGCCTTTCTCGGCATCATCCGCGGCGGCAACGATGCCGGCGGCGGCCCGGACATGATTCCGTTACAGGGCGCCGGCATGCCGGTGGCACGATTGGAGCAGAACGGCGAGGACTATTTCGAGTTCCACCACACGCCCGACGACACTTTCGACAAGATCGTCCCCGGGGAGCTGGCACAGAACGTGGCGGCCTGGGCCATGTTCACCTGGCTGCTTGCGGATTCTGACCGTTACTTCCGCCCGGATCCGGCGGCGACTCACCGGTGAGTACACGGAAATGCTGTGCACTGCGCCGGTAGTGAACGAGCCCCGTGGCCAGAATCAGCGCTGACAGCGGTCCGGCAATACCCGCCAGCACGGCCAGAGATATGCCAAGCAGCTGCTGATCACCCAAGCCGAAGTCGGTAATGAGCGCGACCGCTGTTGGGCCGAGCCCCAGACCGATGAGGTTGGCGATGAAGAAGTAGACGGCCGTCATCTGGCCGCGGAGCTCGTTGGGCGTGATGAGTTGCAGCGCAGCTCCGGCGACCCCGCCATGCAGGCTCGACGTGAACGTGGCCAGTGCCAGCAGGGCGACGGCCGCGTAGGCGGAAGGCACCAGCGGCATCAGCACGAAGCAGGGCGTCATGGTGGATACCGACCACAACACCACCCGCAGGTGCGCATCACTGCGGCCGTTGCGCCACCAGCGGTCGGCGAGTTGTCCGCCTATCAGCAGTCCGGCGGAACCGCAGGTCATGAAGATCACCCCATAGGCGTAGCCGATTTCGGTAGCCGTCCACCCATGGCTGCGAATGAAAAACGTGGGAATCCATGCCGTGCTGCCGTAGACGATGATCACCAGCAGCGCCAGCCCGCCGAAATGGTGCAGCAGCACTCGCCGGTTGGCACCGAGGAAGGCCACCAGGCCGACGCTGGCGGGGGCCTGCGCCGCATCCGTCACGCGGCCGCGGCGTACCGGCTCGCGCATCATCATGACCATGAGGGCAACGGCCACCCCGGGCAGGCCCACCAGCACGAAGGTCAGCTGCCAGGAATACAGGGTACCGATCATCGGGACCGTGACCGGCGGCAGATCCGCCACCAGCCCTACCACCCAGCCGCCGATCAGCAGTGCCAGACCCGATCCAACCGGTAACCCCACGGAATACACCGCAATGGCCCGGCCGAGCTGGTCACGGGGGAACAGGTCGCTGATCATGGAATAAGCCGCCGGCGACAGCGCAGCTTCGCCGATGCCCACGCCCACCCGGGCGAAGAACAGGTGCCAGAAGTTGCGCGCCAGGCCGCAGGCTGCGGTCATCAGGCACCACACGGTGATTCCGAAGGCGATGAGGTTGCGCCGGTTGCAGCGGTCGGCGATTCGCCCCAGCGGAATGCCCATGAAGGTATAGAAGATGGCGAACGCGAAGCCTGCCAGCAGGCTCACCTGCGTGTCGGAGATGCCGAGATCGCGCTGAATTGGCGGGATCAACAGGCTGATGATGGTGCGATCGACGAACGAGATGGTGTACGCCAGCATCAGCACCAGCAGGGCACCCCACGCGCGGGGCACAGACGTCATCAGGTTACCTGAAAGATGCGGTACACCACGCCGCTGCGGGTTCGCCGGCCCATACCTACCGCGACGATCTCGTTCAGCCAGGCGTAGCGCTCGGCGCCGGTTTCGAACAACGGGCAGATGCGGAAGTAGTAGGCGTCGGGTTCCAGGGCTTCCACGGTTTCCGCCTGGCGAAAGTCTTCCACCGCACCGGCAGGGACCACCAGGCGGCCGCCGTAGTTCACATAGATCAATGCCCCGTCGTCGGTTTCCCACAACGAACGCACGTCGAGGGCGGTGGCGATGCCGCCGTCGGCCGCGCGGCCGCCCTCCGACCAGTCGGCTCCGCTGCGGCGTACGGCTCCGGACAACCGCGGGCCCGCGAAACGTCCGCCGACGATATCGCTGACCCGGCGGTTGCGCCAGGGCGAGGCGCCGACGGCAAGTGGTGCCGCCGCATCCAGTTCTATGGACACTTCACACAGAAACTGTCCGTCGAGTTCTTCATGCACGACTGCGTCTCCCTGCCGGCTATTGGCGAAACCGCAGGGTGACACCGTAGGTGCGCGGCGGCTGGTAGGTGTTGAGCTTCTGCTGGAACGGTGCAAAGGCGACCACGTGGGTCTTCACCAGAGCGTCATCCAGGTTCTTGCCCCACAGGGCCACTTCCCAGCTATCGTCGTGGGCGCGCAGCGCCAGGCGCGCATCGATCATGTCGTAGCTGCCCTGTGCCTCCAGCGGCGTGTTGGAAGCCTCGAAGAAGATCTTGCTCTGCTGCGTCCAGTCCACCCGGGCGAGCAGCGTGCCGACGTCGCCCAGCATCCATTCATACTGTGCGCCCAGGTTCCATTTGTGTTCCGGCGCCCGCTGCAGGGTGTTGCCGGAGTGATCCGCCGTGGCGCCGCCGGCGAAACTGTCGTACTCGGCGTCCAGCCAGCTGTAGCTGGCATTGATGTCGATAGCCGGCGTGGGACGGTAGATGGTTTCGATTTCCACGCCGTTTATCTCGGCGGTCGCGGCGTTGCCGATCACCACGCAGCACAGCGGGACGAGCTGCGAAACCTGCAGATCTTCGTAGTCGATGTGGAATGCCGCCGCGTTCACCCGCACGCTGTCGTCCAGCCACTGGGTCTTGGCACCGAGTTCATAGCTCCAGGCGAATTCCGGGTCGTAGGGTGTCGCCGCGCTCGCCGCGGTGCCCGCCGTGCCCTGGAAGCCGCCACTCTTGAAGCCGCGGGCGGCGCTGGCATAGACCATGGCATCGTCGTTCAGGCGATAGTTGAGGGCAAAGCGCGGGGTGAAGGCGCTCCAGTTCTCATCTGCACTGATGTCGTACTCCTCGGCCAGCGGCGGCGGCAGGCCGGGCCCCTCGATGAGAACGCCGGCCAGGTCTGCGTCTTTCTCCTCCCAGGTCATGCGTGCACCGACACTGGCGGTCAGGTGCTCACTGATGTCGTAGTTCACCTGACCGAACACGGCGTAGCTCGAGGAATCGACCTGCTGGGGAAACGATCCGGTTCCCGTGACGACTGGAACCGGGAAGTCCTGCACCAGAATTTCATTGCGCTCTATATCCTCGAACAGATAGTAGATTCCGGCCACGCCGCTGAGGCCGTAGGCCGGAGCGTCGAAGGCCAGACGGACTTCCTGGCTGAACTGGCTGGTGTCTTCGATGTTCTCGTTGAACGACTCGATCTGGGCCGGCGGATTGATGGGGTTGCTGAAGAACGGATCGGCATGTGAGTAGTCGGCTGTGCGGTAAGCGGTGACCGAGGTCAGGGTGCCCCAGGCGGTTGCGTAGTCGACGTTGGCGGTGAGTCCCATCACTTCGCGGCGCAGGTAGCCGTCGTCCACGGCATTGACCCGGCGCGGATCCGGATTGACACCCACGCAGTGCACGCCGCCGTTGAAGCTGGCATCGCAGACGTTGTCACGGGGCTGGCCGCGCTGATCCTGATCGACGGCGTCGATCGTGAAGAGCGCGTCCAGCTCGTCGTTCGGTGTATAACGCAGGGACAGCCGGCCGCCGGCGGACTTTTCGTCGTCGACCCAGTTGCCCGTGGTCTCGTTGAGTGTATAACCATCGCGCTGCCGGGAACTGACGGCGCCGGAAATCGCCACCGTGCTGCTGAGCGCCCGGTTGAATCGGCCGATGAGCTCCACCCGATCGTAGTTGCCGAAGGTGCCGCTCACTTCGACGAAGTCGTCATCGAAGGACGGCCGCCGGCTGGTGAGACTGATGGCGCCGCCCACCACGTTCTTGCCGAACAGGGTGCCCTGGGGGCCGCGCAGCACTTCAACGCGTTCCAGGTCGTAGAGATCGAGCGGCGCGGCACCCCCGCGGCCGATGTACACACCATCTACGAACAGCACCACTGAGGCGTCGCCCCCGGCATTGGAGTTGATACCTTCTGTTCCGATGCCACGAATGGTCAGGTTGGGTTCGCCGGGGTTCACTTCCGTCGCGACGAAGCTCGGCGTGCGCTGGGCGATGTCGATCATCGAGTTCATGCGGTTGTTCCACAGCGCCTCTTCGCCGTAGGCGCTCACCGCTATGGGGACGTCCTGAAGATTCTCTTCCACCCGCTGGGCCGTGACGACAATGGCTTCGATGGCCGTACTCGACGCATCTCCGGCGTCCGATGCCACTGACGGCACGGTAGCCGTCAGCAGTCCCAGAGCCAGCCAGGCAGAATTGACGCTGCGTGCAGCGGATAACGTATTCATTCTCTCTCCCTCGTATGTTCGTGCAGGCTTGTGCCGCCGCTCCCCGAGGCAGCGTACACAGGTACTTCGGTGCCGAAGTATCGACAAATTACCTAGCCGGCTAAGGATTTGCAATGCGTGGCAGGAGGAAGACTTGTTCGATGCGCCGACTATTTGAGCACGACGGTCTTCGTGGCGTTCTCGAAGACCCGGTGCTCGGCATACCACTTGACGGCCCGGTTCAGCACGAGAGACTCCAGATCGCGGCCCACGTCGATGAGCTTTTCCGGCGTGAAGGTATGGTCCACGCGTTCCACGGCCTGCTCGATGATGGGGCCTTCATCCAGTTCATCGGTGACGAAATGGGCCGTGGCACCGATCAGTTTGACACCTCGCTCATAGGCCTGATGGTAGGGGCGCGCGCCTTTGAAGCCCGGCAGAAAAGAGTGATGGATGTTGATGGCATGGCCGCGCAGGGTGCGGCAGAACTCCGGGCTGAGAATGCGCATGTAGCGCGCCAGCACCAGCAGGCCCACGTCCAGCGACTCGCACAGCGATTGCAGCTGTGCTTCCTGGGCGCGCTGCCCGGCGTCGGTGATGGGCAGATGGTGGAACGGCACGTTGTGATAGTTGGCCTGGGCTTCCAGAGTCCGGTGGTTGGAAACCACACCCACCACTTCAATGGGCAGTGCCCCGATGCTCCAGCGGTGCAGCATGCTGGACAGGCAATGGCCTGCGGTGGACACGGCGATCAGCGTCCGGCACGGCTGTGCCTCCGGGTGAAAGCGCCACTGCATCTCGAATTGCTGCGCCAGCGGGGCGAACTGTTGACCGAGTTCGTCGATGGAGGGCATGCCGCTGCCGTCATCGTGGAACAACGCCCGCACGAACGATGTGCGCGTATCTTCATCGTTGAAGTGCGAGGCATCCACCAGGTTCGCCCGATGACGGGCCAGAAAGCCGGTGACGGCGGCGACGATGCCGGTCCTGTCCGGGCAGGACAGTGTGAGCACGTATCTGGGGATGTCACTGGGGCTGTTCGGTTGGGCTGGCATGCTGACGCTCGACCCGGCAGTCGGTGGATGTGGGTTCAGTTTAGTCGTATCCGCGTCGATGGGTCTTGCACGGCGGTCCGGTCCGGTATCAAGTGCATCAACCGGTCAGTACACTGGTGCCGCAATGCTGGAATTTCTGCAGGCAATCGCTCTACGGCTGCGCATGCTCGTGCCGCTGGCCGTGGTCCTTGGTGCGGCAGGCTTTGTCCTGTTCGCCGCCGCGGCGGTGGGTCTTGCCCCGGCGACCTACCTGACGCCGGGCCTGCTGGCGGCCATCTGGGGTGTCTGGCTGTTCGCCTTGCTCACCGGGTTTCGCGGCGCACCGCCGGCAGCCGCACCGGAGCAGTCATGGGCGCGCCGGCAGCGGGCCCGCCTGGCCCGGGCCGGCAACATTCTGATGGCCTGGGTGGTTGTCGGAACGGGGTTGGCTGCGTTGTTCCTCAGTTATCGTCTGGGGGTGCTGTGGCTCGACGGCCGCGCTTGAAAGGTGCAGCCGCCGAACACAGACAGGTTCAGCCGAGCCACCCGAGCCGCCTGGCGCGCAATGCGAGCCAGAGCAGCAGCAGACCGATGGTGAATATCACCACGGGTAAAGGCAGAGCGGTAGCCGCGCCCACTACCTCGATGGCTCCCATGATGAACAGCACGTAGCCGAACTGAATGATCACCGCGATCAGGGACAATGTCAGAACGGTCACTGCCCAGGACTTGCGCAACAGCAGGCCGATGACGCCGCAAAGTCCGCCGACAGTGGCTATGCCGTAGACGATGAACAGCCACGTGGGCCGGGCCGAGTAGAGCTGGCGCTCGGCTTCGCTCAGACCTTCGAGAGCGGCCTCACTGGTGGTGAGGTCCATGATCAGGGCGAAGACGCCAAACAGCATCCAGAGCAAGGCGAGACCGGCTACGATCCAGTACCAGCGTGGCGGTGAAGCGGTTTGGTTGTTGTCCATGTGTGTCTCCTGCAGTGGTCGACATGCTGTGGTCGTTCGAGCCGCCTGGTCTTCGACAGCTAAGTCGTACTGCAGTCCGCATGGGAAGGCTCCCCACAGGTTCGATCATGATAACGGCAAATCATCTGTGTGGCGCCACTGCCGGCTTCTGATGCTGTAACATGGCCGACAAGGAGAGGGAGAGTGTCGATGCTCAGATGGTTGATCCAGATTGTCGGGCTGATGGTACTGCTGCTGGCGGTCACCATTTTTACGTTGAAGCTCAAACACCAGGACGCGGACGGGCCTTCAGTTCTGTTTCCCGGCGGCGAACTGGTATCCGGCGAGTTGTACCGCGGTGAAGAACCGGACTGGTCTTTTACCGACGACATTTTCACTATCGAGCTGCAGCTCGGCGATCCGCCGAGCTCCCGGCGGATCTTCGTGATGGAGAGCGACGGCAGAATCTATGTTCCATCCGGCTACATGCGTTCCTTCCTGGGCCGCATCTGGAAGGATTGGGCATTCGAGGCGGACAGCGGCGACGGCCTGGCAGTGGCCCGCATCGACGGCGTGCGCTACGAACGTCGACTGGAGCGCGTGACCGATCCAGCCGTCATCGAGGGCGTGGCAGAGAAACTCGCACAGAAATATGCGGGCGGAGCGACGCCGGAAACCGTGGCGGAGATCGAGCGCAGCGTCGCCGAAGGCGATACATGGATCTTCGAGCTGGCACCGAGGAACTGAATCATGACCATCCGCAACTACTTGCTGCTCTGTGCCGGTGTTACCGTCATCTGGGTGGCGGCCCTGCTGATGCTTCCCGATTTCGCCCGGACCATTGAGCAGTTGATGCTGATGTTTCTCTCCAGCAATGCCTGACGGTCACAGCTCCGCGCTTGTGCCTCGTTTTCGCAGGGCCTCCTCGGAGACGAGACGCAACGCAGTCTCGAACTGTCTGGCCCCGTGGTAGAGGTCGCGCTGATTCATCACCACGATGTTCAACTCGGCGGCCAGCACGCTGTTGTCGGGATGCGGCAGCAGCTCGGCGCGGATGGTGAGGTTGCATCCCGAGTTCCACGAATGCGAGGCGGTGAAGACCGGCTGCGGCCCGTTGGCGCAGCTTTCCCAGTTCATGGCCATCGTGCTGAACTGGCTGGCCGGCGGATACACGGGGACCCCGTCACGGCCGTATAGCCATACCAGGCTGGTGGCACCGGCTCGCGTGTGGTTGAGGCGCAGATGACTGCCGGTCGCCTGGAGTTGCGGTGCGCCGTATTTCCCGTTCAGCGCTTCGGCGAGCAGCGTGAGTCCCTGTGAGTCGTCAGCCGTGTAGCGGTCGCGGCGCCAGATCACCCGGGCGATCTCCTGATCCGGCATACCGGTGAATGCCACGATGTATTCGCGGCTGATGTCCTTCAGGGGAGCAAAGCGGCCGCCGCCGGTATCACAGTGGCCCCGTCGGGCGGCTTCCCGGTCGCTGCACGGCACACCGTCCGAGGCCCGCAGCAGTTGCCGCGTAGGAATCCCGAAATTGTCACCGGCGCTCCATAGCGGTGCCGTCTGGATTATCCGGATGTCGTCGCGGCATTCCAGCAGCCCCAACACGTCAGCGAACGGCTGACGCGGTCTGAGACCTACGATGTCGTCCACGGGGGCCCCTTCGGCGCGCGACTCGCCGGTAAGCGTGGGTGGACAATCACTACGCAGCGGACCCATAGGCGGGGGCGGCTCGGCAGCGGCAACCGCGGCGGGTGCGCCCGTCCGCATGAGCACCAGGCCCGGCTGGCCGGGGTTCTCCGGCGCCATATGCAGCCGGCCACTTTGCAGGCGGCCGGTCATCGTCTGCTGCCGATTTCCCTCGTCCAGGTAGGTCAGCGTCAGTATGCCGTCGGCTTCCTGCCAGGTTCCGTCGGTTTCCAGGTCATAGCCGCGCTCGAGGATGGTGAGCAGCAGCGAGCCGTCCGAATTCAGGCTCGCGGTCCAGGTCATGTCGTCTATCATGCCCAGTGCCATACGGGCCATGCCGGCCAGCATGGGGTCCTGCGCATCTGCCGCCTGCGCCTGCAGCTGGTCGCGCATGGTCTGGCGGTCGATTTCCCAGGTACCGGTGATCTCCGGGGCGCCGCCACAGCCCTCAGCTATCCAGCTCAGCAGCACAACCCCGACGCTGCGAATACAGTTGCCGATTCTCATTGTCATCTTCCCGCTCCCGTTTTGTCCGGGAAAGATGATGACCTGCCGGATGCAGCTCTGCGACGACAGTTAGCGGCGGATAGCGCCAGATAGCGGGCAGAGCGGGCCCTTCGCGGTCGAACGTCGAACCGCTCCCGCGAGGACCACAACGCGCTGCCGTTTCAGGATATGATTCCGGCAAATTTCCTTGCCAGGATGGAAAGACATGCGGCGGTGCCCAGATATCAAGTTGTTCACGTTCCTGTGCCTCGCCGCAGCCGCCGCAGCTGCAGACGACACTTCACTGGACCCCGCCTCCGACGGGGAATACATGCCGCCTCAGGACACCTCCGCGCTGTTCTGGGAGGGCCGCGAGCAACTCGCCGGGTTCCGCAATATCGACCGGCTCGCGCCGGTCCGGACCATACGTGCCGGGGGTAACGTACTGCAGCTGCCCCGCGCGGAGATGAACCTCGGCGGCGTGGAGTTCATGCATGACGGCGCCGTCATGACCGTCGACGAATATGTGCAGCGCCAGCGGGCCGTTGGACTGCTGGTGATCCACGACGGCCGTATCGTCTACGAGCGCTACACCCTGGGCAATGACGAAAATACCCGGTGGATATCCTTCTCGGTTGCCAAGTCCGTAGTGGCCATGCTCTTCGGTGCAGCCATCCACGAGGGTTACATCGACAGCGTGGAGGAGAAGGTGACGGACTATCTGCCGCGTCTGGCGGATTCGGCCTACGCTCAGGCGAGCATCCGCGACCTTCTGCAGATGGCCTCCGGGGTGGCCTGGAACGAGGACTATGCAGACCCGGAATCCGACGTCGCTCAGGCGACCTACGATACCCT
Organism: Gammaproteobacteria bacterium; assembly: GCA_034522075.1. Lineage (GTDB taxonomy): Bacteria > Pseudomonadota > Gammaproteobacteria > Pseudomonadales > Azotimanducaceae > UBA7803. The sequence continues at coordinate 125,714 of JAXHLO010000025.1, read as the reverse complement.
GAGCCTTTACGACTATCTGGGCGACAAACCTCGGACAGCCGAGCCCGGCGAGGTGTTCAATTACAACACCGCAGAAACGAATCTGGCCGGCACGCTGTTGCGCTCAGCTATCGGCAACAATCTCTCGACCTACCTTGCGGAGAAGATCTGGCAGCCCTTCGGCATGGAGGCCGACGCTTACTGGCAGCTCACCGAGCCCGGAGGCGGCGAGTTCGGCGGCTGCTGCATCAGTGCAACGCTGCGCGACTACGGGCGGCTGGGAATGTTCGCCCTCAGCGGGGGCGTGCTGCCGGACGGCACACGGATCCTGCCCGAAGGGTGGATGAGCGAATCCACAAGCCCATCGAAGGGCTTCGCTGGCTACGGCTACTTCTGGTGGCTGAACGACAACGGAGCTTTCGAGGCGAGCGGCATTTTTGGCCAGAGCATCTATATCGATCCGCGGCATGAGGTGGTGATCGCCCTGCACAGCGCCCGCCCGCACGCCAGCCGGGATGCCGACTGGACGCTGCAGGACGCCTTCCTCGAGGCCCTGGTTCAGGCGGTCGGCAAGCCATGAGCGGCAGCATTCGCTGCGCGCCTCCCGGCACCGGGCGAAGGCGATACAGGCTACAGATCAATGGCTAGTCAGACCTGGAACGCCGAGGCCTATGATCGTAATGCCCGGTTCGTCAGCGATCTGGGGATGCCGGTAGTCGAGCTGCTCGACCCGCCTCCGGACCTCGTGGATGCAGCCCGGAAGTCCGGCCTGAACGTCAGCCTGACAGATGCCGCCCAGATGGATTTTCACGCGGAGTTCGATGCCGTGTTCAGCAATGCTGTTCTCCACTGGATCAAGGATGCTGATCGGGTCATTGAGAAGGTTTCTGCTGCGCTCAAGCCTGGCGGGCGGTTCGTTGCCGAATGCGGCGGTCACAAAAACATCGAGACGATTCATGACGCTCTGGTGAGTGAGCTCGATACGCGCGGGTACGATGGAGGTGCGGCAAGTCCCTGGTATTTTCCGACGGCGCAGGAGTACGAGGAACGCCTGACCCGTGCCGGTTTCCGCGTTGACTACATCGAGGTCATTCCCCGCCCGACACGGCTGCCGGGCGATATCCTGGGCTTTCTGGAAACGTTTGCCGGAACCTTTGCCGCCGTGCTTCCGGTTGCCGAGAGGCAGGCCTATCTCGAAGACGTCCGTAACCGTGTCAGGCCAGCGCTTTGCGCCGAAGATGGAACCTGGACAGCCGACTACACGCGTCTGCGTTTCAAGGCCTGCAAGTAGAGCCTCATGTTCTACGGCGAATGACCGTTACTGCGAGATCTCTATGGCGTTCACCTGAAAGGTAGCTAAGGTGCCGCTGACCTCGTGGGCCACGACGATCAGAGCTTCGCCGTTGGGGCTGTCTTCTTCGGCGATGAACGTGATCGACTCCGGGCCCAGGTCATTGTCCTGGAACGTGGCCTCCAATTGGTCGTCGTCGACCACTGTGAAATCACGGGAGGTGATGTATTGCACGAAGCTCGCATCCTCCGGCACCGACACGTCATAGACTAAGATTCCGCCCACCCGCTCCAGGCCGATGAATGCGTAGGTGCGGCCGTCGATCCGTGCCAGCGTCACGGCTTCCGGCTCGGGGCCTTTGGCGTCGCTGCGCGAGTCGCCGCCCACCTCGTCGTTGTCCGAGTTGAAGTCAGCGCCGAGGCGCTCGGCAGTGATCGTCTCGAAGTCGCCGCCGGAGTCGAATACCCGCTGCCGGGTATCGGCATTGAATATCGAGAAGGAGCGACCGCCGAATCCGTACAGCGCCTCGAATAGACAAGTGGCCGTGCCGTTGGCGAAAGCCTGCCCGTCGGTAATATCGCAGCCGGCGGTCTCGCCGTTCGTGGTGGTGACCGCGAACCGGGCGAGAGAGGCATCGGTGTTCAGATCGTCTTCGTCGACGTCACCATCGAAGTCTGCATCCACAAGATAGGACGCGACGTCCGCATCCGGTAGATCGATGACGGAGCCAGTATCGAGCAGATCTTCGATGTCAAACTCGTCGATGAAGATCAGGCAGCCGTCGTCGTCATCGAAGTCGAAACCGCCTGCTGCGTCACAGGCGGCTTGTGTGGTGATGCTTTCGTCGAAGTACTCACGGGCATCGCCCTCGTTGGCCGTGACGAGATACGTCTGGCCGTTGAACTCGTAAGCGGCGATGGCGTCCGGCATGAACATGCCGAAAACCGGCCAGTTGCGAATGTTGATCGCATCGTCTCGGTCGGCAGCGTCCAGTGCATTGCGCGGCAAACGATGATCCTTGAAACCCAGAGACCAGATGTCCGTGACGGTAGCTGTTGCCAGGTCTACTACGGCGATGGCGTTGTTTTCCTGCAGCGCCACATAGGCTGTGGTGGCATCCGGGTCGAGGGACACGTACTCCGGCTCAAGGTCCTGGGCCACTGTGGCACTGGGTCCGAAGATGCGCACGTCGCCGAGATCCTGACCGTTGAAGGCAGTGAAGTCGGCCGTGCCGACATCGGCATCGGTCACCGTGCTGGCCCCGCCGGAGACGTCGATGATGCTGATGCTGCCTTCCGGGTCGTCGTCGTAGGCGCCGTTGGGCTCGCCCTCGTTGGCGACTACGACCCGGCTGCCATCCGCGGTGAAAGTCAACATATCCGGCAGGGCCCCCGCCTGCACGGCCGACAGAAACGTGCCGTCGCTGGCCTGATAAAATGCCACGTAGCCCGGTTGCTGTTTGGGGTCGGCTTCGATGGCTACGGCAATGGTGTCGCTCGCCGGGTGCACGTCGACGCTGTTGGCGGCGCCTAGATCGTCTACTGAAGCAACGGCTGCGACATTGGCCGCCACGTCACCGGCCACGTCCAGTGTGGAGTCGAAGGTCGGCGCGGCAGGCGCCGCCAGGGAGAAGATGTCCACCGTGCCGGATTGGGCGTTTACCACGAACAGCCGCTGGGTGTTGGGATCGTAGGCCGCGATTTCCGCCGCGCTCTCGTCGAATTCGGTGTCGGGATTGCTGCCGCGGCCGAGGAAGGTCAGGGCAATGGTTCGATCCGTGGCATTTTCACCGGCCGGGCCAGAGGGTCCGGCCGGGCCCTCCGGGCCAGCAGCACCTGCGGCGCCGTCGTCACCGTCTTCACAGCCAGCCAGCGTCAGCATACCCGCCAGCAGCACCCAGAAAAATCTGCCGTTAGTCATCAGCCCTCCCGATTTGGTTTGTCGAACAAGAAGCGGGAGTCAAGCTACGCGGCGGACGTTAATCTTTTCTGACAATACTGTGATGATATGGTGACGGTAGTGCAGGTCATGACGATCGAAAGCGCAGCTCGTTTCAGGCGTGGCCCCGCAGCAGTCTGCCCGGCAGTGCGCCGGTAGGGGTGCCGTTCTCGAACGTAACCACGCCGGCTTTGATGGTCAGCCGATAACCGTCGGCCTTCTGCACCAGCCGCTTTCCGCCGGCAGGCAGATCGTAGACCATCTCCGGCTGGTGCAGCTTGAGGACGTCATAGTCGATCAGGTTCAGGTCCGCCATATATCCCGGCGCGATGACGCCGCGGTCGCGCAGACCGTAGACTTCCGCCGAGTCGCGGGTGAGCTTGTGCACCACGAATTCCAGCGGCAGCCTGGGCCCGCGCACGCGGTCCCGGGTGAAGTAGCTCAGCATGTAGGTGGGCACGCTGGCGTCGACCAGCACGCCGCAATGGGCGCCGCCGTCGGAGAGCCCGAAACCGCACGGCATCCTGGTTGGCTGGCAGCATCGGTTCGTCGGCCAGCACGCGCGCCCGGAAGGCCGGATCTTTCAACCGTGCGCGGCGTTGTTCCAGCGGCAGCTCGTGAATTTCCCGGTACGCCGGAAACTGACGCATGGGATTGATGGTGCCGTCCAGGGTCATGAGTATGGAGGCCGGGCGGGCACCTACCTGGGGTCGCAGTTTGAAACCTTCCTCATGCAGCTTTTCTGCCAGCGCCCAGATCGGTGCCGGGCCGGCGGTCACCAGCGGGGTGATCGTGCAGTTGGTGGTGCGCGCAATGTGCTCGATCCAGGCCAGCTCTTCCGGGTCGGAGAGCGAGTCGGAGACGAACTCCATGGTGCCGCGGCCGAGACCTGCGAATGCGGCGCCGATGGCTTTCATCTCGGCGGCGCTGGCGCGGGTGCCGGGAACCAGGTTGCCGGCCTTGTCCAGATGGCCGTAGAAGCGCGAAGTAGAGAAGCCCAGTGCGCCGGCTTCGAGAGCCCGCCGGGTGATGGCCCGCATCGCTTCCATGTCTTCCGGGGTGGCGTCGTCGTAGCACCGCTCACCCATCACATAATGCCGGATGGCGACATGAGGCACCTGGGTGCCGACGTCCACGGTATAGGGCGTATCGATGCTGTCGAGATAGTCTTCGAAGCTCTCCCAGCCCCAGGGGATGCCTTCGTGCAGTGCAGTGCCGGGAATATCCTCCACGCTTTCCATGAGCGCCACCAGCTCGTTCTCGCTGCCCGGCCGGACCGGTGCGAAGCCTACGCCGCAGTTGCCCATGACGATGGAGGTGACGCCATGCCAGCTGCTCGGGGTGACCTGCTTGTCCCAGCACACCTGCCCGTCGTAATGGGTGTGGATATCGACGAAGCCGGGGGTGAGCAGGTCGCCCTGGGCTGCCACGACCCGGCGCGCTTTGCCGGTGCTTTCGTTGGCGCTTGTCACGGCTGCGATTCGGCCGCCGTCGACCACGACGTCGCCGCAGAACCCGGGCGTCCCGGTTCCGTCGACAATGGTGGCGTTGCGGATGATCAGATCGTGCATGGCTCCCCCCTGGATTCAGTACCCCCTGGCCCCAGGCGCTTTCCCAGGGGTCTTGTTGGATCGTACCACGCCCGCACTTGTGCGCCGCCGCGGCCTCCGTAGAATCCCGGATAGAGCCGGCGCCCTGGTCGGCCTAGGTTGGGGGCATATTCAGCGGAAGGAGGGTGCCCGTGGCACAAGTACAAACCCACGAAGACAGCTCGACCCACGTCGACGTCCTGATCGTCGGTGCCGGTATTTCAGGTATCGGGTCCGCTTATCACCTGCAGCGGCAGTGCCCGGACAAGAGCTATGTGATCCTGGAGATGAAGGACACTTTCGGCGGCACGTGGGAGACCCACAAATACCCGGGTGTGCGTTCGGACTCCGACCTGTATACCTTCGGCTACCGCTTCAAGCCCTGGGTTGGGCCGCCGGTCGCCAGCGGCGAGGAGATTCTCAAGTACATGGGCGAGGTGATCGAGGAGAACGGTATCGATCGCCATATCCGCTATGGCCACCGTATCACGTGCTGCAGTTTCTCCAGGGAGGAAAACCTCTGGTATGTCGAGGCAACCCGGCTTGCCGACGATGCGGAATTGACGTTCACCTGCAACTTTCTGTGGATGTGTCAGGGCTACTACGACCACGAGAAACCCTACGTGCCCGATTGGCCGGGCATGGACAGATACCGCGGCCGGTTCGTGCATGCCCAGCTCTGGGACCCGGACATCGACTATGCGAACAAGCGGGTGCTGGTGATCGGCTCCGGCGCCACGGCGGCCACGGTGATCCCGGCCTTCGCTGAAAAAGCTGCTCACGTCACCATGCTGCAGCGTTCGCCGACTTACTTCTTCTGCAGCGAGAACCGCAACGAACTGGCCGACAGGCTGCGCGAGATCGGCATCGACGAGCCCACAGTTCACCGAGTGGTGCGCGCGCAGATCATGCACGATCAGAACCTCCTGACGGAGCGCTGCAAAACCGAGCCCGACGTGGTCTTCGAAGAACTCAAGGCGCTGATTCGTCAGTACGCTGGTGAGGACTTCGAGTTCGAGCCGCACTTCACGCCGAAATACCGTGTGTGGCAGCAGCGTCTGGCATTCTGTCCGGAAGGCGACGTCTTCAAAGCCGCGGCACAAGGCCAGGTTTCTGTAGTGACGGATACGCTGGAGACGTTCACCGAAAATGGTGTGCGTACGGCATCAGGGGAGGAAATCGAGGCGGATATCATCGTCGCCGCCACCGGCTTCCGGCTGTCGGTGATGGGAGACATTCCGTTCCATGTCGACGGCGAGCCCGTCGACTGGCATGACACGGTTAACTACCGCGGCATGATGTTCACCGGCGTCCCCAACCTGGTCTGGGTGTTCGGCTACTTCCGCGCCAGTTGGACGTTGCGTGTGGATCTGCTGGGCGACTTCGTCTGCAACCTGCTCAATCACATGGACGAGATCGGCGCCAGGCAGGTCGAAGTGGCGCTGCGCGATGAAGACCAGGACATGGAGATTCTGCCCTGGATCGAGGAGGACAACTTCAATCCCAACTACCTGATGCGCGATCTCGACCGCTTGCCGCGGCGCGGCTCGAAGCCCGAGTGGCGGCACAATCAGGACTACTGGCGCGAGCGCGAGGAGATCCCGGCCACCGACCTGGACGGGCCGGAGTTTCTCTATGATGGCGAACGTCGCAGTAACACTCGACACAAGCGCAGAACAGCGACGGCCTGAACCAGGTTTTCCGGCTGCCGGAACGTAAACCCGGCTGCAACACTGCGAGTGCCGCGTTGATGGCGAGGATCAGCAGCGCCAGAGTCACCGCGCCGGACAGCGTGAAGCGCACCGCCACCCAGAGCTCCAGCCAATCGGGCGGCAGGTGCCGGGTATCCGCGTAAGGCAGGCCGTGCAACACCACGGCCCGTTCACCATTGCCTTCGTTTCGATGCGGATGGATCATGTTCATGCCCGGTACTTGAGCTCGCATTGTCGACTCCATTTCAGTCTCAGATTTACGCCGGCATGGTGCTGATCGTCGCGTCGGCACTTGGCCTGGCACAACCGCCGGACGATGACCTGTGTTGGCCGGCACTCACTCAGTGGCGTCTGCAGAACTGGGACACCGATGACGGGCTGGCGCTGGACTCTGTTCTGGCTCTCGCACGTACTGCAGACGGAATGCTGTGGGCCGGTACCGAGGACGGTTTGAGCCGCTTTGATGGCTCGTTGTTCGAATCGGTCGACCTGGCCGGGGCTTTGGGTGGCGACCCAGCCTACATCGAAGCCCTTGCGGTCGCCGCGGACGGCTCCATTCTCGTTGCCACCTCGGATTCGGGCGTCCTGGAAATCGAGTCCGGCAATCCGAACAACGGGCGTGCTGCCGGAAGCGGGGCCGCATGGATCAATGTGGTAATCGTAGACGATGAGGGTGCAGCCTGGGCTGGCGGCCGCGATACCGGCTTGCTCGTGCGATCCAGTGGTTCCGATCAATGGACACGTCTGCCGGGTCTGCATGACAGCGACATCACCGCGCTGACACAGCGGGTGGCAGGCGGTGTCTGGGTTGGCTACTCGGACGGCAAGGTACAGTGGTTCGACGGTGGAGTAGCCGGTGACCTCGCGGGTACTAGCTGGGAGGGCGCCCGGGTGGAAGACCTGGTCGAATCACCGGATGGTGCATTGTGGGTTGCGACCCGAAGCGGGCTGTACGCGGTAACCGACCATGCGACCCGCCACTTCGGAGCCGGCGATGGTCTGGAGGATAACTTTGTCGAAACGGTGCTGAGAACGGGCACCGGCCAGATCTGGATTGGGACGGCAACGGGTGGGATTGGTCGCCTGTGCGGCGACCGGTTTGAGGTGTTGAATCGGGAGGACGGTCTGCCGTCCGACCGGATCGAAAAGCTGCTGGAGGACGGCCGCGGCGGCATCTGGGCGGCTACGGGCGGCGGTGGTATTTCCCGCTTGTCCCGTGGAGCCGCATTACCGTTTACACCCCGGGAGGGACTTCCCCCTCAGCCGGTGTTGCCCGTTCTGGCATCCGCCGATGGGGTCCTCTGGGCGGGAACGTATGGCGAAGGCCTGGTTCGCATACAAGGGGATGAAATCACGACCATCGAGCTGGGGGAATCTACCGCCAGCCACAGTGTGTTTTCAATCGAGGAGGACTCGAACGGTGACCTATGGGTCGGCACTCGGGATGGGCTCTATCGCCTGGCCGCCGGAGAAGTCCGCCAGCGCTTCGGTGTCGTTGACGGGCTGCCGCACGCGACGGTAGGGGCGCTGTTGCACGATGGTTCCCGTCTGTTTGTTGGCCACCCTGGCGGAGTCGCTGTTCTGGAAGCGGGTGAAATCAACGCCTTGATCGAAAGCAGCGGCGGCATTCGCAGCAACGTGGTTGGCTTGCTCAAGGATGAGCAGGGCCAGGTCTGGGTTGCCACACACGGTGACGGCTTGTACCAGCTCAGTGACGGGCAGCTGGAGCCTGTGCCGTTTCAAGGTGATCTGCCGACAGAGTCGATACTGAGTCTGTTCGCTGATTCCCGCGGCGCCTTGTGGATTGGTACGAGCGCGGGATTGGCGCGCTGGGACGGTGACTCTGTCGGCATTGTGGACCAGGCTGATGGCTATCCCGAGTCGAACATTTTTTCGATGCGCGTAGACGCGTACGGTGATATGTGGCTGAGCGGCAACCGCGGTGTTTACCGCATTGCCTTGGACGACCTCGAACGGGTGGCTCGCGGTGAGGACTTCGAACTCTCTGTCCGTCGCTTCAATCGCGCGGACGGCATGCCGTCCAGTGAGACCAACGGAGGGATTCAGCCCGCCGTGGCCCAGGACGGGGACGGGCGTTTGTGGTACCCGACGATGACTGGTATTGCCAGATTCGATCCGGCCGCCCTGCGCGCCGGGAATTTGCCGCCTCGCCCTAGAATCCTGAATTTGCGTGCACAGGGGGCCGAAGCCGACTCCGCCGGACGGGTCGTCGTACCGCCCGTGCCGGACATCGTTGAATTTGCCTTTTCCGCAGTGGAATTTGTCCGGCCCGAGGCCGTCGAGTTTCAGTATCGAATCGTGGGGCTTGATGATAGCTGGTACACCACCATCGACCGCCAGGTAGCCTACCGGCAGATGCCGCCAGGCGAGTTTCGCTTCGAGCTTCGCACACGAATCCCGGGGGAGTCATGGTCGGAACCAGCATCACTGGCTTTCGCCGTGGACCGGCACCTGATGCAGTATCCGGCCACCTGGATCGGGGCGGTTGCACTGTTCTCCGGCGCGGCGTGGTTTCTGCTCACCATGAGGCGCCGCCGGCTGGCGTTGCAGAACCAGCGCATTCAGGACACCCAGAAACTCGAATCGCTTGGGCAGCTCGCGGGCGGGATCGCCCACGACTTCAACAACATTCTGAGTGGGATCATCGGAATCGGTGAGAATCTTGCGGAAGACCTCGGACCGGACGATGCCAAGCGCCGTGATATGGAGCTTTTGCTGAGTGCAGCACATCGGGGCGCGGGGCTGACGGAGCAACTGCTTGCGTTTGCGCGGCGCGGCGGAGGTGAAGCGCGGCTGATCGATCTTTCCGAGGAAGTGGCCAATATGGCTGTGTTTCTGCGCCGGGTGCTGCCCCGGAGTATCGAGTTTCATGCGCCTGCGACATCGGATGTGGGCTGCTGCCGGGCCAACCCATCCAGCCTTCAGCAGGTGATTCTCAATCTGGCACTCAACGCACGGGATGCCATGCCGGAGGGCGGAACGTTGTCCATCGACCTGACACGGGTCCGTGATGCGGACGAGCTGCGGCGGGTTAAGCTGCCGCCCGATGGGGATTTTGCCTGCCTGGCGGTTGCGGACACGGGTACCGGCATGGACCGCAAGGTACTGGCCAGGCTATTCGAGCCCTTCTACACCACTAAGGCCCCGGGCAAGGGCACCGGCCTCGGGCTTGCGGTCACTCACAACATCATCAGGGAGTTGGGCGGAGCGATCGATGTGGAATCGGAACTCGGCACAGGTACCTGTTTTCGTGTGTATGTTCCGCTTGAAAGCGGGGGCGGCGACTGACCATCTTCAGTCAGCTTGGCGTCAATTGTTTGCTGATCGGGCTAAAACACTGCCAGCGCCGCATTGATAGCGAGGATCAACAGCGCCAGGGTCGCCGCACCGAACAGCGTGAAGCGCACTGCCACGCGATTCCAGACCGCCTGGACCAGGCTGTGGGCCACGCGCAGGCCGACGTAGGCCCAAGCGAGCTGCAGATTGATGCCGCCGCCGTCCCCGGCCAGCGCCAGGATGATCACCGTCGCATAGAACAGCGTCGGTTGTTCCATCAGGTGCGTGTAATTGTGCGATTTCCAGTTGACGCTGTCCGGAATCACGCCTTCCAGGTCGGCGCCGCGCCCGCCAATGATGGTGCGAAGGTCGATGCCTGCCTTAGCCATGGCCGGCAGGCGAGAAGCCGCCAGCCAGGTGAGCATGAACAGAGACCACAGCACCAGAACAATGGCCGGTGCCAGAATTGCGCTGTCGATAGTCACGACGTGTCTCCCTCTATTCCTGTGATAACGTGGGTTCTCTGGTTAAAAAACTACGCTTTTTCGGTGGGAGCGGCAACGCCCGCACCGGCGGTCCAGCGGTCCAGGAGCAGGCAGGCGACCAGGTCACCGCAGGCGTTCACCGCCGTGCGGCTCATGTCCAGCAATCGGTCGACACCGATGATCAACGCCACACCAGCAGCCGGCACACCGATACTGCTGAGGATGCTGGCGAGAATGACGATGCCGACTCCGGGAGTCGCCGGCGAACCGATTGATGCGCCCACGGCCATGGCAACGATGAGCGCCAGGCCCGCGGCCCCGATATCCACCTGAAAAACCTGAGCCAGGAACACCGCTGCTACCGCCTGATACAACGCCGTGCCATTCATGTTGATTGTGGCCCCCAGAGGAATGACGAACTGGGCCGTAGCAGGTCTGACGCCCAGCTTTTCGATGGCGGTCTTCAAAGACAACGGCATGACCGCCGCGGAGCTGGAGGTGCTGAATGCCAGCAGCAGGAGTTCGCGGGTTTCCTTCAGGAATACTATTGGCGAGCGCATGGCAAACACCCGGACGCACGCCAGATACAACCCCAGCAGCACAAGCAGGCCGAGTATCACCGTCAGGACGTACACACCCAACCCCATGAGTGTCTGCCACCCGGTACGGCTGGTGAGTTGCGCCATGAGTCCGAACACGGCAAGCGGCGCGATGGTCATGGCCCACCGTACTACGGCCATGCATACCTCCTGCAGCGAGCTGAGCAGGTCGAGCAGCGGGCGAGCCGTAGCTTTCGGCAGGCTCACCAGAGCAAAGCCCAACACAAGGGCGAACAGCACTACCTGGAGCATCTGCCCTTCTACCATCGAATTCAACGGGTTGCCTGGCAGCAGGCCGATGACGGCGTCAGGCAGTGTCTCCAGCGTCGGCGGCGCCACGGGTACCACATTCGTAGCGGTGCCGAACTCCGCCAGCCTATCACCCAGGACAAGGTAACTGCCCGGCTGAACCAGAAGCGCCAGTTGAATCCCGATGCCGGCAGCCAGGGCTGTGCTGAGAACGAAGAAGGCCGCTGCCATCAGACCCAGGCGTTTGATCTCTCCCAGTTCGGGGCCGCCCGCCAGTGCCCGGATGATCGAGGCAAACACCAGCGGCATGACGATCATCTGAATGGTTACCAGAAACAGCCGTCCGGGGAACGCCAGCCAGTTTCCCACTACCTGACCGGTTTCCGGCTGGAGCAACCCGGCATCGGGACCAATAGCCACTCCGGTAAGCAGGCCAAGCGTCAGACCGATGAGCACTTGCAGCCACAGCTTGCCTTCCACCAGGCGCGTCAGATAGACGTGGAGTGACAGCAGAGAACCTGATGCATCCTGTGCAGGCATACGGCGACTCATCTTCTGAATTTAATCGCTTACTCACTCTGGTGACAAATGCCGCATCGTACCGGCATGCTGTCAGGCATCGTCGCTGGGCGGCTGCACGAGGACGAAGGGTTTGACCACCACGGCCCACAGCACCATGCCGGACTCCTGCCAGGCCTTCGCTTCGTCGTCGGTCACCGGGGCGATCTGGCCGGCCGTCAACCAGGTTTTCACGCGCGGGGTGTCATCCTTTGCTATCGTGCCGGCTACATCTACGAGATCGAGCTCCGCCGCCACACGGATCACCCTGCCGGCGGCAAAATAGCGGGCGAGCTCATGCCAGTAGACGCGCGCCGTCTCCAGATTCAGTTTCGTCTCGAGAGCATCCATGATCAGACAACATATCATGCCCCGACGCCACAGGCTCTGCGCCCTGGTCCTACTGTGCCTGGCGGGCTGCACTGGTGTGCCCGAGGGTGTCGAGCCCGTGCGCGATTTCGAACTGTCACGCTACCTCGGCACCTGGTACGAAATCGCCCGCCTGGACCATAGCTTCGAGCGCGGCCTGTCGCGGGTGACTGCCACCTACAGCCGACATGAGGATGGCGGCGTGAAGGTGGTCAACCGCGGCTACGATGCCGAATCGAAGCGCTGGAAGGAAGCCGTCGGCCGCGCCTACTTCGTCGACGAGCCGGACGTGGGCCGTCTGAAGGTGTCGTTCTTCGGGCCGTTCTACGGTGCTTACAACGTCATCGCTCTGGATGAAGACTACCGATGGTCCCTTGTGGTCGGTCCCACCCGGGACTATCTGTGGATCCTGGCGCGCAGCCCGGAGCTGCCGGACGACACCGTGGCCGATCTGGTCGAGCGCGCGCGGGTGCTGGAGTTTCCGACTGAGGAACTCATCTTCGTGAGCCACGAGCTGTAGGATTGCCGGTCCACAAGACGTTTGCGGGCTCGAAGTCTCAGTATATCCATACGTCTCTGGGCGTATGTCCCGGCGGAGCGATTCCTCTTAAGGTTGGGGCTGAATGTGTATTCGAGACATCTGCTGGCCCTGCTGGCCTGGCCAATGGTGCTCATCCCCGGCGGGTGGCAACAACCCCGGGCTGACGGCGACCTTGTCAGTCCATGAGGACAAGGCTACAGGTTTCCTCTCCCGGGTGACCCTCGAGGATGGTACCAAGTGCGCCCCCGTCGACCGTTCGGACGTGAACATTCTGGATACCAGCAAGGAGACCTTCCACGCGATCGTCGAAGGCAGAATGAAATGCGGGGCGGCCGAGGATCAGATCATCGATTTCGAAGCGGTTATCAAGGAGCATTGATGTCACCTCTGGTGCCGTGTCTCGATTGCATGATCAGGCCGAGTCCCAGCAGGATGGCCAGCAGCCGCACGAGCCCGTCGAGGAACGGCACGTTGACGAGAACGAAGAGGATTGCCAACCCCACCAGCAGCGTCAGGGCCGGCCGGTGGCTGTTGCTCTGCAGCACCCCGACGTGGTTGCGGCTCACGCTCAGACTGGCGGCGATGTCGTCATAGCTGACGTCGGCGTAATAGGCCAGCAGAATGGGCAGGCGGTATTTTTCCGGCAGGGCGTCGAAGCTCGGTTGCTTCATGATCTCCGGAACGTCTCTCGATCGTTGCGGTGCTACTGAGTATTACGCTGGACGGATGCCGCGTATTACAGCCGATTGCGCGGATCAGGTCTTTCGGGGACAACGATGGAATGTCTATCCAGGGACAGACCGGCGACGCGGATAGCCTGATTTCGGTCGGTCAGCGCAGTAAACTCGGCGGATGGATATTCACGAGCACAATCGCCGCGCCTGGAACCAGGCCGCTGCATCCGGTTCGAATCGCTGGTGTGAGCCGGTGAGCGCCGAGGCCATTCGCCGTGCCCGGGCGGGCAAATGGTCGGTGATTCTGACACCGAACCGATCCGTGCCTCGGGATTGGTTCGGGGCGTTGTCAGGTGTCCGGGTACTGTGTCTCGCCTCGGGCGGCGGTCAGCAGGCGCCGCTGCTCGCCGCCGCCGGCGCTGCGGTGACCAGCTTCGACGCCTCTGACGAGCAGCTCGCCCTGGACGCCCCGGCGGACGGCTGCTGGCCGGCTTCATGAACCCCGACTACTTCCTGTTCGATCATCAGGCTCTGGAACGCGGCGAACGGCCCGTGGTGCTGCATGAGTTGCCCTACGCGGATACCACGCATCTGCCGCCCGATCGGTTGGAAGCCTGGGTTGCGGAAGGGCAGGCCGTGGAATTTGGTCACAGCTTGGATGACCAGATCGGCGGCCAGATCGCTGCCGGGTTTGTCATTGCTGGATTTTACGAGGATCACTGGGATAGCGAGGCCACGCCGCTGGACCGGTTCATGCCCACCTCAATGGCGACATTGGCCATCTCGGCGTTACAGGATCCGTTGAATTGACGACCAGCCCTGGGAGCTCCAGTCGTCCTCATCGTTGTCGCCGCAGTAGCGCCAGTAGCCGGTAAATTCATCACGGTCGGACGATTCGAATTCCAGGCGGATCTGGCCCCAGTAACGGCGCCCGTCCTTCTCGGTCTCGCACTTGCGCCCGGATCTGTCTTTGACCCAGTACCCTTCGAAAGTCGTGGCGTCGGTGAAATCGCCGATCAGACTGCTGCCCTCGAAATCATAGTCCCCGCGGATCGCGCCATCCTCACGCCGCAGTTCCACGACCCGGTCTGCGCTTGCGCCGCTGTGTCCGGCCCAGACTCCGAGAATCTCTACCTTCTTCGTGCCGGCGGATTCGCCGGCGCGGGTGGTTCGCACCGTCAGTTCGACCCGCCGGTTGCGCTGGCGGCCCTCGGCGCTTTCATTGCTGGCAATGGGTTGGCGTTCGCCGAAAGCGCGTGTGACGATGGCGTCGTCGGCGAAATTGCCGCTCTCGATCAGGTAATCGGCCACCGCACGGGCCCGGTTGCGCGACAGCTCCAGGTTGCTTGTCTCGCTGCCCACACTGTCGGTATGGCCGGCGACCTCGACATCGCTCGATGCGGGGTCGTTGATCTGCTCGATGACTTCGTCGAGAGCCGCGAAGGCGCCCTGTTTGAGTCGATGCTCGCCGCTATCGAAGAGCACTGCGCTGTCCAGGGCAATCTTTGACGCCGAGCCGATGGCCCCGACCGCGTCCACGTCGGCGCCCGGTGTCCTGCTCGAGCAGGCCTGTTTGAGATCAACCAGCTTCACGTAGCGGAAGGTCTCATCGCCGGCACCATACGGCGCCAGGTCGATCTCGGCCTTGCCGCCGGAAATCGTCCCTACCCGGGTCCAGGTATCGCCATCGGCGGAAACTGCCAGGGCCGTCGGCTCCACGTCCGGGCCGATTTCGAACACGTAAAGGTCGGGCCCTGGAATATCGATCAGGCGGTTGTCGGTGAACCGCAGTACCAGTTCCCCGGCACAGCCCAGGGTCACGAATCCACCCTGGTCGGGCGCGTAGTCAGGAATGCCCAGGACCTGCTGCGGGTCGGCATTCTCCTCGCCCGGTCCCGGATCTCCGACCTTGAAGGTTACGACGTCGTCGGCGAAGGATTCGTCGCCTCTCGGGAAGAACACTTCACCCCCATGGCCGTCGGGATAGCTCTTTCCGGAGCCCTCGGAGTCTGTTGCCGCCACGCCGATGGTCGCGACCATGATCAGCATTGCGCCTGCGAGGGTAGAGATAATTGTCATGATATTCGCCTCCTTCGCGATCTGGATCTTCGTGCATCCGCTTTCAGCCGGGCAGGTTGGCAGTCAGACTCTGAGGAGGCAAGTCGTAGGAAGTGGCGCCGACAACCGTCTATATGAGGGTCGGAGCGAGCAAGCCGCCAGCCAGCCAGACCAATGCGATCATCACCAGGACTTGCAGGATTCTGTCGGTCAATGACGAGCCGCCGTGGTCATGTTCATCATGATCATGGCCCTCGTGCTTTGCCCGGTGCCAGAACCAGACCAACACACACGTGACCGTGAGCAGTACCACATTCAATATCGTCTGATAGTTGAGCTGGAAAAAGTCGCGTTCCCCCGCTGCGACGACGTTGGAGAAATCCGGTAGCAAGCCCAGAAGCGCCAGGCTGTAGTGCATGGTGAGTGAGACCAGGACAATACCCGTGAGCATCAGCGCCAGGATATAGAGCGCCATCTTCCAGCCGTAGTAGGCGGCATTGATTCTCAGGACGGGCAGAACCACGAGATCGGAAAAGATGAATGCCATCACGCCGCCAAAGCAAACCCCCTGGGAGAACAACACCGCCGCCAGCGGAATATTGCCCATCGAACCAATGAACGTGAAAAATGCTGCCAGTGGCCCCACAAGGGTCTGAGCCAGGACCGCCAGAAACTCCGGGCTTGCAGCATTTTCACCGCCAGCGCCCATGAACAGAGCGTGAAAGAAGCTCTGCGGCACCATGGCTGAAATGATCCCGGCCACCGTGAAGCCGATCAGCACGTCCTTCCAGACCATCTGCCACTCCATGACGTAGGTCTGTCCGATCTGTTGCCAGCCTTCAATGCTGGAAATTTTCTCTTTCCAGTTTTTGCCGGCATCCTCGCCGCTGTCGTGGGAATCCGCCATCTTTCTGCGGGCCTGAGCCTCGAGTCGCCGGGGCCGGGTTATCCGTACCAACAGCCAGGTCACCAGAATCAGCAGGATGCCGCCAACGTATTCGCCTACGACGAACTGCCAGCCAAGAAACACCGCGATAACCATGCCCAGTTCAATGACCAGGTTCGTGGAGGCAAGCATGAACGCCAGTGAAGGTGCCAGCCCGGCCCCCTTGTTGAATATCGCCCGGGTGGTCGCCAGGGCTGAAAAGCTGCAGGAACTGGAAAGAAAGCCGAAAAAAGTCCCCAGGGCCATGCTCTTCGGGCCTTCCCTGCCCATCATCTGCTGCATGCGGCTGCGGGTTACCAGCACCTGGATGAGGCTGCTGATGACGTAGCCCAGGATGAATGCCCACAGCGCCATCCAGAAAAATCCAAGGGTGGTCCTTGCCGCCTCGTGCCACAAAGCGGTGAATTCAGTCATCTGCTTTCCTTTCTGCGATAGGGCGCATCAACGGGCCACACGGGATTCGTCGGTGCGGAAGCGAAAATCCTCCAGCCCCGATACCGACCCCGAGATCGTATCGCCATCCGTCTCGTCGATAATGACGGTTCCCTGTTCGAAACCGATCAGCACGGTCGGCAGGGTCGTGCCGGTGGCCACACCGTTGAGTTGGAATTTTGCTGTGTGCGCTGCCAGCGCGTCTTCCCCCCATCTCGCGCAACTGGCCGTAGGGCACTTTTGCCGTGGTGTCGTAGGTACCTGCGTGTGGGACACCGTTTATCGGGCGGCTCAGGAAAAGGCTGGTGTTCTCGTTCGTGGCGGAGACCACAATGACGAGGTCACCGGCCTCGTTGGTTGTCCAGGCGCTTACGGCCTCCAATTCACGCCCGTCGAGCGAGACACGCGCCGTAACCTCGTCGCCGAGCATGTCGGCACGTAGCAAGGAGGCGATGAATAGCGGCCCGGCGAACTGGCTGACCTGCTCGGACGATACGACGGGCAGCGCGGCAATTTTGTCCATGGGCGGTTCAGGCGTGTCCTGCAGTACCCGGGCCTCCAGCGCCGAGGTCTCGCTGTCGGTGGTGATCTGGGCGCGCAGCAGTCCGCCGTGAGGCTGGAGCTCGGGAACCAGAGCCGCCATCAGCCGCGTAGCGCACGGAAATCGACCGTGCTTCCGAGCAGCTTGGACACAGGAAGGGATACTCGACCAGAAACGGCGGCTGCACATCCTGTGCATATCCCGAACCCGCTGGCACGAGCATAAGGCACCACAGAAAGCTGTTGAATTTCATGACGCCCCCTTCTGGATAGAATTTCGATGGTGAGCGGCGTAGTAGGCCGGCATGGAATCTCTTCACGAATGCTGCGTTGCTGATCGGTGATAATCAACAGCAGAGATCGCCGCCGGCACGGGGGTGCAGATTCAGGATGCGTCTCTTTGGGCCAAACGCACGAAACGGCTTCGGCGCTCCCAGTGCAATCCCGCGTAATCCCGTGTCGCGGCATGGCCCGTGTTCACCCAGAAATGGTCGCGGTTGAACTGTAATTCCGGCAGGTAGCCCCGAGTCGCTTCCACCCGCGGCAGCGGCCGCCGCCGAGTCTGCTTGTCGGTGGCTTCCAGCAGATATTGCCGACCGCCGTCGATCACGACCACCCAGGCGTGCCCTTCGCCTCGGTATTCGCCTATAGCTACCCGGGCGTCCATGCCCATCTCGATCAGCCAGTCGGCGAGTATGAGCGCGTGGTCTTCGCAGTCCCCGCGCGTCGTGATCCAGGCCTCGCGTGAGGTCTGCCATATATCCTCGGCACCGCCGTGCTGGATGTGGTCCCGCGTGTAGGTTTTCTTTCGTGCGAGTAGCGGCAATGCCAGGGCAGGCTGCTCGATCGGAAGCGGCCGGAAGCCGACGAGATAGCTGTTGACGAACCAGTGACCGTAACCTGTGCCGTGCGCCGTAGCGGTAGCAGGCTGGCGCCCGTCGATGTTCCAGGTGAAGTACCGGGTGCGCGAGCCGATGACGTAGCGACCCATCCAACTCGCGATGTCCGCACGCGTCACCCGACGATCGCCAACGATGACATGCCCGTATTGGTCTGCGAAGCGTGCTGCCGGGACTGGTCCCGCGTCTTCCAGAAGCCCCGAAGGTATCTCACCTTCGTCTGGGGTGCCGAGCGCGATGAGCATGACGGCAAACAATGCGAGGAATATCGGTGCGAGCAGCCGCATTGCTCTAGGTGCAGCTCAAGCGTTCAGGCCGAACGTGACGATCAGGGCAACGAACAGCAGGATCGTCGACGCAAATATCGACACTGCTATGTTGCCGTTTTTCAGTTCCTCTTCGATGTCTGTCCGGCGCAGCAGCAGACGGTCGACGATGATTAGCGCAACCACGCCTAGCACGAGCGCCAGCAGGGTGTAGAGCAGATTGACGCCGAGATTGAACGCGGTGGCGCCAAGCAGTCCAGATTCCATTTGCGTCTCCAGCAGGTGCTGGGCGGCTAAACCAGCGGATTACCATTACTCACGGCGATGCCAACGTCACCGAGCAGACTCATGGACTGGAGGCGTCCTTCCAGCAGTTGCCCGTGATGGACCACCATCAGCTCGTCGGCATCGGCATGCCCGGCGAACCAGTTCAGGTAATCGCGGACCATGTCCGGCGTACCGGCGGCCGTGTACTTCGCCATTTCCCACACGCTCTGGCCTTGCGGGGAATCGAGGACAGCCTCCGCCTCGGCATCCGACATCTGGCGGTCCCGGCGGCCGAGCAGGAACTTGACCCGCCGGCGCAGATTCGACCGCAGGACACTGTGTGCTTCCTCCTCGCTATCTGCTGCGATCACGTTCACACCGGCGATGACGAAAGGCCGCTCGAGTTGTTCCGAGGGTTGGAATTCGCTCCGATAGGTGGCCACTGCTTGTTCCAGGGCGCCCGGGGCGAAGTGGGAAGCGAAGCCGTAGGGCAGGCCGAGAAGGGCCGCGAGCTGGGCGCCGAAAAGCGACGACCCGAGGATATAGAGCGGCACGTAGGTCCCTTCACCGGGAATGGCGCGCACACCGGGAACCGGGCTGGTGTCGGAGAGAAAAGCCTGCAGCTCCTGAACATCGCGCGGAAAGCTCTCTGCCGACATGGGTGTCCGGCGCAGGGCCCGCAAGGTCGTCTGGTCGGTGCCGGGTGCGCGGCCAAGACCGAGATCGATGCGTCCCGGGTGCAGCGAGGCCAGCGTGCCGAACTGCTCGGCGATGATCAGCGGGGCGTGATTCGGCAGCATGATGCCGCCCGAGCCGAGGCGGATTCGTGACGTGTGCGCGGCCACGTGCGCGATCAGCACCGCCGTTGCCGAGGAGGCAATCGTGGGAATGTTGTGGTGCTCGGCATACCACACACGCTGATAGCCGAGTTCCTCGGCCAGTCGCGCCAGGCGCACGCTGCCGTGCAGGGCGTCGGCGACGGATTCACGTTTGCCAACGGCGGCGAGGTCGAGCAGAGACAGTAGCGGCAGCGGCATGGTGTCAATGCTCCTGATCGTGATTCACGATGAACATCCTGACATCGTACTATTTCGAGACACGGCTTTGGAGCGTTCCGGCGGCATCTGAGCGTGCGCGCGGATCGGCTCAGACGATGCCACGGCTGGGGCGGTGGTCCTGCGGCAATTCGGTCAAGGTGATCTGCGTGACTTCCAGCGCGTCGAGTACGTCGGCCAGGGGCACGAATACCCGTTCGACCCGGCCGCCGCACAGCATGGCTGCCACAATCGTAGCGCCGGTCACCCGGATGACTGTGTAGCGCACGCCGTTTCGGGTGAAGGCCTGTCCCACCAGTGAATCGTAAGCGTTCATCGACTTACCTCCTTGGTCGCGTTCGACTCTATCGTGAGCAGACCAGGTCAGCACTGCCGTTCGTCGGCACCGCGGTGCCGCTCGGCGGGTCACGGGGACGAACGGTCTCATCCGGTTGACGGACGGACGCACATGTTCGGGTAACTTCATCCGGCGGGGTTGCACTAGCCTGCGGAGGCACCTACGGCATTCTGCAGCAGTTCGCTTTCCTCGCCGCGCATGAATTTCAGCAACGCCTCCCGGGCATCTTCCTCAGCTATACCCTGACGCTGCAGCTTTTCCAGACAGGCCGCGAAATACTCGCGGCGCTGGAGACCGGCTGGCGAGGCGTCACGCCGGTCGGCGAAGAAGTTCATCAGGGTTGAGCCACACACGCAGTTGCGATAGAGCTCCACCAGAGGCTGATATTCCTCATCGAGTCCCTGCTGCAGGCCGCTGATGCCCGGGCGCAATTGCTCGGTCTGCTGGATGTACGATGCCAGGTCCGGATAGACGCGCTCACACGTGGCGCAACGCTTGGGAAAAACCGTCTCGGCCATGGTCCTGAGATCCGAATACAGATCAGCCAGGTCGGAGTTATTCATCTGGATCCAAGGGGACGTACTGCTTCACGAATGAATCTAGCAGGCAGACACGGCATTTCCGTCAGGTGGCATGACAGTCAGTCCATCTACAGTCCAGAGTGTCTACCACGTCTCAGATCACCTGTGCGCTGGCGCACGGTCGTCGCACGGCGCCCACGGTCGCTGTGCTGGATGAAACCGAAACCGCCGGATCACACGCCGCTGATGTCATCCGCAACTGAGGGGGTATGATGGCACATGATGTCAGACAAGGAGGGCCGTCAGGGTGGACTTCCAGCAGTATGAACTCGAACACCAGCAGCGACTGGAGAGCGCTCGCCGACATGCGGCGAGCCTGCCGTTGGAGGAGATCGACGTTGCCCACTGGGACCTGATGCGCTTCGACACCATCTGGCCCTACTACGAGCGCCTGCGCCAGGAAGCGCCCGTATATTTCCACGACCAGAGCATCGTCGGCCCCTACTGGTCGGTGACCAGCTACGATCTGGTCAGGGCGGTGGACACGGACCCTGTCCGGTTCTCGTCGGAACCTTCGATCGGCCTGTTCACGCCGGAAGCAGCTGACGGCAGCTCGAGCTTCATCGCCATGGATGATCCCCAGCATGCCGAGCACCGCAAGGTCGTGGCACCCGTCGCCGGTCCTCGCAATCTGGCCGCGCTGGCGCCGACGATCCGCGATCGAGTGACGGGCATTCTGGACAGTCTGCCGATTGGCGAGACATTCAACTGGGTGGATCGGGTTTCCATTGAACTCACCACCCAGATGCTGGCCACACTGTTCGACTTCCCGTTCGACGAACGCTACAAGCTTACCCGCTGGTCCGACGTCGCGACTTCGCCGAGGAAGGCCGGGCTCTGGAATACGCTGGAAGAGCGTCAGCGCGAGCTCGACGAGTGTCTCGGCTACATGACCAGACTCAGGAACGAGCGCATCGATAATCCGGGTGGGCATGATCTGCTCACGATGCTGGCGCACAGTGACAGTACCCGGGACATGTCCCCCAGTCAGTTTCTGGGCACTCTGCTTCTGCTCATCATCGGCGGCAACGACACGACTCGGAACTCCATATCCGGTGGCGTGCTCGCCATGAACCGCTGGCCCGAAGAATTCGATAAACTGAAGTCAGACCGCTCGAAGATCCCGAACGCGGTGGCCGAAATCATCCGCTGGCAGACGCCGCTGGCTTTCATGCGCCGGACGACTACGCAAGACACGGAAATCGGCGGCAGGCTCATTCCCAAGGGCGAGCGCGTGCTGATGTGGTATGCCTCGGGGAACCGGGATGAGACCGTGTTCGAGAACGCCGACCGTCTCGACGTCGACCGGACGAACGCCCGCCAGCACCTGTCCTTCGGCTACGGCGTGCATCGCTGCATGGGCAATCGGGTGGCCGAGCTGCAGCTCAACCTCCTCTGGGAACAGTTGCTCGAGCGGTACAGCCGCATCGAGGTGGTGGGTGCCCCGGTGCGGGCGATCTCCAACTTTGTGCGCGGCTACACGGTGCTGCCGGTCAAGCTGCACGCCTGACTCCCGCGCTGCGAGAGTGGTGCGTCTCGGCTGTTTAACGGGCGTACGGCGGCTCCCATGTGGCTTTGCCTGCTTGCAATCTATAGGCTTGACGCTTCACCAATCGACCGGGAGAGGGTGATGTTTCGTACGGTAATTGCCGCTGCTTCGCTTGTGATGCTTATCGCTCCTTCGCCTGGTCTGCCCCATGGGACGGTCTCCGGAGAGGAGGGCGCCCAGCGGCCGATCGTATTTCCGGATACGAGCACCCACAAGACATTGGTCGTTGACCTGCACACCCACTCCGTCTTTTCAGATGGCCATGTCTGGCCGACGGTGCGGGTGGCCGAGGCGCAGCGGGATGGCCTCGATGCGTTTGCCGTCACGGAACATCTCGAGTACCAGCCACACCTCACTGATATCCCTCATCCGGATCGCAACCGGTCATACCTCGAAGCGAAGCGGGCTGCGGCCAATCTCGATCTGAAAGTGATTCCCGGCGTCGAGATTACACGCGTCGACGATTCCGGCCACATCAATGCCATCTTCGTCAGCGATGCGAACGCGTTGGTCAAGCAGCAGTTCGAGTTGCGTCGTCAGGACGAGCACATGTTCGATACGCGCGAAGAGGCGGAAGAATACGCGTTCGAGACAAGCGGCATGTTCCGTGGCGCGCACCAGGTGGAGCATGACGGAAATCAGGTATGGATGCCTTTCGACGATCAGGCGGCCTATTTCGCGCTGGCCAATTTCTCTCATGCGGTAACGCGTCCGCCCGAAGAAGTGCTGCGGGCTGCCAATGATCAGGGCGCTTTCCTGTTCTGGAACCATCCCGATTTCGAGTCCGTCGATGCCGGGTTCAATGACTTCCACGCAACAGCGATCGAATCCGGTCTGCTGCATGGCATCGAAATCGCCAACGGCGACAGGTACTACCAGAACGCGCACCGGCTGGCCCTGGCCCATGATCTCGCGTTGATCGGTGTATCCGACGTACACGAGCTCATCGCATGGGACTATCGCCCTGACGCTGGAGAAAATCCGGGGCATCGCCCGGTGACGCTGGTGTTTGCCGAGGCGGATACGATCGACGGCATACGTCAAGCGCTTCTGGCCCGGCGCACGGTGGTGTACTGGAAAGACACACTCATCGGTCGGCCGGAGCATCTGGTGCCGTTGCTCGAAGCGAGCATCGCCATCGATAAACTGGACGTCATGCCCTGGGGCATCAGAGTAGTGCTTGCCAATCGCTCGGATGCACCCATGACCCTGCGCAATGCAACCGGGCTGCATTCGAGCAGCCATTCGGGGTTGATTTCTCTGCCCGCTCACGGTCAGACGGAGGTGAATTTCAGCGCGGATGAGCCTGCAGAGATGGATCTGACTTTTACCGTCCTGAATGCGCTGGTGGCCCCGAACCAACCTGCAGAGTTGACGCTTCAGTCAAGATAAGGCGTGGTTTAATTCCGGGTTCCGCTGTCACAGACACGGCTTTGGTGGTCCAGGCGCCATTCTTCAGCATCGCCACGAGCCGCTGCTCGGCGCGTACACCGGCATCGATCAGACGCGGCCAGCGCGGGTCGTCACGCAACGGAGCCAGCAGCGGTCGAGCACGCAGATCCGATACATGAACCGGTACGCCGTCGCCCGGCTGTGCTTCGCGGACGAATCTGCTCCCAGGCGGGCGGAGGCTGCGTCTGGCTGGCCCAGAGCCGCCAGCGCTTCGGCAGCAATGACCGGCGCGTCGCCGCTTTCGTCGCCCGCGGGTGGTCAGGGCTTTGCGCCGCCTGCCGACCGCTCCTCATGGCCCATCCCGCCATGGGCGAGCGCCAGGATCTGATGACGCCAGACGGGGTGAGGAAATCTGGGGCACCGAGGTCAGCGCGGACTCGCACGCGTTCCTGGACTATGTGCACGCGCGCCAGCCAGAAGGCGTCCAGCAGAGGATTGGTATGGGTCGCTTCCGTCAGCGCCCGTTCTGCCTCGTCGACATGACCGGCGCCCAGCAGATATTGACTGAAATTGAATCGCGCCACGGACGACAACGGGTCCATCCTCGACCCGCTGTTGCAGACGCGCTGCTCGATCGTCATCACCTTCGCGCAGCGCGTAACCCGCAAGGTGGGTACCGCGGCCGACACTTTCACGACCGTCGCTCGGCCTTGGCACGATGGTGATCCGCCCTTGTATGGTCGCCCAATTCCAGAGAGCACGACCAGGCGCGGGCGTGCGCTCCGGGCTCATGGGTGCCAGTTCGAGCGCTCGGGGCAACGCCTCGCCCCGGCACGCAAGTCCCTCATCCATGACGCGGGCCTCGAAGCCGAGCCCGTCGCAGACCCCGGCGAGCAGGGTCCGGGCCCGCGCCAGGCTCGGGTTGCCGCGCACAGCGTTGTCATCGAGGTCAACGCGGGCCCGCAGATCGTCCCCCGGTGCCCGCCGGTGCCAGAGGTATCGCGCACGCAGGTACGCGTGATAGGCGTCAGGATCGTAGGGCGGCTGCACGGATTCCGGCTCCCGGGCCGCCAGTTCGAGCTGCAGTGCATCGACGACCGAGCGCGCTGCAGTCGGCTGCACGTCGAGCAGATCAGCGGCGCTCTGGTCGAAGGCCTGGCGGACCAGACGCGGTCCGCCGCCGGGTATCGACAAGGCGGCCGGTCGCACGCCGACCGTGCCCGCGACGCACACTGCCTGCGGCGGATCTGCCAACTTTCCGACCTGCCGCGTCAACTGACAGCGATCAGGTCGTCCACCTGCCCTTGATCCGGCGACCGGGGCCCGGCCACCACACGCAGCCCCGGCACGTCGATGAGATCTTGGAGAAGATCCTCCGCTACGCCATGGGCCAGATACTGCTCGCCGCCTCCGGGTGTGAAGTCCGCGAACGGCAGCACAGCCATTGTGGGCGTGGCGGGTTGCCCGCCCCAGGGAATCCACAGGAATGCAGCGGCGCCAGTGGCCAGCACCAGTCCGGCCGCCAGCCATGGGACTACCACCACCGGGTCGAAGGGCCATCATGCGGGCTGCCGCCTGTCCTGGCGGCAACCGCGATCACCTCCGCCTCGAGGCTGTAGCCGCGCCGCGGAATCGTGCGGATCAGGCCGGCACCGGCGTCACCCAGGGCGCGACGCACCTCGACGACACGCTGGGTCAGAGCACCGTCCGTGACCGCGCTGTGTGACCACACCGCGTCGATGAGTTCCTGCTTGGTGACCAGACGACGGGGGTTGGCAACGAGGTAGGTAAGAACGGCGAAGGCTCTGGGACGCAGCGGCAACGCCTGCCCGTCGCGCATGAGGCACCCGCGGCGCAGATCGAGCTCGAATCCGGCGAATTGGTAGGCCGCGGTGGCGGCAGCAGCCGCGGACGGTTCGTCCATTCGCGTCGCCTCCTGTCTGCCGGGTCGCTGCCGGTGAAGCCGTGACGATCCGAATCAGACGTTTGTCATTACTTATATCAGTTCCGTCGCAGCCGTGTCGTTACGTTGATGTAAGTGACGAGGATGCTTCTTCCTCCACGATGCAACCTGGAGAAAGATATGCGTTCCCACAATTTGTCAGCTTACATACCTGTTCGGCGGCCCTTCATCATCAGTACAGTCGCAGTCGCCACACTGGCTGATGTCGTCGGCAGCAATGGCAGGATTCCCGCATACGGCCTGGGGCCCCAATGCGCCGGTCGCGGACACGGAAAACAGCGTTCAGGGCGGTTGCCCAATCGAATCGCGAGATGGTCTGTCACTGTACATGGCCTCGCCGCGATCCGGCGGACTGGTGATGGGCCTTTCGGTAGCGGACCGGCCGAGTCTGGATGCACCGTTCGGGCCTGCGGTCAACCTGCCGGCTCCCGTCAATTCAGCAGATGCGGATTTCTGTCCCACCCTGGCGGCACCTGGCTGCTCTTCGTTCCACCCGCGCCGGCGGCTGTGGTACCTACGGCGACGGCACCGGCGACATTTTTGCCGTCCGGCGCAGCCCGGGGCATGGTTGGGGAGACCCGCAGCGGCTGGGCTGCCACCCGGACGGCCCCAACACCGCCGGTGCGGAATTCAGTCCTCGCTGCTGGGAGCTCGCTTCGGCATCTTCCTCTACTTCTCAACCAACGGACATAGCGGCAATCAGGAACAGTTTCGCCGTGAGCCGGCTCGGCAATGACGGAGCATTCGGTCCCAGCCATCCTGTCGACGCCCTCAATACCGATTTCGACGACAGAATGCCGACGATCAGCCGGGACGGCCGCGAGATCGTATTCAGCTCCGACCGGCCATTCTGGGACCGGGGCCGGCGCCAGTCCGCCCTCGGGCAGGACGTGTTCACGGCCAAGCGCCGCACCCTCTGGTCACGCTGGACAGACCCCGAGAACGTCAGCGTCACGGCCGACTTACTCCACCAAGGACGCCGGCGAGACACGAGCCTCTCTATCCTGGGACGGGAAGCGGCTGCACTACGGCAGCGACAGCAAGTCGTCAGCGAGCGGGAGAACCGCCGTGGCCGAGAACACCGGCACTGAAGTGGAAGCACCACGGCAACGGCAAATGACACCTCCGGCGGCAAAGCGGCGCACGCGGAAGCGCAGCGCGATGCGCATCCGTGATCCGATCGCCGTGCCGCAGACCTTGCCGTCGCCCTGAGCCGCGTGGGTGTCGCCGACGGAGAACAGGGTGCCCTCTACGCCGACCGGAAGGTAAAGCTTGGTGCCGGCCGTCGGGCTGCCCTTGTGTTCCAGGTTCCCGCCCCATGCGTGCGGTGGTAACGTCGCGTGCCGCGGACCAGGCGTGGTGATGCTGGTGTTCGTGGATCGTGTGCTGGCAACTACAAGCGCGGTAGGGCCTTCCCCTCGCGTGGCGCTGCACAGCCGCGCCAGTGATTTTTTGTGCCGGCATCATGCCAGGTGTCGCGGCGCGTGGTCATGACGTTCAACGGGGCTTTTCCACGGCGGTCGTCTGTATTGCCGTCGAGGACGTCCCTTATCAGAGAGCTGAATGTGGATGCGAATTGACGAGCTAGCGGCCGGCGATGGCCTCACGCACGGCCTCCAGGCGGTGCCGATTGGCAGCGAGGTCCGAATAGCCGATGCGCGACGCGGAGCGCATGGCGATCTCTCTCTGATCGGCGCGCAGATGAAACTCGACGTCGTCGACGAAGCGCAGCAGCCCGGGTTCGGGCCTCTGCCCGGAGATAATCGTCACGGCGTCGACGATGGTGTAGCGGGCTGATTCTCCAGACGCTCGATCAGCGCACCAGATCGATGCCCGATCGCCGTTCAGCCGCAGCGGTTCGATGTAGTGGTCGTCAGACCTGGGGCCATCGCTGCTCGCGCTGGGCGAGGATGGAACCGGCTCCAGTCGGCCGTCTGCACTGATTCCCAAATCGGTTCCTCCGGTAGTTGCGCATCCCAGCACCAGCAGCGCAGGTGCCAGCATCACCAGCCATCTGCAGACGCTTGCGAGCCTCATCCGATGCCGGGCGCAGCAGCGCGCCGAAGCAGCGACCGGATATTGTCCCGGAACCTTGAGGTGCAGGACCGTCCAGCGCGGCGAACTGAAGCACGGGAGTGGTGGATAGTGAAGCGATGCGGCAGGCCATTGGGATACCTCGGTAATCGGGCTATAGCGTTTGGGGCGAACGCAGATGGTAGCTCGACCGCCCTGTACCGCAAGGCCACAGGTGCGGGGCATGCCGGTGTAGCGCAACAGAATGTCGCTCACGTGCGGCACCTGATTGCTGCACAGTCAGCCTGCGATTGACGCGAAGCTGCCCGCCACGAGGTTGCGCAGAGGCGCTCTACGGGCAACGGATGCAGGCGATCGCTTGCTTTCCGTGCGGCGGGCCGAAGCGTCAGAGGTGCTTCTAGAGCGTGCTCGCCGTGACCGCCACGCTCAACGCGAACATTACGAAGGGCGGCGCCACGAAACTCGGGTGCAGACTGAACGGCAGCGCAAGGTCTGGAGTGACCCGCTTTCGTGAATACCTAATCCTTATCGCGAGAGGTATCCATCATGCCCCGATTCGACGCCGAGTTGACCGATGACGGGCATCGTGTCGGCCGCAAGAGGGTCGCTCGGCTAATGCGTGAAGAAGGCCTGCAGGGCGTAAGTCGGCGGCGCTGCGTGGTAACGACCCGGCGCCTGCCCAATGCGAGGCCGGCGCCTGACCTCCTGGAACGCCACTTCCGATCAGATGATCCAGCTCAGCTCTGGGTAGCCAACGTGGCCTACGGTGCGCCTCGTCCCGGATGGTCCGGGGTGCATATGACTGGAATGCAAACGGAAAACTAGGAGGTAATGAACGAATGCCTTGCCCTCTGCTGTGAGGGGGCATGAGCCCAAGCGGCGGTGACCTATCGTCAACTGGCAGGGTGACGTAGCCCGCAGGTAAAGGGGATTGAGGCGAAGCCGTTACGCCAAGATGGTCCCCGAGGCTGTAGTGCTGGAAGGTTGAGGAACACGAACCGGTTAATCCGCATCCGAGGGCTGAAATGTCGCCTTCGCCTACACGGCTTAACAGGCGGAATGCTGATGATGGCGCCGGAAAGGTATGTCGGCGGGATCTGAATGCGGTCGAACACGTAGGTCGGCCGCAGGGAGCCATGGAGAGAACGCAGCCAGGCCATGGCATCGGCATCGACTTGCGGGACGCAAGGACAAGGGACTGCGACCGGCAGCCTACCAGCACGTGAGAGTCCGGCGTCTGAACGAGGGAAGGCATGATGGAATGCCAAGGGAGTTGGCCCCGATGCCCATCATGCTGGCGGAGTCTCCGTAGTAGTCCGCGACGGAAAAGCCTGTTACATGGCGAAGGGAGACAGTTCAATCGGCTTGGAATGCAGACTACCTGACCGAACGAGGTGAA
Organism: Gammaproteobacteria bacterium; assembly: GCA_034522075.1. Taxonomy (GTDB): domain Bacteria; phylum Pseudomonadota; class Gammaproteobacteria; order Pseudomonadales; family Azotimanducaceae; genus UBA7803. The sequence continues at coordinate 96,715 of JAXHLO010000025.1, read as the reverse complement.
GACCTTTGATAATCAGCGAAATGCAGCACAAGCTCGCGACATGGGCCGAGTGCGATCCGAACCGTCGGGTTCGATCGCCTGCTACGGCTCTACCATCCGATCGGGCGTGGCTTGCTGAAGCCGCCCGGATCGTACTGGCGTAGAGCGGCACCAATACACCCGGGCATCGACGGTATGGATAAGCAACGAATGCAGGCCGGGCTGGTGGAACACCCTGGCCAGCTTGCGCACCGGGACCTGCTGGATGGGAATTACCACCCACAGCCGGTCAAGCGGATCTATATCCCGAAAGCCAATGGCAAGAAACGACCGTTGGGTATCCCGACCCTCAAAGACCGAATCGTTCAGCGCGCGATGCTGATGGCTATGGAGCCGATCTGGAAAGCGACTTCATCGTCTCTGTACATGGTGGCCAGCGCCTGAATGCCGTCGTTGCGCCGCGAAGACGCCAGTACCCGTTCGGGCAGCCCGGCCTGTCGCAGCAGGCGTACGGCCCCGGTGTGGTAACCCTCCGCATTCAAAGCGAACGCCACCATGTAGTAGAGCTTCAGATCGCCCGGATCATCGATCAGCCGGTCGCTGCCCACTTCGATCAGCTCGTCGTAGCGGCGGGCCCAGAACAGCTGCGACGGCTCGAACTGCGATTCGAATCGCTGCGCAGCGTCGAAATCGCCGATGCGGGCATAGAGCTCGGCAATCTGCCATGAACGTTCCCTGGCATCGGGATCCATCTGCAATGCCCTGGTGGCGAGCGCAATTCCAACGTCAATGTCACCGACGCGTTCATAGATGCGCGCCGCGACACTGTAGCCCTCGGAGTCGGGGAAACGGTTCAGCACCTCCTGCGCCAGAGTGTGTGCCTTTGCCTTGAGCCCGGCCATGGCGTAGTAGTTGCCCAGGTCCGAATACCTGGCCAGCGACAGTGGATCCAGCTCCACCGCGCGCTCGAACAAATCCTCAGTCCGCTCGAAATCGGACTGATGCCATGTCCACATGCCCAAGGCGGTGGTGGCGTCGGCATGACTGGGGTTTCGGTCGATTGCTCGCTGGTAGGCCTCCCCGGCAGCAGCATCGCCCCTGCGATAGTGGTATAGACCAAGTATGTACTGCACATCGGACAAGTCCGGATTGATAGCCAGGGCACGCTGGATCGGGGCCGCTGCTGCCGCCACGTCGCCGCGGAACAGTAGCGCCCCGGCAAGCCGGGCCTGAGCGAGCGCGGAATCGGGATCCGCCTCAGTGGCGCTTTGATAAAGCTCGATCACCCGCGCCTGCAGCTCTTCGTCGATCACCTGCCGATCCCGCAGCTGCTCCTCGAAGTAGCGGGCCAGCATGAGATTCTCATGGGCGGAGTCGCTGTCCGTGGCGGGTTCGAGCGGTGGCTGCGCTTCCGGCAGGAGTTCCACGACCAGGCCGCGGGCGATGTCCTGCTGCAGGTCGAGCAGCCGGTCCGGAACGCCCTGAAATCGTTCGGACCAGAGCAGAAAACCGCTTTCACCGTCAATCAGGCGGACCGTAATTCCCAGGCCCTCATCCGCCGCCCGGATATCCCCGCTGACCAGATATCTGACCCCAAGGCGGCGGGCGGCTTCTCTGACATCCTGGTTGTTGCCGAACACCACCGCCGATGACAATGACCCCGCCACCTGCAGACTTGAAACGCTCGCGAGTTGATTTCTCAACTCCGCTCCCAGCCCCTCACCGATATAGTCGATGGCCGGATCACCGGTCAGGTTGCGCAGCGGCAGCACGGCCACGGCATTGGCAGCGATGGGCGGCGTCGATGCGGGTGGATCCGAATCGAGCCGGGCGACCACGTAAAGCAATACCGGCACGGCCACCACAAGTGACACCAGCGGCCAGCGCCAGTCCAGGCCCGCCATGCGCGTCTTCCAGGCGGCGCTGGACGCGTGGCTGGCGTTGCCGCCTTGCAACTCGACGACGCGCACTTCCGGCAGCAGGCGGTAGCCTTGCCCCCGGGACAGCCCGATATAGCGGGGATCCTGAGCGTCGTCGCCCAGCGCACGACGCAGCAGCCGGACCCGCTGCGTCACCGTCTCCGGGCTTACGACACGGCCCGGCCAGACCCGGGCGATCAGCTCGTCCTGATCCAGCAGATTCGGAGCCGCCTCCACGAGCGCCAGCAGCAGCGCGTAGGACAGGCGCGGCAGGTCGAGAGCCCTGCCGTCACGGCTGACGGACCGGATGCGCGTGTCGATCAGCAGATCGCCGACCTCGTAGCCCCGGGAGCTGCCGGCCAGTTGCGCCTGGCCGTTCTCGTCGCCAACTTGCGCCATCTGTGCAAGGCTCTGAATCGGCTGGGGAATTCCGCCTCAATGAATCCTTCAGGGCGCCTTTATGTTAGCCCTGACAGGTTATCGTAGCCTGCCCGCGTGCATTGTAGAAGCGGGCACTTCACGGCTAACCATCCAGCACCTGCCGCACCTTCGCGGCAAGATCTGCGCGACGGTAGGGTTTGCCGAGAAGGTGCACGCCGGGATCAAGCCGACCTTGATGCACAATCGCATCCACGGTGTAGCCGGAGGTGAAGAGCACCTTGAGTCCGGGCTGCCGGAGCAGGGCGGCATCGGCGAGCTGCTTGCCGTTCATGCCGCCGGGCATCACCACATCGGTGAACAGCAAGTCGACGGTCCAGCCGCTGTCCAGGATTTCCAGCGCTGCGGCTGCGGACGCGGCTTCCTTGATGTCGTAGCCAAGGCGGCTGAGTTGTGCTGCAACGTGTTTACGGACCAGGTCGTCATCCTCGACTACGAGGATACGCTCCGTTCCATCCGCCAACCCAACAGCCGTTTTCTGCGTCTTGACCTGCATTTCCCGGTCGTTCGCCGCAGCCGCAGGGAAATACAGCTTGACGGTCGTGCCCTCGCCGGGCTCTGAATAAATCTGAGCGTGGCCGTTCGATTGCCGAACGAACCCCCAGACCATCGACAAGCCAAGCCCGGACCCTTTGCCGGGCTCCTTGCTCGTGAAGAAGGGTTCGAAGGCCCGCTCCAATATGTCTGGCGACATCCCGCAGCCGTTGTCAGACACAGCAATCACCACGTATCGGCCCGCCTTCATTCCCTCGTAGCTCGATAAGTCATCTGCCGTGAGCGTGACGTTGGAGGCCTCGATGGTCAATCGCCCGCCATCGGGCATGGCGTCGCGAGCGTTGATCACAAGGTTCAGAACTGCGTTCTCGAGCTGACCCGGATCGACTTCAATCGGCAGGACATCAGCAGCGACACGGATCCCGATCTCGATATCCTCATCTATCGTGCGGCGGATCAGCCCTTCGATTCCGGTCAGCAACTCTCCCGGGTGACGGTGTTCCGGCGCAAGCGCCTGGAGCCGGGCGAAGGAGAGCAGGCGGCTGGTCAGGTCAGCCCCGCGTTCCGCCGCCTGCATTGTGGTTCTGGCCAGCTCGAGCGCTTTCGGGTTGTGCGCGTGGATGTCCGCGAGCGTCTCGGCGCTCCCCACGATGATGGTCAGCAGGTTGTTGAAGTCGTGGGCGATGCCGCCCGTCAACTGGCCGACGGCTTCCATCTTCTGCGACTGGCGCAGTTTCTTTTCCAGATCCCGCAGGTCTGTGACATCAGTCGTGCTGCCGATCACCCTGATGGGTTCGCCCGACTCATCGCGAAGCACCAGGCCACGGGCGATCACGCTCAGTGTCCGGCCGTCCGCGCAGACAAGGCGATACTCGCTGATCCAGTTGCTGCCGCCGCTATCGATCACGGTTTCGAGGCTTTTGACCACCCGGTCGCGATCATCGGCGTGAATCCAGCTCTGCCATGTATCCAACTCGGCGCCGGCTTCCCGCGGATCGTAGCCATAGGTGTCGAGCAATGACTCGCTCCACCAGGTCTTTCCGGACTTCAGATCGGCATCCCAGATGAGATCATTCGTCGCAAGACCCAGCAGCCTGAAACGCTCATCGCTCACCCGTAGCACTGCGGCGCTGCGGTCCGCTTCCTCGGCCATTGCCGCACGCTGAATTTCTTCGTCCCGGTGTCGAGTGAAGTAGCCGAAAAAGACAACGAAGGCGTAAAAGCTGAACAGGAAGGTCACAACCGCGTCCAGGGTTTCTATGGCAACAGGCTGCTCCGGATGCGCGAGCACATATGCCGCCATCGGTATGGGGCTCAAGTTGACAAGAAGGCCGATCGAGCGTTTGTAGAAGCCGGAATTAGTGAACTGATGAAATACAACCAGCGGGAAAAACCACGTGAGGTAGGGGATGGTGCGGATAAAATCCCCGGAAGCGTTGTAAACGGTGATTGCGCCGGCATTGAGGTGAAAGGCGAAATAAATGGTCAATGCACCGGTGATCACACTGGTCGCCATCGCCGGCTTCAACAACACAAGGACTATCAGGCCACTCGTTACAAGGGCCAGAAAACCGATGAGCCAGGCGTCGGGCCCGATCACGGTCCCGGACGTGATGCCAAAGACTACGCCGAGCATGGCGCCGGAGAATGCGATCATCAAAGCAATCAGGACGATATTCCGCGCCTGTCGCTGGCGGCGCTCTGCACTTGTGTCCTCGGCTGAATTCATCTGCAATCGATTCGCTCTCCGATCTGCGCATGGACATGCAGATCAACAACCAGAGGTGGGAACTATTCGAGGTCGTATCTGGAAGACCTTGCGCTACTGCGATCCAAGGTTCGGCAAGTATGGGTTGGTGCAGTGTATGGGGATCGGACCCACGGCGCACCATAGGTCGTTCAGTGCACAGGAAGCGACACGCGGAACTTCGACCCCGCACCAGGTTCGCTCTGTGCGGAGATGTCCCCGCCGTGCGCCTGCGCAATGGCATGGCAGATGTACAGGCCAAGGCCTAGTCCCTGCCGGTGGCCGGGGTCCTGCTGCCAGAACCGCTTGAAAACATTTGGTAACGCTTCCGAGGGAATGCCGGCGCCGCTGTCCGCAACGACGAATTCGAGTTCAGTCTCGCTGTGCTCGACACTCAGGGCGACGCTGCCTCCCGGAGGTGTGAACATGATGGCATTGCCGAGCAGATTCAAGAGCAACTGAGTGACACGATCGCGATCGATCAATGCACGCACTTGCGTATCCGGTATCTCGATGTGCACGTTCACCTCGCGACTCTCTACCAGACGGTGACACGCCCGGCGGACCTCCATCAGGAGTTCTCGCGCGTCGTTGGGTGACTTGTTCAATGGAAAACTCCCGGCGTCGATCCGAACGACGTCCAGCAAGTCGCTTAGCAGTCGGCCCATCCGGCCCGCCGCGACTGTAATGTCGTCGGCTGTCTGGCGCATTTCGTCGTTCTCGGCCATCTCAGCGAGAACATCCGCGCTGGCGAGAATGACGTGCAGCGGGTTCCGAAGGTCATGTGCCACCATCGCGAACACGTCCTTGCGCTGCATTTCGACCTGACCGGCGACGTCGAGAGCGGCTTTACCCGCATCGCGGTCGGCAAGGATGTCGTCCGAGGTGCTGCGTTCGCCGGCCAGGCGTTCATCGGTCGCGACTCGCTGGCTCTCCCGATCTGCGCGGGCTGCCGCCAAAGCTTCCTGCCGGGATTCCTCCCGTCTGTCAGCCCTGCTGCGTTCGTGTTCGAGCACCGCGTCCGTGACGATCCGTTCGGCATCTTTGCTGTCATCCGCGGCGAGCCGCTCATCCGTAACCTCGTCGGACGATGGTGGTGACCCGGACCGCTCCTCCGCCAGGGTCTGGTCCGCGCGCTCGCGAAACAACTCGAGGCTGCGGTCAGCGAGAATACGATCACGTTCGATAAGGATTTCCAGCTTCCGCTGCGCGTCCGCCTGCCTGAAGGCGGTGTTTGCCGTAGCCCGCTCCGAGCGGATGCTCTCGTCCGTGTCAGCGCGGCCCTTGAGCAGCTCATCTCGAACCTGTCGTACTTCGTCGCCGCCAGGAGCCGGGGTTGCATCGGATTCTGAAGCCGTAACAGGATGGTCCAGACGACGTGCGGCGTACAAGAGGCTTGCGGAGCAGTCATCGAGTTCAAGGTCGGGGTGCGCGGTCAGGATGTCAGCGGGTGATGCCCCGGCTGCCAGCAGGTTCAGGATGTCGACGACCGGAACACGCGTGTCACGAATGCAAGGGTGACCGCCACACTGATCTGCATCGACGATAATCCGGTCGAGCAGCGACGAATCGGTCATGGTCTGTCCCCTGACTTGGAAGCACGCTCGCCCTGACCCTAGTACGAGCAACTGCTTTCGACGCTATGCCCACGATCCCGGTGTGTCAAGCGGTCGACCTGGAGTGACCTGGGGCATGCCAGTCAGGCTCGCCTTGCAGAGGATGGAGAGTTAAATGGGGCTTTTCAACGGCGGCACCGCTTGATGACGCCGTGCGGCGGGGCGATCATGTCGCCCGCCGGTAGCGGCTGATCGGAGATAACTGATCGTGGAAATTCGGTGGCGCCGAAGTCGCTCACTTGGCGGCTGTGCATACGCGCGCGTGCGCCGTGCCGCCGGCCTCCCAGAGGCCTATCGATGACTGACGCACCGTGGTGGAAGTCAGCGGCGGTCTATCAGATCTACCCGCGCAGCTTCTGCGACACTGATGGGGACGGAATCGGTGATCTGGAGGGTATCCGCGCCCATCTGGACTACCTCGAGTGGCTCGGTATCGATGCCATCTGGCTCTCACCATTCTTCCGGTCGCCAATGAAGGACTATGGCTATGACGTCGCCGACTACTGCGACGTCGACCCGCTGTTCGGGACGCTTGAGACCTTCGACCGTCTGCTCACGGACGCTCACGACCGTGGGATCAAGGTCATGATCGACTGGGTGCCGAATCACACGAGCGACCAGCATCCGTGGTTCCGGGAGTCACGGTCATCCCGGGAGAATCCGAAGGCTGACTGGTACATCTGGCGCGACGGCAGTCCGGAGCAGCCTCCCAACAACTGGAAGGGCGCCTTCATCGGCGGTTCGGCCTGGACCTGGGATGAGACGCGCCAGCAGTGGTACCTGCACATGTTTCTGCCCGAGCAGCCCGACCTGAACTGGGCGAACCCCGAAGTCCGGGCGGCGATGCACGACACCCTGCGCTTCTGGCTCGACCGCGGCGTCGACGGCTTCCGGATGGATGTCATCCACCTGATCGGCAAAGACCCGGCGCTTCCCGACCTTCCAGCGGACCGCGCAAGCTCAGCAGTCGCCGTGCACGATCAAGCGATCACCCATGCGTACCTGCGAGACATCCGAGCGCTCCTCGACGCCTACGATGGTGACCGGGTCTCGGTGGGCGAGGTGTTCCTGCTCTCGACGAAGCGAGTTGCCACATACTATGGCAACGGCGACGAGCTTCACATGGCGTTCAACTTTCCCCCGCTGTTTGCGCCCTGGGACGCCGATGCGTGGAGAAGGCGCATCGAGCGCGTGCAGGAAGAGATCGCATCAAAGGGACACTGGCCCACGTGGGTGCTGTCGAACCACGACAACAAGCGACATCGCACCCGGTACGGCAGCGAGGAGCGCGCCCGGGCCGCGGCGGTGCTGCTGTTGTCACTGCCGGGTACCCCCTTTCTTTATGCCGGTGAGGAGCTCGGTCTCGAGGATGCTGCCATTCCGGCGAACCGCAGGCTCGATCCTGGAGGCCGGGACGGGTGCCGCGCGCCGATCCCGTGGACCGGCGGCGAGGGCTACGGTTGGGCTGCCAGCGACCCCTGGTTACCGTGGCCGCCGGATGCCGACGCACGCAACGCCGAGGCGCTCCGCCAGGATCCGCGATCGATCCTCCACCTCTATCGACGGATGCTTGCGGCCCGGCGCAACTCCGCGGCGCTTCGGCTGGGAGAGTGGCGGGCGCTTCCTGGGCCGCAGGGCGTACTCGCGTATGAGCGGCGTCATGGGGGCGACCGCAGGGTGGTGATCGTTAATTTCACGGAGCAGCCGCAGACCGTCAGCCTGGATGTGGCGTTGACGGTCGAGGTTGCCAGCGACGGTGCCGGCGAGGGAGTCCCGTTTCTCGGGCGGGTCGGTCCTGACCAGGCGATCGTCCTGCGCAACGTCAATCCCACAGCTGCTGGCGCCAGCGCAGCGGCGGCTGCTCCGCGCGTACCTCGAAGGTAAAGTGCTCGACGCTGCGCTGGCCGTGGTGGTCGATGGTCTCGCCCCGGAAGCGATGAACGCCCACAGGCAGCGATTCCGGAAGCCGCAATCGCCACAAGTGCATGTTGCGGTCCGTAAGGGAACGCATCGGCTGGGGTGGCGCAGGTCCGAAACGGCTGATGCGGAACACCTCGAACCCCTGATTGCGGATCTCGCCGGAGCGGCTTTCCAGTGCGAACCGGGCAACGGACAGCTGGCGCTGTGCGGCAAACGGATCAGCCCATTCGGCACCGATTCGTACTCCCTCGCCAGCCCCCTGCTGGATGCGTTGGAGAGCCACGGCAGGGCCGTCATTGAGCGCCGCCGTCACCCGGGTCTCGGCCGAGCCCAGGCGGTCGAGTACGCGGCACTCGAATGGGTTGACTGCTCCAATCATCGCCGGCTCTTGCGCCTCATCGGGCACATCCCGCCGGCGGATTGGGAAATGGCGTATTGTCGCCAACAAGCCGAGTCGGCCATAGCGGCCTGACTCAAACGAAACGGTCTCCGGAGAACCCGGGGCGATTCAGGCTGCCTTGACAAACCGATAGGGCGACCGTAGCGTCGATCGGAGGTCTGTGGGTCCCTCCTTGGCGACCGGACATGAATGAGTCCTCGCTGCTTGATCGGATTACCATCAATGAGGATCAGTGTGGCGGTTGCCCATGCGTTCGTGGCACGCAGGTTCGGGTCATCGACATCCTGAACCTGCTGGCAGCCGGGGAATCACCCGCTGACATCTTGGCCGCGTATCCCGACCTTGAACTCGATGACTGCTCCGCAAGCCTCTTGTACGCCGCACGTCATCTGGACCATCCTGTTCTGGCTTCAGAATCCGGTGCAGCCCCGGCTCCAGGCGGCGACGAAGCGCGGCAGGATCGAGATGAGCTGCTTAAGGGCCGCGCTGACACGGACGCGAGCATCTACTCGGAACGGGCTACGGCAAACACCGCTTTCAGGCAGGCGGACGCGCAGCGGAAGCTGGAAATCCTTATCGAACGTGATCGCGTTCTCGCTGACCGCCGCCTCGAGATTTTTCGCGAGCGCGCGGACCAGACCCTGGCGGAGGAGCGGTCCATATCGCCGCCGTCCTCCGACGAGGTCATGGAAGAGCGCCTCGCCGCGGATGACAGCAAGGATGCCGAACGTATCGCCACGGACAGCATCCTCGTCGACCGCGATGCGGGTAAAGCCGCTCTCGACGTCGCCAGTCAGGTCGAAATGCAGCGCAAGGACGTGTTCGAAATGGTGGCACATGACCTTCGCAATCCGTTACATGTAATTCTCGGCAGCGCGGACTTTCTCGCTGAGACGGCCGAGACCGAGGCGATGCGACAGTCAGCCGACGATATTGCAGTGGCGGCAGGGCGGATGGGCCGGCTGCTGACCGGCTTGCTGGACGTTGCTCAGATCGACGCCGGGAGCTTCCCGGTGAGGAAGGCACCCAACGACGTGCGAGAACTCCTGTTGGAGGTCCGCCGGGCGTTCCACCGCCTGGTAGAAAGTCGCGAGCTGAGCGTGCACATCGAGGTGCCGGAAGCGCAAGTGCCTGCATTGATCGATCGCGATCGTGTCACTCAGTTGCTCTTGAATCTGCTCGGCAACGCCATCAAGTTCACGCCTCCGGGAGGCAGCGCCGACCTGAGTGTCGAGCACAGCGAGACCGAACTCGAATTCGTCATTGCGGACAGCGGCGTCGGTATTCCCTCGGATGTGTTACCAAATATTTTCAAGCGGTTCTGGCAGCAGGACCCCGACCACCGGCGGGGACTTGGCCTTGGCTTGTACATCTGCCATGCCATTACGGAGGCCCAAGGCGGCGGCATCCGCGTTCAGAGCGAACTGGGTGCGGGCTCGACGTTCCGCGTGTCGCTTCCGATGAGCTGAATGCTACTGCGCAGCCGCGTCGCGCGGCGCCATCGAAATAACCAGATTTTCGGCGTGTGCTCACCAATCACTCCGGCCGGATCAGGGGCCGGGAGGGCCACCCTAGCCGACGTTTCCTGGCCACGGCAAACGGTGGCTGGCCGAATCACGCTCGATCCGGACAGCATGGCCAGCCAGATTCACTACCAGCTGCCGAGGTGGCAATTGGTGCCGGCGGCGGGACACAATCAGAGTGTGCAACCGATTGTTAAATAAAACTATATAATTTTCGCATGCGACGACGAGTCGCCAAGCAGGACCTGAAGTTTTCAGGCGTTTCCAAACCGTCCGTGGAAATGGGGTAGAACCCGATGTTGGCGTGGTTACGATTGCGTGGCCCGAAATTTACAGGAACGCATTACGAATTAGTGGGTCATTAATAGACAAACCAAATCAGCGATGACCTCTTTAATACGAGTCAATTGATATTGCCTTCAAAGAGGTGGGCGACCTTCTTGATCTCGCGTAGCATGTGTTCGCGAAAGACTGTCACGCGCTTGGTATTACGAAGATCACGATGATAGAGCAGCCAGAGTCCGAGATTATGCTGGATTTGCGGTGGCCGGTAACGTGAAAGTTCAGGGTCGTTATCTCCAAGAAAACAGGGAAGGAAACCCAGTCCCAGCCCCTCTTTAATGGCAGCGACCGTGAGAGATGTTTCGTCCACACAAAGAGAATGCGTTGAGTCCGGGCATGCCTGATGCGTCCATGTACGATGATACTCACAGCAATCAACGCCAATCCAAGTCTCTTCCGCCTTACCGGCATAAACAGATGCACAATAGGCTTTTGAGCCATAGACCGCTGAAGTCACCGTAGTCAGCCGGGTGCCAATCAGGGTTTCACCGGGACTGTTGGTCTGTCTCAGGGCCACATCAGCATCACGTTCAGCCAAACGGACAGAATTATTTGTCACGTCAATGCGCAGAGCTATCTTAGGATGAGCTGCGCTGAAACGCGCAAAAACAGGCATCAGGATCGACGACGCCATATTGGCGACCGCTGTGACCCTTAACTCGCCGGTCGCGTCATCATTCTGGCCTGAGTTGGTGGCTTCAAAGGCAAGCATCTCCTTTTCGATACGCAGAGCAGTCGCTTTGAGCTCCTCACCGGCCTGGGTTAACTGAAACCCGATGGGGCTGCGCTCCACCAACGGTGTCGACAACTGACTTTCCAGGGCGTGAATACGCCTTGAAATGGTGGAATGCTGCACCCCAAGCCGCTTGGCGGCCGCACTGAAAGAGCCTTCTCGGGCAAAGCTTAAGAATATCCTCGCATCATCCCATTGCATGATTGATCACGCCTCCCGAAGGGCAGTTTAGGCCCTGTGCATTTCTGCACAACAGATTTTGAAATTTCGGGATTTCTCAGACACTCAAGCATCAGCATTCTAACGCACAAGAACACACCAGAAAGTCGAGACAGATAGCCATGAGCCAGCCATCTGAATCCTGCACCGGGGGATGTACATGCGGCCAGGTCCGTTATGAAGTGAAGGCCAAACCCCTGATTGTCCACGCCTGTCATTGCCGGTGGTGTCAGCGCCAGACCGGCGGACCCCATGCTATCAATGCGCTTTATGAAGCCGAACTGATTGAACTGACGGCCGGTGACCTTGAAATGATCATGACCCCCTCACCCAGTGGAGAGGGCCAGCTTATCGTCCGTTGCCCGAGCTGCAAGATTGCGGTGTGGAGCAATTATCATTTCGGAGGCATGAAAGAGCATGTCCGGTTCCTGCGAGTCGGGACGCTGGATAATCCCGATCTGATGCCCCCTGATGTGCACATTTACACATCTACCAAAATGCCCTGGTATGTCATTCCACCCGGAGATAATGCTGTAACTGAATTCTACGATCCGGCAACGACCTGGTCGAAAGACAGCCAGAATCGCTACCAGGCCTGGAAGTCCACACTGGACAAATCACAAACCTGATCAAGACAACTATTCAACTTCGCAAAACTACACGTAATCGGAAATGTTCTGAAACGTCGAGTCTTGCCTATAAACCTACTCAGGAAAGAAAATCCCATGAGAATTGCAATCCTCTTCTATGGCCTGACCAGTTACTTCATCGGCGTCACCGGACTGGTCTCCATCATTGGTGCAATTGCCGGATTCATTCCTTTTGGCTTTCTAGGCCATCAGACAGCCACAGGTATTAGTCCCTGGCTCTGGAATCTGGCGCTTGTCGCCATTTGGGGATTTATCCACTCCTTCACAGCCAGACCAGGTTTCAAGAAAGTGCTAACCCGGATCATTCCTGAAGCTGCAGAACGCTCTACCTACATACTGATATCAGGAGTAACGAGCATCGCATTGATTGGCCTATGGCAGGTAATCCCGGGTCATGTCTGGTCGCTCGAAATGACGGCGATTGTCTATACCCTCTGGGGCCTGTTCATATTCGGCTGGGTTTTCCTGCTCGCTTCCACGTTCGCGATCAATCATTTGGATCTGTTTGGGCTGCGTCAGGTCTATCTGAATTTCCGTAATCAGGAGCGTCCACCGCTCCAGTTCACAGAACGTTTGATGTATCGTTATGTGCGCCACCCTATCCAGACCGGTGTACTGATTGGCATCTGGGCCACCCCATCCATGAGCATGACCCAGATAGCGCTGAGCCTTGGCTTTACAGCCTATATCGTGGTCGGCGTGTGGTTTGAAGAACGCGATCTTGTCGCTGAGCATGGTGATGCCTATCGCAGCTATCGCCAGAGAACGGGCTCGGTCATTCCAAAGATTGGAAGTGCTGAACAATAGACAGTCGGGCCAGATAGTGCTGCGAATAGGGAAAATAACCGGTCGTTTTTCCGGTTGCCAGCGCTATGGAAGCAGTTGGCGTAGCGGGCTGTGTGTGTCGAGGTGATAGAGGTCGATCGTGTTGTCTCGAAGATCGTTCGCCGGTTGTGGCGGTTGGCGTACGAGTGTCTGGGTGAAACGGGAAGCCCAGGGGTGGTAGGCGCGGCGGGGCCAGTTGCCTGGCACTCATTGGCGTTCGGCAAACAGATCGGGATAGGTTGTATCGGACTCAGCGCGCCGAGGCGGCAGGCGAGGGGGTGCGCGGCAAGGCGGGCGATCAAGTCCGATCGTCTGCCCGGGCACCCGTGCGCATCTGGGCACGGGGCTGCAGAGGTCGCTCAGTGCTGACGGCGACGACGCTGCCACTGGCGTCGAAAGCGATCACCCGCCACCGCGAGCCGGCGTCCGCCCGGTCCCAGAAGTTTGGTGGCGGGCGATAGTTAGCCGTGGGCGGTAGCGCGATGGCGCTCAGGAACGTGGTATCGCCAGTCCGGAACTCGATCCGGTAGGCGGCGACGTCGAGCTCCGTGGTCCACGTGAACTCGGGCTGAGCGCTGACCGGCTGGCGCGGCCCGGGCGAGAGCAGCACGATGCCGCTGGCCGCCGCGGAGCGGTTGTCGGCGACGTAGTAGCGCAGCGGCGGCAGCGGAAAGCCGGCGACGCCGCCGCTGATCACCGTGCCCTCGACGGCGTTCGAGTTGCCCTCCCGGTCCGCCGAGGCCTCGATGCGCAGCAGCACCTGGTAGGGTCCGGCTGCCGACGTCGGCAGCAGCGCCGGATCCGGCCCGGGCACGTAGGCGGTGTCGCCGGGCGGCCAGTACTGATCGAAGCGGCCGATCTGCAGATAGCGTTTCTGCAGCCCGCGCTGCTCGGGGGGCAGGCTCGCTTCCGGCAGCAGATCTTCCGGCTCCGGCTGCGGATCGCCGGGCAGCACGACCTCCCAGCGGCCGCGAATACGGCCGCTGCCGTTGTAGGCAATGCGCGCGCCGAACGACGGCGGCACGGCATCGCGCGCGACGTCCAGCAGAGTGTGGACGTCCTCGCCTGCGAAAGCGATCTGCACGTCGGTCAGGGCGAGCGGGACGCGTGCGCCGCCGCCGGCGAGCCGGCAGGTCACGGCCACGTAGAGACGCTGGCCCGTGGCGGTATCGAGGAACTCGCGCACGTAGTAGAACGGCGATTCGGCCCCGTCCGCCGCCTGCTGGTATGCGCGCCGGGCGACGCTGCGCGGAATCGTCATCACGTCGGAGAGGTTGCTGGTGGCAACCCCGCTGCGACGGGACAGGTCGTTGCGCACGGGCAGGTTGCCGAACAGGGCGCCGGGTACGCAGGGGTCGAAGTCGACGACGGTATTGGCCGGCACGGTGATGTCGCCGCACCAGAACGCCCGCGTGGACACCTCGGTGGGTGCCACGCCCTGAAAGGTCAGAAACACCGACGTCACGCCGGAGGCGTTGACGTTCACGCCCGTGGGATTGACGCCGGTCAGGGCGGCTGCCAGAGCCGGCACGATGCCGAGCAGGATTGCGAGCAGAATGCAGGGGGTTGTTTTCATGGTCAGAAACTCATACTGATGCCGGATTGAACGACCCACGTGCGGGCCGCCGTGGCGAAGCCGAAGACGTTGTCGCGATGGCTGTTGCGCTGCCGGGCGAAGCGCAGGTACAGCTGGCCGGTCGCGTCCCGGTCTGCCATGAGCGGCAGGGCGAAACGGCGGCCGATCTGGGCCATGAGGCTGGTCGTCCGCTGCTCGGCGCGGGACCCGGAGTCGAAGCCGTCGACCCAGCTGTAGTTGGCGGTGAGCGACCAGCGTTTGCCCGGATGCCAGCCGAAACTGACGTTGCACGAGTCCGTGTAGGCGGTGAGCGCGGTTTCCTCCTCGCGGCTGCGCGTCCGGCCACCGCCGAGCCCGATGTGGACGTTCTCCGCGGCGGCGACGTTGACGCCCAGGCTGTGTCCGAGGTTGACGAAGTCCGCCTGCTCCCGGCCGGCCTGGCGGTTGTCCTGCTCGGCGTAGCTGAGCGTGTACTCGGCGCTCACTCGGGTGAATGCCCCAGCTCAGGCGCAGATCCGCGACCCGGGAGATCTGATCGGGCAGGTGGGATGGGCTGTCGAAGCCCGACAGCAGTGGATCGGGACGGTTGGCGGCGAACTGATGAACGCGTTGCAGGGCCAGGGCCACGCCGGGCACCCAGAGGCCGTCCAGCCAGTAGTCCAGCGTAAGGGACAGGTTCAGGCTGGTCTGCCGCGTGCGGGTCGTCAGGATGGTCGGGATGTCGTCCAGATTGTCCACGCTGCGAACGTGGCGCAGCGATGCCGCCACTGCGGGGCCCTGATAGCTCAGCGACTGGTCGACGACCTCCTGATCGGCACCGATGCTGCTGGCCGCGGACCGGTATAGCGGATCGATGCGGCGGAAGGCGCCGTACCAGGTCAGGGAGCGGCCAGTGGGCGCGTCCTCGAGCAGCTTTGCCTGCAGCTCCGCCTGCAACGCGTGCCGGGCCTTCGATTCCACGGGAACGAGGTCGAAGCCCTGGGCGAGCAGCGGATCCTCCGGATTGCGGTAGTCGCTGCGCGCCCAGGTCAACCGCCCCCAGGCCCGCCCGGACTTCGTGGCGCCCTCGACCACGATGCCGAACCCGTCGTTGCGCTCGGCATCCGGCACCTCGCCGCGGTCGAAGGACAGCCGGTTTTCCAGCGACGCTCGCAGATAGGTCGCGCGGACCCCGAGGTCGGCGCCGCGTTCCGGCAGCAGATCCAGTGCCAGAGTGGCGCTCGAGATGTTGTGGTCCAGCGACTTCAGGCCGAAGAGATTGTCGTAGCCGACGACGCGTGTGCCGTTGACCGTAGCGCCGCTGAACGACAGCCGCTGGCCGATGGCATGAGATATCCGCAGACCGCGGCTGGCCACGCCGTCGAGCAGCAGCGGATGACGGCCGAACTGAATGTGCCCCAGGCTCAGGTCGGTGCGGTCGCCGGAGAGGTCGATCCGGTAGTCGCTGAGATCGAGCCTGGGGGCCTCGGAACCCTCACCGGCGAAGCGCAGCGCCTGCTGCCGGACACTGGTGCCGAACAGGGTCATGACGGAGTCGGTGTTCCACTGCCTGCCGGCTCTGGCGGCTTGCAGGACAACGCGACTGGTCACGTCGTGGTAGGTTCGGCGATCGGACGGTCGCGCGTCACCCGAGACGTCCTCGTGCCACTGGGATTCATTGCTGACGTCGATGCTCCGGCCGAAACGCCAGGCGTCGGTAATTTCCCGTACCGCGGGCCGCGAGTCGGCCGGCGCAGGTTTGGCGGTCGTCCTGCCGGGCAGCCGGACCTCGCCGAGATGCAATTCGGTACCATCCGGACGGTAGGCGCTCAGACGGATCAGGGAGCCTCGTGGGTCGAGCATGGCGTCGTCGACGCTGATCGACGTCGGGCTGGCGATCCGGACGAGCGCGGTGATGTCCACGCTTCCGGCGAAAGCTCGGATCTCGCGGTACTCGCTGAAATCGATGCCGTTGATGTCCAGGGTCACGAGCCCGTGGGCCCGGGTCGCGGCCATGAGCAGGGCAAGGATGATGGTGGCTGGCTTCACGGCTGATTTCTCCAGGCTCCGGCCCTGGAGTAAGCGCAAGCCCTGCGGCTTTTTTTCGCCCGCTTGGCCGATCAGGCGAAAAATTCCTGGCTGCGTCCCGCTAGTGCTAACAATCCCGTGACAAGGAAACGGCCGTGTACGAGGAAATGCTCGTTGTGTTGGTTAGAATGGGGCTGGGTTGGGGTGCACGTTGGGGTGGACGTGATGAGCGACGACCAGGCTCAGGCTGGCGATATCACAGGGATGCTGCGAGCGTGGCGCGCTGGCGACGGTGCTGCCGGGGATCGGCTGCTCGCGGAAATCTACGACGAGCTGCGGCGGATCGCCCGCCGCCAGATGCGCGGCGAATCCGCAGGCCATACGCTGCAGCCGACGGCGCTGGTAAACGAGGCGGTGCTGCGGCTGGATGGCGCCGCTCTGGACGTGGCGGACCGCGCCCACTTCCTGGCGCTGTGTGCCCGCACCATGCGCCGGGTACTCATCGATCATGGCCGTGCCGCCCGCAGCCAGAAACGGGGCGGCGACCGTCTGCAGGTGACCCTGGCGGACGATCTGGCCGATCCCTCCTCGGCGCTGAACATCCTCGCGCTCGAAGAGGCGCTGCTGCGCCTGCAGGACCGGGATGCCCAGAAGGCGCAGGTCTTCGAGCTGTCGTTTTTCGGTGGATTGACCGGGGCGCAGATCGCCGAGGCGACGGACCTGTCGCCGGCCAAGGTGCACCGGGAGCTGACATTTGCCAAGGCGTGGCTGACCGATGAGCTCGACGGGTGAGCTGACCGACGCCCAGTGGGCACGCCTGGAGCGCCTGTTCGACGAGGCGCTGGATCTTCCGGCAGACGAACGCGAAGCCTTCGTGCTGGCACGGTGCCGGGACGATGCCCAGGTGGCCGAACGGCTGCAGTCGATGTTGCGATCCAGTGAGCGGGCGGACGAGCAGCTGGTGTCCACCTTGATGCGCGCCGTGGAAGATCTGCCCGATCCGCGCATCGGCCAGACGCTGGGTCCGTACCGCGTGATCGCGCTCATTGGCCAGGGTGGCATGGGCAGCGTGTATCTGGGCGAACGGGCCGATGCCGTATTCACCAAACGCGTCGCCATCAAGATCATTCGCGCCAACCTGGCTGACGTCTCCTTCGCGCGGCGATTTCTGCTCGAGCGGCAGATCCTGGCGCAGCTCGAGCACCCCTACATCGCCCGGCTGCTGGACGGTGGCTCAACCGAAGACGGGTTGCCCTATCTGGTGCTCGAGTTCGTGGTTGGCGAGCCTCTGGATCAGTATTGCGATCGGCTCCAGCTCGGCGTGCGCGAGCGCCTGCAGCTGTTCCTGAAGGTGCTGGAAGCGGTGAGCTACGCCCATCGTAATCTGGTGGTGCATCGCGATCTCAAGCCATCGAACGTCCTGGTCACGGAAGACGGCCTGCCGAAGCTGCTGGATTTCGGTATCGCCAAGCTGCTCGGCGGCGCCATCGAGGCGTCGGCGCCGGAGACCCGTCCTGGCATGCGCACGCTCACGCCCGAATACGCGAGCCCGGAGCAGCTCCTGGGCACCGGCGTGAGCACGGCCACGGATCTGTATGCCCTGGGGGTCGTGCTCTATGAGCTGCTGGCCGGGCGCGGACCTTATCGGGCAGATGCCTCCACCCCGGCCGCGCTGCAGCGAGCCATCGTGGAGGTCGACCCGGAACGGCCCAGCGAACGGGTGCGGCATCAGGAGTCCGGGGAGGCCGGACAGGTATCGCAGGCGCGGGGGACCCGCCGGGAGCGGCTGCAGGGCGAGCTTGCAGGCGATCTCGACAATATCGTGATGATGGCGCTGCGCAAGGAGCCCGAACGTCGCTATGGCAGCGTCGATGCCCTGCGCCGCGACATCGAGCAGTATCTGGCCGGCATGCCGGTGAGCGCGCAACCGAGCACCTTCGCCTACCGCGCCCGCCGCTTCATCGGTCGCCACCGCGCCGCTACCGCAATTGCCAGTACGCTGGCCGCCTTCGTCCTGGCGCTGGCGGTGACGTCCACGGTACAGGCGGTGCGCATCGGCGAGACCCTCGCCGAAGTGGAACAGGAGGCCGCTCGAACCCGGGCGCTGTCGGGATTCCTCACCGACCTGCTGCGCGAGATCGATCCGGCACGCAGCGATGGCGAGGTGCTCACGCTGAGGGAGTTTCTCGATCAGGCAGCGCGGCGGCTCGAGACGGACACCCTGCTCGACCGGGATCCGCGCCTGGAGACCGAACTGCGGCTGGTGCTCGGCTCCAGCTATCGAGCCCTGGCCGCCTACGATGCGGCGGACCATCAGCTGCAGGAGGCCCTCGCCCTGACCGATAACGGACCGCCGCGGGACCGGGCCCGGGCGCTGTGGGAGCTCGCTAATCTGCGCCAGCTCGAGAGTCGCCTGCCGGAGGCGGAACAGCGGGCAGTCGAGGCCATGTCTCTCGCTCGCGGGGAATTCGCCGATGGCTCCGACGTCACGGACGACGACCGCCTCCTGCTCGCCGACACCATCGAGGAGGTCGGCGTCATCCGGGCGCTGCAGAACCGTCTGGAAGAGGCGGAGGCGTTGTTCGCGGAGGTCATCGACATCCGCGAATCGGTACTCGGTACTCAACACGTGGACTTCGCCGAAGCGCTGGTGCAGCAGGGCACCGTCGCCATCCGGCGGCAGAAGCTCCAGGATGCCCGTGACCTGCTGCAGCAGGCGTTGGACGTCCGGATCGCCACGGGCGTCGAAGATCCGGCGCTGGCCGTCAATCAGAGCCGCCTCGGTTTCGCGCTCTGCGGTCTCTCTCAGTTGGGCGAGGGTCTGCAGCATCATGATCAGGCCGTGATGCTGATGGTTCGTCTGTATGGCGAGAATCATCCGCGGGTCGCCGGCGCGCTGAGCAATCAGGCCAGCTGTCTCTCGAGACACGGCGAGCACCGTGAAGCAGCGCGACTTCACGAGCGCGCCCTGGCGATTCACCGCACCCTGACCGGCCCCGGCTCCCGCTTCGCGCTCGCAACCCAGCACAACATGGCGATCGCGCTCAAGTATGCCGGTGAGTATGCAGCCGCGGAGAGCAGCCTGGTCAATTCGATCGCCGGCTCGATTCAGCTCTGGGGCGAAGATCATCCGAGTGTCGCCCTGGCCCGCTACAATCTCGCCGACCTTTACCTCGAGATGCGCCGCTACCGTGAGGCCCTGGAACTTGCCACCCTGGCGGAAGTGGCCTACTCGACCTCGTTCGGCAGAGACCACGCCGCACGCGCCTACGCGGTGGTTGCCATGGGCATGGCCCATCGCCATCTCGGTGACCTCGATCGCGCCGTTGCCCGGCTCGAGGAAGGCGAGGCCATTCTGGTGGCGGCGCGAGGTGAGATCGACGACGAGGTCATGCTGCCGCAGATCGAGTTGTGCAAGGCTGAGCGACAGCGCGGAAATCTCGTGGCGGCCCGGCGCTGGTGCGATTCCGCCCTGCGCATGCAGTTGACCCTGGATCCCGAGCATCCGCGCATGCTGCGGGTGTATCGAAGTCTGGCGGAGCTGACCCGCGACGAGGGCTGGCCGGAACATGCGCTGACCCTGGCACGTCAGGCCCTGGTGTTCGGCGCCCGGCTGCAGGGTGAGGCGCATCCGCAGCAGGTGGAGACCTTGGAGATTCTGGCCTCCATCCCGAACCAGCCGCCCGGCGTTCGCCGGGACTATCTCGAGCAGGCGCTGCCGATCGCGCGAACGGCCTATGGCGCCGATTCGGAAGCGGTCCGCGACCTCTTGCGGCGGATCGAGCTGCTCGCCGACGAGATCAGCTGAAAAATCTCCTGGCGCTTTGCGCTTACTCCTGCAGGCAGACGAACGACCCAGGAGGAGCGATGAAAACTGTCATGTCCGGCGCCGTGCTCGGCGCTCTCGTATGGACGCTGTCGGCCGCGGCCGCAGGAGAAGACGCCGGGGCGAAGCGCCTCGAAGTGAAGTCGAAAGATCGCGTGGAGATCCGCCAGCGTGCGCAAGCCGGTGCGACGGGTGGACGCGATGTCACCGACGGCGAGGGTACCAGCCCGGGCGTGCTCGATCGCAACCCGGCGACCTTCAGCACGGGCAATGCCACACCCGGCGCTGGCCGCGTCAGCGCCGGGGAGCGGGTGGGTGGCGGGCCGGCGGCCCGCCGGCAATCGCCCGTGACGGGACCGATCTCGCCGACCGGGTCAGCGGCGTCGGCCGCCGACCCCGAGGCAGCTCGGGACAGTGCCGCCGGAGCAAGGAATCCGGGGATAGGGCCGATGCCCGGCATCACTACCGGTCTTCGGCCGGACGTGCGCAGCGGGCCGGATACCTCCGGCATTGCCGGCGGCGGCGCCAGGTCCCGCGGGCTGTCGAACCGAGCGCGCACGCCGACGAATGCGCTCGACAGCGGCATCATCGGGGTTTCGGATGCGCCGTTCGACGCCACCGATTTCCCCGGAGACCATACCAACAGCACCACGGGGGAATCCTGGCAGACGGGCAGCCGGGACGTGGTGGATACCAAGCCGGTGCCTCCGCCTGCCGGCTTTACGCGGGAGGACACCAATAAAGCCGTCGAGCAGGATCAAGAGGAGCAGCGCGAGCGCATGCGGGACTTTCTCAAGGGCGGTGCGGGGCGCCACCCGGTCAACTGGGACGAGACCGTCGATGCCATGAGCGATGCCGAGTTGAAGCAGCACATAGATCGGGAAGCCTGGAATGCAACGTGGAGCGAGGACCGCTACGGCTATGGACCCGGTCGGGGCGCAAGACAAGCAGCGGAGGATTCGGCCGGCAGCGCCCGCGCTCCCAGTCGGACCAACCCGGACCAGCAGGGTCCGGTCACGGAGCAGCACAGGATCTGGCAGGAAGAGCTGCGTGCTCTGAAGCCCGGCGGTCTGAATCCACAGCGTGGTGGCGACGTCGATCCGGTCCGACACGATGTCGGGCTCGGTGGCGGCCGTTCGGCCCGGGAAGCCCACGGCGGAGACCTCGGCCTGTCCAACCCGGAGGGAGCTGCGGCCGGCACAGGTGGTGCCGGTGGGTCCGGTCCGGCGCCGGACCCGGTCGATTACGGTCCCGATCACGTGGACGTGCAGACCGGCGGGCGCTATGCGGATACGCCGGATCTCGACGTCGGGGGTGGACCGCTGCTCGACAGCGCGGGTAGCGGGGGCGTCACCATGGATGAGGACGTGGCGCCGCGTGGCGGTGACGGCGATACCAGCCCGCCGTTGGCGCCCAGGCCTGTGGTGCCGGAGCGCTGATCCCCAGGCGGCGGAAGCCCTCGCCGGCGTCAGTCCCGAGGCCTTCGAGATGGCCTCATTTTGAGGCTTGGCAGTGTCTACGGTTCCGTGGGAAGTCCAATGAATAGCGTTCTGGCGCCGGCGCCATCTCACGGCGCTGCGGTAGCGGATGGTTGTCACGGCGCCTTCGTAGCAGAGGCATTCCGAACCAGCAGGCGCAACCGGCAGGTACGACGCATGCTGGCCGCCGTCGGTGTGCCGTTGCCGCGCCGTCAGCGCGGGATGACGTAGACGGCCCCCGACTCCTCACGGTCATTGCGGTTCGGGTCACCGAATATGCCGTCCTCGAAAGGCGCCCCCGCGCCGACGAACCCGGCCCCGAGGCCGACGGACCAGCCGAACTCGTCACGGCTGTCGAGAACATCCGGCTTGAGATAGCCGACGTCACGCCAGACACCGGCGCCGTCCTGCTCGAAGAGGTAGACGGCACCGCCGCGGGGCAGCGAATTGTCCGCTGGATCCGAGGTGTCCCGGGCAGCTTCCCAGGGCGCACCGACGGCAATCGTCGTGCCGTCGAAAGCCACGCTAGCTCCGAACAGGTCGAGATCGTCCGCATTCGGCGCGGACAGCGTCGCCGTCTCGCCCCACACGTCACCCGCTCGCGTGTAGACATACACACGCCCCTGGCGGGATGCGACGTTGCGCGACCCGACGACGAAGCGGTCACCTGCCACGGCGATCGCTTCAGCGAAGCCGACCTCGGAACGGAAGAACTCGTCTGCCTGGCTCCAGGCCACGCCGGTGCGCTCGAAGACGTGCAGCCCTTCCTCCGTGTCGAATCCGCGCGACGAACTCACCACGAGCGTATCACCGTCGAGATCCAGCCCCAGGCCGCCGAACTCCCCGCCAGCTCGCGGCGTGTCCGGCTTGATGAGCGTGTCGAACACCCACTCATTCTGGGCGTTGCGGAAGTACACGTAGGCGGCACCCGCGTCTCTCGTCCCATTGTCCGCGCCATCGCCGCCGATACCGCCGATGCCGCCATCCTCCCCGGGCGCTCCAACCACGAGCGTGTTGCCGCTGACCGCCACGCGCGTACCGAAATTGTCACCTGCATCGACGTTGGGTGCGGTGATGCGGTCTTCGCGAACCCACTGGACGGTGTCGCCGACTTCCCGCCGGAAAATGTAAACCGCGCCGCGCCCGCGATCCTCGCCGGGCGCACCCACGACCATGGTGTCGGCATCGATGTCCAGGCCCTCACCGAACCGCGTGTTGGCCAACCCGACATCCTCTTGCAGGGTGACGACCTGGCGCCATCCGCGGACCAGGTCGTCTTCGAATACCTCCACGCGGTCCCAGATGGTGGGGCTCTGAAAAACCGGGTTGGCCGGGCTGGCGACGACGTCACCATCCGCGGCCAGAATCGTGCCGAGGCGTCGCCCGCTCGTCGACTTGAGGTAGCTGGTGGTCTGGGTGACCGGGCCCAGAGCGGTGCCGGCCACGTACCATCCCGGCACCTTGCCTTCGGCGATGATGCGCAGCGTGTAGCGTCCGGCCTCGGCGAGCGGATGGTCTATCTCCGCCACCTGAAAGGCATCGAAGACGGCCGTGGCGAGCTCCGTCCCGGCTGGGTCGAGGAGGGTCACACGACCGCCGAGCTCTCCGGTCCGGCCGAGCGCGGAGCGGACGTTCTCCGCAGCGTAGGTCGCCATCGAGAAGCGCTCGTCTCCTTTGCTGTCGAAGAAGTACTCGTGGGTGTCGCCCACCTCGATGAGCTCCCCGCGAAGGCGCGCGCCGGGAACGAACACGCCATCACCTTCGTGCAGGGGCGTGAGGACGATTTCCACGTCCTGCGCCATGTCTGCGAGCACCGTGAACGGGCTCGCCGGGCTGATGTCCGCCGTGAATGCGCCATCTCCGCCGGTGGCCGACAGGTTGATCGGAAATCCGGCGGCTACGCCGACTTCGGTGATCTCGTCGGCACGCAGCTGCAGCTGGCCGACGAAGCGCGGATTGGACGGCGTCGCCGATTGCACCGTCGCGGTGATGCGCGGCAGCGGCGGCGTGCACGGCGTGCCCGGGGTATCACAAGACACCGTGATGTTGAGGGTCGCCCCGGGCCACGGCTGATCGCAATTCCACCAGCTGAAGTGTGACACCTCGGCCTCGAATACCAGGCCCGAGGGTGATCGAGCATCCGCCACCAGCGTGCCACTGCCTTCCTGCTGCCAGACTCCGGTCGTCTCGTCGAGAAACCACACGCCAATCGCCTCACCTGCTGAGAGCGGGGTGCCATCGGGCGCGTTCTCCGGATAAACCGGGATCCGAATATCGGCCGTCTGACCCGCGGCCAGCTGCACTTCGGCACCGTTCTGCTCGAAGCGGAAATCCGCGGCGCCGAACGACAGGATCAGCGTGTCGTTGCCCATGTCGTCGACGCCGGCGAACATACCCGGAAAGGCACGGACCTCGCGCTCGTCGGTGACGTCCACCGGACTCATGAACACCTCGACCTGTCCCACCACCGGACTGCCTGAGTCCGTGAAGACCAGCGCGCCCGGCGGCACCGTCAGCGAGACCCCGTCCCTGCCGGTTACCGTTCCGCCGTTGGCGGCATCGGCCAGAATCTCCGCGTCCTCCAGACGACGCAGGCCGAGCAGCAGCTGGCCGCCGACCGAACCGGCGTCCAAGGTTACCCGTTGCAGATGCGAGGCGTAGCCGCTGCGGCTGGCCCGAACCACGAAGTTGGCGCCCGTGGCTACATCCAGGGTAGCGCGCCCGTCACCGTCGGTCGTGGCTGCAGGACTGGCGTCGAGCTCGATCGTCACGCCCTCGATCGCGAACCCCTGGTGGTCCAGCACGATCAGATCCAGCGTCGCCATCTGCGGCGCGGCCCGGGTCAGCGTCACGGTGTAGGTGCGGGAGTCGGTGCCGTTCTCGGCGGTGACCAGAATCTCGACCGAAAGGGTGTCCCCGCTGAAGGGCAGCGTTCGCGTGGCACTGCCTGTAGTGTCGGCGCCACCGTTGATGGCGATACTCGCCGCATCGTCCCGGCCCGTGGCGGTCACCACGATTTCCTGGCTCGAGTTCGGCGCGCTCGCCGAGTAGTCGGTCGTATCCGGATCGAACGCGGTATCCAGGCTGGCCTCTCCGAGGTCCAGCGAGTCCAGGGCAGCATCGGACGACGCTGCGCGGTTGATGGTAACGCGATAAGTCAGAGTATCGGAGCCGTTTTCTGCAGTGACGACGACCTCGATGGTCAGACTCGCTTCCGAGAAAGGCAGCGTGCGGCTCTGGCTGCCGGTTGCGGCCGGCCCCCCTTGAATGCTGACCGTCGCCGCCGAATCCCGGGCCTGCGCCACGATCTCGACTTCGCTGGCCTCGTGGGGCGCCGTGGCGTCGTAGCTGGTGGTGTCCGGCGCGAAGGCCGTCTCGAGAGACGCACCCGCGATCGACAGCGACTGCAGAGCAGCATCGGCGCTGGCAGCCGGGGGGGAACTGCCGTCGTCGCCCCCGTCTGAAGCACGGGACGACGAACCGTCATTACAGGCAGACATGAGCAGCAGAATCAGCGGGGCAAAGAGTGCATGGGCCTTCATGGGGCGCTCCACGGTAAGTCGACACAGATGGCCCACCTGCCGTTGCATGCCTGAACAAGCGCGGCTATGGGGCCCCTCGTGACACTCTTATATCAATGTCCTGCCGTGAAGAATTGGAAAAATCGGCCGCTGCGGAGGGGGGAACGCTTAACGGGTCAGGCATCGTCGCGCCAGCCGTGCTTGCGGCGGTAGGCCTCCGGACCGGTGTTGATCACGAGGGCATCGAGCAAGTCTTCGCCGATCTTTTCGCGCAGCCAGTGCAGATGCCTGACGTCGCCGTCGTCGACGGTGCGGCTCAGTTTCACCTTGATGGCGACGATGCGCCGGTCGCTGCGTTCGATGATCAGATCCACCTCCTGGTCGCCGCCATGCAGGCGCAGATATCGCAGCTCGGATTCTGCAGCCTGGGCGTAAACACGCAGGCTCAAGGTCACCAGCGACTCGAACAATCGGCCCAGCAACAGGCCGCTGCGCGGGATCCGCGGGCCGGCCTCTCCGCCCCTGAGCAACGCGTCCGCGTCGACGCCGAGAATTGCTGCAGCCAGCCCAGCGCCGCATGTTACTGCGGCGCGGAGCTCCCACCCGGAAAGCTCATTCGGGGTAACTGAGGATCACGTCGACCCGGCGGTTCTGCTGACGGCCTTCCGCGCTGGAGTCGTAGCTGAACCGGCGTGTTCCGCCGAATCCCTCGACGCGCAGGCGTGAACGATCAATGCCGAACTCCTTGACCAGATAGTCGGCCACGCTCTGGGCCCGAGCCCGGGACACCCGCTCCGCCCGCTCGGGATCAGCGTTGTCCGTATGACCTTGCAGCGTTGCGGTCACGCTGCCATCGGCCTCGAGCAGCTCGGCGACACCGCCGAGTACGTTGCGATAGCGTGGGTCGACGGTCGTCCCGTCCGTATCGAACGGGATCGGACATGGCAACGGTGGTGCGGGCCGGCACGGGTTTGAGCCCTGCAACGTCCGTTGCGCAGTCGATGACGGCAGCGATGCGGCGGTTAGCGCGCTTGCCAGCCCCGGTGTCGTTGTCCGCGATCGGCCGCGTCTCGCCGTAGCCCACGGCCTTCAGCCGCGATCGGGCGATCCCGGCTTCGTTCACGAGATGGTCCACCACGCTCTCGGCCCGGCTCCGGGACAGGGCCATGTTGTTCTCGGCGCTGCCGACGTTGTCTGTGTGGCCTTCGATCACGGCGCTGGTGTCGGGATACTTCTCGAGGAACGTGCCCACCACTTCGAGCCGTTCCTGTTCCTCGCGCTGGATCTCATCCTGGTCAATCTCAAACTGGATATCGAGCAGGCTGCAGTACTCCTCGGTGGCGGCCGGCAATGGCACCACCACAAGGGCAGGCTCCTCGTCAGCGGGTGGCGCTACCGGCGCCCGGGCGCGTGGCGCAGGGGCGGCTGCAGGTCCTGCAAAACGATACACGAAACCGGCTGAAAGCAGGTCGAGATCGCTGTCGTTGCCTATCGCGTCGTCGATCCGGTAGCGTTCGGCCTCGATACGCAGGTCCAGCGCATCGGTGACGCTGTACTGCAAGCCGACGCCAAACTTGTAGTTGGTGCCGGATTCGCTGGCGTCAGTAGTTGACACAGTCACCGCGCCGGTACCGGCAAAGGCGACATCGGTCTCACCGTGATGAGCACCAATGCGGGCGAATACCGCCGCGCGTTCGTAGAACGGCATCATGCCAACCAGGTCGACATTGAAACCCTGGAACTCGAGCTCGCCTGAATAGGTGCCGGCCGGTACCGTGGTCGCCGTGTAATCGAACTCGCCAAGATCGAAGATAGCCGCCTTCAACCGCAAGATAGCGGTTGAATTGGTAGCCTGCGAAGAGCTTGTAACCAAAATCAGATTCTTCGTCTGCGAATCCTGATGTGGTGAATCCCGACGAAAGCAAATCCGCCCTGATTTCCTCTTCAGCAATGTCAGCCTGCGACTCGCCGAGGCCAGCACCGAAATACCAGTGCGATGGATCGGCGGCCGCGGCGGGGATGGCAAATCCCGCCAGGGCCAGCGTACTGAATGTCCGTTTAAATATGTGCGATTTCATTGGTGCCTCCACCGCGAATTGGTTGTTCGTGACGTCCATTACTGTGCCGGCACGTTGATGACTGTGTTGACCATGGTGACCGACGCCAACCAGGGACAATGCCCGGCCGTCGAGCGTCACGATGTCGGACATTGCCCGGCAGTGGAGATACTGACTCCGTCCTGGGCAATGATGGTTCCTTTCATAAATCCGCCACCGGCCGCATTGATGGTGGCCGCGCTGCCCACTTGCCAGAAGATGTTCTTGGCCTGGGCACCGTTGGTGAGGGTGACGCTCTGCGGGAAATCAGCACCGGGGCCGCCCACGGTCAGTGTGGTGGCCATCTGGAAAATCCAGACGGCGTTCTGATTGCCCTGGCCGTCCAGCGTGAGGTCGCCGCCCTGGATACTGAAGGCGCCACTCTGTGCGGTGTATATGCCCGGCGCCAGGGTCAGGTTGCCGAGGTTGTCGTTGCCCGGATCCTGTCCGCCCGGCAGGTTCGCCGGTGACAGTGCGATAAACGCCTCTTCGGCATCGAGACGGGCCTGGTCGGCGATCGCCTGCGTTACAGCGGTGCCATCCTGCGGGCACGCCACGGTTGGCGGCGGGGGCGCTGTGTATATCTTGCCGTTCACCTGGCCCTCATTGAGCGTGGTGATGGTATAGGCGCAGTCGGGCTCGGAAACGAATCCGGTCACCAGTGTGGAGGCGGCCGTAGTGCCGAGATCGCCATTGATGATGGTCAGGAGACCCTGGTTGGTCACGCCTGCAGAGCCACCAAAGGGACCGAACGGTTCCGCGGTCTGCAGCCTGGCGGGTTCCACGCAATTGCCGGTCGGGGCCACCGCCGTGAAGGTCCAGACGACGTCCTCCAGCAGGTCGTTGGCCGGCACCGCGAGGTCCGTCACGCCATCCGGGCCGCCGGTCAGCGTGGCGCGGTATTCAACGCCGTCCGTCAGCAAGCTCCTCGGCAGGTGTGAAAGTCACGATCGTGCCCGGTGTCCTGAGTCGACGACCACCGAGTCCGCCGTCACCGTGTTTGCCGGTGTGGCGTTCTCTGTCACGCGGAACGTAAGGCTGTTAACCGAAGCCGGATCCAGGCCCAGGCCGGACGGTACGTCGAAGGTGGCGTTGATGCCGGCCGACGGACATACGTCGATCGTGCCACCGTTCATCGGCTCGGTGGACAGCACGGTAATGCGCTCCGCGGCTGCCAGCGCCGTTTCCGACGGTAAAGGTCCACACATAATCGCTGGCATCGGCGATCGGTGCCTGGTTGCCGGCCAGCTGGTTGGCCGCACAGGTCTGTCACGGTGCTGATGATGGTTGCCGTGTAGGTGGTTTCGGCTTCCAGTGGCTCATCCGGTGTGAACACGGCGGTCCGTGAAGCGACCGAGTAGGACACCTCGCCGGTCGGCGCGGGCGTCACACACGGGGCTCATCGCAGGTCAACGTAAAGCTGGCATCCGTGATCGGTTGCCGGATCGATGTGTTCGCTGAACGCTTGCGGTGATGGCGGTGTTGGCCGCCACCCCGGTGGTCGGACCCGGGTCTGGTGGTCTCGGGCTCCGTCAGGTTGACCCGCGGCCTCGTTGCATCGGTTGTCGTGCCGGTGGTGAAGCGCCAGACGAAGGGCTCGACGAGCACCTGGCCCGAGGCGCTGCTGGTGGCAGTGACGATCGTGGCCGTGTACTCCGTCTGCGCGTCGAGCGTCTCCGATCCGGTTACACTGAAGGTCGCGATGGTGCCCGTTGCATTCCTGCTGACGGTACCGACGGCGCTGCTGCACGGATCGGCGCAGGTGACCGTGAAGTCATCGGCCGTCAGCGCCACCACGGGCTCGTTGAATTGCGCGACGATCGACGTATCGATGGCAACCCCTGTCGCGCTGTTCGCCGGAGCTACCCCGATCACGGTCGGGGCCGGACCGATCGTTGCGAAGTTCCAGCGAAAGGGTCCGGCGATGGCCAGACCGCTCTCGGCGCTGCGTGCGCCGGTGACCGTTGCGGTATAACGGGTGCCCGTTTCGAGCGTTCCATCGAGGGTAAAGCTGGCGATGGTGCCGGCCGCGTCCAGCGTGACTGCTCCCGAGGGCGCTGTGCATGGGGCTTCGCAGGTGAGCGTGAAGCTGGCCCCATCGGTGAGCGCCGTCATCGGCTCGCTGAAGGTTGCCGTGACCGCAGCGATGTCCGTGGCAACGCCGATCTCGCCGTCCTCTGGAGCAGTCGCGGTCACCGTGGGCGTCAGCGCGACATTACCGTCGTTGCCGAGCACCGGGTCCCGGCCCTCGTTGCCGCCGCCGCAAGCTGCTGCGAAGACGCCGACCAGGCCAGCGAGCAGCCATGTGCGGAGGCTGTGAAAGCCTGTTGTGGAGTACATTGTTCATCCTCTCGATTAGTCTGCAGGCACCATCCACCATCAGTGCATCGCAATGAGGTCGGTGTTGGCGGCATGGTGGGGGGTTACAGGTTCGGCGTCTGTGCGATGGCGAACGGAGGAGAATAGGAATTAAAACGGGGCTTTGCTCCGGAGGTAGTGTGTGTTGCCGTCGAGGGTAGCCGGTCTGAACTGGGTACGGCCGAAATCCGTCAGCACGAAGCGCAAACTCGGGACAGAGGGTCCCGGCGGCGACGGTTCGTGCATAAACTTCACCCCGGCATCGAGTCCGGCGCCCCTGCTACTGCAGCGGCGGCAGCGTTCGATGCTGGTTCCTGACCCGGGCCGCCACAGGCACTGTGTCGTATCCGGCGTTTCTCCACCTCGAGGGCGAGCGCGCTGTCGGTATAGGTGAGCGCCTGCCGGGAGAGACGCTGCGCCTCAGTTCTCAGGGGCTCATGACCTAACCTGTCTAGCGCAGCCAGAGCCTTTTGTAAACGCACCTGCACCTCGAATTTGTCCGCGGCATCCCGCGCGATTGGTCCGAAGGCATCGTCCATGAGATCGCCTGCAACCAATCCAGGTATCCAGATATGTGAGTATTCGATCTCAGCCTCAGCCTCGTTGCACGTCTGCGTCCAGATTGTCAGCATTCTGAGGAGCCGGCCGATGATATCGATCGCGGTTCCGGAATCGTTCACCGACGGCGACAACGCCCGGCTGGCCACTTCCGTCAGCACCGACAGCCCGAAGCGGGGGTCCTGTTCGTAGGTACGGTCAACGGCGACGGAATAGGCTGAGCGCACGGCCTCTTCCACCGCGGCCGGCGTCCCTCCGGCGACTCGCACGACGGGCCTGGTGAAATCGATGAAAGCGCCGGGCAGACAGTGGCCGTATATGCGGCTCTCGTGCTCCCGGGCACACTCGTTCAGCGCCTCCACATCAAGATGTTGTGCGTAGCCCATTGAATCGAGGAATACCGGCTCAGCATCCGCGGGAATATCGCCATCGCGCAACGGGTTGGCGCCCATGAACGGGCTCCTGGCCCGATCGAGCAGAGCCCGGGTGACCTCTTTTTCTATTCGATCTGTGGTGTGAGCCAACCGGCCGAACTGAGACAGGTGCTGAATCCACCGCAGCAGGGTAACCACGATCAGCAGGACTACAGCAAGGGTCATCAGGAACATGGGTACCCTGGCCTGGCTTCCGAACGCCTGGGTGCTCAGCAACACGATGCCCGACAGGCTGAAGAGAAAGGCGCCGATGAACGTTGCCAGGACATTGTGCGTAGTGGTGTCTTCCCTCAACAGCCCGGCTGCTCTCGGGGTTACGTGACGCTCGGCGGCGCTGTAAGCGGCAACCATGACGGTCAGGGAGAATGTCGTAACGGCCAGCATGCTGGAGGCGAGAATCCTGAGCAGCGTTTCCACTGAGTCGGCACCGATACGTGTGGGCAGTTCGTCCGGCACATACGGTTCGGTATATGGGGCCAGAATGGCGGCTGCGACGGCGAGTAGACAGATCAGGCCCGAGCGAACCCACAGTGCCCGCCTCAGTAGCAGAAGAATCGGCCGCCAGTTCGAGAACATGTTCGTGCTCACTTCCGATTGCTGGAGCGGACTGCAGAACAATGTGCTGCATAGTCATGCCTGAACGGCTCGATATTTAAAGTTCCCGGCAATCCAGCGAAGTTCGCCACGTCCTGCGGTAGGGCCGCACGCCGGTGGGCTGGCTGTCAGTAACGGTGGCGGAGGTTTCAGAGTGATGCGCTGTTGGACCATGCGTGCCGGGTCGCGTGGTCGACAGGGACTAGCCGGCTTGCGCTCTACTCGTGCCGACTTGCACACACCTGGCGCTGCACCAGCCGTGTGAAAGTCCACCCGACGTCCCTCGCGAAGCGACGATCCGGAACATGCGGCCACAGCTCATGCAGACGCTTGCGATGGCGTGATGCTTGACGCAAAAGGTGTGTGCCGCCGCTTCACCCCGTTCCTCGTACAGCCGATTGGCCTTATCGAGAAGCAGGAATCGAAGCTGATCATGCGTGTATTCAGTTTCTTCTGCTGTCTGTTCCGCCATGCTTGATATTCCCGGCCAACGGCTGGCCTGCTAACCATCTGGAATAGACATTAAGTTGCAGGGAGCGTGCGGTCGGTGCGATTGCCAACATAAAGCAGACTATGGCGATCCCGGCTCGACCCCTGACCGGGAGGCCGCGCTTCAGCAGTCGTTTCCAGCCCGATTACCTGCCGTCGGTGGCATCATCGATGGCGTCGCCCATGTCGTCCACACCTTCGTCGATCTCCTCGCCGGCCTCCTCGAGAGGACCTTGTTCCTCGCAGGCGGGAAGCGCGACCAACAGTATGCCCGCGAGCAGGGCGGCTCCAATGATTTCGCTAAGTTTCATAGTTATTCCGCCTCTCAAGTTTGTTGCGTAATTGTCCAGGATCAGCGCCACCCGGGGCGCGCGCTATTCTTGGAGTGTCCGGGTTGCGAGGCCCATGAATGGGAATCGCAGCCCGTGTGCTTGGGTCTGGCTGGTGCGGGCACCACGAATGCCAGAGACCGAAGAAAAAAACCCGCAGGCCGGTCGCCCGGTCCAACGGGTCTGGTGCTCAAAGCCCTCGGAGACTGTTTCCCTTGGGGGGTAGGGAGAGAGAGGGAGAAACGCGGTTCTCTCGAGTGACTGACTGCGCACCACAAACTGATCAGGGTATATTGACGGAGGCCATAGCCGACCACCTGTATGCGGCCATGAGAGAACCGTCTATTTGACCTGCATACTGTTTCTGACCGACGTCACACCTGCGATGTTGCTGGCAACGGTCACGGCCTGATCCATGGCATCTTGCGAGCTGACGAATCCGCTGAGTTGCACCACACCTTTGAAAGTCTCTACGTTGACTTCGGTGGCCTTGACCAGAGAGTCGTCCACCAACGCGGCTTTCACCTTGGTGGTAATCCATGTGTCGTCGATGTATTCGCCGGTGCTTTCGCTAGTCGCGCTCCCAGCGCAGCCGACAACGGTAATCAGCAGAATCGCGAGTAGCGATGCTGAGAGTGCTCTGATGCGATTCATGGTGATCCTTTTGTTAAGAATGCCAAGTGACCTTCAACTGCATCATGAAGGCTTGCCAGGGAATGTTCTGTGCGGGGGCGTACACAAGACTGGAATATCGATCTGTACGTGTCGAGCCGATTCCAGTTGCGGCCGTTCGCGTGTTACCGAACGGACGAGCCTGCTTCAGCTAGCTAAAGTCGCGCCCTTCAGAGACCCCTGAAGTATTTCCCGGGGTCTTACATTGATGCCTGAATTGGAGCGGCAAGCGCTCTATGAGAAACAATGCATCGGCAGACAAGCGAACATCTCGCAGTATCTCTGGAGTCACCAAAGCCGGGCTGCTGGCAGTGGTCTTCGGTGCTTTCCCCGCGCTGGCGGGTGAGCAGACGCAATCGATCGGCCCGGTCGCAGGCGAAGGCGAGTTCACGCTATCTGGTACCGACGGCAGCGACCGCGACTTCGATAATTCCAGCCTTGGCGCCAGCGCTGATATCGGTTGGGTCATCCGGAACGAACGCTGATCGGTATCCGGCAGAGCCTCAATTATGCGGACATCGAAGGCGAGAGTATCGACGACGACTTCTGGAATGGCTCGACGCGGGGCTTTGTCGACTACCACTTCGGTGACGCGTACTGGCGGCCGTTCGTAGGCGCCAGCCTCGGCGGGGTGGATGGCAACGGCGTCAGCGATTCCGCCTTCGGCGGGCTGGAAGTCGGCGTGAAGTATTACGTGTTGCAGAAGACGTTCCTATGGGGCGAGCGGAGTACCAGTGGTTCTTCGATGGCTCGAGCGACGTTCAGGACAATTTCGACGATGGCGCCTGGGCGTACACGATCGGCATGGGTTACAACTACTGAAGACCGCCAGATCGATAAAAAAAGCATCAGACACATCCATGTCGACTCTCGAGGCCCCGCGCATGCGGGGGCTTTCTGGGGGGTGACGCCGCCGGACGGGGCTGCCCAGACTCGGGGTTATCGAAGTGCGAACGCGTCCGCTGCGCGCGGCGGACGCCGGCCAGCGTCCAGCTCCGGCCAAGTGACCGCATGGAGCGGCCCGGCAGCGCGAGTCGTTGTAAAAGGGTGCCCGCTTCTGGCAGGTCCATTCGTTCTATTTCTGCTTCCCATCTTCGATCTTCTCATCTACCTGCTCGTCTTCCGCCTGGTTTGTCTCACTTTCTACCTGCTCGGCTTCCGCTCCGGACTCCAGGCTCAGTTCGATAAAGATGGGAAAATGATCCGATCCCCAGGCAGGCCCTGTCTCCATGCGGACGAGCTTGAAATGATCGGAGTGGAAGACGTGGTCGAGCGGCCAGCGGAGGAGCGGGTTTTTGGCGTTGAAGGTGTTGTACATCCCACGCCCGATGCGCGGGTCGAGCAGACCACTGGCTTTCTGAAACAGGCTCGTGGTGTAGGACCATGCTACATCGTTGAAATCCCCTGCAATAATTGTTGGCTTATCGCGCTTCTCCGACTCCCGGCCCACGATCAGCAGTTCCGCATCTCGTTCCGTCGTCTCGGTCGCGAACCTCGGGTTGGGCGGATCGGGGTGAACGAAATGCATGTAGACCCGGTCACCTGACGGCAATACCACCTGCATATCATGACGAATATGTCCTGAGATGAACCGGATCTGGGTGATCATCTCCAGGCGACTGTGCAGGAGCATGCCATAGGTAAAGCCTCCGCGTCCCGGTTGTCGATCAGCACGTTTGCAACAAGCAGCCTGAGGTTGGCTTCGCCCGACGATGATCCAGCCGCCAGTACTTGCTTGGGCATCAGCACCGTATACGGAATCATCTTAACCATCTGATATCCGACGGCGAGTATCAGTAGTCCGAGAACGACGGATTTATAGACGCGCTTCGATTCCCAGAAATAGATATAGAGAGCGATAACTACGATGCCCAGGATAGTGATCTGCGCTCTCGGAAAATCGAGAACGCGAATCCACCATTGGTCGAGGCGCAGTAGCGGAAGAGCCGTAGCGATCACCAGCAGCAGGGCCAGTCCGACCAGAACATTTTTTTTAGGATCTTGAAAGGCTTACCTAGTTCCCAGTAATGGTCGCTATTGATCATGAAGCCATGCCGCGGAATGATCTGTGCAATGGCGTGCACAAAGGCGCCAGGGCGGCCATTTACCCGGCAACGAGTGCGCAGATCAACGGTGGATAAGCCCTCTGTTCGCCGCCGCTCAGACAAGTGGCGGCATTTGCAAAAACTCCCTCAACTACCAGTGAACGCTCATCGGCGCCCACGCCTATCCCACCACGGCCGACGGATACCATGAGCAATCGAGCCAGTGGCGATCATGCCACCACAGATCGTCTCTCTGAGCGCGCCCACGAATCGGTGGATCAGTTCGCCAAGACTGCGGGCAAGACCGAGGAACGGATCCGCCATGAGGCCGCGGATGCGGAAGCTCTTGTCAGGGATGCCGGGCAGAAAGCCAAGAAGCACTCCGACGAAACCCTGCAGTCCATTAGCGTTTTCGTACGGGACAATCCCATGATGTGCCTGGGCATCGCCTTTGCCGCCGGGAGCCTGGTGCCTGCCTTACGGCGCCGGTCATAGTCCCTGGTCGCCAGCCCATCGATAGCCTGATGCGCCGGGTGCGTGCTCTGGCCAGCAGCCCGGCCGCACTGCCGGTTGCCTTTGCCAGTGGCCTACTCGCCGGACGCCTGCATGGGCTGGATACTAACCGTACCTGGACAACACTCCTTGCCGGCCTCGCGGGCCCCGCGAGAGCCTTGCAGTATGGCCTCCAGCTTCATCGGCTCGCCGCCGAGCCGCTGGCTTATCTTGCTCCCCCTGCGTCGACCGTTCTGCTGCGCTAAAGGGGGCCTGGGCGTTAGAGATCAAGCGACTGGATACCCGCGCGGCTCTCGGGAAACGTGAGGTCGCGTGTGATATGCCGCAGGCGCCAGAATGGGAGCCAGGGGAAAGCGACAGAAGCAGGTTGTAGAACGTATTCAGTATCCAGCCAAACGACCACACGGTTACTGCGATTTACACTGAACATTGCACCCAGTCGCCGGAATTCCATTGTTCGCCGTTTGAATATCCCTCCGGCGTCTGGGGTATTGCTACTCCGTTGCCTTTCTGACATCGCTCTTGAGATCTTCGTACTCGGCTTCAGCCTTGCCCCCGTGCTTCTCAGCCTTACCTTTGTACTCGGTACTTTTGTCGCCGGTCACTTTCCCGGCCACTTCCTTGACCTTTCCTTTTGCCCTCGTTCGCACGACCTTTGATTTGATTCTTGTTCATGATCTGGTCTCCAGATGATTGTTCCGTTTGGGTTCTGCCTCTTACCGTGCACTAACATAAGTGCAGGGTCAGTCACCCAACATAACCGGAGACCCGGGTCTGATCGGTGCGATGCCCAACTTATGCAGAGTTACTTTTCAGACCGGCTCCGTCAGAAGCACAGGGGACTTGGCGATCGCACCAGTCCCGCTACCTACATGCGATAACGATCCATCTATCAACGTCCGTCAGACGGCCTAACGCGTCCATGGCAGGGTATGCGCGCCGAGACCGGCGAAAAAGTGATCGGTAATCAGCCGGATGACCCAATGGTTGGTGCTGTGTGGGCTAATGCACCGATGATCGCGCCCTTACCACCTCAGGATTCGGCGCCGCGCATCACGCTATTCATTAACATCCAAGCGAGAACGAATGGCAACAATGGGCACTCTCGTATGGTAGGTCATCAGGCGGCATCGTTGGCTGGATGGCCAGCATGATCATGAAAACCAATGATCAACAGGGAATAATCCTGAATGTCGCTGTCGGCCTGGTCGGCGCGGTAGTCGGTGGATGGCTCATCGGGCCCCTGCTAGGCGCCGGTACATAGACGGCATCACCGTCATGAGCTTTATCGGGTCGCTGATCGGCGCGGTCATTCTGCTGGCGCTTTTCAGCCTCGCCCGTCGCGGAACCGTTCACTGACGATTGTCTGACCGGCTGACGCCGCAAAGCCGGAAGTTGCGTGCAGTCTACCCGTTGTCCTTGGCCTCGAGGGCAACAGGTGGGCAAGGCAGGGTTTCCGGCCGTACAGCCGGCGTCAGCCACAGCCTCAGGCAGGTCGGATACCATGGCCGGAAACGGTTTGGGGAATTCGACGATGAATGGCGATGAACGACGGTCCGAGGAAGCGACGGAGTCGGTCACCGAGCGCAACGCGCTGCTCACGCAGCTTCAGGACTGGCTCGAGGTGCCCATGCTGGTGCTGGCCTTCATCTGGCTGGCGCTGTTTGTTCTGGAAATGACATGGGGCATGAGCCGGCTGCTGCAGATTCTGATTTATGTCATCTGGGCGCTGTTCGTGCTGCAGTTTCTCCTGGAACTGCTGCTCGCACCCACTAAGTGGACCTACCTGAAGCGCAACTGGTTGGCGGTCATCGCGTTGGTGGCTCCAGCCCTGCGGATGCTCAGCGTTCTGCGAATGGCGCGGGTGGCGCGCACCGCCGGTACGCTGCGTGGCGTTCGGCTGGTTCGTGTGCTGAGTTCCTTGAACCGGGGCATGCGCGCCTTGCGCGCCACCATGAGCCGGCGCGGCTTCGGTTACGTGGTGCTGCTGACTCTGATCGTCGACCTGGCCGGCGCCGCCGGCATGTACGCGTTCGAGGCGCGGGGATTCGACAGCTATGCCAGCGCGCTGTGGTGGACTTCGATGCTGATCACCACCATCGCGAGCGATTATTGGCCGCAAACGGCCGAAGGCCGCCTTCTGTGCCTGTTCCTGTCACTGTACGGCTTGGCCGTGTTTGGATACGTGACGGCCACGCTCGCCACGTATTTTATCGGCAGGGACGCCGAGAGCGACGCATCGGAACTGGCCGGCGATAGATCGATCCGGGCACTGAGAAGCGAGATCGCCGCATTGCGGCAGGAACTTCGGGCAGCCGGAACCTGATCACTCAATTCCTACCTGTACGCTGCTGTGAATCGTGCGCATGTTCCGGAACTCGCTTGGCTCGGGGCCCGGGAATTGGTTCGACGTTGAGGGTATATTGCCGATCGTCTGTTCCGCAAGATCAGCGGACTGATCGACCCCCGCGTAGGACGTACCAATGTTCGAGACACTCATCACGCTGGGCGGGATTCTGAGGCTGAGAGCTTCGGCTCCGATCACTTTCCGCTCCACGTGGAGCTAGTGTACGAACGGCTGAGTGGCCAGGGGGCACCCTGGCTCGAGTGATGAGGAGGACCAGGCGGACTCAGGAGTAAAATCGACAATGTGCAGTGAGCCTGGGCGCCACATGCTGCAATGCCCTTCCGGCCTGCAACCTCAGGATGCTCCACGTCGATTGAGGCAGCGGCGTTGCGCTCCGTGGTAGGTTAACTGAAAAGCGCTGCACCTATGCCGTGCCGTTACCCTATGTGGGCTACCGCACAGATCTCCTGCTGGATAGAAAGCGGCCGTCCAGCGCCTCTGGTGTTCCAGCGATATGCAATCAGCGCCTTTCCAGAAACACCTCATGCACGACACCCCCCAGCCCCAGCAGAATCATCTTCTGGCCGCTCTGTCGCCCGAGGTTCAATGCCGGCTGTTTCCATACCTGGAACTGGTGCCGTTGCCGTTGCGAGCGCTGCTTTATGAGTCAGGGCGCAACATGAAGCACGTTTACTTTCCCACTGACTCCATAGTCTCGCTGCAGTATCTGCTGCAGGATGGTGCATCGACTGCGATCTCGGTGGTGGGCAACGAGGGGTTACTCGGCATCACGTTGTTCTTGGGCGGCGAGAGTACGCCGAGCCGGTCGCTTGTACAGAGCGCCGGGCACGCATATCGGCTCCCGCGACGTAGAGTGAAAGAGTGTTCAACCGCCATGGCCAGTTGCTCTTGCTGATGCTGCGCTATACGCAGGCACTGATCACACAAGTGTCACAGACCGCAGTCTGCAACCGCCACCATTCGATCGAAAAGCAGCTATGCCGCTGGCTCCTGCTTTCCATGGACCGCCTGGAAGGCAATCACTTAACAATGACACAAGAGTTCATGGCCAACATGCTCGGTGTTCGCCGGGAAGGCGTCACAGAGGCAGCGCTGAAATTACAACGGCTAGGCGTAATTTCATACTCGCGCGGATTGATCAAGGTGCTGGATCGGTCGAACCTGGAGACTTTGAGTTGCGAGTGCTATGCCGTAGTCAAGAAAGAAACGGATTTGCTGCTTGACTACGTGCCGCAGCGCCAAGTAATAACGAATACCGATGCTATTCCCATTGCGGCACTTCGGTCGGAGTCGATCGTCAATGAGAGGCTGTGAGAAAAAAGGTTCCCCGCCATTTTCCATGGGCACAGCCGCATCGCCCGTTCACGCGGGTCGCGGACAATGTCCGATTCGACGGTAGTGGGAGTTCAGTCCCGTCGGGACATCGTTGCGGCTGGCGGATAGCGGAACTGCTCCAGCAGGCGGTCGGATTCTTGTTTCACGACCGCATAGCACTCGCAGCAGCGCTCTTCGAGCGCAGGACGATCGAGAACATTGATGTGGCCGCGTTTGTATTGAATGATGCCTGCG
Organism: Gammaproteobacteria bacterium; assembly: GCA_034522075.1. Taxonomy (GTDB): domain Bacteria; phylum Pseudomonadota; class Gammaproteobacteria; order Pseudomonadales; family Azotimanducaceae; genus UBA7803. The sequence continues at coordinate 57,476 of JAXHLO010000025.1, read as the reverse complement.
TCCTGCAGCTTCCCGGCCGCGTCCGTAACTCCTTCCCGGCGCACCCCGAGCATGTTCGCGATCAGCTCCTGAGTCATGTTCAACTTCCCGTCTTTCAGCCTATCCATGGACAGCAGTAACCAGCGGCAAAGCTGCTGGTCAATGGAATGGTGCCGATTGCAGGCGGCCGTCTGCGCCATCTAGATGATCAGCGCCCTGGGTGTACGCCAGGCAGCAGGCGGATGAGTGGAGTCTCACCATCGCGTGCGAGATTCCGTTTTTTCAGGAATTTTGCCCCCGGCAGCCGGTAAGCGCTGAGCCCTCACGCTGCACGATGGCGCGGCTCGGGGTGCTCTGACCGCCCATGAACAGCGCGATTCCGACAATGCCTTCGTTACCCACCACCGAGATCTCCGCTGATCGGCCGTCCTCCATTACATACAGCAGCGATACGATGGAATTGGTGGGAAAGTACACGTCGTTCATGACGTCGCCGGACTCGTAGAGGGCGTCACCAAGCGGCAGCTCGGTCAGTGTCAGTTCCGGATCAAGACGTTCCCTGACCTCGGCGGAAAGGGCATTGAGTAGCAGGTTGTCGTTTTGGGCAGGGACATGGGGCATGACGCTTGCCTCTTATCTGGCTGAAGCCGGAAGCCTGAAGCCCGAAACCTGATGCACGGATCGGAAAGCAGCATACCACCGCCGCAGGCACCCGATAGCGGCCATTGGTTCGATAACAGACAGAGCGGGGTACGCGTGGCAGGCACACTATCGGGCAGACAGCGTGTCGAATGCAAGAGTCGACACGCTCTCATAACCTCGTTATCTGGATATTGGCGTGAGTTTGATGGTATGGATGATCGTGGGGTCCTTGATCCTGCTTGTTGGTGTAAGAGAATTGCACAACCGGCTCGAGGACGACATGCGTGACTTGCCGTGATACGAATTGATCTGCGTGTTGAACTGCGCTACCAGGTTGGCGGTGCAGGCGCTGATTTTCTGTTCGACTTTCACGCAGCGAAAACCCGCAGCCAGATCGTTTCCGACGAGAACCTGACGATCGACCAGCCGATCCCATACCGAATCGATGAGGATCCGGTGACGGGCAATCGTTACCTGCGCCTGCGCGCGCTGCCCGGTCCGCTGACTCTCCAGTATGCGGTCACAGTGGATCTGCAGCATCATCAGGCTGACCCGTTGCAGCTCACCGAGGTGCCCATATACGACCTCCCCGTGGAGGCCATCGACTACCTGTATCCGAGCCGATATTGTCAGTCGGACCGGTTCGTCGATCTGGCGGCCAACCTGTTCGGCGGGCTGCCGCGCGGCTATGGCCGGGTGTCAGCCATTTGCCAATGGGTACAACGGCATGTCAGATTCACATTCAACACCTCCAGCGCCGCGACCTCCGCCATCGAGACCTTCGCCGATAGAGTCGGCATCTGCCGTGACTTCGCCCATCTGATGATCGCCCTGTGCCGTGCCGTCAATATCCCCGCACGATTCGTCACCGGCACCGATTACGGTGCCGATCCGGCTCTGGGACCGCCCGATTTCCACGCTTATGTTGAGGTTTTTCTCGGAGACCGCTGGTACATTTTCGACCCCTCGGGTACCGGAATACCGATGGGCTTCGTACGAATCGCCACCAGCCACGACGCGGCAGATGCGGCTTTCGCCTGCATATTCGGTGCGGTGGGCTGGCAGGCGCCGGTGATCCTGGCCACGCCTGTGGAGGATGCCTCACGGAACCTGTTCGCGCCAAGTCATTGCGACCAAGCGCTGTCGACTTCTGACACGGCAGAACCTGCCGCCACCCAGATGTCATCATAATTCGCCGGCGTCACGCCACTTGGCTGATTCCTCACCATGTATTTCGGTCAGAGTCTTGAGGTGGTCTGCTGGAATTTCGACGGTTTCCGTGGCGTTGATGGTGCTGCCTCCAGCACGGCTGCCACCAGCACGGACACCGATAGCCACTGGGGTCAATCCGAAGATCAACATGACCAGGACGGGCGCTTCAGCCGATCGGAGCTTGTGGCGTTCGAAGCTGACGAAGAAAGCGATGAAGGACTCGACACCAGATGATCGCACGGCGAGTTCGCCCGGCAGCCTTCGGTGGTGTCATCGTCGCTGTGAGGCGAGGATCGGCTCCACACAGTTGCTGAGACGCAGGCTGGGTGGGTCGGTGGACAATTCGGATGGCGACAGCTTACGCAGGGCGCTCAGGCCCCGTGAAGCCGCGGGCAGTACGGCGGCCTCGATGTCGCGTAGCTGGCATGAATTTCCTACGGTGATCCTGTCGGTGAGATACACCGGTACCCGTCATGATCCCGAACCCCTGTAGCAGGCATCCGAGTGGCGCACCGGCCGGCCACGCCGATGCAAGCGCGTAGTACTCGGTGAGCTTGGCCGGCACCAGTGTGCCGGTAGCTGCCGCGACGAGGGAACTGGTAAAGGTCGCTGCCAGGTGGATGCTGAGGAGCACGCATCGTGCATCGAGTAGCTGGACCAATTTTTAAACTCCTGCTGGTTTGCTGAAGCGCACCAGAGCTGGAGGATGTAGTGTGTCTACTGAGTCGTGCTGCGGTAAAAACCTGCGTCGACTTAGTTTCTTGATTTTCACGCACCTACCCATGCAGTTGGGGTCTTCATCAACTTGGGATGTTACCTTCGCGGCGCAGAGATGACTCCAGGTCTTTCGTTTCGGTAATGTCCACCAGCGTGATCACAACTCCATCGATCAGATTGTCCACTCTGCGGTATGGCATGATGCGGACGGAAAACCACCGGCCGTCGTCGGTCTGGATCTGCTTCTCGGTCGCCGCCAGGGTGCGCAGTGCCTCCTGCGCATCCTCATGCAGTGTGGGGTACTGAAGCATAGAGGTCAGGTCACTGAGCGGCCGGCCGATATCACTCCACGCAGGTTGATGATGTCTGCAGCCCGATCGGTGTAGCGTCTGACGTTGAGGTCGCTGTCGAGAAACAGAATCGCGATCTCGATGCTGTTGAGCACGTTCTGCATATCGCTCTGTGCCAGTGCCAGGTCGTCGAGTTTGGTTCGCAGCTCGGCGTTGATCGCCTGTAGTTCTTCGTTCATGGACTGCATCTCTTCTTTTGAGGTGGACAGTTCCTCATTGGCGGATTGCAGCTCTTCGTTGGTGGACTGCAGTTCCTCGTTGGTGGACTGCAGCTCTTCGTGGGATGCGCGTGATTCCTCCCGCAGACGCTGAACTTCATTCTGATACCTTTGAATTTCTTCAGCCCGGGATTGCTCCCGTGTACCTTGCTTACCTCCCCGGGGCCGCTTGGTCGGGACCGGCGGGACGTCCCGAAACACGACCATCATCGTGCCATCGAGCGCTGGCGGCTCATGAAACGCCTGCACCGTCACGTCGACGTACTGCGTACCGGCGCTGAGTTCCACCGGCAGGCCCTGCATCTGCACGGGCTGATCCTGTTCCGCGGCCCGCTTCAGAGCGTTGGCCAGAGGTGTGCGCAGACCCTCCCGCACCATGGCATGAAAGTTCCAATCGGCCTTGCCGGCGGCGGGCTCGAGGTATTTTCCGGTGCGGCCGCTGATGTAGACGATGTCCCCGTCAGTATTCACCACCACAGCGGCGGGCGCATAGGTCTGCAATAGAACGTAGTCAGCAGCGGTCTGCAGGACTTCGGACGCGTGGTCGGATTTACTGGCGGTTGGCACGGCTGACTCCTTGGTGGCTCGCGACCGTGATGGAAAGGACTGCAGCAGCAGGTCGGCGCCTGTGCCGGTTACTCCGTCCTTGCTCAGGTAGGTCCGCAGCTTGGCGTTGATCGGGTTGAACAGATTATTGAACCTGCCCGCTGTCTCCGCGGTGCCCAGGACGAGCACACCCCCCGGACGCAAAATGTAGTGGAACAGCGGAATCAATCTACGCTGCAGAGCCCGGTGTTCGAAGAAGATCAGTAGGTTGCGGCAGGCGAGGAGGTTCTCGCCAGCTTGGTGAAGGGCGGGTCGAGCACCACATCGTGGTGAGTAGAACAGGACCATATCGCGAATGTCTTCGTCGATCTGAAAGTACGCGCCGTCGATCGGCTGAGAAGCGCTTCAGCCGTAGTCCTGCGGATACGGCCTCGGCGATGGCGGGCGGATATTGCCCGCGGCGTGCCGTGGCGATTGCATCCGAGCTCAGATCGGAAGCGAAGCCTTGCAGACGGCGTGGCCGCCCGGGGCGAGGATGTCGCCCCGCAGCTTCGGCAAACACCATGCCGAGCGAGTAGGCCTCTTCGCCGGTAGAACAGCCTATGACCCAGGCCCTCAGTTCGTCGGTGTTGGTTCGATTGGCCAGCAGCTCGGGCAGAACCTCGTCTGCCAGGGTGGTCCAAGCCGCCGGATCACGGAAAAAACTGGTGACGCCGATGAGAATCTCATTGAACAGCAGGTCGATCTCCTGAGAACTGTTCTGCAGTAGATCCCGGTACAGTTTCAGTGTGGCCACCTTGTGAATCGCCATGCGACGCTGAATCCGGCGGTGCAGCGTGCTGGCGCGTGAATCTGGAAAAGTCGTGCCTGGTCCTTTCCTGAAGCAACGCGAAGATGTCCTGAAGAGGTGGCGATTCGAAGGTCGTCGACGTCCCGCCGGCGGGCAAGGCTGCCCGATCGGGTACCTCGTCAATGTAGGACAGAATACGAGCAGCCAATTCATCAGGGGCGCCGACAATGTCGGCACAGCCGGCTTCGATGGCGCTTCTCGGCATCGAATCGAATTGTGCTGTTTCCGGCCGTTGCACGACGGTCAATCCACCCACGGCCTTTACTGCCTGCATACCAAGCATGCCGTCCGAGCCCATTCCCGAGAGGACGACGGCAATGGCCCTGTCACCCTGGGCCCCGGCCAGAGACGAGAACAGGACGTTGACGGGCAGGCGCATTCCACGGGGCTCGCCGGGAGTCTGCAAGCGCAATCGGCCATTGTGCACGCTCAGCTCCGAGTTCGGCGGAATTACGTATACGTGGTCGGGTTTAACCGGTGCACCGTCCGTGGCTTCCTGTACGGGCATTTCGGTGGTCCGTTGCAGCAACTCCGCCAGCATGGCTTTCTGGGTGGGGTCGAGATGCTGTACCACGACGAAGGCCAGCCCGCTGTGCGGCGGCACGTGTTCGAGAAACTGCTCGAACGCCGCAAGACCGCCGGCCGAAGCGCCGATGCCGACGATGCGGGTCTCGGCTCCGGGTGTCTGAGGGCTTTTGTCTGCAATGGAAGAAACCATGACCGGACCGGCTCCCGTCCGGGGTGCTGCGGTTCAGCGAGACACGGCGGGAGATTCCGTGTGCCCGGCATCCAGAATGAGTACGAGATAGCTTTCGCCGCTGGGAGATGGGCCCGCCACGACCCGCAGTGGACGGAATGAACCGTCGTGGCCGTTCGAGCGAGTCTCGCGCACCGCTTTGGAACCACTGTCGCGGATCTGATCCAGCATGGCCTGCACGTCGGGCCGGCACTCGACTGCGACAGCATCGTCGATGCGACGCCCGGGGAGCTCGGCGGCATCGATTCCAAAGACCTCGGCGCCCGCCCGGTTTGCCTGAAGAATGTGGCCGTCGAGACTACACTGAAGTATGCTACCGGAGCGAACTGGTAAAGGTCGTGATAAACTGTCAGTTCCTGCGCGAACTCCTGTTCACTTTCCTGCGCCTGCGCGAGTTGCAGGTCCAGTTCCACCTGATGCACCTTCAATTCGTGCAACAGACAAAGCGCGTCGCCATCGCAGTCTCCGGCGCTGGCTAGCTTGTGCAGCAACTCCAGAGCCTGTGTACTGACAGCCGGTGCCGTTGCGGGCGGCGCCGTGCCCGAGAGAATCCTGGATTCGGCGATGGTGCGCAATGGATGTGACATGTGCGACTTTCTCCAGAATGGAAACCGGTGATAACAGTCAAATATCAACTGGCATGCTAACCCATTGAGGTCGTGAAGCTGCTAACGGGAGTGAGTGGTACTGCAATGGCGGCCGCATCTTGCCAGTCAGATGAACCTGCGACCTGATGCCGATCCGGCTTTGCTGCGAGTGATATCCGAGTTGGCGCCGGTAAACGCTCTGCTGACGCCCGCCTACGTCGAAGGCAGAACGCGACGGGGAGACACGCCCGTGGCCATCTTGACTGACGCCGACGGCATAGATGTAGGATTCACGGCCTTCATCGTGCCGGCAGGGCGTTACCATCGGCTCGATATCGCGTCGGTTCCTCACTGCCCGCCGCACACCCGGTCTGGCAGGAAATTCCGGCGTTCTGTTAGTCCCGGCGAGTCATTCACATCCGTGTGGATAGTTTCGGCTCCATCGATGCAGCCATCCCCCTTCGATAACGTCACCGGGCTTTCACGACTCTGGCTGTCCATCAGGGCTCGATGGCCGCTTGAAGGGTGCACAGGTAGCCCTCATTGTGCACCGTCAAGATGATTCTGGCATTGGCTGCGCGTTCGCCGAACTTCTTCCTCAAAGTGCCGACGAGCACATCAATGTAACGGTCGAATGGGTCTGATGATCGACCGCGCACCGCGGCCATCAGCATATCGCGGTTCAGCACACTGCCGGAGTTTTCGACGAACATTTCCAGCAAACGCCATTGCGCGGAGGAGAGATGTGTTCGAACACCGGTGGGCGACAATAGCTCTCTGGACTCCCTGAGCAATGACCAGCCGGGTCTGCTGCGCCGGACCTCGGTAAGATTTTCGATGGCAACCGGCCTTGGAGTGTTCCACTCCACCACAATCCCAGACGTGAATGTCACTGAGGCATTTGCCGGTATGCTCGCGTGAACAGGCGCAGTGTGCGCAGGCTGATGGAGCCTACCCATTGCTGATCTTCATCGCATACGGGTAGGGCCGGAACCCAGCCAGCCCATCTTCTGCATGGCTTCACCCACTGTGGTGTCCGGCCGGCAACCGAGCGTTTCGGTGATAACTAAGGATGGTAGTGACATGATCATGCCCCTTATTACTCCAGAGATCTGCACGCCCCGCTCGGACCGGTTGCAGTCGAGGGCAATCGAAACCGGCGCAGTGCTGGGACATCCTGACAGATTACGCCGGGACTCCAGGCTCTTCAGTACGCTTTACCACACAGGAAGAAGCACCCGAAGGTGCCGTAGCTATCGTCGCGTTCCGCGTTGAGCTGCTCGCTCGATGGTGGACATGCCATTGCGCTGGCTCGCACCCGTGATCTGACCCATTACCGACTTCGGCTTCGTGCCTTTCGCGCAGAAGGCAGGTTGAGCAGCCGCGGCACGCCTCCCGGTGGCGCTCTCAGATCACGGGATAGGTTCTTCTTCGAAATGTCTGGATCACCATGAGCATTGTCGATTCGATAGTGCACGTAGTCGCGGGCCAGGTCACCACTGTCCAGAAGCGTGAGAAGTATTCGCAGGAAATCCGCTGCGCAAACTGCTGCAGTTTGGGATCGCGCAACAGGTCCCATCATTCCGGTTAGCCGACGAGTATGGTTTGCAGTTTCTGCCTCTCGAGTGTTCACGTTGGAAAGCATGCGGAGTTGTTCGAGATTCGCTATGCCAGAGTTCGTGCTTCGTCGAGATCAGTGTGACGGTAACCGGCCTGATGTTTGGCATGCCAGGAGCTGCACGAAGTCATCGTACATCTCTACTTTGCTTTTGCCTCGATATCCGAGCTCGAGTGCTAGTAGGATCCTCAGTGCATAGACGACTTGACCGCGGCATTCAACGAGAACCCGTTCCGATTGACGGTGAATGGCTTTGGCGTCGAGTCTGTCCGGGCCGGCGCCGGGTTTTTGAGAGTGAGAGTTCTGCCGCCGGCACCCTGGCCGACCGCGATCCGGCAGCGGATCGAGGCGGCGTTCAGCTGGTCGAGCGTGTCTGAGGGTTCCAGATCGAGCCAGGGATGTTTGGGATCTTCGACCAGAAGCCCATCGAGGGTGAACCTGCGCACGACGCGCCGGATCAGACGATTGAGCAGACGCCTGAGCCACGACGCTTGCAGGAAAATGCCACCAAGTGTTCGTGGCGGCAGCCGTTCCACTTCACGCGCACGAAGCTGTATTCCAGCCGGCCACAGAGCAGGTAGTCCTGGAGCTTGCTCAGGTCAATCCTCTGTCGAGGCGCTTCAGCCTCACCGCTTCCGACCGCGTCAGCGACAGTCACATTCGTCGCCAAGCGGGTCCGCTGATTCTTGCCCGTCCTGACCGCTGTTACAGCTCCTCGAGCTGCAACCCTTCGTGGGCGGCCACGTTCGCCATCGCTTCTTCGAACAGCGCTCGAGCATGGGCCGCGATCGATCGGAGTCGCGCGTGCAGCGCGCGCTCCTGAGGGTCTGACTGTTCGCACTCCAGGCTGTATTGCTCGAAGGCGCTGATGTCCAGCACCAGCTGCGCAATGTGATGCGGGCATTCACACTGCAGCTCGGGCGAGAGCGCGGCCAGACTGGCAATGGCCTGGGAGGAAAAACGGCGCGCAGGTATATGTCGTCGATTCAGCGCCTCGATGCTCGTCGCGCCCTCGCTCTGGTCCGCCATGCTGAGGTTCCGCAGCACTTCCGTTGCATCGACCGGCGCCTTCAGACACAGCACCCCCGCATCTGCCAGGCGACTCAAGGTCTTGCGGGATGCAAATCCGTAAACCACGATCACTCGCGCGAATATGTGTTTTCGCAGCCGCGCCAGGCTGCCCAGCGCCGCCTCGGTGACGGTCGGCAGCTCAATCACCAGGGCTTGCTTCCCGCGTTCGGCGGTTACCTGAGGATCAACCAGCCAGGCGCCCCCAGCCTCGGGGATCAGCGTCGCGTCGTCTCCCGGCAGTTGCGGCGCCAGCACCGCTGCGAGCACCTCACCAACGACGATTACCCGATCGATGCCGACCTCCAGCGGCGGCTGCTCGTCCGTCAGCGCCTCCAGCTCCGCTTCACTCATGGCGCTGAGCTGGCCGATCTGATAGCCCTGCCGTATCAGGTCACGCAGTCGTATCAGCTTACGTACCTGCTGCTGGGTGTACAGCCGGCGACCCGATTCCGTCCGCGCCGGCGCCACCGCCGCATAACGGCTCTCCCACTTCCGCAGGGTGTGACCGGAAATGCCGGTCAATTGCGTTACCGCCCCGATAGGCATAGTCCGCTTTTCTGAATCAGCCATGTCACCTCTGCTTGGTTCGCTGCCTTATGGCTGCCCCGCCTGCGCGGACGCCATACCGAGTAGGCCCGCAGTCCGAATACGCCCGCAGTTTAAAGGCACTTTGAGGGGTGTCGCATCTTTTTCTAAGACTTCAGGCGAGAAACTGGCGGCTCAGTCGCCCATGGAAAGAGGAATATCATGAAACTGCGGAGCTGGAAGCGCAGGCAACGGCGCACGTTTCGTCATCGGCGACCCGTTGTCGCATCACGGCGTCGCCGACCCCGCAGCGGCTGAGGACCCGGCAGGCCTCGGCGAGGCTGTGGAACTTCAAGACATTGCCACGGCGATGACGCAGAAGCCCCGAGCCATTTGCCGAAATCACCTCTACCAGGTAGTCCCTGCAACCGTCCGAAACGACGCAGGCGCGCACCTGCGTCCTCCCGGTCTGCTGCCTGAGTTGGCGCGGAGTCACAGGCCGCTCATCAGAGCGATGACCTGGCTGGCAACCATGGCGGCGGGCACCGCCACGGCCATGACGCCGAGCAGTGCGATTGGCGCCGCGCGGACCGGAAGAGGAAGCGTTGCGGCTTTGACAGTGGCTCTTTGAGCGTGCATTTGTAGGCTCCGTCTAGGGTTAGGTTTAAGTGGAGTTGAGGATGGTAGTGATATGTCCATCATTAGTCAACATTAAAATTAGACATGGCCGATTTTAACGCCGTATTGTCCTAGACATATATTTTACATTTCAAGCCGTTTGCCTCGCGAGAGCCAGGTAACGCTCCTCGAGCGCTTCCGCAATCTGGCGGTAGGTGCGGTGCTGCTCCACATAATGCCGCCCGCGCTCGCCCATGGCCCTCGTGGCGTCGGGCTGGGTCATGATGGCAACCGCTCCGGCCGCAAAGGCCTCCTCCGAGTACGGCACGCAGATTCCGCCACAGCTTCGCTCGAGGACGAGTTTCTGCTCGGGACGATCGTTGGCAACCACGGGTCTGCCCAACGCCATGTACTCGATCACCTTGGTGGGCGAAGTGGAGTCGAGGATTGGCTACGGTTCTGTTCGTCGAATGGGCTCTTGCCCAGCGTGAGCCGTCATGGCAACTGCTGGGTCAACGCGTTCGCAGAATCCTTCTTCAGCAGTTTGAAGAAGGAGCGGATTAAGAAGCGCGTCTACAAAACCAGAGATCTTGCCAGGGCAGACACCTTCGACTACATCGAGTCGTTCTATAATCGAACCCGACGCCACGGCCGCGTCGGTGGCGTCAGTCCCGAGGCCTTCGAGATGGCCTCATTTTGAGGCTTGGCAGTGTCTACGGTTTCGTGGGAAGTCCTACAGGTTGCTGACGGTGTCTTGCGGATGGTTGCCACGGCGCCTTCGGAGCACAGGTGTTCCGAAAATGTACCGCGTGACACGCGGACTGAAAGCGAGAATTCCACAAGTGACTGATTTGGTTCGTGGCCAGGGGCAGAATCGGTCTGGGCGTCACACGCTGGCAGCCACGCTGCGGCAACCGCGTTGTGCCGACACGTGTCGGCAGTTCTTACGGTGGCTGATTCAGAGCGGTGTTTCAGTATGGTGGCCAGGGGCAGAATCGAACTGCCGACACGCGGATTTTCAGTCCGCTGCTCTACCGACTGAGCTACCTGGCCGTGAGGAAGCGGCGTATTTAATCTGCTGAGGCTGCGGATTTCAACTTGTCAGGCAATCCCGGACGAAGATCGCCCTCTGGAGAGGGCTCCTACCGTGGCTCTCCGGCCCTCTGAATCCCTGCGCCGTTCCGCAGTCCAATACATTCATACGCAAAGCCCTTCAGGCGGCCCATGTTAGGCTATCCGGCCGCCTTCGTGGCATGAATTCCGCAGAATCGTAGGTCGAATTTGAGTAAGTTTTCAGCCCGTGCATGGCAAGCGGCTGTGTTGGGATGGTTGCTGTCGGCGGCGCCGGCCATGGCGGAGGTCGTCCTGCGCGGCGTCAATGACGCCACCGAGGAGGTCCTGCGGGGCTTTCTCACGGTGGACGATCTGCCCTGTGATGCGCCGCGCTGGTGGGTGGAGCGCCGCCACCGGCAGGCTCCCGAGCAGATCCGCCGCGGCATGGAAGCGCTGGGCCACTATCGTTCCGAGCAGTCCGGGTCCTTGGAATGGGGCGAGGAATGCTGGCAGGCCACCTACCGGGTGGAGCCGGGCGATGCCGCGCGCATCCAGGAATTCGACCTCGAAATCGAGGGTGAGCTGGCGGACCAGGCGCGCCTGCGCGATGCGGTGGCGGGACTGGACATCGCACCGGAGGAGCCGTTCTCCCATAGCGCCTATGAAAATGCCAAATCCGCCCTGCTCGAGGTGGCGGAAGATCTGGGCTATTTCGACGCCCGCTTTACCCGCCATCGGGTAGAGGTAAACCCGGATACCAATCAGGCGGACATCCAGCTCACGTTGAGCGGCGGTGAGCGCTACCGGGTTGGCGAGATCGACGTCGGTCAAAATGCCCTCGAGGACGAGCTGTTCCGCCGCTATCTGCGGTTCGAAACCGGCGAGCCGTTCGATGCCCGGGCGCTCACGCGCACCTATCGCAACCTGATCGAGAGCGACTATTTCGATCGCGTGCTGGTAGCGCCGGACATCGATGCCCGGGCCGACGGCGAGGTGCCGGTCAGGGTTACGGCCACTGCCAACACCCGGCGCAGCGCTCTGGTGGGCGCAGGTTTCGCCACCGATACCGGGCCCCGGGGGCGCCTCGACCTGCGCTACCGCCGGGTCAACGACCGCGGCCACCGGGCCAACTTCACCAGCGTGATCTCGACCGTGAACGGCAGTCTCGGTGCCGAGTACCGTCTGCCCTACGGCGACCCCACCCATGAATGGTTGTTCGTGAAGGGCGACGTCAACTACGAAGAGACCGATACGTCGGAGAGCCTGCAGCGCGGCATCACCCTGGGCCGTACCCACCGCCGTGGAAGTGCCTGGGCCGAGACCAACTACGTGGAATATACCGTGGAGCGCTTCGAGATCGGGGAACAGGAAGGCACCTCGAATCTGTTGCTGCTGGGGACGAATTGGTCACGCAGCACCAATGTGGATGAGCCGCGGCCGCTACGCGGCTATTCATTGAGCCTGGACGTGCGCGGCGCAGCCAAGCAGCTGTTGTCGGACAACAACCTGGTGCAGACCATTTTGCGCGGCCGACAGATTCTGCCCCTCGGCGAACGCTTCCGGGTGATTGCCCGCGCCCAGGCCGGCTGGACCTGGCAGAGCGAGTTCGACGATCTGCCGCCGTCTGTGCGTTTCTTTGCCGGCGGCGACAACAGCGTGCGGGGCTATGGTTATCAGGAACTTGGCCCCGAGGAAGACGGTGAAGTGATCGGCGGCGAGCGATTGCTCACGGGCTCTCTGGAGCTCGACGCCCTGATTCGCCCGAACTGGTCGGTGGCGGCTTTCGTCGACAGCGGCTCGGCGTTCAACAACACACCGGAGTTCAGCACCGGTGTGGGCCTGGGGCTGCGCTGGTATTCGCCACTGGGGCCGCTGCGTTTCGATCTGGCCCACCCGCTGGATGACCCGGACCGGGCCATCCGCCTGCACATCAGCCTGGGGCCGGATCTGTGAAGCGGGCACTGGTCATCCTGCTGGGGGCCCTGCTCCTGGCGGTCTTTCTGCTCGCTGCTACGGTGGTTTTCCTGGCTGTCACCGACGGTGGTACGCGCTTCCTGGCGAGCCAGGCAGAGCGCTTTCTGCCGATCCGCCTGGAGGACGTTTCGGGTGCCCTGTTGCGCGAGGTTCGAGTGGGCCGGGTCGTGCTGGAACTCGACGGCCAGACTCTGGAAATTCGGGATCTGGCCGCGGTTGCGCAGGTCATGCCGCTGGTGTTCGATAACCGTCTCACTTTGGATTCCGTGAGTGCGGAGTCGGTGGCGCTGACCTCCACCGGGCCCGGCGAGGATACCGGCGGCCCGGCGCCGGCGCTGCAGCTCCCCTTCATGCCGCTGGAAATCGACGTGGTGCAGCTCGACGTTGGGCGCCTGGCCGTGCTCGACGTGTTTCCCATGCAGGTGAGCGCGTCGGCGACCTGGCAATCCGATGGCGTTTCCATCCGGCACCTGGAGGTCGATTCCCAGGTTGTGCGCGGCCGCATCGAAGGGCGCCTCGGCAGCGGTGCCAATCCGACCCTCAGCGCAACCGTGACCTGGGCACTGCCGGACACCGACTGGGGCGGCGAGGGCCGCCTGCAGGGCCGGGTGGACAGTCTGCAGGTTCAGCACACCCTGCGCGGGCCGGTGACGGTGGCGGCCGAGGGCCAGGCGAGCCTGGCGGAGCTGACCGAGCCCTCCGTGGATGTGCAGGTGCAGGTGGGTGATATGGCCTTCGGCGACGTCGCCATAGACGGCTTCGACGGGCGCCTGAGCGGCACTCTGGCCAACCTGTCGGCGGACGCCGATGCCCGGGTCAGCGTGCCGCAGATCGAACCGTTCCAGGTCCGCGTTCAGGCCTATGGCCCCATGACCGGCCCGCTCACCGTACGCAACCTCACCGCCGACGCCATGGGCGGTACCCAGGAGGCCCAGGGCAGCCTGGCCTGGCAGGACGACGTGCGGATTCGTCTGGGCGGCAGCTTCGAGCAGGTATCCCTGGACGGCTATCGCGAGCAGCTCGGCGGCCGGGTCAACGGCTCGTTCCAGTTCCGCTATGAGGACGCTCTGCTCAATCTGGGTCTGCATGATCTCTCCGGCACGCTCAACGAGCGGCCCATCGGCGGTGAGCTCGAAGTGGCGCAACAGGCCGATGGCTGGATGGTGGAGCCCCTGCAGTTGCAGGTGGGCCGGAACACTCTGACCGGGCAGGCTCGGTTGCGCGGTGCGGTTGTCGATCTGCAGGGGGAGTTTGCCGCGCCGGCATTGGAAGCGCTGGCGCTTGGCGTCAGCGGGGATGCCGCGGGCCGCCTGCAAGTGTCCGGTAAATGGCCCGACTTCAATGGCTCGGCCAGCTTTTCCAGCACGAGCCTGCAAGGCTTCGACGTAGTGCTGCGCGACGCGGAGATTACGGCGAGCATGCAGGACGGTGCTCTGCAAGGTTCGCTCCAGGCCGCCGAGGTCGAGCGGCAGACGCTGACCCTGGAGGCATTGAACCTGGGCGTGGACGGCACGTTGGAACGCTTCGACTGGCAGTTGGTCTGGGCCGACGGGGAGGGCGCGGGTAGCTTGCGCCTGGGTGACGATGGCATGGAAGTTGGTCTGAATCAGGCTCGGCTGACCGCACTGGACCACGACTGGACCCTCCAGGAGCCCACCCGGGTGAGCATCGGCGAACGCATAGAGGTAGCACCGCTGTGTATCCGCGGCGGCGACGCTTCCGCCTGTCTGGAGAAGTTCGTGCTGGCCGACGGGGCGCTCGAGACCAGTGGGACCCTGGTGCGGGCTCCGGTGGTCCTGCTGCAGCCGCTTCTGCCGCTGCGCCTTGGCCGCGACGGCTTCCTGGAAGGTAGCTGGTCGCTGGCCGGCGAGCCGCAGGCGTTGCGCGGTGAGGTGGCGCTGGCGGCCCGGCAACTGGCGGTAATGCCGGGCGCCGGTGCCGAAGCCGAGTCCGTCGATCTTCCTGACCTGGAAGCCGATGGAACGGTGCGCGAAGGCGTGCTGCAACTGCGTCTCGCCGCAACGGACGAGGCTTTCTCCGTAGTGGGGGAGGGGCGTCTCGAGCCCCTGCAGATGGACGGCACCCTGGCCGGTACCGTGACCGTGTCCGCCACTGACCTGGCGCCGCTCACCGTATTCGATCAGCGCGTCGAGGATCTCGGCGGCAGCATCGAAGGCAACCTCGACATTTCCGGGACGCCGGCGGCGCCGCGGGCCGAAGGCCGTTTTCATCTGCGCGATGGCCGCCTGCAGCTCAACGATCCGGACACCAGCCTGAGCGCGATGGACGTGCGGCTGCGCCTGGATGACGGCGGAACGTTCGAGTT
Source organism: Gammaproteobacteria bacterium (assembly GCA_034522075.1). GTDB lineage: Bacteria > Pseudomonadota > Gammaproteobacteria > Pseudomonadales > Azotimanducaceae > UBA7803. Next base: position 42,433 of record JAXHLO010000025.1, on the reverse strand, counting down.
GCGCGGCACGGGCCGGCAGCGGCAGCAGGAAATCTCGTTCAATGCCTCCGGATCCGGGCTGTTCGGCGGTGTTCTGGTGGTGGATGCCGACCTGCAGGGGGAGGGGCTGCGCGCCGCGCACCCGGACTGGGATGTGACCGTGAGCCCTGACCTCGACTTCACCTTTGCTGGCGGCCGCGGCCACCTGCGCGGGCGGATCGAAGTGCCGCAGGCGGAGGTTCGGCTGACCACCTTGCCGAGTTCGGTGCCGAGCCCCTCGGAAGACGTGGTGGTGGTGGGCCGAGATACCGAGGCAGCCGCCGGCGCCAACGCCATTCGTGTGGACGTGGATGTGGTGCTTGGCGAGGATGTGTCGCTGAAGGCCCTGGGGATCGTCGCGCAGTTGCAGGGCAGACTGCGGGCCCGCCTGGATGCCCAGGGCCAGACGACTCTGCGCGGTACCCTGGATATCACCGGCGGTGTCATGTCCACCCAGGGCCAGACGCTGGCCATCGAGTCGGGCACGGTGGTCTACAACGGCCCGGTAACCCGGCCGTATATTGATCTGCGTGCGGTGCGCGAGATCGACGACGTGATCCCACCGGTGAAAGTGGGCCTGCACATCCGCGGCGATGCCGACAATCTCACCTCCAGCGTTTTCTCCGAGCCGGCCATGTCGGATACCCGGGCGCTCAGCTTTCTGGTGCTCGGCCGCGACATCGATCAGCAGACGGCGAGTTCCGACGGCAATCAGCTCATGGCCGCGGCCATCAATATGGGGCTGAGCCGCTCCAAGGGCATCACGTCGGAGCTCATGCGCATGACGGGTCTCGACGAGCTGTCTGCCACGGCGGAAACCGAGGAGAGCTTTGCCATCGTCGCCGGCAAGCGCATCAACGACGATCTGTACGTACGCTACACCTACAACACCCTGTCGGCCGTCGGCGCCTTCCTGGTGCGCTATGAGCTGGGCAGCCGCTGGCAGCTCGAAGCCCGTTCCGGTGAACAATCAGCCATGGATCTGATGTACAGCTTCGAGAAATAGGGAAGGGGGGGTGGGGGCCTCCTGTGGGAGCGACCTCCAGGTCGCGATCTGGAGATCGCTCCTACACATTCGCTCCTACAGTTCCGGCGGCACATAACCTTCAGCGTGGTCCACGGGTTCGTTGTCGAGAAAGCGCTCGCGCTGGGCCGCCAGGTATTTGCGTGCCTCCGGGTCGCGCATGTCCAGGTGCTTTTCGTTGATCAGCATGGTCTGCAGGGCCTGCCACTCCGACCAGGCCTGCCGGGAGACGCTGTTGTAGATCTCTTCGCCCTTGGGCCCGGGCATCGGCGGTGCCTCCAGCCCTTCCATCTCTTCGTTGTACTTACGGCAATGCACGGTGCGGGTCATGGGCAACCTTTAGTGTGGTGTATCGCGAATAATGTCTTTCAGCAGTCTGGCGGCCGGTGCCGACAGGCCCAGGTTGGGCGGCTCGGCCGCATCGTACCAGCAGATGTCCGCACGGTCCGCTACGTGGCCTGGCGCGCGCCGCAGATGCACGTAGACGGGTTCGAGATCCAGGTGAAAGTGCGTGAAGGTGTGGCGGAATGCTGTCCCGCTGCGGCTCTCTGCTACGTCCCCGGCGGGAATGTCGAACTCGCCGCACAGGTCTGCCAGCGTGGCATCGCTGTTGCGCTGCGGCGGCGTCCACAGGCCGCCCCACACGCCGGTTGGCGGGCGATGCTCGAGCAGACAGCGGCCGTGCGGATCGATGACCAGGAACAGTCGTGCGGCACGCAGTGGTTTGTCGGCGCGGGCTTTGCGTACCGGGTAGCGGTCGGTGGCGCCGCGGCGATGTGCAGCGCAACGCGCCGCCACGGGGCAGGCCGCGCATTGCGGGCGGCTGCGCGTACACACCGTGGCCCCCAGATCCATCATGGCCTGGGCATAGTCGCCGGGCCGCTCTGCGGGGGTATGGGCTTGCGCATGCTGCCACAGTACCTTCAGCGGGCCGCTGTCGCCGGGATAGCCGTCCACCGCGTGAAAGCGCGCCAGCACCCGCTTGACGTTGCCGTCCAGGATGGCAGCCGGCCGGCCGAAGGCGATTGCCGCAATGGCGCCGGCGGTGGATGGGCCGATGCCGGGCAGGCCGGCCAGCGCGGCCGGGTCGTCCGGGAAGCGGCCGCCGTGTTCCGCCGCTATGAGGCGGGCGGTGCGATGCAGATTGCGTCCGCGGGCATAGTAGCCGAGGCCCGTCCACAGATGCAGCACGTCGTCGAGCTCGGCGGCCGCCAGGCTGGCTACATCGGGAAAGCGGGCCATGAAGCGCTGGAAATACGGGATGACCGTGCTCACCTGTGTCTGCTGCAGCATGATTTCCGACACCCACACCCGGTAGGGGTCGATGGGGTGCTGCCAGGGCAGGTCCTTGCGGCCGTGGCTGTCGAACCACTGCAGCACCCGATGCGCAAACCAGTCCACGGTCATTGCTTGGGTGGCGCATCCTTCTGGGAGTTACCCAGCAACTCGAGCAGCGAGCGGGCCGCGTCCCGGTACTCCTCCGGCACGTCCTGTTCGATCTTGGTTTCCAGCTTGCGGCGCAAGTCGGAGTCATCCCCACGGCCGAGCTCAGCCAGGACAATGCGCTGGGCGGCATTCTGATCCAGCCGGCACTCGGGCTTGGCCATGGTGCCGCGGCAGTGCACAGGGATAGGCAGGTCGTAGAGCAGCGGGTCGACGTCGAATATGGGCCAGTCCGGATCTTCGGTGAATACCAGTTCCGCCAGCATGTCCAGCTGATCGCTCATCGGGTCGTAGTCGCCGGCTGCAGTCAACGCCAGATTGTCCAGAACCGCCGCCAGGCGATGTTCCTTGCCGTCGATGCGCCAGGTCCCCACGAAGCGCTGGTAATCCCATACGTCCGGCCAGCTGCGAATGCGTTCCTCTTCGTTGAACATGCGCGCCAGGGGTAGCAGTTCGTTGCGGATCCTGGAGATATCGATACTGCCTTGGCCACCGTCGAAACGGGTTTCCCCGGACAGCGATGTGAGCATCTGCTGCTCGCTGTTGCCTTCGAATGTCAGCGTGCCTCCGTAGGCCAGTGGCGCCGCCCATTGCAGATCCTGGTCGAGCCAGGCGATGAGCTCGCTGCTGTTCACGTTCTCAAGGTTCGGCGTGACCGTCCAGCGCAGCGGCGTCTGCCGCGCATCGACGGCGACGTCGGCGGCTGCCCGTCCGTCGAAAAATTCCGGGACACTGATCGTCACTTCGGCTTTGCCGGCCTGGTTGTCGGCGGTCACTTTGAGGTTTTCGAACCGGCGGTCTTTCAGCAGCAGCCAGTCGACGCGGCAGTGGCCGCTCCAGTCGTAGGCGAGCAGCGCTTCCACGGGAATGATGTCCTCGGGCTTCGCGGCTGGGATCGGTGCCGGGTCCTCTGCAGGTGCGGCCTGCACCTCGCACACCCCCGCCGCATCAGAGGTCTCGAAACGCGTGTCGCGCACCGCCAACGCCTGGGATTGGGGGTCGATGCTCACCTTGCCGTCCAGGGTCAGAGGAATGGGCGGCTGGCCTTCGACGGGTGCGTAGTCCAGGCGTGCGCTGAAGGGCGCCGGCTGTCCCGGCGTGAGCTCGCGCAGGTGGGCTTCGCCGAGGGTCACGACACCGCGGTCCTGGCGCACCGTCACGTCATTCAGCATGAGCGACTGCACCTCCCAGTGTTGCGGGTTGCTCAGCACCTTCAGGGCATCGAGTTCCAGGGTCAGGCGGCCCACCTGCCAGTCCTGGCCCTGATGCCGGGCCGACAGCCCTGCGGCGGACAGGGACAGCGGCGGCCACAGCCGCCAGCTCAGATCACCGCCGATGGTCAGGGGAATGCCGCTCTGGCGCTCGATCAGCGCCTCGAGCTCGGGTTTGAAGCGGTTGGGGTCCTGCAGCAGGTAGACGCCGGCCGCGGCGCCGGCCGCCGCCAGCACGGCCAACACCACCAAGGCGTAGCGCAGCAGTCGCAGCATGGAATTACCGTCCGTGGGTGTGGGTTAACTCAGGACGGCAGAGTATCGGAAAAAGAGTCTGACCCGAAGCTGAATCACGTCGGGTTCGCCCGCCAGGCTGCGGGCGTCGTGTCTGGGGAGCGCCTCAGGTGTGGCGGGGCGCTGAAACGCCGCGGCGCAGCAGTCGGGCAGGTGTCCAGGCACGCGGCCACGGAATGTTGAAATCCGTGCGCCGTTTGCAGGTTTTCACATGACGGTTCAGCGCCGCGCCGGCTTCCTGAGAGGAGGCAAAAGGCCCGGCGGCTTGATTACCGCGCATGTGGAAATACCATTCCCCGTCTTCCCCCTGAAATATTCGATTCGTTGTCATACTGCTTGGTGTCTGGCTTGTGTCTATGGAGTGTGTCTATGGAGTGTGCTGCCCGGGCTTCTAGCCGGCCCGTAGCCACGCCAATTATTGGACCACATTGAGATGAAGCTTTTGTATCTGCAATGTAAGGTGCCTGTGTGGCAGTCGTTACGGAATGAACTATGACGGTTGAAAGCTGGGATCCGAATGCCGGCCAGGCGGACGGCGGCATGCCGCGGCTGACCCCGGAAGCCCTCGCGCGCCTGCTGGAGGCGGCCTGCCGGCTGGACATGCCGCGCTTCGGTCTGGATACCAGTGCAGCCGGCGAACTGGCCCCGCTCGCCCGGCACGGCGGGGCAGGCTCCGATCTCGATTGGGCCGCTGCGGCAGAGAGCCTGAGCGACGCGGACGTGGTTGCCCTGATCCGCCTGTTCACTCTGGCCGAGAGCCAGCTCACCGGCTGGGAATCCGGCGAGCGCTCGCCGGTGATTCCGCTGGCGCGGGAATTGAAGCGGCGCGGCAGTTATCCGGCGGAACTGACCGCCTGGATCAAAGCCAACAGCGACAACCGCTTCCTGCCTTATGGCAGCCTCATGGATCGGTTGTAGGCGTATACTGCCGCCTTTGTTTTCTGCCACGGACTGAACGATGACCACGGCGCGAACAGCCAGCATTCGGCGTGATACCCAGGAAACCCGCATCGAGCTGGCCCTGGACCTGGACGGCAGCGGCGTCGCCGAGCTGCATACCGGCGTGCCGTTCTTCGATCACATGCTGACCCAGATCGCCCGCCACGGCCTGGTGGACATCAAGCTGCACGCCGACGGCGATCTGGACGTGGATGCCCACCACACGGTGGAAGACGTGGGAATCGTCCTGGGTCAGGCAGTTGCTCAGGCGCTGGCCGACAAACGCGGCATCGGCCGTTACGGCCACGCATACGTGCCGCTCGACGAGGCCCTGTCCCGCGCCGTCATCGATTTCTCCGGCCGGCCCGGGCTCGATTACCACGTGGATTTCGTGCGTCCGCGCATCGGCGATTTCGACGTGGACCTGCTGCGCGAGTTCTTTCAGGGTTTCGTCAATCATGCCCAGGTCACCGTGCACCTGGATAATCTGCGCGGCGACAACGCCCACCATCAGGCGGAGACGTTGTTCAAGGCGTTCGGCCGTGCGCTGCGCATGGCGGTTGCGCCCGATGAGCGCATGTCCGGCCAGATACCGTCGACCAAGGGCAGTCTGTAGGTTCAGTCGTGCTGCTGATTCCCGCCATCGACCTGAAAGACGGCCGTTGCGTGCGTCTAAAACAGGGGCGCATGAGCGATGCCACGGTGTTTTCCGATGACCCGGTGGCCATGGCCCGCCACTGGGCGGAGCAGGGCTGCCGGCGCCTGCACCTGGTCGATCTCGACGGTGCCTTCGCCGGTGAGCCGCGCAACCGCGATCTGATCGGTGCAATAACCGCCGCGCTGCCCGACGTGCCGGTACAGGTGGGCGGCGGCATCCGCAGCGAAGCGGTCATCGAAGCCTATCTCGAGGCCGGTATCGCCCAGGTCATCGTCGGTACCCGGGCCATCGAGGAACCGGCGTTTCTCGAGAGCATTGCCGGCGCTTTTCCAGGTCGTGTGATTCTCGGCCTGGATGCCCGCGACGGTCTGCTGGCTACGGCCGGCTGGGACGAGACCTCGTCGCGCCAGGCGGTGGAGTTCGCCCGCTGGGCAGGCGGTCTCGACATCGCCGCCATCGTCTACACGGACATCGAGCGCGACGGCATGCTCAGCGGGGTCAACGTTGCCGCCACCGTAGCACTGGCGGAGGCGGCCGGCGTGCCGGTGATCGCCTCGGGCGGGGTAACTGATCTGGACGATCTGCGTGCGCTCAGGCGCGCCTTCGCGGACAGCCCGGCAACCCTGCTTGGCGCCATTACTGGCCGAGCGATCTACGCGGGGTCGCTGGATTTTCGTGCTGGGCAAGCGTTGCTGGACGAACCTGGTCCGTCAGGCTCCTGAGGGATACCACCCGCACGTCGTCCGGCAGGTCGGTGAGCGCCCGCTGCAGAAAGTCGATGCTCACCGCATAGGGGTGGGCGATGATCACGGCGTGGCCGTTGTGCCGGGCAATGGCCAGGGCGCGCTGGAACTCCCGCTCCATGGCTATCAGCCGCGGCACGTGGTCGAGAAACACATCGCGTTGCACGGCCGGCACCCGGGCCTCCCGGGCCATGGCGTAGGCGACCGTGGCCGGGGTCGTGCGGCTGTCCAGGAACATCAGGTCGCGCCCGGCCAGATAGCCCATGAGGCGGCGCATGGCGGCGGCATCCTGGGTCAGACGGCTGCCGGTATGATTGTTCAATCCCACCAGGCCGGGCACCGCGCGTAAGGCCGCATCCATGTGCGCTTCGAATTCTGCAGCCGGCATGTCCACGGTGAGTGTGCCGGGCAGCAGCGGATGGGCCGCGGTGGCCGGCAGGGGTTCCATGGGCTGATGCAGAATGAGCTCGTGGCCGCTGCGGCGGGCGCGCCGGGCGATGGCCGCGGTATCCGGAGCGAACGGCAGCAGACCCAGGGTGACCGGCGCCGGCAATGCCAGCACGCGCTCTGCACGTTCCAGGCTGTAGCCCAGATCGTCCATGACGATCACCAGATCGGCTGCCATTGCCGGCGCGGACAGCCAGCAGGCTGCGACGAACAGGAGGCGTTTCATCCGGGTGTGTGATTCCCGTGCCAGATTGTTGTTATCGGTCCGGCCCCCCGGCCGGTCGTCAAAGGCGCGCGTGCAGACGCTTGGCGGCGCCCTCCTTGACCGCGCGTAAGCCCTCGGCAATGAGCCGTGCATCGAACTCTTCAGAGCTTTCCCGGCCGCGCTCGACAACCAGATCGGGTTCGATGCCCGATTTGTGGATGGAGCGGCCGCTGGGCGTGAAATAATATGCTGTCGTCAGCTTGATCGCCTGCTCGCCGGACACCGGCACCACCGATTGCACCGAACCCTTGCCGTAGCTGCGGCTGCCGATGACGATGGCCCGGCCGTGATCCTGCAGGGCGCCGGCCACGATTTCGGCCGCTGACGCCGAGCCGCCGTTGATGAGCACGGCTACGGCAGCGTTCTCCGCCGCGTCGCCGGCACTGGCGCGGAAGGTATGGCGCGTGGACGGCTGGCGGCCCTGGGTGTAGACGATTAGCCCTTCATCGAGCAGGGTATCCGCCACGGCAACCGATGCCTGCAGCACGCCGCCCGGGTTGTTGCGAAGATCGACCACCAGACCGCGCAGCGAGCCGCCGGACTGCTTCCGCAGGTCGTCCAGCGCGGTGTCGAAGGCCTGGCTGGTGCCCACCTGAAACTGCGAGATGCGTACATAGCCGTAGCCGGGTTCGAGCAGCCGGCCGGTAACGCTGGCCACTTCGATTACGGCACGCTGCAGCGACACCTCATCGGTGTCGCCGCCACGCTCGAAGCGCAGTTTCACGGCCGTGCCCGGCTCGCCGCGTAACAGGTGCACAACGTCGATGAGCGTGCGGCCCTTCAACGGCTCACCGTCCACGGCCAGCAGGCGGTCGCCGCTCTGCAGGCCGGCCCGCTGGGCAGGGGTGGCGTCCATGGGGGCGATGACGGTGAAGTAGTCGTCTTCCAGGCCGAGTTCGATGCCGATGCCGCCGAATTGACCGCTGGTGTCGGACTGCAGGTCCTGGTAGTCGGTGCTGTCGAGAAACAGGGAATGATCGTCGAGTTCGCCCAGCATGCCCTTCAGGGCGTTGACGACCAGTTCTTCTTTGCCCACTTCGTCCACGTAGTTGGCGTGGACATGGCTGAGAACCTCGTCGAAAGCCTCGGCGTGAGGGCTGCTGCTGCCCTGGTCGAGCCAGGCCCGGTAGGCGGTAATACCCAGCGCCACGCCGGTGACCATGCTGATCACGATGCCGATGAGGGTTAGCGGACGCAGGTTCATGGCGCTAAGTCTGGCAGCAAACGATTGAAGGGTACACCGGTGAACGTCGACCCGGCACGGCGGCGGCGCTTCAGCGCCCTGTCAGCCATACTATCGGATCTGCCGCCTGGCCTTGATGACGGACTTCAAAATACAGCCCGGAGCTGCCCAGGCCGCCGCTGCGGCCGGCCCGGGCGATGACCTCGCCGCTCTCGACCCAGTCCCCCACCCGTTTGGTCAGCACATCGGCGTGTCCGTAGAGTGTCATATAGCCGCTGCCATGATCGACGATGGTGAGCAGGCCGAAACCGCGCAGCCAGTCGGCGAAAACCACTTGGCCGCGGAACACCGCCGCCACCGGAGCCCCCTCGTCCGCCTCCACCAGCAGGCCGTGCCAGGTCAGGCGGCCTTCGGCTCGGGGCTGACCGAAGGCGTTGCGCACCCGTCCGGTGAGGGGCCAGGGCAATGCGCCTTTGCGCTCGGCAAAACCGCGGCCGTCCAGCGCCTGTGAGCGGCGTTCCAGTTCGGCGAGCAGGTTCTCCAGGCGCTCCTGGTCCGCCTGCAGGCGGCGCCGTTCGGCTTCTTTGTCCTCGGCTTCGGCGGCCAGGCGGTCCAGCAGGGCTTTGCGCTCGTCGCGTTTGGCCACCAGCCGCTGCTGTTCCCGTGCCAGCGCCGCCTGCCGCTGCTCGGCTTTTTCGGCCCGGTCTTCCAGGGCCGCGCGATTTTCGTCCAGTTGTGCCAGCAGATCGCGATAGGTCTGCAGGGATTGCATGCGCGCCGCGGTGAAGTAGCGGTGGTAGCGGACCATGCGGTCGAGGGTTTCCGGCGAGCGCTGGTTCAGCACCAGTTTGATGAAGTCTTCGCCGCTCATGCGGTATGCGGAGGCGAGGTGGTCGGCGATGTGGCGCGCCTGGCGGGCGCGCTGCTCGTTCAGTTGCGCCTGCTCCCGGCGCAGTTCCGCCAGTTCTGCCCGTACCTCGGCCAGAGCCTCGGCCGCGGCATCCACTTCGCGGTTGAGCCGGGCGACCTCGCGGTCGCTGGACTGGATTTCGCGCTGCCACTGGGCCCGTTTGCGCTCGGCGCTGCCGAGCCAGACGTTCAGGTCATTGAGCCGGGTAGTGATCTCTTCCAGGGCCGCTTCGGTTGCCGCCCGGTCCGGTTCGGCTGCCGATAGCGGAACCGCGCCGGCCAGGCACAGGATACTGCTCAGCAACAGGCCCCGGATGCGGTATCGCCGCGCGAGATACGCCCGTTCCGCCAAACAACCTGTCAAACCGCCTGTCAAGCAGATTGCCTCTCCTCCAGCAGCAGCAGGGAGCGGCCGGTCATTTCCCGAGGCACGTCGATGTGCATCAGCGACAGCATTGTGGGCGCCACGTCCGCCAGCGTTCCGTGGTCGCGCAAGCGCACCTGCTGGCCGCCGACGTAGACCAGCGGCACCGGCTCTGCCGTGTGTGCCGTATGGGCTTGTCCGCTGGCGTCGTCGCGCATTTTTTCGACGTTACCGTGATCGGCGGTAATGAGCATCTGTCCGCCGCTTGCATTGATGGCGGCTTCCAGGCGGCCGAGGCATTCGTCGAGCGTTTCCACGGCCACCACCGCGGCGTCGAAGTTACCGGTATGGCCCACCATGTCGCCGTTGGCGTAGTTGCACACGATCAGGTCGAAGGCCTGGCTTTCAATGGCCGCGACCAGCTCGTTGGTGACCTTGCGGGCGCTCATTTCAGGGCATTGATCGTAAGTATTCACTTTGGGTGAAGGGATGAGTATGCGGCGCTCGCCCTCGTACGGGTCTTCCCGCCCGCCGGAGAAGAAAAAAGTCACGTGGGCGTACTTTTCCGTCTCGGCGATGCGCAGCTGCCGTTTGCCGAGCCTGGCCAGGTATTCGCCCAGGGTGTTCTCCAGGGTGGCGGGCTCGAAAGCGCAGGGGGCTTTGATATCGTCGGCGTAGCGGGTCAGCATGGTGAAGTCAGCTAATTTGACTACCGTGCGGCGCTGAAAGTCACCGAAGTCGTCGTCGATCATGGCCCGCGTGAGCTGGCGGGCACGGTCGGCGCGGAAATTCATGAAGATCACGCTGTCGCCGTCGCTGATGCGCACGGGCAACTCACCTTCTGCGTGTATCGACGTGGGCTGGACGAACTCGTCGTTCTCGTCCCGGCCATAGGCCTGTTCCAGGCCGGCGGTGGCGCTGGTGGCATGGAAGGGGGCTTCACCCCGTACCAGCAGATTGTAGGCGCGTTCGATGCGGTCCCAACGGCGGTCGCGGTCCATGGCGAAGTAGCGCCCGACGATGGAGGCGATCGCCGTGTTGCCGAGCTGCGCAGCGAGGGCCTGGGCTTTTTCCAGCGATGCCAGAGCGCTGCGCGGCGGCGTATCGCGGCCGTCGAGGAAGGCGTGCAGATAGACCCGCTCGATGCCGGCGGCCGCGGCCATTTCCAGACAGGCGAAAATCTGATCTTCGTGACTGTGCACGCCGCCCGGGGACAATAGCCCCATGACATGCAGGGCCGCGCCGTTCTTCTTGACCCGATCGAGCGTTCGGTTAATCGTTCGATTGCGTTGAAATTCGCCGACTTCGATGGCGCGGTTGATGCGGGTGAAGTCCTGATACACCACGCGGCCGGCGCCGAGGTTCATGTGCCCGACTTCCGAATTGCCCATCTGACCGTCGGGCAACCCCACGTCGCCGCCGGAGCCCGAAATCAACGTGTGCGGGAATTCCGACCAGTAACGGTCCCAGTTGGGCGTATTGGCTGCGGCAATGGCATTGTCCTCGGCAGAGTCGCTGTGGCCGAAGCCGTCCAGCACAACGAGAAGCATGGTATCGGACATAAATCCACCGCTCAGTCGCGAGGCGCAGGAGTCTAGCAGACTCCTTCTGACGGGGTCCCGGGTTCGACCCGCGGCCCAGGTGTGTATAATCGCGCGGTTTTGTAAGCGCCCGACCTGAGCCCAAGCCCAAGCATGCAGAAATTCTTCGAGTTCATCGGCAACCATCCTTTCCTGGTGGGGCTGTTCGTCGTCCTGCTGGCGCTGTTCATCCGCAACGAGATGCGCCGCGGCGGCCGCTCGGTCAGCCCGCAGCAGCTCGTGGACATGGTCAACCGCGAAAACGCGGTGGTGGTGGATGTGCGTGACCGCAAGGAATACCAGGCGGGTCACATCGTTGATGCAGCGAACATCCCCAGCGCCAATCTGGAAAGCCGCATCGACGAGCTGAAGAAGCATCGGGAGCGGCCCATCGTGGTGGTCTGCAAGATGGGCCAGAATGCCGGCACTGCGGGCGCGGCGCTGCGCAAGCATGGCTTCGAGAACGTCAGCAAACTGAGCGGGGGCATGGCCGAGTGGCGCAATCAGAACCTTCCGGTGGTAAAAGCATGAACGGACAGAGGAATTCGGCATGAGTGACGAGAGCAGCGGCGGCGCCCCGGTCGAAGGCGAGGCGGCCGGTACCCAGGGGCAGGTCATGCTCGAACGGCTGTATCTGAAAGATGCGTCTTTCGAGAGCCCCCGCTCGCCCACGGTATTCACCGAAACCTGGAAACCCGAGTTTCAGCTCGACATCAATACCCGCACGAGCGGCCTGGGCGAAGACCGATTCGAGGTGATTCTGAGTGCCACACTGCGCGCCCGCAGCGAGGAAGACAGTGCCAGAACGGCCTACATCGTCGAGATACAGCAGGCCGGCGTATTCCATGTCTCGGGCCTCGACGACGAGGCCCGTCAGCGCGTCCTTGGTACGTTGTGCCCGGGCACACTGTTTCCGTACATCCGCGAGACCGTGGACAGTCTGGTAGTCAAAGGCGGCTTTCCCGCTGTGCATCTGGCACCGGTGAACTTCGAAGCCCTGTACGCCGAGGCGCTGCGCAAACAGGCGGGCGAGGCAGGCTCCCCCACCCAGCACTGACAGGTGTACCCGTCCTACTCGAAGCCCTGCTGACGCCAGGCTTCGAACACGGCCACGGCCACCGCATTGGCCAGATTCATACTGCGCGACCCCGCCACCATGGGGATGCGCAGGCGCTGATCGGCCGGTAGCGCCGACAGTACGGCCTCCGGCAAGCCGCGGGTTTCCGGGCCGAACAGCAGCAGATCTCCCGACTGAAAGGCCGCCTCAGCGTAATTGCGTTGCGCCCGAGTGGAAAACGCATAGACCGTCGGCGCTGCAGCCGCGGCGAGACAGTCCTCCAGGCTTTCGTGCACGGCGACATTGGCCCACTCGTGGTAGTCGAGGCCGGCCCGTTTCAGCCGGCGGTCGTCCAGCTCGAACCCCAGCGGCGCCACCAGATGCAAGGTCGCGCCGGTATTGGCGCACAGGCGGATGACATTGCCGGTATTCGGCGGGATTTCGGGCTGAAACAGGGCGACTTGCACGGTCATGGGGCCAATCCGGCAGGCGGGACGATCACTTCTATACTGAGGTGAGTGCAAACCCGGAGCAATGCAAAGTTCATGTTGAGTCGCTGGCTGGCAGGCGCCATGCGCTGGCGCACCCGTGAGGACAGTCCGGCGGCGGCGGTATATCTGTCGCCGCGCTCCGTAGCTATGGCTCGGGGTCACCGTGCTGCCGGGCGTTATGCCCTGGAAATGCGCGCCGACGCGGTAGATCAGCTCGCCCAGGCCGGCGGCGCCCTGCGCGAACAGGCCCGCTGTCTCAGTCTCGGTGACGTGCCCTGCAACGTGGTCCTCGCGCCCGCGCTGTACAGTCTGTCGCTGGTGGAATGCCCCCAGGTGCCGCCGGAAGAGCGCAAAGATGCCGTGCGCTGGCGTCTGCAGGACAACCTGGACTTTCCTGTTGAGCAGGCTGTCATCGACATCTTCGAACTGCCGCAGTCGGCCAGCCGCGACCGTCCCATGGTGTTCGTGGCGGCCCTGCACCGCGATGCGCTGAAGCGGTTGCTGGACACTGTTCATGGTGCCGGCATCAATGCCGCCAGCGTCGACATCACCGAACTGGCCCTGCGCAACGTGGCCTGCGGGCTTTACCCGGAGGCGGACCGCTCCGTCGCCATGCTGCGTCTGACCGGCGGCAGCGGCGTAATCAACGTTTCTCGCGGCGAGGAACTGTTTCTGTCGCGGCGCATCTCCGGTATTCCCGCCGAGCTGTCGCCGGATGCCTGGGAATCCTTCAACGAACGGCTGCTGCTGCAGGTCCAGCGCTCCATCGACTACTACGAAAGCGCTATGGGTCAGTCGCCCTGCAATGCCCTCATCGTGGCGACCACGGAAGGCTGGCAGGACCGGGTGCGGGATTATCTCGATGAAATGCTGCCGCTGGCGGTTCGTTCCCTGCGTGAGGAACTCGGTTCACTGTACGACGTGGTGCTGCACAACCCGGAACCCTCGAGCATCGACTGGCAGGCGCCGACCACTGCACAGCGCGACGCACTGACGGCCGCGTTGCCGGCTATGGGCGGGCTGCTGCGGATGCTCCATGAGCGCGACGCCGCCGACGTGGAGGACGCCGCATGATGCAGCAGGTCAATCTGCTGGCCGACGACCTGAAACCCCGGCGGGAGGCGCTCAGCCTGCGGCAGCTGCTGGCGGGATGGGCTGCCATGGCGGCGTTGCTGGCCGTGGTTTCGGCCTGGCAGGCCGTGAGCGGCTGGTGGCTGGCCGACGATCGGGGGGCACTGCAGGCGCAATGGCAGACCCTCGACACCGGCAACAGCAGGTTGCGCGATAACCTGCAGCGGGAACCACAACCCGAACTGGTCAGCGAGGTGGAAACCCTGCGAGCGCTGTTCAGCAACCAAGCCGTGCTGGTGGAAGCCGTGCAGGGCTATGAAAGCGCCAGCGAACGCGGTTTCTCCGGCTACCTGACGGAACTTGCCGCACAACAGATGGAGGGTATAGCCCTGTCGCGCATCGAGTTGCGCGACGGCGGCGCGTATATCGCTTTGTCCGGGGAGACTGAAAAGCCCGTGAACGTGCCGCAGTTGCTCAAGCGCCTGTCTGCCGGAGAGCGGTTTCGCGGCCATCGTTTCGATGAGTTCCGGCTGGAGGCGCAGGATTCGGGCTTGCTGCGCTTCGACATCGTTGGTCCGGCCAGGGAGCATTCCGGATGAAGTTGCCGGGCTTGCAGCACTATGCCGCCAACGCGGCACAGCGTTACCAGGGACTTGGTCTGCGCGAACGCATTCTCGTGGCCGCTGCTCTGCTGGCGGTAACCTGGGCTGTCTGGTCGTTTGCCGCCGGCCAGCCGCTCGGCGCATACCGCCAGGCCCAGGCCGACGCCGTTGCCCTGCTGGAGCAACGCGTGCAGGCGGCACGGGCCGAAGCCGAGCGATTGCAGGCCGCAGGCGGGGAGGATCCCGACGCGCGCCTGCTGCGCGAGCGCGAGCGTCTCGAGCAACGCCTGCAGGCCATGAATCTGTCCCTGGGCACGTTGCTCAACCGCTTCGTCGACCCGCAGACCATGCCGGCCCTGGTCGAGGACATGATCCGCGGTCATGAGGGCGTGAAGCTGCTGCGCATGCAGAGTCTGCCGGCACAGGCCATGGAACTTGGCCTCGAGCCGGACGCCGCCGTGTCGCTGGAACAGGATGCCCCCCAGCAGATTTTCCGCCACCCGCTGCAGCTCGAATTCGAGGGCAGTTACTTCAACGTCGTGAGTTATCTGCGGGAACTGGAAAGCGGACCCTGGGGGCTGGGCTGGCGGTCGCTCCGCTATGAAGTCCATGACTATCCCCGTGCGCGGGTCATTCTGCAGGTGGAGACATTGAGCCGTGACAAGAGCTGGATTGGCGTTTAGCAGCCTGCTGCTGGCATTGCTGCCGATTGCCGCGGCGGCGGGGACGGAGGGTTTGCGCGATCCGACCCGGCCCCTGACGGCCGCGGCCCCGGCCGCTGTGCCGGATCAGCGCGGCCGGCCGGTTCTGCAGTCGCTGCTCATCGGTCCCGACCGGCGTCTGGCCGTGATCGACGGGCAGCCTATGAGCGAAGGCGAGGAGCGACGCGGTATGAAGCTCTGGGAAATCCACGCCAACGGCGTGGTGGTGAGCGTTAACGGTTCGGCCCCCATGCGGCTGAGCCTCACCCATGCAGGGATGCATAAGGAAATACGGTGAAATTACAGATCTGGATGATCGCTGTCGGCGCGCTGGCGCTGCTGGGCGGTTGCAGCTCGGTAGGTCCCCGAACGGCCATGTCCACGGACAGCGTGGATGAGTCGGTGGCCGAACTCGAGGCGGGTATTGTCGAAAACGCGCGCATTGCGGAGCGCAACCGGCGGGCCTCCGAGGCACTGCTGGACGCTCTGATGCCGCCGGAGTCCGAACAGGCGCCGGCGGCCGAACCGCGTTTCGACCTGCAGGTCAGCGGCGTTTCCGCCCGGCAGTTCTTCCGCGGTCTGGTCCAGGACACGCCCTACAACATGGTCGTCCATCCCGATATCGAGGGGACCGTGTCGCTGGATCTCAAGGACGTGAGCGTGCCGGAGGTGATGGAGATCATGCGCGACGTGTATGGCTACGACTACACCCGTGCCGACCGGCTGCTGCAGGTCTATCCGGATGCTCTGCGCACTGAGATTTTTCAGATCGACTACCTGAACGTGGAGCGCTCCGGCCGTTCTGAAATGCAGGTCAGCGCCGGCAAAGTGTCCGACACCCGCGGCAATCAAAGCGATCGCGGGTACGACGATGTGGATGGGGGGAGAGATAACAGCAGCAGCAGCGGCGGCCGCAGCGGCGGCAGCGTGGTCGGCACCAGCATCAGCACCGGCGCCGATACCAATTTCTGGGCGGAATTGGGCGACACCCTGACCGCTATCGTTGCGGAGGATACCGGCAGTCAGGTGGTGGTGAATCCCCAGGTGGGACTCGCCGTGGTCCGTGCCCGTCCCGGCTCGCTGCACGCCGTGCGTTCCTATCTGGGCCAGGTGGCCAGCACGCTGCATCGCCAGGTCATTCTCGAGGCCAAGATCATCGAGGTAACTCTGCGCGAGGGCTTTCAGGCAGGCATCAACTGGAACACGTTCGGCGATGAATCCGG
Source organism: Gammaproteobacteria bacterium (assembly GCA_034522075.1). Classification (GTDB taxonomy): domain Bacteria; phylum Pseudomonadota; class Gammaproteobacteria; order Pseudomonadales; family Azotimanducaceae; genus UBA7803. The sequence goes on along the minus strand of JAXHLO010000025.1, from coordinate 26,210 downwards.
CGGTACGTTCAAACCGACGACCCGTGTGGACGCAGCCGGCAACGTGGTAACCACTGCAGGAAGCGAACACTCAACAGCCGGCGAATTTCTGTTCGGCAACGGTTCCGACTTTTTCAATCCGCTGGGCAGTGCCTTCACACTGAATGCCAGCTACGGCGACTTCGAAGCCGCCATCAACCTGCTGAAAACCCAGGGCAGCGTGCAGGTGCTGTCGAGCCCGCGGATCGCCACCGTGAACAATCAGAAAGCCGTCATCAAAGTGGGTGACGACGAGTTCTTCGTAACCGACATCTCTACCAATACGGTCACCGCCGGCAGCGCCATCAATACGGTGGATTCACCGGAGCTCACACCATTCTTTTCCGGCATTGCGCTGGACGTGACGCCGCAGATCAGTGAAGCCGGCGACGTAATTCTGCACATCCATCCCACCGTCAGCGAGGTGCGCGAACAGCTCAAGACCATCAGCGGCGAACAGGTGCCGCTGGCCGCCAGCCAGATTCGCGAGTCTCGACAGCATCGTCGCGTGCGCGCGGGCAATGGGCAGATCGTCGTAATCGGCGGCCTGATGCCGAACTCCAGCGACGACGACGACGCGCGCGGTACCGGGGCTAGGGGCGGATACCGGGGCTCGGCTACCTGTTCAAGCAGAAGTCGCAGACCGGCATCAAGAGCGAGCTGGTCATTCTGCTCAAGCCCATCGTCGTGGAGTCTCAGGAGCACGGCGATTTCATCAAGGCCAGCATGGACCGCATGAAAGATCTCAAGCGGGCTTTGAACAGCCGCGGCTGAGGTATCAGGGAGGCTACTGCATGAACCGTCGTGCAATTATCGGTGCCGTCTATTTCCCCGCTTTTCTGTTCGCCTGGACGGCCGGTGTGGTCGCCGTTGTGCTGCAGATGCAGCCTGCAGGCGCCATGCTGCTGCACGATACCGGGCTGGTCCGGCAAGCGTTGGAGTCGCGGCAGGCGGCCCCCCTGGCGCAGGTGAATACCGACCTGCTGGCGGACGCCGACGCCTGGGGCGATGCCATGCAGCATCTGGCCAGGCACAGCCGGGTCGTTGCCGGCCGCTGGCAGCCGCCAGACGCAACGCCGCGCGCGGCCGTGCCGGTGCCCGAATTGCGCGTGGCGGTGACAGTATCGGCGCCTGCGGTGAAAGCGCCGGCCGAAGCTGCCGTCGCAGCGGCAGCCGAAGTGCGCAAAACACCCAGCACCGGCTCCCATTACCTGGCCATGGAAAAATCCGCCGCCCGCCGGGCGCTGGAATCCGGCCGCTTTGCCGAAGCCTATGCCCGTCTGCGGCCCCGGGTGACCGAGGCACGCCATGACGTGGAATATCTGGGTCTGCTGGCGATCGCCGCCATGCGCACCGGCAGTCATGGTGAGGCCATGGTGCTGTATCAGCGCCTGACGGCACTGCAGCCGGACAGCGGCCGCTGGCGTACCGGGCTGGCGATGTCCCAGGAACGCCTGGGCCTGGACGCCGCCGGCGTCTTCCGCGAGGCCCTGGCACGCAGTGACGGTTCCGGTGCCATTGGTGCCGCATTGCGGGAAAAGCTCGCCGATCATGCTGACGGGGATGTGGGTTAGTGGCCGGACACCGCAAAATCCGTATCGGCGACCTGCTGGTCAGCAAAGGCGAGATCACCGAGGAGCAGCTGCAACAGGCGTTGGTGGAGCAGAAGAAGCAGGGTCTCAAGCTCGGCCGCATTCTCATCAACATGGGCTGCATCGAGGAGGACCGCTTTCTCGAGTTTCTCTCCGAGCAGTTGAAGGCGCCGTTCTACGACCTGAAGGAGTTCAGCTTTGACCCGGACGTGGTGGCGCGGCTGCCGGAGACCTATGCGCGGCGCTACCGGGCTCTGCTGCTGGAAGAGCGGGACGGCGAGCTGGTGGTGGGCATGGCCGACCCCATGGACATATTCGCCTACGATGAGATATCCCGGCAGCTCGGTGCCCCCATCAACGTGGCCGTTGTGCGGGAAAGCGAGCTCATGGCCATGCTCGACATGGCGTACCGGCGGACCTCCGATATCGTCAGCTTCGCCAGCGAACTCGAAGGTGAGCTGACCACCGAACAGTTTTCCCTGGGCTACGATCCCGACGACGACGACGCCAGCAGCCCGGTGGTGCGGTTGCTGCAGTCGATCATGGAGGACGCCGTGCAGATCCGTGCCTCGGACGTCCACATCGAGCCCGACGAGCACGTCCTGCGCATCCGCCAGCGGGTGGATGGTGTTCTGCAGGAACAAACGGTGAAAGAGGCCCGCATCGCCAGTGCCCTGGTTTCGCGGCTCAAGCTCATGGCCGGCCTGGATATCTCCGAGAAGCGTCTGCCCCAGGACGGCCGCTTCGAAGTGCACGTTAAAAACAAGGAAATCGACGTACGCTTGTCCACCATGCCGGTACAGTTCGGTGAGTCGGCAGTCATGCGTCTGGCCGATCACAGCGGCGCCGCAGGCAACCTGGAGTCGGTCGGCATGTCAGCCGAAATGCTGGCCCGCTTCCGCTTCCTGGTGAACCGGCCCAACGGTCTGGTGCTGGTCACCGGGCCCACCGGCAGCGGCAAGACGACCACTCTGTACGGCGCCCTGAATGAGTTGAACTCGCCGGAGAAGAAGATCATCACCGTGGAAGATCCGGTGGAGTATCAGTTGCCGCGGATCAATCAGGTTCAGGTGATGGCCAAGATCGGCCTGACCTTTGCCACGGTGCTGCGCGCCACCTTGCGGCAGGACCCGGACATCGTGCTGCTCGGCGAGATCCGCGATCTGGAAACGGCGGAAATCGCCTTGCGCGCTTCCATGACCGGTCATCTGGTGCTCTCTACGCTGCACACCAACGATGCCATCTCCAGCGCCACACGATTGCTGGACATTGGCGTGGAAGGCTATCTGGTGGCGGCATCGCTGCGCGGGGTAGTAGCTCAGCGGCTGGTCCGCCGGGTCTGCGACCGCTGCGCGGAGCCGGACCAGCCGGACGACCAGCAGCATGCCTGGCTCAGCGCGGTGGTTGGCGAGGCACAGGCTCATGAGTTGGCTTTCAGTCGCGGGCGCGGCTGCAACCAGTGCAATCAGACCGGCTACTTCGGGCGTATCGGCGTTTTCGAGCTGCTGGAGTTCAATGAGGATCTGGCCAACTGCCTGCGTGCCGGCGACGCCGGGGCTTTCGCCCGTCAGGCGCGCGCGCAGCCGGGTTTCCGCCCGCTGGTGCTGAATGCTCTGGACTACGCGGTGAATGGAGACACCACGCTGTCCGAGGTTCTGGCGCTGTCCGGCCAGGTGGAGGAACTGCTCCCGGCTGGCCCCCGCAGCGCCGGGATACGCGTCGTGGCCGGCCCGGAGCTCTGACGCTGTGCCGGAGTTCAGTTATCAGGCCCGTGATGCCGGCGGCCAGGCCGTAACCGGCCATCGGGAAGCGGCGGATGCCGGATCGCTGGCGCGGGAACTTTCCGCTGCCGGACTGATACCGGTGTCGTTCAAGGAGGAGGCCGAGGCGGAGTCTGATGCGCCGGACCGGCAGTTCGGCTGGTTCAAGCGCAAGGTCAGCGTGGACGAGGTCATTCTGCTCAGCCGCCAGATGGCGAGCCTGACCCGGGCCGGTATTCCCGTGGATCGCGCTATGCGCGGGCTGGCGGAGTCACACCGCAATCCACGCCTGCAAGCAGTCCTCATGGATGCGTCGGCTACCCTGGAGAGCGGCTCCGACGTGGCCTCGGCCCTGCGCCGGCATCCAACCGTGTTCAATGAACTGTATGCCAGCGTGATTCATGTGGGCGAGAACACCGGCCGCCTCGATGAGGCGTTCAAACAGATCGCCGGTTACCTCGAGGTGGAACGGGAAACCCGTAAACGCATCAAGACCGCCACCCGCTACCCGTCGTTCGTGCTGATCACCATCGGCGTGGCCATCGGCATTCTCAATGTCTTCGTCATTCCGGCGTTTGCCAAGGTATTCGATAAATTCAATGCCGAGCTGCCCTGGCAGACTCAGGTGATCATGGGTTTCTCGGATTTCATGGTGGCCTGGTGGCCGGCCCTGTTGCTCGGGACCGTGGGTTCGTATGTTGCTTTTCGTTACTACGTAACCACCCCTTCCGGGCGGTACAACTGGGACTGGCTGAAGCTGCGCCTGCCGATCCTGGGAGGAATTTTCGAACGCATCAATCTGGGACGTTTCTGTCAGACATTTGCCATGGTTTCCCGCGCCGGTGTCCCTATCACCCAGGGGCTGCAGGTCATTGCCCGGGCCATCGGCAATGACTACATGGCCGAGCGCATCAACGGCATGCGTCAGGGCATAGAGCGTGGGTCCAGTATCACCGTCACGGCCCGGGAGAGCGGCATGTTCTCACCCGTGGTCCTGCAGATGATGGCCGTGGGGGAAGAGACCGGGTCGATGGATGAACTGATGGAACAGTCGGCGCAGTTCTACGAAGAGGAAGTGGACTATCAGCTCAAATCTCTCACCGATGCGGTGGAGCCCGTGCTGATCATTGCCATCGGCATCATGGTGCTGATTCTCGCCCTGGGCGTCTTCCTGCCGCTGTGGGACCTCTCCGCAGTCGCCAACCGCTGAGCCCGTGGGAGCGATCTCCAGATCGCGAACATGAGACCTGCTTCACAGCAGAGTTGCCAATTTGAACTAATCTCAACACAAGAGCCTGCACATCGTCAGCGGACGGCTGCGGCACTGTTACAACAGGAAACCTTTCGAGGAACGATCATGCACAGGAAGCATTCAGGTTTCACGATTGTCGAGCTGGTGGTGGTCATCATCCTGCTCGGCATTCTGGCGGCGACGGCTCTGCCGCGCTTCATCAACATCGACGACGAGGCCCATGGGGCTGCCTTTCAGGCGGTAACCGGCAGCCTGCAGACCGGCGTGTCGCTGTTTCACGCCAAGGCCATTGCCACTGAGGCCGAGGCCGACGAGATTCCCGGCGGCGCCGGCGCCGATGACTTCAACGGTCTGCTCGCCAACGCCGACGGCTTTCCGTACGGCACCACCGACAACAGCGGCGGTACCAGCACGGTGACCACAGCTGGCGACTGCGTGGACGTTTTTACCAACGTCCAGCAGGCAGGTTCGCCCAGTATCGCGACCACCACCGGTCTGGCCAATGTGGCGTCTGCCGGCGCCGGCGTGGACTATGTGGCGGAAGTGGACGCGCCGAACTACGCGTACTACTACACGGGTCAGACCACGGCGTCCGGGGACACGATTCGTACCCTGACGTACGACTCCACCACCGGTCAGGTCGTCGCCGGCACCGACACGCTGCCGTAAGGCGGCGTCATCGGGCGCCAGCCGCGGCCAGCCGCAGTGAGCACCCCCCGCCTGTCGATGGGCTTCACCATGGTGGAGCTCATCGCCGTGGTGGTGCTGCTGTCCGTGCTCGGCGTGGTGGCCATGGGGCGTATGGTGTCGCCGGATATGTATGCCCCGGCGGTGGTTTCCCAGGCCCTGGTGGCCGAACTGCGTTATGCCCAGCAGCTTGCCACATCCCGTCAGGATGCGGCCGTGTCGCTGACCGTGAACCGCAGCGCAGCACAATGGCAACTGCAGGTGGTCACCGACGTGGATGGGGTGATCCGCAGCGAAACTCTGGATGCCGCCAACACGGCCATAACTGCGGTCAGTGGGCCGGCATCCGCGACCCTCGGCCCCGGCAATGCCTTGTCGGTGTCCTTCGACCACAGCGGTGATCTGACAGCCGTGGCCATCGGTGCCAGCCCCGGCACTGTGGACAACGGCGTCGCCCTCACTGTCTCCGGCGATACCTCCCGTGACATCTGCATCTATCCCAGCGGCTATGCAAACCAGGCGCCCTGCAACTGAGTGGAGGCCATTCGCCCGGGGCTTCACCCTGGTGGAGCTGGTGGTCACCATGGTGGTCATCAGCATCGCCGTGCTCGGTATCGGCCAGGCCCTGTCATTCGCCTTCGCGCGGCAGAGTGACGGCCTGTGGCAGGCCAAAGCCGTGGCGCTGGCGGAATCCTACATCGAGGAAATCGGCGCGCGCCGCTACGACGAGGCCACGCCGGTGGGCGGTGTACCGCCCTGCAGTGCCGCGACCACGGCTTGTTCCGGCATCGGCAACGACGGTGAACCGCGCAGCGAGTTCGACGATGTGGACGACTATGACGGGCTGGACGAGCAGCCGCCGCTGGATGCGCAGGGGAACCCGCGCAGCGATTACCAGCGTTACCGGGTGCAGATCTCGGTGGCGTATCTCGACAGCAGCCAGGTGACCGCCTTCGGCCTGGACGACGCCAGCGACGCCAAACTGATCACGGTGCGGGTCACGCCGCCGGGCGAGGCCGCCCTCAGCTTTCCCTTTGTCCGGGCCAACTACTGATGGCGCCGTATCCCTACAGGTATGCGGTGACACATCGGCGCACGGGTGGTTTCACCTTGGTGGAACTGGTCACCGTGATCGTCATCCTGGGCATTCTTGCCCTGGGCACGGTGGGGTTCATTGCCGACTCCGGGCGGGGCCTGGGGTCCACCATAGCGCGCAGCGAACTGGCCACGGATGCCCGCTTCATCGTCGAACGGCTGACCCGGGAGCTGCGCAACGCCCTGCCGGGCAGTGTGCGGGTCAGCGGCGCCTGCCTGGAGTACATTCCGGTCGCCGGCGCCTCCCGCTACATCACGCTGCCGGTGGCCGGCGCCGCCACCACGTTCCGCTCCGTACCGATCGACCCGCTGCCGCTGCCGGCGGACGTCCGCGTCGCCGTGTACCCGGGCAGCGGCGCCTACAGCCTGAGCTCGCCGGGGCCCGTCAGCCCGCCGGCTTCTGTGTCGGCGCCGGATGCGGACAACGAGGTCACCGTCACCTTCGATTCGGCTCATCGCTTTACCAGCGAATCGCCCACCCGCCGCTATTTTCTGGTTACCGGGCCGGTGAGCTACTGCGTGGACGGCGGTGCCCTGTACCGCTACGTGGATTACGGGTTCGCCGCAGCACAACCCGGGCCGGCCTCGTTGCCGGCCGGGCTGCCGGACCGGGCGCTGGTCAGCGAGCAGATCAGCAGTACCGTACCGTTCACCTTGAGCGGCGCTACGTTGACCCGCAATGCCGTGGTGGCGCTGGATCTGAGCCTGGCACGCGGCGACGACAGCGTGCACTTGTCGCATCTGGTGGGGGTGCGCAATGTCCCGTAGTCCCCGTTCCCAGCGCGGTATGGGCCTGATTGCCGCCATATTCCTCATCGTCGTGGTGGCCGGGCTTGTGGTGGCCATTACCCGCATGGTGCGTACGTCCGGCGATGTGTTCGCTCAGAACGTGGTGAACCACCGCGCCTTTCTGGCGGCGGAGAGCGGTGCTCAGCTCGGCCTCAACCGGGTATTCGCCCCGGCGGGTTCTGGAACCTGTGGCGGCTGGACCTGGGACCTGGCTGACATGGGCCTCGACGACTGCCAGGCCACGGTGGTCTGCCGCAGTGAGGTGGTGGACGCCACGCCACACTACACACTGGAAAGCGGCGGGCGCTGTGAAAGCGGTAATTTCGTCGCGGAACGCCGTGTACTGGTGAGGGCTGTGCCGTGAGACATTGGAACGGGTGTCGGCAAGGCTGCATGGCGCTTCTGGTAACGCTGGCAACAGCGGCAGGCCCGGCGGCCGCTGAGCTCATAGCCGGCGATGATTTCGAGGACTACGCAGCCGGCAGCATCAACGGCAGCGCCGGCGGCGAGGGCTGGGATGGCGCGTGGCTCGGGGCGGGCGGCAGCGTCCAGCAGGTGGTGGATACCAGCGCCGAGCCGCTGGAGTATCGCACGAGCGCAGGGGAAGCCGTGGTCGGCGGTGCCCGGGCCCTGGCCTTCCGCGGCAACAACGACCTCGCAGCCTATCGCAGCATCGCCGACGACCGGCGCCGCCGGGAAGTCTACGTGAGCATGCTGGTGCGCTTCACCGGAACCCAGAACGCCAACGACTTCGTGGCTCTGTGGTTCGAGAACGCCGGATTCGGTGCGGCCCCGAATATCGGCGTAAAGATGAACGACGGCACCGGCGGCTCACCGGAGGACTTCTTCGCCCGCACCCAGGCCAACAACCATGTGAGCGTGGTGGATATCGAACCCGGCCGCACCTACTTTCTGGTGGGGCATCTGTCGAAACCCAACAATGGCCGCCGCACGGTTTACGACGAGTTCCGCCTCTGGGTCGATCCCGTGTCTCTGTCCACGGAGCCGCCGGAGGACGCTGTTTCCCGCGGCGACAGCAATATCACCGAATTCTCCCGTATCGGCTTTCGCTCGGTGAATCTGGATGGTGACGATGAAGTGATCATCGACCGCCTGCGCATCGGTACCTCCTGGGAGGACGTGACTACACCGGATGTGGCGCCCGTGCTTGAGCTTGCCATGGACGAAACGAGCTGGAATGGCACGCCGGATGAAGTAATCGACTCGGCGTCCGGCTGGCACGGCAGCGCCTTCGGCGGCGCCGTGACTTCCCGCGATACCCCGGCCATTGCCGGCGATCCGGGGACCTGCCGTTATGGGGTATTCGATGGCACGGACGATCATGTGCTGGTGGATCACCGTGGGGGGCAGAACGGCAGCGATGCCCTGACCTACATGGCCTGGATCCGCCCGGATGCCTGGGCGGGGACGCGCCAGGTCATGGCCAAGTCGGTGCACGACGGGGGTTCCGGCCGGGCACAGATGGGCATGTTCAGCGAGGGCGGTGAATTCAAGTTGCGCGCGGAGACCGGCCGCGGCCGCCTGGAAGTGACGGCGCCGCTGCCGGCGGTAAACCGCTGGACTCACGTCGCCGGCGTGTTCAGCGGCCGCAGGCTCGAGCTCTACGTGGATGGCAGCCCGGTCGCCGCGGACAATTTCGGCCCCACCGAACTGATCCAGACCACGGATCCGCTGGCGGTCGGCAAGCGCGTCGGCAGTAACGAGTACTTTTTCGACGGCGCCATCGATGAAGTGCGCGTCTATACCCAGGTGCTCGACCGGCCAGCCATCGAAGGAGCCATGAACCGGACCCGGATCTGCCGGGCCGAGCCGTTCACCGCGGCCAGTGCCTTTGCCGTAAGTCACGACGGCGCCGGCATTCACTGCCTGGACGAGCCGGTGGAGGTCGCCGTGCTGGATGCCTCCAGCGCCGTACTCACGGACTATGACGGCGAGATCAGTCTGACCAGCAGCACGGGCCGCGGCACCTGGTCGCTGCTGTCCGGCAATGGCATTTTTGCCGATGCCACGGCCGATGACGGCGCGGCCAGTTATCAGTTCGACCCGGCCGATGCGGGCAGGGCGACGTTTGCGCTGCGCTACCGGGAGGGCCCGGCTCTGCTGAACGTGGACGTCTTCGAGGCGGCGGACCCGGATATCCGTGACACGGATACCGAGGGGATGCTGCTGTTCGCCCCCAGCGGTTTCACCGTTACCGGCAACGCGTTGCCCAATCCGCCGCCCAGCCCGATAGATGATCCTGTAGGTACTCAGGCGGCGGGCAGCACATTCACCATGCATCTGGCCGCCTACGGCGTCACCGAGGATGATCCTCAGTGCGGCATCATCGAAAGCTATTCGGCCTCCCGCCAGCTGGCCTTCACCATGACCTATGAGAATCCCGATTCGGGTCCGCTGCTGGCCACGGTGAATGATCAGGCCGTCGGCGGCGCAGCCCAGCCGGTCACCTTTACCGCCGGCCAGGCGGAGGTGGCCGTACGTTACAAGGATGCCGGTGCCATCGCTTTACAGATGAGTGACAGCGGCAGCTTCGATAACGTGGTGAGCGGCGCCAGTAACACGTTCGTGGTGCAACCCGCGGCGCTGGTCTTTACCACCATTCGGGCGGCAGACGGCACGCCCAATCCCGGGGCCGTATCCACCGCCGGCGATGCCTTCACGGCTGCCGGCGAGCCCTTCGAGGTCGAGGTGGAAGCCCGCGATGCCGAGGGCGACCGTACGCCGAACTTCGGCCGGGAGCTGCCGCCCGAGGGAGTGCGCGTGGTCAGCGACGCGCTGGTCTTTCCGGCGGGCGGACGCAACGGCTCGACCGGGGATGTGATCAACGGTGCCGCTTTCGGGGCCACCGGCGTGGCCGGCCGATTCCTCAACTCTGGCGTGGTATTCGACGAGGTGGGCAGTATACGTCTGCGCCCCGCGGTGGCAGACGATGACTATCTCGGCAGCGGGCCGGTGCCCGGGGCGGCCGTGGATGTGGGCCGCTTCCATCCGGCTGCCTTCGATGTGCTGAGCGCCCAGGTCAGCGCCGCTTGCGGGGCTTATACCTACATGGATCAGCCGGAGCTGGGATTGGAATTCGTGCTGCAGGCGCTGACGGCCGGCGGCAGCGTGACGGAAAACTATGATGCCGGTTTATTGGGCGCCGCTGCGGTCGCCGAATTGACCTTAACCGCCGAAGCGGGTGACGACGGCGTCGACCGCGGCGGGCGCCTGTCAGCCGTGGGCGGCACCTGGAGCGCCGGCGAGGTGGCGGTGGATCGGAACGATCTGGCGTTCGCCCGCGAGGCAGCGCCGGACGGCCCCTTCGATCCGCTGCAACTGGGCCTGGTGGTGGCTGATCCGTTGAACGATGCGCTGCTGCAGGGTCTCGACAGTCATGCCGGCAGTTCCGGCGACTGCCTGGCCGCAGGAACCTGCGACGGCCGGGCGCTGGGCAATCCCACCCGGGTGGTCTACGGGCGCCTGGCCGTGCTGCCGGCCAGGGGGCCGGAGAACGAGGATCTGCGGGTGCCGCTGGCTGCCCAGATCTTTACGGGTGCCGCCTTCGAAGGGCATCCGGCAGACGCCTGCACAGCCTATGCCGGCGCCGACGCAACGTTGTCTGATTTCAGCGGCAACCTGGACGCGGGCGAGACGTCCGTGAGCGGGCCTGCACCCGCGGCGACCCTGCTGCAGGGGGCCGCCGATCCGGATGCACCGCTGGCACTTGCCGCACCCGGGTTCGGCAATGACGGCAGTGTGCTGGTGACCCTGGACGTCGTGCCCTGGCTCGAGTTCGACTGGCACGGCACGGGTTTGCAGAATCCTGCGGCCACGGCGTCCTTCGGCCGCTTCCGCGGCCATGACCGGATCATCTACTGGGGTGAAATGCCCTGACCCACAGGGCCTTCCGGCGGGCTTGTGGCCCGGTCTGTGATCGGCCGGAAAGCCTCCGCTCCTACAGGTCGGTCATCTCGAGTTCGGCGATTTTGCGCGTCAGTGTGTTGCGGCCCCAGCCCAGCAGTTCCGCTGCGTCGCGCTTGCGCCCGCCGGTATGTTTCAGTGCGGTGCGGATCATGATGCGCTCGAAGCGCGGGACCGCTGTATCCAGCAGTGGTTCGTGCCCCGGCTGTGCCAGGACTTCGTCCGCCCACTGTTCCAGTACGTCTTCCCAGCTGCCGCCGCCGCCCGCTGCCGCGGCATCGCGTTCGGTCTTCAATTCCGGGGGTAGATCCTCCAGATGGATCTCACGGCCGGACGCCATGACCGTGAGCCAGCGGCAGGTATTTTCCAGTTGGCGCACGTTGCCGGGCCAGGGCAGGGTGCACAGATACTCCTCGGTCTCGGCGCGCATGATCTTCGGCTCGCCGCCGAGTTCCTCGGCTGCCTTGTCGAGAAAATAGCGGGCCAGCAGCGGGATGTCGGCCTTGCGCTCTGCCAGCGTGGGCACGTGCACACTGATGACGTTCAGCCGGTGAAACAGGTCTTCGCGGAACGTGCCCTGCTGGACCCTTTCCTCCAGGTCCTGGTGCGTCGCCGCGATGATGCGTACATCCACCTTGATGGGCTGATGACCGCCGACCCGATAGAACTCGCCGTTGGACAGCACCCGCAGCAGGCGTGTTTGTGTGTCCGGCGGCATGTCACCAATCTCGTCGAGAAACAGCGTACCGCCGTTGGCCTGCTCGAAGCGGCCCACGCGCTGATTGTTGGCGCCGGTGAAGGCGCCTTTTTCATGTCCGAAGAGTTCCGACTCCACCAGTTCGCGGGGAATGGCTGCCATGTTCAATGCCACGAAGCTGCCGTCTTTCCGCGGGCTGTGGCGGTGCAGGGCATTGGCCACCAGTTCCTTGCCGGAACCCGATGCGCCGCGGATGAGCACCGTGACGTTGGAACTGGCCAGCCTGCCGATGGCGCGGAACACCTCCTGCATGGCCGGCGCCTGACCGATGATCTCCTGAGCGGGCTGGGCTTGTGCAGGCTGGGGGCGCGGTTCGGACTCTTCGGCGAAAGTAATGGCGCGGCGCACGATGGCGATGGCGTCATCGACGTCGAAGGGCTTCGGCAGATACTCGAAGGCGCCGCTCTGATAGGCGTTGATGGCGCTGTCCAGGTCGGAATGGGCGGTCATGACGATCACCGGCAGCTCAGGGTAAGCGTCGTGGATGCGGTTGATGAAATCCATGCCGTCCATACCCGGCATGCGCACGTCAGTGAGCACGGCGATGGGGCGCTCGTCGTCCAGATGGTGCATGGCGTGATCTGCCGAGGCGAACGCCGTAATGGGGATGCCGGCCTGGGACATGGCGCGTTCCAGCACCCAGCGGATGGACCGGTCGTCGTCCACGACCCACACACGTTTACTCATTGACCTGTTCCTCAAGTGCTTCAGTGGCCACGCCGGCACCCTCCACGGGCAGGAATATCGAGAAGCAGGTGCGCCCCGGCCGGCTTTCGCACTCGATGATGCCGCCATGCGCTCCGATGATGGCCTGAGTGATGGCGAGCCCCAGGCCGGTGCCTTCCGGACGGCCGCTGATCATGGGGAAGTACATGCGCTCCAGCATATCGGCTGGAATGCCGGGGCCGTTGTCGGCTATGTCGATCTGCAGCACGATGCGGTGCAGCCGCGCGCCGATGGTGAACTGGCGGACGATGCGCGTGCGTATGCTGATGGTGGGGTTGGCCCGGCCTTCCAGGGCCTGGGCGGCATTGGCGACGATGTTGAGCATGGCCTGGATGAGCTGCGCCTCGTCCGCCCGTACTTCCGGCAGGCTCGGATCGTAGTCGCGCCGGAAGGCGATGCGCCCGCTGCTTTCCGCGTCGATCAGGCGTATCACATGTTCGATCACCGAATGGACGTTTACCGGCCGGGTTTCCGGCTCCCGGTTGGGGCCGAGCATCCGGTCCACCAGCGCCTTGAGGCGGTCTGCTTCGTCTATGATCACCCGCGTGTATTCGGTCAGCCTGGCTTCGTCGAGCTCGCGCTCGAGAAGCTGGGCGGCTCCGCGCACGCCGCCCAGGGGGTTCTTGATCTCGTGCGCCAGTCCGCGCACCAGCTTGCGGGTGGTTTCCTGAGAAAACACGGCGTGGTCGTCGCGGTTGATGCGAATCAACCGGTTGATGGGTTGGAACTCCACGATCAGGTGGCCGCTGCTCTGTTCCAGGGAAACGGTCAGGTCTGCCACCACCTCGCTGCCGTCCCGGGTTCGAAACTCCGCCCCGCGCCGGGTTACCGATTGACCCGTTTCGGCCACGGTGCCGAAACCATCGAAGAGATCATGGTCTTCGGCGCTCAGCAGGTCTGTTGCCGGGCTGCCGGCCGACCGGCCTTCGCTGCAGCCGAGCAGGGATTCTGCCGCTGAATTCAGGTAGCACACGCGCAGGTCTGCGGAGAGCACCATGACGGCAGTGCTCAGATAGTCGAGGACGTCCACCTTGTTGAGATTGGTCATGCGCGCCTGGTGACTCGTTATGGCCCGGCGGGTAGCGGGCCGGGTACCAAGGTGAGGCAAGAAGCGGTCCAATTCATGGCCACTGTCGGAACATTATGATGTTAGTGCTCACTTTCTTTTTGAGCATTGAAAATCCGGCGTTCCGGTTGAATGCAGGATACCTGCTGGCTGGTCAGGGGTGGTACTGCAGCCGCGTCTGCGCCTGTTCGGTTCTGCGCGCCGACGCCGTTTGTGCCAAAATAGTGCATCGAGCTGTCCGGGTCAACGGCCATCGCCGCCATGGCGCGGCCAGGGCCCGGCTTCAGTTGCCCCGTGCGCCCCCCGGCTGCAGGATCACCGAGCGCCGCTGCAGGTGGAATACCGAGCCGGGGCTGGTCATCAGGATCTCGCCGCCGGGCCCGACGATGCGCAGCTGCACTTCGTGAGTGCCGCGGTCTACGTTGCTGAGCTGGAAGGTTGTGGTGCCGCCGGATTGCTGCAATTCGCCGTCGAGGAATAACTGCAGCGTATGTCCGGGCTGCAGATCCGGGTCGACGGTTGCCGTGATGCTGACGTTGCCGGCGTTGTCGCGAACGGCGGCGTCATTCTGCGGACTGGCCACCTGCAGGGAGTTGTAGCGGGTGACCGTCTCTTCCTCGTCCTCGGGGCCGGCAGGCTCGTCGCCGCGCCAGGCTTCCAGGGAAATGCCGTCGTTTTCGCGTTCCGGCGGGGTGAAGCTGTTGCCCGAATTCAGGTCAACGGTTTCGCCGCGCTGCTCCGGGCGCGGCGGCACATCCGTGAATACCACATTGCCGTCTTCGTCCACGGTCTTGTAGATCCTGCCGTTGGCCTCGGCGGGAGCAGCTCCGAGCATTGCCAGGCACAGGGCGATACTGCCGAGCAGGGCGGCGGCGCTCGGCCAGCGATACCACGAACAGTCTGTACGCAATTGAATCATCAGGGTTACCTCGCCATCCGGTGATGCGCGACCAGGTCGATTACACCAGAATTTAGACATCGCAGATGCGAAAAAAAGCCCCATTTCGTAAAGAAATAGGGCTTTTCTTGAGGACCGCAGGTTCGACGTCTGTATCAGACGCTGTAGTACATCTCGAACTCGGCCGGATGGGTCAGCATGCGCAGGTAATCCACTTCCTGCCGCTTGAGGTCCAGGTAGCCATCAATGGCACCGTCGCTGAACACCCCGCCGGCTTTGAGAAACTCCCGATCTTCGTCCAGGGCGTCGAGGGCTTCCTCCAGCGAATGCGCCACGGTGGGAATGCCCGTCAGCTCTTCCGGCGGCAGATCGTAAAGGTCTTTGTCCAGCGCTTCACCGGGATTGATCTCGTTCTGAATGCCGTCGAGTCCGGCCATGAGCATGGCGGCGAAGGTCAGATACGGATTGCCCGTGCTGTCAGGGAAGCGCACTTCGACCCGGTAGCCTTTCGGGTTGCCGCCCTGAATGTACGGCACGCGGATGGACGCGGAACGGTTGCGCGCCGAATAGGCCAGCAGCACGGGGGCTTCGAAGCCGGGCACCAGGCGCTTGTAGGAGTTGGTGCTGGCATTGGCGAAGGCGTTGATGGCCTTGGCATGCTTGATGATGCCGCCGATATAGAACAGCGCTGATTCCGACAGGCCGGCGTATTTGTCGCCGTGAAAGAGGTTGGTGCCGCCTTTCGCGATGGAGGAGTGCACGTGCATGCCGTTGCCGTTGTCGCCCACCAGCGGTTTCGGCATGAAGGTCGCCGACTTACCGTAGGCGTCTGCCACGTTGTGCACGCAGTATTTATAGATCTGCACTTCGTCAGCTTTTTTCACCA
The DNA here is from genome assembly GCA_034522075.1 of Gammaproteobacteria bacterium. GTDB lineage: Bacteria > Pseudomonadota > Gammaproteobacteria > Pseudomonadales > Azotimanducaceae > UBA7803. The sequence goes on along the minus strand of JAXHLO010000025.1, from coordinate 10,760 downwards.
GCGTGTTGAAGCGCACGCCGATCTCGTTCTGGCAGGCGGTGGCCACCTCGTGGTGATGCACCTCGGTAATCAGCCCCATGGCCTCCATGGCCGAACACATGGCCGAGCGCAGGTCCGCGGCGGAATCCACCGGCGGTACCGGAAAGTAGCCGCCTTTGATGGACGGACGGTGGCCCAGATTGCCGCCTTCGAATTCCGAATGGGACGACCAGGCCGCTTCTTCGGCGCCGATGGTGTAGGACGAGCCGCTCATTTCCACCTTCCAGCGGACGTCGTCGAAGACGAAGAACTCGTTCTCCGGACCGAAGAAGGCGGTGTCGCCCACACCGGAAGACTTCAGGTAGGCCTCGGCCTTCTTGGCGATGGAGCGGGGATCGCGGTCGTAGGGCTGCATGGTGCTGGGCTCGACGATGTCGCAGCGCAGGTTCAGGGTGGTGTCGTCGCGGAACGGATCGATCACCGGAGTTTCGTCGTCGGGCATGAGGATCATGTCCGACTCGTTGATGGTCTTCCAACCCTGGATGGACGACCCGTCGAACATGAAGCCGTCCTGCAGAGCGTCGGCATCGAGCCGGGGAGCAGGTACGGTCGTGTGCTGTTCCTTCCCCTTGGGATCGGTGAATCGCAGATCCACCCATTTCACGTCGTGGTCTTTGATCATTTTCAGTGTGTTTTCGGACATCTCGTTACCTGCTCCTGATGGTGGGTTCCTTCCGGCGGCCTGCCGGTCGGCCAGCGCGCCTCGGATTGGGGCGCCGTGACCGGACTCGGTTCATCCAGCCGCGGACGTTCCAATAGAATGCGCAATAAGTGTGCCACGGGTGCCGTACCGTTCGGTGGAAGGCGGGAAGTGTGTGAACACTTACCTATGCACCATAACAGTGCTCTCTTTCGACACAAAGCAACCTATGCACCATATCGGTGCGTTACGGTGCGTTCTGTTGCGTTGCCGTGTCTCCGATTTCTGGCGGTACACCAGGCAAACGCGTCCCCCACGCGCCCTCCGTTCAGTCTGACACACGCAATCGGATATGGAAATGCGCCTGGTCGGACCCGCACCCGGGATCGCGGCACGGCTGGTCGTCGAGGTAGTCATGGCCGTGAACGCGGCACCACGCACGAATATCGTGCAGCGCACCCGGATCGGTCGCCAGCACTTCGAGCTCCGTGCCGGCAGCCAGGTCACGCACCTCGTTCTGCGTGCGGATCACCGGCAGGGGACAGAGCAGGCCGAGTGCGTCGAGGCGCGCGGTGGACACTAGTACGCTCTGCCAGGACAGGCTAGATATGCCATTTTTCGGGCACTTCATGGGGGGGCATGGGCGTCACCTCGAGCACTTCGCCGCTGCCGTCGGGACGCTCGACGCTCACCTGGACCCGGGCCGTATCCCGGCCCTGGCTGTAGCGGGCCAGCACGCGGGCGGCCAGCGGCAGGTCGTCTGCGCCGGGTGTGCCGTCCAGCAGGGCCAGCGGACCCCGGTGACTCAACGGGCGCAGCGCGATGAACTGCCTGCGATAGCCTTCCAGGTAGCGATTCTCGCCTTCCTCGCGGCCGATGATCAGTTTGTAGGCCGGCGACGGGCGCACATGCCGACCCACTTTGAGCAGCATGATGTCGTCGAGCTCGTAGTCCCGCTGGCCGCGCCATTGCCACAGATCCTCGAGTTTGGCGGAGTAATCCGCGTTGGTCAGGAAGCAGCAGCCGCCCGCCGGCTGTGCCCAATCGGTGAAGCCGAGCCGTCGGGCCAGCTCGAGCTGGGGTTTGCGGTTGCGGCCGTGGAAGTTGTAGAGCTCGTCGCGCTTCACCCAGCCTTCCCGCTCCGGCAGGGTCTCCGGCAGATGTTTGGCGCACAACGGCCGCAGCAGCCGGTCGTCGGCGCCGGATTCCCGGGCCACCAGGGGCAGGGTTTCCTTGCGCTGGCTTTTGGGCCGCTGACCCATGACTTCGCCGGTGATGATGAAATCGAAGTCGTTGTCCGCCATGAAGCCCCAGGCCCGGGCTTTGTCCACCATGAAGATCTTGCAGTCCAGGCACGGGTTCAGATGGGCCCCGTAGCCATGCCTGGGGTTCAGCACCACGTCCTTGTATTCGTCGATGACGTCGACGATGTGCAGCTTGATGCCGAGCTGTTCGGCTACCCATAGCGCATTGTTGCGCTTCGGCGCCTTGCTTTTGCGTTCGCGGATGGCGTGCGTATGGCCTTCCACGCAGAAGCCCGTGTAGAAATTCAGGCCCTCTACGTGCACGCCCTGGTCCATGACCACGCGTGCAGCCAGCATGGAATCCAGGCCCCCGGAGATCAGTGCCACGGCCTTCGGGGGTCGTTCGCGGCGCGCGACAACTTGCCTTGATTCAGTCATAATCGCCGCCCCCACGGGCATGCCCCCTTCGGGCCGCCCCTGCGAGCCGGTACTCCGCTGGGAGGCCTGCTCAGGCGTTTCCCCGATTGGTCAGTGAACGTTTCGTCGCCCGGCAGGTCATCTGACCGGGCCGCGCAGTCTAGTAGGATAAGATCAGTGTCGCAAAGTAAGCACAACCCGGATGAGCTGCGTAACGTAGCCATCATCGCCCACGTGGACCACGGCAAGACCACGCTGGTAGACCGTCTGCTGCAACAGACCGGTACCATCGGCGGTGAATCCCAGGACCGGATCATGGATTCCAACGAGCTCGAACGCGAGCGCGGAATCACCATCCTGTCGAAAAACACCTCTATCGAGTACGGCGGGCATCGCATCAACATCGTCGATACCCCCGGCCACGCCGACTTCGGCGGCGAGGTCGAACGCATCCTGTCCATGGTGGATTCCGTGCTGCTGCTGGTGGACGCGGTAGATGGCCCGATGCCCCAGACCCGCTTCGTTACCCAGAAAGCCTTTGCCGCCGGCCTGCACCCCATCCTGGTGGTGAACAAGGTCGACCGTGCGGGCGCTGATCCCTATCGCGTCATCGACCAGGTGTTCGACCTGTTCGACAGCCTCGGTGCGACCGACGAGCAGCTCGACTTCCCCATCATTTATGCCTCGGCGCTGCTCGGCCAGGCCGGCCCCGAGCCGGATCAGCTCAGCGACGACATGACCCCGCTGCTCGATGCCATCGTCAAGCACGTCCCGGCGCCGGCCGTGGACGCCGACGGTCCGTTCCAGATGCAGATCAGCTCCCTGGCCTATTCCAGCTATCTGGGGGTCATGGGCGTGGGCCGCATCCGCCGCGGCCAGATCGAGCGCAATACGCCCATCGTGGCCGTGGACCGCAACGGCGGCACCCGGCGTACCCGGGTGCTGACCATTCTCGGTTACCGCGGTCTGGAACGCACCGAGCGGCCCCAGGCTGCTGCGGGCGACATCGTCTGCGTGACGGGCGTGGAGGACATCGGCATCTCCGACACCCTGTGTGCCCCGGAAGCGGTGGAGGGCCTGCCGCCGCTGGTGGTGGACGAACCCACACTGACCATGATGTTCTGCGTCAACACCTCTCCGTTCGCCGGCCGCGAAGGCGACTATCTCACCAGCCGGCAGCTCAAGGAGCGCCTGTGGCGGGAGGCCTCCCACAACGTGGCGCTGTCGGTGAAGGAAACCGACGACCGTGACCGTTTCGAGGTTTCCGGCCGTGGTGAGCTGCACCTGTCCGTGCTTATCGAGACCATGCGCCGGGAGGGCTACGAGCTGGCCGTCTCCCGGCCCCAGGTCATCACCAAAGAGGTGGACGGCCAGGTGATGGAACCCTACGAGCACGTCACCGTGGATGTCGAGGAGCAATACCAGGGCAAGGTCATGGAAAGCCTTGGCGAGCGCCGCGGCGAACTCACCGACATGGGCAGCGACGGCCTGGGCCGGGTGGTGCTGCGCTACCGGCTGCCGACCCGCGGCCTCATGGGCTATCGGCCGCTGTTTCTGTCCATGACCTCCGGTACCGGTATCCTCACGTTCGGCTCCGCCGGCTACGGCGAACGCATCGACGTGGACCTGGGACGGCGCAACAGCGGCGTGCTCGTAGCCAATGCCGAAGGCAAGGCCGTGGCGTTTGCCCTGTTCAATCTGCAGAACCGCGGCCGTCTCATGGTGGGCCCGGGGGATGAAATCTACGAAGGCATGGTAGTGGGCATTCACAGCCGTGAGAACGATCTCACGGTGAATCCTCTGAAGGAAAAAAAGCTCACCAACGTGCGCGCAGCCGGCAGTGACGAGAACATCCTGCTGACCCCGCCCGTGCGCATGAGCCTGGAACAGGCGCTCGAGTTCATCGACGAGGACGAACTCGTCGAGATCACGCCGAAGACCATCCGCATCCGCAAGCGTTTCCTCAAGGAACACCAGCGCAAGAGCGCGGGGCGCAGCAGTCAGGTTGCCTCCAACGGCTGATGAAGGCGCTGCTGCAGCGTGTGGCCGAAGCCCAGGTCACCGTAGACGGCGGAACCGTTGGCGCCATCGGTCCGGGCTTGCTCGTCTTCCTCGGCGTCGAGCGCGACGACGGCCCCGAGCAGATCGCCTGGCTGGCCGCGAAGGTGCTGGCGTTGCGTATCTTTCCGGACGCTGACAAGCCCATGAACCGTTCCGTTGCCGACATCGGCGGCGGCGTGCTGGTGGTGTCCCAGTTCACCCTGGCCGCCGATACCAGCCGCGGCAACCGGCCCGGGTTCTCCAGTGCCGCGCCGCCGGAACATGCCGAGCGCTGCTACGAGCAGTTCGTCGCCGAACTCCGGCAGCATCACGCCGACGTGGCTACCGGGCGCTTCGGTGCCGATATGCAGGTGGCGCTGGTCAACGATGGGCCGGTGACGTTTCTGCTGGAACGGTGAGGCGGTTGCCGGGCTGCCGGTTGGATTGGTCGGTGGGATGGGCGGCCGGTCGGTGACGGAGGAACGCTTGCTTACGCGTGGCGACATTGCCGTTGGACGGGTTCGTTTGTAGATGGGAGCCTGAAAGCTCCAGCAAGCGTTCCTCCGTCGCCGCCCACCCATCACCGTCCATCCAACAACGACGTTGGGGAGAGGCTGCGGGATGTGCTCCGTATCAGATTGATTTATCCAGATGGCCGCCGGGCCGCCGTACGGCAGCGCCGTCACCACAGGAAACTGCGTCATCCTGACAAGCGACAGTGCGGTACGTGTCAGTCTCACACACCCCTGCCGGTAGGGGGCTGAAAGGGCGTGGGTTGGCGAGCCCTGAGCAACACTTTACGAAGCTTTAAGGCTCCCGGCGGCGTATGAGTCCGTCCGACTACAACCACGCCAACGCGAAGTAAAGTGTTGCTCAGGGATCGCCGCCAACGACGTGTCAGCCCTGCGACGGCCCCTCGTCCGACTCCGCGGCATCGGCATGTGAGACTTCCTCTTCCGGCTCAGGGGCTTCCTCGGCCCGGCGCTGGACGAACCGGGCGAGATAGACCCCTACCTCGAAAAGCATCCACGTAGGTACGGCCAGCAGCAACTGGGAGATGATGTCGGGCGGCGTGAGCAGCATCCCCACCACGAAGCAGCCGACGATGACGTATGGACGCTTCCTGCTCAGGCTTTCGGCCGTGGACAGTCCGGTCCAGACCATGAGCAGGATGGCGATAGGAATTTCGAAGGCGATGCCGAAGGCGAAGAACATCTTCAGAACGAAATCCAGATAACGGTTGATGTCCGTCATCATCGTCACACCCACGGGGGTCACGGCGGTGAAAAACTGAAAGACCAGCGGGAAGACCAGGAAGTAGGCGAAGGCCATGCCGGAGTAGAACAGCGCAATGCTCGACACCAGCAGAGGCATGGCGAAACGCTTTTCGTGCAGATACAGGCCCGGCGAGACGAATGCCCAGGCCTGATGCAGGATGAACGGCATGGCGGCGAAAACCGCGGTGACTGCGGCCAGCTTGAACGGCGTGAGAAACGGCGACGCCACTTCGGTGGCGATCATGCCCGAGTCGCTGGGCAGATGGGCCAGCAAGGGTGCGGCGACGAATTGATAGATGTCGTTGGCGAAATAGTAGATGGGGAAGAACAGCACCAGTACCACCAGCAGGGCGTGCAGAATGCGCTGGCGCAGCTCGATGATGTGATCCAGGAACGGCTGTTCGTTGGTCTCCACCTGGGCGTCGTGGTCCCGCGGGTCGGGCTTAGCCATGTCGGGCGTCGTCTGCCTGAGTCCGCTCCGGGGGTGGCTCCTCGCTCTTTTCCTGGGACGGCTCCTGGGCCGGCTCCTGGCCGGCTTCGCGCTCCGGTGCCGGTACCGCTGGGGCCTGGGCAGCCGCATCGGCGGCGCTATCGGCGGTCACCGCAGCCGAACCCTGGGTGCGTGATGAGGGCGCGCCCTCTGCCGCATGTACGGAATCGCGCACGTCGCGCTCGATGCGCTTCATCTCTTCCATCACCGCCTCGTTGTGCAGTTGGCGGCGGATTTCGTCCATGCCGATCTCTTTCTCGATCTCGGTTTTCACGTTGGTGAAACTGCGGCGCATGCGGCCGATCCACAGGCCCAGTGTGCGCAGGGCCTCCGGCAGGCGTTCCGGGCCGATCACCAGCAGACCGACGATGGCGATCAGCAGCAGCTCGGGAAAACCGATGTCAAACATTCGTGTCTTGCTTGGTCTCTGTCTTGTGTTGCTGTTGCTCCTCCGAATCGCCTTCTATGACCCGTGGATCATCGCTATCTGCGGGCTTGTCGTCGTCGCTGACGGCTTTGCGGAAGCCTTTGATGGCGTTGCCCAGGTCGGAGCCCAGCGACTTCAGGCGCTTGGGCCCGAAGATCAGCAGCACGATGGCCAGAACGACCAGCAGCTCCGTGAGTCCGAATCCTCCAAACATGATCTACTCCGTGTGTTTGCCGTCAGTGTACTGCGCCGAGATGTTTAGCGCGTGTCGAGCCCTCGAAAGCGTCAGCGCAAGGCGCTGCCCGCAGGGAATGGCCTCCCCCATTGCCAAGGGCAGCAACGCGGCGATGGCGCTTTTGAGGGGCTCCCTGCGGGCGAGAGCTCAGGCGGCCATCTGCGTTGTTGCGTCCGCTACCCGTAGCTGGGCTATGGCGGCGCGAACGCGCCTAGCAGCTGACCGCCTGGCTTCGCGCTATATGTGCTGAACGTCTCGGCGCCGCTGCGCGAGCTATGCAGGCTGTCGAGTCATGGCATTGTGACACCGAGGCCACGCTGTCGGCCATGGGCTATTGGCCGGAATGGTCGCGGCGCGCCGCCTTCTCCTCGTGGCCGGACAGGCCGAAACGCTCTGCCAGGGTATCCAGCACCCAGGCCGGGTCCTGGTTCAGGTGAGCCAGCATGACCAGGCTGTGGAACCACAGATCGGCCACTTCGCCGATGAGGGCGTCATTTCGTGCGGACGGGTCGGCATCTTTGGCCGCCAGAATGGTCTCCGTGGCCTCTTCGCCAACCTTTTCGAGAATCCGGTTCAACCCCCGGGCGTACAGCGAGGCGACGTAGGAATCGTCGGGATCCGCCTCGCGGCGGGCAATGAGCACCGCATTGAGGGCGTCGATGATGTCGCGGTCGCGGCTGGTCATGGGTTGAACCTCACGGGCGCAGCAGCAGCAGCGATCCCAGTGCTGCGCTCGCCAATCCTGCCAGCGTGCTGAGTTCGTGACCGCTCTGCAGGGAGTCTCTGATGGGCGCCCATAGTAGAACGGTAGCGGCCAGGATCAAAGCGGCGCCGGACAGCCGCCGGCCGCGCCAGCGGCGATCTAGCTTGTCCAGGCGCTTCTCCACGCTGCGCAGGCTGGTGTTGTGTCGCTCCATGGCGCGCTCGAGCTGACGTAACTGGGTGCCGGTGCGGGCGATCAGCGCCGGCAGCCGGGGCAATTGCTCGAGAATGGCCGGCGCGTGCTCGGCGAATTCCCGCAGGGCTGCGGCGGGGCCGACGTGCTGGGCCACCCAGCGCTCCATGAAGGGTTTGGCGGTCTCCCACAGGTCGAGCTCGGGATAGAGCTCCCGGCCCAGGCCCTCGATGTAGAGCAGGGTTTTCTGCAGCAGCACGAGCTGGGGCTGAATTTCCATGTTGAACTCGCGCGCAGTGTCGAACAGCTGCACCAGAAACAGCCCGAAGGAAATCTCGTTCAGGGGCTTGGCGAAGATGGGCTCGCACAATTCCTTGATGACCCGTTCGAACTCGTGCGGGTCCGTCTCATCGGGCACCCAGCCGGATTCCAGGTGCAGGCGGGCTACCTCGGCATAGTCGCGGTTGAAGAAGGCCAGCAGGTTGCGCGCCAGGTAGTCCTGATCTTCCCGGGTAAGGGAGCCGATGATTGCGCAGTCGATGGCGATGTAGCTGGGGTTGGCCGGGTCACGCACGTCCACGAAGATGTTCCCGGGATGCATGTCGGCGTGGAAGAAGTTGTGCTCGAATACCTGGGTGAAGAAGGTTTCCACGCCGCGGTCCGCCAGCTTCTTGAGGTCGGTGCCGCGGGCCTTGAGGGCCTCGATGTCGCCGATGGGAATGCCGTGGATGCGTTCCAGCACCAGCACGTTGCGCCGGGTCAGGTCCCAGTACACGCGCGGCGCATAGAGCAGGGGCGAATCCGCAAAGTTGGTGCGCAGCCGGGCCGTGTTGGCGGCTTCCTGCTGCAGGTCGAGTTCGTCGAGGATGGTGTGCTCATAGTCGTTGACCACGTCGCACAGGTGCAATCGCCGCGCTTCCCGGGAGTGCTCCTCGAGAAATTCGGCCAGCATGCGCAGCAGTTCGATGTCCTCGCGGATCACGGCCTCGATACCCGGCCGTACGACCTTGACCACCACCTGCGTGCCGTCGTGCAGAGCCGCGGCATGAACCTGTGCGACCGAGGCCGAGGCGATCGGGTCGAGTTCGAAGTAGCCGAACGAGGCCTCTATGGGTTGGCCGATGGCCCGCTCCACCAGGCGGCGCGCATCCGCCCCGGCGAACGGCGGCACGTGGTCCTGCAGCCGTGCCAGTTCGTCGGCGATGTCCAGGGGGATCAGATCGCGCCGGGTGGACATGAGCTGGCCGAATTTGATGAACACCGGCCCCAGGTGCTCCAGGGCCAGGCGCAGGCGCGCGCCGCGGGATCGGTTGCCGATGGGAATCAGCCGTGACGGGGCGGCGCGCAGCAGGGCGCGGTAGCGGGGCGGCAGCGGACTGGCGGTGTCACCGTCGCCGTCGAGCAGGGTGTCGAGCCGGTAGCGGCTGACCGTCCAGATCACCTTGACCAGGCGGCGCAGCGCTCTCACGGCTCAGCCTTGCGTTGCTCCCGGGCTGCCACCCGCGCTCCCAGGCGGTCGATGCGCTGGCGCAGATCGTCAAGATCGTCGATCAGGCGGTTGGCCTCGGCGCGGTCCACGAAGGCCCGGGATGCGCTCTGGCGCATGCTGCTGCCGGCGCCTTCCAGCGCCGAACGCAGGCCGGCCAGGGCCATCTCGGCCGTGCCGAGAACGCTCGTTGCCGCCTGCGGGCCGAGCATGCGGCTCAACGGGCCGTCCAGGTCCGGACGATAGCCGTGCACGGCCGCCGTAAGCTCCTGCAGCACATTGTGGTCTCCATCGATTTCCAGGCGCGACCGGGCGCTGTCGCTGGCACCGAATATGGCCGCCGCCAGGTCGGCGGCGCTGCCGCGGACGATGATCTGCGGGGCTTCCAGGGCATGGGGAAACAGGCGTAACCGGCCCGCCTGCACCGAGAGTGTGAAGTCACGGGGCCCGAACCCGGGAAACTGCGCGGTGAGCTGAATGCGGGACCCTTCCAGTGCCGCCAGCCGGGCGCGGCTCGCCGGGTCCAGGTCCAGGCTGCGGTTGGCCAGTTCTGCCAGCATGTCCGCGAGTACGGCCTCGGGGCCGGCCGCCCGGTCCGCGCTGGTCATGGCCGTACGCCCCGGTGAATGGCCGCGATGCCGCCGGCCAGGTTGTGGTACTCCACGTCCTGAAAACCCGCGTCTTCCAGCATGAGTTTCAATGCCTTCTGCGTAGGGTGCACACGGATGGATTCCACCAGATACTGATAGCTCGAGGCATCACCCACCACCAGCTTGCCCATACCGGGCCACAGCGACTGGAACACCGAATAGGCCGATTCCAGCAAGCCGTTTTCGGGCTTGGAGAACTCCAGGATCAACAGCACGCCGCCGGGTTTCAATACCCGGGCGATCTCGCGCAGGGCGGTCTCTTTGTCGGTGAAGTTGCGCAGACCGAAGCCGATGACCACGCAGTCGAAGCCGGCCCCGGCGAAGGCCAGCGCCTCGGCAGAAGTCTGGCAGAACTCCACCTGAGCGAGTCCCTGATCGAGCAGCCGATCACGGCCGACGCGCATCATGGCGGGGTTGATGTCCGCCAGCACGACGCTGCCGGAGTCGCCCACGGCATCGGCGAACAGGGCCGCCAGATCGCCCGTGCCGCCGGCCAGATCGAGCACGCGCATGCCGGGCCGCACGCCGGACATCTCCACCGTCATGCGTTTGAACAGGCGGTGAGTGCCCAGCGACATGAGATCGTTCATGACGTCGTAGCGCTCGGCAACGCGTTCGAACACGCCGCCCACCAGCCGGGTTTTTTCCTCGGCTGAGACGCTGCGGTAACCGAAACTGACCGGACGTTGCTGTGACACGAGCGGGACTCGGTGCTGCTGAGACTGGACCGCAGTTTACGCTTTGGGATTCCATTGGCCCACCGGTATCGCCGGCAGGCGTGAGGCATTGGCGCTTTTGAGCTCGGTCAGGTAATCCTGCCAGTAGCGATCGAGGTTCTCGCCCAGGTCGCGCAGGAAGTCCCAGGCATAGATGCCGGTATCGTGGCCGTCGTCGAAGGTCAGCTTGATGGCGTAGTTCCC
>JAXHLO010000024.1:0-163208 GCA_034522075.1 Gammaproteobacteria bacterium | reverse complement strand
CGATCCGCTACAAGGCTGATATCACATACGGCACCAACAACGAGTTCGGCTTCGACTACCTGCGCGACAACATGGCCTTCACCCTGGAGGATCGAGATCAGCGCGGCCTGGGCTTTGCCATCGTCGACGAGGTCGATTCCATTCTCATCGACCAAGCGCGCACGCCGTTGATCATCTCCGGGCCGGCGGAAGAAAACACTGAGATCTATCTGAAGATCAACAAGCTCGCGCCCAAGCTGCAACAGGCGGTCAAGAACGAAGCTGACCCGGACGCCGAGCCGGACGGCGATTTCACGCTGGATGAGAAGAACCGTCAGGTGGAACTCACCGAGTCGGGCCACCAGCGGGTGGAGGACGAACTGGTGCGCATGGGGCTGCTGGAAGAAGGCGAAAGCCTCTACGGCGCCACCAATCTGGGTCTGCTGCACCACGTGCATGCGGCGCTGAAAGCTCATGTGCTGTTCCAGCGCGACGTACACTACATGGTCGTCGACCGCGACATAGTCATCGTCGACGAGCACACGGGCCGCGCCATGCCGGGGCGGCGCTGGTCGGAGGGCATTCACCAGGCTATAGAAGCCAAGGAAGGGGTGTCCATCCAGAACGAAACCCAGACCCTGGCTTCAACCACCTTTCAGAACTACTTCCGCCTGTATGACAAGCTTTCCGGTATGACCGGCACGGCGGATACCGAGGCATTCGAGTTCCGCCAGATCTACGGTCTCGACGTCGTCGTCATTCCCACCAATCAGCCCATGGTCCGCAAAGACCACAACGATCTGGTCTATATGACCATCGGCGAGAAATACGATGCCATCGTCGAAGACATCGCCGATTGCATCGAGCGCGGTCAGCCCGTTCTAGTTGGTACGGCATCCATCGATTCCTCCGAACGTCTGTCCGAAGAGCTGGATCGCCGCGGCTTCGAGCACAACGTGCTGAATGCCAAGCAGCACGAACGGGAAGCCGAGGTCATCGCTCAGGCCGGCCGGCCCGGCACCGTGACCATTGCCACCAACATGGCCGGCCGCGGTACCGACATCGTGCTCGGCGGCAACTGGGAGGCGGAAGTCGCCGCCTTGGATAACCCCACCGACGAGCAGATCGAGCAGCTCAAGGCCGACTGGCAGCAACGCCATGATCAGGTCATCGAAGCCGGCGGCCTGCACATCATCGGTACCGAGCGCCACGAGTCCCGGCGCATCGACAATCAGCTTCGCGGCCGTGCCGGCCGTCAGGGCGACCCGGGTTCCACGCGCTTCTATCTGTCCATGGAAGACAACCTCATGCGGATCTTCGCATCCGACCGCATTCGCGGGCTGATGCAGTCAATCGGCATGGAGCAGGGCGAGGCCATCGAGCACCGCATGGTCAACAACGCCATCGAGAAAGCTGTAGCGCAAATGGAAGGCGCAGCAGTTCCAGATTGGCACAACCTGGCTGGAATTCGACGATGTGGCCAACGATCAGCGCCAGGTGATCTATCAGCAGCGCCGCGAGCTCATGGCGTCGGAAGACATCTCCGAGACCATCAGCAACATCCGCGAAGAAGTGGTCATGGAGCTGGTGGAGGACTACATCCCCCCTCAGAGCGTGGAAGAGCAGTGGGACGTGGAAGGCCTGGAGCAGGCCCTGGTGACCGAGTTCGCCAGCCGTCAGCCGGTGGCGCAGTGGCTCGAGGAAGACGACGAGCTCAACGAGGAATCTCTGAAGCAGCGCATTCTCGAGCAGATCGAAGCGGAATATGCCGCCAAGGAAGCGGCGTGGTCGGAACAGAACATCGACATGCGTCTGGTGGAAAAGCAGATCATGCTGCAGATTCTCGATCAGCGCTGGAAAGAGCACCGCGCCCATGGATCACCTGCGTCAGGGCATCCATCTGCGGGCCTACGCGCAGAAGCAGCCCAAACAGGAATACAAACGCGAAAGCTTCGTGCTGTTTCAGGAGCTGCTGGCCAACATCAAGCGCGACGTCGTGCGATTGCTGTCACGGGTGCAGATCGAGCAGCCGGAAGCGGTGGAGGAAGCCGAGCGCCGCCGCCGCGAAGAAGCGGAACGGCGCATGCGTTTCAGCCATGCCGAAGCCTCGGCGCTGCAGGACGGACAGTCGGGGGAAGGCGGCGGCCAGGCCGCTCAGGGCGCCCAGGGTGCGCAGGCGGCAGCCAAACCGGAAACCTTCGTGCGCGGCGAGCGCAAGGTAGGCCGCAACGAGCCCTGCCCCTGCGGCTCCGGCAAGAAGTTCAAACACTGCCACGGCCAGGCCGCATGACCCGATCCCATCCTGTAGGAGGGCTCTCCAGAGCCCGATCTCCTGTGGGAGCGCTCTCCAGACCGCGACAACCATGCCAGTCAACCTAGCCCCCCCCACCAACCTCCACCCCGTCCCCGGCATCACCCTGGGCACCGGCTTCGCGCGCATCAAAGACAGCAGCATCGCCGCCGCCCCCGACCGCCGGGACTTAGTGGTCATGCTGCTCCCCGAAGGCGCCACGGTGGCCGGCGTCTTCACCCGCAACGCCTTCCGCGCGGCCCCCGTCCTGCTTGCCGAGGAGCGCATCGCCGCTGGCGGCATACGCGCCCTGGTCACCAACAGCGGCAATGCCAACGCCGCCACCGCCGAGCCCGGGCTCGACGATGCCCGCCGGGTCTGCGCGGCCGTGGCTGAATCCGCCGGCGTGACGGAGGCGGCGGTCATTCCGTTCTCGACGGGCGTCATTGGTGTACGCCTGCCGGTGGCGCGCATGACCGCAGCGCTGCCGGAGGTCGTTGCCTCGGCAACCGCCGACCATTGGGACAAAGCGGCCCGCGCCATCATGACTACGGATACCGTGCCGAAGGCCGTGAGCCGACGGATCGACGTGGCGGGCACCACGGTAACCATCACGGGCATGGCCAAAGGCGCCGGCATGATCAAACCCGACATGGCCACCATGCTCAGTTATCTCTGTTGCGACGCCCGCATCGAACAGAGCTCCCTGAATACGCTGGTGCGAACGGTGGCCGACGCCAGTTTCAACCGCATCTCCATCGACGGCGATACGTCCACCAACGATGCCTTCGTCGTCTGTGCCAGCGGAGTTGCCGATCATCCGCCGATTACCGGCCCGGCAGACCCGGGCTACGCCGAGCTGGCCGCAGGGCTCACCGACGCAGCCCGCTCACTGGCGCAGGCCGTGGTGCGGGATGGCGAAGGCGCGACGCGCTTCGTCACGGTGCGTGTGGAAGGCGGTGCAACGGCGGATGAGTGTCTGCGGGTAGCCTACACCGTGGCCGAGTCGCCGCTGATCAAGACCGCCATCTTCGCCGGCGACCCGAACTGGGGCCGCTTCTGCATGGCCATCGGCCGTGCCGGCGTGGCCGGCCTGGATACCTCACGGGTGAACCTCTATCTGGACGACGTCTGTGTCGCCCGCGGCGGCCTCATGGCCGAAGGCTATGCCGAGGCGGACGGCGCCCGCGTAATGGCGCAGGCGGAATTCACGGTGCGCATCGAACTCGGCCGCGGGGATGCTGCGGAGACCGTGTGGACCACCGATCTGTCCTACGAGTATGTGAAGATCAACGCGGAGTATCGGACCTGAGGTTATTGTGGGAGCGACCTCCAGGTCGCGACCTGGAGGTCGCTCCCACAATAGAATCAACCCTCCGGCTCCAGATCGTCCGACGACAGGTCGTCCTTGTCGCCGCCGGGTATGCGGTGCTGCTCCGACGCCCACGCCCCCAGGTCGATGAGCTTGCAGCGCTCGGAGCAGAACGGCCGGAACTCGTTCTTCGCCGACCATTTCACCCGCGACCCGCAGGTGGGGCAGAGCACGATTCTTGGTGTGGTGTCGCTCATGAGCCACAAAGCTCCAGATAGCGGCGGTGCAGGCGCGCCACCTCGGCATCCAGGTGGGCCAGATCGCCGTCGTTGACGATGACGTCGTCGGCGGCCGCCAGGCGCCGCTCGCGGTCGACCTGAGCGGCCATGATGGCCCGCACCTGTTCCTCGGAATTGCCGTCCCGGGCCATGGTGCGGGAAAGCTGCAGGGCTTCCGGGGCATCCACCACCAGTACCCGTGAACAGCGCGCGGCCTGGCCCGACTCGATGAGAATGGGGTTGACCAGCAGGCTGTACGGCGATGTGCCGGCTTCGAGCCGTTCCCGCAGATACGCACCGATCAGCGGGTGAGTCAGCGCTTCCAGCCACTGCCGTTCGGCGTCGTTGCTGAACACCCGCCGGCGCAGTTCGGCACGGTCGAGGCTGCCGTCCGCGTTGATGAGATGGGATCCGAAGCGCTCCGCGATAGCGGCCAGAGCCGGTTCACCGGCAGCCAGCACGGCCCGTGAAGCCCGGTCGCCATCTACCACATTGATGCCAAGCGCCTCGAAGCGGTCGGACACGGCCGTCTTGCCGCTGCCGATGCCGCCGGTGAGGCCAACCACGAATCGAACCATGTGCGCCGTCAGACAAGAAACAAGCGCAGAACCGTATCACGCTGCAGCAGGCAAACCCAACCGGCAATGGCCAGGAACGGCCCGAAGGGAATGGGCTGGGCGGCCTCCCGCTTGCCGGTCACCGACGTGACCAGGGCATACACCAGCCCCACGCCGGCGGCGATCAGCACGGCGGCGGGCAGAATCTGCCAGCCCAGCCACGCGCCGAGGGCGGCCAGCAGCTTGAAATCGCCGTAGCCCATGCCTTCCTTGCCGGTGAGCAGCTTGAACAGCCAGTAGGTGCTCCAGAGGAACAGATAGCCGGCCACCGCGCCGGCGATGGCGCCGCTGGGATCGGTGAAACCGCCGAACACGTTGGTGATCAGGCCGAGCCAGAGCAGGGGCAGGGTGAGCTGGTCCGGCAGCAACTGGGTGTCGTAGTCGATGAAGGTCAGCGCCAGCATGATCCAGGTGAACGCCAGCGCCGCCAGACCCAGCCAGGTAAAACCGAACAGCGCCAGGACCACCACCGAACACAGGGCCGTCAGCGCTTCCACCACCGGGTAGCGCAGCGAAATGGACGTGCCGCAGCCGGCGCATCTGCCGCGCAGCAGCAGGTAGCTGATCAGCGGGATATTGTGCCAGGGCCGGATGCCGGCGCCTGCAGACCGGGCAGCGGGAGCGCGGCAGCCATGCAGGTTGAGGCGGCGGTTCGTCGGCCGGCGCGTCCTCGCCCCGAGGAAGTCGCGGGCACTCGCGCCGCCACTGGCGCTCCAGCATCACCGGCAGGCGATAGATCACCACATTGAGGAAGCTGCCGACGCACAGGCCGACCCAGATGGCGAGAATCAGGCCCAGCCAGCCATAGGCAAGCAGGGTATCAGCCGCCAACCACGGCACCGAGCTGAAAGATGGGCAGGTACATGGCGATCATCAGGCCGCCGACGAGCACGCCCAGCACGGCCATGATCATGGGCTCCATCAGGGCGGTGAGGTTGTCCACCAGGTTGTCGACCTGTTCCTCGTAGTAGCTGGCCGCTTTGTCGAGCATGGAATCCAGCGCGCCGGCTTCCTCGCCGATGGCCACCATCTGTATGACCATGTTGGGGAACATGCCGGTGTCTTGCATGGCGGTGTTGCAGCTGCATGCCGGTGGCGACCTCGTCGCGCATCCGCAGGATGGCGTCTGCGTAGACCGAGTTACCGGTGGCGCCGGCCACGGAGTTCAGAGCATCCACCAGCGGCACGCCGGCAGCGAAGGTGGTCGACAGCGTCCGGGCGAAGCGCGCCACGGTAGCCTTGTAGATGATGTTGCCGATAATCGGCAGCTTCAGCGATGAGCCGTGTCGATAGCGTCGGCAAGACGTGGCTGAGTGCGGTTGCTGGCAGCCTGAAGCCGACACACGTGGCGATGATGCCGATGAGTAATGACAAACCACCAGTCGCCTGCAGCGATCTCCGACAAGTTGATCACCATCTGGGTGAAGGCGGGCAGCTCGGCGCCGAAGCCGGCGAACACCTGCTCGAACTGGGGCACCACGTAGATCAGCAGAATGCCGGTGACCACGATGGCCACCACCAGCACGGCGATGGGGTAGGTCATGGCCTTTTTCACCTTGGCCTTCAGCGACTCGGTCTTTTCCTTGTAGGTGGCGATGCGGTCGAGCATGGTCTCCAGCGAAGCCGGACTGCTCACCGGCTTCCACCAGGTTGCAGAACAGATCGTCGAAATGACTGCGGATGCTTGGCGCAGGGCCTGGCCAGAGCCGCTGCCGCCGGCCGACGTCGGTTCGGATGTCTGCGATCAGCTCGGCGCAGCTCGGGCTTTTCCACGGCCGTCGGCGACGATCTCGAAGGCTCTGCACCAGCGGCACCCCGGCCTTCATCATGGTGGCCAGCTGGCGGGTGAACACCGCGATATCGGCGGGCTTGATCGGCCTTGCCGCCGCCGAACGGACTTGGGTGCTTTTCTTCGACCGTGGTGGCGTCGATGCCCTGGCTGGCGCAGCTTGGCCTTGACCACCGCCTGCTGGGGTCTGATGCTGGCGATCTCGCCCTTGGTCCAGCGTTGCCCTGCTTGTTCGGTGCCTTCCCAGACTGGAAGGTCTGCGCTTCTGCGTTAGCCTGTGCCATAGTCGTTACTCCGTGGTTACCCGGTTGACCTCGGCAAGGCTCGTGACGCCCATGCCTGACCTTCTTCAGAGCCGGACTGGCGCAGGTTGTGGAAGCCCTCGTTCCGGGCCTGGTCCTCGAATGTCCAGGCGCGTTGCCGCCCTCCATGATGATCCGGCGCGATCGCTCTGCGTGACCGTGCACGACCTGGTAGATACCCACTCGGCCCTTGTAGCCGTCTGTGCACTTGCTCGCAGCCCGTCGGTGGCCCGTAGACCTGGATAGCCTGCGGCGATATCCTCGTCGCTGAAGCCTTCCTCCAGCAGGGCCTCTTCGGGGCACGTCCTGCTGGTCTCCTTGCAGCTGCGAGCACAGGCGCCGGGCCAGGCGCTGGGCGATGATCAGGTTGACGCTGGTGGCCAGGTTGAACGCCGGCACGCCCATGTTGCGCAGGCGGGTCAGGGTCTCTGCCGCCGAGTTGGTATGCAGGGTGGACAGCACCAGGTGGCCGGTCTGCGCCGCCTTGATGGCGATTTCCGCCGTTTCCAGGTCGCGGATCTCGCCCACCATGATCACGTCCGGGTCCTGACGCAGGAAAGAGCGCAGGGCGCTGGCAAAGGTCAGGCCCACCTTGTTGTTGACGTGCACCTGGTTGATGCCTTCCAGGTTGATTTCCACCGGGTCTTCGGCGGTGGAGATGTTGCGCTCCGCGGTGTTGAGGATGTTCAGGCCGGTATAGAGCGACACGGTCTTGCCGCTGCCGGTGGGGCCGGTGACCAGGATCATGCCCTGTGGCTGATCCAGCGCCTCCATGTACAGATCCTGTTGCTGTTCGGCTCGTAGCCCAGCGGGTCGATGCCCATCTGCGCCGCGCTGGCATCCAGAATACGCAGCACGATCTTCTCGCCAAACAGCGTTGGCAGGGTATTCACCCGGAAATCGATGGATCGGGTCTTCGACAGGTGCAGCTTGATGCGTCCGTCCTGGGGCATCCGCCGCTCGGAGATGTCGAGTTCCGACATGACCTTCAAGCGCGCGGCCAGGCGGGTGCCCAGGTTCGACGGCGGGGTGGCCATGACGTGCAGAATGCCGTCAGTTCTGAAACGCACCCGGTAGGTCTTCTCGTAGGGCTCGAAGTGGATGTCCGAGGCACCGGTTTTGATGGCGTCGAGCAGCATCTTGTTGACGAAGCGCACCACCGGCGTGTCGTCGGTGGCGTTGCGGACGTCGACCTCGTCGTCGGCCTGCTCCTCGTAGGACTCCATGTCCAGATCGTCGAGGTCGTCGCCGCCCAGATCGCCCAGCACGTTCTCGTCCTGGCGGGACAGGAACTGCTCCATGAGCGTCTGGAGCTTGTCTTCCTCCACCAGCACCGCTTCGGTGTTCACCCCGGTCTGGAACTTGATTTCGTCCAGGGCCTGCAGATTGGTGGGGTCGGAGACAGCCACGAACAGGCGCATGCCGCGGCGCACCAGCGGCAGCGCGTTGTGCTGGCGGATCAGCGATTCTTTCACCAGATCTTTGGGGATGGATTCCACGTCGAAGGCGGACAGATCCATCAGCGGCACGCCGAATTCCTCGGACGCGCTCATGGCGATATCGCGCGATTCGGCGATGCCGTTGCTCACCAGATAGGCGACAAACGGCTTGCCTTCCTTGCGGGCTTCTTCGGTTGATCGGATAGCCGAATCGGCGTCGAGGACGTTCTCCTCGACCAGGCGTCTAGCCAAGCCGCTCAGCGGAACCGGTTCGGAGGCCATGGGGCGCTGCAATCCCTGTCGTCTGGTACTGATAGTGCGATCCGATTTCTGGCGAAACGACCTTAAGTCGCTGGGCGATTGAGAAGTCTAATCGCGCATCAGCAGCGTGTCGATAAAGGGGTCACAGAACGCCAACCCCGATTCGGTCATGCTGCAGGCCGGTCGGATTGCTGCATTTGAATCAGTATAGACCCTCTGCGGGGCCTGAAACGGACTTACACCCCGCTTCTGGACACAGGTGACCGCTTATGGCACCGGCCGGGTGACACGGATCGTCACCAAGTGACGTGGCAGGCAACCTACGGCACCCGGGCGGCAGACGCTCAGGGGCCGGCGGCGAAAGCCGAAGTGCAGGTAAGCCATTGACTCTAAAGCGATTTATTGCGTTTCGGGGATCATGGGTCGAAGCTGGCACGGGGGTTGCAACTTCCACGGTGACATTCGCGGCGCGAGTGCCAAGTGCATAAGTAGCCACATGTTGAAACCTTGAATTTTTCGGAGTGACTGTAATGAACAAGGCTATTCAGAAGGGTTTTACCCTGATCGAATTGATGATCGTGGTGGCCATCATCGGTATTCTCGCCGCTGTAGCGCTGCCCGCTTATCAGGACTATATCGCGCAACGCTAATATGGCGAAGGTGACGACCCACCATGACGAAGGCAGTTCGCTACTTCCGAGTAACGAGCTCCGTTGATGAGGCGCCAATGGCCGACGGCGGAGAACCACTTCGTGTCGCGGTCAGGCACGGTGCCGCCAGCAGGCGATGCCGTCGCCGCGCTGATGGCTGCGTGCTTGGTCCGCAGAACCGCGCTCTCGCCCACCGGCGCCGCCGGCATACGTCAGCTGGTGCGTGTGATCGAGGACTGACGACGCAGGCCCGGCCGGTATCGCGTGTTAACGCCTGCCGGTGCCTGCCATTGCTGCTGGTGACTACCAAGCTGTACGGTTGGTCTCCCGGCCTATGAAGCGTCCGGCTCGCGCGACAGCGAGACCATCGACCTGGGCCAAGTTATGCACGACGCATGGCTCGGTTGATTGAAATCGGTCCCGGGCAGGACGTGCTCAAGGGGCAGAACCCGGGGCCTTTTTATTATCGGGCCTTGTGCTTGCCTTTTGGCACGCTCAAGTCGCAGTGGTGATCGATGAGCAAACGCTATCCCGACCCTCAGCGAGCCTGCGGGTTCACGCTTGATCGAACTGATGGTCGCGGTGGCGATAATCGCCATTGCTCGTCGGCCGTCGCATTGCCGCTCTGTAGTAACGGACTACGTTCGAGACGTCTCGTGCTAAGGGCGTTGTCTAGTCAACAACATTGCGACCATCCGAGGTCTTTCAGGAGGACTTTCGGCTCCGAAACAATACGTATGTTGGTGGCGATTTCGCCCCAGCCGGTGATCGCGGACGCGATCGCCATAGCGCAAGCTGGTGGCGAGCCCACGAGACGACGGTGATATTCTACAGCATCGCTGATGCGGGCGATAGCTACCGAGTCACGGCGACCGACGATGCCGGCGTCACGGTGTGCATGCAGTATCCCAAAAAATTCGCTGTCCCTAAGCAGATGGAGTCCGCTTCGTCGGAGTCGTCCGAAGTAGTACGGCGAATTTACTTCATCCTGAGTCATCTCCCGGGTCGGCCTTAATCAAAGCCAGAGTCCAATAAATGCCGTCTAAGTGCTAGCGATGGCGCTCCACGATCAATGAATCAGTTGTACGTCGAGTTCGAGGCGAACCCTCTACCAAGCACCATCCACGGTTAGGACCCGCAGCGACTTCAGCACCAGCGCTAGGTAGCAGCTTCACCAGACTGCCGGGGTGAGGATGGAGAGCGCCACTCTTAGTTAGATGTGCACATGGGGGCGTTCCGCACTGGAAAGCTAACTAGCCGTCGGTGGCCTTAGACTGGTAGACGGCGCAGGAAACGAGGACCCCGGCCGCCCTCAACGTCTCCAGGCCGGAATAGCTCAGTCGGTAGAGCGACTGATTCGTAATCAGTAGGTCCGCGGTTCGATTCCGCGTTCCGGCACCAGATTTCAGCCGATGCCTACGCAGCGCGCAGGGGGCGATGGTGCAGCAGGAGGAGCTGATCCGGCGTTAGCGCCAACTCGGCATACGTCTTCCCTTCGTCGTCGCAGAATTCGACCTCAAACGCACCGTCCAGCAGCTCCACCACGGTGCCGACTTGGCCGCGTACCAGATGAAACTCAGGCACGTCGGTCAGAAGCGCAACGACGTCGAGCAAATGCGGTTCCCTGTGCATGTCTGTGCCTCTACTTGACGTAGCAAGTGGTTAACCTGGGAACGGTCTCACCATATCGTATGATCCACATACTCCTCACCACGGCGCTTCCGCGCGAACGTCTTAGTTGGAAGTCTATCACATAGCGCTGACCGAACCGGTCGGATGGGGTCGGAATGGCGGTTTCACGCGCCGCGGCGGTACGGAGCGCTGTGTGCAGTTCATCAACCTCTGCCGCAGTCAATCCCAACGCTCTGGCGAAAACCCTGGCCTTGTGTTTTCCGCGTGGGTGCCGCAGGTTCAAGCAATACCGCAGGAGTTTCTCTCTTTCGACGACGGCATTGGCGCCGTTCGGCAGTTTCATCGATCTGTCGAGAGAGGCTTCAACGAATTCGCGCAGTCGCGTGGATGGGACCGATCTGCGCGGCATTGCGGACATAGGTCGACCATGCCTCGAGAGCGTCCCGTTTCGCCCGCTCATACTGTGCCCGGTTGTAGACGGCCACGACCCCGCTCACCGTGCCGGAACGGCGGTTCTGAACGGCTTCGGCGATATGGGGCGGCAGGGCAAGGTGCTCACCGAACGCGGTGGCGACGGTTCGGCGGATGTCGTGATAGCGCCAGTCCTTCACCCCGGAGGCATCGTCGAGTTTTCGCTTGATCTTCGACAGGGCTTGAATGTGCTTGTGGCCGTTGGTGGTGCTGAAGACGAAGTCTCCTTCCAGTGACGGCGCGACGCTCAGCAGTTCCATTGCCAGGGTGCTGAGCGGAACGTTGTGGGGTGATTCACTTTTGGTGGGATGCTCGATTCGCCAGACATCTCCCTGTATTTCGCTGTGCCGCATGGTTACCACGTCGCGTACACGTTGTCCGCCGGTGACAATCATCATCTGCACCCATGCACCCGCTGGAAAACCCAACTCCCCGGTGGCGTTCCAGATTGCGCCCAGTTCCCGATCCGTCAGCACGCGGGTGCGTGGGCGCTCCCGGGCCGGAGGCCGAATGCCGTCGACCGGCGAGCGTTCCACATAGCCACGTTCCTGACACCAGTTGAACAGACGGCGAATCGTCGCCAGGCAGCGGTTGGCCGTGATCTCCACGCCGCGGTCCACCAGCGCGTCGAGTACCCGGAAGATGTCTGCTTTGTGAATCGTGGTGATGTCTCGGGATTCCCACGCTGGCTTCAGCACCCCGTCGATGTAGCGTTGGGTTTCCCGCAGAGTTTTCGGCCTCTGGTGCCGTGCTGCGTAGCGGTGCAGGAATTGATCGGCCACGATATCGAATCGATTGCCTTCAGGGGCGAGAAGCTCCTGGCGCGGATCGAGCCCGGCCCGCGCCAGGTCGGCAAAGCGGGCGGCTGTGCGTCTGCCTTCCAGGAGTGTCATGGCTGGGTGGCGGCCCAATGTCTGTCGCACCTGCTTGCCGTCGATCCGATATTGGATAAAGAAGGTTCGACTACCCGATCGGCCAATGCGTACGCCGAATCCAGGAACCTGCACGTCGATGACTTCCAGCCGTCCGCTGGCTGGCGGGGTGAGTTGTGGCAGCAGGGTCTCGGTCAGATTGCGTCTCATTGGCCGTGTGCCGGTAACCGTGTCGCATCCGAAATTCCGTAACCGGCAGATTTCGACACAGGATTCGACGGCTGGGGAGGGGAGATGTCCGCTGGAGGTGTAGGCTGGCTGCCTTTGTCCGCGGTAGAACTACGACCGCCATGACCGTTGCGAGATATTATCGCGCTAGCTAAATTGACAGTATCGCTATCGGTCTATGGAGAATGCCGTCATGGCGGCGGTCACCATTCGTAATCTTTCCGAGGAAGCGCATCGCGCATTGAAGGTCCGAGCGGCGCAGCATAATCGCAGCGCCGAAGCGGAAATGCGGGCCATTCTGGAAGCCGCCGTATGTCCGCAAGATCGGCTGGGCCTCGGCACGGCACTGGCGGAAATGAGCCGAAAGGTCGGGCTGACCAACGCTGATGTCGAGGCGCTTGAGCAAGCCCGCGATTCCCGTCTCGCGCACCCGATGCACCTCGGATAATCCTGTCATTCGATACCGAGGCGGCGAGGCACTCCGCTCGAGAGTCGGTACACGGCGCGCGGCTCTTCAACGCCGCCCGCAAGCCTGACGATCGTGAGATCGCGTTGGGCACGAGCGATACTGATCCGGAACGAATCGTCTACCGGCGGAATCATTGAGCCGTCGGGACGGCAGAAAACGAACTCCTCCCCGTCCTTCACCACGAAATAGCCGCCCTCGTGCAGGAGACGATGATGAAAGCGACACACGCCGACGAGGTTATCCAGGTTGGTCGCCCCGCCATCGGCCCAGTGGCGGCAGTGGTGCCCCTCCCAATGCCGGGAATTGGTGCACCCCGGCCAGCGACAGTGCCTGTCGCGACGCTTCACCGCACGGCGCAACGCCGGCGGGATCACCCGGGTCTTCCTGCCGACGTCCAGCGGTTCACCGGCACCGGTTTCGATGAGGCGCACGATGGCCGAATCACAGGCCACGCGCCGCACCGTCTCTTGTGCCACCACCGGTCCGTCTTCCATATGAGGTGCATCGGCCGGATCCATCAGGCCGTGTTCCACCAACGATTCCGCGGAAGCGTGCACCACCACCTGGTAACGGTCTGCCGTGTTCAGACCCTCTTCCGCCGCCGGCGGAGCCGCGAGGAATCGCTCGGCCAGCGCCGCAAGCGCATCCGCCTGGCGGGTGGGGTATGGCACATCCTTGAAGGCATGCTCCTCCGGGCATCGGCGGCGGGCCTGGCGGTGCCCGGCACCATCCCGAACCGAGGGCTCTTCCTCGGCCTGCGCCGCGGCTTCCCGGTATACCCACTCCATGGCACGCTCGAGCGCCAGGCGCAGCATGGCACCCTGCTCGGCGGGCAGCCGGCCTTCGAAGACCAGTGAGCCGTCGTCGGTGGTATGGCAGGTAAAGCTTCGCTGCCGGTGCGCGTCGAGCGCGGCCCGCGAGTCGGCGAGCCGCTCTGCCTGTCGCCGGGTACGGACATACTGTTCCACATGGGCAGCCGTTGTGGAGGCGGCAAAGTCGACGAGCTCGTCCTGATCGGCCGGGGTGGCTATGCGGGTCACGGCGCGGACCTTTGAATACGAGAGCTGGCCTTCCCGGAAGGCCTCGTCCACGGCCGGCAGATTTTTCAGTGCGTGGGCCACCCGCACTTTCTCCCGGGCGGTGACCAGATCGAGGCCGCATTTGACGTTGAGCCAATGGGCGCAGCTCGGCATCTCGGCGTTCCAGCCCTGGATCGCATCGAGCTTGCGGATCAGGGTGAGGAGGCGGTACTCAGCGCGGTGGATGTGCGCGCACAGGTCGACGATTTCGTTGGTGAGGGATTCAATGAGATGGGGGTCTTCGGGAGCGGTCATGTCTTGCCAACCGAATACTGTATATACATGGGTCTTCTTCATTTCGTGTGGGTCACGGATGGAGGCTGAGGCCACCGTAGTGGAACAAGATCGCCGTCTTGTACCGCTCCCGATTGCGATACCCGCGCGCTTTCATCTTCAGAGTCTTGATCTTGCTGTTGACGCTTTCAGCCATGGCGTTGTCGGCTTTGTGAACGATGGCATTGAGGATGCCCCAGAGCTTGTCCTTGATCATGTGAGCCACGGTCTTCATGGGCACCAGGCGGCTGCGCATCGCCCAGCTCAACCATCGTTGCCAGGCGCGCTGTGCCCAGCCGCGAGTCCGGTAGTGCCATAAGGACATCGCATACTCCTTGAGCGCCCATGCCCTGCCAGTCTTGGCTGCGATGGACGACAATGCCTTGATCCGCTGCCGTTGCGCTCGATCCAGGTTGGCTGCATTGGTAAGCAACGTGTAGCGCATGCCCTTCAGCTCATCACCCTTGCGTACGCGCATCAGCTCGCGGTGCTCCTCCTTGCGGATGTAGTCCACCGCCTTGCCGAGCGCCTGAGCCACGTGGAACTTGTCGAACGCGATCTTCCGCTCCGCTTCCGGGATCTCCTCGAGCGTCACGTTGATGTAGGCAGGCGCCATGTCCATGGACACCGTCTCGATGGCAGACTTCTGCCGCGGGGTCAGCCGGTCGTAGAAGTTCTTCAGGCTGAACTTGGCCCGATCATCCTCCACCGCCAGCACATGGCCGTGCTTGTTCGTGATCACTGTGACGTAGTCATGGCGCTTCTTGAAGGCGATTTCGTCCACACCGATCCGCTTGATGTTGAGCCGCTTACGCCGCGCCAGACCTCGCGTCACCGCCCGCCTCATGATTCCGTCCACGGCCGTCCAACTCAGACGGAAGTGGCGCGCCACGGCTAAAATCGAGCTGTCCAGCAGCCACTCGATGATCAGCGCCTCGAACATGGCCGTGAACCTCGAGCGCGCTTCGGCCCACTCGACGTTGATCATGCGGCAGCCGTGTTCCTCGCATTCCACCCGCGGGACATCGGCAACGACGTAGGTTTGATACTGGCAGGTGTCTAGATGGCGCCACTGCCGGCGACGCTTGTCGTAGCGCGGGGAGGATCGCCCGCATTCCGGGCAGTTCAGTGGCTCGCCCTCATCGACGCCCAAGTACACCACCACGGCACCGTCGGACTCCTCAAGCTCCACCGTATCGACAAACCACGGTGCCTTGAGCCCCAAGATGTGTTCGTACAGGGCAACCTCATCCACAGGCCAAATTCCCTTTGCCTACCGAAAAGGTCAGTCTAACGCCGGCCACATCCAGCCGCTAAGCAGAAGCAGGATGCCACCCCTCATGGCGTCAGGCTGCCTTCCACGGCTGACCCGTCAAGGAGATACCGCTGCGCGGCCTCCTCCTTGACCGCTCAGCCGTTCCAGGCGGCGGTTCACCATGAGGACGCGGTATCCTGTACCCAGTTCAATGGGCCAAATTCTACGGGGGCTTATCGTGGGATCGCAGCTTCGAAACGGCATCAACCCACACGGAATGGGGAAGGGCGATATACATACAGTATCCAGGAATTCTTATATTAAATCAAGCACTAACAGGGTGGTGAAGGTTCGGTATCAGGGATTTCCCCACAAAATATCTAACTGCAGTTCCCCCCGCCCAGTACGCAGAACTTCGCGCAGTGCTCGTGATTCAGCCAGATCGGCTCGAGCGCGTCGGCGAGCGTCTCGGCCAGGTTGAATTCCAGCTCATAGGGAAGCAGCGTACAAGCCGCAACCACAGGATGCGCGGCCCCCTTGTGCTTGATCACCATGCGCGACGATGCGCACATGATGTCCGCGGGGCGCACGCCGAGAATGTCCCAGCATTCTGTCGTGATCTCCGGCACATCGGTATCGGGCGTCATCTCGGGAAAGAGCACCAGCGCTGCGGGATCGTGTGCATCGACGCCGATGCCAAGGCTCACGAACAGATCCGAAAAGCCCTTGCGCATCGCGTGCTCGTCTTCGTTCCAGAACGTCCGTCCGGCGACGCGCAGGTTGAAGCCGTGCGCGGACAGCCACTGCAGGCCTTCGATCATGGGTTGCCAGGAGCGTTCGCCGCGTTCCTGCTGATGCTTCTCGGCGCTGTGGTGGTCCACCGAAACCCGCACGGTCAGACGATCGCCGTACTGCCGCTTGAGTGACAGCAACAGTTCTGCCAGTTTCATCATCGGCTTCATGGCGTTGGTCAGCACGAGCACCTCGAAGCCCCGGGACAGTGCCGAGCGCAGGATGCCAATGATATCCGGGTTCATGAATGGTTCGCCCCCGGTGAGGCCGATCTCGCGCGTGCCCAGGCCCAACGCCTCGATTTCATCCAGGTACCGATCGACCTCGTCACAGGTCAGGTAGACCAGCGCATCGTTGCTGGGACTCGACTCGATGTAACAGTGCTCACAGGTCAGGTTGCACAGCGTGCCGGTGCAGAACCACAGCGTCTCGAGCCGAGTGAGCGGCACCTGCGCGCGCGGCTTGCCGTCGGCAGTGATGCGCGAATGTGAGAACTTCGCACGCTCGACATGAATCAAGCCGTTCATGTTGGTGTTCCGCTATGGTCGAAAGAGGAAGGATGCATATTTCAATCGGGCCTCAGTCAGCGTCAGCTTGCGAGGCTCCCGGATCCGGCCCAAGCCGCGGCACGTCCAGCAGACCGACAATTTCCTGGTCAGCCTTCGATACGCCCAGGAACGCATAACCGAAGCGCGCGCCGAATGGCAGGAATGCATAGTCCTGCAGCCTCCCGCCATGGGTGTCGAGCCACTCGTCGAGCTTCTCGGCGGCGATTCCGCGTTCCTGCAGCGCAGCCACATCGACGGCTTCGTCCTCCACGCGCATTCTGTCGAATGCCAGCGGCTCATAGCGGTCCACCAGGGCGCGCAGCGGTTTGCGTTCCTGAATGGCGCGGCGGCGGATCTCGGATTGCTCGGCGAAGTCTGCAGGCATATCTACCATCACCCGTTTGGGGTAGGGGCCCGGCAGATGGGACAGGTCCGGCACCGCCAGCCCCCGGTCCCGGTAGTCGTCGGCGCTCATGCTGAAAAAGTGCCCGTCGACGTACACCAGGGCCAACGGCCGCTCGGAATATACCACCCAGGTGCCGCCGATCAGGCAGACCGCCTGGAACACGACGATGATCGCCAGATCGCGCTTGAGCTCCGGCTTGCGCCGGTCATAGACCACGAGGGTCAGCAGGGGTCCGGCCACCACGTCCACCAGGACGATGATGCGGATGCCCTGCCAGCCGCCGTCGGTGGTGAAGAAGAAGTCGGGGTACCAGACGTAGACGACCACGGCGGCCAGCACGGCGAAGATCGCCAGACTGGCGGCCAGATGAATCAGAAAGGCGCCGAGCCGGTTCACGGCGGATAGCTGCATGGACGTTCCAGCCTTGGCTTGTCCGTTGACTAGATGAACCGCATGGACAGATCCAGCGGTTGCACCCGTTTGGTGATCTCTCCTACTGAAATATAGTCCACGCCGGTTTCGGCGATGGCGCGGATGGTGCTGTCGTCGATGCCGCCGGAGGCTTCGAGCTTCACGTGGCGTTTGGCCATGGCAACGGCTTCAACCGTGTCCGCCAGGCTGAAGTTGTCCAGCATGGCGATGTCGGCGCGGCCGTTGATGACTTCGCGCAACTGCTCCAGGTTCTCGACTTCGACTTCCAGAGGCAGGTCCGGATGTTTCGCCCGGGCGCTCTCGATGGCGGCCTTGATGCTGCCGGCAGCAGCGATGTGGTTTTCCTTGATGAGGAAGGCGTCGTACAACCCCATGCGGTGATTGCTGCCGCCGCCGCAGCGCACGGCGTACTTCTGCGCGGCGCGCAGGCCCGGGATGGTCTTGCGGGTGTCGAGAATGCGGGCGCGGGTGTCGGCAATCAGGTCCACGAAGCGACGCGTGGCGGTGGCGGTGCCGGAGAGGAGCTGCACGAAGTTCAACATGGTGCGTTCAGCGGTGAGCAGCGTGTGGGCCGGGCCCTCCAGCGAGAACAGCGCCTGCCCGGGCGTGATGGTATCGCCGTCGCTGACACCGAAATCGATGCGCACGTCGCCGCTGACCTGGCGAGCCGTTTCCCGCACCCAGTGCTTGCCGCAGAAAATACCGGCCTCGCGGGTAATCACCCGTGCCTGGGCGCGGACGGCCGGGTCGATGAGGCTCGCGCTGACATCGCCGCTGCCGACATCCTCGGCCAGCGCGGCACGAACGTTGGCGGTGACCGCGTCCTGGAGAGCATCGCTCATGGGCATGGTTGCTGGTCCTCGTACGGAGTGTTGCGATCTTTACCGAAGCATACCGCAACATCTGTGAAAGCGAGGAGAGCCTGGTGAGCCTGCAGCTAGTGCCAGTTCTCCAGCAGCTCGATGGCGCCGTAGCCCCGCGCCTTGCGATAGTAATGCCGATCGGCAGTCACGAGGGTTGCGTCCGCCTCCGAGAGGGCCAGCGAATGATAGAGCGTGTCGAACAGATGGTGACCGAGCGTGATGGCGAGTTCTGCCGCGTGGGCGTACACGGCATCGTCCTCAATGCGTTCGAAGTCGAGTTCCATGAGATCTCGAATGTCGAGCAGGGCATCAGTGGGTTTCAGACGCGCCAGCACGCTGGCCACTTCGGCGATGAAGTGAGGTGGTTGCCATAGACGTAACGAGCCTTGGGCAGCATCGTTCAGGATACCGAGGGCGATTGAGGAGTCGGGCTCCTCAGGGGAAACCGTCAGGAACCATTTCACGGCAACGCTGGCGTCGACAACGGCAATCATGGTCTGCCTTTGCTGCGCGCGTCGCTGACCTGTTGCTCTGTGACGGTGGGCGCAGACGTGCGGCGTTGGATGATTCGTGCCATGGCCTCCCGGCCGCGTTCGCGGCGCTGCGCCCGCTCCACGGCTTCCATCATCAGATCCGCGATGATGGCGCTCTTGTTGCAACCTTCAAAAGTCTCGTTGAAGGCCTGCTTGACCTGTTCAGGGACGCTGAAGTTGACCGTGCTCATGGTAGTGATGTCCGTTTCCTGGTGTGTGGCATATGCACAATCGCAACAGATTGTTCAATATTTCAACAATCAAGTATCCTTGGGCCCTGGACAGGGGTCAACCGCCAAATCCGCAAATTCCCCGCGGGAAACCGCCATGGAAAGGGCGGGATACGTTCGCGGCGAAGACTACCAGGCAGTCTCGATGGAGAACTGGCGGAAGGCTGGATCACGGGTCAGCAACGGCACAGCCTCCAGCTCGCTCTGGGCGGCGAGCATACGGTCGAATGGATCCCGATGAGTTTGATCATAGCTGCCGGCGCGCAGTGCGTGCACATGGGTGACCGGCAACGGTGAAAAACCGTCTGCTGTGATGAGTTGGCTGAATCGATCGAGGACGCCGGGCACGCCCGTTAATTTGCCGAGCCTCGCTTTCGTGGCAATTTCCCAGGCGCTCGCGGCACTGACGAGGATCTCGTTGCTTTCGTCGAGAATCATCCGGCGCGCGCTGGCAGGCAGGTTTGCATCATCGGTCCACCACCAGAGCAGGGCGTGAGTGTCCAGCAGCAACCCCATCAGGCGGTGTCCCAGGTATCCAGTTCATCGTCTGGCAGGGGTTCGAAGAATTGGTCGCCGATCCTGCCGGGGAGCCGGCCAGGACAGCGCCGCGCCGGTTCCGTAGCCAGGGGCATCAGCCGGGCGTAGGGCTTGCCGGCCTTGCCGAGGATGATCTCTTCACCCGCGTGGGCACGCTCCAGCAGCCGCGAGAGATGGGTTTTGGCTTCGTGCACATTAACGATCCTGTCCATGCCGATATTATTGACTAAGTCCATAAACTAAGTCCATCAACTAGGTTCATAAAGGATTGCCTGCTGCGTGGCGCCGACCTGGCCTGCGCTTCCCCGTATACTGGCCGCTGCGTTGCGGAACGACGATAAGCGAATGACCATGCGGGTTGCCGACGATCACTGGTTCACAGGAGTGCGTAAGCTGCCGTCGCCGAACTGCAACCCGCGTCCGGATCTGGCCGCCGTCGAACTGGTGGTCATCCACGGCATCTCGCTGCCGCCGGGGCAGTTTGGCGGGCGCTATGTGCACGACCTGTTCCTCGATCGGCTCGATCTGAATGCCCATCCCACTTTTGCCAGTCTGGCGGGTGTGCGGGTTTCCGCACACCTGTTCATCAGCCGGCGCGGTGCGGTGACGCAATTCGTGGCGTTCGACCAGCGCGCCTGGCACGCGGGGGTCTCGTCATGGCGGCACCGGCCCGGTTGCAACGATTTCTCCATCGGCATCGAACTGGAAGGCACCGATGAGCGGCCCTATACCGCTTCGCAATACCGCAAGCTGCGGCTGGTGCTGGTAGCGCTGCTGGCCCGCTACCCGCGGCTTTCCGCGGAAGCCATCGTCGGTCATCTGGAAATCGCGCCCGGGCGCAGAGACCGATCCGGGGCCCCACTTCGACTGGCCGCGCCTGCTCTGCGGCCCATGAGCCAGCGGATCGGCATCGATCTGGGCGGCACCAAGATCTCCGGCGTGGTGCTCGACCATGCGGGTCGGGAACTGGCCCGGTTACGCACGGCGAGCCCGCGGGACGACTACGCGGCCACGGTGGCAGCGGTAGCTGACCTGGTGGCGGGTCTGGAAACCGAGGCGGGCCTGCGGCCGGGCGCTGCAACCGTCGGCGTGGGCACCCCAGGCTGCTGGCACGAGCGGGCGCAATGCATGAAGAACTGCAACTCCACCTGGTTGAACGGCCAGCCGCTGCTCGTCGATCTGCAGCGCCGGCTCGGGGGCCGGGTGCGCATCGCCAACGATGCCGACTGCCTGGCCCTGAGCGAGGCCGTGGACGGCGCAGGTGCCGATGCCGGGAGCGTGTTCGCTGTCATTCTCGGCACCGGCGTGGGCGGCGGTGTGGTGATCGGGGAAACCCTGGTGCAGGGACCCAACGGCCTGGCGGGCGAATGGGGACATACACCGTTGCCGTATTTCCGCAGCCCCGTGTTCGGCGAACCGTCCGGCGAACCATCCGGTGAACCCGACCCGGCGGGACCCGACCGCTTTCAGTTAGAATATCGACTCAATGATCGACACTGCTACTGCGGGCGGCGCAACTGCATCGAGACGTTTCTGTCCGGCCCCGGTCTGGCAGCCATGCATGAGGAATTGTGGCAGGAATCCATCGCGGCGACGGCGGTTGCCGGTGCCGCCACGAAGGCCGCGGCCGCGAGTTTCGCGTTGTATCAGCACATGCTGGCACGCAGCCTGGCGCAGGTGGTCAACCTCATCGATCCCGGCGTGATCGTGCTGGGCGGCGGGGTGTCGAATGCCGAGGGCCTGTGCCCGGCGCTGACGGCGCTGATTCCGGGTTATGCATTCACGTCCATGCGCGCCGGGAGCGATGTGGCAGTGCAGGTGCGCGCCGCGCGCTGGGGCGACGACAGCGGTGTCCGCGGGGCCGCCCGTCTATGGGCTGTGGAGTGAAGTGATGAACAAGGCCGAAGGTGATATGGCACAGGAAGACGCGTTTCACGACGAGGATGCCGCCGAGACCCGGGAGTGGCTCGATGCGCTGGAATACATCCTCGAGAACAGCGGCACCGACCGGGCCAACTTTCTGTTGGAGCGGTTGTCGTCGCGCATGACGGAAACCGGTGCGAGCCTGCCGTATACGATCACCGCGCCCTATCGCAACACCATTCCCGACAACCGCGAAGCGTTCATGCCGGGGGATCTGTTCATGGAGCGCAAGATCCGCTCCCTGATCCGCTGGAACGCGCTGGCCATGGTCATGCGGGCCAACACGGAGAACCCGGGGGACCTGGGCGGCCATATCTCCTCGTTCGCCTCGTCGGCCACCCTCTATGACGTGGGTTTCAACTATTTCTTCCGGGGGCCCACCGAGGAGCAGCCCGGCGACCTGATCTATTTCCAGGGCCACGCCTCACCGGGCATCTATGCGCGCTCGTTCCTGGAAGGGCGCCTCACGGAAGAACAGATGGACAATTTCCGCCAGGAAGTGGACGGTGATGGCCTGTCTTCCTATCCGCACCCCTGGCTGATGCCCGACTACTGGCAGTTCCCCACCGTATCCATGGGGCTGGGCCCGATCAGGCCGATCTACCAGGCCCATGTCATGAAGTACCTGGACAACCGGGAGCTGATGGAGCATAACGATCGGAAGGTCTGGTGCTTCCTGGGCGACGGCGAAATGGACGAGCCTGAATCACTGGGCGCCATCGGCAAGGCCGGCCGCGAGAAGCTGGACAACCTGATCTTCGTGGTCAACTGCAACCTGCAGCGCCTGGACGGGCCGGTGCGCGGCAACGGCAAGATCATCCAGGAACTGGAAGGCATCTTCCGCGGCGCCGGCTGGAACGTGATCAAGGTGATCTGGGGCCGCCACTGGGATCCGCTGCTGGCCAACGACGAGCACGGCCTGCTGCTGCAGCGCATGAACGAGGCCGTGGACGGCGAGTATCAGAACTACAAGGCCCGCGGCGGCGCCTATACCCGCGAGCACTTCTTCGGCAAGCATCCGGAGCTGCTGAAGCTGGTCGAGCACCTGTCGGACGACGACATCATGCGCCTGAACCGCGGCGGCCACGACCCGTTCAAGGTCTATGCCGCCTACGCCGAGGCGGTGAATCATACCGGCGAGCCCACGGTGATTCTGGCCAAGACCGTGAAGGGCTACGGCATGGGCGATGCCGGCGAAGCGGAAAACGACACCCATCAGGTCAAGAAGCTCGACCTCGACGAGCTGAAGAACTTCCGCGACCGCTTCGACGTGCCGCTCACCGACCGGCAGCTCGAAGACATTCCCTATTACCGGCCGCCCAAAGACTCTCCGGAGATGATCTATCTGGAGAAGAAGCGCAAAGATCTGGGCGGGTCGATTCCGCAGCGCAATACCGCCGGCGACAAGCTGGAGGTTCCCGCGCTGGATGCGTTCTCCCAGGTACTCGAAGGCAGCGGCAAGCGCACCAATTCCACCACCATGGCGTTCGTGCGCCTGTTGTCGACACTGATCCGCGACAAGAAGATCGGCAAGCGGGTGGTGCCCATCGTTCCGGACGAAGCGCGCACCTTCGGCATGGAAGGGCTGTTCCGTCAGCTCGGCATCTATTCATCCATGGGCCAGCTCTATGAGCCGGAAGACTCCGGGGAGATCGCCGCCTACAAGGAACAGAAGGATGGCCAGGTGCTGGAAGAAGGCATCAACGAAGCCGGCGCCTTTTCAGCCTGGCTGACCGCAGCCACCTCCTACAGCACTCACGGCCTGACCCTCATACCGTTTTATATCTACTATTCCATGTTCGGTTTTCAGCGCGTGGGGGATCTGGCCTGGGCGGCCGGCGATATTCAGGCACGGGGCTTTCTGCTCGGCGGCACGGCCGGGCGTACGACCCTGAACGGTGAAGGTCTGCAGCACCAGGACGGGCACAGCCACGTGCTGGCCTCCACCATCCCCAACTGCATCTGCTATGACCCGTGCTATGCCTACGAGCTGGCCGTGATCGTCCACAACGGCCTCGAGCGCATGGTGGCCAACCAGGAGAACGTGTTTTTCTACATCACCGTGATGAACGAGAACTACGTTCAGCCCGCCATGCCGAAAGGCGTCGAGGCGGACATCCTCAAAGGCATGTACCGGTTGCGTAAATTCGGCAAAGGCGAGGTCAAGCGCGTACGCCTGCTGGGGTCCGGCACCATTCTGCGCGAGGTGGAAGCGGCTGCGGAAACCCTGCACGAAACCTACGGCGTGAGCTGCGAGGTATTCAGCGTGACCAGCTACAACGAGCTCGCCCGTGAGGCTCAGGACGTACGGCGCTGGAACATGCTGCACCCCGACGAGGCGCCGCGGCGAAGCCACGCCGCCGAGATGCTCGAGGGCGATGCGCCGGTGATCGCTTCCAGCGACTACATGAAGGCGCTGGCCGAGCAGATTCGCGGTGAGATCGATGCGCCTTACCATGTGCTCGGCACCGATGGCTTCGGCCGCAGCGATACCCGCGAGAAGCTGCGCCATTTCTTCGAGGTCGACCGGCGCTTCGTGACCCTGGCGGCACTGAAGAGTCTGGCGGATGCGCAGAAAATCTCCACGGACGTAGTCATGAAAGCCCGGGACGAGCTGTCCATCGATCCCGACAAACCCAACCCGCGACTGGCTTGAGGTAGCACGGTGGCTCAGGACATCCAGATTCCCGATATTGGCGATGCCGACGACGTCGAAGTGGTGGAGATCATTGCCGCCGCTGGCGACGAGGTGGGCGAAGACGATCCCATCATCGTCATCGAATCCGACAAGGCATCCATGGAAGTGCCGGCCGGCAAGGCCGGCGTCATCGACAGCATTACCGTGTCGGTGGGCGACAAAGTGTCCGAAGGGCAGGTCATCGCCAAACTGAAGGACGCTGAAGACAGCGGATCGTCCGGTGACGATGCTGGTGATGACGAGGCCTCCGATAAGGAGGCCGGGGACTCCGACAAGAAAGCCCAGGACAAGAAAGCCCAGGAGGAGAAAGCGGACAAAGCGTCATCCGGCAAGTCGGCGAAATCCCGTCAGGTGGAAGTGCGCGTACCCGACATCGGCGATGCGGAAGGTGTCGAGGTCATCGAAGTGGCCGTGAAGGCCGGTGACACGGTGGCCGAAAACGACGTGCTGGTGGTGGTGGAGTCGGACAAGGCCTCCATGGAAATTCCCTCCACCCATGCCGGCACGGTCAAGGAAGTGCATGTCTCCGAAGGCTCGGAGGTGGAACAGGACACCCTGCTGGTGACCCTGGAAACCGAGGCGGATCAGGCCGACGAACAGCAGGCCGACGAACAGCAGGCCGACGAAAAACCGGCTGCGAAGGACGACAAGGACGACAAGGACCACAAAGACAAAAAGGACAAGAGCGACAAAAAGAGCGAGAAAGAACGCCAGCCGAAGCGGGCGCCCGAGCGGAAACCGGCTTCCGGCGATCGAGAATCCCGCGATCTGCCGCCCACGGCGGCACCGCCTTCACCGCCGGCACATCCGCCCTCGTCGGGCACCAGCGTCTACGCCGGCCCGGCAGTGCGGCGGCTGGCCCGGGAACTGGGCGTGGATCTCCAGGCCGTCGAGGGTACCGGCAACCGCGGCCGCATCGTCAAAGACGATGTGAAGACCCACGTCAAAACCCGCATGAGCGGTGACGGCGGGGCTGCGGCGGGTGCGTTGCCGAGCATGCCGGAGGTCGACTTCAGCAAATTCGGCGAGGTGGAGGAACAACCTCTGTCGCGCATTCGCGCCCGCGGCGCCGAGAACCTGCACCGCG
Organism: Gammaproteobacteria bacterium; assembly: GCA_034522075.1. GTDB lineage: Bacteria > Pseudomonadota > Gammaproteobacteria > Pseudomonadales > Azotimanducaceae > UBA7803. The sequence continues at coordinate 137,963 of JAXHLO010000024.1, read as the reverse complement.
CCTGGGTCAACGTGCCCCACGTGACCCAGCACGACGAGGTGGATATCACCGATCTGGAAGACTTCCGCGCCAGCCTGAAAGCCGAAGGCGAGCGGCGCGGGGTCAAAGTGACGCCGCTGGCGTTCATCATCAAGGCGTGCTGTCAGGTGTTGCAGGAATTCCCCACCTTCAATGCCTCGCTGGACCCGGCCGCGAAGAAATTCATTCTCAAGCGCTACTACCACATCGGCATGGCCGTAGACACACCGGACGGTCTGGTGGTGCCGGTCATCCGGGATGCAGACCGCAAAGGGGTGTGGGAGTTGTCCGCCGAGGTGGTAGAACTCGCGGAGAAGGCGCGCGACAAGAAGCTGAGTGTCAACGACATGCAGGGCGGCAGCTTCAGCGTGTCGAGTCTGGGCGCCATCGGCGGTACCGGGTTCACGCCCATCATCAATGCGCCGGAAGTGGCCATCCTCGGCGTCAGCCGGCTCACCACGCGGCCGGTCTGGCAGGATGGGGCGTTCGTGCCGCGTAAGATGCTGCCGCTGTCGCTGTCGTACGATCACCGGGCCATCAACGGTGCGGAGGCGGGACGCTTCGTGACGCGCCTCGGCGAGTTACTCAGCGATATCCGGCGGCTTGCTCTGTGAGCCGCGCCACTGGGCTTCCACCTGGCCCGCGTTGCAGCAGCGCGCCATCACGAAGAACAGATCGCTCAGGCGGTTGAGATACTGCGCGCAGGGTTCGGCGTCGTCGCTGTCGAGGGCCCACACTGATCGTTCGGCCCGACGGCATACCGCCCGGCAGACGTGGGCGGCGGCGGCCGCCCGGGTGCCGCCCGGCAGCACGAATTCGGTGAGCGGCGGCAGGGTGCCGTTCAGGTTTTCTACCTCGCGCTCGAGCAGATCCATGGCCGGCGGCGGTGTGCGGCCTACCGTGGCCAGGTTGGCGCCTAAGTCGAACAGTTCCTGCTGAACCTGCTGAGCCAGACTGTAGAGGGTCTCGTGCGGCGGCAGTTCAGTGATGAGCACGCCGATATGACTGTTCAGTTCGTCCACGGTGCCGATGGCTTCGATGCGCCGATCGGTCTTGGCCAGCTTGCTGCCGTCGGCCAGGCTGGTGTTGCCGGTGTCGCCGGCACGGGTGGTAACCCGGGTGATGCGGTGCTTCATACGGCGGAAATCCGGCCTTGCTGGTTGGCGTCGTAGGTTTGCACTGTAATCAACCCGGTGTCAAAAGAACGTGTGAGGCCCACGTAGGCGTGCTGCATGAACTGTTTGGCCTGGGGAAACCCGGTGCTCAGATCGGCGGCGCAGATGGACACGCCCACCACCACGGGAATGTAGCCTTCGCTGGTCTTGAAGGAATGCATGTACAGGTTGTCGAATATGCGCTTGAAGCTGCTCGACGTGCACACGTCCAGGTCGGGCTGCAGCGTGATCACGGCGAACATGCTCGACTCCGGCCGCGTCACCAGATCCAGCGGGCGTACGAGCTGACGCAGCTTGGCGCCGATGCCGGACATGAGTTCGTCGACTACCGCGTCGTCGTATTGCTCGCGGATGACCTTGAGATTGCTCACCCCCACCAGCAGCAGGCAGGCGGCGCCGCCGCGGGTCTGCGCCTGACGGGTGGCATCCCCCACGCGCTCCAGAGTGAACTTGAGATTGCCCAGACCGGTAACCGGGTCCACCAGATCCGTGGTCTGCAGTTCCTTGAGCTTCTTGCGCAGCAGCCGGTTGGCGCGCATCAGCTCGTTCTGGCGGGAGGCCATACGCTGCGCGGCTATCACGCGGGGCAGCAGTTGCGCGCGCAGGTTGGCTTTGTTGAGAAAATCATCGACCCCCACCTCGAAAGCCTTGTCCATGGCCTCGACCTCGTCCCGGGCGGTGAGCAGCATGACGTAGGTGAAGTGCTGCTCGGCTTCATCGAGCTTCTTGACCCGCCGGGTCAGTTCCAGGCCGTCGATGGATGGCATCATCCAGTCGGCGATGAGAATCTGTGCCGGGCGCTTTTCCAGTGAGCGCAGTGCCTGCAGGGGGTTGTTGGTGAAGCGCACGTTCTGAAAACCGCCGCCGCGCAGCGCCTTGGCGATGATGGCGCTGGAGAACTTGGCGTCGTCCACCACGAGGATTGGAATGTCTTCGTGCGCCATGTACCTTTGCGTATCCTCTCCCGGGGAGCGCCGAGTCTAGCACGGCGCCGGGATGAATAAGTCTGACCGCTGACACGCTTTTACCGGAGCCGGAGATCTGCCTATGCCGTCATTCGACGTGGTTTCTGAAGTAGATATGCAGGAGGTGCGCAACGCTGTCGACCAGGCCACGCGGGAACTGTCGACCCGTTTCGACTTCAAGGGCGTGGACGCCGCCTTCGAACTGGCGGATGAACAGATCCGCCTGGCCGCGGAGGAGGAGTTCCAGCTCGAGCAGATGCTGGCCATTCTCAAGGACAAGCTCATCCGCCGGGACGTGGACGTGCGCGCGCTCGATCCGGGCAAGGTGGAAGCAGCGGGTAAGCAGAAGCGGCAGAACTTCAGCTTGAAGCAGGGTATCGAGCGCGATGACGCCAGGAAAATCACCAAGCTCATCAAAGACAGCAAGCTGAAGGTGCAGAGCCAGGTTCAGGGCGATCAGGTGCGGGTCACCGGCAAAAAGCGCGACGATCTGCAGGATGTCATGGCGTTGCTGAAGAAAGCCGAGCTCGAGATACCGCTGAACTTCAAGAACTTTCGCGACTGATCGCCGCTTCGTCCACCGGGGCCGCCCACATCAGATACACCACCAGCAGCATGGCCGGCACGCCGATCACGGCTGAATAGACGAAGAACAGCGGATAACCCAGCGCGTCCACCACGGCGCCGGCGGCGCCGCCGATGACCTTGCCCGGCAGGGTCATGAGTGAGCTGAACAGGGCGTATTGCGTCGCTGTGTAAGCCGTGTTCGTCAGCCCTGAGAGATAGGCAATGAACGCCGAAATGGCCAGCCCGCCGGCCAGGTTGTCGGCGCTGATGGTGACCACCAGCATCCACAGTTCCGGGCCGAGCAGCGCCAGAGCGGCAAACAGCAGGTTGGTCACCGCCGCCAGGATCGACCCGGCCAGCAGCACGCGCATGACGCCGAAGCGGGGCACCAGCACGCCGCCGAGCACGCCGCCGACAATGGTCATGGCGATGCCGTAGATGCCGCTGACGTTGGCGATCTGGGCTTTGCTGAACCCCAGGTCCAGATAGAACGGGTTGGCCATGACCCCCATGGTGATGTCGGTGACCCGGTACAGCCCGATGAACAGCAGAATCATCAGTGCCAGCCGCCCGTTGCGCGCAAAGAAGTCCACGAACGGGCACACCACGGCGCCGATGAGCCAGCCCAGGGTCAGGCGCAGACGCTCGGGCAGGTGGGCATTGCGGGTCATGAAGTCCTGCACCCGCTGTTCCAGAAACACCGTTTCCCGCGGCACACGGGCGCCGGGCTCGCGGCTGGCCAGCACGGCCAGCATGCCCACCGCCATGAGCGCGGCCATGCACACATAGACCCCGGGCCAACTCAGGAAGGTGGCGATGTGCAGGGCGCCGGCACCGCCGGCCAACAGGGCCATGCGGTAGCCGAACACGTAGCTGGCGGCCATGGCAGCCTGCTGTTCCGGCGGTGCGGCTTCGATGCGCCAGGCATCGATGGCCACGTCCTGGGTGGCGGAACCGAATGCCACCGGCGCGCGGCGAGGGCCGCCAGCGGCGTCGGCACGGGGCGATGCTCGGGGTCGGTCGACGCCATGCCCACCAGCAGGCCGGCGATGGTCGACTGGCGGATCGCGGCCAGCGCCGACCAGGCCCGGCGGTAACCGTAATTGCAGGCGGTCGACGCACGCCCGCAGCACCTTGATGGAGTGGTGGATCCTCCAGCTGAACAGGCCGATGGCGGTGCGCGTGGCGCCGGCTTCGGTCAACCAGGCCGACAGGGTCGAGAACACCAGCAGAAACGGCAGTCCGGCGGAGAAGCCCAGACACAGCATCGCGGCCATGCGCGGCTGGGCATAGGTCAGCCAGGCGTCCCGCCAGGTGCGCACGGCCGGTTCCTCGGTATCGGGCTCGCTCACGCGGGGGTTTCCCACAGATGGGCCCGGGCGATGCGCCGGCCGATGAAGCTGATACCTTCCAGCTCCAGGCGCCGGCGCTGCTCGTGCATGGCCCGGTCGTCGCCGCGCGGCGAGATGGTCCGGCCGGCATTGACCACGCGATGCCAGGGCAGCCGGCTGCCGTCAGGCAGATCGGCCAGGGTCCGGCCCACCAGCCGGGCATGGCGCGGCATGCCGGCCAGTGCGGCGACCTGGCCGTAGGTGGCCACGCTGCCCCGGGGAATCGACGCCACCACCTGCCAGATGCGCTCCCGGGGCGAGAGCGGATCACCGGCGGCGGTTTGACTTGTCGCCCGCGAGCTCGCAGATTGGGCGCCCCTGCGCAACCGGCCCGGACCCATGGGAATCTGGCTCGTCGTCTTTTTTCTCACGCCCATCATCGAAATGTACCTGCTCATCCGTGTGGGCGGCTACATCGGCGCCTGGCCCACCATCGGCCTGGTCATGCTCACCGCTGTGATCGGCGTCGCCCTGCTGCGCATTCAGGGCCTGGCCACGCTGACCCGCGGCATGGGCCGGCTGCAGGGCGGCGAGCTGCCGGCCCGGGAGATGGCGGAGGGTATCCTACTGGCGGTGGCCGGGGCACTGCTCATCACCCCGGGATTCGTCACCGACGGCTTCGGCTTTCTCCTGTTGCTGCCGCCGGCCCGGGCGGCGGTGGCCGAGCGGATGCTGGGGCGGGTGGTGGTCATGGGGCAGGGGGGCTTCGGCGAGGGATCGCGACCTGGAGGCCGCTCCCACCAGCCTGGAGCGGGATCGCGACCTGGAGGTCGCTCTCACTCCCAGGGGCCGGTGGTTATCGAGGGGGAGTTCGAATCGCGCAGCGAGTCGGAGCGGGGCCCGGAGCGGGAGCGGGACGACCCGGATCAGCGATTGCCGTGACCGCACAGACCGCCGGCAGCGGATTTGTGCCCGCGGGCCCTTGAATTCCCCGCAGCCGCCCCCACTTTGGAGCTACGTGGAGGGACGCGGTCAGCCGTCTGCTGCTGACGATCCCCGACAATCGGCCGGCTGCAACGATTTCCGTGCAGGCTCTTGAAACTGCTGCGACCGGGACTATCATAGCGGCCCTCGGATTAGCACTCTCATCATGAGAGTGCTAGGAACCCTTCAGGGACTTAACTGGGAGATAAACAGGTAATGAAAATTCGACCTCTACACGATCGCGTCGTCGTGCGCCGGGTGGAAGAAGAGACGAAAACCGCCGGTGGCATCGTGCTGCCCGACTCTGCTGCCGAGAAGCCTTCGCAAGGCGAAGTTCTGGCCGTGGGTCCTGGCAAAGTCCTTGACAGCGGCGATGTCCGCGCCCTGGACATCAAAGTCGGTGACAAGGTTCTCTTCGGTCAATACGCCGGCAGCACGGTCAAGGTGGACGGCGAAGAGCTTCTCATCCTCAGCGAGGGTGAAATCTTCGGCGTGATGGAAGGCTAACTAGAGCAAGATAAGAGGAATATTTACATGAGCGCAAAAGACGTACGGTTTGGAGATGATGCGCGCCACCGCATGCTGGAAGGCGTCAACGTCCTGACCCACGCGGTGAGAGTGACCCTCGGCCCGCAGGGCCGCAACGTGGTTCTGGACAAGTCCTTCGGCGCCCCCACCGTGACCAAGGACGGCGTGTCCGTCGCCAAGGAGATCGAGCTCGAAGACAAGTTCGAGAACATGGGCGCGCAGATGGTGAAGGAAGTCGCCAGCCAGACTTCCGACGAGGCCGGTGACGGCACCACCACCGCTACCGTGCTGGCCCAGGCCATCGTCAACGAGGGCCTGAAGTCGGTTGCCGCGGGCATGAACCCGATGGACCTCAAGCGCGGCATCGACAAGGCCGTCGTTGCCGCGGTCAAGGAAATCGAGAAGCTGTCGACCCCCTGCGAGGACAACAAGTCCATCGCCCAGGTGGGCACCATCTCCGCCAACAGCGACGAGTCCGTCGGCCGGATCATCGCCGAGGCCATGGAGAAAGTCGGCAAGGAAGGCGTGATCACGGTCGAGGAGGGCCAGGGCCTGGAGAACGAGCTCGACGTCGTCGAAGGCATGCAGTTCGACCGCGGCTACCTGTCGCCCTACTTCATCAACAATCAGGAGAGCATGACCGTCGAGCTCGAGATCCCTACATCCTGCTGGTCGACAAGAAGATCTCCAATATCCGCGAGCTGCTGCCGCTGCTGGAGCAGGTGGCCAAGGCCGGCCGTCCGCTGCTGATCATCGCCGAGGACGTCGAAGGCGAAGCCCTGGCCACTCTGGTGGTCAACAACATGCGCGGCATCGTCAAGGTGGCCGCCGTCAAGGCGCCGGGCTTCGGCGATCGCCGCAAGGCCATGCTGCAGGACATCGCCATCCTCACCGGCGGCACCGTGATCTCCGAGGAAGTGGGTCTGACCCTGGAAGGTGCCAGCCTGGACGATCTGGGCAGCGCCAAGCGTGTGGCCTCGTCCAAAGAGAACACCACCATCGTCGACGGCAACGGCCAGAAGGCCGACATCGAAGGCCGCATCAAGCAGATCCGTGCGCAGATCGAGGATACCACCTCCGACTACGACCGCGAGAAGCTGCAGGAGCGGCTCGCCAAGCTGGCCGGCGGCGTGGCCGTGATCAAGGTCGGCGCCGCCACCGAGATCGAGATGAAGGAGAAGAAGGCCCGCGTCGAGGACGCCCTGCACGCCACCCGCGCCGCGGTCGAAGAAGGCGTCGTAGCCGGCGGCGGTGTTGCCCTGGTCCGCGCCGCTGGCCGCATCGAGGCGCTGAAGGGCGACAACGAAGACCAGAACGCCGGTATCGCCATCCTGCCCTGCGCGCCATGGCCGCGCCCCTGCGCCAGATTGCCACCAACGCTGGGGTGGAAGGCGCCGTGGTGCTCGACAAGGTCAATCAGGGCAAGGGCAACTACGGCTACAACGCCGCGACCGGCGAGTACGGCGACATGGTCGAGATGGGCATCATCGACCCCGCCAAGGTGACCCGCAGTGCTCTGCAGGCAGCGGCATCCGTGGCCGGCCTGATGATCACCACCGAAGCGATGATCGCCGACATTCCCGAAGAGAAGGGTGCCGGCGGCGCTGGCGGCGGCATGCCCGACATGGGCGGCATGGGCGGCATGATGTAAGCAGCCCGCTGCGCCGGAAAAAACCCCGCTTCGGCGGGGTTTCGGGGTCTGTGTGGGAGCGATCTCCAGATCGCGATCTGGCGCGAACTCCGTTCGCGTTAGGCGAGCTTCGCTCCGCCGCAGGAGTCGCTCCAACATGAAATCTGTTGGATGATTCGTTATAGTCGTGATCCAACAACTTTAATACATCTGTGGGGAGACTCATCATGGATATCGCAGTGCTGGACTACCTGGCCCGCTGGAGCCACTACCTGTTCGGTGTGACCTGGATCGGTCTGCTGTACTACTTCAATTTCGTACAGACTGAGTACTTCAAGGAAGCGGACGGTGATGCTAAAACCGATGCGTTCATAAAATTGGTACCGCGCGCCCTGTGGTGGTTCCGCTGGGGCGCCATGTTCACATTCATCAGCGGCGTGATTCTGCTCGGCTTTCTCCACCGCCGCGGCTTCACGGTAGACATCACCGTTGGCGCCGTTCTGGGCACGTTGATGTTCCTCAACGTGTGGCTGATCATCTGGCCAAATCAGAAAATCGTCATCGCCTCCAACGAGCAGGTCAAGGGCGGCGGTGAAGCGCTGCCGGAAGCCGGTCCGGCGGCGCCCAAGGCGGCGCTGGCATCGCGCACCAACACGCTGTTCTCGTTGCCCATGCTGTTCCTGATGGGCTCCAGTGCCCATATGCCGAACGGCTTCCTCGCCGAAGGCGGTACCACGGCGCTGATCGTGGCGCTGCTGATCGTGCTGGTCCTCGAACTCAACGGCATCTTCGGCAAGCCGGGGCCCATGGCCTCCGTGCGCGGGGTCATCGTCAGCGGTCTGGTGCTCACCGGCGTGCTGTGGGGAGTGCTGGCGCTGCTCTGACCGGGCGCTGCGCCGGTTGCTTCGAAAGAGCCTGCCATGCAGGCTCTTTTTTTGCGCTTATAATGGCCACATTTGGGAGCACCTATGGCAGACCGTCCTGGAACAGGCTCAATCTCCACGAATCCGGATGATGGAGCCGGCCGGCACCGCACGGCGTCAGCGTCACGACGGCGGGGCGGCGGCGATGGCGGCGATTCCCGGATTCTGAACAATGTGATACTGGCCGTGCTCATCGCCGGCCTGGCCGTGGCGGGCTGGTTCATTGCCGAGCAATACCAGCGGCTCGAAGCGGAAGGGCAGGCCCTGGCGGATGCCCAGGCGCGGCTCGAGGTGCTGGAAGACCGGCTGCGCGTTACCGACGAGGCCCTCACCGAAACCGGCGAAGCCACCAGCGAGCAGATCAATTTCTGGGAGTCCGAGATCCGCAAGTTGTGGGCGGTCTCCAACGACCGCAACAAGAAGTGGATTGAGGACAATCAGAAGGCCATCGCCGACCTGAAGCAGTCGCTATCGAGCATTCAGGCCACCAGCCGGGAGATCCAGAGCACCCTGGGGCGCCACGAGAGCGCTTTCGCACGGCAACAGGAGGTGATCGACCAGATCACCGGCGTGGAGGTCGAACTCCAGAACATATCGCGCAGCCAACGCGATCTGGTGGACCGGTTCAATGCCACCCAGCAGGCGGTAGCACAACTGCGCTCCGGGCTGGCCGGCCGGGTGGAGCAGAACGAGGAGGCGGTGGAAGCCATCGACGCCTACCGGCTGCAGCTCAACTCCCGGCTCGCCGATATCGAGCGCCGGCTCGACAACCTGTCGGGGTCCGCGTCGCTGTAACAGCCCTTGCGCGGGCCGCGCACCGGCATTGACTCACGGAACTTGTGATGTGTGTCCGCTAATGTGCCTGCGGCGCCAGCCATACTCTGCGTGTGTCAGTCCGCAGGCAGATGCCACCGGTGAGCAGACCTCCACAGAACCCGCGCCTGGCGCTGGTGTCCGTTGACGACGCCCCTGCCGGGCTGGCCGAGGCGTTGCGCGTCTGTGCGGAGGCGGCCGGGTGGTCGGTTTGTGCCGGTACGGCCGACGACCCTGAAGATCTGGTCGACGACGCGGTAGCACTGGCCCTGGCTCCGCCGGGGGCCGATGCCGGTTCGCTGCGACGCCATTATCCCCATGCGCTGATCGTCACCGGCGGAGAGCTGGGCAAAGCCGATCTGGTTGTGCCCGCCGATGCCGGCGAAGGGCTGCTGCGGCCGCTGCTGGCCCACGCCCGCGAGCAATGGCAGCGTAATCGCAAGATTCTGACCCTGCACCGCGAGCTGGGCGCGCGCCGCGAGCGCATGCGTCAGCTTTCCGATATCGCCCTGTCGCTGTCCACGCGCATGGAATTTCCGGAATTGCTCGAGACCATCCTGTGCGAGGCCAGAAAGCTCGCCGGCTGCGAGGCTGGCTCCCTGTACCTCGTCGATGACGAAAGCAGCGATGAGCCGGAACTGGTATTCAAGCTTGCCCAGAACGACGCGGTCGATGTGCCGTTCGTCGAGGGCCGTCTGCCGTTGACGCCCACGTCGCTGGCCGGCTACGTGGCTCTGTCCGGTGAGACTCTGGACATACCGGATGCCTATCAGATCCCGCCGGGCCGTCCCTATCGCTTCAACCGCTCATTCGACGATGACATGGGGTATCGCACGCGGTCGCTGCTGGTGATTCCCATGCGCGACCACCGCGACAAAATTGTCGGCGTGCTGCAGTTCATCAACCGACTCGATCCCACCGAAGACCAGCCGGTGCCGTTCGGTGAGGAAATCGGCGAGCTGCTGCGGGCCGTGGCCAGCCAGGCCGCCGTGTCGATTCAGAAGAACACGTTGATCCGCGATGTGCACCGTCTGTTCGAGAGTTTCGTACAGGCCTCGGTGAAGACCATCGAACAACGGGATCCGTCCACCAGCGGCCACTCGTTCCGCGTCGCCCAGACCACGGTAGCCCTGCTCGAAGCTCTGCCGGCATCCGGCCAGTCGCGGTTTGCTGCGTTGGCGTTTACGCCCGAGCACATGCGCGAAGTCCGCTATGCGGCGCTGCTGCACGATTTCGGCAAGATCGGCGTGCGCGAGAACATACTGCTGAAGGCCAACAAGCTCAGCGACGACCGGCTGGAGGTCATCCACTATCGCGTGGAGCTGCAGAAGGAACGCCTGCGCCGCCGGGCCGTGGAGCGGGTGCTCGAGATGCTCCACCATCCGCGGGAAGGCATCGACGTGGCGCGGCGCCGGCTGCACCGCGAGCTCGAGGCGGAACTCAGTCTGCTGGACCAGTATTTCGACTTCATCAGCCTGGCCAACCGGCCCACGCCGCTGGACGACGGCGATTTCGCCCATCTACGGGAGCTGCGCGACTATGCTTTTCTGGAGCTCGACGGCACGCGCAATGGCCTGATTACCGACGACGACCTCACCGCACTGTCTATCCGCCGCGGCAGTCTGACCCCGGAAGAACGCCGCGAGATCGAATCTCACGTCACCCATACCCGGGACTTTCTCGCCGTGCTGCCCTGGCCGCCGGAGCTGGCCCGGGTTCCGGAGATCGCCGGCGCGCATCACGAGAAACTCGACGGCAGCGGCTATCCCAACGGCCTGGTGGGCGAGCAGATTCCCCTGGCCAGCCGGGTCATGACCGTGTGCGACATATTCGACGCCCTGACGGCCATGGATCGGCCGTACAAGTCCTCCATGAGTGTGGACACCGCGCTCGACGTGCTCGGCGACGAGGCGCGCCGGGGGCTGGTGGACGGCGACATCCTGCAGGTATTCATCGACAGCGGTATCTGCCGCGAGACCCGTGTTGCGCACAGCCGTCTGCGCCAGGCCGGCTGAAGGCCGGCTGCGCTAGTCCCAATCGGTCGCGATGGGGACCTCCACCAGATAGCGCTCGAAGGCCAGCAGCACACCGCCCTCGGTGATTTCCACGATCTCCAGCCCGCGAATGCGTTCGCCCTCGGTGAGGCGTTCGCCGTTGGCCACGATGGCGCGCAGATCGGCATCTTCGGCGTAGATGTGGGTGGAGAAGGCGATGCCGGGGAAGCGCTGACGGGCCTCCGCCGGCAGCGCCTGCAGAGAGACCCGCCGCGGCGCCGGCGGTGCCGCGGCGGCGGGCCGCGGGGATTCAGATGCGGTGGGCTCGGGGCGCGGCGGTTGTATTGCCGGCTCGGTGTCCGCTGGGCGTGACTCGATCACGACGGCCGCAGGCTGAGCACTGCCGGCGGCGGTTTCGGCCGGCGCTACGGCGTTCCAGCGAGGTACCCCGAACAACCACACCAGCAGCCCCGCGTTGACCGCCATGGCCACGGCAAACAGAGCCATCCACAGGCGGTGGCGGCGGCGTTGCGCGGCGCCCTGGGCCAGTGACACGGCGGCAGCCGCATCGCCGGCGGCTTCCTGCTTCTGCAGGGCCTGCAGAACGAAAGACATCAGGTTGGCCCATCCAGAGCCGGCGCCGGGAGATCCACGCGATCGGCCAGCCGGATCCAGGTTGCCGGGCCGACGACGCCGTCGGTGAGCAGTTGCTCGTCGCGCTGAAAATCCAGGACGGCGTTCTGCAGCGCCGCATCGAACAGGGCCGGATCGCCGCTGCCGCGGGCGTCGGCCACCCCCAGCCTCTGCAGTTGTTCACGCAGCCACAAAACGCTGGGATGACGGTCACCGCGTTTCATGGTGCCGGCGTAGTTGGGCGGCATCTGCCAGAGCACGACGTAGCTGCCGAACCAGGCGTCCTGCAGGTCGGCAGGAGTGACGGTGTATTGTTCTCCAGCCAGCGACAGGTCCAGGGTGTCCGTGTCCAGCCGGGTGACGGCGGCGTAATAGGGCACGCTTTCCTGGCCCCACAGTTCCAGCACCACCGGCAGGTTCAGTCGGCGGATGTCGCTCCAGCTGCCGGTTCGCGACAGACACTGCAGCCCTGCCGAGGGTGCGAAGTTGCAGGGCACCTGCACCTGCGCCCAGCCGTCCATGTCGACTCCCCAGCGCTCCAGCACGGCCCGATAGGCCTGGCGCTGCGTCTGGTAGGCGGGTACGTCGGGCGGCCGGATCTGGACGGTCTGCGGCGCGGCGGCTTCTGCCGTCAGGGCTGGGGAGTCGGCAGCGGTTGCCGGCTGCGGCTCTGCGCGGGGAACGTCCGTCTCCTCCGTCAGGTTCGGAGCGTGCTGTGCGGAGCTTGCTGACGGCTGTGCCGCTGCAGGCGCCGAGCGAGCCGGGGGCTCCAGCGCCGCGGGTTCGGTGGCCGGCGGCGCAGGTAACAGCAGGTAGGCCGATGCAGCACCGGTTGCCAGGGCCGCGGCCGCGCCGCCGGCCAGCCAGCGCCCCAGGCGGCGTTCCCGGCCGGATACCTCGGCAGCGGCTCGATTGACCAGCCGTGCCGATACCCGCTGCCGGCCCTCGGCATAGGCGCCCAGCATGGCCCGGTCGGCCACCAGGTTGACGATGCGCGGAATGCCGCCGGAAATCCGATAGAGCCGGCGCAGAGCCGCCCGGGTGAACAGATTCGGGTTGCCGCCGGCCCGGGCCAGACGGTGCACCACGTAGGCGTAGGTGTCTTCACGGCCGAGGCCCTGCAGGTGATAGCGGGCGGTGATGCGCTGCGCGAGCTGCCGCAGGTCGGTGCGTTCCAGCAGCTCGGCGAGTTCCGGCTGACCGATCAGAATGATCCGCAGGAGTTTGCGTTTGTCCGTCTCCAGGTTGGTCAGCAGGCGGATCTGCTCGAGCACGGCGGGCGACAGATTCTGTGCCTCGTCGATGATCACCACCGTGCCGCGGCCGCTCTGGTGGGTGGCCAGCAGGTGCCGGTTCAGGGCATCGATATACTGCTTTACCGACAGCCGCGAGCCCTGCGGGTGAGCCACGCCGAGCTCGTCGCACAGAGTTTCCAGCAGTTCGTGAACCGTCAGCCGCGGGTTGAGGATGAAGGCGACGTCCAGGTCTTCGGGCGTCTGCTTGATGAGGTTGCGCAGCAGGGTGGTTTTACCCGTGCCCACCTCGCCGGTGATCAGCACGAAGCCGCCGTGGGAAAAACCATAGGTGAGATGTGCCAGCGCTTCCCGGTGGCCTTCGCTCAGATACAGAAACGCCGGATCCGGTGCGATGGAGAACGGCGTCTGCTGCAGATGAAAGTGGTCTTCGTACATCAGTTGGCGAACCCGTCGAGTTTCTTCAGCCGCTGGTCTTTCTCCTGCCAGATGGTTTCGATCCACGGCCGCAACTGCTCGCGGACGGCATCCGGGTCTGTCTGGCCCTGAACTTCGGGCGGCAGGGCGCGGGCTTCCACCAGCACTTCGACCCTGGGGCAGCGTCCCTGCATGAGCTCCCAGATCGTGGGTACACCTTCAGGATAGATGACTGTGACATCCAGCACACCATCCATGCGGTCCGCCAGGGCCGTGACCACGTAGGATACGCCGCCGAGCTTGGGGTTGAGCAGCTTTTCGAAGCGGGCCTCCTGCTCGGCATGCTTGGCCGGCGTGAAGCGCGTGCCTTCGACGAAGCTCAGCACCGAGGTGGGATGGTCGCGAAAGCCCTGGCAGGCATTCAGCGTGGCCTGGCGGTCCAGGGTGGCCAGGCTCGGGTCGGCGGCGATCTTCTCCCGCGGCAGGCGGCGTACGTAGGGAAAGCCCAGAAACCACATGGCCAGCCCCAGCAGCGGCACCCAGATGAGCTGGCGCTTGGTGAAGAACTTCAGGATAGGGATGCGCCCCTGGAAGATGTTCTGCAGAATCAGGATGTCGGCCCAGCTCTGATGATTGCTCAGCACCAGGTACCAGCCGCGGGTCGTCAGTTCAGTGTCGCCGCGCCACTGCACGTGAATGCGGGTGACCCCCAGGGCGGCAAAGGTCAGCCGATGGATCGCCACCCAGCGCTGCACCACGGCGTCCATGGCCCGATTGATGGCAATCCGCGGCCGGCCGCGCAGAGGTATGCGCAGAATGCCGAGCAGATACAGCGGAATGCAGCCCAGCAGCAGGGCTGTGCATACCACGGTGGTCGCGGTGACGCCGCGGAGGAAATTCATAAGCGAGGCCTGCGGATTGTGCGCATGATGGTTGGCCGGCATTCTACAGCTTCCAGGGTCCTGTGGCCGGTATCGCTGACTCTGCTTGCGGCGCTGTGCGGCGGCTGTCAGACCCTGGCCTACTACGCCCAGGCGGCCGGCGGTCAGTGGCAGGTGCTGACCCAGCGTGAGCCCGTGGACCGGGTTCTCGCCGAGCTGGCGGCGGCACCGGCCGACGACGGCACAGCTCAGCGTCTGCGCCAGCGCCTCGAGTTCAGTCAACGCGTGCTGGCGTTTGCCGGGCAGGAACTGGCTCTGGACGTCGATCAGCGCTACCGCACCTATGTGGATCTCGATCGCCCCGCAGCACTGTGGAATCTGTTTGCTGCACCGCCGTTGTCCCTCGAGCCGCACCGCTGGTGTTATCCCATTGTCGGCTGCGCCCCGTACCGCGGGTATTTCGACCGGGACATGGCGCTGCGCCGGGCAGCGGCACTGCAGGCGCAAGGCCTGGAAACCTATGTGGGCCCGGTGGCCGCCTATTCCACGCTGGGCTGGTTCGACGATCCGTTGCTCAGCACGTTCATCCACTGGCCGGAGCCCGACCTGGCGGAGCTGCTGTTTCATGAGCTCGCGCACGCCGCAGTCTGGGTGCCCGGCGACGTGGCCTTCAATGAAGCCTTTGCCACCTTCGTCGGTCGGCGCGGCGTGGTTGCCTGGCTGGAGGGGCAGGGCCAGGCGGACGTTCTGGCCGACTACCGGAGCTCCATTGCCGAGCGTGAGCGGCTGTTCAACCTGCTCGAACATACGCGCGACGTGCTGCAGCGCATCTACGCCAGTGAGCAGAGCGAGGACGCCCGCCTGCGCCGCAAGGAACGGGTCTTTGACGCCGTGCGCGGCTGCTACCGTGACCAGCGCCGGCAACTGGGCGGCGGCCGCTACGACGCTCTGATGGACGGTCTGAACAATCCGCGGCTGCTGTCCGTGGCCACTTATGAAGACCTGGTGCCCGCCTTTGCCGCGCTCTACGAAGACAGCGGCAGAAGCTGGCCGGTCTTCTATGAACGGGTCCGTGAACTCGGCGAGCTCGCCCCCGCGGAGCGCGAGCGCCGCTTCAACGGGTCAGGCGAGCATCAGGTAACACAGGGTGGCAACGATCACGGCACCCAGGAAGTTCAATGCGACGCCCTCCTGCGCCATCTCCCGGATGGAGAAACGGCCGGTGGAATAGACGATGACGTTGGGCGCGGTGGCCACCGGCAGCATGAAGGCACAGGAAGCGCTCATGGCGGCGGGGATCATGAACAGCTTGGGGTCCATGCCCGCACCCATGGCGCCGGCCGCCAGAATGGGCATCAGCAGGGTGGTGGTGGCGGTGTTGCTGGTGGTCTCGGTGAGGAACGTCACCGCCAGGCAGATGCCCAGCATGATCAGCAGCACGTGATAGGCGGAAAGCCCCGACAGCAGCGCGCCGATGCTCTCGCTCAGCCCCGAGGCCGTGAAGGCTGAAGCGATGGCGATGCCGGCACCGAACAGAATGAGCATGCCCCAGGGAATCTTCGTGGCGGTTTCCCAGTCGAGCAGGCGTTCGCCCTTGCCGTCGGGGATCATGAACAGGGTGGTCACGGCCAGAAATGCCACCATGTAATCCTGCGAGTTGCTGATGCCGAGCGCCCCGGCCCAGCCGCCGAGCGGCTCCTGACGGGTAATCCACAGCACGGCGGTGGCAACGAACACCATGAGCACCCGCACCTCGGCCCGCGTCCAGGCACCCACCGGCGGCATGGCGGGCGGGGCATGCCGGCCCAGATTGCGGGTCAGATAGAAGCCGATCACCGGCAGAAAGGCCAGCACCACGGGAATGGCCCAGATCATCCAGCCGCCGAAAGTGATGCGTTCGCCCACCTGCTGTTCGTAGACGCCCATGAAAATCACGTTGGGCGGCGTGCCGATGGGGGTGCCGATACCGCCGACGCTGGCCGCATAGGCAATACCCAGCAGCAGGGGCTTGGCCAGATCGGGATCGTCGGATTTCTCCAGTACCGCCAGCGCCACGGGCAGCAGCATCAGGGTGGTGGCCGTGTTGGAAATCCACATGCTGAGCACCGCCGACGCCGCCATGAAGCCGAACACCAGCCGGCGGCCGCTGGTGCCGCCGAACGCCCGCACCATGGTCAGGGCTATGCGCCGGTGGGCACCGTTCTTTTCCAGAGCCGTCGACAGGATGAAGCCGCCGAGCAGCAGCAGAATCAGCGAGTGACCGTAGGCCGCTGCGATGTCTGCCGGCGTGAGCACACCGAGCAGCGGCAGCAGCGCCAGCGGCAGCAGCGACGTGGCCGGGATGGGTATGGGTTCGAATACCCACCAGATGATGCACAATGCCGTCACCCCCAGCGTCATGGCAGCGTCCGGGGCGAAGCCGGCGGCGTGCATGAGGTAGGCGGCCAACAATGCCACAATAGGGCCCGCGGCCATGGCGATGCTCTGCGTCGACAGGGCTGGCTTGTTCGATGTGGAGGACATGGCCGGCAAGGTTGCCTTCGGCCTCACTGCAAAGCAACTGTACAGAGCTTATGACGCAGACTTTCTACTGGTACGACCTGGAGACTTCCGGTACCGACCCGCGCTGGGACCGGATCGTGCAGTTTGCCGGTTTGCGCACGGATGCCGGGTTGAACGAGGTGGGCGACACCCTGTGTACGTATGTGGCCCTGCCCGATGACGTGCTGCCCAACCCGGATTCCAGCCGGGTCACCGGCATCACCCCGGATCTGACGCGGGCGGAAGGCATCAGCGAGTGGCAGGCTCTGCGCCGCATCAACGAGCTGTTCGCGGTGCCCGGTACCTGTGTGGCGGGTTACAACAGCCTGCGCTTCGATGACGAATTCGTCCGCCATGGTCTGTATCGGGCGCTCATGGATCCCTACGCGCGGGAATACCGGAACGGCAACTCCCGCTGGGACATCATCGACCTGGTCCGCGCCGCCGGCGCACTGCGCCGCGACGGCATCGAATGGCCGCGGGACGAAAACGACCTGCCCGTGTACCGGTTGGAGCTCCTGACCGTGGCCAATGGCATAGAACACGGCCAGGCTCATGACGCGCTGTCCGACGTTCGCGCTACCCTGGGGCTGGCACGGCTGATCCGCGAGCGTCAGCCCAAGCTCTTCGAGTATTACTTGAGCTGCCGTGACAAGAAACACGTGCGCAGCCTGCTCGAGCCCTTCGGCGCCCGCCTGTGCGTGCACGTCTCCGGCATGTATCCCCGGACCCAGTACGGTACCGCGCCGGTGATGTCACTGTGCCGGCATCCGGGCAACAGCAACTCGGTGGTGGTGGCCGATCTGTCCCGGGACGTGGAGATGCTGATTCAGGGCTCGGAAGACGAAATCCGCGAAGCCCTGTTCCGCCCCGGTAACGAAGACCGGCCGCCGCTCAAGGAAGTGCGCCTCAACCGTTGCCCGTTCATTGCCGGCATCGAAGTCCTCGATGAGGAAAACTGGTCGCGCCTGGGCTTCGACCGCAAGGCCATCGGCGAGCGTCAGCGGCGTCTGAAGAAACCGGGCATCGCGCAGAAGATCATGCGTGTGTTCACCCGCGGGCAGCGTGAGCCGGCGGTGGATCCCGAGGCCGCTCTGTACGACGGTTTTCTCGGCGATGCCGATCGTTCCCGCTGCGAAACCCTGCAGCAGGCGCTGACCCAGGGCACCTGGCAGGATCTCGACTTCGCCGATTCGCGTCCGGGTTGCCCTGGCCGCGCGCCTGAAGGCGCGCAGCTTTCCGCAACTCATGACGCTGGAAGAACGGGCCGACTGGCAGGCTTTCGTACGCGAGAAGCTCACCGCGGAAGAGGCACCCTGGCTGAATTTCCCGCGCTTTCAGGCGCGGCTCGAGGAGTTACGCGCGGAACTCGGTGACGGCGATGCGGTGCTGGAACGTCTGGGCGGCCACGGCGCGCGCCTGCGCGAGGACTACGGCCTGTGAGTCAGCCGGCAGCGCCGGCCTCCGGCTCGCAGTCCGGCTCCGCCGCCTGCGTCGAATTCATCGATGTGACCAAGGGTTTCGATCCGGACATGCCGGTGCTGTCCGGCGTCAATCTGGCCCTGCCGGCGGGCATGACCACGGCGGTGGTAGGGGCCAGCGGCAGCGGCAAGACCACGCTGCTGCAACTGGTCAACGCGGTGCATACGCCGGAACGGGGTACGGTACGGGTGTTCGGTGAGGCCATTCCGGCCGGTGATCTGGTGGCCTTCCGCCGCGGCATCGGCTACGCGGTGCAGGGCGCCGGGCTGTTTCCGCATCTGACCAACCGGCAGAACGTGGAACTGCTGGCGCGCCTGTCCGGCTGGTCACGGGACCGCCGCGAACGCCGCTACCGGCACCTGCTGGCCGAGATGGAGCTGCCGCTGGAGATCTCCGGGCGCTATCCGCACACCCTGTCCGGCGGTCAGCAGCAGCGTCTGGGTCTGTGCCGGGCGCTCATGCTGGAACCCCGTCTGCTGCTGCTGGACGAGCCGTTCTCCGCCGTCGATCCCATCACCCGGGTCGGCATCTATCGAACTTTTCGCCAGGTTCAGACCCAGGAAGGGGTGAGTACGCTGCTGGTCACCCACGACATGCGCGAGGCCGTGCGCCTGGCGGGTTATCTGGTGATCCTGAGTGAAGGCCGGGTGTTGCAGGCGGGCCCGACGCAGCAGGTGCTGGACGCGCCCGCTGACGATTACGTCAACTCGCTTGTTACGGAGCAGTTGTGAAGGCCGGCCGGCTGCGGGGCTTTTCCGCCAGGGTGCTGGCGACCCTGCTTGGTCTGGTGCCGGTGGCCGTGTTCGGCCAGACGGTGGCGGTGGGCAGCAAGAATTTCAACGAGTCTTACCTGCTGGCCGAGATGTCGGCACAGCTTCTCGAGCAGGCCGGCTTCGAAGTGCGCCGCCGTTTCGGGCTCGGCGGCACACTGATCTGCTACGGCGCCCTGAACGCCGGCGAGATCGACCTGTACGTGGAGTACACCGGAACGCTCAGCCAGGCCATTCTCGACATGCCCGTGGACACCGAGCTGCCGGCGCTGCGCGATGCCGTGGCCGGGCGCGGCCTGCTGCTCCTGCCGCCGCTGGGGTTCGACAACACCTATGCCATGGCCATGAAGCGCAGCCGTGCCGAAGCGCTTGGCATTGAGTCAATCGGCGATCTGCGCGGCTCGGATCTGCGGGTCGTGGTGAGTCACGAGTTTCACAAGCGCTCAGACGGCTGGCCCGGTGTGGCCGCCGCATACGATCTCGATCTTGCCGTTACCGGCATCGAGCACGGCCTGGCCTATCAGGCCCTGAATGACGGTTCCATCGACGTCACCGATGCCTACAGTACCGATGGCGAGGTGATCCGCTACGATCTGCGCCTGCTGGAAGACGACCGGGATTTCTTTCCCGAATATCTGGCCGTGCCCATGGTGCGCTCGGACGTGCCGCGCGGGGTCATAGTCGCCCTGGAGCAACTCGGCGGTCGTCTCGACGACGATACCATGCAGGCGTTGAACTCGGCGGTGGTCTTCGACAAACGTTCCTTCGCCGATGTGGCCAACGAATTTCTCGCCGCCGAGGGGCTGGTAACGGCGCGCGCCCAGGGCGGCGTGCTGTGGTCGTCCTTGTTAAGCAATACGCTGCAGCACCTCAAGCTCACGGGTGCAGCGCTGGGTGCATCAGTGATCGTCGCCCTGATGCTGGCGCTGGCTGTGTTCCGCCACCGGCTGCTGGCGCGCGGCGTCATCTATTTCTGCGGTCTGCTGCAGACCATTCCGTCCATCGCCCTGCTGGCCCTGATGATTCCGTTGTTCGGCATCGGCCTGTTTCCCGCCATCGTGGCGCTGTTCCTGTATTCCCTGCTGCCGACCCTGCGCAACACCGTGTCGGCGCTCACCACCGTGGATCCGACGCTGCTGCGGGTGGCCGAGGCCATGGGCATGACCAACGCCGAACAGCTTCGTCACGTTTATGTGCCTCTGTCACTGCCGAGTATGCTGGCCGGTATCCGCACCGCCGCGGTGATCAGCATCGGCACGGCGACCCTGGCCGCCTTCATCGGCGCGGGCGGTCTGGGCGACCCTATCGTCACCGGCCTCGCCCTGAACGACACCGGGCTGATCCTGCAGGGAGCGGTGCCGGCGGCACTGCTGGCGATCGTCACCGAGCTGCTGTTCGAGTTTATCGAGCGGCTCGTATTACCGGGGCATCTGCGGCCCCAAACCTGAGGCCGGTTGTTGTTTGGGGGTTGATCGGGCCGGGGTCGAGGCGCTGCGGCGCACTTTCAGACCTCGCTCGGGTCCCTCCGGGACTTCCCTCACTCCGAAAAGTTGCCTCCAGAGGCAACTGGAGTCAATTTTCTCCGTTCGGCCTCGCGACAATGGTCTGAAAGTGCTCCGCCGCCCCTCGCCCCGGCAACACCCCCCAACCACACTGCCGGCGGTCTGGTGTGGGGTCGGCCAATGCGGTTGGTCGTAGGCGACGTCTGATGGGCTGACATGCCGGTTGCGAGTTGCGGATTCCGTCTCGCCGGTGGGATTGGCGAAGTGCGCTGGAGGTGGGCCGGGAGGCCGGGCAGAGGGATTTGCGAAGCCTTTGAGCGAGGCCGAGCGAAGCGGATTGACTCCTGCTTCAGGAGGCAACTCCGCGGAGTGAGGGAACCGCGGAGCGGCCGAGTGTGGCTCGCGAATCCCTCTGCCCGGCCTCCTGGCACCCCGCCGGGCGCCTTCTTCGACAATCCCACATGGGCAGGGAATCCGGCTACGTCGCCAAGGACGCCAGATAACAGTCATAAGAAGACCGCGCCGGATCGAAATCCACGTCCGGAGCCGAATCCCGCACCACGGCTTCGAGCCAGACCTCGCGGCCTTCCACCCGCTGCGCGGGCACGACCTTCTCGTCCCAGGGGTAGGCCTCGTCGCCGAAATAGTCCGCCGGACTGTCGCCGCTGAACAGGCCCGCCAGTTCGCCGTTCTCTATACCGCGGCGGATGTGGGCCGGGGCGTCGTGACGGCGGACGAAGTCGATCTGGCGCTGATGGGCGTCGGCGTCGAGCAGCAGCAGCCGCAGCATGGTGCCGTTGGAACGCAGCATGATGAAACCGGGTGGATCGTTGACCAGGTAGTACTCGGCAATGGCTTCATCGAGCATGAGCCGGCGTACGCGGATGGCGATGACCGGTTCCACCAGAAAGCCCGGCGGGTCGATGGCCAGTGCGGTCTTCAGGCGGGCCAGATGCTGATTGAAGTAGTCGCGCTGCAGCTCGGCGATGAAGGCGATGACAGCTTCCACGGCTGTGGCTTTGTGCTTGGGAATGAAGCGGTGGATGAGGCCCGCATTGAAGGCCTCGACGGCCAGTTTTTCATCGGCCACGCCGGTGAGCATGGCGCGCCGGGCATAGGAATCGGTCATGCGCTCGCAGAACTGCATGCCGTCTACCGACGGCATCGCGTAATCCACCAGCACCACGGAAACCCGGCGGAAGCGCTGCAGATAATTGATCTCCTGTTCGATGACCCCCAGGTCCAGGTGAATCACCGCTTCACTGTCATGGCTGCGGTCCAGGGTGAAGCAGCGGTCTACCAGCGGTGCAAGATCAATGGGCTGATTGAGGAATTCGAGGGCAGCTTCGGGGCTGGTGAAGCCGTGGCAGGCCATGCCCGCGGGCATTTCCAGCGTCAGGCTGCGCAGGAATGCTTCGTTGTCGTCCACCAGTACCACGGTGGTGGGATGGTAGTACGGTGACAGATTGAGCTGTTGCATGGACGGCCTCAGGACAGAAGGTCCAGCAGCGCTTCACGCTTGGCCGCGCTCAGGCAGCGGAAGCGGCGGATGAGCTGCTCCTCCTCATCGCTCAAGTTGCGATGCAGCAGGCGCTCGAACTGCTCGTGCATGGCAGGGGCCAGGGCGCGCTGCTCCTCGACGCCGGAAAGGCCGCTGAATGACAGATGCAGGCGCGCTACAATCTCGGAATTGATGCTGCGCCGATGGTACTCGGCGGATTCGGCGAGCAGCTCACGCATGGCAATTGGCAGGCGTACCAGGTACTTGTAGATTTTGTCTCCCATCCGACAGCCTCGCTCCCGTCCTTTCGGCACGGTGGAAGGCGCGTGATACTACGGACAAGAGGGCGTCGGCGCCGCACCGCCTTGCTGATTGATCCTGTGTGGTCAATAGTTTTGCCGTAATTTACCGGGTGAGCCGGTGAGCGGCAAGAATGGCACTGTGATATCACTTCGAGGCATCGGGCATGCAACCATTGCAACAAGGCAACATTCGGCTAGCCGCCAGCATCGTGCTGGTCCGCGCCGGCGCCGACGGTCCGGAGGTGTTCATGATGCAGCGCCCGGGCGGTGTGGATTTCCCCGATCTGCATGTATTCCCGGGCGGCAAAGTGGATGCCGGTGATTTCGTCCCGGAACTGCTGCAAGGCCTCGATGCCGCCACCGCCGACCGGTTACTGGGGGTGGCAGCGGGCGGTCTGCGCTACTGGGCGGCGGCCATCCGCGAGTGCTTCGAGGAATGCGGCGTGCTGCTGGCTTATCGCAACGGCGCTTTGCTGCGCTGGGGCGACGCGGATGAGGTGGCGCGCTTCAACGGCTACCGCCAGCGTCTCATCGATGGTGAGCTCAGCATGCTGGACGTCTGCCGCCTCGAGGGTCTCGAGCTGGCGGCGGACCGGGTTTTCTATTTCAGCCACTGGCTGACGCCCGAACAGGCGCCCCGGCGCTTCGACACCCGTTTCTTCATCGCCGCCATGCCGGATGATCAGGAAACCATCGCCCACCAATGGGAGATTGCCGACGACGAGTGGGTGCGTCCCCGGGATGCGCTGGCTGCCTGGGAGGCCGGGCGCTGGCAGATGATCTCGCCGACCCTGACCACACTGAGGTGCATTGCCGGTTTTCCGGACGTGAACACCATGCTCGAGGCAGTCACCCGGGAGACCCATCTGGACGAACTCACCGACGAATTGCGGTTTCAGGGCATGCATCCGCTGCGATGAGCTGGGTCCTGAAAGTCGAGGATCTCACGAAGCAGTTTGCCGACGGCCGCGGCCAGCGGCGCATTCTCGACGCGGTGTCGCTGACCCTGCAGCCTGGCGAGGTACTGGCGTTGCGCGGGCCCAGCGGTTCCGGCAAGACCACCCTGCTGAATCTGATAGCGGGGCTGCTGCCTGCCGACGGCGGCCGCCTGCGCCTGCGCGCCGCGGACGGTGAACATGCGCTGCACGAGCTCGATGAGCAGACCCGCACCCGCATACGCGGCCAGTACATGGGTTATGTGTTCCAGTTCTTCAACCTCGTGCCGACCCTTACCGTACGCGAGAATGTGTTGCTGCCGCTGGAACTGAATCGGCGTCCGGATCTGACGGCGGCGGCGCTGGATCGACTGGACGCACTGGGCCTCAACGCCCGCCGTGACGACTTTCCCGACACCCTCTCCGGCGGTGAGCGCCAGCGCGTGGCCATTGCCCGGGCCCTGGCCCACGAGCCGCCGCTGGTGCTGGCCGATGAACCCACCGGCAACCTGGACGCCGAGAATGCCGCCCGCGTGGCCGATGTGCTGTGGGCCGAGGTGCGTGCTCTCGGCAGCGCGCTGCTGGTTGCTACCCACGATGGCGACATAGCCCGGCGCGCCGATGCGGTGATCGATCTCGGCGGGACGCAGCCGGCGGGCACGTGAAGCTGCTGGTTCTCAGCCAGCTCAGGTTCCTGCGCCGCGCGCACCGTGGAGTGCGGCGACGGCCCTGCTGGGGGTCGCCCTGGGCGTCGCCTCGGTGGTGGCCGTGCACCTCATCAGCGCCCGCGTCGAGCATTCCCTGGACCAATCCCTGCCGCTGCACCTGGCCGGCTTGACCCACATGGCCGAACGCGAGGGGTTGTCGGCCGACGACTACTTCGATCTGCGTGCCTGGTGGCGCGGGCAGGGGGGTACGGACATCGAGGCCATGGTCCCGGTCGTGGAAGGGCACACCCTGCTGGACGGACGCCGCGTGCTGGTGGTGGGTGCGGACTGGCTGGCCATGCCCAGGGCAGGAACCGGCGCCAATGCCGTCACCGTGACCGGTGAGTTCCTGAGTGGCGAGGAAGTCGTAGCCGATGCCCGGCTCGGTGTGGCGGCGGGCGAGTCGCTGACGGTAGCCGGGCGCGATTACCGGATCGCCGATGTAGGTGAGACCGGCCTCGGCCCGGCGCTGTTCGTCGACATCGCCGTGGCTCACCGCATGCTCGGCCTGGACGCCGACGCGCTGAGCCGCGTGGGGCTGGCCGGCGCCGACCCCTGGCAGCGCTGGCGGCGCTGGCTGGATCGCTTGATGCCGGGGTTCTCCGCCGGGCTGCCGCAACGGCCGTCTCCAGCGCTGCCCGGGCCGGCGCCGGCCGACGCCGGGCTGCAGGATGCCTGGCGCGTGCTGCCGGTGGCCGCGGAACGCCCCACTGCCGAACTGGCCCGCTCGGTGCTGTTCAATCTCGGCGCACTGGGCGGGCTGGCTCTGCTGGTGGCCTGGTTTCTCATCTATCAGGTGGGCGTCATCTGGCTGCGCCGTCAGCAGCTTCTGTTCGAGCGCCTGCAGGTGCTGGGGGTCGGCCCGGGCCGGCTGCGGCGCGGATTTCTGACCCTGTTTGCCGCACTCGGGCTTCTGGCCACAATTGTGGGCGTCGTATTGGGGGCATTGCTGGCCCCGCTGCTGGTCGGGTTGAGCGCTCAGGGCGTGGATGTGAACAGCGGCACACCCAGCGGCCTGGCGGCCCTCGATGTCTGGGTGCTCGGCAAAGCGGCGGCCTCCGGCCTGGGTGTGTGTCTGCTGGCCGGGCAAGGCGCCTTTGCCCGGGCGTGGCGCCCCCGGGAGCCGTCGCCGTGGCGCCGTCGCCTGGTCATTCCCGCGCTGGCGGCCGTGGCGCTGCTGGGTATCGGCCTGGACGGGAGCGGTGTGGTCGGGGGATTTGCTGCCATTCTGGCCATGAGCCTGCTGGGCGTGGCGCTGGTGCTGCCGGCGCTGGCCCTGTTGCGCCGGGCGGCCGACCGGCTGCGCGGCCGCCTGACGGTCCGTCTGGCGCTGCGTGACGTGGCCTGGTACCCGCGTGTGCTCAACGTGGCCCTGGCAGCGCTGACCCTGGCGGTAGCCACCAGCATCGGTATCGGCGTCATGGTGGAAAGCTTTCGGCTGGATTTTCAGCGCATGCTCGACATCCGTCTGGCTGGAGATCTGTACGTCGACCGCTCCGGCGGCAACTTCGATGCGCTCGACGCCTGGCTTGCCGGGCAGCCGGATGCGGCGCGGGTGGTGCGTTTCGGCGAAGAGCGCATACGCATCGAGGGACGGCCGGTGGAACTCGGCTACGGCCGCTTCGATGCCGCGCAGAGTGCCCGTTACGGTTATGCCGGGGCGCTGCAGCCCGGCGAGGCGCTGATCAGCGAGAACCTCGCCCGGGAGCTCGATGCCGGCCCCGGTGCGGCGCTACGGGCCGGCCCGGCACGGCTGACGGTGGTCGGCACGTTTCCCGGGTTCGGTGAAGCCATGGGGCGGGTGCTGGTGGACGAGGCCACGTTACCGCGCCTGAATCTGCCGCCGCGCTTCGATCGGCTCACCGTCGAGCTGGCGCCCGGAAGCCGCCTGGCGGATCGGTTGACCGCGGAATTTCCGGACGCCCGGGTCGAGTCGCGCAGCGACGTGCGCGCTCTGGCGCTGCGGATCTTCGACCGGACCTTTGCCATCACCCAGGCGCTGACCTTGCTGGCTCTGACCGTGGCGGTGGTGGGAACCTACAACGCATTGACGGCCCTGCGCCTGCAGCAGGCGCCCACGGCCCGGCTGCTGGCGGCTCAGGGCATGTCCGATGGGCAGCTGAGGCGTATCGGCGTTCTGCGGGCCGGCACTCTTGGCGGCATTGCGGTCGTGCTGGCGCTGCCGTTGGGATTGGCCATGGCCTGGGTGCTGTGCACGGTAATCAATCCACGCTCCTTCGGCTGGACGGTCAGCCTGCATCTGCCGGCGGCCGGCTGGTTGCCGCCGCTGTTGCTGGGGATGGGCGCCGCGGTACTGGCCGGCGCTCTGCCGGCGCCGCGGGAGCAGGGGGTGCTGCACGATGCGGGCTAGTGTGATGCTGGTGCTGGCTGTGCTGGGCCTGGCCGGCCACAGCCACGGCGCGGCCCTGCGCCTGGGCTCGGTGCTCGGTGAGAGCGGTGATGGCGGTTTTCTGCAGGCCCGGGAGCCCCGGCCGTTCGAGTTTCCCCGCGATCATGGCGCTCACCCCGAGTACCGCAGCGAATGGTGGTATCTGACCGCCAGTCTCCAGGCAGCCGACGGCCGGGAGTTCGGCGTACAATTCACGTTGTTCCGTCAGGGCCTGAATGCCGAGCCCCGCATGGCAAGCCCCTGGGATGCCAGTCAGATCTATCTGGGGCATCTGGCCGTGACCGATGTGGCCCGCAGCCGGCACCGGCAGGCCGAGCGGCTGGCACGGGCGCACCCCCGCCTCGCCGGTGTCAGCACGGCACCCCTCGATGCCTGGCTCGACGGCTGGCGTCTCGCCAGCCAGGGGCCGGGGCTCGACGGGCTATCGGTCACCGGCAGGGCGGCCGACTTCGCCGTGCGTCTTGAATTCGACCCGGTCAAGCCGGTGGTGCCTCAGGGCGATCGGGGGCTGTCGGCCAAAGGTCCGGGCCAGGCCTCCTACTACTACACCGTGCCGCGCCTGAGCGGCGGCGGCGAGCTGCAGCTCGACGACCAGGTATTCCAGGTTACCGGCAATGCCTGGCTGGATCGGGAGTGGAGCACCAGTCTGCTGACAGAGGAACAGACGGGTTGGGACTGGTTCGGCCTGCAGCTCGACAACGGCGAAGAGCTGATGGTTTTTCAGTTGCGGCGGCGCAGTGGCATGCGTGATCCCTACGATCAGGGCGTCTGGGTTGGCCGGGACGGCAGCAGCCGCGCGTTGCGTACGCAGGATTTCTCCCTGCAGCCGCGGCGCTGGTGGCGCGATGCGGACGGTGTGCGTTGGCCGGTGGCCTGGGAGCTTTCGGTCATGGGTCCCGACGGCCCGCGCCAGTTGCGCGTGGAAGCTGCCGTGGACGATCAGCGCATGGACACCCTCTTCACATACTGGGAAGGTCTTGTCAGAGTCTACGACGAACGCGGAGACGATATCGGCCGCGGCTATATGGAGCTTACCGGCTATGAGTGACGACCTGGACTGGCCCCTGGAAGACCGGCAGGAAGGCGAAGATCTGATTCTGTTTCGCGCGCGCTATGACATGCGGCGCCACCCGCGGACCCGCGAGGTCATGAAGCGTATCGTGCTCGAATCCGTCGACTGGGTGAACGTGGTGGCGCTTACCGGCGACGATCAATGCGTGATGATCCGTCAGTTCCGCTTCGGTGTCGGCTACACCACCCTGGAAGTGCCCGGCGGCATGGTGGATCCGGGTGAGGATCCGCTGACTGCGGCACGCCGGGAACTCGCCGAGGAGACCGGCTACAGCGGCGGCCGCTGGCACTATCTGGGTGCGGTGGAACCCAATCCGGCCGTTCATGACAACCTGTGTCATCACTTTCTCGCCGAGGATGTCTGCCGCAATGCCGGGCAGAGCCTGTCCGGCGGCGAGGAGATCCGGCTGGAGGTCATGCCCCGGACACGCGTCATCGAGGCCGCCCGGGGCGGCGAGATCAAGCATGCTCTGGCGCTTTCGGCACTGAGCCGGGTGTTCAGCCTGTGGCCGCTGCCGTTCGTCCAGGACGGCGAACAAGCTTCTGACAACCGTGGCTAGGATCAATCCCGAAAAAAGGTCACAATGAACATTGGGGTCACTACATTTCGAGACTGAATCCGGACATGGTCGAAAGCACTGTGGCAGAGAGGCCTGTTCTCGGTATGGCCGGCCTTGCCGGCCAGCCTGGGGACGAATCGGCGCGTGCCCCCCAGGGGACAGCGGCCCTTCTGCTGGTGGACGATAAACCGGAACTGCTCGACAGCCTGCATCAACTCGTCACCCTGCACGGTTATGACGCCGACAAGGCCCTGGGCGGCCGCGCGGCGCTGGATGCGCTGGCCCGCAACCGCTACGACGTGGTGCTGCTGGATCTGATCATGCCCGGTGTGAGCGGCCACGATGTGCTGGATTTCGTGGCGCGGGAGCAGCTCGGCTGCAAAGTCATCGTGGTCAGCGGCGACGCCAGCTACAACGGCGTCAAGCACGCGCTGCACCGCGGCGCCTTCGATTTCGTGAAGAAGCCCTACGAGGCCGGCGAACTCATCGCCACCATGGAAACCGCCTTGCGCCAGTGCCGTCTGGAAGCAGACAACACGGTCATGGAGAAACGACTGCGGGAATCCGAGGCCCTGCACCGTTTCATCGTCAACAACTCGCCCGACCTGGTGTACATGCTCGACCGCAACGGCTGTTTCACGTTTTTGAACGATCGCGTGGAATCGCTGCTCGGCTACCGCAAGGAAGAACTGCTCGGCCGTCATTACAGCGAGATCGTCGACCCTGATCATCTCGAACAGGCGCAGCATCTGTTCGACGAGCGCCGCACCGGTGCGCGGGCTGCCAGCAATATCGAGATCCGCCTGAGGAGCCGCCGGCACAGGCGTGATGCCCGCGGTCTGCATGAGCAGGGCGTGTGGATGGAACTCACCGCCATGGGCGTCTACAGCGACCCGCGCGAACGTACCCGGGCTAACTTCGTGGGCTCCTATGGAACGGCGCGGGATATCAGCGAGCGTAAGGAAGCTGAAGAGATCATCAGCTTTCAGGCCTATCACGATCTGCTCACCCGGCTGCCGAACCGCGCCCTGCTGCGTGACCGTCTGGCTCTGGCCATAGCTCAGGCCGAGCGCAACAAACGCAAACTGGCGGTGATGTTCCTCGACCTCGATCGTTTCAAGCTGGTCAACGACACGCTCGGCCACACCGTGGGCGACCGGCTGCTCAAGGCGGTTGCCAACCGTCTGCAGAGTTGTCTGCGCAGCGGCGACACGTTGTCCCGCTTCGGCGGCGACGAGTTCATGCTGCTGTTGCCGGAGGTGCGCACCCGCGACGACGTGGTGGTCATCGCCGAGAAAATTCTCGATCGCCTGACCGCGCCGTTCAATATCGACGGCCACGATCTCTACGTGGGTGCCAGTATCGGTATCGCCATGTATCCGGAAGCCGGCGATCGTGAAGAGACGTTGATTCAGAATGCCGATATCGCCATGTACAACGTCAAGGGTAACGACCGCAACGGCTATCAGTTTTTCTCCGAGGAACTCAGTCAGCGGTTTTCCACCCGCCTGACCATGGAGCGCGAGCTGCGCAGCGCGCTGGTCCAGGAAGAGCTGGTGGTGCACTACCAGCCGCAGGTGGCCCTGGGTTCCGGCGAGATCTGCGGTCTGGAGGCGCTGGTTCGCTGGCATCACCCCGTGCACGGCCTGATCGAGCCGGCGGAGTTTCTGGGGCTGGCCGAAGAGACCGGCCTGGTGGCTCAGGTGGACGAAGTCGTGCAGCGGCAGGCGTTTGCCGACCTGGCGCGCTGGCGTGCCCAGGGCCATCCGGCGTTGCGGCTGTCCATCAACATGTCCGCTGTGCAGATGGAACAGGACAATTTCCTGCCGCGTCTGCTGGCCGCGCTGAAGTCGGCGGGTCTGGGCGGTTCGGCGATCAACCTGGAGATCACCGAAGCAACCCTGCTGCGCGATCTCGACACCATCGTGCCGCGGCTGCGTGAGCTGCGCCGTCAGGGTGCGAACATCGTGCTCGATGATTTCGGTACCGGCTATTCTTCGCTGAGCTATCTGCATCAGTTTCCCATCAACGTGCTGAAGATAGATCGCACCTTCGTGGCCGATATCCGTGCCGGCGACGGCGGAACCCCCGTAATCGATGCCATGGTCGCCATGGCGCGCGGCCTGCGGCTCGCCCTGGCGGCGGACGGGGTAGAAAACCGGACGCAACTCCACTACCTGCAGAGCCAGGGCTGCCGGCAGGCCCAGGGCTTCATTTTCAGTCAGGCCATGCCGGCTACTGCAATCACCGCTCTGCTGGCAGACAACCCCTACGGCGAACTGGTGTGGGAGCGCTCGGCCGGCGATTCGTCGGAGGCTCAGCCCGCCGAACCGAGTGACCGGCCATTGGAGTAACGGACATGGAGAGACTGCAGGACAAAGTTGCGGTGATCACCGGCGGTGCCGGCGGCATCGGCCGCGCTGCCGGAACACTGTTCGCTGCCGAGGGTGCCAGCGTTCTGCTGGTGGATCTCGACGAGACCGCACTCAAGGAAGCAGTGGCGGCCGCCGGTAGCAACCGGGTCAGCTATTTCGTCGGCGATGTGACCCGCGCGGCGGACAACGAAGCCATGATCCGTACCGCCGCGGAGCGCTACGGCGGCGTGGACGTGCTGCTGGCCAATGCCGGCATCGAAGGCGATGTGGCGAACATCACCGACTACGATGAGGCCCGCTTCGACCAGGTGCTGAACGTCAACGTCAAAGGCGTGTTCCTGGGCCTGAAGTCAGCCATTCCCGCGCTGCAGGCCCGCGGCGGCGGCAGCATCGTGATTACCTCGTCGGTGGCCGGGGTCAAGGGCGCGCCGGGTGTGTCGGCCTACGTCACCAGCAAGCATGCGGTGATCGGTCTCATGCGCTCGGCGGCCCGGGAATGTGCGCCCTTGAACATCCGCGTGAATACCGTCAACCCGTCTCCGGTGGAAACCAGGATGATGCGCAGCCTCGAGGAAGGTATGCTGCCGGGCTCGGCGTCGGCCGCCAAAGAAGCCATCACCTCCGGCATTCCCATGAATCGCTACGGGACACCGGAGGAGATCGCCCGGGTCATGCTGTTCCTGGCCAGTGACGACAGCGTCTGGGTAACCGGCTCGGTATACATGGCTGACGGCGGCAATACATCCTGAGTACCACGCAACCTGACAACGGACGAATTGATAAACCATGACACAAGCTCTGCTGGAAACCCGTCTCGATCTGCCCAATCGCCGCAGCGGCAAAGTCCGCGACATCTACGACGTGGATCTGCCCGGCGGCGAAGCCGCCCTGTTGATCGTCGCTACCGACCGCGTCAGTGCGTTCGATGTGGTCATGACCAATGGCCTGCCCGGCAAAGGCATCGTGCTCACCCAGATATCGCGTTTCTGGTTCGAGCATTTTGCCGACCGGGTGGATCACCATCTGCTGTCCACTGACGTGAACGACGTTCCCGGTCTGAGCGATGCGCAGCGCCGCGAGCTGGACGGGCGCATCATGCTGTGCCGGAAAACCGAAGTGGTGCCCATCGAGTGTATTGCGCGGGGATATATCACCGGCAGCGGCTGGAAGGACTATCAGCGCACCGGGGCCGTGTGCGGCATTCCCCTGCCGGATGGTCTGCGCAACAGCGATCGGCTGGCCGAGCCCCTGTTCACGCCCTCCACCAAGGCGGACACCGGCCACGATGAGAACATCAGCTTCGACGAAGGGGCTGCTCTGGTCGGCGCAGACCTGATGGGGTGGCTGGGTGAAACGACCCTCGACCTGTACACGGCGGCCCGCGACTACGCCCTGGAGCGGGGTATCATCCTGGCTGACACCAAGTTCGAGTTCGGCCGTCTGCCCGGCCAGGATACGCCGCTGCTCATCGACGAGATCTTCACGCCGGACAGTTCGCGCTTCTGGCCGGCCGATCAGTGGCAGCCGGGGGGTGAACAGCCGAGCTTCGACAAGCAGATCGTGCGCAATTACCTGGAAACCCTGGTTGCCGACGGCAAGTGGGACAAGACGCCGCCCGGCCCGACCCTGCCGGATGAGGTCGTCGAGAAGACCATGGGCCGTTACCTGGAAGCTTACGAGCGCCTCACCGGGCGCTCGCTGGACCTGGGGTAGCGAGGCGCCCGGCTGGCTGGTGCGGGCTGAGCGTCAGTCGCGGTTGAACAGCCCACGAATGCCCTCGCGGACTTTTCTGTTGATCTGATTGCTGGTTTCCGCTTTGGCGGCTTCTTCCGCCGCCCGGGCAGCCGCTTCCGCCGGCGTGAGCTCGCTTTCCGGGTTGCTCTGCCGGTCACGCTGCGGGTAGCCCTGCGGGCGCGCCGCGTTGTTGCCGGCGCCCTGCATCAGGCCGGAAAGGCCGCGGCCGGAGGACATGTCGAGCCTGGTATAGCCGTCGGGAACCTCGAACAGGGATTGGGGTTGTTCGGTGCGGGTCAGTTCCGTGATCTGGAAGCGGATGCGCTGCTTGTCGCCGTTGTGTTCGGAGACCAGAAACGCTTTCACCGCGATGCCGTCCTCGGTCACCCAGCTGAAGCCGCCGAATCGCCCGTCGTCGGTCTGCCAGATGGTCTTGTACTTGGTGGTCTGCATGCCGTTGACCACTTCACTGCCCACCTGCTCGTGCTCTATCAGCTCGAACGACTTGGCCTGCTCGCCCGGGTCGTCGATGGGATGCTCCATGTACATGCCCTGCGGCATGACCATCCACATCTTGCCCAGGTCGTGGCGCTGAATGACCGCCATATCCTGGCCGGCCATCTGCATCTCTTCGCGCAGCTTGCCGGGCCGGTAGTACATGGTTTCCTCGATGTTGATGTCTTCCGTCTCCAGGGTGGCCTTGGCGGTGAAGGACACGTTCAGGGCCTCCGCCAGGCTGCCGTCGTCGTTCATTCGCGACATGCCGATGGCCAGGCCGCCGCCGAATGCCTGGACCTGGGTGGCGGTCAGCAGCAGGGCCAGGGAAAGGCTGGAAGTGAGGGTTCTGCGCATGTTCATGGGCGCCTCCTTGATACCGTGGGGCACGAGCGATGGGTTCCGGGGCAGCTCCGCCCCACTTTGCGCACAGTATAGAGGTTGCCGACATGATCTGTAGAGTTATGCTGGGCGCGATGCACAGCGGGGGAGGAATTCGATGCATTGCACCCATGGCGCCGGCTTCGCATTGGTCCTGGCTTGTCTGCTCGGCGCCGGCGCACAGGCCGCTGACGCCGTTCCTGCCGGGTGTCGGGCGGCGCTGACCCCCGACAGCCTGGATTGGGTCGAGGCGCGCCTGGATCTGGCTGCCGCAGCGCTCGAGGGGGGCGATGCGGATGCCGCGGAGCAGGCGCTCTACGAAGCTCAGGCTCTGTTTCCCCGCTCGGCGGACGTCTCCGTGTCGCCTCGCTGTCTGGGCCCGGCGCCGTACCGTCGGTTGTTCGAACTACGCAGAGACCTGGCTTCGGTTCGCGCCGACGCCGCCCTGGCTGCAGCTGACCGCTTCCGCGGCCGCAACAGCGCCCTGCACTGGCTGGTTCAGGGACGTCTTGCCGCACGCCTGGAAACGCTCCTCGACGACCTGCCGGATGAGCCGGCGCTGGTCAATCACGTCTTCGGCGTGCTCGAGCAGCAGCTTGCCGATACCTCTGCGGCGGGAGTGGGCGGCGATCTGCCGCCCTATGACTTCGAGGAGGCAGGCCGCTGGCGGGACAGCGTTCGCGCTGTGCAATCGTCGCTGCTGGCCCGGGCCGGCGAGCGCACCGCGGACCTGCTGGCGGAGGAAGCCCGCGCCTGGGAGGCGCCGCCTTCCGAGATGGAGCGTCAGGGTGCAGCGGGTCTGGCGCAGGCGGACGAGTTGCTCAGCGCCGTCATGGGCGAGGGCGCGGCCGACGAACCGCTACTGCGCGGTGAGCGTCCCGTGGTCTTCTACCGGGCGCCGCGTTCCCGGCAGATACTCGGCAGGGCTCTGGGCTTTGCCGGGCAGGACGGGGAAACCCGCGCCGTGGAAGAGCGCATCGAGAGCCGGGCGGAGGCTCTGCTCGAACTGGCTCGCGATCCGGCGGTGAACCTGGCGGTCCGCGACGGGCTCTACGGCTATGCGGCCGGATTCTATGACCTGATCGGTCTGCGCGGCGCCAGTGAGACAATTCAAGCCGAGCGCGCCGGCTTGCAGGGCGAGCTCGAAGCTGCCCGGGAAGCCCATCAGGCGCGCATGACGGCCCGTGCCGACAAGCTGCGCGAGGCATTGCCCTCTGAGACGGAAATGCGTGAGGCAGCAGACAAGCTACTCAAGTCCGATGCGGAGCGCGCCGAGTTCGAGGCGGAAGCCGATGAAATGGAGGCCGAACTCGGCTTCGACTGATTCGGTGGACAGCGTCAGGGCGCCAGATCGGCCGTCTCTTCGAAGCCATACGGTGCATAAGGGCCGATGACCAGTTGCTCCAGCACGCCCTTGCCCGTCTGCTGCCGGCCGTCACGGTGCAGCGTGACATCGCAGATGGCCTGCACGTGGAAATGGGTGGGGTCGGCGGGATCCATGGCGTTCAGGTCGAAGATCTCGAAGCCGGTATCGAGCTCGCCGTGGTACAGCCCGTGGCTCCACTCCGGATGCCCGTAGCCCAGGCCCTTCATGTAGAACGTCTGCCGCGGCGTCAGCTCGGCCACCAGGCTTTCGCCGTTGCGCCGCTGCAGTTCCATGCGTGCGGTCTGCGCCAGCCGC
Organism: Gammaproteobacteria bacterium; assembly: GCA_034522075.1. GTDB lineage: Bacteria > Pseudomonadota > Gammaproteobacteria > Pseudomonadales > Azotimanducaceae > UBA7803. The sequence continues at coordinate 103,404 of JAXHLO010000024.1, read as the reverse complement.
GTACCCGACTGGTAGTCCAGCCGGCTCACGGCACTGGCCATTTCCTCCTGCCCGTCCGCGTCGACCAGCCGCCCCATGGTGTTCCACGGCTCGCCGGCGGCATCGGCATTCAGGTGATAGAAGGTGGCGCAGTCGTCGAAGTTCACCGGGCACCACAGCCAGAAGAACTGCGGTGCTCCGCTGTAGGGATTGGTCTGCGGGTCGCGCAGGCCCACCGGCCGGATGCCCCAGGAGCGGTCGCGGGTACCCCAGGAATCTCCGGTGGTGAAGGCAATACGCTCGCCGTTGATCTCGACATAGCCATCGTAGGCGCCGTTCTGGGTCATGCGCGTGTAGTCCATCATGGTCATGGCGCCGAGCCGGCGCGTGAAGCGCGGCTCCTCGATGGCGGGGAACCGGGCGTTGAACGTGACGTCGGCGACGATGCCGTTGTCCGGGTCGGTGCAGGTGAAGCGCAGCACGTTCAGGGGCTCGATGACCTCGACCTCTATGGGCCCCACGCGGGTTTCCAGGCGTTCCATGTGCAGCGTGCGGGAGGCGTGCACGTTGTACTGCTTGCCGTCGTGAATGACGCAGAAGGACGCATCCATGACGTTGAGGTGGGGGTAGACGCCCAGCGCGCCGGCGAAGAACACATCGCCGCGGCGCTGATAGCCGTTGAAAAAGTAGCGATCGTAGAAATTGCGATCGGTACCGGCGTAGGCAATGGGTTCGGCGGTCTGGTGGATGGGATAGTCGTCGGCTTTTGTTAACATGCGCGGGCCCCGGAAAGTCACATTGGTTGAAAACGCTGGAGCAGAGTAGCCATGGACTGGAATCGCTACAAGGCATTGTGCGACACACCCGATGTCTGCAGCCGCTGGCTGCTCGAACAGACCCGCGAACTGCTGGACGAACCGTCGCTCAAGTTCCGCCTGAACGACGGTCTCAGCGCACAGCCGGTACCCAAGCCCGACGACCATGAAGGCGATGCGGCCACGGACATGTTCCAGATGGACTTGAGCCTGCCCGAAGTCCGCGCTCTGCGCCGCCAGATTGAGGCCGCTGCCGCCGAGGGCCGTACTTCCAGCGGCACCCGGGGCCGGGGGCTGGGCGGTTTCGTGGAGGCCTGGCTGGAATATGAACGCTATCTGGAGCAGCGCGCCGACAATGATCAATAACCGGCCGCGGCAGTGTTCGCCAAGGTCCTGATTGCCAATCGCGGCGCCATCGCGCGCCGCGTGGTACGGGCCTGCCGGGCGCTGGGAATCGGCTGTGCCGTGGTCTACGCAGAGGCCGACGCCGGTGCGCCCTATCTCGAAGAAGCGGACGAGGCCTGGCCCCTGGCGGGCAACACGGCGGCCGAGACCTATCTGAATCAGCAGGCCCTGTTGCAGTGCCTCACCGATTCCGGAGCGGACGCCGTTCACCCGGGCTATGGCTTTCTGGCCGAGAACGCAGCTTTTGCCCATGCCGTCCGGGAGCACGGCGCGGTATTCATCGGGCCGTCGCCCCACTGGCTCGAAACCATGGGTGACAAGATTCGGGCGCGCAGTCTCATGGCTGAGCATGGTTTCCCGGTGCTGCCTGGCAGCGGGGCGCTGACCAGTGCTGCCGAGGCTGCCGAGGCAGCAGAGCGCATCGGCTATCCGCTCATGCTCAAACCGGCGGCCGGCGGCGGCGGTATCGGCATGCAGGTGGTCCGCGACGAACAGGAACTGGCCCGGGCCCTGCCGCAGGCGCGCCGAGTGGCCGAGGCCGCCTTCGGCGACGGCACCGTGTTCCTGGAGGCCTGCGTTGAGCGGCCGCGGCACGTGGAGATTCAGCTCCTTGGTGACGGCCGCGGCGGTGCCGTGCATCTCTATGAGCGCGACTGCTCGGTGCAGCAGCGCCACCGCAAGATCATCGAAGAGGCGCCGGCCCCGGGTCTGCAGCGGGCTGCCGTGGAAGACCTGGCCCGGCGGGCGGAGCAGGCCATGGCTGAGCTGGGCTACGACAACATCGGCACTCTGGAAACCCTGCGCGGCTCTGACGGCACTTTCGGCTTCATCGAGATGAATACCCGCATTCAGGTGGAGCACGCGGTCACCGAGGCAGTAACGGGCGTCGATCTGGTCGCCACACAGATCGCCCTGGCGGCAGGGGCCGAGCTGCCGCAGCGCCCGGAGCTGAATGGCTGTGCGGTGGAGGCGCGGGTCTATGCCGAAGACCTGCGCACCGGCCACCCGGCCACCGGCGTTCTTACCCGGCTGCGCACACCGGACCTGTTCGGCGTGCGCTTCGAGACCGGCTACCGGGCCGGACAGGCCGTCACGCCTTACTACGACCCGCTGATCGCCAAGGTCATCGGCCACGGCGCCAGCCGGGAGCAGGCCATCGGCCGCACGCTGGTGGGTGTGCGGGCGCTGGAAGTGCAGGGCGTGCCGAGCAACAGCGCATTGCTCGAGCGGGTGCTGCAGGACGAGCGCTTTCTGGCCGGCGACGTGCACACGGGGTTTCTTTGAGCTTGTTGGAGCGACTTTCCAGTCGCGATCCGGAGATCGCTCCCACAGCATTATGGTAAGTTAGTGTTTTGCCTTTACAGCCAGGAATCCACCATGACAGAACTTGTCACCATCGATATCGACCAGGGCGTGGCCGACGTGCGCCTCAATCGGGTGGACAAATACAACGCCCTGAGCCCGGACATGTTTCAGGCCATCATCGAGGCCGGCGAGTCTCTCGCCGACAACCGGCAGGTGCGCGCCGTGGTGCTGTCCGGCAATGGCCGCGGCTTCTGTGCCGGGCTGGACATGGGCAGTTTTCAGGGTATGGCCGGCAATGCGGGCGGCGGCGGCAGCACCGGCGGCCTGCTTAAGCGCGACGAGCGCCCGGAAAATCATGCCCAGCGCCCCGCCTACGTGTGGAAACGCCTGCCCATGCCGGTGATCGCCGCCATTCACGGTGTGGCCTTCGGTGGCGGCTGTCAGATCGCGCTGGGCGCCGATATCCGCTTCGCCGCCGCCGATGCCCGGTTGTCCGTCATGGAGATCAAGTGGGGCCTGGTCCCCGATATGAGTCTGACGCAGACCCTGCGCGACCTGGTGCCGCTGGACGTGGCCAAGGAGCTGACCTTTACCGGGCGCATCCTGTCCGGCGAAGAGGCCCATGCCCTGGGTCTGGTGACCCATGTCGTCGAAGACCCCCTGGCCGCAGCCCTGGAGCTGGCCCGGGAGATCGCCGGCAAATCACCGGATGCCATTCGAGCCGGCAAGAAGCTGCTGGAAGAGAGCTGGCATGCCGACGAACGCACCGGCCTGGAGCTGGAGTCGAAACTGCAGACCGACCTGATCGGGTCGCCCAATCAGATCGAGGCGGTGAAGGCCAACTTCGAGAAGCGCGCGCCGCAGTTCGCGGACGGCTGAGCCAGCGGCGATGAGCTGGGAACGGGAAGTCCGCGAGATCGAGCGGCGCCGCCATCTGGCGCAGCAGCAGGGCGGTGAGGCCGGCATCGCCCGGCAGCACGCCAGAGGCAAGCTGACCATCCGCGAGCGCATCGACACCCTGCTCGACGCCGGCAGCTTCGAAGAGCAGGGCACTGCCACGGCGATTCCGGAGTACGACGACAACGACGAGCTGACCGGCTACGTCCCCGCCAACTACGTGCTGGGGTTCGGCCGCATCGACGGGCGCCGGGTGGTGGCCGGCGGCGAGGACTTCACCCTCAAGGGCGGCTCACCCAATGCCGCCGGGCTGCGCAAGAGCATCTACGCCGAGCATCTCGCCTGCCGCTACCGGGTGCCCCTGGTGCGGCTGCTGGAAGGCGGCGGCGGCAGCGTGCGCGGCAGCGGGCGCAAAGGCGGCACGGTGGGCGAGCCGGTGTTCGCCGAGCCGCGCTTCAAGATCATCGCCGACGCCATGTCCGCCGTGCCCATCGCTTCCGCTGCGCTGGGGGCGGTAGCGGGATTTCCCGCCGGCCGCCTGGTGGCCTCGCACTTCGCGGTCATGACCCGGCATACGGCCCAGGTGCTGATCGGCGGCCCGGCGCTGGTGGAGCGTGCCCTGGGCGTGAGCCTGAGCAAGGAAGAACTCGGCGGCGCCGCCGTGCATGCCCTGTCCGGCGTGGTGGACAACATTGCCGAGGACGAGCATGACGCCTTCCGCCAGATCCGCCGCTTTCTCTCTTATCTGCCGGGCAATGTCTGGCAGCGTGCGCCGCGCCTGGCGTGTGAAGACTCCGTGGAGCGCATGGAACCGGCATTGCTCGACGCCGTGCCGCGGGATCCCAACGCACCGTTCGACATGCGCGCCATCGTCGCCATGGTGATGGATCAGGCCTCGGTGTTCGAAATGGGCGCCGCTTACGGCCCCAGTCAGATCTGTGCGCTGGCCCGTCTGGACGGTCAGCCGGTTGGTGTGCTGGCCAACGACTGCCGCCACTATGCCGGGGCCATGACGGCGGAGGCCGCGCAGAAATACCGCCGCTTCGTGGAGCTGTGCGATACCTTTCACCTGCCCATCGTCAACTTCGTCGACCAGCCGGGCTTCATGATCGGCCCGGAAGCGGAACGGGCCGGCACGATCCGCTACGGCATGGCGGCGGTGGCGGCGGCGGTGCAGGCTACCGTGCCCTGGGCGTCCATTCAGGTGCACAAAGGTTTCGGCGTTGCCACCGCGGCACATTTCGGCAACGAGGCCTACGTTCTGGCCTGGCCGTCGGTGGAATCCGGCGCGCTGCCGCTGGAAGGCGGGGTGGCGGTGGCCTATCACCGTGAGATCGCCGCCGCGGACGATCCGGAGGCGAAACGCCGGGAGCTGGAGGCGGCGCTGCGCGCCAACCGCTCGCCCTACGCGCGTGCCGAGTCGTTCGCCGTGCACGAGCTCATCGATCCCCGGGAAACCCGTCCCATGCTGTGCCGCTGGGTCGACTGGATTCAGCCCCGCCTGGAGGAGCTCACCGGCCCGGTGCGCTTCGGCCTGCGGCCCTGAGTCTCGCAGACGCGGCCTGGAGGTTGCTCCGGCATCGGCGGTAGAATGCAACGTTTTTGCGCAGCAGGGAGTCAGCCATGAGCTATTCATTCGACGGAAAGGTCGCCATCGTCACCGGTGCCGGCGGCGGGCTCGGCCGCTGTCATGCACTGGAGCTCGCCAGTCGCGGGGCCCGCGTTGTGGTCAACGACCTGGGCGGCGCCATGGACGGCACCGGCGGGTCGTCGGACGCGGCCAATGCGGTGGTGGAAGAGATTAAAGCGGCCGGCGGCGAGGCCATCGCCAACGGCGGCTCGGTATCCGATCTGCAGGGCGCCAAGAGCATCGTCAAGGATGCCATGGACGCCTGGGGCCGGGTGGACATTCTGATCAACAACGCCGGCATTCTGCGTGACAAGTCGTTCGCCAAGATGGAGCTGGACGACTTCCGCCTGGTGGTGGACGTGCACCTGATGGGTTCCGTCTATGTCACCAAGGAGGTCTGGCCCATCATGCGCGAGCAGAACTACGGCCGTATCGTCATGACCACGTCACCCTCGGGGCTGTACGGCAACTTCGGCCAGACCAACTACGGCGCGGCCAAGCTGGGCCTGGTAGGTTTCATGAACACCCTGAAGATCGAGGGCGCGAAGAACAACATCCACACCAACTCTATAGCGCCGGTAGCGGCAACGCGCATGACCGAAGAGCTGATTCCCGAAGAAGCGCAGAAGACGCTGGGCCCCGAGCTGGTGACACCGGCGGTGGTGTATCTGTGCACCGAGGAGGCACCCAACGGCGTGATCATGCAGGCCCAGGGCGGACGCTTCTCGATCGCCTGTGTGGTAGAGAACGCCGGGGTAGATCTCGGTGCCGGGGCAACGGTCGAGGACATTGCCGAGCACTACAGTGAGATCGCCGATCTGAGTGGTGCCAAGCCGCGGAATATGTTGCAGCTTGGGGGTTAGGTTGGGATCGCGGCCTGGAGGCCGCTCCCACAGGCCCCCACAGGCTCCAACTACGGTCAGTTCGAGCGCATTTCCGAGAGGGCGTGGCCCAGGGTGGTGGGATCCACGAGATCGTCGCGGATCACCGCGCGGCCGGCTTCGAGCTCCATGGCGAAGTCGCCCTCGGCGCGGATCTCCGGTGAGATGCGCTGCAGCAGCAGGTCTTTGACTTTGTCGGCGTCGTCCACCGGTACGTAGCGCTGCATGGTGTTGCACAGCCCCGTGCTGCGGTCGTAGATGGCGAAGCTCAGGCGCTGCACCGATTCCACGCTGCCGGCGCGTTGAAAGATCTCGCCCTGAGCCTGCCATTCCTGTTCCGGCAACCACAGACACACGGCCAGGCCATGCACGACGAGCCCGTGCTTGTTGGCCATCATGTACTGCCACAGGCGGAACACGTTGTGCTCCACGAAGCGCACGCCGGGGTCACCGTCGCTGTTGGTGATTTCGCAGCGCACCAGGAGCTGTCGTTGGCTGTCGTTGGGCGACACGGTCATGGTTGATCTCTCGAGGCGTCTCCACGCAGTATAGGCTTTTATTCGCGGGACGCATCCATGGCGGCAGCCATCCTTACGCTGGCTCTGGCCTTTATCTGCGGCGGCGGTCTCTGGCTGGCGTTGGGTCCGCGCCTGACCTTGAGCGAGGAAACCGAGCAGAACGATCTGCTCAATCTGGTGATTTACGTGGGCGCCGTGCTGCCGCTGGCCTTCGTGGTGGTGTTTTTCCTGGTGGAAGGCCTGTGACGGCGCCGCTGTGAAGCTGCCCATCGATCCGGACAAGGTCAAAGGTTTCCTGCACCCGGACGAAGGCGCGCGGCTCCACGCCCTGGCGCTGGCCGCCGCGGCCAACGGCCCGTGTCTGGAGGTGGGCAGCTACTGCGGCAAGTCCACCGTGTATCTCGGCAGCGCGTGCCGGGAGCGGGGGCAGGTGCTTTACGCGGTGGATCATCATCGCGGCTCGGAAGAGCACCAGCCGGGCGAGGGATATCACGACCCGGATCTGCTCGACAGCGCCAGCGGCCGGCTCGATTCGTTCCGGGTGTTTCGCGACACGCTGGCGCGCGCCAACCTGGAAGACACGGTGGTTCCTCTGGTGGCCCCCTCGGCGCTGGCTGCGCGCCACTGGCACACGCCGCTGTCTCTGGTCTTCATCGATGGCGGCCACAGCCGGGAAGCCGCCCTCACCGACTACCGGAGCTGGTCCGGGCACCTGCCCGCGGGCGGCATTCTGGCCATCCACGATATCTTTCCGGATCCGGCGGACGGCGGGCAGGCCCCTTACGAGATCTATCAGCTGGCTCTGGCGTCGGGGCTATTTGCCCGCCTGGAAAGCACGCGCACGCTGGGTGTGCTGCAACGCCTCGGGTAACGTTGTTGCAGTGAACAAGCGGGCGGCCGCGCTGGTGCCGTCGAGTGCGTCGGCGGCCAGCAGCACGGACCCCGCCGTCCAGGTGGGCCGCTCGTCCGGCCACAGCGCCTGGTCGGCGAACACATAACCCGTCCACCAGGAGCCGTCCTCCGCCTGAAATCGGGCCAGATCAGCGAACAGCCGGCGAGCCCGCTGCCGGTAGCCGGCGGCCAGGCAGGCCATGGTCAGCTCACAGGTTTCGGCAATGGTGACCCAGGGCTGATCGGCCACACACCGGCAGCCCACGCCGGGTTCCACGAATTGCTGCCAGCGTGCATTCAACCGGCGGCGGGCTGCCGGCCCGGTGACGACACCGGTCAGGACCGGGTAGAACCAGTCCATGGAATAGCGCGCTTTGCTCTCCCAGGTGCGGTCGAAGCGCTCCGGCCGGGTTCGCAGGGTGGCGCCCAGCCGGGCCCGTGCCGCCAGCCAGGGAGCGCAATCCTCGCCGAGCTCGGCGGCGATGGCGGCGATGCACTCCAGGCTCTTGTGGATGGAACTGCATCCCGTCACCAGGGCATCGCGGTTGATTCCGGTGCGGGTATCCAGTGCCCAGTAGATTTCGCCGGTGGGCGCCTGCAGGCTCAGCACGAAATTCATGGCCGCCGCCGCTGCCGGCCACATGTCGCGCAGAAAGCGGCGATCGCCGGATAGCAGATAGTGGTGCCAGACTCCGGTGGCAAAGTAGGCGACGAAGTTGCTCTCGGCACGGCTGCCGTCAGCGATGGCCTCGTCCTGATAGGCGGCGAGCCAGGCGCCGTCGGCGCGCTGCCGGCCGGTGAGCCATCGATAGGCCGCCTCGGCCGCTTCGAGATGGCCCGCCACGGACAGGCCCATGGCTGCCTCTACGTGATCCCATGGGTCGAGAATACCGCCGGGAAACCAGGGAATGGCCCCGTTGGGGTGCTGCACCCTGAGGATGTAGCGGGCCGTTGCCCGCAGGTGCTCGCTCCTCATGGCACAGCAGTGCCGCCCGCCTCGGGGCGGACGGGGTTCCGGGTGAAATAGAGCACCACGCTCTTGCCCATGACGGGATTGAGCAGCCGGTCCAGCAGGCGGGTGAGCCACGGCCGGCGCATCAGGTCCCAGACCAGCAGGCGGTGATAGGCCCGCACCGGCCAGGCCGATTCGCCGCGATCCCAGAACAGGCAGCGCAGCCACCAGTAGGGCACATGCAGGCTGTGCGCCCAGTGCCGGTGATAGCGCCGCAGACCCTGACCTTCCACGGCCCGGGTGAGCAGAGCCGTGCGGAAGATGCGGATATGGCCGCCGGGAACTTCGTGATAGGCGTCGGACAGCTGCCAGCACAGCCATTCGGGAACGAACCGCGGCACGCTCACGGCCAGCACGCCGCCGGGTTTCAGCACGCGGCGGATTTCGCCCAGCACGCTGTGGAAATCAGGGACGTGTTCCAGGACTTCGGCGCAGATGACGCGGTCGAAGCTGGCATCGGCAAAGGGCAGGGTCAGGCCGCTGCCCTGTACCCACCCCAGCGATCCCCGGGATGCTTCCGCGGGGGGCTGAAACTCGGCCGCCCGGCCGGCGGCCGTGCGCAGATCTGCCGGGCTGAGGTCCAGCCCCACCACGTCGACCGGGGACTCCAGCCAGGCGCTGATGGCATGACGGCCCTCGCCGCAGCCCAGATCGAGCACCCGCTGGCCGCTTTGCAGGTGCAGGTGGCGGAAGTCGATCGTCTTCAGACTCACCGTGCGGCATCCGCCAGCACGAAATGGTACAGCTCGGTCAGTGCCGCGGCGGTCCGCGACCAGCAGAAGTTGTCGAGAATGCGCTGCCGGCCGCGGCGCCCCAGGCTGTCCCGGGCGTCCGGGTCATTGAGCAGCTCGCCGATGGCCTGCGCCAGCGCGGCAGGATTGCGCACGGGCACCGTGCGGCCTGCGTTGCCCACCACCTCGGGTAGGGCCCCGCCGTCGGTGGAGACCACTGGCGTGGCGCAAGCCATGGCTTCGCCAGCCGGGAAACCGAAACCCTCGTATTCGGAGGGCACCACGGCCACGGCGGAGCGCGCGTACAGAGCGCGGAACTCGTCGGCGGAGACGCCGTGGCGGAAGCTGATGCGATCACCCACCCCGAGGCGCCGGATCAGCTGTTCCGTGGCGCCGCCGGGCTTCGGTTTGCCGACGAATACCAGGCGCAGACGCGGAAACTGCTGACACAGCGTGGCGAAGGCGGGGATCAGATACTGGGTGCCCTTCAGGGGTTGATCGGCACTGGCGGTGGTGATGATCTGCCAGGGATCACGCTCGATGTCGGGCTCCGGGCGGAAGGTATCGGTGTCGATGCCGTTGTAGATCACGTGAACCCGGGCGGGATCGATGTTGAATGCTGCGCAGATGTCGCGTTTGGAGCTCTCGCTCACGGTGACGATGTGCTTGAGGCGGCGGGCAACCTTGCACTGCATGCGCAGAAAATTGTGCCAGCGGCGGATCAGCAGGCGCTCGCGCCAGCCGGCGGCGTGCGCCAGGGCGATATCGCGGTCCCAGGTGATGGGGTGGTGAATGGTGGTCAGCAGCGGAATGCCGCGCTGCTGCAGGGCCAGGGTGCCGTAGGACAGACACTGGTTGTCGTGCACCACCTGATAGTCTCTCGCCTCGCTTGCCCGGCGGCGGAAGTGGGCCTCTACGCGGCGGCCGAAGGTGTATGGCTCGGGAAAGCCGCCGGTGAGCATGGACCACCACTCGAAGGTGTCCGTGGCGGAGCGCAGGTGCCTGGGCCGCAGGGCGGTAACGTGGTTGGCGGCGGCGAACAGATTGAGCCCCGGCAGTTTCACCAGCCGGGCGGGCGCGTCCAGTTCCGGGTACGGCTCGCCGGAGATCACGTCTACCCGGTGGCCGGCATCGCCCAGGGCCCGGGACAGGTAGCGCAGGTAGATGCCCTGGCCGCCGCTGTACGGGTTGCTGCGGTAGCCGAGCAATGCCACGCGCAGGGGCGACTCCAGGGATGCGGCAGCGGCCGGCTCGGACATGGTGACCCGCGGCAAAAGCCCGGAAGTTTAAAGAGCCGGGAGGCAATTGACCACCGCAAGCGGGCAGGGCTCGCCCGGGGGCGCTGCAGGCATTCAGGTCAGGCGTTGTTGACGGCGATCTGTGGTTTGGCCGGGGCGTCATCCGGCAGGCGTTGCTTGAACTCCTCCAGGCTGCGCGGCAGGACGGTATCGCTGCCTGTCCCTGCCGGGCCTTCACTGCGGGCGTTGTGCAGGTGGCAGACCAGGTTGGCGATCCACTGGCCGCCTTCCGTGGTGCGGCCCAGGTAGTCCAGGGCCGGCGGCAGATAGGGATAGACCTGCCGATAGAAGAACGTCGGAAAATCGGCCCGCAGCTCCGCCGGATTGTCGTAGCCGAGACGGCTGGCTTCGCCGGTCTCCTTGAACTCGGCGAACAGCCGGGCCTGCTTCATGGGGTAGCCGGGGTCAGCCATCTGGCCGATGAGGTCGGCGGCACGGACCAGTGCGCCGATGCTGTCGAGCTGCTGGTAGAAGGCTTCGTCGGGCACGGGAAAGCGCGTCATCTCGATGTAGGATGCCACGGCGACGCCGTCGATGACCGGATCGCCGGCGAACCGTTCGGTGACGAACAGCCGCCCGCGGGCCACGTGGTAGGGCATCATGAAAGCATCGGTGGCGCCGGGCGGCGGCGTGACGAGCTGGCCGTTCTCGTCAGCCACATAGGCGCCGTCGCGGTCATCGCCGAGCAGCCCGCGCAGGTAGCCGAGGTCGTGAAACAGCAGCGCCGTTACCGCCTGCAGCCAGGTGGAGGGGGAGACGTTGCCGCGGGCCAGTTGCCGGCCGCGCAATATTTCCATGCCGGCATCAGTGACCAGGAGCGTGTGCTCGAGGTCGTGGTAGGGACAGTCGCAGTTGCGTAAGGTGGTCAAGGCGATGCGCGCAGCACGTTCCAATCCGGCTTCAAGGTCGGCGCTGACGTCGGGATAAGTCTCCCTGTACGCCCGTCGTGCTTTGCTGACGAAGGCGTCGATCAATACGCGATTGGCATCGAACATGGGCAGTGGCCTTAGCAGTTGAGCGCTAGTCTATTCGTTTCACCGCTGTTGCTTCGTGCGCTGTTGCTCAGTTCACGGCGCTCCGGCAGCGGGATGACATAGCGCTTACACATGAATAGTATGCATTGAGAATAGTGCAAACGTGAAGATTCTTCATGTCACAAGTCGAGCTTAGACACCTGCGTACGCTGGTGGCCCTGCGCGACACGGGCAGCCTCGTGGAAGCCGCTGAACGGGTGTTCCTGACTCAGTCCGCCCTGTCCCATCAGCTGAAGGACCTGGAAACCCGGCTGGGCTGCAGCCTGTTCATCCGCAAAACCCGCCCGGTGCGCTTTACCACCTCCGGGCAGCGGCTGCTGAAGCTGGCGGACGAAGTGCTGCCGCTGGTTCACGGCGCCGAGCGGGACCTGGCGCGGCTGGCCGGCGGTGAGGCGGGGCGCATCTTCATGGCCATCGAGTGTCACAGCTGTTTCGAATGGCTGCTGCCCGCTATCGACCGCTACCGTGAAGCGTGGAGCGATGTGGAACTCGACATTGCCAGCGGCTTCCACTTCGCCCCGCTGCCTGCTCTGGGCCGCGGCGATCTGGATCTGGTGATCACCGCCGATCCCATCGACGACCCCGGGTTTGCTTACCTGCCGCTGTTCAGCTACGAGGCGCAGCTTGCCGTGGCGCGCGATCACCGGCTCGCTGAGCGGCCGTGGATCGAGCCGGAAGATCTGACCCGGGAGACCCTGATCAGCTATCCCGTCGACCGGGAGCGGCTGGATATCTTCAAGCAGTTCCTCGACCCGGCGGGCGTGGAGCCAGGCGGCATCCGCAATGCGGAACTGACCACCATGATGGTGCAGCTCGTGGCCAGCGGCCGCGGCGTGGTGTGTCTGCCGAACTGGGCGCTGCACGAATACCGGCAGCGTGACTACGTGCTGGTGAAGTCTCTGGGCGAGGAGGGCGTGTGGCCTACCCTGTACGCCGCGGTGCGCCGCGACCAGCAGGCGGCGCCGTTCATCCAGGGCTTTGTCGAAGTGGCGAAGCAGACCTGCTTCGACAACCTGGTGGGCATCGTCACCGCCGAAACGGACTGAGTGCGTTGCGCACTAGGGTACGAGCGTGAAGTTGCGCCAGCCGGTGGCCACCCGGCGATAAGCCTGGCGGTCGTGGATGCCGTCCGGCATGGTCAGATCCAGCCGCTCGATGAAGATGGGCTCGAGATAAACGCCCTCGGCCGTGCGCGGTGCCACCAGCGGCTCGCGCACCTGCAGCGTGGCCAGGCCGTCGAGCAGGACGTCGCGGCTGTCGATGGCCGAGCTCTGCTGCTGCACCCGGGTATAGAACCAGTCCAGGCGCTTGGCGGGTGTGGGGCGCAGAGCCCAGCTTTCGTGAAGCTGCTGCTTGGGGACGGGCCGGGTGTCGCACTGCAACCGGTATTGCACCTGCAGGCTCGGCAGCCAGACCACCACCGCCAGGGACGCCGACAGCGCCATCTGCTGCCACTTGGGGCTGCTGGCATTGCCGAATATCGCCAGCCGGCCATCCAGGTCGCGCAGAACCACGGTTCGTGCCTGGGGATGGCCGGCGGCGTCCACGCTGGCCAGCGTGCATAGATTCGCGCAGGGGTCCTCCAGTTCCCGGGCCCGCGCGCGGTCTTCAGTCAGGGTATCGAGGGGGTTCTCTGCGGCTGCCTCAGTCATCCGGCGGCGGCCAGCGGGCGGAGGCTGTGGGGGCAAGTGGCTGTGGCGATAAACATCGCGCGGGCTCCTAGAAATTCACCTGAATGCCGGGCGCGCACGGCCGAGCCGTAAAACAGGTCGAACTGCCGCTGCGGCTCGTCGGACAGGCGCACGTGCAGTTCTACCAGCATGCGCGAGAACAGCTCGGCGTCCTGGGCCGCGCGCTGCGCGAACAGGCGGCTCATCTCTTCCGCCGACACCGTGCCTTCGCTGTCGGCGCCGGCACTCTGGCTGGACAGAAAAAGCAGCCCGCCGATGGTGCCGAGCTGGTCTGCCGGTAGCAGGTGTATGCGGCCCCAGCCGATGCTGGTACTGATGTAGATGACGCCCAGCGCCAGCCAGCTGCCGGTCAGCTGCCGCTGTAGTCGGTGCCCGTTTCCTCTCCCACGGGCGTGCGGGGACTAACGCCGCCGCCTGTGCCGGGAGCGTTCGGAGCGCTCGGCGTGCTATCGGCCAGGCGTCGCCGGATGTCGGCCACGTCGCGCTGGATCTCGCTCAGCCGGAAGATCAGGTCCGGCAGCTGGTCGGTAACCCGCCAGATCAGATAGGCGATGGCCAGAAGGACGATGAAGGAAAAGAATCCCATTGAGTGCTCTCCGCTGCGTGTGGGCGTTGCGCAGCTAACTTATACCGTGGCCGCGCGGTTAGTCCAGTGAGCCCGTGATGGTTTTGCGCTGTGAAACCTCGATCCAGTTGCCGTCCGGGTCGCGAACGAACGAGATATGCGCCACATCGCCCAGCTTCACCGGCGGCCGGCCTTCCCGGCCGCCCCGGGCGAGGATGCCCGCGTGAGTGGCGCGCACGTCGAAAACCTGAACGGTCAGATAGCGGAAGCCCGGCGCTCGTTGCTCCGGGTCGGCGGCGGCGTCGCCCTCCTGCAGATGAATCTGCGAATCGCCGCACAGGAAGGTGTGCTCGTCCAGGGCCGGCAGACCCAGGGCGTGTCCATAGAAGTCCTGGTGCTCCGCCAGCCGGCTGACGGTCAATTCCACGCGGATCTGGCTCACTTCGCCGGGCGGCTCGAGGCGCAACCGGTTGCCGTCCGGGTCGTTGAGATCCTGCGCCGCGCTCAGCCCGCTGCGGGCGATGCGCAGCCGCCGGATACCGCCGGCTGGGGCGGCCTGCAGCGGCTCCCGGCTATGATTGATCTTCAGGATGCTGTGGCCGATGTGGTGGCGGTGCTGCTGCAGCCCGCCGCCCAACGGCAGCAGTTCGGCGAACACCACGCCCGCTTCCTGCTGCCAGAATGCCAGCATGGGGTCGCGCCGGTTGGTGAACAGGCCCACGTCCACGGCTGGCTTGGCCAGTTCGATCACGGCGCATCCCGGTTCAGGCGTTTCGGGCTGGTGAGCAGTTCCAGATGGCCGCAGCCGAAATTCACGTCGGCCCAGTCACCGGACACCTCGAATCTGGCAACACCGAAGGTGGGCAGATTGCCGGTGACGTTGTCCCCGGCCAGCAGGTTCACGAGCTCGGTCATGCCGGGATTGTGGGCAACCACGGCAACGCCGAGCACATCTGGCGGCGTTTCGCGGATGACGCTGAGCAGCGTTTCCGGTCCGGCGCCGTAGAGGCGGTGATCCTCCGCCCAGCGGCCGTCGCTGATTGCGAACGCCTGTGCCACGAAGGCGGCCGTCTGCTGTGCGCGCAACGCATCGCTGCTCCACAGCCAGTCGGCGGCGCCATCCTGGGCCGTCAGCCAGGTCGCCATGCGCGGCCCGTCACGCTCACCCCGGGCATTCAGCGGACGCTGGAAATCGCTCACCCCCGGTGAGCTCCAGTCGGATTTGGCATGGCGGATCAGCCACAGTTTCATGGTGAGCAGTCAACGTACGATGCGATGTGGTGGCGCGCAGTCTAGCATCTGCGCGGTCAGTCGTCGGGGGGCAGTTGTCCGCGGCGCGGCAGCGACAGGTTCCAGATCAGCGCTGCCCCGCGCACGGTGAAACACACGGCGGCGCCGATCCAGATGGCGGCACTGTTGTCCGCGCCGACGCTGACCAGGGCGACATAGCTGATCGCCCCGGCGAAGGCCGCCGTGGCATAGATATCCTGGCGCAGGATCAACGGCACCTCGTTGCACACCACATCCCGGATGATGCCGCCCACCACAGCGGTCATGACGCCCATGACCGTGGCGATGATGGCCGTATGCCCCAGCGCCAGGGCTTTCGCCGCTCCCAGCACACAGAACAGGGACAGGCCCACGGCGTCCGCCCAGACCAGCCACTGTCCGGCACGGTGGATCAGATTGGCGGCAACGAACGTCACGACGGCAGCCAGCAGTGCCGCCAGCAGATAGGCGGGATCGGTCAGCCAGAATACGGGTGTGTCGATGATGATGTCGCGCAGCGTACCGCCGCCCATGGCCGGCAGCAGGGCGATGACGATGAAGCCGAACAGATCCATACGGCGCCGGTCGGCGGCCATGGCGCCGGACAGGGCGAACACGAACACGCCGAAGAGATCCAGCCAGTAGAGCGTCACGGCGATGTCTTCATACAGTGTTTCTCCTGGACGGTTCAGCCGCTGGACAGGTCCAGTTCAGACCCGGTTCATTGCACCAATCCTATGGTGACCGGGCCTGAAACACAGAAGGAGGCAGACATGATCTGGAAATACACAGCCGTGCTCGGTGCCGGTGTACTCGTAGCGGGACTCGCGGTGCCCATGAGTGCCAGTGCCCATGCTGAAGACAACGCACTGGCGTTCGTGATCGGCGCCGCCGTGGGTCATGCCATCAACGACAATGACAGCCATGTGCGTAAGGTGCATCGACGCCACGCGGACTATGGACCCCACGCGCGTTATGGCCGTTACGACAGGTATCACCATCGGCCCGGCAAGGCCTATGGCAAGTACAAGAAGTGGCAGCACAAGAAGTGGCAGCACAAGAAGTGGCAGCACAGGAAATGGCACGCCAAGCGCCAGCACCATGGCTACGGCCACGACCGCCGCTACGATAGAAAGCATCACAAACGCGGCCACTACTGGGGCCACGACCGCTATCGTGGCCATCGCGGTGATCGCCGCGGCCGTCACTGAGGCACCTGCGGGGTCAGGCGGCGTCCGCCTGGCCCCGTGTTTCCAGTATCCGGCGCACGAACGCCGCCATGCGTTCGAATGCCTGTTCCGACTCCGGCAGTCCCTGCCCGAACGCCTGCCAGACATGCACCATGCCGTGCCAGGTTTCCAGTTCCGCCGGGCTGCCGCTGGTTCTGGCTTTGTTCACGTAACGGCGTGCATCGTCGATGAGAATTTCCGCCTCACTGGCCTGCACCAGCACCGGCGGCAGACCTGCCAGATCACCGCGCACCGGCGACAGCAGAGGGTCGGATGGCCGCAGACGGTTCTGCAGCCAGGTGCCCCACAACATCAGAGAGCGCGGTATGCGCATGATCTGGCGCACCATGGGGCCGAGCATGGGGTCGTGATCGAGATTGTAGGAAAGGCTCGGGCTGGCGAAGGTCGCGTCGGTGAGCGGTGACAGGGCGATGGCGCCGTCCACCTGACTTAACGCCCGGTCGCCGGCGCGCCGCTGGTCACGGATCCAGGCGATGAGCGCCAGCGCCAGATTGCCGCCGGCGGAATCGCCGGCCACGAATACCGCATCGCTCGCACCGGTGCCGTCGGGGCCGTTCTCGAGTATCCACCGATAGGCGGCCCGGCAGTCCTCGACCCCCGCCAGGCGCGCATGCTCCGGCATCAGCCGGTAGTCGATGGCCAGCACGTCCAGATGTGCACGGCGTGCCAGCTCGCTGGTGATGCCGCGATGACTCAGCGGGCTGCCCATGGTGAAGGCGCCGCCGTGCAGATACAGGAGACGTCCCACCGAATTCCCGGCGTCGGCGGTTACCCACTCCGCCGGCCGGCCGGCGACGCTGGCCGGCGTAATGATCACGCCCGTCAGGTCGGCCTGCTCGCCCATGCCATCCATGGCCTGGCGCAGACGTTCGAGCCGCTCCCGGCGTCCACCGCCGGCGTCGGCCGCCTGCGCGAACTCGCGCACGGATGCCAGAACGGCGTCGTTTTCCTGGCTGGGTGCGCGGTTGATGGGCTCGAAGGCCGGCAGATCGAAACGCGACAGGTCCCCGCCGCCGAGATAGAACCGGGCCGTGGCCCAGAAGCCCAGTACGGCGATGACGACGACAATGATCCAGGTCATGGTTTCAGCTCCACAGGGCGAAAAATTCCTCGATGGCGGTAAGCTGGTTGCCGCGGGCTGACGACGGCACCACGATGGGGGTTTTGATGCCCGCATCGAACCAGGCCTCGATGCCTTCGCGGACCTTGCTGGGTGAACCGAACAGGGTAGTGTCGGCCAGCCAGCGGTCGGACAGGCACTGCGCCACCCGGTCCATGTCCCTGGTTTCCAGTGCTGCTTCCACGCCGGTCATTTCCTCTTCGTAGCCGGCTTCCTTCCAGTAATTGCGATAGTTGGGCAGCATCGCGTAGCCGGTCAAGGTGCGCCGGTTGACGGCTTTGGCCGCTTCCTCGTCGTCGCTGATACAGGTGGGAATCATGTTGCCGATGAAGAAGTCGTCATTGCGCCGGGAATCGTCGTCGAGCACCGCCAGCGAGGTGCTCATGTGGGAGCGTGCGCCGTTGGCGAACACCATGCCGTCGCCGATCTCTTCGGCCAGCTTGATCATCTTGCGCCGCAGGGTAGCCAGCACCAGCGGCGGCTGCTCGCCGACCCGCGGCACGGCCTTGAGCTCCTCGACGAAGCGGCGCATGTCGGCCAGCGGTTTACCCTGTTTGATGCCCAGCCGGTCCATGGCCGGGGCGTGACTGACACCGATGCCGAAACGGAAGCGTCCGCCGGACACCTCGTGCAGAAAGCCGGCCGTGCTGGCGAAATCGGCCACGTTGCGGGTATAGATCGGCGTGATGCTGGTGCCGAAGGTGATCTCGCGGGTGGTCAGGGCAATGGCTTCGCACAGGGCCAGATTGTCCCCCAGACTGGGGCAGTAGATGCCCGGAAAGCCGCGGCGCTCCACCTCTGATGCCAGTTCGATGATGGCGTTGCGGCGGCCCGGCACGGCGGCCAGGCTCATAGCGGGTAACTGCGTGGTCATGGATCCCCCTCGGACGGTTCGTGCGATGAAAAATATTGAAGCGCGAAGCGTCGCGGATTTCCCGGCCGTTGGCAAACGGCCCGAGGGTACTCAGAACCAGCGTCCGCCGCTGTCGCCGGAACCGCTGTGGCGCCGCCGTGGCCCGGGCGGACCGCGGCGGCCGGCTCCGCGGAACAGGGAAATCAGACCCAGGCCCGCCAGGAAGCCGCCGGCATGGGCCCAGAAGGCCACGCCGCCGCCCTCCGAACCCAGCGCCGGGACACCCATGACGATCTGCAGCAGGAACCAGTAGCCGAGCATGAAAATGGCGGGCACGGAAATCGTCGTAACGATAAACCCGAGGAAGATCAGCACGTTGACCTTGGTGCGGGGAAACATCAGGGCGTAAGCGCCCATCACACCGCCGATGGCGCCGGACGCACCGACCATGGGCACAAGACTCTGGGGATTGCTGAACATCTGTGCTGCTGCCGCCGCCAGTCCGCAAAGCACGTAAAAAATGGCAAAGCGCACGGGCCCCACCTCGTCCTCCACGTTGTCGCCGAAGATCCACAGGAACCACATGTTGCCGATGATGTGGAACCAGCCGCCGTGCATGAACATGGAAGTAAACAGGGAAGCGGCATTGCCACTGCCGTCGAGCCGGCACAGCAGATTGGTGCCCACCTGAATCTGCGTGCCGGGGTCGGCATTGCCGAGCAGCTCGCCGGGAATCAGCGCGTACATGCACAGGGATTCCGCCAGCGCCCGCGGACTGCCGAGCCCCTGAACGAGCAGCCACACCAGCACGTTCATGCCGATGATGACGAAGGTGGCAATGGGTACGTTGACCCGCGGATTGTCGTCGCTGATGGGGAACATCAGACTAGATCGTGCAGGTCCGACCAGTCCACCCAGCGGCGCCGTCCATGAGCCTTCAACATACTGCGGCGGATGTGCGGGTAGTGCACCGCATCTACCGCATTACGCTCGCCGCCCATGAGGTAGACCAGGTCTTCGTCGAACGGGTTGGTCAAAGAGTGTGCCGGTGACGGCGCGGGAAACCCCATGAAATCGCCGGCGCCGATTTCGTAACTGGCGTCGCCGATGTGGGCGATGCCGCGCCCGGAGAGCACGTAGAGGAACTCCTCGTCGGCGTCATGGTAGTGATGCTGGGTACTGTCCCGGCCGGGCTCGAGGCGTACCAGGTGCACGCCGATGCGCTGCATGCCGGTGCCGGCCGCCAGCGTCCGGGTCAGCCGCACGGCGTTGTCGTTGAACTGATGGCGGTGGCGGTCCTCGGCCATGGCCGCGGCATCCGCCGCACGGATCAGGTGCGGGCTGGCGTCAGTCATGCAGGGCTTCTCCCAACGCGGCGATGAGCCGCTGGTTCTGTGTGGGCGTGCCGACGCTGATGCGCAGACAGTCGTCCAGGCGGGGTGTTGGAAAATGACGCACCAGAATGCGCTGGTTCTTCAGGTATGCGTAGAGCTCCTGCGCGGAGCGCGGCGCCTGCCCGGCGACGCGCGCCAGCAGAAAATTGGTCTGGGAAGGCTCTACCATGAAGCCAAGCCGGGTCAATCCGGCGGCCAGGGACTGACGCGCTGCACGCACCTGCCGCCAGGTATCTGCGGCGTAGGGCCGGTCGCCGATGGCAGCGCGCCCCAGCGCCTGGCTGATGGCATCGACGTTGTAGCTGTCCCGGGTTTTTTCGAGCATAGGCCGGATCAGATCGGCGGACCCGAGCAGATAGCCCAGGCGCAGACCGGCCAGACTATAGCCTTTGCTGAACGTGCGCGGCGGCGGCGCGTTGGGGTGTGCCGGGAATCAGCGTCGTCAGGTCGTGCGCCGAGATCCGGATCCACGAAGTCCACGTAGGCTTCGTCCACCAGCACGACACCATTCACAGCACTGGCCAGTTCCCCCAGACGCCCCGCCGGCGTCAGCGTACCCGACGGCGCATGGGGATTGACCAGGCAGGTCAGGCGTGCGCCGGCGTCGTTGAGCCGTTGTGCGGCGTCCGTCGGCAGTTGCCAGGCAGGGTCCAGCGGCAGGCGCAGCAGCTGCGCGTCCTGAATGGCGGCCAGCACCGGATACAGCGAGTAGCTGGGCTCGGCCATGGCGAAGGTGGCACCCGGATCGACGAACGTGGTCACGGCCAGGCGCAGGCCTTCGTCGCCGCCGTGGGTGATCAGCACGTTGTCTCTCGTCAACCCGTGCAGGGCGGCGATCTCGTCGCGCAGCGGATCCGCCGTGGGGCGCGGATAGGTCCGCAGTACGTCGGCGGTCAGGCCGGCCAGGGCGCGGCCGACGGCTGGTCCGGGTGGGTAGGGATTCTCGTTGGTGTTGAGCTTCAGGGTGTCGGCGTCGTCCGGTTGCTCGCCCCACTGATAGCCGGCCATACGGCGGATGTTGTCGCGCTCGTAGCTCACCGCACGCTGACCCGGTGGGTGAGGCTCGGCAACTGACGGCGCACGGCGGCGACGCGCGCGGGGTCGATGTCCGCCATGACCATGCCGTCCCCGTCGTCGAGCTCGTCGACGACCTCCCCCCATGGGTCGATGATCAGACTGTGTCCATAGCTTGCGCGCTTCTCCCAGTTCTGTCCGTGCTGGGCCGGGGCGATCACGTAGCACTGGGTCTCGATGGCGCGGGCGCGCAGCAGCACGTGCCAGTGGGCGGCGCCGGTGGGTCGGGTGAAGGCCGAAGGCACGGTGAGCGCCACGGCACCCAGGTCCGCCAGGCGTTGATACAGATAGGGGAAGCGCAGGTCGTAGCACACGGTCAGGCCCAGGGCGCCGAACGGCAGTTCGCTGACCACGGCCTCGCTGCCGGGCATGGTGCGTTTCGATTCCCGCAGCTCGGTGCCGTCGTCCAGGCTCACGTCGAACAGGTGGATCTTGCGGTAACGGGCGGCAAGCCGGCCGGCGGGGTCGAGATGCACGCAGGTGTTGAAGCTCTTGCCCGGCTCAGGTGCCGTTTCGTGAAAGCCGCCCAGGATGAGGTGGGCGTCGAGTTCCCGGGCCAGGGTCTGGCAGAACTCGAGAATCGGCCCCGGGGTAAAGTCCGCCCCGGCGGCCGCCGGGTCCGGCAGGGGTTCGAGGACGGCCTGCTTGTCCCGTTCCGGGCCGAGAAAGGCGAATGCCTCCGGCAGCATGATGACCTCAGCGCCGCGCTCCCGGGCCTGCCGCGCGAGCCGCTGTACCGTGGCGAGATTGCCGGCCACGTCCGGTGTGGCGCAAAGCTGCAGCGCCGCCACCCGGGTTGTGGATTCAGCCGGCGCCATCCTGCGACCTCGGTTGCACGCAGGTGACCTTGTTGCCGATGAATTCCTCGATGGCCGGCAGGTTGAAGGCATCGTCTTCGGAGACGAAGCTGATGCTGATGCCTTCCGCGCCGGCCCGGCCGGTACGGCCGATGCGGTGGACGTAGTCTTCCGGGTCTTCCGGCAGATCGAAGTTCACCACGTGGCTGATGCTGTCCACGTGGATCCCCCGGCCGGCCACGTCGGTGGCCACAACATAGGGAATATCGCCGCTTTTGAAGCGTTGCAGCGTGGACAGGCGCTTGCGCTGGGGGATGTCCCCGGCCAGGCCTTCCACGGTCAGGCCCCGCTTGGCCAGATAGGTGACCAGCCGGTGGGTCTGGTCGCGGCGGTTGGCGAAGATCAGGGCGCGTTCGGGTTTCTCGTTGGCGAGAAAGTTCACCAGCACCTTGGCCTTTTCGTCGGCGCTCACCACCCAGAACTCCTGCTCCACGGTATCGGTGGCCACCGACTCGGGAGTAATGGCCACGTGCTCGGGCTGCAGGGTCCAGGAACCGGCCAGGCGCATCACCGCATCGTTGAACGTGGCGCTGAAGAACAGCGTCTGGCGGCTGCGTTTGTGCGGTGTCTGATAGACGATGCGCCGCACATCGGGGATGAAGCCCATGTCGAGCATGCGGTCGGCTTCGTCGATGACCAGCACTTCGGAGTGCTTCAGATTGATCTGCCGGCGGTTGATGAAGTCGAGCAGGCGTCCCGGGGTGGCAATCAGTACGTCGAGGCGGCCGGACTTGATGCGTTCGAGCTGGGTCTGAAAGTCCATGCCGCCCACCACGCAGGTGACGCCGATGTCCATGTATTTGGCCAGATCGTGGGCATCGGTTTCGATCTGCAGGGCCAGTTCGCGGGTGGGTGCGAGCACCAGGGCGCGGGGCGTGCCGGCGGGGCGCCGGGTCTGCTCCGGGTTCTCCCACAACCGCGTCAGAATGGTGATGAGGAACGCCGCGGTCTTGCCGGTGCCGGTCTGGGCCTGGCCGGTGACGTCGTAGTCCGCCAGGCTGAACGGCAGCACGCCGCTCTGAATGGGCGTGCAGTAAGCGAAGCCCAGGTCGGCGATGCCGTGCATCAGCGGCGGCGGCAGGGCAAAGTCGTGGAAGCGGTCGCGCTCCGGGTCTTCCGGGACTTCGAATTCGGATTGTTGCCAGTCAGTTTCGGTCAATTTGATTCCTTGCGTTTCGCGATTTCGTCTTCAACGCTGGCGAGTTTCACGCACAGCACGAGTATCTGCATGGCTACCTGGACGTCATCCAGTGTGGCGAACGTGGGCGCAATGCGCAGATTGCAGTCTTCCGGGTCGTTGCCGTAAGGGAACGTGGCCCCCGGCGGCGTCATTTTCAGGCCGGCATCGGCCGCCAGGCCGGCCACCCTGCCGGCCAGCCCCGGGCGGGTATCCAGCGACACGAAGTAGCCGCCGCGCGGGGTCGTCCAGCGGGCGATGTCGAGGCCGCCGAGCTCCCGGGCGAGGGCGTCTTCCACGGCCTCGAACTTGGGTTTGATCAACGCTGCGTGGGCGCGCATGTGTTCCTCGATGCGCCCGCCGAGAAACTTCGCGTGGCGCAGTTGATTGACCTTGTCGGAACCGATGCTGAAGGTGGCCAGGCGCTGTTCCAGGGCGTCGAGCAACGTCTCGCTGCCGGCCACGAAGCCCAGGCCGCCGCTGGCATAGGTGATCTTCGAGGTGGAGCCGAATACGGCCACATGATCTGCCGTGCCGGCCTGTTCCGCCGCAGCCGCCAGCGATGCCAGGCGCGGCGGTGGAAATTCCAGGTCGTGCACCGCGTAGGCGTTGTCCCAGAGGACGAGAAAATCGTCGGCGGCAGCGGCCTGCGGCAGCTTTGCCAGGCGCGCCACCGTCTCGTCGCTGTAGATGCAGCCGGTGGGGTTGGCGTATTTGGGCACGCACCAGATGCCTTTGATGTCAGCGTCATCGCGCACCAGGGCTTCCACCTGGTCCATGTCCGGCCCGCTGTCGGTCATGGCCGCCGTGACCAGCCCCATGCCCAGGGATTCGGTGAGGGTGAAGTGGCGGTCGTAGCCGGGCACCGGTGCCAGCAGTTTCGGCGACCGGCTGCGCTGCCAGCACCGGTCGTCACCCCAGACCCCGAAACGCAGGGCCGTGTCGGCCACCAGATGCATCAGGGTGAGGCTCGAATTGCCCCAGCAGATCACCTGCCTGGCCGGTACGTCCAGCAGTTCGGCGCCCAGTTCGCGGGCCTCCGGCAGGCCGCGCAGGCCGCCGTAGTTGCGGCTGTCGGTGCCGTCCGCGGCGATGAAGTTGCCGTGCAGAACGGTCTCCATGGGATCGGACAGGGCGAGCTGATCCGGCGCCGGCTTGCCGCGGGTGAGATCCAGTTTGATCTGGTTGCCCTTCTGCAGTTCCAGGTCTTTGACCAGGCTCGCGTGCATGTCCTGCAGCGTTGCCAAATCGTGATCGCTCAGCTTCGTCATGGGTCCAGTCCGGTGGTTTCGTCTACGCCGATCATCAGGTTCAGATTCTGAATGGCAGCGCCGGAGGCGCCTTTGCCCAGGTTGTCGTAGCGCGCCGTCAGCAGGAACTGTCGTTCGTTGCCGAATACCATGAGCTCGATGCGGTTGCTGTGGTTGCACGCCGTGGGGTTGAGAAAGCCCGATTCCACGGCACCGGGTGCGCCCACGGGCAACACGTCGATGAACGGTTCGTCCCGGTAGCGTTGCGCCAGCACACCCTGGATGTCCTCGGCCGTAGGCGCGCCGTTCAATTCTGCCGCGAACAGCGGTACGTGGACCAGCATGCCCTGATAATAATTGGCCACCAGGGGCGTAAAGATGGGCGCTGCAGCCGTCCCCGAGTAGCAATGCATCTCGGGGACGTGTTTATGCTCGAGCCCCAGAGCATAGGCCTGGACGTTCAGCCGGGCGGCAGTTTCATCGTCGAACGCCTGGTAGCGGTCGATCAGCGCGCGGCCGCCGCCGGAATAGCCGGATACGGCATGGGTGCGCAGCGGCAGGTCCCGGGGCAGGATGCCGGCGTCGATGAGCGCCCGGGTGAGCAGGATGAAACCCTGGGGATAGCAGCCCGGATTGGCCACGCGGCTGGCTGCGGCAATGCGCGCACGGACATCACTGTCGAGTTCCGGCAGGCCGTAGACCCAATCGGCGGCAACGCGATGGGCCGAACTGGCGTCCAGAATGCGGCAGCCGGGCCCGGCCAGAGCCACGGCTTCCCGGGCGGCGTCATCGGGCAGGCAGAGAATGGCCACGTCCGCCTCGTCGAGCAGGCGTGCCCGGGCCGCCGCATCCTTGCGCTGGGCGGCGTCGATGCGCAGCAGCGTCAGATCGGCACGGCTGCGCAACCGCTCGGCTATCTGCAGACCGGTGGTGCCCGCTTCACCGTCGATGAATACTCGTGTCAAAGCATGGAACTGTTCATTGGAGGCGCGGCATTCTAGGCGAAAACGGCGTCATTGTCCCCTGGCGGCGGGGCTCTGCCAGGACCAGCGCCATAGCCAGAGAAATCCCCAGTAGGCCAGAAGCAGGGCGCCCACCGGCACCAGAATGGTCTGAATGGTAAAGATGACGAACAGATTGATCAGTTCCGCGATGGCGCCTTCCACCCGCTCGCGCATGGCGGGAATGTGCGCATTGGCCATGAGCGACTGGCGCTGATCATCCAGAAAACCGCCCAGACGCTGATACCAGGAGGTCTCGTCGGCGGCCGTTTCTTCCGGCGGAGGCGGGTTCTCCTGCAGGTCTTCGATGCGCTGCTGCGTCATTTCGATCTGGTTGAGCGACGCCTGCTGGCGGTCTGCCAGAAAGGTGGCGTCGACCCAGCCTGTGGCCACCGCTATCAGGGGAAAGAGAAAGCGGGCGAACACCGTCACGGTGAATGCCCGCATCAGGACGGTCCGTGCCGTGCCGCGCCCGGGCCACCACAGGGCCGCCATCCAGGCCAGCCCGGTAACCGTCAGGGCTGCGCTGAGCACCGGCGTGGTGACCATTTCCGCCAGCAGAATCTGCGTACCCAGAGAGACACAGGCCAGCAGCGCCAGCCAGGAAAACCGT
This sequence comes from Gammaproteobacteria bacterium, assembly GCA_034522075.1. Classification (GTDB taxonomy): domain Bacteria; phylum Pseudomonadota; class Gammaproteobacteria; order Pseudomonadales; family Azotimanducaceae; genus UBA7803. The sequence goes on along the minus strand of JAXHLO010000024.1, from coordinate 77,894 downwards.
TCCACCAGATCGTTCAGCGGGTCGAGAATCTCGCCCACGGTCAGGGTTACCCCCACCCCAACCGGTTGAACGGCCAGTTCCGTTCCCTGAGCCACGGAGATCACACCGTTCAGGGCCCGAGCCACGGCGAAGGTGGCCAGGGCGCGCTTGAAGGTGGCGTCGGTGTTGCTGAGGGCGGCCTCGTCCAGAAATTGAGTCCAGGAGAGTGCCACCGCACCGGCCAGCAGCGCGGTCAGCAGACCGCGGCGCAGGAGTCCCTGCGATGGCCGGCGGCGCTGCTCAATCACGCGCAATCACCCCGCTCATGCCTGGCCGGCCCGCTGCTGTTCGATGAACAGGCTCTCGAGCTTCTCGTTGATGACGGTGGCCAGCGAGTTGCGGTCCAGGTCGGAAATGCGTTCCAGCACGCGCGGTTTGATCCGGTGCAGGTGCAGCACCGGCCAGGCCTGCTCGAATTCCCGCAGATCGCCTTTGGCCAGCACCGGCAGAAACTGATCGTCCGGGGGCCGGTTCTTCATGATGGTGCGCATGCCCGTGAGGAAGGGAATCTGCCGGTCACCCAGGGTGCGGTCTTCCCGCACGTTGGCCAGGTACAGGCCGCTGTTGCCGAGCAGCTCACCCGGAACGATGTACAGACCCGTGGAAACGACGGCTTGTGGTTGTATGTGGAAGAACGTGTCGTGGAACGCCATGGGGTCCGGCAGGATCACCAGCTTGCGCTGCCATTCCTCGGGAAAGTACATGCTGTAGTTGGTGTAGAGCTGCTCTACCGACGGCGAGTACACGCACATCGTGGATTCGAACTGCTGGACGAACTCCATGGCCCGCTCACGGTGGCTGAACTCGTCTAAGTCCCAGGCAAGGTCGGCATTTTCCGGAAGACTCGACATGGGCGGCCAGAGTCGGGTGAATGTGCAGTGAGTTTAGTGTATCCCGCCGGAGATTTTGACTGTTATCGAGCCCGCAGCCGAGGCAGGAACTTGGGCGTATCTGCGATGTAGTCGGCATATTTGGGATGGCGTTTGCTCATACCCCGTTCCAGCACGTCGTTGGACAGGCCCAGGAAAACGGCGGTCATGGCCGCCGGGCCGATCAGCGCCCACCAGGTCTCCGGTGTCACGGCTACCAGACCCAGGCCCCACCACTGCACGGCATCGCCGAAATAATTGGGATGCCGCGACAGGCCCCACAGGCCGGTATTCATGACCTTGCCGCGATTGTCCGGGTCGGCTTTGAACTGGCTCAACTGAACGTCGGCCACCAGTTCGTAGACGAAACCGAGCGCCCAGAGCAGAACGCCGGCAAAGTTCACCACGTTGAGAGAGTGCGGCTGATAGAACGCCGCTATGAGCGGGGTAGCCACCACCAGGGCGATGCTCCCCTGCAGCAGATAGATGCGGTAGTAGGTCTTCAGCCACCAGCCATCGCCGCCGCGTTCGCGCCACTGCCGGTAACGCTTGTCCTCTCCCTGGCCGAGGTTCCGGGCGATGAGATGAAAGGCCAGGCGCAGGCCCCACAGGGTCACGAGCAGGGTGATCAGATACGATTTGAAGTACAGCCCGCCGCTGATCGGCAGCAGCACCCAGGCGATCAGCACGAACAGCGGCCCCCAGAACATGTCGATGATGCTGGCATCGCGCAGCGGCACGCTGATGGCCCACAGGGCCGTGACCAGGGCCAGGACCACCAGAGCGGCGAGCCCGTACAGTTCCAGAATTCCCATTCGCTGTGTTCCTCTCTGCCCGCTTCAGCTATAGATGCCGTTCAGCCAGCGGCCGATGTCGGCGATTTCCTCTGGGCAGACCTGGTGCCCCATGGCGTAGTCGTGCCATTCGACCTGATAGTTCAAGGCTTCCAGGGCCTGCCGCGAGGTGACGGCCCGGGCAATGGGAATCATCGGGTCCGCAGTGCCGTGGGCCATGAACAGGGGCACGTCGGCACTGGCGAAACTGACTTCCCCGGCCAGATTTTCATGGTCGTGAACGTAGGTGGAAAGGGCCATGATGCCCGCCAGGCGCTCCGGATAGCGCAGACCCAGATGCAGCGCGATGACGCCGCCCTGAGAGAATCCGGCCAGCACGATGCGGTCGGCGGCGACGCCGCGTTCGCCTTCCCGTTCCACCAGGCGCTGTATCTGCCCGGCTGATTCGCTGATTTCAGCGGTGCCGGAGTGCGGCGCCGCCGGATCGATGTCATACCAGGCGCGCATCTCCATGCCGGCATTGATCGTGACCGGACGTACCGGTGCATTGGGAAAGACGAAGCGCACGGCTGCCGTCAGTTCCAGCATGGGCACGATGGGCTCGAAGTCACCGGCGTCCGCCCCCAGGCCGTGCATCCAGATGACCGTTCCCGCCGGTTGCCCGCCGCCGGGCGGGTCGATCTGCAGGCAGTCGAGATAGTCGCTCATGTCCGGCTCGTCCGCGTCGATAGTCCGAGTTGATCAAGATCGTCCGGCGAATGCAATGACGCGGCCGCGTTCGGGATCTAATTTAGGAGCAAAGCATTGGCCGTGTGATAATACCGTGATGGATGAAGTCGGCCAGGACCGCGCGGCGTCGCGCGAACTCAGCAACTTGAAGCCGGTCATCGGCTTTCTGCGCCCCTATGTGCCGCAGGTGGTGTTCGCCAGCATTGCGCTGATCATCACCGCCGGCGTGACGCTGTCTATCGGCCAGGGTATGCGCCTGGTCATCGATCAGGGCCTGGGTGACGGCTCGTCGGATGTGCTGGTCGGCACCATCGTTCTGTTCGCCGTGCTCATGGTGCTGCTGACCATCGGTACGTTCCTGCGCTTTTATTTCGTCTCCTGGGTGGGTGAGCGGGTGAGTGCCGACATCCGCCTGGCGGTGTTCAATCACATCATCCGTCTGCATCCCGCCTTCTTCGAATTGAATCAGCCTACGGAGATTCAGTCGCGCATTACCACCGACACCACGCTGCTGCAGACGGTCATCGGCTCGTCGGTATCCATTGCCCTGCGCAATGCCCTGATGTTCGTCGGCGGGCTGGTGCTGCTGTTCGTGACCAACGCCAAGCTGTCGCTGGTGGTCGTGGCCAGCGTACCGTTCGTGGTGGCGCCGGTGATTCTGTTCGGGCGCCGGGTGCGGGCCCTGTCGCGGCGCAGTCAGGACACCCTCGCCGACGTCGGCAGTTATGCCGGTGAGTCGCTGCGGCACATCAAAGTGGTGCAGGCGTTCAATCACGAGGACATCGACGAGCGGGTCTTCGGCGAACGGGTGGAAAGCGCTTTCGACGTGGCCGTCCATCGTATTCGCCAGCGCGCCATGCTCATCGCGCTGGTCATGCTGCTGGTGATGGCGGCCATCGCCACCATGCTCTGGGTCGGCGGTCACGACGTGCTGTCCGGGCAGATATCCGCCGGGGAGCTGGCGGCGTTCATCTTCTACGCCTTCATCGTCGCCGGCAGCGTGGGCGCCATCAGTGAGGTATACAGTGATCTGCAGCGCGCCGCCGGGGCCACGGAGCGGCTCATGGAACTGCTGCGCTCGCCGTCTGCGCTCATCGAGCCGGACCAGCCGGCGCACCTGCCGGCCGATGCCAGCGGCCGAGTCGACGTACTCGGCGTGTCGTTCCGCTATCCGGCCCGGCCCGAAAGTGTCGTCCTCCGGGATGTGAGTTTTTCTGTGGCACCTGGAGAAATGGTGGCACTGGTCGGACCCTCGGGCGCCGGCAAGAGCACGCTGTTCGATCTGATCCAGCGTTTCTACGATCCCACGTCCGGGTCCATCGAGCTGGATGGCGTCGATCTGCGTGATCTGTCCCTGGCAGAACTGCGCGAGCACATCGGCTATGTGCCTCAGGAACCGATTCTGTTCGCCGGTACGGTGGGCGATAATCTGCGCTACGGCAAACCCGACGCGAGCGAGGCCGACCTGGCCGAGGCCCTGCGGCTCGCCCATGCAGACGGCTTCGTCAACGATCTGCCGGAGGGGCTGGCAACATGGATCGGTGAAGGCGGCAGCGGGCTTTCCGGCGGGCAGAAGCAGCGTCTGGCCGTGGCCCGCGCGCTGCTGCCCAGGCCGCGCGTGCTGCTGCTCGACGAGGCCACCAGTGCGCTGGATGCGGAATCGGAACAGAAGATCCGCGAGACCATCGAAGCTCTCAAGGGCCGCTGCAGCATCGTCGCCATCGCCCATCGCCTGTCCACCGTGCGTCAGGCAGACCGCATCCTGGTGCTGGAAACAGGCCGCGTGCTGGCCTCAGGTGACCATGAAAGCCTGCTGGCCGGCAACGAGCTCTACGCGCGCTTCGCGGAAATTCAGTTTTCCGGTACCCCCGAGTCGTCGAACAATGCCAGCTGGCGGTCTACCGCCGGCTGAACCAGGCGCACGCCGATGCCGAGCAGCCGCACCGGACGGCGCCCGCGCAGCCAGGCTGTTTCCAACAGATCAGCGAACGTGGCGGGATCGGCGCGGCTCGCTGCGCGGCCGGCGGTGGTGGTGTCGAAGCCGCTGAACCGTACCTTGATGAAGCACTGATCGATGCGTTCGGCGGCACCAACGCGGTGGATACGTTCGTCGAGATCACCCTGCAGGGTTGTCAGTTCGCTGCGGCAGGCGGCGGCGTCGGGCAGATCCCGAGGGTAGGTGCGTTCCACGCTGATGGACTTGCGGGCCCGGCTGGTGCGTACCGGCCGGTCGTCTATGCCGCGGCAGAGCTGATGCAGGGATACGCCGAACTTGCCGAAGGCGCGGGTCAGGTCCACCAGCGACAGCGTGCGCAGGTCTGCGCAGGTGGTGATGCCCCGTTCATGCATGCGCCGCGCGGTCACGGAGCCCACGCCGAACAGCTTCTCCACCGGCAATCGGGCAACGAATTCTTCTACCTGGTCGGGCGTGATGGTGAGTTGACCGTCGGGTTTGTTCCAGTCCGAGGCGATCTTGGCGAGAAACTTGTTGGGTGCGATGCCGGCGGAGATGGTTATGCCCAGAGTGGCGCGCACCTGGCGGCGCAATGCTTCGGCCATCAAGGTAGCGCTGCCCCGGCAGCGCTCGCTGCCGGTCACGTCGAGAAAGGCCTCGTCCAGCGACAGCGGCTCGATGGTCGTGGTGAAGTCGCGGAATATTTCCTGTACCTGCTTGGAGACACGCCGGTACTTGGCCATATCCGGACGCAGGATGGTGAGTTCCGGACACAGGCGCAGCGCCTGACTCATGGGCATGGCGGAGTGAATGCCGTACGCTCGCGCCTCGTAGCTGCAGGTTGCCACCACGCCCCGTTTGTCCGGCGCGCCGCCCACCGCCAGGGGCCGGCCCTTGAGGGACGGGTCGTCACGGACCTCCACCGATGCATAAAAGCTGTCGCAGTCGCAGTGGATGATCTTGCGTAAATTTCCTTGCATGGGCAAAGGCCGGTAAACTCGCGGTCCGAATTTTTCAAAGGGGGCGGCATGGGGCCACTACACGGGTTTCGCATTATAGAGCTGGCAGGCATCGGTCCGGGACCGTTCTGCGGCATGATGCTCTCGGATATGGGTGCGGAAGTGATCCGCATCGATCGTCCCGGCGGCAGCGGACCCGGCAAGGACGTGCTGGCGCGCAACCGCCGGTCGGTGGCCGTTGATCTGAAGCATCCCGAAGGGGTGGCCACGGTGCTGCGGCTGGTGGAAAGTGCGGATGCACTGTTCGAAGGGTTTCGCCCCGGGTAGCACCGAACGCCTGGGTCTGGGGCCCGACGACTGCATGGCGCGCAATCCCGCTCTGGTTTACGGACGCATGACCGGTTGGGGTCAGGACGGGCCCATGGCACAGGCGGCCGGCCACGATATCAACTACATCGGCCTCACCGGTGCGCTGCATGCCATCGGCCGGCCCGGTGAGAAGCCGGTGCCGCCATTGAATCTGGTGGGCGACTTCGGCGGCGGCGGAATGCTGCTGGCCTTCGGGCTGGTCTGTGCCCTGCTCGAGGCGCAGAAGTCGGGCAAAGGCCAGGTCGTGGATGCCGCCATGGTGGACGGCGCCGCGTCACTCATGGCCATGTTCTTCAGCATGGCTGCCGGCGGGGTGTTCACCGATCAGCGCGGTACCAATCTGCTGGACGGCGGCGCCCATTTCTACGACACCTACGAGACCAAAGACGGCAAGCACATCTGCATAGGCTCCATCGAGCCGCAGTTCTATGCGCTGCTGCTGGAAAAGGCGGGCCTCGAACGAGAGCGCTTTGCGCCGCAGATGGAGACGGCGCGCTGGCCGGAGCTCAAGGCGGAGCTGACCGAGGTATTCAAGACCCGCACCCGGGACGAGTGGTGCGAAATCATGGAAGGCAGCGATGTCTGCTTCGCGCCGGTGCTGTCCGTCTTCGAGGCGCCGGAGCATGCGCACAACAAAGCCCGCGGCACCTTTGTCGAGATAGACGGCGTGGTGCAGCCCGCGCCGGCGCCGCGCTTTTCGCGCACGGCGGCACAGGTGTCACATGCTGCGCGCAAGCCCGGGCAGGATTCCGCCGCCGTGCTCGCCGAGTGCGGTTTCAGCACCGAAGAAATCGCCCGTCTGCAGTCGGACAAAGTCATAACTGAGTAGAATGACCGCCCGCAACGAGCGGTCAACCGTGTTTCGGGGGAGACACGCGGGGTACATAAAGGGAGGATGAATGAGCGTCGAGCTACTGGACACGCCACGGTTCCATGGTTTCAGGGTGCGCCGGCAGATTCACGGCAAAACCTACCAGGAATATTTTTCGCTCAAGCACAACGGCAAGCGCCTGCGGGGCGAGCGGCGCGCCCGCGTCAAGGCCCGGGCTGAAGCGCGCGACGCCGAGCTCGGCGCTCAGCAGGCGGCGCTTGCGCACAAGCGCGCGCGGGAGGTGCGCGTCGACCATAGCGGTCAGGTGCGGGGCATTCTCTGTCGGCTGAAGGCCGAGAAGAGCGGCAACCTCTCGCCGGTCTTCCAGATCGGTATGATGTCCCTGCTCGAAGACCGCATCGTCAATACCACGGTGTCCATCAACAAATTCGGCATCGCGGAAGCCTGGCGCCGCGCCGTGGACTTTTACGCCCGGCACAAAAAGATCAGCCGCCGTTCCGGGGCATACAAGGCTCTGCTCGCAGCCTGTCCCGGGCCGGATCAGGTGGAGGCGCTGCTGGCGGTGCGGCAGCCGGCCCGGGCCAACGGCCGGGCGGCAGCGACCGGCGGCAGGCGCAAGCGCCCGGCATGAGTTATCAGCAGGAGTACCAGCGCTCGCTCACCGACCCTGCCGGGTTCTGGGCGGAAAAGGCCCGGGAGCTGCCGTGGTGCGTGTTTCCCGAGCAGATTCTCGGGGCCGACGGCAACGGCGTGCCGCGCTGGTTCCAGGGCGGACGGACCAATACTGCCTGGCTGGCCCTGGACAGACACGTGGAGGCGGGCCGCGGCGAGCGCACGGCGCTGATCTACGACTCCCCCGTGACGGGAACCGTGGAGCACATCAGCTACGGCGCGCTGACCGACCGGGTAGCCCGTGTGGCTGGGGCTCTGCGCGGCCTGGGAGTGGGGCACGGCGACCGGGTGGTGATCTATATGCCCATGGTTCCGGAAGCCGTTATCGCCATGCTGGCCTGTGCCCGTCTGGGCGCCGTGCACTCGGTGGTCTTCGGCGGCTTTGCCGCCCGGGAGCTGGCTGCCCGCATCGATGATGCGACGCCGAAAGTCGTTCTGTCGGCGTCCTGCGGCATCGAGTTCAGCAACGTCATAGCCTATTCGCCGCTGCTCAAGGGCGGAATCGAGCAGGCGGCTCACAAGCCGGACCACGTGGTCATGCTGCAGCGGGAGCAGAGCCCGGCGGAGCTGGCCGACGGCTGGCTCGACTGGCGGGCGTGGGAAGCGGCCGCCGAGCCGGCCGGGTGGGTGGAGGTGGCAGCTACCGATCCGCTGTACATTCTCTACACGTCGGGGACGACGGGCAGACCCAAAGGTGTGGTGCGCGATCACGGCGGACATGCGGTAGCCCTGCACTACAGCATGAAAGCCATCTACGACATCGACCCGGACGACGTGTTCTGGGCCGCGTCGGACGTCGGCTGGGTGGTGGGCCACAGCTACATCGTCTACGGCCCGCTGCTCAAAGGCTGCACATCGGTACTCTATGAAGGTAAGCCGGTGCGTACTCCGGATGCCGGTGCCTACTGGCGGGTGATTCAGGATCACGGCGTGAAGAGCTTCTTCGTTGCCCCTACGGCCTTCCGCGCCATTCGCAAGGAAGATCCGGATTGCCGCCTGAAGGCGCAATATGACGTCTCCTCGCTGGCCTATCAGTTCGTCGCCGGTGAGCGGCTCGACCCGCCCACCTATCACTGGCTGCGCGAGCACCTGCAGATACCGGTCATCGATCACTGGTGGCAGACCGAGACCGGCTGGTCGATCTGCGCCAACATGGCCGGCGTGGAGTTGCTCGAGACCAAAGCGGGTTCGCCGACCCTGCCGGTGCCGGGTTACGACCTGCGCATTCTCGATGAAGCGGGCCGGGAAGTAGGGCCCGGCCAGGAAGGCGCCGTGGTGCTCAAGTCGCCCCTGCCGCCTGGCGCATTACCCACGGTATGGGGCGATCATCAGCGTTATCTGGATGCCTATTTCAGCCAGTTTCCGGGCTTCTACTTCACCGGTGATGAAGGCTATCGGGACGAGGACGGCTACGTATACATCATGGGCCGCATGGACGACGTCATCAACGTGGCCGGCCACCGCCTGTCGACGGGGCAGATGGAAGAGGTGCTGGCGGCGCATCCGGCGGTGGCGGAATGTGCCGTGGTGGGTATCGCCGACGCGGACAAGGGCCAGGTGCCGCTGGGTCTGGTGCTGCTCAAGGACGGCGCCAATCAGGATGCGGCGCAACTCGAGCGCGAACTGGTTGCCATGGTCCGCGAACAGGTGGGGGCGTTTGCCGGTTTCCGCCGGGCGGTGGTGGTCAAACGGCTGCCGAAGACCCGATCGGGCAAGATTCTGCGGCAGATCGTGCGCCGCATGGCGGACGGCAAGCCTTTCACCACGCCGTCCACCATCGATGATCCGGCCATCGTAGACGAGCTCGGCGACACGCTGCGCAGCCACGCTCTGCTGCGGGAAAGCGAGTGATCATCGTCCACGGCACGATCATCCATTGAGCCGCCGCATGGCCAGGCAGGCCACGGTGATCAGCGCCACGGCGAATCCGCATTCCCAGAAGGCCAGCAGCCGCTGATCGGCGGTGGCCGCTTCCATGGTGCCGTGAATGAAATACAGGGTCGCCGCGAGTATGGCGTAGAAATAACCGCGATGGCTGCCGCGCAGCACCCCGGGCAGCACCACCAGCAGCGGCAGCACTTGAATGGCGAACCACAGGGTATTGCTCAACGCCTCGTCCAGCGGCTCGACGAAGAATTGCCGCAGGCCGGTGACGGCGAACAGCGAGCCCAGCATGAGCAGCGCGAGAAACTGCAGGCCCTTCATGACACCGGCTCCGCCACGATCAGAGCAGATCGAGAACGTTTTCCGGCGGGCGGCCGATGGCGGCGCCTTTCGGAGTCACGACGACGGGCCGCTCCATGAGGATCGGGTTTTCCGTGATGGCGTTGATCAGCGCGTCTTCGGACAGCTCGGCGTCGTCCAGACCGAGTTCCGCGTAGCGGGCTTCCTTGCGGCGCATCAGTCCCCGGGCATCGAGCTGCAGCGCCGTCAGCAGGCTGCGAAGGGTCTGTGCATCCGGGGGCTGGTCCAGATAGGCAATTACCCGGGGCTCGATGCCGCGCTCCTCGAGCAGGGCCAGTGTCTGGCGAGACTTGGAACAGCGCGGATTGTGATAGATAGTGACGGGCTGTTTCATGATTTCAATGGTATCGAAGCATGGCCGACTGCGCAGCACCGAACACGACGATCCGCGATTCCCGCTTCCCGTTGCGTCTCATGCGCCCGGCAGGCCGCCGGGCGGCGCTGGCGATCCTGCTGCTGGCCGCCGCAGCCTGCGGCGGGGCACCGGAGCTGGAGTTGGCGGACGGCTCCGCTACGAGCTGGCAGGAACTGCAGGGCCAGTGGTTGGTGATCAACTACTGGGCCGAATGGTGCGCTCCGTGCCGTAAGGAGATTCCGGAGCTCAACGAGCTCCACGCCCACGGCGCCGATGCCGGCGTCATGGTGCTGGGCGTGAATTTCGATGGCCTGCGCGGCGAATCCCTCACTACCCTCATGGCGGAAATGGGCGTGGAATTTCCGGTGCTGGTGGAAGACCCCGGCCAGCGCTGGGACCAGCCGCCGCCGTCAGTACTGCCGAGCACGCTGGTCATCGATCCGCACGGCAAGCTGCACGATGTTCTGGTGGGCCCCCAGACCTACGAGGATCTGGCTCGGGCGGTGGAGCTGAGTTCCGAGGTCTGAGCCCGCTGCGCCCTATTGATAGCGGCAGGCTCTGAGACCGTAGCTGCGGCAGCTCGCCTGCAGTTGCGGCAGGTCTGCCGAGGTTTTGTTGCGCCACACGCGCCGCCAGGCGCTCACCACCAGTTCCGGATATTTCAGGCGGCCGCGGCTGCCGTTGTAGCGGCCCAGGGCCTCCACCAGGTCGTTGTCGGACACTTCCAGGTAGTGGGCCAGGATTGTGGTGCCGTAGCGCACGTTGGTCTCCACCTCCGTCAGGTTGTCCTGGGGGCGGCCGATCTCATTGCGCCAGAACGGCATGACCTGCATCAGGCCCTGGGCGCCCACGCGGGAAATGGCGTAGCGGTCGAAAGCGCTTTCCACCTGCATGACCGCCAGAACCAGATCGGCGTCCAGATTCTGCCGATTGGCCTCGCGATAAACGGTTTTCAACAGATTCAGCCGCTCATCGTGATCGGGCAGGTAGCGGGCCAGACGCTGCTCCGAGGCGCGCAGCCACACTTCCGCATCGAAACGGTCGCCGCTGCGGCTGTGGTCCGACAGGCTCACGGCCAGCTTCTCGATCAGCGCCGGATCCACTGCCGTGGCGGCTGCGAGCAGCGCAGCGGGCAGACACAGCAGCAACCCTGCCATGATGCCTCGCCAACCGCAGCGCGCGCCCTGGCTCATGGTCAGGAGCTGAGCCGGGCGACGATGGCGTCTGCAGCTTCCGTGCTGGTCTCGCCGCTGCGGCGGCATTTGTATTCCAGCACGCCTTCCTTGACGCCGCGATCGCCGACGGTGATGCGGTGGGGTATGCCGATCAGGTCGGCATCGGCGAATTTCACGCCGGGACGTTCGTCTCTGTCGTCCATGAGCACAGACAGCTTCAATTCCGTGAGTTGCTTGTAGAGCCGTTCGGCAGCCTCGCGCACGGCCTCCGACTTATGATAGTTCAGCGCCAGCACATGAACGTGGAAGGGTGCGACGGGTTCCGGCCATTGTATGCCGACTTCGTCATGGTTCTGCTCGATGATGGCGGCTACCAGGCGGGTGATGCCGATACCGTAGCAGCCCATGATGGGGGCGACGCTGTTGCCGTCGCCGTCCAGCACGGTGGCCGCCATGGGTTCGCTGTAGATGCGGCCGAGCTCAAATATATGGCCCACTTCGATGCCGCGCAGGAACTCGAGCTCCCCCTGGCCGTCCGGCGCCGGGTCTCCCGGTTTCACGGTGCGCAGGTCGGCGAGACGGTCGTCGTCCAGCTCTGCATCGCGCTGCCAGTTGGCGCCCACGTGATGAAAGCCCTCCTGATTAGCCCCACAGGCGAAGTCCGCCACGGCCGCAGCGGCGTGATCCACGTACACGGGGAAAGGCAAGCCCACGGGCCCCAGTGACCCCGGCTTGCAGCCCACGGCGGTTTCGATCTCGGCATCCGTGGCCATGCTCAGAGGCGTTGCCACACCGGCCAGCTTTTCCGCTTTGGTGGGATTGAGCTCGTCGTCGCCGCGCACGACCAGGGCAATGAGACCGTCATCGCCGCGTACTACCAGCGTCTTCAGGCAGCGCTGCGCGGGCAGCTCCAGCAGGGCTGCAACATCAGCGATGGTAGTGACGTCCGGGGTAGGGACGGTGCGCAGGGTTTCGGCGGGCTCGGCGCGCGGCGCCGGAGGAGCGCTGCGGGCCTTTTCCAGGTTGGCGGCGTAGTCGCCGCCGGTGGCATAGGCGATGACGTCTTCGCCGGAATCCGCCAGGACGTGGAACTCGTGGCTGTTGGAGCCGCCGATGTTGCCCGGGTCGGCTTCCACAGCCCGGTAGTCCAGCTCCATGCGCCGCAATATGCGCCCGTAGCAGTCATACATTTCCCGATAGGTAGCATCGAAGCTCGCCTGGTCGATGTGAAACGAATAGGCATCCTTCATGGTGAATTCGCGGGCGCGCATGACCCCGAAGCGGGGGCGGATCTCGTCGCGAAATTTGGTCTGAATCTGAAAGAAGTTGCAGGGCAGTTGGCGGTAGCTGTGCACTTCCCGGCGGAACAGGTCGGTGATCACCTCTTCGTGGGTGGGGCCGAGGCAGAAATCCCGCTCGTGGCGGTCGCGCATGCGCAGCATTTCCGGGCCCATCTTGGTCCAGCGTCCGGTCTCCTGCCACAGCTCGCTGGGCTGCACGACGGGCATGAGCAACTCCTGGGCGCCGCTGGCGGTCAGCTCTTCACGAACGATGCTCTCCACCCGGCGGATGACCCTGAGCCCCAGCGGCAGCCAGGTATAGAGCCCGGAGGCGACCTGACGGATGAGTCCGGCACGCAGCATCAGCCGGTGGCTGATCACATCCGCGTCGGCTGGTGTTTCCTTGAGGGTGGGGATGAGCTGCTGGCTCTGGCGCATGAGAAGTTCCTTGGTATGGGCTGTGGCTGCAACGCTTCCGCGATAGTGGCATGGTGGAACGAAAAAAGGGCCGATTGGCGTACCAAGCGGCCCTTTCTACTGCTCGAGAGGCAGGCTCACGATGAGCCTGCCGGCCTCCGTTTGCTAAGAGACGTACTCTTTCCTAAGAGACCATCTCTTTGAGCCGCTTCAGCGGAGTTACCCGGACGCGGGTGGTCGCCGGCTTGGCGGGGATGACGATCTCCGCGCCGGTAGCCGGATTGCGGCCCATCCGCTTCTTCGTGGCCGGGCGCTTCACGGCACGCACCTTGAGCAGACCCGGCAGGGTGAACTCGCCCACGGCGCGCTTCTTCACGTGACGCTCGATCAGATTCTCGAGCTCGCTCAATACGGCATCCACCTGCTTACGCGACAGTTCGGTCTGCTCTGCGATCTCGTTGAGAATCCCGGTTTTGGTCATCTTTTTGGTAACGGCCGCCGTGTTCTTGGCAGGCGCTTTCTTGGCCGGTGCCTTCTTCGCGGCGGACTTCTTGGCAGCCACTTTCTTGGCCGGAGCCTTCCTGGCGGTTGCCTTCTTTGCCGGAGCCTTACGCTTGGCTGGAGCTTTCTTCGTTGCCATCGGTCATTCCCTTTGCAGTGATTAACTAAACGGAGCAATTCCACACGTTGGGGTTTCACCCCGTTCCTATTGAGAAACCTCTGCACGGTGCGGGATCTCAATGCGCCGCTTTATAGCTCATGAGCCAGTCTCAGGCAACAAAATTGCCGCGAAATTACTGTATTTTTACTGATTTTTTTAAGATCATGCGCCGCTTCCGGAACTGCATGTAACGATGAGATCACCCAGATGCCAATCTATGAGTATCGATGCGACGACTGCGGCCACGACTTCGAAACCATTCAGCGCTTTTCCGATGATCCGCTGAAGACCTGTCCGGCCTGCGGCAAGGACACCTTGCGCAAAAGAATGTCCGCTTCTGCTTTCCGTCTGAAAGGCGGTGGTTGGTATGAAACGGACTTCAAGGCCGGCAACAGGAAAAACCTGGCCGGAGACGACAAAGGCGGCAGGGAGTCGGGCAAGACCGAGTCAGGCAAGGAGTCAGGCAAGGAGTCGGGCAAGACCGACTCGGGCAGCGGCGCCTCGGAAAGCAAAGGCGACGGCGGCGCGAAGAAATCCACTGGTGAATCCGGTGCTTCCGGCGGCGAGAGCAAGACGGGCGGAAGCTCGAAAACCAAAGCATCGGAATAGGCGGGCAATCAGGTTATGCGCAGCCATTACTGCGGCCAAATCAACGCCGGCAACGTCGGCGACGAGGTAGAACTGTGCGGTTGGGTGCACCGCCGCCGCGACCATGGCGGTGTGATCTTTCTGGACGTGCGTGACCGTAGCGGGATCGTGCAGGTCGTCTACGATCCGGATACCGAGGCAAGCTTCGCCACTGCCGACCGGGTGCGCAACGAATACGTCCTGCACATAACGGGGCGCGTGCGGCGCCGCCCGGCCGGGTCGGAAAATCCGGACATGGCAACCGGCGAGATCGAGGTGCTCGGTGCCGGGCTCGATATTCTCAATGCCTCCGCGACGCCGCCGTTTCAGCTCGACGAACACTCCGACGCCGGCGAAGACGTGCGCCTGCGGCACCGCTATCTGGATCTGCGGCGGCCGGAAATGCAGCAGCGGCTTATGACCCGTGCGCGGGTGACCAGCAGCGTGCGCCGCTATCTCGAAGCCGCCGGATACATCGAGGTAGAGACACCCACGCTCACCAGAGCGACCCCGGAAGGCGCCCGGGATTATCTCGTGCCCAGCCGTACCCATCCCGGCGAATTCTTCGCGCTCCCGCAGTCACCGCAGATCTTCAAGCAGCTGCTCATGGTGGCCGGCATGGAGAAGTACTATCAGATCGCCCGCTGCTATCGCGACGAAGATCTGCGTCACGACCGTCAGCCCGAGTTCACACAGATCGATATCGAGGCATCGTTCGTCAGCGAAGAAGACATTCGCCAGCTTACCGAGGGCATGCTGCGCCAGGCGTTCCGGGAGGTGCTCGAAGTCGAGTTGCCGCCTTTTCCGGTGCTTTCCTGGGACGAGGCCATGCGCCGATTCGGCAGCGACAAGCCCGACCTGCGCAATCCTCTGGAACTGGTGGACGTGGCGGACCTCATGCGGGAGGTGGAGTTCAAGGTATTCAATGCGCCCGCCAACGATCCGCGCGGGCGGGTGGTGGCGCTGCGTGCGCCGGGCGGCGCGAGCCTGAGCCGCAAGGTCATAGACGACTATACGGGGTTCGTCGGCCGCTACGGTGCCCGCGGCCTGGCCTACATCAAGGTCAACGACCGGGCGGCCGGCACCGCGGGTCTGCAGTCACCCATTCTCAAGTTTCTGCCCGAGACAGTGGTGGAAGAGGTGTTGAACCGGGTGGGCGCACAGAACGGCGACGTGGTTTTCTTCGGTGCCGACAAGGCAGCCACGGTCAGCGATGCCATGGGTGCTCTGCGCAACGAACTGGGCCGCGATCTGCAGCTCATAGCCGAGGGCTGGGCGCCATGCTGGGTCATCACCTGGCCCATGTTCGAAGAGACCCGCGACGGTCTGCTGGCGCCGGTCCATCATCCTTTCACCCGTCCGACCTGCAGCCCGCAAGCTCTGCTGGCCGACCCGGCCGCTGCCCGTGCCGCGGCTTATGACGTGGTGCTCAACGGCTACGAGCTGGGCGGCGGGTCTCTGCGCATTCACGACGAGGAAACCCAGAACGCTGTCTTTGAGGCTCTGAACATGGCCCAGGAAGCGCAGGTGAAGTTCGGCTTTCTACTGGACGCTTTGCGCTACGGCTGCCCGCCCCACGGCGGCATCGCATTGGGGCTCGATCGTCTGGTGATGCTCATGACCGGCAGCGATGCCATCCGTGACGTCATCGCCTTCCCGAAAACCCAGACCGCCGCCTGCCTGATGACGTCGGCGCCGAGCAGTGTCGACGAACATCAATTGCGTGAGCTGCACATCCGTGTGCGCAAGCCCGAGCGAGAGCAATGAGCCATGGCCGGACACAGTAAGTGGGCCAACATCAAACACAAGAAGGCGCGCCAGGATGCCAAGCGCGGCAAGGTCTTCACCAAGCTGATTCGTGAGATCACCGTCGCCGCCCGCCTGGGCGGCGGCGACCCGAACGACAATCCGCGCCTGCGCGCCGCCTGGGACAAGGCCCTGGGGCAGAACATGCCCAAGGACACCATCGAGCGCGCCGTGGAGCGCGGCGCCGGCGGCGGTGAAGGCAGCAACGTCGAAGAGCTCACTTATGAGGGCTATGCGCCCGGCGGCGTGGCGGTGCTGGTGGAAGTCATGACGGACAACCGCAACCGCACGGTGGCGGAAGTGCGCCATGCCTTCAGCAAGCACGGCGGCAATCTGGGCACCGATGGGTCCGTGGCCTATCTGTTCAGCCGTCAGGGTGTGATCAACTTCGCTCCCGGCACGGACGAAGAGCGGGTCATGGAAGCCGCCCTGGAAGCGGGCGCCGAGGACATCGACGTGGAAGAAGACGGCAGCATCACCGTGGTCACGCCGTGGGAGCGCCTCGGCGAAGTGGTTGCGGCCCTGCAGCAGGCCGATCTCGATCCGGAGCACGCGGAAGTCACCATGGTGCCCAGCGTCTACGTACCCTGTGACGACGAGCAGGCGCGATCGGTGCTCAAGCTCATCGATGCGCTCGAGGAGCTCGACGACGTGCAGAACGTGTACAGCAACGGCGAGTATCCCGACAGCGCCTACGATGACTGATGAGCGCCGCATCCTCGGTATCGATCCGGGGTCCCGGGTTACCGGATACGGCGTGGTGGCAGTGAGCGGCACAGGCACCGCCTATCTGGCCAGCGGCTGCATCCGCCCCCGGTCGGGAACCTTCGTCGACCGCCTCGGTGAGATCTATGCGGGGGTGACCGGGTTGATTGAACAGTATGCACCCCACGAGATGGCTATCGAAGAGGTGTTCCTGGCCACCAATCCGGCCTCGGCTCTGAAGCTCGGCCAGGCCCGCGGTGTGGCCATTGCTGCAGCGGTGGCGGGGCGGCTGCCGGTCACCGAATATGCGGCCCGCCGGGTCAAACTGGCGGTGGTGGGGACGGGCAAGGCCAGCAAGAGTCAGGTGCAGCACATGGTGCGGGTGCTGCTGGGGTTGTCCGGCAGTCCGGCCGCCGATGCCGCGGACGCGCTTGCGATTGCCATTTGTCACGTCAATACTGCGCGCTTGAAGTCACTCCAGGATCCTTCTGCAAGCTCATGATCGGCCGTCTAGAAGGTCACCTCGTGGAGATCACCGATAATGTCATTCTGCTGGCCGTGGGCGGCGTGGGCTACGAGGTGGAGGTCAGCCACAACGTGCTCACGGCGCTGCCGGGCCGGGACAAGGCGGTGACCCTCTACACCCACTTCGTGGTGCGCGAGGACGCTCAGCAACTCTATGGCTTCGTTTCCCGGGCCGAGCGTGACCTGTTCCGCGTGCTCATCCGCATCAGCGGCGTGGGCCCTAAGCTCGCGCTGGCGTTGCTGTCGAGCGTGCCGCTCGGCGAGCTGGCAGCTTCCGTACGCGCCGGGGAAGTGGGGGTGCTGACGCGGGTTCCCGGCGTCGGCCGCAAGACGGCTGAGCGACTGCTGGTGGAACTGCGCGACAAGCTGCCGGAAGCACTGATTCCAGGCGGCCCCAGCGCGGTACCCAGTGCCGATGACTTCGCCGTGCAGGAAGCCGAACGCGCCCTGGTGCAGCTCGGTTACCGGCCGCCGGAAGCGGCGCGTCTGGTGGCCGGTGTGCGCGCCGAAGCGGACAGTGCCGAAGACCTGGTGCGCGCCGCCCTGCGGCGTGTGGCCCGGCAGACCGAAGCCGCCTCGTGAGTATCGAGCCGGATCGCCTGGTGGATGCCGCCGAGCGCGGCGACGAGGTCCGATTCGACCGCGCCCTGCGCCCGGTTCGGCTGGCTGAGTATATCGGCCAGGACGACGTCAAAGCCCAGATGGACATCTTCATCCGCGCCGCCCGCGGCCGCGACGAACCCCTGGACCACACGCTCATCTTCGGCCCCCCGGGCCTCGGCAAGACCACGCTGGCCCACCATCGTTGCCCACGAGATGGGCGTCGCTCTGAAAGCCACTTCCGGGCCGGTGCTGGAGCGCCCGGCGGAACTCGCTGCCATGCTCACCAATCTGGAAGCGGGTGACGTGTTGTTCGTCGACGAGATTCACCGTTTGAGCCCGGTGGTCGAGGAGATTCTCTATCCGGCCATGGAGGATTATCAGATCGACATCCTCATTGGCGAAGGCCCGGCGGCACGGTCGCTGAAGCTGGAACTGCCGCGCTTTACGCTGGTGGGCGCTACCACCCGCGCGGGGCTGCTCACGTCACCGCTGCGCGACCGTTTCGGCATCGTGCAACGTCTGGAGTTCTATACGGTCGAACAATTGAGTGAGATCGTGATGCGGTCCGCCGGCAAGCTGGCGCTGAGTATTCTTGCCGACGGCGCCGAAGAAGTGGCCCGGCGTTCCCGGGGCACGCCGCGCATTGCCAATCGGCTGCTGCGCCGCGTGCGCGACTATGCCGAAGTGCGCGCCGACGGCGTGATCAGCCGCGAGGTGGCCGATCAGGCGCTGGACATGCTCAATGTCGACCGGCAGGGTTTCGACGCCATGGATCGGCGTCTGCTGGAGACCATCATCGACAAATTTGCCGGCGGGCCCGTGGGGCTCGATTCCCTGGCCGCCGCCATCAGCGAGGAGCGCGACACCATCGAAGACGTGCTGGAGCCGTTCCTCATTCAACAGGGATATCTCATGCGTACGCCCCGCGGCCGCGTCGCCACCGAGCAGGCCTACCTGCATTTCGGGTTACGTAAACCCGGTGCCGCGGGCGGCGGCGAACAATCTCCCCTCGATCTGGAATAGGAGGGCACCTTGCCGGAAAAACTGTCCATCTTCGAGCTCATTGCCAATGCCAGTCTGCTGGTGCAGTTCGTCATGCTGATTCTGCTGCTGGCATCGTTGATCTCCTGGGTGATGATTTTCCAGCGCTGGTTCTTCCTGCGCCGCATTCAGGGCGAGATCGAAGATTTCGAAGATCACTTCTGGTCCGGCATTGATCTGCGTCAGCTCTACAGTGAGCTGGCGGACGAGGAAGCCCTGACCGGTATCGAGTCGACGTTCGTGGCCGGTTTCAAGGAATATACGCGGCTCACCGAGGAAGGCTCGGGCGACCCTGATGCCATCATGCAGGGCGTGCAGCGTTCCATGCGTATTGCGCTGACCCGGGAGGAGGAACGCCTGGAAACTCACCTGCCGTTTCTCGCCACCGTGGGCTCCACCAGCCCCTACGTGGGCCTGTTTGGTACGGTCTGGGGCATCATGAACTCGTTCCGCAGCCTGGCCAACATGACCCAGGCGACGCTCGCTTCGGTGGCGCCGGGGATCTCCGAGGCGCTGGTGGCCACGGCCATGGGTCTGTTTGCCGCCATACCCGCGGTCATCGGCTACAACCGTTTTTCCGCGCGGGTCGAAGCGCTCATGAAACGCTATGAGGCATTCAGCGACGAGTTCATCGGCATTCTCCATCGCGTGGCGCACGCAAGGCAGGGCTGACCATGGCACGGCGACGCAAACCCATGTCCGAGATCAACGTGGTGCCGTACATCGACGTGATGCTGGTGCTGCTGGTGATCTTTATGGCCACGGCACCGCTTCTGACGCAGGGCGTAGTGGTGGACCTGCCCGATGCGCCCTCGGAGCCGGTGGAACAGGATCAGCAGGATCCGCTGGTGGTGTCGGTGCGCGACGATGGGGCCATCTTCGTCAATCTGGGAATACAGAATTCCGACGATGAAGGCACCCGGGTGACCATTTATTCCCTGGAAGACCAGGCCGGCAAGATCCTGCGTGCCCGGGCCGACGTCCCGGTCTACGTCAAAGCCGATCACCGGCTCGATTACGGAACCGTCGTGCGGGTCATGACGGTGTTGCAGAAGGCCGGTGCCGGCAGCGTGGGTCTGATCACCGAGCCGCCGCAGACGGTGGAAAGCTGAGCTGGTGGTTCGTCAGTACAGCGTGCCGTTGCTGTTGGCGCTGCTGCTGCACCTGGCGGCGGCCGCCGGGCTTTATGCCAACTGGAACCCCACGACCAAGGAACGGGACGTCATCAAACCCCGTGCCGTGCAGGCTCAGCTGGTGATGCTGGAGCCGGCGGCAAAGCCGGAGCCGGCCCCTGCCAGGCCGCAGCCGGCGCAGCCACAGCGCGCGCCGGAACCGAAGCCCGAACCGAAGCCGCAACCGCAACCTGAGCCGGAACCCGAACCGGAACGCACAGCCGGACCCGCAGGCGGAACGTCAGCGGGCCGGAACAGGCCGCGCGGGAAAAGGCTCAAGAGCAGGCTCGCCAACAGGCTCGCCAGGAGCGCCTCGAGGCGCTGGCGCAGTCGGCATTTCAGGAGGCCCTGCAGAGTGAGGCGTCGGAGCTTGCCGAGGCCGACCGCGAAGCTGAGCAAGCCGTGGCCCAGTCGTACCAGGCCGGCATCTATCAGGCGGTTGTGGCCAACTGGTCGCGGCCGCCGTCGGCGCGTAACCGTATGGAGGCCAAACTGCTGGTGGAACTGGTGCCCACCGGTGACGTGGTTGGTGTTACGGTGGTTGAATCGAGCGGCAATGCCGCTTTCGATCGCTCGGCGGAAGCCGCCGTGCGCAAAGCCCGGCGCTTTGAAGTGCCCGACGACCCGGAAGTCTTCGAGGAGTATTTCCGGCGTTTCACCCTGTTGTTCCGACCGGAGGATTTGTTGCGGTGAGAAGTCTGTCAGTCAACCTGATATTTCTGCTGGCGCAGAGCCTGCTCGCCGGCGCGGCGCTGGCGGCAGAAAGTCTCGATACCATCATCATCGACGAGGGCTACGACAAGCAGACGCGCATAGCCGTGGTGCCGTTCGACGCGGGTCCGGAGTTCTCCAATCAGGCAGATATGGGCGGCATCATCAGCTTCGATCTGTCACGAAGCGGCCAGTTCGCGCCGCTGGAACGCGACAATATGCTGTCTTTTCCCGGCCGGCCGGAGCAGGTTTTCTTCCGTGACTGGCGGGTCCTGGGCATGGAGTACCTGCTGATCGGCAACCTGCGGACCGTTGCCAACGGCAATACCCGGGTGCGTTACCACCTGTTCGACGTGGTGAACGAGCGGGAAATGCTCGGCGGTGAGGTCACAGGAACCCGGGCAGAGTGGCGGGACATGGCCCACGAGGTGGCCGATGCGGCGTATGAGGCCATCACCGGCATTCCCGGCGCATTTGCTACCAAGATCATCTATGTTCTGGCCGAGAATGCGGGTTCGCCGTCGGCCAGGTATTCTCTGGAACTGGCTGATTCCGACGGGGAACGCTCGCGCACGCTGTTTTCCTCGGACCAGCCCATCATGTCGCCGGGCTGGGGGCCGGAAGGCCGGCGCGCGGCCTACGTGTCCTGGGAGACCGGCCGTCAGAGCATCATCATTCAGGATGTGGAGAGCGGCGAGCGCGAGATCATCACCCGGTTCAGCGGCATCAACGGCTCGCCGGTGTTCTCGCCCGACGGCCGCAAGCTGCTCATGGTGCTGTCGCGGGACGGCAACCCGGAAATCTATCTGATGAATCTGGCCAACCGCAGCCTGCGCCAGTTGACCCGCCATCACGGCATCGATACCGAGCCGAGTTTTTCGCCGGACGGACAGCAGGTGATCTTCACCTCCGACCGCGGCGGCGCGCCGCAGATCTACCGGCTGGATCTCGACACCAATCTGGTGGAGCGGCTGACGTTCGAGGGGGGTTATAACGCCCGGGCCAGGCTGTTGCCGGACGGCCGGCACATGGTTTACGTACATCGTCGTGACGGCCGCTATTACATCGCCTGGCGGGACCTGGAGCGCAACGATGTGCGGATTCTCACGCAGACGTCTACGGGCCTGGACGAGTCGCCGTCGCTCGCCCCCAATGGCACCATGCTAATGTATGCGACGCAGGACCAGGGTAGAGGTATACTGGCGGTTGTCTCTTTAGACGGCAGCGTCAAATATCGTCTTCCGTCATCATCGGGGGATGTCAGGGAGCCAGCGTGGTCGCCCTACCTCGATTTCAGAATGTAGGCTGCTCACAGCTTTTCGGTTAATCGGAGCTTTACATGACGACACAGTGGTTGCGGAACTTACTCATTGTGCTGATCGGCAGTGTGGTCCTGGCCGGGTGCGCCGGAACCGGCACGCAGACCGAGCCCATCGAGCCATCAACGGAACCGGTGGAGACGCCGGATACCACGCCGGCACCCGACGGGCCGTCGTCACGCTCCGCAGAGGTCGACGAGAACGGCAACCCCTACGTGCCTGGCAGCACACGGCTGATGTCGCGCACCTATTATTTCGACTTCGACCGCTCGGTGCTCAGCCCCGACGATCTGGCATCGCTGGAAATGCATGCGACCTTTCTGCGCAACAATCCCGACCGCAGCGTGGTCATCGAGGGCCATGCCGACGAACGGGGTACCCGCGAATACAACCTGGCTCTCGGCGAGCGCCGTGCCGATGCCGTGCAGAGCTTCCTGGTGTCCGCCGGGGTTTCTCGGCGTCAGCTGGAAATCGTCAGCTACGGTGAGGAGCGGCCGGAGGACCCGGGTCACAATGAGGCCGCGTGGGCGCGCAACCGCCGGGCCGTACTCATCTACCGCTAGTGACCATGACGTCTGATCGACACAGCATCCGTAATCTGTTGACGGCCGCGTGCTGCGGCGCCGCGCTGCTGGCGTCGGCGGCGGTGTTGTCTGCCGTTCCCGTGGAGGAATCCCGGGCTTCTTCCAGCCGGGATGCGGCTGCTGCGCCCCGCCTGCCGTGGCAGCAATGGCGGAACGAGGCCGATGGCGGCGCCATCGACACCCGGCGCATGTCCGGCAGCGACGCCAGCTCTGCCGATTCCGGCCGGCTGTCGCAGCTCTTCTATCAGTTGCAGGTCCTGCAGCAGGAAGTGCAGGAACTGCGCGGCCTGGTGGAAGAACAGCAATACCGGCTGGACCGTCTGGCGCGCGATCAGCAGGAACAGTATCTGGATCTCGACCGCCGCATGCAGGCCCTGCGCGGCGACGGTCAGCGACCGCTGGTGATACCCGGCGAGGGTGACCGGGGGCCGGGCGGACGCGGCGCATCCAGCGGTCCTGATTCCTCTTCCGGCGGAGCCTCCCAGGGCGGCTCTGCCAGCGAGCGGGAAGCCTATTCGGCAGCCTTCGAGCTCATGCGTCAGCGGCGCTTCGAAGAATCCGCGGTGGCTTTCGAAGCACTGACCGAGGAGTATCCCAACGGCGTTTATACCGCCAACGCGTTCTACTGGCTTGGCGAGCTCAACCTGGCCCTGGATGACAACGAGCAGGCGCGCCAGTGGTTCGCACAGGTGGTCAATCTGTACCCGGACCATCAGAAGATTCCCGACGCGCTTTATAAACTGGGTGTGACTTATCATCGTCTGGGCGATGAAGCCCGGGCGCGCGAGTATCTGATCAGGTCCGCGACGACCATCCGCAGTCGTCGGCCGCCGGTCTGGCGCAGACCTACCTGGCTGAACTGTAATCCGCGAGCGGGGCACGCCCGCCGTAGAGGTCCGTCGTGAGCAGCGCGCAGCTTCGCATCACCGAGATATTTCTGTCACTGCAAGGCGAGACCACGTTCGTTGGTCTGCCTACGGTGTTCGTGCGCCTGACCGGGTGCCCGCTGCGTTGTGATTATTGCGATACCGCCTACGCGTTCAGCGGCGGCAGCATCATGGAACTGGAGGACATCGTTGCGGCCGTGGCCGGCTACGGGGTTCGCCATGTCACCGTGACCGGCGGCGAACCCCTTGCGCAGCCCGGGGCGCTGGCGCTGCTGCAACGGCTGTGTGATGCCGATTACCGGGTGAGTCTGGAAACCAGCGGCGCGCTGGATGTCTCCCCGGTGGATCCGCGGGTCGTGAAGATCCTGGATATCAAGACACCGGGCTCCGGGGAGGTGTCGCGCAATCTCTGGTCCAACCTGGATCACTGCCGGCGCGACGATCAGGTCAAGTTCGTGATCTGCAACCGTGCGGACTACGACTGGGCGCGGCTCAAATATGACGAGCAGCATCTGGGTGAACGGTTTGGCGAAGTGCTGTTTTCACCCTGTGCGGAAACCCTGCCGGCGCGTGAGCTGGCCGACTGGATCGTCGCTGACCGGTTGCCCGTGCGCCTGCAGGTGCAGCTTCACAAGTACCTGTGGGGCGATGAGCCGGGGCGCTGATGGCTAGCGTAATGCGCCCAGCAGCGGTGGTGCTGTTGTCCGGCGGGCTGGATTCCGCCACCACCCTGGCCGTGGCCCGGGCCGAGGGCTTCGACTGTCATACGTTGTCGTTTGCCTATGGCCAGCGGCATGCGGTCGAGCTGGATGCCGCTGCAGCCGTTTCCCGCCATCACGGTGCGCTCAGTCACCGGGTAATCCCCATCGACCTGGCCGCCTTCGGCGGCTCGGCGCTCACCGACCCGGACATTGCCGTTCCGGAAGCGCCCGCGCCAGGCATTCCCGTCGCCTATGTACCGGCGCGCAACACCGTGTTCCTGGCGCTGGCGCTGGCCTTCGCCGAGGTCTCCGGGGCCCGGGATATCTTCCTGGGGGTCAATGCCGTGGATTACTCCGGGTATCCGGATTGCCGTCCCGAGTTCATCGCCGCGTTCGAGCGCCTGGCGGCTGGCCACCCGCGCCGGGGTGGAAGGCGAACGCTTTCGCATTCATGCCCCGCTGATCGAACTGACCAAGGCGCAGATCATCCGGCGCGGCCTGGAGCTCGGCGTGGATTACGCCGGCACGGTGTCCTGTTATCAGCCGGATGACAGCGGCGCAGCCTGCGGGCGCTGCGATAGCTGCCGGCTGCGCCGGGAGGGGTTTGCGGCGGCGGGGGTGACGGACCCGACGCGATACCTTGGGTAGGAGCGACCTCCAGGTCGCGACTGGAAAGTCGCTCCCACAGCACTCCAGGCCCCCCGTCAAGCCCGCCGGGCCAGGTCCAGCAACTTGCGGCAGGTCACCGCATACAACGAAAAATCCGCCGCGCTGGCATGCTGGGCGTCGTCGATGGTCTGCCGCCAGCCCCAGCCCAGGGTCGGGTTGGCGTCCAGCCAGGCGCCAACCTCGCCGTCATGCTGCTGATGTATTACTGCCGCCAGCCGGCCCTGTTCCATGACCATGTCGTCCACCAGTGCGTCCCGCTCCATGGTCTGCCAGTGGCTGGCGGTGGGGAACTGAGCCAGGCGGGTAATGAGCCACTCGAGGCTCAGACGATCACCCAGGGTGCCGTAGATCTCCACCAGTTCGTCCGGTTGGGCATCGCAGGATTCGGCGGCGGCGATGACCGTCAGGGCCGTGGCCAGATCTGCTGAACCGGCCAGCTCTTCCGCCGTGGCCTCGGGCAGCCCGTGCTGCATCAGGTATTCCAGACGCTCCTGGCGTTTGCTCTGCACGGCTTTGCTGAGCAGCGCTTCCCGCTTGCCCCGCAACGCCTCGATGGAAGCCTGATAGCGGGCGGTAAGCGCAGCGACGTTCAGGTCCGTGCGCTCGTGGCGCAGCAGCCAGCGGGTGGCGCGCCGGCCCAGGCGGACCAGCTCGAACAGCGCGTCGAGCCGCGTGTTGGCATCCACGCCTTCCAGCGTCTCGATCTGGCGGAAGCGCTCGCGAATCCGGAAGCAGGCGGCGGCCGCCAGATAGGCCCGCAGAATCTCTTCCACGCTGGCGCTGACGGATTCCCGCAGGTGCGTGACGAAGGTAACGCCCATGTGGTGCACGACGTCGTTGGCGAGCTGGGTGGAGACGATTTCCCGGGCCAGCCGGTGGTTTCTGATGGCGTCGGGATAACGTTCCTCCAGCAATGCCGGGAACGGTTCGAAGATCTCCGCACCAATCGCCGGATCCAGACAGATGTCGCTGCGGTTCAGCGCATTCTTGATATGTGTTTTGGCGAACGCCATCAGTACGGCCAGTTCCGGCCGGGTCAGCGACTCCTGCCGGCTGGCCCGTTCCAGGAGCTGCTCATCCGTGGGCAGACCTTCCAGCGTCCGGTCGAGCTGTTCGCTTGATTCCATGGTGCCGATGAAGCGCTGATATTCCGCCGGGTGATCGCGCACCTGCCGCTCGGCCAGGCTGAGCATCTGCGCCTGGCGGAAGTTGTTCTCGAGTACCAGCTCAGCCACTTCGTCGGTCATCTCCCGCAATAGCGTATTGCGGTGCTTCCCGGTAAGTTCGCCATCGGCTACCAGCTGATTCAGGGCGATCTTGATGTTCACCTCGTGGTCCGAGCAGTCCACGCCGGCGGAATTGTCGATGAAGTCGGTGTTGATGGCGCCGCCGGCGCGGGCGAAGGCCACCCGGCCGAGCTGGGTTACCCCCAGATTGCCGCCTTCACCGAACACCTGGCAACGCAGCGCCTCGCCATCCACCCGCAGACCGTCATTGGCGCGGTCACCCACTTCCAGGTGGGATTCCGTTGCCGCTTTCACATAGGTGCCGATGCCGCCGTTCCAGAGCAGGTCCACGGGTGCCTTCAGCAGTGCGTGAATCAGCTCATCCGGTGACAGGCTGTCGGCGTCGATGTCGAAGGCGGCGCGCACCTCGGCACTGAGCGGCACGGACTTGGCGTTGCGGCTGTGCACGCCGCCTCCCGCTGAGATCAGGCCGGTGTCGTAATCGGTCCAGCCTGAGCGGGGCAGGGCGAACAGCCGCTGGCGTTCCGCAAAGGCCGCCTCCGGATCGGGATCGGGATCGAGAAAGATGTGGCGGTGATTGAATGCCGCCACCAGGCGGATGCTGCGCGACAGGAGCATACCGTTGCCGAACACGTCGCCGGACATGTCGCCGATCCCGAGCACGGTGACCGGGTCGCTCTGCACGTCGATGCCGCGTTCGGCGAAATGCCGCTGCACGGACACCCAGGCGCCGCGTGCGGTGATGCCCATGGCCTTGTGGTCGTAGCCGTTGGAGCCGCCGGAGGCGAAGGCATCGCCCAGCCAGAAGTCGTATTCGGCGGCCACGCTGTTGGCAATATCCGAGAACGTAGCCGTGCCTTTGTCCGCCGCTACCACCAGATAGGGATCGATGCCGTCGTGACAGCGCACGCCCGGCGGCGGCGTGATTTCACCGTTGACTACATTGTCAGTGACGTCGAGCAGGCCGCGGATGAAATCCTGGTAGCAGGCGACCCCCTGTTTGCGGAACGCATCCGGGTCTTCGGCACCGTGGCGGACGATGAAGCCGCCCTTGGCGCCGGTGGGTACGATGACCGCATTCTTCACCGTCTGAGCCTTCACCAGACCCAGCACTTCCGTGCGGTAATCCTCGGCGCGGTCCGACCAGCGCAGGCCGCCCCGGGCGATGGGTCCGCCGCGCAGGTGTACGCCTTCCATGGCCGGCGAGGCGACGAAGATCTCGTAGGCCGGTACGGGTTTCGGCATGTCGCTGATGGAGCGGGGCTTGAGCTTGAGTGCCAGATAGGGCCGGTGCGCACCGCTGTCCGGATGGGTGCGGAAGTGACTGACCCGCGCCGTTGCCTCCATGAGCGTCAGATAGCGGCGCAGAATCCGGTCTTCGTTGAGCAGGGCGACGTTATCGAAAGCGGCCACGAGCCGCGCCTGCAGCGCCGCCGGGTCGGCGTGCGCATCGGCGGCGGGGTCGAACCTGTGCTCGAAGAACTCCACCAGATCGGCGGCAATGGCCGGGTGTTTACACAGGGTGTCGCTGATGAATTCCTGGCTGAAGCCGAAGCGGATCTGCTTCATGTAGCGGGCATAGGTACGCAAGACGTTCACCTGCCGCCAGGTCAGGCCCGCGGCCAGCAGCAGGCGGTTGTAGCGGTCGTCGTCCACGGCGCCGGCCCAGATGCGCTGGAATGCATCAGCGAAGCGCTCGCCGATCTCGTTCAAGTCCAGGGCGTCGGGATAGATCAGATCGAAGTCCAGCAGCGCTGCCAGAGGTTCACCCGGGCGCTCGATGTTGTAAGGATGCTCGGCGCGTATGCGCAGGCCCATGTTTTCCAGGGTGGCGATGACGTCGGACAGCGGCAGCGTCGAACCCAGATGAAAGATCTTCAGATGCAGCCGCTCGGCGGGTTCCGACGGGCGCCGGTAGAAATAGCTGGCCAGCGGCTGGGTCGGGGTGAGGCCCTCGATGACGTCCAGATCTTCCACCGCCGTGTCGACGCTGTAGCGTTCCCGGTAGCCGGCGGGAAAGGCCAGGGCGTATTCGCGGCCGAGCTGCCGGCTGCGCGATTCACCGAACCGGTCTACCAGGGCGTCCTGCAGATCGGCGCTCCAGTCGCGGGTAACATCCACCAGCCGGGCTTCCAGGGCCCGTTCGTCCACTTCCGGCAGCGCGCCTGGCCGGATGCGCAGCGTGACCTGCAGGCGCACCAGAATGGATTCGCTGAAGTAGGGCTCGAACTCCGAGTCTTCCGCCTGATAGGTTTCGGCAAGAATCTCCTGCACCTTCAAGCGCGACTGAGTGCTGTACAGATCCCGCGGCAGATAGATCAGGCAGTGCACGAACAGCCCATAGGGGTCGTGGCGCACGAACAGCCGGGTACGCCGGCGCTCGTGGATGTAGGTGATGCCCATGGCTGTCTCGAAGAGCTCGTCTTCGGAGATCTGAAACAGCTCGTCTTTGGGATAGGTGGCCAGCACCTGGTGCAGAACCTTGCCGTCGAAGCCGGTCGGATCGAGCCCGGAGCGCTCGATGACGTGCGCCACTTTGCGGCGCACAGTGGGAATGTTCTCGGGCTGTTCGAGATAGACGCGGGACGTATACAGCCCGAGGAAGCCGTGTTCGCCGATCACCCGGCCGGCGGCATCGAATTTGCGTATGCCGATGTAGTCGGGATAGGCCGGGCGGTGCACTCGGGACTTGGTGCCCGACTGGGAAAACGACAGGATGGCGGGCCGCAGCAGAAAGGCTTTGACCCGCTCGCGCTGTTCGGAGAGCTGGCGCGGCGTGGCCGTGCGCCGGTTGCGCATGACGCCCAGGGTCTGGGCTTCGTTCTGGCGGATGGTGTCGTCGCTGTAATCGAAGCTGCGGTAGCCGAGAAAGGTGAAACTGTTCGTGCGGCAGCCAGTCGAGAAAGGCAAGCGATTCTTCCAGCTCATCGGCGGGCAGCGGCGGCGGCGCGGCCTTCAGTTCCGCAGTCAGTTCGGTCAGGCGGGCCTTCATTTCCGGAAAGTCGGCTACCGCGGCGCGCACGTCGCTCAAGGCCGCTTCCAGGCGGCTGCGCAGCTCCGGCAGCTCGGCGTCGGCCATGCGGTCGATTTCGGCGTAAATGAATACTTCGCGCTCCGGCCAGGATCGGTCGGTAGACAGCGCTTCTAGCTGGCCGTCATCGTCACGGCGGGTAGACAGCACCACATTGCCCAGATGGTGGGTCACCAGCCCGTCATGGGACAGCGCCATCAGCACCGAGTCGGTGACGAACGGCATGTCCGGTGTCATGACCTGGACCACCGTGTAGCGGGAATGCCAGCCGTCGCGGGCGGCCATCGGGTTGACCGCATAGATTTCCGTAGCCTGAGGATCGCGGCGGGAGAAGGTTCGCCAGCATTCCAGGCATACGGCGGAGTCGTTGCCCGCGTCGCGGGGCTTTAAGTCTTCTTCGGGGATTCGCGACCACCACAGCTCGACGAATTGCAGTAACAGGGGGTCGTCTTCGTCGAGGCGTTTGCGGACGCTGTTCAGCAGTATGCGGATCTGCTCGCTGTTGTCACCGATCACAATTGGCCCGGATACCGATTTGAGTTCCCATTGTAGTGCGGAGAACCGTAGTTGGTACCCTACCGTAGTGTGCTGCAGCGAGGAAACGGAAAGTTGGTGGGTCGTCTGGGGCTCGAACCCAGGACCAGCGGGTTAAAAGCCCGATGCTCTACCAACTGAGCTAACGACCCTGAAAAAAGGAGCGCGAATTGTATGATCGGTCCGGGCTGGAAACAACCCTGAGGGCTGATTCAGTCCGCCGCGACCGGTTCTGCTCCAGAGCGGCGTCCGCGGCCGCCAGCAGAGCCTGCAGGTTGCGGGCGCCGTGGCCGTGACCGTCGGCAATGCCGCTGGATACGGTCAGGCTGCCGGCACAGCCGGCTCGAGCCAGGGCGGCGTCCAAAGCGCTGATAGAGCGCTGCAGGGCCTGCTCCGCATCTTCCCGGTCGGCGCCGATCAGGAGTACGGCGAACGTCTGAGAGCCCAGCCGTCCCAGCAGATCGGTGTCGAAGAAGGCCTGCTCCAGGGCGGCGCCGGCTGCCGCCAGGGCGCTCTGCCGCGAGGGCTCGCCGTGGTCCCGGGCCAGTTCGTCGAGGCCGTCGAGTCTCAGCAGCACCAGACCCGTGGGCCGGCCGACGGCGGCACAGAATTCCAGGGTGTCGTGTGCCCGGCTTTCGAAGCCAGGGCCGTCCAGCAGTGCGCTGGCGGGGTCGTGCAACGCCGTGCCGGGCAGCAGTAACTCGCGTTCCACCAGCGTCGCCAGAGCGGCCAGGATGTCACGTTCCCGGGGGCCCATGAAGCGCGGCACCGTGTCCATCAGGCACAGAGTCCCCACCGCGCTGCCGTCACTGCTGTGCAGCGGGCAACCGGCGTAGAAGCGCATGTGCGGCGCCCCGGTAACCAGCGGATTGCCGCTGAAGCGCGGGTCGCGATTGGTGTCCGGCACGACCATGACGGAGGTCTGGTCGATGGTGTGGCTGCACAGCGAGATATTCCTCGCAGTCTCCCGGATGTCCAGCCCCGGATGAGATTTGAACCACTGGCGCTGCTCGTCCACCAGGCTCACCAGCGCCACCGGCACACGGAAGATCTGTTGCGCCAGCCGGGTCAGCCGATCGAAGCGGCGTTCTGCCGGTGTGTCGAGAATGTCCAGAGCTTGCAGTGCCTTGAGGCGCAGTGACTCCCGGCCGGCATCGTGCTCGCGAACCCAGTCTCGCACTTCATCGGCCGGCATGGGACGGGCGATGTGATAGCCCTGCACCAGGTCGCAGCCTGCATCACGCAGATAGTTCAGGGTCGCCGCGTCTTCCACGCCTTCGGCGGTGGAGGTCAGACCCAGGCTGCGGCCCAGGTCGATCACGGAACGGATGACGCTGCGCGATTCACTGGATCGGCCGGCAGTGACGACGAAGGATTTGTCTACCTTGATCTCGGAGAACGGCAGGCGGACCAGTTGCAGCATGGAAGAGTAGCCCGTGCCGAAGTCGTCGATGGAGAGTTGAAAGCCGCGCATGCGCAGCCGCGTGAGCATGTCCAGGGACGCCACGGGGTCCAGCATGGCGCTGGTCTCGGTCAACTCCAGAATGACGCGCTCCGGCGGTATGTGCAGCGCACGGCAGCGGGCTTCCAGTTCGTCGAACAAAGCCACGTTGTCCAGCGACGGTGCCGAGACGTTGATGGACAGTGTCATGACGGCGCGCGTCCGCGCAGAGAGTTCGCTCGCAGCGTCGGGGGTATCAGTGCACAGGTCGGCGAACCACGTCAGCGACATGGCGAACACTTCCCGGGTGATCTGGTCCATCAGCGCTGACGCTTCCGCCAGCGGCAGGAAGCGATCGGGCCCGATGATGCCGTGGACCGGGTGACGCCAGCGGACCAGGGCCTCGAAACCGGCCAGTGCACCGGAGCGGCACTGCAGTTTCGGCTGATAGAGCATGAAGAGCTGGTGCTCGCGCACGGCACGCTGCAGCTCCGCCCGGGTGACTGCAGGCGCGCCGGTTGCTGCCCGCCGAGGCGCCGGGGGGCTGCCGGGCGCGCTGAGTGAATGGCGCAACATCTCCCGCAGCGCCGCCGGCAGGAAAGGTTTCGCCAGCACCCCGGCAATGTGCAGGCCGCGCTCGGCTGCGGACCGGCCGGCTGCGTCCAGCACACGGCCGTCGACACCGCTGGTGATGATGATGGCAGCGCGGCAGCCCGCGTCTGCCAGCTCTGCTATGACCTGAACACCGTCCATGGCGGGCATGATCAGATCGAGGACGATCACGTCCGGGGCCCAGGCGGCTGCCTCGGCGAAGAACTCTGCCGAGCCGGTGGCGCAGCGCGCCTCCAGGCCCGCCGACTCAGCGATGTGTGCGATGGTCCGCCCGATCATGGGCTCATCATCGAGGATTCAGTACCCGCTGACGGTTCATGCGGCGGCTTCCAGGGCCTGGCGGACGGCGCGGGCCAGTTCGCTGCGGTGATACGGCTTGCCAAGCAGCCGCATGCCGGGCTCGAGCCGGCCATGATGGACGATGGCGTTCTCGGCATATCCGGAGGTGAACAGGACCCGGAGCCCGGGCCGACGCCGCCGGGCTTCTTCCGCCACCTCCCGGCCGCTCATGCCGCCGGGCATGATCACATCAGTGAACAGCAGGTCGACGTCGCTCTGGGCATCGAGCAACTCCAGGGCTTCCGGGCCGGAGCCGGCGGTCGATACCCGGTACCCCAACTCGGCGAGCTGGCTCGAGGCGTACCGGCGCACCAGCGCATCGTCCTCCACGAGCAGGACGGATTCCGTGCCGCCCTGGGCCGCGGGTTGCGGTGCTTCGGCTGGCGCGGGTGCCGCCTCGATGGCCCGCGGCAGATAGAGCTTTACCGTGGTGCCTTGACCGGGCTCGGAATACAGCTCGATGTGCCCGCGGGATTGCTTGATGAAGCCGTGGACCATGGACAAGCCGAGACCGCTGCCGTTGCTGCTCGCCTTGGTGGTATAGAACGGTTCGAAAACCCGGCTCAGGTTTGCCGCGGCAATGCCCTGGCCGGTGTCCGAAACGGCCACCATGACGTACTGCCCGGCCGGCAGATCGGGGCGCCCGCTCACATAGTCGCGGCCGAGATGGACGTTGGCGGTTTCCACGGTGAGCCGGCCGCCGCCGGGCATGGCGTCGCGGGCGTTCAGCACCAGGTTGAGCAGGGCGCTCTCCAGTTGCGCCGGGTCCACCTGGGCCTGCCACAGGTTGCCGGCGCGGGCAAAGGCCAGGTCGACATCCTCGCCCAATGTCCGCTGCAGCAGGCTCTCCAGGTCGAGCAGTTGCTGATTCACGTCCAGCGCCCGGGGTTCCAGGCGCTGGCGGCGGGAAAATGCCAGCAGCTGGTGGGTCAGATCAGCGCCGCGCTGCGCGGCGGCACCGATAGCATCGGCGATCTGGCTGTGCCGCGATTGCGCGTCGAGCTGTTCCTTGAGCAATTCCGCGTTGCCGAGAATCACCGTCAGCAGATTGTTGAAGTCGTGAGCCAGGCCGCCGGTGAGCTGACTGACGGCCTCCAGCCGTTGCGACTGATTGAGGGTTTCGGTCATGAGACGGCCATAGCACATACGGCCGAGATGGGCAGCGATAGCGCCGCACAGATCCCGTTCGTTGTCTGTAAGCTGCAGTGCCGCATAGCCCACTTCGATGGTGCCGAACTCGTGGTCGTTGGCTTCGACTGCGGCGGTCAGCGTTTCTGCCGGCTGGCACCAGCCGGTGCTGCAGTATGCTGTGCCGTCGATCAGCAGGCGGGCCGCCGCATCGCCGCGGCCCAGCGCTTTGGGCAGCAGCTCTACCACTTCGGCATAAATGCTTGCGGCCGGACTGTCATCGCAGGTGGTCAACTGCAGAATGGCATACAGACAGTCCAACTCGCGGATGCGGTCGCGCAGACTGTGCTCTGTCTCGACCCGTCCGGTGACGTCTTCCGCCAGTCCGGCAATGCGGTACGTGTCACCGTTCCTGTCCCGGATCGGGAATGCACGGTCGGCGATCCAGCGCTCGGTACCGTCCGGCCGGATGATCCGGTACTGCTCGTGATAGCTGCCGTCCGCCTGACTGAAGCTGGCCCGCTGGACGCGCTGACGGTCGTCCGGGGTGGATGGCTTCCAGCCAGTCCAGCGGGCGCTCGTAGACGCTCGAGCGGCTGCGTCCCCAGACCTCCTCATAGGAAGGGCTCAAATACAACATGCGGGTCTTGGCGGGGTCCGTCAGCCAGAACACCTCGCTGATGTTCTCGGCCAGGTCCCGCAGCCAGGGTTCATCCTGATGCAATGGATCGGGCGCGCGCAGCGTACGCCACGGACGTCGCCACAGTCTGGCACAGGCGGCTGCGCACAACTCGATGCCGGCAGATAGGAATGTTCGGGTCATGGATGAT
Source organism: Gammaproteobacteria bacterium (assembly GCA_034522075.1). Taxonomy (GTDB): domain Bacteria; phylum Pseudomonadota; class Gammaproteobacteria; order Pseudomonadales; family Azotimanducaceae; genus UBA7803. The sequence continues at coordinate 44,033 of JAXHLO010000024.1, read as the reverse complement.
GGGTCAGGTTGTCCAGCTGGAACGTGTGGCGCCACCGCCAGGGCTTATCCGGCGGCGGGCCGTGTCTGGTGATCCATCACCCGGCGGCGGCAGCACTGTCGCGCTGCTGCGCGGTCCTGCCCGGAGTATAGTTCGTGCTGTGGAATCTGCCGGGTCAGCGGCCCTGGCCGGCCCGGCCCGCCAGGGCGAGCAGATGGTCCCGGGTAGCCGCGTCGGCCGGGTAGAAGGTCTCCACCGACAGCTCTTCCAGGGTCACGTCCCGGGGTGCGCCGAAGTGGGCCAGCATGGTGAACAGGGTGTAGGTGGTGCTGCCGCGGCGCAGCACCATGTTCACTGCCGGGGCTGGCGGGGTGGCCCAGTCCGGCGCGCGCCAGGCGGCGGGGGCGCCGGGCGTGTCGAGAATCTCGTCGATGAGGACCGGCAGCAGGGTGTCGTTGGGGTTGATCAGCAGTGCGCGGCGCGCCCGTTGCAGAAAGCTGTAGGTGAGCTCTTCCCAGTTGACGATCCAGGGGCGCAGGGCGCGCTGATCCAGACACAGGCGGACGACCTGGAACTCGGCCGGTGAACCGATGGCGGTCAGGGCAGCGCCGATATCGATGAACTGGGCAAAGAAGCGCAATGCGCCCTGATTGGCCAGAACCATGTTCCAGCGCCCGTCCAGCACCATGGCCGGATAGGGCTCGTGGTGGGCCAGTGCCAGCTCCAGGGCTTCCCGGAACACGGCCATGGCCTGACTGTCCAGCCGGGCCTCGCCATAGATGGGGGCGAACCCGCTGCGCCGCAGCAGCGCGTTGCGCTCCCGCAGGGGAATGTCCAGGGCATCGGACAGGGCGACGACGGTGGGCCGGCTCGGCCGCGCCCGGCCGGTCTCCAGAAAGCTGATGTGGCGCTGGGAAATGCCGGACCGGCCGGACAGCGCCAGTTGCGACAGGCGCCGGTGGCGCCGCCAGTCGCGCAGCAGGTAGCCGAAGTCGGGACGGGTCAGGGCGGCCGGTGTGCTCACGGTCCCTCCACGTGTCAGTTTGTGCGGGTCATCAGTGTACGGTGCCGCCGGAGTCGATCCATTACCTTCGAGGTAATTGGTGTCATGACCCCGGTGCATTAGCTTACAGCCACCTTTCATTGCCCCGGAGGTCTTCCATGAAACACCTGTACCTGGCCCTGGCCGTTGTCGGCGCGGTGGTTCCCTATGTCTTCTTTCTTCAGCACATCGCGGCCGCCGGGCCGGATCCCGTCAGCTTCGCGGCCGCGGCGTTCGCCACCCTGGTGGGCGGCGGTGTGGCCGCCGATCTGCTGGTTTCTTCGCTGGTGTTCTGGGTTTATCTCTTTGCCGCCGGGGAGGGCGCCCGCGCCGCCTGGCTCATTCCGGTGAACCTGTTGATCGGGCTGTCCTGCGCACTGCCGCTGTATCTGTACGTGCGGGCTCGCGCCGCTGGGTGAGCCTGCGCCGGGCCGTCAGCCCGGATCGAGCCGATGGCGTTCGGTGTGGCGCAGCAGAAAGTCCCAGATTTTGCGGTTCAGGTCGGCATCGGCGTCTTCAGCCCAGGCGTGCAGAGCAATCAGCAGCTCCAGACCCTCCGCGTGCAGCGCCTCCACGTCGCCGAGAGCCAGGCTCGCCGGCTGCCGCGCCAGAAACTCCCGGCGCGCCTGGGACTGTGCCGGGTCCCCAGCGTCAGCGTCGAGGGCTGCGAACAGATCCTTCATCTCGCTGATGTCGGTCATACGGCTGGCCACGGCGCGCTCGGCCTCCTGAGCCAGAGCGCCGAGCAGCATGGCGATCATGCCGGTATTGGCCATGGCGAAGCGCGACGTGGTTTCCGGGGCGATGCCGCTGGCCAGTTTGCCGGCCAGATCTGCCAGCCCCTGAGAGAGCCGCGGGATCACAGCAGCGGTTCCAGCGGCTCCAGCGGCTCCGCATACTGATGGGTCGAGGCCGGATGCAGCCGGTCTACGAGAATCCGGTTCTGCCGGTCGGTCATCAGCCAGCCGGCCACGGCCAGGATGGGTTCTTTGCTTTCGCCCATGACGAAATCCTCGGTGGATGAAATCCAGATAGCCACACCTTTCAGCGAGGCGAATACCTGCCACCAGCGCAATGCGGCGCGGTCCACCGGCATGCCGCTGGCTGCCTCCCAGATGCGGATCGCTTCCTCCCGCGGCAGCAGCCCGCCCGCCAGCTCCCGCTCGGGCCAGGCCCACAGCGGGTCCAGTGACCAGGCCAGATCTTCCAGCGGATCGCCGATGTGGGCCATTTCCCAGTCGAGAATGCCGTGAATGTCGCCGTGCTCGTCGAACAGGAAATTCCCGGAGCGGAAATCGCCGTGCACCAGGCAACGCCGCGGCGACGGCTCAGGTAGATGCCGGCGCAGCCAGCGGATGGCGGCCTGGGCCACCGGTTGGGGATGCAGGGCGTCGGCGGCAATGACACCTGCCCAGTAGTCCAGCTCGTGGGCGGCCGGATGCTCCGGTTCGGCCATGAAGTCGGTGACGCCGAGTTCGCCCGGGTCCAGCGCTGCGAGTCTGCCCATGAGCGACCATTTACGCTCGCCGATGCGCTGCCGCTGCTCTGCATAAGGGGGTTCGAACAGGGTTGCCACGGCGCTCTGGCAGCCGGCGATCTCGCTCATCACCGAGAAAGGCCGTTCCAGGTGGCGCGGGTCTTCCTCGAGGATCAAAGGTTCGGGCACGGGAATGCCGCTGCCGTGGACAGCCTCGTAGGTGCGGTATTCGAGCGCGCGCTCCGTGTCGATGAGGCTGGTCTTCGGATCGCGGCGCACGATCACTCCGCGTTCACCCGCCGGCGTGTGCAGGCCCACTCGATAAGTCTCCCGCGAGGCGCCGCCGGGAATCTGTTCGATGCTGGTCACCGTCACCGGTTCGTCCCAGCGCCTGGTCAGGTACGCGGCGAGCTGCTCACTCAGCGGTTGCAGTTGCGGATGCATGGCGACCTCAGGTCCGGTGCGGGTGACGGCTGCGGCCATACACCGCCGGTGAGGTGACAGCGTCATCCTGGAATACGTAGTCTGTCGCTTGGGCCATACCTGATCAGTCCGAAAAGTGAAAGTGGCAGGCGGCTAACGTTAGCCGGATACTCCGCTGCAACGCAATTGCCTGCAGCCGTTCGGGCGTGCAGGCTGTGCATCGCGCGGTGCGAAGCCGGGCAGATGCCAGGTGCAAGGGGAGACGAGTGGCGGACAGACTTTCCGGTCAGCATGCTTTCATTACCGGCGGCGGCAGCGGCATCGGTCTCGCCTGTGCCCGCGCGCTGCTCGCGGACGGCGCCCGGGTCAGCATCATGGGCCGATCCCGCGACAAGCTGGATGCCGCCGTGGCGGAACTTGCGGCGCTCGGTGAGGTTCAGGCCTATCCCGGAGATGTCGCGCAGGAAGCCGATGTGCGCGCAGCCATCGAAGCGGCGGACGGCGTGGCATCCCTGACCATGGCCGTAGCCAACGCCGGCACCGGCGCCATTGCGCCGCTGGCGGCCACCAGCGACGAATCCTGGCAGCAGGTACTGCAGACCAATCTGACCGGCACGTTCTACACCTTCAAACATGCCGGAGCGGCCATCGGCCGTGCCGGCGGCGGGGCCATGTGTGCCATTTCGTCCATCGCCGCAGTGCGCACTCACCGCTTCATGCACGCCTATGTCGTGAGCAAAGCCGGCATCGACATGCTGGTGCGCAACACGGCGGACGAACTCGGCCCCGCCGGGGTGCGGGTCAACAGCGTCTGTCCGGGGCTGGTGGATACGGAAATCGCCGCCGGATTGTTTGCCACCCCGGCGGTATACGAATCCTATATCGACAACATTCCCCTGGCGCGTACCGGGGTGCCCGACGACATTGCCGGAGCCGTGCGTTTTCTGTGCGGGCCGGAGTCGAGCTGGGTCACCGGTACCGTGTTGTCAGTGGATGGCGGCCAGCATCTGCGCCGCGGGCCGGATTACGGGCCGTTCGTGGATGCCATGGGCGCTGCCGGCGGCGACGGAGGACACTCATGACACTGACGACGCTTTCCCGCTCCATTGCCGGCAGCACGGCGGTGGTAACCGGTGCCGCCAGCGGCATGGGCCGTGCGACAGTGCGCCTGCTGGTGGATGAGGGCGCCCGGGTGGCGGCGCTGGACGTCAATGCCGAGGCGCTGGATCAGGTAGTGGCCGAGGTCGAGCGCGACGGCGCCGGGGATGCCGGCGAGGCGGTACGCGGCTGGGCGCTGGACCTCGCTGACCGTGATGCCATCGATGAGACCTTCGCCGCCATCGCCGAGCACTTCGGCGGCATCGATATCCTGATCAACAACGCCGGCGTGTCTCTGTTCGCACCCATCGACAGCGATGAGTTCGAGACAGCCTGGGAACGCTCTTTGAGCGTGCTGCTCACGGCCCATACCCGCACCATCCGGGCAGCGTTGCCGTGGCTGCGTCAGGCCCGGCATCCGCGCATCGTCAACGTGGCCTCTACGGAGGGCTTCGGCGCTACCAAGTACGGCAGCCCGTACACGGCGGCCAAGACCGGGGTCATCGGTCTGACCCGGTCGCTGGCGGTGGAACTCGGCGGCGAGGGCATTACCGTCAACTGCATCTGCCCCGGCCCCATCCACACGGGCATGACCGAGGCAATTCCCGACGACGCCAAGCAGGAGTTCGCGCGGCGCCGCACGGCATTGAAGCGTTACGGCGATCCGGAGGAAGTGGCTCACATGACTCTGGCCCTGGTGCTGCCGGCGGCGGGGTTCACCACCGGCGTGGCCCTGCCCGTGGACGGCGGCCTGACCATCCGCAACGCCTGAACAGCGACCCGTGAGCGAACCCCGCCTGTCGACCGATCCGCACCGCGTGCCATGGAAAATGGTGCTGGCCTATGGTGCGCCCGGTGTCGGGGCGGGGTATATGTACCTGCTGCTCGGCCTGTACGTGATGAAATTCTCCACCGACGTGCTGCTCATCGCGCCGGCGGCCATGGGGATGATCTTCGCAGCGTCGCGCATCTGGGACGCAATCTCCGACCCTATCGTCGGATATCTGTCCGATCGCACGCAGAGCCGCCTGGGGCGGCGGCGCACGTGGTTGCTGGCCAGCATCATGCCCATCGGCGCCGCATTCGTCATGGTGTTCTCGCCGCCGGACAGTCTCTCGGACGGCGCCCTGGTAGCCTGGATGGCGGTGGCCATCATCGGCTTCTACTCAGCCATGACGATGTTCTTCGTACCGCACCTGTCTCTGGGCGCTGAACTGTCCAAGAACTATCACGAGCGCAGCCGCCTGTTCGGTATGCGGCATGTGTTCTACACCTTCGGATCCATACTGTCGCTGATAACGTTTTATTTCCTCATTCGCGCCGAACAACAGGGTGCGGCGGTGGTGCGCGAACTGGCGTTGTATCTGTCACTGGGCACGGCGCTGGCCATGGGGGCGTTGATTGCCTATGCCGGCCTGCTGCTCCGTGAGCCCGAGAATTATCGGGGGCGGATCACCGAGTCGCCGTTCCGCGCCTTCTCCGATGTCTGGCAGAACCCCCACGCCCGCCTGCTCATCATCGTCACCTTCATTGAACACATCGGCAGCGCGGCCATCGGCGTGCTGACCCTGTACGTTGCTCAATATGTAGTGGGCGCACCGACCTTGGCGCCGTTGTTCATCCTCTGTTACATGGTGCCTTCCACGATATCCGTGCCCATGTGGATTCCCCTGTCGCGGCGTTTCGGCAAGGTGCGTCTGTGGATGTTCTCCATGCTGCTTACCGGTGTCTCGTTCGGCGCCATGTTTGCGCTGCCATTCATCGAGTCGCTGCTGGTCAAATCCGTCTATATCTGCGTGGCTGCCATGTTTGCGGGCCTGGCTGCCGGTTGCGGCGGCACCATATCGCCATCCGTGCAGGGGGATGTCATCGACTATGACGAGTACCTCACCGGCGAGCGCAAGGAAGGCTCGTACTTCGCTGCCTGGAACTTCGTCCACAAGGGCGGCATGGGGGTGATGCTGCTGCTCACCGGCTTCGTGCTGCAGGCAGTGGGCTTCGTGCCCAATCAGCCCCAGGCCATGACCGTACAGGTGGCCATGGTGACCCTCTATGGTCTGTTTCCGCTGGTCTGTTATCTGGTCGGTGCGCTGCTGTTCAGCCGCTTCAAGCTCGACGAGAAAGCCCACGGTGAGATCCGGGCGATACTGGACGAGCGGGCCGGCGAGACTGTCAGCCGCTGAGGCCGCGGCCGGAACTCTGCTCGTCTCAGCACTCCAGTTCGGCCAGCCAGGCGAACCCCGGAACCTTAAGGTCGTCGCGGCGGCCGGCCAGATAGCGCTCGTTCTGCGCCGCGGCGGCCAGGTTGGCGCGCACGCGCCAGCCGCATTGCCGGGCCATGGCTGCCAGTTCGTCCGGGCCGAGAAAGCAGAGCATGGGTTCCATCTGCAGGGCTGTCGCCATGCGGGTGCCCCAGAGCAGCCCGGCGCCGTCACCGAGTCCCGGGAGCCGCCTGCCAGTAGTCGAGGACCAGCCGTGAGCCCGGCGGCGAGACCTCAGCCAGCGCGGTCAAGGTGGCCGCCACCGAGTCCGGCTTCAGGTAGTAGGTGGTGCCCAGCCAGGAGATAAATTGGGGTGCTTCCGGGCGCGGCAGGGCTTCTGCGAGAGTGGAGCGTTCGAAGTCCAGCGGTACGAAGGTCAGATTGCCCGGTACCGGCTGGCCGTTCTGCTCCAGGTGCTGGCGTTTCCAGCGTTGGGTGGCCGGATGGTCCACTTCCACCACGGGCAGAGCAGCGTGCTCGCCCTGGCGCCAGGCGAACGTATCTACGCCAGCCGCCAGTATGACGTAGCGGCCGATGCCAGGGTTGCTGCGTGCCGCCGCCAGGGCATCTTCGCTGTAGCGGGCGCGCACCAGAACCTGCGCCCGGATCCCGCCGAGGTAGCTGCGCCGTTGTCGGAAGACGCGCAGCCACGCGGGCGGCAGGCTGCCGAGGCGCTGGAGGAAGCGTTGTTGATACCGGGGCAGGAATTGTGTGGCCAGGGTGTCTTCGAACACGTGCGGCGGTTCGTCCACCACCAGGTGCAGGGCCCGCAGGAAGGCGGTGGCCATGGCAGTCTGGCTGGGGCTGTCCGATCGCATGGTCGGCTCCGTTGCGGCGCGGTCCGCCAGTGTACTCCGTGGGCCGGTTGCGCTGCGGCAGCCCGGTGCGTAATATTTGAAGGTGTTTAGGGTTCTAAGCTAATGAGGTCAAAGCCTGCATGACTACTCCGGAGTCCCGGCCATCTGCCATCGCCCGTCTGGGTGCCTTCCTCGATCGGCGCGGCGGCATCGTCGTGCCGCTGGCCGCCGTGGCTCTGTGGGCCCTGAGTGTGGGTATTTCCGGCGACCGCGGGCCGGGCAGCGGGCCGCTGCCGGCATTCCACGAAATCGAGCAGGTGGCGGAGAAGAAGCAGGAGTTTTTCGATTACCTGACGCCGATCGTCCGCGCGGAGAATGATCGAATCCGCGCGCAGCGCGCCCGCTTGCTGGAGATCGTCGACGCCAACGCGGAGGGCGATCCGCCCGGCTGGCAGGACCGGCGCTTCCTCGAGGAGCTGGCTGAATACGCCCGCCTGGATACCGAAGCATTGACCCTGGAAGAGCTCCTCGAGGAGCTCAACAAGCGCATCGACGTCATTCCGCGCAGTCTGGTACTGGTGCAGGCGGCCAAGGAGTCCGGCTGGGGCTCGTCGCGTTTCGCGCGCCGCGCCAACAATCTGTTCGGTCAGTGGTGCTATGACCCGGGCTGCGGCATGGTGCCGCAGAATCGATCCGCCGGCCGTACCCACGAGGTCCGCAGCTTCGATAGCGTCCGGGAGGCGGTGACGAGCTACGTGCGTAATCTGAATACTCATCCCAGCTATGCCGGACTGCGTGAGGTTCGTGCCGACCTGCGCCGCAACGATAAGTCCCTGTCCGGCGTACGCCTCGCTGAGGGGCTGCGGAAGTATTCCGAACGCGGCGAGGTCTATGTGCGCGAAGTTCAGTCCATGATCCGACAGAACGACCTGGAACAGTCCGTCAGCGGTACCTGAACCGCTGCAACCGCCCGCTACCGTCCCTTGAAGTCACCCGGGCGCCGCTCGGCCACGGCGCGCACGCCTTCGCGATGATCTTCGGTCTGCTGCAGACGGAATTGCTCGGCAAACTCGTGGTCGGTCTGGCGCTTGATGATATCGGCCAGCGTCGGTCCGCCATTGCCGTCACGCAGCGTGGCCCGAACCGAGAGCACGGCCAGAGGGGCGTTTCCGGCGATCTCGGCCGCGAGCTCGAGCGCCTTCCGGCGCACCTCCGAACGATCCGTGAGCACGTCCGCCAGGCCCCAGTCATGGGCCGTGGTCCCGTCGATGCGCCGTCCGGTCATGAACATCAATGCCGCGCGCTGCTGACCCACCAGGCGCGGCAGGGTCCAGGTTAGGCCGAAGCCCGGGTGAAAGCCCAGCTTGACGAAGTTGGCCGTGAAGCGGGCCTCCGGACACACCACGCGAAAGTCCGGCATGAGCGCCAGGCCGAAGCCGCCGCCCACGGCGGCACCCTGTATGGCTCCCACCACGGGCTTGCGGCAGGCGAACAGCCGCACGGCCGCAGCGTAGAGCGGATTGCCGTCTTCCAGACGACGCTCGCGGCGGCTCGCCTGAGCATCCGGGTCGCCGAAGTTGGCACCGGCGCAGAAGTGCTTGCCGGCGCTGGCCAGCACCAGCGCCCGTACGTCGGTATCGGCGTCGAGGGCCTCGAACGCATCGGCGATGCCGTTGATCAGGTCGACGTCGAAGAAGTTGTTGGGCGGACGATCGATCTCGACCAGGGCTACGTGGCCGTGCCGTTCGATGTTCAGGTCTTGCATGTCAGGCTTCCCGGGGATAGTTGACCAGATGTCTGGCCATGACGATGCGCTGGATCTGGCCGGTGCCTTCGACGATGTCCATGGCTTTCACGTCGCGGTAGAGCTTCTCGATCAGGTGATCGCCCTGCAGGGCCACGGCGCCGAGCAGTTCCATACCGAGGCTCGCCGCTTCCATGGCCACTTCGGCGGCGGTGGCCTTGGCCATGGATGCTTCCACCATGTTGGCTTCGCCCTGATCGGCGAGCCAGGCTGCCTTCAGGCACATGAGCCAGGCCGTCCGGGTCTTCCGGCGCATGCGTTCCATGCGGTCGAGATCCCGGGGCCGGAGCTGATCGGAATCCCGGGCGAAAGCCATGGCTTCGTCCAGGCAGGCGCGCGCCATACCGACGGCATTGGCGGCAATGGCCGGACGGGTGGCATTGAAGGTCTGCATGGCGCCCTTGAAACCGGCGCCCCGGGTGCGCTGCTCGTAGTGTGCTTCGCCGCCGAGCAGATTGGCCGCGGGCACGCGCAGATCGTTCATGGTGAATGACGCCGATGCATAGGCCTTGATGCCCATCTTCTTTTCCGGTCTGGGTTCGGACAGCCCGGGCATGCCGCGCTCGACGATGAAGGCGCGGTGGCCGGCGCGGCCCAGGGCCGGGTCGACGGTGGCGAACACCACGATCCAGTCGGCCCGGTCGGCGTTGGCCGAGAACAGCTTGGCGCCGTTGAGCACCCACTCGTCGCCGTCCTGTACGGCCCGGGATTGAATGCGCGCCACGTCGGACCCGGCCCCGGGCTCGGTCATGGCGAAAGCCGCCCAGCGCGGCTCGGTCATGTTGCGAAACGGGCCCAGCAGACGTTCCTTCTGTTCCGGGGTGCCCATGCTCATCACCGGGCCGCCGCCCAGCCCGGGGCCCGGCAGGGACGACGCCACGCCGCGGTCCCAGTAGGCCAGTTCCTGGGCGCTGATGACCCGCAGCACCGCCGGTCCGGGCGATGGCGAAGCGTCGTCGGCGGCCGCCGTGGTTTTGCTCAGGCCGCGCCGCAGCACTTCCTTGAAGAACGGGTGATCCGGCGGCGTCGGCGAGCCGGCACGGTCCCGCTCGATACCCAGCGGCCGGATGCTGTCGCGGCCGAACTCCCGCAGGCTCATCACGTAGTCGCGGGTGGCGGCGTCGAGTTCGAAGCGCATCAGAACAGCCCTCCCGCCATGAGGGTGGTCTCCGGCAGGGCCATGGCGTCGTCCCGGGCCTGGTCCAGGCCGCCGTACAGGAGCCCCAGCGCCCGTGACTCGCGCATGTATTTTTCCACCGGGTAGTCCTGCATGAAACCCAGGCCGCCGAGTACCTGAACGCCGGCAGGGCCGACGAAGGCCGATTGTTCCACCGCCTCGACGAAGGCGGTGGCGGCGGCTTCGTGCGCCTGCCGGGCCGCCTCGGCGTCCCGGCCCGCGGTATCCAGCCGCCAGGCGGCCTCCTGTATCAGCAATCGGGTGCCGGTAACAGCAGTGTTCATGTCGGTGAGCATGAAGGTCATGGCCTGGTGATGGGCGATGGGCCGGCCGAAGGTGATCCGCTCCATCGCGTAGTCCCGCGCGTAGGCGGCCGCAGCGTCGAGCACGCCGAGCAGAAGACTGGCCATGTAGAGCCGGGCCCGGGCCAGGGCGCCGGCCGTAGGCGTGCGGTAGAAGCGCGCTACGGGTGCCTCCTCGAGTCTCAGCCGCATGGGGTTGGCAGCACGCAGGCCGGCGCCGCGCACCGGCAACTCCTCAATGCCGCCATGGATCACGGCGATGCCGGTGGGAGCGAGCAGCACCAGGTCGGTGATGCCGGCCGGGGTGAAGTAGATCTCGCCGGATGCTGCGCGTTCCGAGACGTTCATGGCGCCGTCTTCCGGGGTCGCCAGCCAGGCGCGCCGGGCCGGGTCCGCCAGAATGGCGGCCACGGACTCGTGGTCCTCGGCGGCCCACAGGGCGTAGCCCGCCGCTCCCAGCCGGTCCAGTGCCAGGGCGGCCCCGGGGTCTGCGCGGCCGAGGGTTTCGTTGACCAGGCAGCGCTCCAGCAGGCCCAGGCCGCCGCCGGGCGCTTCCAGTCCCATGAGCCCCAGGTCTTCGTAGAGGCGTGTTGCGTCAGCGCCGGGGGCGCGGGCGGATTCCGCCTTACGCGCCGTGTCGGCCAGGTGCTCGCGGGCAAACCGGGTGACGGTGTCCAGCAGTATCTGAGCGTCGCCGGTGACGCTGAAATCGATCATGGCTTCCTCCCCTGCAGCGCAGGATGGTCAGACACCCGGCGGGACATTGCAATGCGACGGATTCAGTCCAGGCGTGCCAGGGCCTGTTCCAGGGTGGCCACCGTGCGGTCAACGTCCTCGAGTTTGTCCAGGCCGAACAGTCCGATGCGGAAGGTACGGAAGTCGTCGCCCTCGTCGCACATGAGGGGCACGCCGGGGGCGATCTGCAGGCCCTGCTCGGCGAAGCGGCTGCCGTTCTTGATGGCGTCGTCGCCGGTGTAGCTGACGATCACCCCGGGGGCCCCGAAGCCGTCGGCTGCCACGCTTTTGTAGCCGTGCTGCGCCAGCAGGGCGCGCACCCGCTGGCCGAGTTCCAGCAGGCTCTGGCGGGCACGCTCCTGGCCGAAGCTCAGGGTCTCGCGCATGACGTCGCGCAGAATACGCAGGCCGTCCGTGGGCATGGTGGCGTGATAGGCGTGGCCGCCCTGCTCGTAGGTTTCCATGATGGTCAGCCACTTCTTCAGGTCGGCGGCGAAGCTGCTGCTGGTGGTGGATTCGATCTGCTGCCGGGCGCGTTCCGAGAGCATGACCAGCGCGCAGCACGGCGTGCCCGTCCAGCCTTTCTGCGGGGCGCTGATCAGTACGTCCACGCCGCTGGCCACCATGTCGACCCAGACGGTGCCGGAAGCAATACAGTCGAGGACGAAAAGGCCGCCGTGTTCGTGCACCGCATCGGCCACGGCGGCCAGGTAATCGTCCGGCAGCATCATGCCGGAGGAGGTTTCCACGTGGGGGGCGAACACCAGCTCTGGCCGTTCGGCGTGAATGGCTGCTACTGCATCCTGCACGTCGGCCGGGGCGAACGGCGCCTGCGGGCCGTCTCCCATCCGCCTGGCTTTCAGCACCTCGGCAGCGGCGGGGATGCCGCCCATCTCGAAGATCTGGCTCCAGCGATAGCTGAACCAGCCGTTGCGCAGCACCATCACCCGCCGGCCGGTGGCGAATTGCCGCGCCACGGCCTCCATGCCGAAGGTCCCGCTGCCGGGTACCACCGCGGCGGCGTGGGCGTTGTAGACCTCTTTGAGCATGCGGGAGACGTCCTGCATGACCCCTTGAAACGCCGCGGACATGTGGTTGAGCGATCGGTCGGTGTAGACCACCGAATATTCCAACAGGCCGTCGGGGTCGACGTCGGGCAGCAGGCCGGGCATGGCGTCCTCGTCAGGGTCGGGAAACAAGGCGCGGATTTTCGGGAATATCGACTCGCGGCACAACCGTGCATGAATCGGCCCCCGCAGGTAGCGCTACAGATCCATGCAGTTGGCGTAGTAGGTCACGGTGGCGGGCCAGTCGCTGAACACACCGATTACGCCCACATCCCGGGCCAGCACGTCGAGCACTGTATAGACGTCGCCTTCCCGGCTGATGGCATCCGCCACGCTGCGGTAGTAGTAGCCGCCGCCGTCGGCCAGTGAGCCGGATCGCTCCAGGGTCCAGGCAACGATGTCGAGCCCGGCGGCGCGCGCCGCCCGGGCGTAGGCAGACGGCACGATACGGCCGTCCTCCAGAGTGATCAGCACCCACAGCGGCGGGGCGATGATGTTGACGCCGCGTTGGGCCAGTTCCGTCATGCTCGGGGAAAGCCGTTGCGGATCGGCGGCAGCAAAGTCGTCCCCGTCCACGCGGCCGTCCAGGTAGACGGCCTGGCGGCCGAACGGCGGGTGCGCTTCGAGCCAGTATTCCACGTCGCCGAGATTGAACGACTGCGGCCACACCCGTGCCGGGTCGATTCCAGCGGCCGTGTATTCCGCGATCATCTGGCTGGCGTAGTCGGTCTGGCGGTAGTCGCCCTGGAACGGCATGGGCACTTCCGGGGCCTTCAGTTCCGGCGTCATGCCGACGCCCAGCTCATCGAACAGGGCGATGCTTTCCGCGTGGGTCATGAGGGCAGGGCAGGCGGATGAATCGCTGCGGCGGGTTGGCGTCGCCAGATAGTCGGCAACGCTGGTGGCCGAGGCGTCGGCCGCATCGTGGCGCCCGCACAGGGTGCGGAATTCCGCCAGCGTGATGTCGCTGGTGCAGCAGCGGGCTGCGGCCTTCGTGCCGCTGGCCGGGTCGGCGGGGGTGAACGGCTCACGGCAGCGCTCGGCCAGCGGCGTGCGCAGAATGTTGGTGGTGGTGTGCAGGTCGCACTGGGCATGGCGGCAGACCAGGGCACGGTCGCCGGTGAAGGTGACGTCGCATTCGATGATGCCCGCACCCTGACGCGCTGCTGCCAGATAGCTCTCGCGGGTGTGCTCGGGGTATTCGAGGGGCGCGCCGCGGTGGCTGATGGAAAATGCCGTGCGGCGGAACGGTCCGGGCCGGCACGCCTGCAGCGTGGTGCGCAGGTCGCCCTCTGCCATATCGGCTATCAGTGTCCCGGGACGCTCGCCGATGTCGGCCGGCACAGCGATGCCGCCGTCGTCGCTGCAACCTGCCAGGCTAAGTAACAGTAGCGCACCGCAGGGGGCAGTGAACGGAATCTTCATGCGTGGTGCCTCATATGCCCGCTACAGTGGTCGGCCAGGTTCGTCATCAGCGCCTGCCACCACTCGGCCAGACGCATCTGCAGAGCCGCATCGGGAAAGCCGTGGCGCGCCGCGCTGTCTCCGGGAACGCGATGAAAGCCGCGGTGCTCCACGCTCACCCGCGTCACGGCATCATCCACGGCTTCGAAGCCGACTTCCACCTCGGTGGTCAGTTCCGGCGGAAAGTCCGCCTGGCGCCAGGAAAACACCAGCCGTGCCGGCGGTTCCCACACCAGCACCCGGCCGATTTCGTAAGGTTCGCCCTGTTCCGAACGCTCCACGAGTACCCGCTCTTCGTCGCCCTCGAACGCCAGGCCGGCCCGGCTTGCCTGGTGTGGTGCGGAACAGGCCATTGGGCTGCCACCAGGCGCCGATGTCATTGACGAAGATATTGAAGGCTCGCTCTCTGGTGACCGCAACGCGTAGCGCCACGAAGACTCGGGAACTCACGGTTGGTCTTTCCCCACGCCTTCGGCGTGCTGCTTGAAGGCCAGGAGCTGTTCGCTCCACAGCGCCTCGCTGTGCTCCAGCCAGCGCTGCAACTGGCGCATAGGATCAGGCTGCAGTTCGTAGATCCGCACCCGGGCATCGAACTCCGCGTGGGATTCGCTGACCAGGCCACAAGCGCGCAGGGTACGCAGGTGCCGGCTCATGGCCGGCGGGCTGAGCCCCACCAGTCTGGCCAGTTCGCCGGCCGGCCGCGCCCGCTCGCCGAGCAGTTCCACCACGCGGCGCCGATGCGGGTCGGCCAGAGCGGCCAGGGTGCGGTCCAACCCGGCATCCGCTGCTGCTGCAGCACCACGCTTCACGGGCTGGCTTACACCCATCCCTTGATGGTGAACCCGCTGCTGGCCTCCGCTTCTTCGCGGCTGACTTCGCTTACGGTCTGGGCCACGGTCCAGATGTGGCCCTCCGGGTCGCGGCAGCGATAGGTCCGGGCTCCGTAGAACTGGGTTTCCGGCTCGGCAATGATCTCGGCGCCCGGCGCGGCGGCATGTTCGCAATGGGCATCCACGTCCTGGTCGGTGTGGATGCGCACCGACTGGGTGTTCCTGCCGTCCAGCGAGGCGGGGCTGCGATGATCGTCGGACCATTCACTGCCCACCATGACGGCTGCATCGCCGAAGCGCATCTGCGAATGCGCCAGATTGCCGGCGTCATCCTCGATCAGCAGCACGACTTCGAAGCCGAATGCCTGCTCGAGCCATTGCAGGGCCGCTTTGGGATCACGATAGATGAGTGCGGGGGTCAGATTCGGGCGCCAGTCGGCCATGGTTGTCTCTCGCTTCCTTCGGGTCTGCATAAAGTTAACCATAGGATTAACTATTGCGTCAATCCGGAACCGAATCGCCCTCCTGGTGAGGGCGCCGGACTTTCACCCGGAAGGTGAATATCAGCAGCGGAATGTAGATGAGCACGGTCACCAGATAAGGCAACTGTCCGTGAATCTGATAGAGGGCGGTGCCCAGCAATGGCCCGATGGTGAATCCCAGCGGCCCGCAGGAACTGGCCACCCCGGCCACCGAGCCCTGTTCCTCCGGTGACACGGCCAGGGACGCGCCGGCCATGAAGCCGGGCCCGGCCAGGCCCATGCCGAACCCCAGCACCGCCATGGCGGCGAGATACAGAAGCTGGCTGTCGGCCAGGGTAATGGCGATGAAGGCGCCGAGCAGGATGGGCATGGCGATGCGCAGCAGGGTGAACGGTGCCACGTCCAGGCGTTGCACGACGAATCCCTGGGCCACCAGGGACGACAGGGCCATGAGCATCATGGCCGTACCGAAAGCGCGGGCGGTTTCCGCGCCGCTGAGGTTCAGCGTGTCCTGCAGCCGGAAGGCCAGAGTCTGCTGCACCACGGCCATGCCCATGAACATCACCACACCGACGATAATGAACGGCAGGATGCGCGGATCGAAGTAGCTCAGGCGGCCCCGGGGCCTGGCGAGCACGTGTCGGGCCGGCTCCGGCAGCCACACCAGCACCGCCAGCGCCGCCACCAGGGTCACGCCGGCCGCGAACCAGATGGGCGTGAGCAGCGAAAACACGGCCAGCAACCCGCCGATGGCCGGACCTGCCACGGCACCCACATTGTTGGCGGCACCGATGGCGCCCATGCCTTTGGTGCGGGTGCGCACGTCGGTAATATCCGCCATATAGGCACTGGCTGCCGGCGGCGTGGCCGACATCACCGAGGCCTGTCCCATACGGGCCAGAGTGAGAGCGATGAACGCCGGCAGCGGTGCCAGCATGCCCACCAGCGCTGTCTGGAACACCGAAGCGAACACCGCCGTACCGGCCGTGTAGCCGAACAGGCCCACCAGTATGACCCGGCGCCGGCCCCAGCGGTCGCTGATGCGCCCCCAGATTGGGCTGGCGATGAAGAACATGATGGACGAAGCGGAGATGATGGCGCCGACCTGCACTTCCGACAGTCCGATTTCCCGGCCCAGGGGCGCCAGCACGGCGAACACGATGGTCTGCCCCATGCCCACCGCCACCAGCGTTGCGAACAGCAGGTAGCGGGCCCGTGGCGGCGGGGCCGGGCGCAGGCTCTGCTCCGGTTCTGTCTGGGACAAGGTGCGTCTCGCGGTGCTGGGTTGCGACGCCTGCCGCGGCGGCGGCGCGGTGGGCGAACGGCCAGCGATTATACAGATCTCGCAGCCCCGGGCCCGGCAAGACGCCGTGTTATGATGTTTTGCTACCTGAAGGAACATCGTGGCCAGCCGAGACATACTCAAAGCCCTGAGCGTGCCGGATTTCCGTTGGCTGTGGGTTGGCAGTCTCGGCTCATCGTTCGCCATGAACATGCAGATCGTCGCCCGCGGCTGGCTGATCTACACGCTCACCTCGTCGTCAATGGATCTGGCCTGGGTCACCCTGTCTTTCATGTTGCCCACCGTGGTGTTTTCCCTTTGGGGCGGGGTGGTGGCCGACCGGCTGCCCAAGAAGCGCATCATCGTGGTGGCACAATCCATGAACTGTGCCGCCACCATCGTCATGGCACTGATCATTCTCAGTGACCGCGTCACCTTCTGGGATTTCATCTGGTTCGGCTTCTTCAACGGTACCGTGCTGGCCCTGTCCATGCCGGCGCGGCAGGCTTTCGTCCCGGAACTGATCCCCGAGCGCCTCATCTTCACGGCCATGGCGCTCAATACCACCGGCTGGAACCTGTCGCGCATTCTCGGGCCGGCCCTGGCGGGCTTTCTCATCGCCTGGGTGGCAGCCGGCGACACGTCCTCCACCTACGGTGTGGGCATCGTCTACGTGATGATTGCCGTGCTGTATTTCACCGCCGCCGTGACGACGCTGCTGGTGAAACGCACCGGCATCATCAAAACACCGGACGACAAGAGCCCGCTCACCGACATGGCCGACGGTCTGCGCTACGTGTGGGCCAATCCGCCGGTGTTCGGGCTGATTCTGCTGTCCATCGTGCCGTTTCTCTTCGGCATGCCGTTGAACACCTTGTTGCCGGCGTTCAACGAGGACATTCTCGGCGGCGGGCCGGACGATCTGGGGCTGCTCATGTCCGCCATGGGGGTCGGGGCGATTCTCGGCTCGTTGATGCTGGCGGCCATGGGAGAACTGAAGAACAAGGGCGTGTGGCTGATTGCCACCTGCGTTGGCTGGGGCGCTTTCACCATTGCCTTCGGTTCGGCCCAGGCGGTGTGGCTGGCGGCCGTGCTGGTGGGCGCCATCGGCTGGCTGTCGTCGTGGAACATGTCGCTGAACCGCGGCCTGCTGCAGATGCAGGTGTCCAACACCATGCGCGGGCGCATCATGAGCATCGACATGATGTCCCACGGCCTCATGCCCATCGGGGTCATTCCCATCAGCATCATCGCCGAATACTACAGCGTGGCGGTGGCGCTGGAAGTCGCCGGTATCGTGTTCGTGCTGGTGGTACTGGCACTGGCCATGTTCACCACGTCGGTGCGCCGGGTGGACGATGGTCTCGGCCAGCCGGCGCGGGTGAGCGAGGGCTGATCTGGCTCTGCTCGGCGGGCTTCGGTAGGGTAGGGCACCACACCAGCCAGGGGTAGACGAAACATGCAGTGGGACCTGCTGATCCGCGGGGCCAGAGTGTTCGACGGCAGTGCCGGCCCGGGCCGTCTGCTGGATATTGCCGTGCGGAATGGCCGCATTGCCGCGCAGGGTGTCGACCTGCCCACGGCGGCGGCTGCCGAGGTACACGATGCCTCCGGCAGCTGGCTGACCCCGGGGCTGCTGGATATTCATACCCACGAAGACCTGGAAGTGGAGCTGGATCCCGGCCTGCCGGAGGTGGTGCGTCATGGCACCACCAGCGTGGTGGCCGGCAACTGCAGCATCGGCCTGGCCTTCGGTAATCAGCGCCGTGACGGACAGGACCCCATCGTCGACTGCTTCGCCCGGGTCGAGAACATTCCCAAGCCGGTGCTGACCAAGGCCGCCGACCGGGCTACCTGGCGCACCACGGGTGAGTATCTCGAGCACCTGAACAGCCTGGCACTGGGTGCCAATCTGGCGCCGCTGGTGCCCCATTCCATGCTGCGCATCGAGGTCATGGGCCTCGAGGACAGCATCAGCCGGGATCCCGACAACGCCGAGCTCGAGCGCATGACCGCATTGCTCGAGACGGCCATGGAACAGGGTTACATCGGCTTTTCCACCGATGGCCTGCCGCTGCACTTCCTGGCCAATCAGCCCCACGTGGACAAGCGCATTCCCACCCAGTACGCGTCGTTCGGTGAATACCGGGCACTCACCGACGTGGTGCGCCGGCATCGGCGGGTCTGGCAGATGACGCCGGCAACCGACGACGGGGCGCTGACGCTCAAGCTGTTCATGCTGACCAGCGGGCGGCTGTACGGCCAGCCGCTGAAGATCACCGCGCTGGCGGCCCTGGACACGGCCAACAACCGCACCACCAAAAGCCGCGCCCGGCGCATATCCCGGCTGCTGAATTCCCGGGCCGTGAACGGCCACTTCCGCATGCAGGCACTGGCCGCGCCGTTCAAGATCTGGAGCGAAGGCGCGGTGAGCCCGCTGGCCGAAGGCAACCCGCTGCTGCGCCGCCTGATCGAGACCGAACTCGAGGACCGCGAGGCCCGGCAGCGCATTCTCGCCGATCCGGAGTATGTGGCGGCCTTTCGCAGCATGTGGAACCGCGGCAAATCAGGCTTCAATGTGGCGCGGCTGAAGCGTCTGCTGCGCCTGGAAAACGAGCTGCTGACCCGCGATCTGAACGACATGGTGATCTATCGTTCGCCGGTAGCGCAGTGGGAAAGCCGCTCCATGGCGGAAATCTTCGCCCGCTATCGGGCCTGGGTGCGCGGCGGCGCTGCAGGCGCCGGGGATGATGAGACGCTGGCCTTCTCAGCCATCGGTGAGGATGTGCGCGACGACGGCGAGTTCTTCGTCGCGCTGCTGCGTCACTTCGACCGCGATCTCTACTGGCACTACGTCTCCGCCAACCGTGATCCGCGGGTGGTCAAGGAGCTGCTGCTGCACCCGCAGATTCTGCCGGGGTTCAACGACAGCGGTGCCCATGTAACCAACATGGCCTTCTACGACGGCAACCTGCGCGCCCTGGCCATTGCCCTGAACGATTCGGAAACGCTGTTCGCGCGTATGGTTCAACGCCTGACCCGGGAACCGGCGGAATTTTTCGGCCTGGACGCGGGTCGAATAGAAGTAGGCAGCCGTGCGGACATCACCCTGTTGAATCCCACGGCGCTGGCGGGTTACGACGGCGATGCCGGGATTCGCTACCAGTATCGTCCGGCGTTCGAGTGTCACCAGCTCGTGAATCGCTCGGACGGCGTGGTGGACGGCGTCTACATCGCCGGCCGCCGGGTGTGGGACGGCAAGGGTTTCACGGAAATTTTCGGCAAGGAGCGCACGGGACAGGCGTTAACAGCACGATGAAAGACACAGCACTGATCGGCATCGTGATCCTGGCAGGGGCCGCCCCGCTCAGCGCGGCGGAGTCTTCCCAGGACGTCTACGTTTCCACGGGCGCGCATGGTGAGACCGTGTTTTCCGATGTGGCCCGTCCCGGGGCGCAACGCATTGTCGTGGAGGCGCCGCCGCGCCAGGAAGACGCCATGGCGGAACTCGAGCGGCGTATCGAGCAGACCCTGATGGTGGCCAACGACCTGCAGGAGTCCCGGCTGGCCCGGGAAGCCGCGCGGGCCGAAGCCCGTGAGCGGGCGACCGACCGGCAGGCTGCCCAGGCGCCCCCCCAGGTAGTCTACGAGGATCGCTACGTGGGCGTTCCCTACCCACTGCGCGCACATCGGCAGCGGGGTTTTCATCACGACCGGCGCGGGCATGGCGATCGCCCCAACAAACCGCCTCATCGAGACGGCAAGGGGCCCGATCGTGGCGCTGAAGAGCCAGAGAGTTCGCGCCCCTTCCTATGGCATGACGACTGATCAAGCCGATGGGCTGGCTAGGACATCATTCACGCTTCGCCCCAGAGCTTCGAATAACTCTGATACGTCTCGCAATCGGCCTTCGCTGATATTTTTGTAGACCGCCTGCTCGGAAACGTTCAGGCATCGAGCGATGTCCGCAATGCGTTCGCGGCGTTGGATGGCTGCCAGTATGTCGAATCTGCGTGATTGCCATTTGCCGAATTCGTGAGATACCAGGTTCAGGCTGGGCGCGACGATGTCCGATAGATCTGACGGTAGTCCCTGTAGTCGAAACAGCGAGTAGGATTGGCGCATATCCTCGATGCCGGCCCGGGCTTGGTGGAAGGCAGGCCCGTCCATGCCGATAGCCTGGTGAGGGTTCAACTTCGTCGAGAGTTCCCCGATAGCGATGGAGAAGCGTACCAATACGGGATGAACGGCGGCCTGAATCGAAACTGCGTCTTTGAAGGCACGCTCGCCGTTTTCCAGCACGGCCTGGAATTCGTCGCCAAGCGTAATCGTGTAGGGAGATGCAATACCCGTGCGGTCGGTGTTGCGTTCGTCCAGAGCAGCGCGCAGGCGATCCTGTACAGACTGCCGGTCGGGCGTTTCGCGAGAGGCGACTAGATCGCCAATGAGCACGAGCAGTAACATATTTCAACCATATTGGTTAAAATATCAAAATGCAACCAAATCAGTTTAATAGCAGAGAAAACAACTGTATTGGTAGTTGTAGTCCTTCGCCGCGCCTGGTGTGCGGCCACCGGCCATCAATCCGGGCCGCGACAGGCTGGCCCGATGGCCGTTCCCGCCCTCAGAAACGCAAGCGCAGCGGCAACGACGCCCCCAGTTGAATATCCGGTGAGTCCTCCGTGACGCCGATGCCCAGCGACAGGTCGGCGGTCAGGGAATCGCTGATGGCTATGGAGCCGCCCACGGTGAAGGTGCCGGTGGTGAGATAGGACCCCGGCACTTCCTGGCCGTCCAGACGGCTGCGCTGCGTGAACTGCTGGTCGTAGGAGAAAGACAGCGAGCTGTTCAGGTTCAGCGCAATGGCCATGCCCAGGGAAAAACCGATGCTGTTACCGGGGTTGAAACGGCCGATGTCTTCGCTGGTGGCCAGATTCGCGCTGTAGTTGACGGCGCCGAAATACACCACCGGGTCGATGACTTTGACCCCGGTGATCCCGAAGTTCACGGAATCGTAACCACTGCCCAGTGCCACGGGATTGTTGTCGCTGACCTCGAACGGGCTGCGTCCGCTGGTGGTTTTCCAGCGGACACTGCCGAGCAGGTCGGGCCAGGGCCCGGCACCCCGCAGGAACTGGTGGCTCAAGCCGATGGTCACGTCACCGAGGCCCCAGTCGTGTTCGCCGGTTTCGGTGCTGTCGGCCTGGAAGCTGCGCTGCTGGTAGTAGCCGTAGGGAACGCGCACATCGACTTGCGTATCCCAGGGCAACCCGGCGCGCAGGGTCAAGGCTGCCGTGGTGATCTCCCGCTCGACCTTTTCCGAGACGATGTCGCCCACCACCAGCACCGGCAGGATGCTGAAGCCGTCGATGAGGATGTTATCGGCGGAGCTGTGGGTGTAGTTCAAAGAGGTTTCTACATCCACAGTCTTCGGCGGCAACAGCAGCCCGCTGCGTTCGATCAAGGTACTCTGAAAGGCGGTGCGAATCAGCCGTTCCTGTTCGCGCCGCTCCTCTTCCGAGAGCTGGAGCGCGGCGGCATCGGTCAGGTCGTCCACCGCCACCCGGGACGCAGTACCTGGCCCGGCCGGCTCGGGTTGTTCCAGATCGGCCACCCGGGCTTCGAGCTCCTCTACACGTGTCGCCAGGCGCTCGATGAGTGCGTTCTGCCGATCGATCACCTGCTGCAGTGCTTCGGCCGAGGCGGCTGTACGGCTGCTGGCCGTATCCTGGGCGCGCAGCGGCAGGGCGGCAGTACTGGCCGCAAGGATGGCCACGCAGATAGCGGTGCGCAGGCTGCTCATCGGCGCGTCGCCGGTACCGGCCCGCCCCGGGTGCTCAGCCGGTACACATAATTGAGATCCGGTACGGTCAGGTGCATGGCTTCCGAAGCCAGGGCCGCACGGTCGGCGTCAGCGGCATCGGCCGGTGCCACCACGAAACCGATGCCGCTGGTCCAGAACTCCTGGAACTGGTACTCGGACAGCGTCAGATTGCCGAAGGCCGGATCGCCGATGAGGATTTTGCCGGCGGCCCGACCGCGGTAGACGACGAAGTGGTCCAGACTGCGGATCCGCACCGGCACGATGACCGGGGCATCGAAAGCATCCAGATCCGCCAGGGTCAATTCACCGTAGCCGTCGGCAGAGAACCCCACGGCTTCTGCGAAGCGTTTGAGATCGAGCAGGGAAAAGCCGCCGCGCTGGCGCACCCGGTCCGGGTCGGTATTGGCGAGGATGCTCACGGCGATGGTGGGTTCGGTGTAGGGAGCGTCATAGTAGTGGGTCAGTACGGTGCTGAGGGCGGCAGCGCCGCAGCTTATGTCCCAGCCCTGGCGGACCAGGTTGCGCTCGCGCATCTCCAGAAACGACATGGCGCGCGTGTTGGGACGTTCGTCGATGCCGGGTAGGGGGACGCGGGCAGCGGCGGCCGCTGCCTGCCAGCCGCCAGCCAGCAGGCACAGAGCCAGCAGGCCCGGGCCGAGCGCCGATCCACCACCGAGCATTCTCAGTTGCCGCCGGGCCCTATGGCTGCCGGCGGCAGACCGTTCAGGTTGGTCTGATTGATGGCGTCGATGCGCGAGTCGATGGAGATGTTCAGGTTCAACAGGACGTTGATGACGGAGTTGACGGCATTGATGTTGATGATCGATTGCAGATTGTTCTGCGCGCCATCGCTGATGTTCAGATGCCCGGCGAGAATGCCGGCGGGACCATGCAGGGCCGTCAGGCTGCCTTCGGCCTTCACCGTGCGCCCCGACTGGGTTGTGCGTATCACGTCGAAGGTCAGCAGTTCTTCGCTGCTCTCTGCGGTGGCCGAGCCGGCGGTGACGGCATCGAGGGCGGCGTCGTTCAGCGGCTGAGGGTCGGCCAGGGCCGCCGTCAGCGGTGAACAGACGATGGCCGCCAGCAACAGGCGGGTAATTCCGTGTGGCTGCTTCATGAACCTGTACTCCCTGGTCAAAGGCCGCCGATCTGGGTGATCCGATTGCTCTGGCCGAGCCGCGCTGTCCTGGCCGGGCCGCCCGGGATCGTCGGCCGGGGGCTGGCGGTGACGTTGCTGGCGTTGCCGACGATGGCGGCCGCGGCGTTGACTCCATTGAGGGCGGCCAGGCCATGCTGGGCACCGTCGTTGACGATGACCACGTTGTAGCGCTGCTCTTCGGCACTGCCGCTGCGCAGCACCGTCATCCGCGCCTGTCCGGCACGGACTTCCAGCGGGCCGCGTTTGCGCAGTACGTCGAATTCCACGAATGTCTCACTGCTGACCGTCGTTCGCTGGTGGACCTCAGTGGTGGTATGGGTACGGCTGTCGACGATGGTGGTGGTGACATCCAGCGGCGTGCAGTCCAGACCGTTCTCACCATAGGTGCACGCCTCATTGTCGATGCGCCGGTTGAAGCCCTCCGGTACCGGCAGCTCCAGCGTCTCGTCCACGGGTAACTCGAATCCCGGCAGTTCGAATTCGGCGGTGAGTTGATCGACGATGCCGATGTCGGGCACCAGGATGTCGAAAGCATGTTCCACCAGGCCGAGGTCCAGCGGTATGGTCCCGGAGAAAGCTACTTGCCCGGCATCCACGCTGAGGGTGCCGTCGCCGGCAATGGCGTAGCCCAGGTCGATACCTACGTCGCCCAGAGGGTTGGCGCCGGCGAACCGGAAGTCGCCGAGCTCGACGCGACCGCCGGGCAGAGTCACCGTGGTGAAGCTGGATAACGGACCGCTGCAGCTGCGGAAGTTCAGGAAGCAGAAGTCGAATTCCAGGTCCGGCAGCACCAGCGAAGGCCCGGTAAGCACCACGTCGCTGCCCTCCAGGGTTACGGCGCCCAGGTCGAGCTCGATGCCGGTCAACGATTTCCGGGTGAAATCCAGGTCGAAGTCGTTCAGGCCCGGCAGATCGAAGCGGGTCCCCAGCAGTGTCTCCAACACCGAGAATTCCACATCCACATCCGGCGGCGTGATGAAGAACTGATCCAGCGTGATCGTCGGCACGTCCAGTACCACCGGATCATCGAACAACCCGACCCGCCGCGGCGTCACCTCAGCGCTGAAGGTGGTAGTGGTGGTATGCGAGGTCACATGCCGGTCGATGTGTGCCATGTGGTCGATGGCGCTGGCCGACTCGCTGGCGGAGCCGGACCGGGTGGAGTGACGATAACTCTGCGGACCGGCCGTGGCGAACCGTCCAGCCGCCGCCCGTTCCTGGTCCAACTGAACGATCCGGTTGGTCTGGCCCAGGTCGAATCCCGCTGCCAGGGCGGCGGCAGAGGCAGGCTGCTCGAGCACATTGACAGCCTGAGCGGTGTCCCCGCCGGCTGCGTTGACGACATTGAGCGCCGCGGCGTCGTGCTGTGCGTCCATCGCTGAGGTGCACCCGGCGCTCACTATCGCTGCGGATGCCGCTGTCGATGACGGCAGCGCTGGCCGCCGTGACGCCGGCCAGGCCCTGCTCATCGAGGGGCGCCGCCTGGCTCCGGACTTCGCTCGACAGCCCCGGAATGACGCCAAGCAGCGCCGCAGCCGCCCAGGCACGCAGGTACATCTGTCTGACCCCCGCGCCCGGCTCAGCGGCTGTGGTTGATGACGTTGCTCTGATTCAGGCTGTACAGCGGCCCGCCGCTCACCTCCAGAGTACCGGTGCGGTGCGACGCGACGTTCACCCCGTTGGCCACGGCACTGCCGGCGGCGTTGACCAGGTTCATGGCCCGCAGGCCGGATTGGGCACCGCCGGACAGGTTGACCAGATACGCGGCCGAGACGTCGATGGCAGACTCGTCGACGACGATGTACTCGGCCTGGGCGTCGCGCAGTTCGAAGGCGGCGTTGACCACCTCGTGGAACGTTCTGTCCCAGGTTTTCTCGCCGCTGGAGTTTTCTTCCAGCGTGTAGAGCGTGGAGTGATCGCTGATGTCGTCCGTGGTGGTCGTACGGGTGCCGTCGATGCTGCAGCTGCCGTTCACGGCCAGGCAGCCCATGGCATCGAACTCCAGCCCCAGTTCCGGCAGGTTGATATCCACCTGCACGCCCAGGTCGCCGGTGTCGACGCTGATGTCGCCGCCATCCACGTCGAGGTCCACCCCGCCGTTGAAGACCAGGCCGGCGGAGTTGCCCGTGCTCGGCGCATTGAACTCGGCCGTGTAGGTGCCGTCGGCGTCGAAGACGGGATCGGTGCCGCCGATCTCGATGTCGCCATCGAGTTCGACGCGGAACGTGGGTGCGCTGGAAAGCTCGAAGGAACCCTCCGTGGTGACGCGCGTCGCTGGTGAACGTGCGCTCGAGATCCACCACCTCGTCGTGCAGCGACGTGGAAGACGAGTGGCTGGCCGAGCCCGCGTTGGTTCGTACCGTCTCGGTGTTGGCGCCCCGCTCATAGGAAGGCAGGGACGACAGCCGCCGCTGATCCTGAGTGATGATGTTGCTCTGCGACACGTCGAACTGCGCGCCCTCGAGGGCCGCCGCTTCCGCATCGCGGCTGTCGAAGACGTTGACGCCGTTGGCCACCGTGCTTTCGCTGCTGTTGACGAAGTTCATGGCGCGAACTTCGTTCTGCGCCGCTTCGTCGATGATGACTTCGCCCGTTGACTGCAGTGTGGCGCTGGAGCCGTTGCCGACGATGGCGCCGCCGTTGGGCGCCGGATTGCTGCTGCCGGCGGCGGTGGTGCGCTCCATTTCTGCCGCGTCGAGCGGCTGCGGCGCTGCTGCGCCGCTGAGAGCGAACAGGGCGCAGACCGCGCCCGTCAGAATGAGACAGGATTGCTTGACCATGGTAGTAGTCTCCCCCCAGGCCGTTGTTACTGGCTCCGGCGGGCGCTGATGCCCGCTCGCGCCGAAGGCCGCATGCGATCATGCTGCGGCGGTCGGCGCCGGTGCGCATTGCCTGTTACTGCTACTGCCTGGCCGTCTGCGCGGGCCGGGTGCCCCCTGCATCGTCCGCTTTGTCTTTCGAGTTGTGCGAACCTTCCCTGATGCACCCTTGACCGTACCCCCGGTTCCCGGGGCTTGTCAATGATATTGCCTGCCCCGTCAATCCTTCGGTTGCCCCAGAATCCGCTCGGCGATGATGTTGCGCTGAATGTTCGGCGTGCCGCCGCCGATCACCACGTTGGGCCACGACAGGCTGGATTTGGCCCACACCCCATCGTCCACGGCATAGTCGCCGCCCGGCATTTCGAGCCCCGCCTGCCCGGTCAGCTCCACGGCGAAGTCGTCCATATCGATCTCGAGGCTGGCGCGGTGGAGCTTGTTGACCGAGGTCTCCGAGGTGAGCTTCTCGCCTTTGAGCTGCTTGGTCAGGTAGCGCATGCCGTTGTACTTCATGGCCGCGATCTTGGCTTCGAACATGGCCAGGGTGCGGCGCACCTTGGGGTCCTCGCTGGCGGGCCGGCCCTGACGGGTGGTGTTTTTCACCAGCTCCTTCAGGGTATCGAGCTTGTCGAACATCTGGGTGACCTCGCCGATGCTCGACCGCTCGTTGGCGAGTGCCGAGACGGTGACCATCCAGCCTTCGCCTTCCTTACCCAGGCGGTTTTCCACCGGCACCTTCACGTCGGTGAAGAACACCTCCGCGAAATGCCTGTCGCCGGCCATGTTCTCGATGGGCCGGACCTCCACGCCGTCCGCGTCCATGGGCACCAGCAGGCAGGTGATACCGCGGTGCTTGTGCTCCGGATCCCAGCTCGTGCGCACCAGCAGGATGATCCAATCGGCCCAGGGGGCGCCGGAAGTCCAGATCTTCTGGCCGTTGACCAGATAGTGATCACCGGCCGAACTCAGTTCGGCCTTGCACTGAATGGAGGCGAGGTCCGAGCCGTAGTTGGGCTCCGAATAACCCGTGCACCAGCTCACCTTGGAATCGAGGATGTCGGGGATGAACTTCTGTTTCTGCGCCTCGGTGCCGTACTGCATGATGCCGGGACCCACCCAGGCCAGGCCCATGAACGAGGTGCCGAGCGGCGGGGCTTTGGCCAGGGCCATTTCCTCGCGCAGGATGGTCTGCTCGATGAGGCCGCCGTCGCTGCCGCCGTATTCCTTCGGCCAGGAAAAGCCCACCCAGCCCTTGTCGCGGACCTTCTTCAGCCAGGTTTTGAGAAATTTGCCGTCACGTTTTTCTCTGGGCGGCAGGTTCTCCTTGAGGAAGCCGCGAACCTCTTCGCGAAAAGTCTGTTCTTCTGCGGAATACTCGAAATCCATTACAAACCTCCCAGACTGGCCACGCGGTCCAGATGGTAGTCGGAGTCTCCGAACATGGGCCGGGCCCATTTGGAACGCTTCAGGTAGAGCTGAATGTCGTATTCGGCGGTGAAGCCGATGGCGCCGTGCAGGCCGACGCCGTCGATGCCGATGCGCGCGAAGGCATCCGACGCATAGCCCTTGGCCAGCGATACGGCACGCGGTAATTCGGCGGGAGCATCGTCCGCGGCCCAGGCGGCGTAGTAGAGCAGCGATTTGAACGACTCCACATCCACGAAGATGTCCGCCAGGCGGTGCTTGACGCCCTGGTACTGGCCGATGGGCTTGCCGAACTGAATGCGCTCCCGGGCGTAGCTGCTGGTCATCTCCAGGGCCGCCTCCGCCGCACCCACCATCTCGGCAGTGACCGCTACGGCGCCGAGGTCGTTCAGCCAGCTCAAGTCGTCCTCGCTCATGGGCAGAACTCTGTCATCGGGCACGACCAGGCCATCCAGGGTAACGCTGCCGCCGGGTTTGGTCCGATCCATGGCGGGTTGCGCCTTCACGGTCACCTCATCGCGGGATACACCCGCCAGCGCCAGACCGTCGGGGCCGCGGAATGCGAGCAGGTAGTAGTGAGCCGCCATGGCATCGGCGACGAACGGCTTGGTACCACTGATCTTGACGCCGCCTTTGGCGCTCGTGCCTGTGAGGGTCACGGCTTCCGGGGCGATCCAGTTTGGTTCATCGTAGAGCGCCAGCGTGCAGATGGCCTCGCCGCTGGCGATCCCCGGCAGCCAGTCGGTTTTGTGGGCATCGCTGCCGCAGCGCAGAATCGCAGCGCTGGACAGGGCCTGGGAGACGATGGGCAGGGGCGACAGGCCGCGCCCGGTTTCTTCCAGTACGACGGTCAGGTCGACCCACTTGAGCCCCAGCCCGCCGTGGTTTTCGGGAATGATCAGGCCCAGCCAGCCCAACTCGCCGGCCTGTTTCCACAGCGCCGGGTCGAAACCGTCGTCGCGGTCCATGAGTTCGCGGACCCTGGGCAGGGTGCAGGCCTGGTCCATGAAACGCCGCACCTGATCGCGCAGCAGGTTCTGTTCTTCGGTAAAACCGAAATTCATGACACGATTCCTCTTCGTAGATAGTCCTCGAGCTGGTCGCCGAAGCCGCATTCCTCGAGGATCTCACGGGTATGCTGCCCCACCGTGGGTGCCGGCGCACCGGCTTGGGCGGGAGTGGCGGAAAAACGCGGTGCCGGGCGGGCTTCGCGCAGCCGCCCGGCGACCGGATGGTCGATGTCCCGGAACATCTCATTGTGCTGAACCTGAGCGTCGTCGTGGAGCTCGGCGAGGCGTCGGACCCGGGCAAACGGCACCTGCTCGGCAGCCAGGCGCGCACCGGCTTCCTCGATGCCCAGACCGGCAGCCGCTTGTGCCAGCCGGTCGGCGAGCACCTCGCGCAGTTCGTCGCGGTGACCCATGCGTGCCTCAAGGGAGGCGAAACGGGGGTCGGCGGCGATGTCCTCGGCACCGAACACGCGGCACATGCCTTCGAATTCGCCCTGGGAAAGGGTCATGGTGGCGCCCCAGCCATCGCGGAACTCGAATACCGTGCCGGACGCGCCCACCGGCGGACGTTGCTCCACGCCGTCACCCTGCAGAATCAGATCGGCCGCCACATCGCTCCAGGCGAAGGCGATGGCCGTGTCGAGCATGGACAGCTCGATGTGCTGACCCTGGCCGGACTTGGAGCGCGCCAGCAGCGCCGCCGTGACGGCCTGGCAGCCGGTGGCGGCGGTGAGTTTGTCGAGCAGCAGCATGTTGACCTGCTCGGGCCGGTCCGGATGCTCGGGGTGAATGCGGCCCTGCACGTCGGCCATGCCGGAGTAACACTGAATGATCGGGTCATAGGCGCGTTCCCGGGCCCGCGGCCCGGTCTGGCCGAAGCCGCTGATGGACAGATAAACAAGCCCGGGGTTGTCCGCCGACAGGACGCTGTAGCCGATGCCCAGCCGGTCCACCACGCCCGGGCGGAAGTTCTGGATCACCACATCGGCGTCGCGGGCCAGGCGGCGGACGATGTCCACGCCCTCGGTACTGCCGAGATCAACGGCCAGCGAGCGCTTGCCGCGGTTCAGAACGTGGAAAAAGCCCGAGAAGCCGTTGCGTTTGCTGCCCACATGGCGCTGGATGTCGCCGGCGCCCGTACGCTCGACCTTGATCACGTCGGCGCCCTGATCGGCCAGCAGGGCGCCGGTCAGCGGACCGGACACCACGGCTGACAGATCGAGAACGCGGAAGCCGTGCAGCGGCCCCGCCACGGTCATCTACCTCCTGCCCTGCGCCGGTCTACGCGCCGCGCAGAGGGTTGATCGGCGGCCAGTTGTCTTTGCTGGCGAGAATCTTCTCACCGATCTCGGAGACTTCCCACGGGCCCTCTTCCAGCGGCCGGTTGGCAATGGGGGTGAGCTGCCAGGACAGCAGCTGCACGCTGTTCCCGCCGATGAGGAACTGCCGGCCGGAGACTTCCTTGGCTTCGTCACTGCACAGGAACACGATGGCCGGGGAGACGTTTTCCGGCGGGAACTTGTCCTGCACGTCCTCGGGCAATATGTCTTCGGTCATGCGCGACATGGCCGTAGGCGCCAGGACGTTGACGGTGATGCCGTATTTCAAGCCTTCCAGCCACAGGCAGCGCATGAAGCCGGCGATGCCCGCTTTGGCGGCGCCGTAGTTGGTCTGACCAAAGTTGCCGAGCAGGCCGGAGGTGGAACTGGTCATGATGATGCGGCCGCCGGTGCCCTGCTCGAGGAACCGGTCGTAGGCGGCCTTGCTGGTCAGATAGGTGCCGCGCAGGTGCACATTGAGAACCACATCCCACATGTCGTCGTCCATTTTCTTGAACGACTTGTCGCGCAGAATGCCGGCATTGGCGATCAGGATGTCGAGCTTGCCGAATTCCTGCACGGCCTGGTCGACCATGGCCTGGGCGTCGGCCTGCTCGGTGACCGAGCCGTAGTTGGCCACAGCCTTGCCGCCGGCTGCTTTGATCTCGTCGACCACGGTGTCGGCCATGTTCTGGGACGCGCCGGTACCGTCGCGGGAGCTGCCGAGATCATTGACCACCACCGAGGCGCCCTCGTGGGCCAGCAGCAGGGCGTGGGCACGGCCGATACCGCCGCCGGCCCCCGTGACGATGGCGACCTTACCGTCAAGCATTCCCATAGTGTTCTCCTTCTCCGTATACTCGATTTTGAATCAAACCCAGCAGTCTACGATTCGACCGGCTATATGCAAGGCTCGGCGGTCGTGATGCAGTCGTCGAAAACCTCAACGCGGCCAGATTCGAGCCCCTGCCGCGGAGTTTATTGCCTAAGCTGAGTACATGACGAACGACACCTCGATTCGGGAGACAGGCAGTTCCGTGAACGACAGGAGTGATTACGAAGCGCATCTCAATCGGTCTCTCGATGACGTCATTGCCATGCTGGAGCGGGAAATCCGGCGGCTCAAGGAGTCTCTGGAGACATACCGGTTGTCCGCGCACCCGAAACGCGGCGAGATCATCCGCTGGCATGTCCGCACGCTGGATGAGCGTCAGGATGCGCTGGAGCAGCTACGCACCATGCTGCTCGCACAGCAGCGCGAAAACGACGAGCCGCCCCGTCACTGAAACCCGCGCCACGCGCAGACTGCGGCAACCACGGCTGGCGCCGGGTCGCGGCCGCTCAGTTCGTGGAGCGTGGCGAGACCGCCCGGCCCGGCGAGATTGATCTCCATGAGGTAGGGATAGGCCGTATCCACCGCCGCAAAGCCGACGCCGCGGGCCGCGAGATCGTGCGCCAGGTCGGTCACCAGTTCGCGTTCTCCGCTGCTGAGCTCAGTGAGGCAGGCGGCCGCCCCGAGGCTCAGATTGCTGCGGAATTCTCCGGGGACCCCGGGCTTGGGGGTGCGCAGATAGCTGCCGATGATCTGTCCGCCGGCGACCACGGTGCGCTTTTCGCCCTGTTCGATCTCGGCGACGTAGCGTTGCAGCAGGCAGTAGCGACGGCCCCCATCGGTCAGCCGCTCGATGGCCGCGCGGCCGGCGGCATTGTCGCAGATTCGCTGGACGTCCCGGCCGTAGCTGCCGGCGGCGGGTTTGATGACCCAGTCGCCGCCGCCGGCGAGCCGGCGCTTGAGATACTCAGCCTCACAGGCGGCATGGGTCTCCGGCATGTGACGCCACCAGGCGTATTTGGCATGCCAGTACATGAGCGCGTCCACACTGACCACCAGGCGTTGCTGCGGTAGCTGGTGAAGTAGCTGCATACGGTCGAAAAAGGTGTCTGCAGGCCCCAGGCCCAGCAGCCAGATCAGGTCGAAGCGCAGCGGATCGGTCTCGCCCAGGCTTACGCCGTTGGCGGTCAGCCGCACGGCATCCTGGGACAACTCCGTGACGCTCCAGCCGGCTGTCCGGAAGGCCCGCGGCAGTCGGCGGTGGTTGTCGTGGCGGGCCAGGCGGGTGTCACCCAGCAGGAAGACCATCTCAGGCATGGGGGGCGGCCACCGCGAAGGCTGACTCGCGGCTCATA
Source organism: Gammaproteobacteria bacterium (assembly GCA_034522075.1). Taxonomy (GTDB): domain Bacteria; phylum Pseudomonadota; class Gammaproteobacteria; order Pseudomonadales; family Azotimanducaceae; genus UBA7803. The sequence goes on along the minus strand of JAXHLO010000024.1, from coordinate 12,070 downwards.
AGCACAACAAAATTGACAAAAATCGCGTTGATTCCGGCACCATGGCTCGTCCTCGCGGTCCAACAGCCAGGATACGACGAAACGACCCGGGCAAATTCATGATTATGCAACATTGAAAATGTCCGCCAACGGCGCCATAAATGACCCTATGAACGCACCGATCAAGATGCCCGACCATACGCTTTCGGCCGAGCGGATTCCGCTGTTCGAGCCCGAGCACATCGATCCCATGGAGAAAGTGGCTCTGCGCGAGCAGATCAAGGCCCAGCTCGAGGCCCGCGATGCCGTGCTGGTGGCGCATTATTACGTGGACGCCGATGTGCAGGATCTGGCCGAGGAAACCGGCGGGTTCGTGGCCGATTCGCTGGAGATGGCGCGATTCGGCAAGCAGCATCCGGCCTCGACCCTGGTGGTGGCGGGGGTGCGCTTCATGGGCGAGACGGCCAAGATCCTGTCGCCGGAAAAGCGCGTCATCATGCCGACGCTGGAGGCGGAGTGTTCTCTGGATCTGGGCTGTCCGCCGGACGAGTTCGAAGCGTTCTGCCGCGACCACCCGGATCGCCAGGTAGTCGTCTATGCCAATACCTCGGCACGGGTCAAAGCGCTGTCGGACTGGGTGGTCACCAGCAGTGTGGCGTTGCCCATCGTCGAGCGCCTGCACGACCAGGGCCACAAGATTCTCTGGGCCCCGGATAAACACCTGGGTCACTGGATTCAAAGCCGCACCGGCGCCGACATGCTGTTGTGGAACGGTGCCTGCGTGGTCCACGAGGAGTTCAAGTCCAAGGCGCTGCTGGATCTGAAAGCGGTGTATCCCGACGCCGCCGTGCTGGTGCATCCCGAGTCCCCGGATTCGGTGATCGGCATCGCCGACGTGGTGGGGTCCACGAGCCAGATCATCCGTGCCGCCGGTGAACTGCCCAACCGCACGTTCATCGTTGCCACCGACCGGGGCATCTTTCACAAGCTGCGCCAGCGCAACCCGGATAAGCGTTTCATCGAAGCGCCCACGGCGGGAGAAGGTGCAACGTGCCGCAGTTGTGCGCATTGTCCGTGGATGGCCATGAACGAGCTGAAGCAACTGGCCGCCTGCCTGGACAGCGATGCCCTGACGGCGGCCAATGAGGTTCAGGTCGACCCGGAAGTGGCCCAGCGCGCCATGATCCCGCTGCAGCGGATGCTGGATTTTCAGGCCTGATCAGGAACGGGCCACGCGCATGGCGTGGCGGAAGTCGTCGATACGCTGATCGAGCCGCGCCAGGAGCTGTGAGTTGCTCCGGTCGGTGAGACGGCGGGCGTATTCCAGGTGGGCGATGGCTTTCTGGTAACCGCCGTGCAGGGCGAAGTACTCGGCCCGGGCGCGATGGACGCTGATGATGTCGCCGGCCAGGCCCGAGACCTCCGCCAGGTTGTACCAGACGTCTACATCGTCGCTGCGCAGCCGGCTCTGGCGGGTCAGCACCTCCTGGGCGGCCTGGTGTTTTTCCTGATCGCTCAAGGCCTTGGCATAGAGCATGGCCAGCGGCGGATTGTCCGGATTGATGGACAGATTCTGTTTCAGCAGCCGTTCTGCCTGGTCGAGCTTGTCTGCCTTGATGAGCAGTTCGCCATAGGCCGCGACATAGAGAATGTTGTTGGGATCCCCGGTAAACAGCTCATCGCCCAGCGCCAGCGCCTGCTCATGTTCGCCGGCTTTGGACAGGGCAAGCGCCAGACCGTAGCGGGCCGGCGCCGAGTCCGGCTGGTCGCGAACGGCCTTTTCGAACCGCTTCACTGCCGCCTGCGGCGATTCGGCGTAGTGGACCATGGCCCGGGCGCGCATCAGGGCATAGTCGAGAGAGTCGTCGTATTGCCTGTCCGGGTATGACTGGACCTGCTGGCGCGCATCGGCGATGCGTGATTCCGACAAGGGGTGGGTGAGCAGAAATTCCGGCGGCCGGCTGGTGAAGCGGTAAGCCTGCTGCATGCGTTCGAACATGCGTGACATACCCTTCGGGTCCAGGTCGGCGCGCACCAGGGTATTGAGCCCGATGCGGTCGGCCTCCTGCTCGCGCGTCCGGCTGTAGCTGAGCTGTTTTGACTGTGCGGCCGCCTGTGCCGCGGAAATGGCTGCCATGCCGGCATCACCGCCGCCCACCGCGCCTATCATGATGGCGGCCAGCAGCGAGGCCAGGGTAGGCAGGGTCTGGGCACGTTGCTCTTCGACGCCGCGGGCGAAATGGCGCTGGCTCAAGTGGGCCAGTTCGTGGGCGATCACCGAGGAATACTCGTGTATGTCCTGTGCGGCGAGCAGCAGGCCGAGGTTGATGCCCACCACGCCGCCGGGGGCGGCAAAAGCGTTGATCTGATCGTTGTCGATGAGCACGACCTGCATGAGGTTGTCACGCAACTGGGAGTGCTGGGCCAGCTCGGTGATCTGCCCGTTTACCCAGTATTTGAGAATCGGATCATTCACGGTGGGCAGCGCGGCATGGAGCTGCTTCAGGAACTGACCGCCGATCTGGCGTTCCATTTCCGGCGAGATCAGGCTCGACGAGGCATCGCCCAGTACGGGCAGATCCTGGGCAGTCACATCGGCGCGGGCCGGGTTGCCCGCGGGCAGCCAGACAGCCATGACCAGCAGCGCAATAAGCGCCCGGGCCGACAGGTTGCGAAATTGCGCCAACATTGCGGTCATGATAATGCATGGACGCGCCGATCATGTGAAAAGTTCCATTGGCGCAGCCTGCGGGAGATCTTTATTCTGCGCCCATGAGTGACCAGGAAGCCGCAGCACAGTTGCTGGACGTCAAGGGGCTGAACTGCCCCATGCCGCTGCTCAAGGCCAAGAAAGCCCTGAATGGGCTGGCGGCAGACGCTGTACTCAAGGTTCTGGCCACCGACCCCGGCTCCGTGCGGGATTTCGAGGTATTTTCCCAGCAGAGCGGCAACGAGCTGCTGGATTTCCGTCAGGAAGGCGATACCTACGTCTATCTGCTGCGCAAGAAGCCGGACTGATGCGCTTCATCGAGATCATCAGCGGCTGGATCAACCACTACTTCTCCCACGAGGAAGCCATCTATCTGGTGGTCATGCTGGTGGCGGGCTTTCTCGTGCTGTTTCTGTTCGGCGGGGTGCTGGCACCGATTCTCACCGGCCTGGTCATCGCCTTCCTGCTGCAGGGCGTGGTGCGCCGCCTCATGAACTGGCACCTGCCCGAATGGGTCGCGGTACAGATCGCCTTCCTGGTGTTCGTCGGAGCCATGGTCACCTTCCTGGTGTTCGTCGTACCGCTGGTGTGGCAGCAGCTTCGGGCATTGATGGGGGCGTTGCCGGAGGTCATGGTGCGCCTGCGGGAGATCGGCCGCGACCTGGCGGACCGCTTTCCCGACCTCATCACCCAGGGCCAGATCGATCAGTGGTTCGCCTCGGCGACCAGTCAGGTGGGCACCCTGAGCGGTACGGTTCTGGAAGCGCTGGTGGCCAACGTACCGTCGCTGCTGGGGTTGCTCATTTACGTCGTGCTGGTGCCGATCTCGGTGTTCTTCTTTCTCAAAGACCGCGACAAGATGATGGCGTGGTTCCTGTCGCTGCTGCCGGCCCGGCGACCCATGCTCAATCAGGTCGGCACGGAAATGAACCAGCAACTGGCCAATTACGTGCGCGGCAAGGCGGTGGAGATCCTCATCGTCGGCGGGATTACCTTCGTCACCTTCTCGTTCATGGGTTTGAACTACTCGGCCCTGCTGAGCCTGTTCGTCGGGCTGTCGGTGCTGATTCCGTTCATCGGTGCCGCTGTGGTCACCATCCCGGTGGCTCTGGTGGCGATCATTCAGTTCGGCTGGTCGTGGGATCTGGCCTGGGTCATGGTGGCATACACGATCATTCAGGGGCTGGACGGCAACGTCCTGGTGCCGCTGCTGTTCTCGGAAGCCAACGACCTGCACCCCATTACCATCATTCTGGCCATCCTGCTGTTCGGTGCCCTGTGGGGCTTCTGGGGCATTTTCTTCGCCATTCCGCTGGCTACCCTGGTAAAAGCCATCTTCAATGCCTGGCCGCGCCAGGGTCCCGAGGCTGCGGCCGATGGAGGGCCTGGCGCGGGCGGCACGGCCGATACGGCGGCAGCGCAGCCCGCGGCCGGCGACGGCGCTGCAGAACGGGCTGGTGCGCATTGATCCTGCTGGCGAGCTTGTGATGCCGGCGAGCGCTCAAGTACCATTGCGCGGTTTTCGCGGCTGACTATTCACACAGGGCAACCGAGCAACTGGCAATCCGCACATCATGTTGAAAGGCAGCATCGTTGCGCTGGTCACGCCCATGAAGCGCGACGGCGCCGTAGATTTCGAAGCGCTGGAAGCGCTCATCGAGTGGCATATCGAGCAGGGCACTCACGGCATCGTGCCCATGGGGACGACGGGGGAATCGGCCACCCTCGACACGCCGGAACATCTGGTGGTGATACGCCGCACTATCGAAGTGGCGGCCGGCCGGGTGCCCGTGATTGCCGGAACCGGTTCCAACTCCACCGACGAATCCATTCATCAGACTCAGGAAGCCGAGCGCCTCGGCGCTGATGCATGCCTGCTGGTCACTCCGTACTACAACCGCCCGACCCAGGAAGGCCTGTTTCGCCATTATCAGGCCATCGCCGAAGTGACCGAAGTACCGCTGGTGCTTTACAACGTGCCCCCGCGCACGGCCTGCGACATGAAGCCGGAAACGGTAGCACGGCTCGCCGTGCTCGACGGTATCGTCGGCATCAAGGAGGCATGCGGTGATCCTGAGCGGGTGGGTGCCATCCGCGAGCTGGTGCCCGATGACTTCATCGTGCTTTCCGGTGAGGATGCACAGACTCTGCGTATGCTCGAACTCGGCGCGGTCGGCACCATATCGGTGACGGCAAACGTTCTGCCGCGGCAGATGTCGGAGTTCTGCGAGGCGTTTCTTGCCGGTGACGTGGAACGAGCCCGGCAGATCGATGCCGCGCTGCAGCCGCTGCACCGTTTTCTGTTCGTCGAGTCGAGCCCCACGCCGACCAAGTGGGCACTGTATGAAATGGGCCGAATCGAACCAGGCATACGCCTGCCACTCATCGAGTTGTCGGAGCAGCACCGGCCGGAATTGCGCCGTCTGCTTCAGGAAGCGGGGGCTATGTGATGTTACGGATTGTGCCGATGGCGGTGTTGCTTCTGGTGGCGGGCTGCGCGTGGCTCTCTGATGATAAAGGCGTGTTCGTCGACAAGACCGACGACTATCTGGACGCTGAGGAAAACGAGCCTCTGAAGATTCCTGAGGGGCTGGACACAGCTCGCGTGCAGGATCCCTTTCCCATTCCGGACATCACCTCCCGGCTGCGCCCGGAATACTATCCGGAGCGGCCGCCCCGGCCGGACACGATTTACGCCAACGACAACCGTGATGAAGTCCGCATTCAGCGTCTGGGTGACCGGCGCTGGCTGGTCATCCCCGAGCCGCCAACCACCGTCTGGCCGAAGGTGAAGCAGTTTCTTGCGGAGAACGGCGTGGGTCTGGACTGGGAAGTTCCCAGCGAGGGCCGGCTCGATACCCAGTGGCTGGACGTGCCCGATCAGCCGTACCGCGACGTGATCCGTCAGGTCATTCGCGACGGTAAAAACGAGGCGGATCTGGCCGGCGGCCGCGATCGTCTGCGGCTGCGGGTGGAACCGGGTCTGCGCGAGCGTACCACCGAGGTGCACCTGCGTTACGAGAACACGGAATTCGCCGAGCCCAGCCCGCCGCGGGTGACCGATCTGGCGTCCATTCCCTCGCATGCCCCCGCAATCGAACAGGAAGCGCTCAATGAACTGGGCGCCTACATCGCGGCGCGCGTCGCAGAGCAGACCGTTTCCATGGTCGCCCAGGACATCGGCGCCGGCGTCAAGTCGTCGCTCGGTATCGATGCCGATGGTGATCCGGTGCTGCAGCTTCGCCTGGACCGCGAGCGCGCCTGGGCAACCCTGGGTCAGTCGTTGACTCGTGCGGCCATCGAGGTCGCTGAAGCCGATGAGCAGGCGGGTGTCTATCGCATCACGGTGCCGGAAGACCTGGACGTGGAAGCGGAGGAAAAGGGCTTTTTCCGCCGCATGTTCACCTTCGGCGGTGACGATCTGCGCGACCTGCAGCTCAAACTCGAACCTGCCGACGGCACTGGCTTCGCAGTTTCGGCGCTGGATGCCGAAGGCCGTCCACTGGACCGGGAATTCGGCCAGCGTGTGCTGGTAATGATCCGCGAGTACGCCAGTTGACCCGATTCGCCTCGCTCGGCAGCGGCAGCCGCGGCAACGGCACGCTGGTGGAGATCGGCGGCGAACTCATCCTGGTAGATTGCGGCTTCACGTTGAAGCAGACCGAGCGGCGCATGGCGCGTCTGGGCGCTCGCCCCGGTGATCTGAGCGCCATTCTCGTCACCCACGAGCATTCCGACCACATCGGCGGCGTGGCCGCCCTGGCGCATCGCTACGCCCTGCCGGTGTTCGCTTCCTTCGGCACCATGAAAGCCGTGCGCTGGGGTCTGCGCGGCGAGGTCATCGATGCACACCAGCCATTTCAGATCGGCGCCGTGACCGTGAACCCGGTGATCGTGCCCCACGATGCCCGGGAACCCACTCAGTTCTGCTTTCAGCACGATGACATCAAGCTCGGCGTGGTCTCCGATCTTGGTCACGTGACGCCGTTCGTCTGTGAGCAGTTCAGCGCCTGTCAGGGCCTGTTCATGGAAAGCAACTACGATCCGGCCACGCTGCTGGACGGCAGCTATCCGCCATCGGTGAAGCGGCGCATCGCCGGCAACCTGGGCCATCTCTCCAACGCCCAGGCGGCTGGATTTCTCGACGCCGTGGCCCATGCGCAACTGCAGGTGGTGGTCGGCCATGTGAGCGAGCAGAACAACCACCCGGAGTTGCTCGAAGCCGCCTTCGAGCCCTGCCGTGATCGCGTCGCTGCGCTGTCGTTCGCCACCCAGAGCGACGGCGCCGACTGGACGGCCATCGACTCCCTCGGGCCAGCGTCATCGTCGCCCGCCGACCGATCGGCGTCAGGGCGGCGCTGACTGAGTCAGGGGGAATTCGGCCGGCTGGCCCGGGCAAGCAGATACAACACCGTACCCACCGCCAGGAATGCCGCGGTCACCAGCCAGGCTGCACTGCCCACCCGGGTCAGCAGAGCCAGGCACACAGCAGCGGCAATTATTGGCACGGCATAGCCGCCGGGAAGGCGCAGTGCGCCGGCATCGTCCGCAAACAGCCGCCGTATCCGCGGCACCGCGCCGATGCAGCACAGGTACAACAGAATCCGGGTCAGTACGCTCAATCCGGCCAGCCAGGCGAAGCTGCCTTTCACCGCTAACAGGAAGCACAACACACCGTAGGCGATGATGGACCACGCCGGCGTGTTGTACTTCGGGTGCACTGCACCGAGCCACCGCGGCAGATAACCGTCCAGCGCCAGCCGATAGGTCACCCGGGGCGTCGTGAAAGCCGAGCCCAGCAGGTTGCCGCCCACGGAAACCAGAATACCGGCGGTGAGAATCACCGCCCCCACGGGACCGAGGAGCACATCCGCCACGGCCACAACGGGCTGCGCGCTCGACGCCAGCTCCGGCAGCGCGGCCATGCTTACGGCCTGAACCCCCGCATACAGCACGCTGACCGTCAGCAGCGCCGCCAGCAGGGCCCGCGGCATGTCGCGCTGCGGCCGGCGCGCCTCGGCAGCGGGCACCAGCCCCGATTCGAATCCCACATAGGCATAGATCACGAGCAGAATTGCCGCGCCCAGATCTGTGGAGGTGGTGGAGGTCTCGACCACCGGTGCCAGAACGGCCGGGTCAAGGTGGTGCAGGCCGAACGCGATGACGCCGATCAGCGGCAGGAATTTGAGCACGGTCAGGGCGCCGAGCCAGGTAATCGCACGCCTGGCCCCGGCCACATTGATCAAGGTGAACAGCGCGCACGTCACGAACAGCAGGGTGATCCGCATGGCGCCCTGGGCCGCCAGCGGCCAGAAATAGCCCAGGGTCACCACCAGCAGATTCAGATTCGCCGAAAACGCCGTGAGCCGCGCGATGTAGAACGCCCACCCGGCCTGAAATTCCACCATGGGCCCGAATGCAGTGCCGGCGTAGAGCATGGCGCCGCCGGTACCGCCGAAATGACTCGATAGCTGCGCAAACGTGAGGATGATGGGAAACATCAGCCCCGCACAGATCACGAACACCCACGGACTGAAGTTGCCGGCCAGCCGCGCCGCCTCAGCAGGCAAGCCGAAGATTCCGGCACCCACCATGCCGTTGACGATCAACAACCACAGGGCAACCACCGAGAGTTGCCGGACCAGGGGCTCGGCGGGGGCCTTCACAGTCACCGGGAATGGATGAGTGTTGAGTAAAGGGCGATCAGGCCGGCCCGCCACATTCGGTCGCGGGCCGTGAGCAGATGATTGCTCTGGTATCGCATGTCGCAGTCTCTCCCCATGGCGATTGCCATGTCCTCCGCGAGGGCCGGAATGCCAGTGTGTTAATAGGGAGCATGCTTGACGACGGTGGTTACGGCAAGCGGGCGGTGGTGATCCAGCGGACAGCCGGAGCGGTTCGCGGCTTCGAGATTGTGGTGGAATTACGCGCGATGTTTTCCCAGAATACGCGTCCCGCGCCGCATGCGGACTTGGTTTTCCTTTGGAGAGGTGCCGGAGCGGTCGAACGGGCCTGACTCGAGCCGGAGGCCTTCGCTGGAGGCGAAGGGCGGAGACAACGTCGCCGCGCAGCGGCGGCGGTAGCCGAAGACAACGTCGCCGCGCAGCGGCGGCGGTAATTCAGGTGACCCCCGCGGCCGAATACGATTCCGAGCTTTTGGTGGCATTACCCGCCAAGTTTTCCCAGAATACGCATCCTGCGCCGCATGCGGACTTGGTTGTCATTAAAAAATGCCGATTCGGATCCAAGCATGACTCGAAATCAGTGACCCGCAAGGGGTCCCAGGGTTCGAATCCCTGCTCTCCGCCAACAAAAAAGGGGCCCAACGGGCCCCTTTTTTGTTGGTGAAGGGGGTTGTCGAGTCGGGGTCCCTGAGGTTCGACTCGTAGGCGGCGCAGCCGCCGGAGAGAACGTTGCCACGCAGTGGCGACGGTAATCCCTGCCTCTCCGCCATGAATTGAACGATGAACGCCATTAATGGATCGGGCCGCTGTTCACTAAACCCGGTTAATGATGCCATCCGCAAGCTGCGCGACCAGGGCATGGTCCCCATGGGCACCGGTAAACGCGTTGGCGGGTCGTAAGCCGGGGCCGGTACCAGGCGGGTCATTATTTGACTGGCCACCCCGGGCCAGACAAACTGTCACCAGAAAAGTATTTCTGGAGGCGGTTTGTCTGAAAAGCCATGATGTCTGCTGCTACTTCACACTCTGCTACCGCTGATCTCGTGGCGCTGTTTCGCTCGCGGGGTGGGCAACTGCGCCTGAGCGAAGCGCTGGCGCAGGGCGTTAATCGCTACCAGTTCTACAAGCTGCGTGACCAGGGTGCGATCGAGCCGGTGAGCCGCGGGCTGTATCGGCTGACGGAGCTGCCGCCGGTGGGCAACCCGGACCTGCTGGCCGTGGCCACACGCTTCCCGAAGGCGGTGCTCTGCCTGGTCTCGGCGCTGGCCTGGCATGACATGACCACCCAGATTCCGCGCCGCATCGATCTGGCGGTGGCCCGCAACGCTCGCCTGCCGAAGCTGGACTATCCGCCGGTGCGCGGCTACCGGTTCTCGGGCAGGCGGTTTACCAGCGGCGTTGAGCTGCATCAGGTGGATGGCACGACGCTCCGGGTGTACAGCCCGGAAAAGACGCTGGCGGATTGCTTTGCCTACCGCAGTCGTCTGGGCATGGATGTGGTGCTGGAGGCGATCCGGCTATACCCGAAGCGCCATCGGCCCGACTATAACGAGGTGCTGGAATATGCCCGGATATGCCGCGTGGCGAAAGGGATGCGGCCATATCTTGAGGCCAGCCTCTGATGCGCAATGTTCCGGCCTCCGTTCGTCAGCGTCTGCTGAACCTGTCGCGCGCCCAGGGCCGGCCGTTTCAGGAGATTCTGCAGTTCTATGTGATGGAGCGGTTTCTCTTCCGTCTGAGTCAGTCGCCGGAGGCAACTTTATTGCTACAGCCGGGAATACCGTGCCAGAGTTCGGCGATGGTGGCCCTGGGGGCGCTGAACAGCCGCATGAAGGATTTCTACGATATCTGGTTGCTCTCGCGCCATTTCGATTTCGGGCTGGCGACCCTGTCCCGGGCTATCAGGGCGACCTTTGAGCGACGAAATACCCGGCTCCCCTCGGTGCCGCTGAAAAGCAACCGCAATGGGCCGCCTTTGTGCGTTGGCTTAGTGGTGATGTGCCGGGCGAGCCGGACTTTGCTAGTGTGCTGGCGGGGCTGGAAGAAAAGGGCTCAGGGTCAAGACCATTTCGCGAGATGGCGAAATGGTGCACGCCGAAAAAGGTTATCCGACGTCTCGGCCTATATCGCCTTCAGGCTGCCGCCGGTAACCCGCGCCGAGCGCGCGGAAACACGCCGCGATCGGGTGTTGCAGAACTATGACTATCGGCAGAGGGAGTTTCTGAATTTCGTGCTCGGCCACTATGTGGCTCGTGGCGTCGCCGAACTCGATACCGAGAAACTGCCGTATTTGATCGAACTCAAGTACCACAGCGTCGGTGACGCGATCACGGAGCTGGGTCCAGTGAAAAATATCAGAGAGATATTTGTGGAGTTTCAAGAGCGCTTGTATTAGCGCCGCACACGACAGAGCCGCAAAGCGCCGGCACACGACGCTGCGCCCAGGTCAGCGAGTCGAGTAAAGTCGGTACAATCGGTACCTCGCACCGCGCAGTCCCTCCTCTCCCATGGGAAAATGTCGACGTTGGGTGTCAACCGATCGAACAGCCAGCAGGAGACGCACTTACGTGGATAGTCAGGCCCTCATGACACAGTTTCAGCAGATGGTCGATCTTACCGTCGAGTGGGCCGCCAGTCCCCGCTTATATACCCAGATCGGAATGATCCTCGTCGGGGTCCTGCTGTCCTATTCCCTGGCCGTCGCGGCTGAAAAGTCTTTCCCTCTTGCTGCGCCAGGAGCCGCCGGAAGGCGTCTCGGCTGCCGCTGAAACAAGGGGTCTACCGCTTTGCTGATCTGCTGTTCCCCATCTTCACGGTGGTGGCCATGGGTGTGGTGGTCGAACTGAGTGACGAGCTGGTGGGCCAGAGCTGGCTGGCGCGAGCCTGTCAGAGCCTGGCCGTGGTCTTTACGTTGTACAGCATCGTGAGCCGCTTTGTCAGCAGCCTGTTCATCCACATCATCTTCAAGTGGTTCCTGATTCCCATCGCCATCCTGGAGATCTTCGATGTGCTCGCCCCGCTGGTGACCTACCTGGACGCACTGGACATCCACATCGGCAACATCCGCCTGTCCGCCTACGGGCTGTTCCGGGTCATCATCTTCGGCTCGATCCTCTTCTGGGCAGGGTTGTTCCTGAACCGCTTCGGCCAGCAAATGATCCGCAAGCAGGACGCTGTCAATCTCGAGATCCGCGAGATCTTCGCACAGCTGTTCCAGGTCGGCCTGTTCATCGTGATATTCATCCTGCTGCTGCAGATCATGGGCGTCAATCTCACGGCGCTGGCCGTGTTCGGTGGCGCTCTTGGGGTCGGCCTCGGGTTCGGCCTGCAGGCCATTGCCTCCAACTTCATCTCTGGCCTCATCATACTCCTGGACCGTTCCATCAAGGTCGGTGACTACATCGAGCTGGACGATGGGCGGATGGGTACTATCCGTGACATCAACATGCGCTCCACGTTGATGGAGACCTTCGACGGCAAGGATGTGATGGTCCCCAATGAACAGTTCATCACCACACGCTTCGTCAACTGGACGCACAAGAACAAGAAGCAACGCTATGCGCTGAATTTTCAGGTGTCCTACAAGACGGATATTCCGGCGATGCTGGCGATCGTCAAGGAAACGGTGCGTTCTCATCCCCAGGTGATCAATGAGCCGGACACACCGATCGAGGAGCTGGCGGACGCAGAGATCAAG